>DATHQD010000013.1:0-504088 GCA_035483045.1 Terriglobales bacterium
CCATGGTGGATTGGGTGAACTACGTCGGGTTTCCCGACAATCCGCTCTATCCGATGGCTCACCGATATCTGGGCACAAACTTCTGCTCGCTGCTGACCTTTGGCGTGAAGGGCGGATACGAGGGCGGCAGGAAGTGCTTCAATGCATTTCGCTTGTTCAAGCGCATGGTGAACATGGGCGATGCGAAGTCGTTGTCGTGTCATCCAGCTTCGACTACGCACCGGCAGCTAACTCCCGAGGAGCAGGCTAAAGTGGGAGTTACTCCGGAGATGATTCGACTTAGTGTTGGGATCGAGCATATCGACGATATTCTTGAGGACTTAGGTCAGGCACTCGACAAGGCGAGAGTATAGGGGATGTTATGCCGCTGATTATTGAGAGTGGCTGCGAGGGTGGGCGCGTTCCGCCCCGCTGGGCCGAGAGAAAGCTAAGGCCATTGGGGACGGTCGAAAGCTACGCCGCGGGGGCGGAGTGCGTCAGAGTTGCGTTCATCAATAACATGCCGGACGCGGCGCTCGAAGATACGGAAATGCAGTTTTTCGAATTGCTGGAGGCCGCCTCCGAGGATGTTCTCGTGTGCGTAAGTCTGTTCTCACTGCCCGGAGTAGCCCGTGGGGAACGGGGACAGCAGCATTTGAGCAGCTTTTATTCGAGCACTAATGACTTATTCGGTCACCGGTTTCACGGCATGATTATGACCGGAACCGAACCGAAGCAAGCCAACCTGCGCAATGAACCGTACTGGCCTGCCCTGGCAACGGTTTTGGATTGGGCCGAGAATCATACGGTCTCGGCGGTTCTATCTTGCCTGGCGGCGCACGCGGGTGTTCTTTATAGCGATGGCATCAACCGGCATCCGCTGAGTGACAAGCAGTTTGGCGTTTTTGCTTTTGACAAGGTCGCTCACCATCAACTCACGGACGGCACCGAGGAACTGATTCGTTTTCCGCATTCCCGATGGAATGAGGTGCGGGCGGTCGATCTCGCGGCGTGCGGTTACACGGTGTTAACGCAATCTGCCGGCGGGGGAGTCGATTCCTTCACAAAGAAGAAAAAAAGAAGTCTTTTTGTATGCTTCCAAGGCCATCCGGAGTACGACTCGCACACGCTGCTGAAGGAATACCGGCGAGATATAAAAAGATTTGTGCGCGGGGAACGGGAGACGTATCCGACGATGCCGGAGGGCTATTTCGATGTTGCCTCCGCGAGGCTGGTCGCGGAGTTTCGTGACCTTGTTCGGTCGGACCGGCGAGAAGAGCTCATCGAAGGCTTTCCTGAAGCTGTGCTTGCTGGGGGTCTGCAGAAGACTTGGCGCTCGTCGGCGACCACTATTTATCGCAATTGGCTGCGGTATGTAGCTTCGAAGCCGGACGTTCCGGAGTTTTCGGCGGTGACTGCTCTGCGCGAAGATGGGCAGGGAAAGCGATCTGCTTTTCGCTAAGAGGATTGGTATAGTTCACTCAGCCGTTTGTGGCCAGTGCACACGTTTATAAAGGAGAATTCGATTGGGTTCGTCTGTCAGCATTTTCGGTTTGGGATATGTCGGTTCGGTGTCTGCTGCCTGCTTCGCCTCCATGGGCCACAAGGTGATCGGGGTCGACGTGAGCCGCGCCAAGGTGGAGATGATGGGATCGGGGCGCACTCCGATCATTGAAGCGCGCATGTCGGAGATGGTTGCCGAAGCTCATCGCGTCGGCCTGCTGCACGCGACCACCTGCGCTAACGAGGCGGTGCTCAATTCCGATGTTTCGTTTGTCTGCGTTGGAACTCCGAGTTTGAAGAATGGCAAGCTCGATCTCAGTCATATCGAGCACGTAGCGAAAGAGATCGGCGCCGCGATCCGCAAGAAGAATTCGCCGCACGTTTTTGTGTTGCGGAGCACGGTACTGGCTGGAACAACCGAGACGGTCGTGCTGCCGATCCTCGAAAAGGAAAGCGGCAAGAAGTGTGGCGAGGATTTCACGGTTTGTTATAACCCGGAGTTCATGCGCGAAGGGAGCGCGGTCGCCGACTTTCTCAATCCGCCGTATACGATTCTCGGCGCCAGCGACACGCAGCATCTTGCTCCGTTGCGCGAACTTTATAAGCAGACTCCCGGCACGCTTTACGAGACGACGATTCCCGTCGCCGAGATGGTCAAGTATTTTTCCAACTGCTATCACGCGGTGAAAGTGGGCTTCGCCAACGAGATGGGAACGATATGCAAGTATCTCGGTGTCGACGCGCACGCGGTCACGAAGATTTTCACTTCTGACACAAAGCTCAACATTTCGCCGGCATACCTGTCTCCGGGATTCGCCTTCGGCGGTTCGTGTCTTCCCAAGGATTTGCGCGCGATTACATACAAAGCCAAAGAACTCGATCTCAAACTGCCGCTGCTCGAGTCGTTGATGCCGAGCAATGCCGAGCACGTTGATCGCGCCGTCGAAATGATATTGAGCACAGGTAAAAAGAAAATTGCGCAGCTTGGACTGAGCTTCAAAGCTGGTACCGACGATTTGCGCGAGAGCCCGCAGGTGCAGTTGATCAAGCGCTTGCTCGGCGAAGGCCTGGACGTGAAAGTTTGGGATGAAGACGTATCTCTGGGCCGCCTGGCGGGCGCCAATCGTCAGTACATCGAAGAGGTGATTCCGCATATAGGATCGGTTCTTTCGGCCGACCTCGAAGCCGTTCTGCGCACCGCCGAAGTCGTAATCCTGGGCAACAAATCGGCGAGCAAAGATCAGTTGGCCAAGCACCTTCGCCCCGAGCACATTGTGATTGACTTAATCCACCTCGATAAGACACGCCGGCCCGAAGGCGCTCGAACCTACGAAGGCATCTGCTGGTAAGGTTGGGATCAATCATGCAGGCGAAAGTTAATTCAAAAACCTGGGTATTTCCGATCCTAAAACGTGGGGGTAAGAGCCGTTGACGTTACCGCCTCTACTAGCGAGGCTCGCTGGAAAGATGGCTTTTCTTGCCCCCGGCGGGTCCAGTTTCAGACCCTGGCTGCAGCGACTCCGCGGAGTCAACATGGGGAACGACGTTTGGATTGGCCAGCTTGTGTATATCGATGAAATACATCCCGCGGACGTAACCATCGGGGATAACTGCAGAATCGGCTTGAGAACGTCGATAATCTCCCACTTTTACGCTGGACCGAGAAGAGCTACGGGTAACGGAAAAGTTGTAATTGAGAAGGACGTTTTTATTGGACCGCATTGCGTCATTCTGCCTAATGTCCGAATCGGTGAAGGGGCGGTAATCAGGGCGGGTACGGTAGTGAGCCGTAATGTACCGCCACACGCCTTTTGGGGGACTCCTGCTGGCGAAACTTTGGGAGTCGCAACCATTCCGCTAACCGAAGAGCATACTTACGAGGAATTTTTGGGTGGCCTCAAGTTGCACTTGAAGCGCTGACCTTAGTTTTCGTCATTTTTGGTTCACAACTTATGAACGGGAAGTGGGGATACATGCAAACGGAAGGAATACAGATCGAACAAGAAATTCGCAACTTCCTGACTGAGAAGTTTCTCTTTGGCCGTAGCGAAGCGCTCAATGACGACGTGCCGCTGCTCGGCAGCGTAATCGACTCTCAAGGAGTGATCGATCTAATCTTGTTTATTCAAGAACGCTTCAGCATCTCCGTAGACGACGAAGATGTAACGACCGAGAACTTCTCCTCGGTGAAAAGCACTGTTGCTTTCATCGAAAGAAAACTTGGTCGATAAGTTCGCTGAACTTTCTTGCAAGTGTGGAAAAATATGTCACCAATTGATGCAGCAAACTCGAGGGTCGGTAGAGTACTGATGTTGATCGAGAACGCTCCGTTCCCATTTGATCGACGGATGCGCCACTTTGCGGAAGCACTGCGAGGAGCCGGGTACGGCGTCAGCGTCATTTGTCCGAGAGGGAAAGAATTCGATCAAAGCGGCTACCAGGAAATTGACGGTACAAGGGTATATCGCTATCCGCCGTTGTTCCAAGCCAGCGGTAAGCTGGGTTATTTCCTTGAGTATGGGTGGGCATTATTTTGCCTGGGAGTACTGTCGCTCCTGGCCTGGATGCGTGATGGTTTTGACGTAATTCATTGCGCGAATCCACCTGACCTACTTTTCCTGATCGCTTCGCCGTTCAGACTGTTTGGGAAAAAGGTCGTCTATGATCAGCACGACTTATGCCCCGAACTATATGAATCGAAGTTTCAGCGTCGCGGAAAGGTGTATCGCACGTTAGTGTTTCTGGAAAGACAGTCTTATCACACGGCCGATCTCGTCATTTCGACTAATCAATCCTATCGTGACATTGCTCGCGAGCGGGGAAATGTGGGGGATGAACGGTCGGCAATCATCCGGAACGGGGTTGATATTAGCCGCTTTCATCGCAGGATGCCGCGGCCGGAGCTCAAACGGCAGTTCTCTTATATGGCAGCGTATTTGGGGGTCATGGGGCGGCAAGACGGCGTCGACCGGGTTGTGCATGCTGCACATCATGTGGTTCATACATTCGGACGCCGGGACGTTTTGTTTGCAATGATTGGAAAGGGTGAATGTTGGCATGAGTTACAAAGGCTAAGCAAAGAGCTAGATGTAGCTGACTGTGTAGCGTTTCTTGGACACGTGTCGGATGATTTGTTGATCGACTATCTGTCAACGGCGGACTTGTGCATGGCTCCCGATCCGCCTGATCGTATGAATCAGCTATCAACTATGACCAAGATTATGGAATATATGGCATGCCAACGACCGATCGTTTCGTTCGACTTACTGGAGACGCGCCGCTCGGCTGGTGATGCTGCGATTTACGTTGACCATGAAGATACTAAGATGTTTGCGCAGGCTATGATCGGACTCTTGGATGATTCCGCTCAGCGCGAGAAAATGGGAGAGATTGGGCTGCAGCGCTCGATAGAACTGGTGGGTCTGGATCGATCCCGCAAAGCATTGCTGGAGGCTTACTCGCGCTTGCTGAGAAATCCAGCGGCCGTTTCTCAGGTTCCGGAATTGAGCTGATGGTAATTAGGTTGATTGATTTGAATGCGTGGGAGAGAAGATATCGGATATGGAGGTGAAGCAGGGACGCATACCACCGGGCCCTCCAGAGAAATATGGCGTCAGTGATGACCTGCTGGATTGGATGGGCCGACAGTTCGAGCTCTTCGGCAATATTTTCAAGGCCTCCGTCTATGAGACCAGCGTTTATGCGACAAGGGATGTCGAGTTTGCGCATCATGTGCTGGTTGAGAACTGGGAGAACTACGCGAAGGGCCAAATTATCAAGCGCGTCGCCCTACTGCTCGGCAATGGGCTAATGGTGAGCAAGGGTAACCTCTGGAAGCGGCAGAGGCGAATGATCCAACCAGCATTTACTCATGAATCAATCGCGCCCCTGATGCAAATGATTTCAGGGGTCAATTCGGCACTCCTCAGTAAATGGCAATTGGCGGCTCGGCGAAACGAGGGCGTGAATGTGACGCGCGATGCCAGCGGTGTGGCACTCGAGGTGGTGCTGCGCTTTATTTTGGGCGAAGACTACGAACGCGTGGGTTCCCATTTCGATCTTCTCACTCAGGAACAGGCGCGCAATATGCAATTCGCGTTGTCGTTCCGAGCTTTAGGAAAGATCATTCGTGAGGTCATCGATCGAAGACGAGAGCATCTCCAGACGTCGGGTGACGCTTTAGGCATGCTCATGGAGGCGCGCGATCCAGAGAGTGGCCAATTGATGCCGGACAATCAACTGATCGACGAAATTCTCACGCTGATTGTTGCCGGTCATGAGACCACCGCAAGCACTCTGAGTTGGGCGTGGTATCTGATCTCCCAGCATCCGGAAGTCGAACAAAAGCTGTCTAGCGAGCTGAATACGCTGAAACCTTATTCTGAGCTCAGCGATCTGCCCAGGTTCCTCTACACACGACAAATCATCGACGAGGTTATGCGCCTCTATCCGGCTGGTTGGTTGTTGACCCGTAGAGCGCTGGGTGACGATCACCTAGGAAAGTATTTCGTTCCAGCCGGGACTGAGATTTATATTCCGCTTTATTTCATCCAGAGGCACCCGGATCTATGGGAGGAGCCAAACCGATTCAATCCGGATCGTTTTCGCTCTGACCCATCGAAACAGCGGCATCGACTAGCGACATTCCCGTTCTCCGCGGGTCCGAGAAACTGTATCGGGGCGCTTTTTGCCCGAATCGAAATGCAGATTCATCTCATGACAATCGCAAAATGTCTTCGGTTGCGATTCGCTCCTTCGGGGCCGGTTGAACTGGACGCCGATGTGAATCTGCGTAGCAAGTATGACTTCATCATGTACCCCGAGATGAGACAGTCATTAAGCTGAAGCAGGCTTCGGGGTAGAGGATGGATCGATCGGCGGAGCAAGACCAGCTACCCTGAGATTCGATAGGGCCGTTAAATCTTCATGCGCATCTCCGATATCGTTAAGCCCTGGGCGGAACGGTTGCCTGATCATCAAGCTGTTGTAGATCCGAACGGCAGCTGGACGTATCGGGAATTTGAGGAAGCCATCTCGCAGACTGCGAACTGGCTTCGCGATTCTGGAGTGCGAGTCGGCGATCGGGTGATGATCGTCGGTGAAAACTGCCGGGAATTTGCGGCTGTTTTGCTGGCGGTTGGCAGTTTGGACGCTTGGCCAGTGCCGGTGAATGCGCATTTGTCGACGCGCGAGATCGATGCGGTCCGCGATCACTGTGGGGCTCGGCGTGCTGTCTATACGACTAGTGTGTCCGTCCACGCCACGGAGCATGCGCATCGACATGGAGCCCTGGTCGAGGATGTGCGCGGTCTCGGGCAAATAGGGTTGGGTCCTGTGAACGAGGACGTCGTCCCGGAGCCGATCGAGGCTGGCATTGGGAATCGCGTCGCGGCTTTGATTTATACATCTGGGTCAACTGGTCTTCCCAAAGGCGTCATGTTGACCCATAACAATCTGATCTTCTCGGCGGGCGGGGCGGCGAAGATACGGTCCTTGAATTCTGAAGACCGTCTTTATGGCATTCTGCCGCTGTCTCACATCGTTGGCCTATCGATTGTTTTCCTCGGAACGCTGCTTAGCGGAGCGACGATTTATCTTGAGCCTCGGTTTGATCCGATGGCTGCCCGCGTAACTCTGGAGCGAGAGCGAATCACGATCATGTTGGGCGTGCCGTCAATGTATTCGCAGTTCTTGCAGTACGCGAAAATGAGAAGGTTGGAGTCTCTGAAACTCCCGGCGCTGCGCATTATTTCCTGTTCGGGAGCGCCACTTCCTCCTGCAACCAAAGAGTCGGTGGAAAAACTCTTTGGCTTGCCGCTTCATCATGGCTACGGCATAACTGAGTGCTCTCCTAACATTGCGCAGGTGCGGGTGGACGCGCCTCCGCGCTCGGATAATTCCGTTGGCCCGATGTTTCCGGGAGTCGAAGCCCGAGTGGTTGGAGGTGATGGCCGGCCAGTACCCGCGGGGGAGGTGGGCGAATTGTGGGTGCGCGGACCGAACATTATGAAGGGCTACTATCGCGCTCCCGAAGAAACGGCCGCTGCCATCGACGCGGAAGGATGGTTTAATACGCGGGATCTAGCCCGCTTCGAGGGTGAGAATCTTTTTATTGTCGGACGCACGAAGGATGTGATTATTCGATCAGGCTTCAATGTCTATCCCGCAGAGGTTGAGGCCGTGTTGAATGCCCATCCGGCGGTGGCGCAGTCTGCTGTGATTGGCAGAACGACCAAAGAAGATGAGGAGATTCTGGCCTTTATTCAACCGGTCCCAGACTCGCATCTGACGGAAATTGATCTGGCTGAATATGTCGCGAAACACCTTGCGGCCTACAAGCGGCCATCGCGGATTTTGTTAGTCTCGACCATGCCTATGACCCCGAGCGGAAAAATTGCGAAAAGTGATTTGGGCAAGATTGCAGATGACCTCCGCCCGACCAGAGAAACCTCAACTGCAACTTCTGGCTAGCTAGGGGAATTGGAACCTGCCAGGAAGCCACCGTCGAGAACCAGGGAATGACCGGTCATGAAAGATGCGCGGTCAGAACACATCCAGAGCACGGCTTCGGCGATTTCCGACGGTCTTCCCAAACGACCGATGGGATGCAAACTAAGAATATATTTGTGAACCGACGGAACGCGAAGGGCTCGATCTGTCATCGGCGTTTCGGTAAATCCAGGGCATACTGCATTGATTCGAATACCACTTTTGGCATTTTCCAGCGCGGCAGTCTGCGTCAGACCTATCACTCCATGTTTGCTCGCACTATAGGCTGCCGCTCCTACGGCACCGACCATTCCTGTAATCGACGACATGTTTACGATCGCTCCGCCGCCACCTTGCTTGAGCATCTGACGGATTTCGTATTTCAGGCACAGCCAAACACCTTTGAGGTTGATGTCGATGGTGCGATCCCAATCTTCTTCGGATCCTCTTACGAGAGGTGCCCAGGCACCCTCGATTCCGGCGTTATTGAACGCTACGTCTAAGCGGCCAAATTTCTCGATCGCCTTCTGAATGAGCGTTTCGACTTCGGAGGCGTTCGAAACATCGGTTTTTACAAATAGACCGTCGCCGCCGGCGGCGCGGATCAGTTCGATCGTTTCATCGCCTTCAACTTCACGCCGGCCTGCAACCACCACTTTGGCTCCTGCCTTCGCGAAAAGGACGGCGGTTTCGCGGCCGATGCCAGAGGTCCCGCCCGTTACCAATCCAACCTTGCCTTCCAATTCCCTTGTCATAATATTTGCGTAGAGCTTCCGTCAAAATACCTTCAATGAGAAAGTGGGTGAGCGTCAAGTCTGTTTTTGTCTTTGCTCGGGTTAGGACGAAGCTTTTCGACGAGCGCAAGGCACATTCGAAGACATAGAATTGATAGTGAGAACGAGGATGGGAAGCGGGCACACAGGCGACGAACTTGTCGGAACTTGGAGACTGGTGTCCGCCTCGACCACCACTTCTACCGGGGAGCGAAGCGAGACTCCCTACGGTCCCAATCCTATAGGTCTTCTCACTTACACGGCGGATGGCAGAGTGGTCGCCATGATCAGCCACGCCGGGCGAAAATCGCTCTCCACTCTTGCGCGGCCGGAAGAACAGGCTGAGGCGTTCAAGACATTTCTCGCTTATGCCGGACGGTATAGGCTCAGTGGTGATGAGGTGATCCACTCCGTCGAGATCTCATCGATTCAGAGTTATGTCGGACAGGATCTGGTCCGGAGCGTCAAGTTTCAAGGGGATCAAATCATATTGGTCACGCCACCGACACCGGTGAAGGGAAAAATCCAAACTTTTGAATTGATTTGGAAGCGGCTGCCGGTCGTCTCGTAACTTGAAGGAGGCATTGTTGTCCACCGCTTTGGGTAAAAAAGTTGTTTTCAGCGACGAAATTCTGCAGGATCCGTATCCCACATACGCCCGCTTGCACGAGGAAGGGCCGCTGCACTACGTCGATGTGGGGAGCAAGTGGGCGGTGTGGTCGATTTTCAGCCACGCCGAGTGCTCCTCGATCGCTAAAGACCCCAGATTGTCTGCAAAGCGTGCGCAACAGCAATTGCTGGCGTTGCCGCTCAGCCGCCAGGCCGAGTTCAGCGAATTGGCGCGCATGTTGGGTCTGTGGCTGATATTTATGGACCCGCCAGAGCACACGCGGCTGCGCAAACTTCTGAATAAGGGATTTTCAGCGGCGGCGGTTGAAGGCTTGCGTCCGCAAGTAGAGGCCATCGTCGATCGAATGCTGACGCCGCTGCAGCATGGGTCTGAAGTCGATCTGATGAGCGAATTCGCAAATCCGATGCCCGTGCGCATCATTTTGGAAATGCTTGGGATACCGCAGGAATTGCGCGACACATTCGTTAATTGGTCACGGGCGATCGCTTTGTTTCGAGGCAGTCCGGATCGCACTGTGGAACAGGCGAAAGGGGCGCAAGATGCTCTGATTGAGTTGACCGAGTTTTTTCGAAAGACGGTGGCGGAACGGAGACGCAATAAAGGGAACGATCTGATTAGCCTTCTCATCGACATCGAGGAAGAAGGAGAAGTGCTGACTGAAGAAGAGCTATACGCGCAGTGTATCGCGCTGCTCTTCGCGGGGCATGAGACGACGCGGAATCTGATCGGCAATGGAATGTACACGCTGCTGCAACATCCGAAAGAGGCGGCGGAGTTACGGGAAAATCCGGAGATGATCCGAACGGCGGTTGAAGAGATTCTGCGTTATGAGAGCCCGGTGCAATTTACGGCTCGCGTGCTGAAAGAAGATATTGAGGTGTGCGGGCAGCGCATACCGAAAAAGTGGACGATCTTATGCATGCTTGGTGCGGCGAACCGGGACCCCAAGAAATTCAAAGAGCCGAATCGGTTAAATCTGAAACGGCTGAACAACGAGCATCTGGCGTTCAGCGCGGGGCCGCATTTTTGCATTGGAGCGCAACTCGCGCGCTTAGAAGGGCAGATTGCGATCAATAATCTCTTGCGGCGCTTTCCGAAGATGAAGCTGACTGGCCAGCGTCCGCAGTGGGCGTCGACGTTCGGGTTCAGGGGGCTGAAAAGCCTTCCGGTAATTATGTGAGGAACCTGGTTTCGGGGAGGGCTTTGGCAGCCATGTATTCGAGCGTGGCATGCTGCGCACAACGTGATCAGGTTTTCCTCTGAGTCCGCACCCGAACGGCTGCGGAATTCCTTGTGGTGCGCTTCAAGATTCGACATCGAGCTGCAGAGCTGACACTTCCACCTATCGAGCCTTAGGATCTGCTGACGAAGGTTTTCGTACGAGAAAGGATCCAGCCGCGAGGGAGTGGCTATTCTAAGATGTGCTTTGGATGGAGGGTGTTTATATCAGCATCTTGCTCTGCTGGCGGCGGCCAGGGTGGTTGGGATCGGCGAATTCGAGCAGTTCGATGGGCGCGCCGTTTTCGACTATGAAGGCGACGCGGACGCCGTCGGATGGGCTGTTGGGAGGAATCAGGATTTCGCGGCCGGCAAGCTCGGAGGCGAGATCAGCCACTTCAAACGCGACGTGCGGAACTTGCCGGACCAGATCAGGGACCGCCGCGTCCGCTTCGAAACGCATCCACTCCACGCCAAATTCACTTTTCTCGTGGCTGACGACGAAGAGTTTCAGGTGTTTCAAGTGGGTCTCGCCAGGCTTCACTTCAGTAGTGGGAATTCCGATGTGATGGTAACGGCGCATTTCTTTCGTTCTCCGTGGAATCGGCACAAATTCTACGCTGTCGTTACCGCGTTTGAAACCGCGCCGTCGTGACCGGACTTTTGAGGCAGATTGGGAATGCATGCCGGGCAACCCTGACCTTACTTTCTAGGAAACGGTAGCCGACGATTTGGCAGTTAGTCGCCGGCCAGGCGTGCCGCTTCCGTCAGTAGGTAATTCCTCTCCGGCATACTCGTCGTCCCCGCAGCCGCAATCCGGAAGTGTTGAATGGCCGCTTTGTAATCGCCCATCTTTTCAAAAAAATGGGCGCGAACGGCGTCGAGACGATAGTGACCGGCAATACGCGGATCGCGGTCGAGAGCCCTGAGCAGATCGAGGCCTTTGGCGGGGCCGTGCACCATGGCGGCCGCGATGGCGAGATTGAGAGCAACCATCGGACTGGGGGCGACTCGTTTCAGCAACTCATACAGGGCCAGGATCTGTGGCCAATCTGTATCCCCTACGCTCTCGGCTTCGTCGTGAACGGCGGCAATCGCCGCCTGAATCTGATACAAGCCCACTGCCCCCTTCGATAGCGCAGCGGCGAGAAGCTCAATTCCTTCCGAGATCTGCGAGCGATCCCACAGCTTTCGATCTTGTTTATCTAAGGGAATCAATTCCTCATTCGGCCCGGTTCGGGCGGCGCGACGCGCGTCGGTTAAGAGCATCAGCGCCAGAAGTCCTGCAACTTCGGGATTATCGGGGAGTAGGGTTTTCGTGTTGCGCGTCAGGCGAATTGCTTCGCACGCCAGGTCGAATCGTTGCAGATGCGACCCGATGCTGCTCGTGTATCCCTCGCTGAAGATCAGATAGAGCACATGCAGAACTGCGGGCAGTCGTACAGTCCGCTCGTGGGGAGAAGGGAGTCGGAATGGTACGCCAGAAGTCTTAATGGTTTGTTTCGCGCGGCTGATCCTCTGCGCCATCGTAGCCTCGGGAACCAGAAAGGCATGGGCGATTTCAGCCGTGGTCAAACCGCCAACCGCCCTTAACGTCAGGGCGATTGCAGAGGACGGAGAGAGCGCGGGATGACAGCACATGAACAATAAAATCAGAGTGTCGTCGGAATCCATGTCGGTCTCGACTTCGAGGAAGGATGTCAAGTTTTCCGTTTCCGCAGCGACTGCCGTTTCTCTCTCGCGGCGGGCAATTTCGCTGCGCATGTGGTCGGTCATGCGGCGGGATGCGACCTGAATCAGCCAGCCCCGGGGATTCTCGGGAACACCCTCCTGCGGCCACTGGGTGAAAGCGGCAATCATGGCCTCCTGCACGGCGTCTTCGGCCGAGAAGAAGTCGCGGAAGCGCCGAGCAACGGCGCCGATCACCTGCGGCGCAAGTTCACGCAACAGATGCTCGAACGGAGCGTTGTATAGATGTTCTGCCATCTCAGTTTCTTTCCGCCGCAGTGTTCAGAGGCCCAAATCTGCGTGGCCACTGAGAACCGGTCGCACCTCGATGGGCATGTTTCCCGGCTTCCCCCCAGGGCCCGGCGCTTGTGAGGCTCGCGCGGCAACCTTATAAGCTTGCTCCGGGCTCTCCACATCGATGATCCAGTATCCGGCGAGAAACTCCTTCGATTCCGGAAATACGCCATCGGTGATTGGTTCTCCGTTTTTTCCGGCCTTGACGAGCTTGGCCTCACTGGGCCATCCCAGGCCCTCGGTCGAAACGAATACACCTGAATCTTTCAGTTCTTTGCTGAATGCGCGCATGAAACTCACATTCGCCTGAAGATCCTCCTTCGACCACCTCGCATATCCTTCGAAGTCGGACTTCTTGCCATTCATCATCAAAATGTATTTCATTTTCTTCTCCTGTTCAGTTCGGCGCTCCTTCTGGCGCCACCGTCATCACGTTTATTTACCGGGATTTGCCTTCATAGGTTGCGAACTGCCGCACCTCGATCGGAATGTTTAGAGATACGGCGGAAATCCGCCCCGCGATGGCATAAGCGCGCTCGGCATTGGCCACGTCGACGATCCAGTAGCCCAGCAGAAATTCCTTCGATTCGGGAAAAATGCCGTCGGTGACTGGGAGGCCGTTCTTCTCGCCGCGCACGACCTTTGCTTCCTTCGGTTCGGTCAAACCCTGTGTGCCGACAAATTCCCCGGACTCAGTAAGATCCTGGCTGATGCGATGGAGAACCGCCATGTGTGCATCAATATCCTGTTTCGGCCAGGCGTGATAAGCCTCAACGCCTGCCCTCGTGCCTGACATCAGTAAAATATATTTCATTGTCCTATGCTCCTCTCCTCGTCGTCATAGCGCTTGCGATCTGCGCCTTCATCCTGTAGTCGGAGCCGTCCTGTCGCTCTCTACATCTTCGTCAGAAATATTTCCTCGCCAAAAGTCACGACCCGATGTCGATTTCGCGGCGCCAGGACCGACATACAAGTGGAGGCAAAAATGACAGCCAACGAAATGGTAGTGGATGTTAGTCAGGACTGGGTACTGGCCTGCGACGTGCAGCGGGGCTTTATGCAGGTGCCCTGTACAGTTAGCAATTCCTTCGACTATGGCGCCCGCTGCCGTCAGGTTCGGGCGCTGGGCGGCGATTGCTACAATTTTATCGCGCATAAGGACGATCGCCTGGCACTTATCGTTGGAGATGCCTCGGGCAAAGGTCTGGCCGCAGCACTTATGATCGCCAACGTACAGGCCTCCCTTCGGACCGCCGCATTGTTCACCGGGGACGACCTGGCCGCTCTGCTCAAGGTCGTGAATCAGCAGGTATACACCTCGTCCTCCAAGGGCCGATATGCAACCTTGTTTTACGGAGTATTCAATAGTTCGACCCGCATTCTGCGCTATGTAAATGCCGGACATAATCCGCCGATCGTTATTCGGCGAGATGGCTCGATGCACTGCCTCGAAACGGGTGGCGCGCCAGTTGGACTGTTCGCTGATTCGGAATATGAAGAGGGTCTGGTTCAGATCGAAACTGGTGATTTGGTGATTGCCTTCAGTGACGGACTCATCGAAGCGACAAATGAGGAGGGGGAGGAGTGGGGAGTTCAAGGCTTATTGAAAGCAGTCGCCTCCGCAGCGGAATGCTCTCAAGATGCCGGAGATCTCGTCAAATTGAGCTTCAACTCTATGGATGACTTCTGCAAAGGGCCTCAGACTGATGACGCGACATTGGCAGTCGTACGGGTGATCTGAAGGCGCGTCACTAGGCGGTTGACGCTTGCGATTCCTCCGCAGGAGGACGTAATTGCGGCCTATTGATCTTCCAATGCCTTGCGAAGGATCTGGAACGCGACGTACGTTCGCTCGCCGACGTGGGCAGCCTGCGGGATTTCGTGGTACGGTTTGAAATCACTGGGCCTGGCCGCCTCACCGGAGTCGCGAATGGCGAGTTGCCACGAACCCTATAAGCCAGAGTCATCTAGGAGATGGGAATTTGCAAAGACAGTGTCGCGGCAAAAACATAAGTTTTCAAATGCGAATGTGGCTGATGGTGGGCTTTGCTTTCTGCATCTTTTTGTTTTCAGTCGGTTTGTCTGGCCAGACTACCGAGCCTGATCTGACAAAACAGCCGACGCTTTATGTCGTCGGCTACGCCCACCTTGATACCGAATGGCGATGGGAGTATCCGCAGGTCATCAATGAATACCTGCGTAAGACGATGGAAGACAACTTCGCCCTGCTCGCCAAGTACCCGCACTATGTTTTCAATTTCAGCGGCGCGAATCGGTATCGGCTGATGAAAGAGTACTATCCCGAAGACTTTGCAAAACTCAAGAAGTACGTGGAGGAAGGCCGTTGGTTTCCCGCAGGTTCTTCGATGGAGGAAGGCGACGTCAATACGCCGAGCGCTGAGAGCATCATTCGGCAGATTCTTTACGGGAACGATTGGTTCCGAAAGGAATTCGGTAAAGCGAGCGCGGAATATATGTTGCCGGATTGTTTCGGCTTCCCCGCGTCGCTTCCCACAATTCTGGCGCATTCCGGAGTCAAAGGATTTTCGACTCAGAAACTAGTCTGGGGATCGTCTGCGCCCGGAGGAGGTCCGGAGTCGCGCGAAAAGACCCCGGAAGGCACCCCCTTCAATGTGGGTTTGTGGGTTGGGACGGATGGCGAAAGTGTATTTGCAGCGCTGAATCCCGGGAGTTACGACGGCAGGATCGAGGCTGACCTGAGCGCACCTCTAGCACCTCTTCCGTCAGATACCGCGCTCGAAGATCTTCAGAAACGAGTGCAAGAGCTCCGACACAAAATCGACGAAGAGGACCGGAACAATAAGCTGGATGCCACCGACCTCGAGTTGTACTACTCGCTACGCCGCCATCGCAACGGGCTCGAGCATGCGCGGCAGGAAGACGAACTCGACCACTATCAGAAAGACTGGGCAGCGCGCGTGCAGCACAATGGGGAAGTAAGTGGAGTATTTACTGATTATCACTCTTACGGAACTGGCGACATTGGCGGCGCGCCGCGTGAAGATTCAGTCAAGAGATTGGAGGCAATTGTCACCAAAGGCAAAGCAAGCATGCCGCCGCCCAACGAACCTGTACAGGAGGGGCGACCTCATCCTGAATGGCCGGTGGTAAGACTGGGAGATGGCCCTGTGAATGTCATTTCCGCGAGTGCGGAACAGATGTTTCTGAACATCACGCCCGCCGAAGCGAAAGGGCTTCCGCGCTACACGGGCGAAATGGAGCTTACCAATCACTCCGCGGGTTCCCTAACTTCGCAAGCCTATCAGAAGCGGTGGTTGCGAAAAGAGGAACTGCTAGCGGAGGCAGCCGAGGAAGCGTCGGTGGCGGCCGAGTGGCTGGGCGCGCGACACTATCCGCTTGAACGGCTGAACGATGCCTGGACGTTGGTGATGGGCGGGCATTTCCACGATCTCGCCGCAGGCACTGCCACGCCCAAAGCATATGAGTTTGCCTGGAACGACGACGTAATCGCGCTGAACCAGTTCGCCGGTGTGCTTCAGAGCGCTACTGAGGGCGTTGCGGCGGGACTAAACACCGATGTGAACGGCGTTCCCATCGTCGTGTTTAATCCGTTGGGTATCGGGCGGGAAGACGTTATCGAAGCGAGTGTGAATTTTCCGGTAGGGACGCCGAAAGCAGCTCACGTAACGGGGCCGGATGGGGCCGACATTCCGGCACAGATTTCGGATGGCAAAATCTTGTTCCTGGCAAAAGTGCCATGGGTTGGTTATGCGGTTTTTGACGTTCAATCTGGCGAGGCAAATGCAGAGCACACATCCGAGCTTCACGTTTCCGAAAACTCACTCGAAAACCGGTACTACAGAATAAGGATTGATTCGGATGGCGACGTGTCGAGCATCTTTGACAAAACCCTTGGGAAGGAGCTCCTCGCGGCTCCGATTCGGCTGGCGATTTCCTACGACAATCCTCGGCAATGGCCTGCGTGGAACATGGATTGGGACCAGGAGCAAGCTGCGCCGAAGGCATACGTCCGTGGCCCCGCAAGAATTCGAATCGTAGAAAACGGCCCCGTACGTGTCGCCCTTGAAGTCTCGAGAGAGATGGCCGGATCGAAATTTGTCCAAACCATCCGACTCTCCACAGGAGACGCTGGAAAACGTGTCGAGTTCAACAACGTGATCGACTGGAACACAAAGGAATCGAACCTGAAAGTGACGTTTCCTCTTACAGCATCCAATCGAATGGCGACCTATAACTGGGATATTGGCACGATCCAGCGGCCAACCGCGGAACCAAGAAAGTTTGAAGTGCCTTCACATCAGTGGATCGATTTGACTGACATGAGCGGAAGCTATGGTGCAACTATTCTCACGGACTGCAAAAACGGTTCTGATAAGCCAACCGACAATACTATCCGCCTGACATTGATCCGTACCCCGGGTACACAGGGTGGCTATCCTGACCAAGGCACGCAGGACATCGGGCATCACGAATTTGTATTTGGAATCGCTGGGCACGCCTTGGACTGGCGGGCCGCGCAAACCGATTGGCAGGGGCAGCGGCTAAATGATCCCCTGCTGGCTTTTCAAACTTCAAAACATGCAGGATTTCTTGGCCGGCAATTTGCTTTGGTGAAGATCGATGACCCGCGTGTCCGATTGCTTGCCTTAAAGAAAGCCGAACACGGAGGTGAGTTCATCGTTCGCCTGGTAGAACTCGATGGCAAGCCGCGGCCGAACGTAACACTTTCATTCGCGACGCCGCTCGTCTCCGTCCGCGAAGTGAACGGTCAGGAAGAGCCAGTTGGGCCAATGAGCAGCTCCGGCGGCGTGCTTGTGACATCGTTTACCGCGTATCAGCCGCGCACGTTTGCGATCCGATTGGCGCCTCCTCGAGAAAGCGTTATGGCCGTGCGTTCCGAGCCGGTCGACCTGAAGTACGACCTCGCAGTTGCAAGTAATGACGGAACGCCCACGGCGAAGGGTTTCGACGGCAAAGGCAATTCCTTGCCAGCGGAAATGCTGCCATCAGAACTCACGTTCGATGATGTGAAATTTCAGCTCGCACCCGCAAAGTCTGGAGCTATGAATGCTGTAATGGCAAAGGGCCAAACGATCGGCCTTCCTGCGGGACGATTCGATCGCGTGTATATATTAGCGACTTCAGCCGATGGAGATCAGAACGCAGCATTCAAAATAGGAGAAGATAAAATCGACTTGAATATCGAAAACTGGGGCAAATTTATTGGCCAATGGGATGATCGGCAGTGGTCGAAAAGCGGGGCCGATGATGATTACGGCGACATGACAGGGCTGAAGCCAGGTTACATCAAGCGTGCAGACCTGGCCTGGTACTGCTCGCATCATCATGACGCTGCTGGCAAGAACGTTGCCTATGGCTACTCATACATTTTTGCTTATGCAATTGACCTTCCCCCAGCCGCAAAAACAATTCAGCTTCCCGACAACGATAAGGTACGGATACTGGCAATTTCGCTTGCCAATACAAATCCTAAGACCACTCCCACTCAGCCACTCTATGATGTACTCGCTCCGCCGGGAACCAATCGGCCCGTGACCTCCGCCACGCCAGGGTTCGAATGAGCAGCGCGAAAAATATTCCAAAGCAGTGGCTGAAGGCGCGCTTCATCGCCGCAGTGGCGATGACGGTCACGTACTCCGTTTTCGCCTTTTCCCAAACCCTTGGCGGTTTACCGCAATTGCCATGAGCCTTCGCATCTTCTTCTGGTCCCTTACAGCGGCACTGGCAGGTTTTCTCTTTGGCTTTGATACTGTCGTCATTTCCGGAGCTGAGAAAACCATTCAATCGCTTTGGAGCCTGAGCTCGGGCTTGCACGGGATCGCCATGGCATCCGCCCTCTACGGAACAGTGGTGGGTTCGCTCATTGGCGGGTGGCCCGCGGATCGGTTCGGACGCAGGGCCACGCTGTTGTGGATCGGCGTGCTCTATCTAGTTGGCGCAATGGGTTCCGGCCTGGCACAGAATGTCGCCACGTTTATTGTGGCACGTTTCATTGGTGGCCTGGGAATCGGCATTTCAACCGTGGTGGCTCCCATGTATATCGCGGAGATCGCGCCGCCAAAGGCCCGAGGGCGGCTTGCCGGTATGTTTCAGTTCAACATTGTTTTCGGCATCTTGATCGCCTTCGTCTCGAACGCTCTTCTCGCTGGAATTGGCGAGAGTGCCTGGCGTTGGATGCTGGGGGTGGCAGCCCTTCCGTCGCTGGTCTATGCCCTATCCTGCACGGCTCTTCCCGAAAGTCCGCGGTGGCTGCTGAGCAGAAAGCGGGATCGCGAAGCGGGCATCCAGGTACTGCATCGGATACAGCCTGAACTTTCTGATTCCGAAATTGACGCCGAGGCTGACGAGATACTCGCTGCTTCCACGGAGGACGTGTCATCTGGACATTTCTGGACGAGCCAACTGCGCAAGCCCATCATGCTAGCGATCTTGATTGCATTCTTTAACCAGATGTCCGGCATCAATGCAGTTTTGTATTTTGCCCCGCGCATTTTTGAACTGACGGGCTTGGCAGCAAAGGCTGCTCTGTTGCAATCGGTCGGGATTGGTATCACCAATCTGGTGTTTACCTTAGTCGGATTATGGCTGATTGACCGACTGGGCCGTCGCACGCTTTTGTACATCGGCTCATTCGGTTACATTTCCTCGCTCGGCTTGGTAGCATGGGGATTCTTCAAAGGACACTACGCGATCATTCCTGGTTGTATCTTCGGATTCATCGCTGCCCATGCCATCGGACAAGGCGCGGTCATCTGGGTGTTCATCTCCGAAATATTTCCCAATCGCCACCGTGCAGAAGGGCAGAGCCTTGGCAGCTTCACCCATTGGATCTTTGCCGCCCTGCTAACGACATTCTTCCCGAAGATGGTCACAGTGGTACCTCCTGGCTATGTATTTTCATTTTTCACGGGCATGATGTGCCTGCAGCTTCTCTGGGTAAAGACCATGGTCCCTGAGACCAAGAACGTTCCGCTGGAAGAACTACAGAAGGAATTGGCGGTTGGATGACAAAAGCCTGTCCTATGCAGCTGAAAGTGAAGTTCTATCCAGCATTTCTGATCTTAGCGCCATTGCTGGAAAGTCCCGGATCGTATCTGATCACGACATAGTGGTTTGCTTGTCAGTGGCCCATGCTCGTCGAGGCTGCCTAGCAGCTTATTGAAAAAGCGTACGTTATCGGACGGACGGGACGTTGGTTTTTTGGAAGTCGCACCTTCGAAAAGGAGCGGCTCGGCCGTAGGGTCGGCCAGGGCATAGGCGAAGCAGTTACCGGGCATCTGTCCCTGGTTTGTCTTGCAGGCAGAAGACGCGCGCACTAGGATTCCGTTGTGCAAGAATCACGCGTGACGATTGTATCGGTCAGGTCTTGATGAACCTTCCAGGGCGCGTTTGCGATGTGATCACTCGCTGGTCGAAGGAATCTCCCGATCATCCTGCTCTCGTCGAAACCTCCGGTAGCTGGACTTTCCGACAACTTGCGTCTGTCGTCTCCGAGACACAGAACTGGCTTCTTGAATTGGGGGTGCGGCCGGGCGATCGGGTCATGATCGTCGGTGAGAATTGCCGGGCATGGGTTGCGATCCTGCTTGCGTTAGCGCGTATCGATGCGTGGCCGGTATTGGTGAGTGCGCGCATGGCAGCGCGCGAAGTCGACGAGATTCGGGATCACTGCGGCGCTCGCCGGGTGGTCTTTACGACGAGCGTGTCAGCGCAGGCGCGGGAACACGCCAAACGACACGACGCTTCCGTTCAGGAAGCGACACCGGTCGGTGCGATCGCGGTCGGACCACTCTATGAAAACGTCGAACCTGAGCCAGTCGACGCCGAGCCTGCGCGACGGGTAGCCGCGTTGATTTATACGTCGGGCACAACCGGGCTACCCAAGGGTGTGATGTTAACCCATCGCAATCTGCTGTTTGTCGCTGCGGTGTCGGCGAAGATCCGGTCGCTCGGTCCGGAGGATCGACTTTATGGCGCCCTGCCGATTTCGCATGCGGTTGGTCTCTCGGTCGTCCTTCTAGGTTCTTTGCTGAGTGGTGCGACGCTGTATCTGGCTTCCCGTTTCGATCCGGTCACAGCTATTGGAACCTTGGAGAAAGAGCATCTGACGGTGGTCCTGGGGGCGCCGTCGATGTTTTCGCTGTTTGCCGACTATGCGAAATTGAGAGGATTACAATCATTCAAGTTTCCTGACCTACGCATCATTTCATCTTCGGGTGCGCCGCTGCAGCCGGCGCTCAAAGCGCAAGTGGAGGGCCTGTTTGGCATGACGCTCTACAACGGCTACGGGGTAACGGAGTGCTCTCCCAATATTTCGCAGGCAGTTGTGGGAGAGCACCGAAGCGACACGTCTGTGGGCAGGATTCTTCCGGGGGTCGAAGTTCGGTTGGTCGGAGCGGATCAGAAACCTGTGCCTGACGGAGAAGTCGGCGAATTGTGGGTGCGTGGACCTAACGTCATGAAGGGTTATTATCGCGCGCCTGAGGAAACGGCTGCGGCCATCAATTCCGAAGGATGGTTTAACACCCGCGATTTAGCTCGTCTGGAAAATGGATATCTGTTTATCGTTGGACGGACCAAAGAACTGATAATTCGCTTTGGAGAGAATGTCTATCCTGCCGAAGTCGAGGCGGTTTTGAACTCACACCCTGCGGTCGTGCGCTCGGCGGTAGTTGGTCGAACCGTCGAGGGAGCGCATGGTGGCGAGGAAATTATTGCTTATGTGCAACTCACACCGTCTTCGACAACTTCGGAGAATGAGCTGGCGCAATATGCCGCGCAACATCTCGCGCCCTACAAGCGGCCATCTCAGATTCTTCTGGTAGGCGAAATGCCATTGACACCAACCGGCAAAGTTATCAAAAGCGAACTGGTCAAGCTGGTTCCACTCGCACGTACTCGGTAGCGACGCCGAGCCGCCCGGCTCTGCGAGGGCCGCTATAGTGGCACCTCAATCAGCGTCGGTCCTTCCGCCTCTAATCCTTCTCGCAGCGCTTTCCCAAAGGCATCCAGCGTCGTAACTCGGGTGCCGGGCACTCCCATTCCTTTTGCTAAGAGCGTCCAGTCGAGATCGGGATGGCCGATCTCGAACAGGGCATTCGCTCGCGCGCCCGGGTTGCCGACACCTAAATAGGAAAACTCTCGTTTGAGCACGGCGTAGCTACGGTTGGCAAAGACAATGGTCGTGACGTTAAGACCCTCGCGCGCCATTGTCCAGAGGGCTTGCGCGGTATACATGCCGCTGCCATCAGCGCTCAGGCATAAGACGCGGCGATCAGGACAGGCCACGGCCGCGCCTACTGCCAGGGGCAGGGCGATTCCGATGGAGCCTCCTGTGTTGGTGAGCCAATCGTGCGGCGGGGCTCCTTTGGTTGTGGCCATCAGTCCGCGGCCGGAGGTCATAGACTCGTCGACTACGATTATGTTTTCGGGCAGGAGCGCTCCGACAGCGGCGGCAAGTCCGGGCAGCGTGATCTCGCCAGTTGGCATTGACGGGCGCTCGGCTTGATGGGCTGATATCTCTTGTCCACGTAGCGAGAGTGCCGTCGCTAAAGCGTCGAGGGCGCCAATGTAATCTTCGCCGGGGCTGGCGAGAGAGTGGATCTGGCAGTCGGGCGAGGTCATTACGCTGCTCTTCGCTGGGTAAGCGAAATATGCGATGGGAGCCTTCGCGCCCACTAGAATCAACTGGCGAAATTCCTTGAATTGCTCGATTGCTGGCTCGAGGACGTATTGGACGCGCTCCACGCTCGGGAGCCCCGCGCCCCGTTGCAGACGCGTGATCGGATAGGGAGCGAGCAATTTGGCGCCTGTGGCAGCGGCGATACGCCCTGCGGCGATGAGGCCATTGCCATAGAGTCCATTGCCGGCGATCAGGATCGCGGTTCGCGCGCCGGAACGGAGCATCGCCGCGGCGCGTTCGATGTTCTGCAAATCGGGCAGCGGCGGCTTCGGCAATGGGGGGATTGCGGCAATGTCACCGCCATCGCTCCAGGCGACGTCGGCTGGGACGATTAGCGTTGCAATCTGGCCGGGAGCGGTCCGCGCGGCAGTGACAGCTTCCGCAGCATCACGGCCCACTTCAGACGAAGCGCGAGAGGTTCGCAACCACTTCGAGTAGGGTCGCGCTATGCCCTCTATATCAGACGTGAGTGGTGTGTCGTAGTGCAGGTGGTCGGTTGCATGCTGCCCGACCAGATTGACGATTGGCACGTGCGCGCGGCTCGCATTGTGCAGGTTGGCAAGGCCGTTGCCGAGGCCGGGGCCGAGGTGGAGCAGAGTGCACGCCGGTTTCTCTGCCATACGCGCATAGCCGTCCGCGGCTCCGGTGACCACGCCTTCGAACAGGCCGAGAACGCAACGCACTTCGGGGATGCGGTCAAGCGCCGATACGATGTGTATTTCCGATGTTCCTGGGTTGCAGAAGCACGTGTCGACGCCTGCTGCGAGCAGCGTGCGTACGAGGCTTTCAGCGCCGTTCATCGCACGTTATCCATGGTCAGTAGCGAACTCTTTCTGGCTCAGCGGTTGGCCGGGTGAAGCAATGAGTATACCCAACGGTCAGAGAGGTACGCCGTCAAGAACTTCGCTTGCTCTGCAATCGATCTGTGTCGACAACAAAAAACGCCGACTCCCAGGCATGGGAGTCGGCGTTTCTTATTTAACGACTACTTAAGGAATGACCTCGAAAACAACTCCGGCATTTTGCGATCCGCCGTATGCGGTGGTGCCGTAAAGATGGCCTTGGTTCAAGACGAGATTGCTAAATGAATAGAGGCCATCGCTGCCGCCGGTGAATGTATAAAGTAAGGTGTAGTTCCAGGTTCCGCTTGAGGGGGTCAGCTCATAAACCGTTCCGGCACTATACCCGCCGTCGCAATGGGTTGTGCCGTAAAGATTCCCCTTTGCGTCGCGAACCAGATTGCGGAAACTGCCGGAGATGCCCCAACCCGGTACGCTGTATAGAACGGTAAAGGTCCAATTGCCATTGTCGGGTGTTAACTCAAATATGGTGCCACCTCCGCCGGTGCCGCCGTCAGTGGCTGCGCCGTAAAAGACGCCCGACTTACCAGGGATGAGGCCTGCGTAGGGAGTGGCTCCGTCGTCGGCGTTCTGGAAATTATGGAGTATGTTTTCTGTCCAGGGAGTTCCTGGCTTTAACTGGAAGACGGTGCCGGAGCCGTATGCGCCGCCCGTGGAAGTTGTGCCGTACAGGTTTCCTGCGCTATCGAGACTCACGCCGCCTACCGGAACCGAGCCATCGGTGCCCGTGCCGAAACTATAGAGGACGCTCTCTGTCCACTGACCACCCGCCGTTGCCGGCGCTGCCAACTTAAACACGGTTCCGTTGCCGCTTGCACCGCCGCCGCTGGTGGTGCCATAGAGATTTCCCGCTGCGTCTAACACCAAGCCTGCGTCAGGAACTGCGCCGTCCTTGCCCCCGGCGAAGCTGTAGAGGACGCTCTCTTTTTTCCCGATAACCTCGAATACCGTTCCTACCCCGGAAGCGCCCCCGGCAGTGGTTGTGCCAAAGAGGTAGCCAGATTTGTTCCTGATCACGCCAGCATTGGGGCTGGCGCCATCAGCGCCGCCAGTGAAGGTATGAAGCACGGTTTCAGTCCCGGTGGTGCTGATCTTGAATACCACTCCGAGACCGGAAGTGCCCCCGGAGCTAGTCGTGCCGAATAGAGCGGTTCCGTTTGTGGTGAAGCCGTTCATGGGATAGCCGCCGTCGCTTCCGCCGGTGAAGTTGTGTACTACGCTGAAAGTCTGAGCGGGCGCCGATGGCGTTGCCAATATCAGGAGTGCGAAGGCACAAGTTACTGCGAGCACGAGCCAGCTGGTTGCTGATGGATGTTCCGGCTTCATGATTTTTACCTGCCTTTGTCGAGTGTTAATTTGGGGTTTTGCAAAGATCTTGTTGTTGGGGGGAAACATTAACCGAGGTGGAGGAATCTTCCTATGGGCGGCCAGGGTTTGTCAAGAATAGGTAGGGCTAGGTACTGTTACAGTTTGAAATCCACAGCCCTTCGCGCATGGCCTCTGGCTATGGCATGATGTTCCTGTGACTATCGGCAAAGGGAAGCGCCCACGCGACACAAACCAGCTCGCTAAATTCATCGTTGATGTAACCACGGGACAAGTCGATATTCCCGATCCCGACGCTGGCAAGAATCCTGCCGCTGTCGCGTTAGGGCGGCTTGGCGGTGCTAAGGGTGGCAAGGCGAGAGCCGATAAGCTCTCGCCCGCTAAACGTAAACAGATTGCAAAGAAAGCGTCAGCAAAGCGATGGGGAAAAGACTAGCTATTCGTCCTCCTCATCCTCTGAATCACCATACGGGTCTGGATCGTACTGCGCTGGCAATCTCATTTCCTCAATATCCTTGTTGAAATCCAAATCCAGCGGTTCCAGCGTAATCCCAAATTCGTTGTTATCGTTGTACGAATCGAAGTCAATCGTCATTTGCATAACCGTAGCTAATGCCGTCTTTCGATCCAAGGCCAAGCTCTGTCTTGCGACTTCTGGCGGCGCTTTGAAGTTGGGATAAAACTTCGCCCTTCGTTTCGGGCCGTCCTCAGTCATCTCCTCTTCAACCACAGCGTAATTGGCCCGAACTTCCCTTCCTTGTGGGTCAGTCATGTATTCGTGGCGGAATGCACGACAGAGTTTTCGACGTAATACCTCTTTCGGGTGAACGTTCTTCGGTACCCACAAACCCTCATCGTAAGCCCAGTCCGCCACTTTCTTTGGATCGACAGGGATCGATTCGGACGGATGCGCCTCCAGGTATTTTTCTCGCAGAAATAGCATCCTCTTGCTGGCCCGTTCGAGATTTGCCGACAGCAAAACCGATGTTGCCATTTTTCTTTTACCCTCCGAGTTGGGGCACTTGGATCATGTGTCCCCATCCATCAGTTAACGTAGTTGAGGTTACGTACTCCCGCACTTTCACCAACATTTCGCGCATAGACCCGAACGTTAATTCCCTGCGATATTGCAATTGCCCGACGATCACACTGGGGTGAATGCGAAGGCGATTCGCAAATTGAATGACTCTAGCCTTTTGATAAAGAGGTCCGACTCTGCGGATGAATGAATCCATTTCCGGCTTCGCAACTAAAGAGTCGGCTGCTTCCTTGTTTGCTCGGCGCTCCGCTTCGCTCTCGACCAAAGTTACGGCGATCCCCTTAGTTTCGTCGATTAGTTCCGCATCGACTGATAGGGGGTCGCCATGCCGAATGTGAGAACATTCGTGCATGAGTGTGAACCAAAATCCATCCATTCGATCATGTCGCAGTGAAAGCGCGATCACTGGCCCTGCTTCTATCCAAAAGGCCGCGCCGTCGATTTTCGCGGTGGGAAGTGGTTCCACGATCAGAAATCTAATTCCGTATTCTGCTAACACAGTGGGAGCATGACGGGCTTCTTTCGGATGGGCAGCCAGTTTCTTAAGTTCGGCGTATAGCTTCGTCATGCGCTCTGGCTTGAACTCTGGAACAAGCAACGTCTTTGCAAGTTGGCGGGCACGAAAACACCATGCGACCTCGGCAGGATTTAGATCGTCTAGCGTGACGGTGCGCTTCGCCGCGATGGGGAAGCGCATCCCATTGTCCAGAGAGTCAGATTCATAGAACACCTCAAGTTCTCTCTGCAATTCCATCGGATTTAGGTTAGGTCTGATCCATCCCCTTTTCATCATCTCGCGCACAGGGGCGAGATCATAGAGTTTCGCCAAGCTTCCGACGTGCGTTACATCTGTCTCTTCCGACAAAACCGAGAGTCGATATAAACCGTCCCATTTGATCCATTCCTCCGGTGAATTCCCGAACGCAGCGGCAAATCGAACGGCGGATTCGGCGCTAACGTTGCTCTTACCTGCCAAGATCATGTAAATCGTCTGGCGACTTATTCCTGTGATGATTGCAAGCTCGTCTTGAGTCCATCCCTTTACAGCCATCATCTCGCGGAGGATTTTTCCGGGGTGAATGGGAGCCGAATCAAACAATTGCTCGGACTGGGGCATGGATGTATGCTATCGTGAGTTTGCTAGGATGTAAAGAGAATACTTACAAATGTGTTGACAAGTCTTGTTCGCTCAAGCATAATGTACAGTATGAATCGCTTAAGTATTCGCCAGCAAGCACAGATCGTTTCGGCCTTTGTTGAAGGGAACGGGATTAGAGCTACCGCCAGAATGACCGACTGCTCCCCGGTCACAGTGCTAAAGCTCCTTGCCGATCTTGGCTGCGCGTGTGCTGGCTATCACAACCGCGCCGTTCGCAACCTCAAGGTGCGCCGTCTACAGGCGGACGAAATTTGGTGTTTCGTCGGGGCGAAGGCGAAGAACGTCAGAGCCGAAAAGAAACTTGAAGGCTGGGGCGACGTTTGGACATGGGTCGGAATTGACGCTGATACAAAACTGGTCGTTTCGTACTTAGTCGGCGGACGTGATGGCGGATGGGCGAAAGAGTTTATGGAAGATTGTTCTAGCCGCATTCGCAATCGCGTGCAGATCACAACCGATGGTCACAGGGCATACTTGGACGCGGTAGAAGAGGCTTTCGGAGCGGATATTGATTATGCGATGCTGCAAAAGATTTACGGCGCTCCGATGGATAACGAAACGCGATACTCCCCGGCAACGTGCATCGGTTGTGACATGAAGGTGGTGAGCGGCAATCCTGATCCCAAGCATGTGAGCACATCGTTTGTGGAGCGCCAGAACCTCACGATGCGGATGCATATGCGCCGATTCACACGCCTCACGAACGGACATAGCAAGAAAATCGACAATCACCGTCACGCGGTCGCGCTGCACTACATGTACTACAATTTCTGCAAGATTCACCAAACGCTTCGCGTCACCCCGGCAATGGAAGCGGGCTTGACCGATCACGTTTGGTCACTGCAAGAATTGTTAGGTTTGGTCAAACTGTAACAGTACCTAGGGCTAGGTTATATAGGAAGCCTTGGGAATGGGTAATCGTTAAGAATGCGGGGGCGATTTCATTCGCAGGCAGATTCTCTAAGGAAACGCGTGATGGCTGCCGCGAGGCTTTCGAAATGGATGGTCATAATTCCGATATGATCGCCGGGCACGGTGGTGAGCTCGAACTCTTGCGACAGTTTTGACCAGAAGGCCGCTGGGTCGGCAGGGAAGTCCGTGGGAATGGCGGCGCGGACAAAGTTTATCTTGCCGGGATAGAACCGGGGCTGATAACGCTCCAGTGCTCGATAAGAAGTATCCCGGAAATGCTGCAGTGCGGGAGATTGGGACGCTTCGACTGTGGTCTCGAAAGGTGGGGACACACCGAGCCAATGTAGCTGTCGGGCGGCTCGGCGCCAGGTTTGGCGCATCGACAAACGCGCTCGCTGTGCCGGGGAGAGTCGACTGGCGTGCGGGTAGGAATCGAGCATCGCCAGCAGTTCAATCTTTTCTCCCTGAACAGTCAATTGCTGTGCGATTTCGAACGCGACGAGGCCACCTAGAGAGAAGCCGACGAGGAGATAGGGGCCGTGGGGTTGTAATTGTCTTATGGCGTCGAGAGCGTGGCTGGCCATGTCTTCGATACGGTCGAGCGGCTCTTCGATTCCATCAATACCCCTGGCTTGCATTCCATGAATGGCGTGTTCGGTATCGATGTGCTTTACGACCTGGTAAAAATCGATGACGCTGCCACCCAAACCGTGCGCGATGAAGACCGGCGGTTCTTTTGAGCCTGGCTTCAATTGGACCAGGCTTGGCACCGGCGGCGCGATGGGCTGCTCCAGCACAGCGGCGAGAGCAGCGATGGTAGGTGCGTGGTAGATCATCACGGGCGGGAATTCGCGCCCGCAGGTAAGAGCGATTTCGTTAAAGAGCTCAAGAGCTAAAGCGGAGTCGCCACCGAGATCGAAGAAGTTGTCGTCGATGCCGATGGAGGAGATTTGCAGAACACGTTGCCAGATGGGGGTCAGCGTCTCGACCACGGTTGATGCCGAGGTTGGTTTCACGCTGCACCTCGAGGCGCTGGACCACTATTGCCGTCAACTCTTTTGTGCAGCCTTCTGAATTGATGGGTCATGAGTGTGCGAACGCCCAGTATAGTTCTCGCGCCTTGGTATAAAGAGGACCGAACGGGAGGGTGCGATTGCCGATCCGGGTTGCGGGAACGACTTTGGAATAGTTTCCGGTGGCGAAGATTTCGTCGGCGGTCTCGAAGTCTGAGTAGGTAAGAGTTTTCTCTACCACGGTGACTCCGCTTTGGCGCAGGAGCCCGATTACGCGCTGGCGCGTGATACCGGCAAGAAATGTTCCATTCGCTACCGGCGTAAAGACTATGCCATCTTTGCCCATAAAGATGTTGGATGTGGCTAGCTCGGCTACGTTGCCCAGCATGTCGCAGACGATTGCGTTGTCGAAACCACGCGCCTGCGCTTCGAAGAGGGACCGGGAATTGTTGGGGTACAGACAGCCAGCCTTGGCATCGACGGGCATGCTCTCGAGGGTTGGCCGTCGAAACGGCGACAGGGTGATGGAGAAGCCTTTGGGCACGCGCATCGGAGCCTCGTAGATGCACAGGCAGGACTGGGTGGATTCGGGATCGTGAGCCTGAACCCATGGTCCTTCTTTTTCCGCCCAATACATCGGACGGATATAGAGAGCTGCGGCTTCGTCGAAACGTTTGATTCCTTCGCGTGCCAGCTGAACCCATTGGTCAGCCGAAATGGTCGGCTTCAAGTAGAGCTTCTTGGCGGAGTCGTTGACGCGGGCGCAGTGGAGTTCGATATCTGGAGTGACTCCTTCGAAGGCACGAGCTCCATCGAACACGATCGAGCAAAGCCATGCGGCATGGGTGCGGGGACCCATGATCCCAATGTTGCCCTCGTGCCAATCTCCTTCGAAAAATGTCCAGGTCTTCGACCAGTTTTTTCCGACCGTCAATCGATGCCTCTCATTCTTAATGGGCGCACAAACGGGATGGCGCGCGACCGGGCGATCGGTAAAAGGGGAGGAAGGTTGCGGTTCGCTGCCGCTTAAGTACGTTACGACACTTCAATTATGAGGTCAAATTACGCTGGTTCGCGACAGTGCGCCTCGCGCTCGCCTCGGCGGGCAAGATGCCCGAACCGAGCCGCGGGAACGGCGGCGCTACAATCATGGGCACGCGGAATCAGGATATTAGCTGGTGCGCGAGGTCTGAGTTGACAACCAAGATGTTTTGACTTATCGGTCTGACGGAGCATAGCCCAAAATGGCTTTCAATTCGAGGAATTCCTCGAGGCCGGCTTCGCCCCACTCGCGCCCATTGCCTGACTGTTTGTAACCTCCGAAACAGCCGGCAAAATCCAGCCGTGCGCCATTGATATGAACGTTGCCGGATCGGATTTGTTTGGCAACGCGACGGGCGCGGTCGAGATCTCGCGAGGTCACATAACCGGAAAGACCGTAGGGCGTGTCATTTGCAATGCGGACAGCGTCGGCTTCGTCTTCGTAGGCAATGATGCAAAGGACGGGGCCGAAGATTTCCTCACGAGCGATCGTCATGTCATTGTGGACATCGCTGAATACAGTGAGCTTCACGAAGTAGCCCTTCGACAAGCCATGCGGACGGCCCGCGCCTCCGGTCACCAAGGTCGCTCCCTCTTCGATTCCGGCGTTGATCAGGTGCTGGACCTTATCGAACTGAGCCTTGCTGGCTAACGGGCCGATGTGCGTGGTTTCGGCGAAGGGATCGCCGACTTTGGTTGCTTCCGCAGTCTTTCGAGCTACGGCGACTGTAGCCGCCATTTTCGTGTGCGGAACTAACATGCGGGTGGGCGCGTCACATGACTGGCCAGTGTTGCGGAAACAGGATTGCACTCCTTCCTTGACGGCATTTTCAACGTCGGCGTCTTCTAAGATGATATTGGCCGATTTGCCCCCAAGTTCCTGGGTAACGCGTTTCACCGTGGGAGCGGCGGCCGATGCCACTGCGACTCCGGCGCGTGTGGAACCGGTAAAAGAAACCATGGCCACATCGGGGTGGGATGCGATTGCGGAACCTACGGTGGGCCCTTCGCCATTGACTAGATTGAAGACGCCGCGCGGCAGGCCAGCTTCGTGCAATATTTGGGCGAAAAGATAGGCGGAGACAGGCGCGATTTCGCTGGGCTTGAGAACCATCGTGCATCCCGCTGCGAGCGCCGGCGCAACCTTGCAGGCGATTTGATTCATGGGCCAGTTCCATGGGGTGATGAGGCCGCAGATTCCTATGGGCTCTTTGCGCATAAGGGTCGTGCCCCTAAGCTCTTCGAACTCGAAATACTCGAGCACCTTGACCATTTCTTTTAAATGGCGCAGACCCGCGGGAACTTGAGCCGCTCGCGATAGGGACAGCGGCGCGCCCATTTCCTGCGAAATAGTCTCAGCCATCTCCTCGGACTTGGCCTGATAGACCTCGATAATCCGCCGAAACAATGCGAGGCGAGCGTCAATCGATATCTCGGAATAGGAAGGGAAGGCCTCCTTCGCCGCGGCCACGGCTCTATCTACATCGGCCGCGCTCCCTAATGAGATAGTTGCAATAGAAGTCTCGGTGGCAGGGTTGGTCACTTCTAAGTCGCGGGCGAGGGCTGGGCTGACCCATTTGCCATCGATGTAAAACTGGCGACAGTCTTTCATAAAGCTCCGTTTAGAGAGGCTGGATTTGTGCTGCTCGATGCGGACCTGGTGTGAAGCAGCCTGTATATAAGGGAAGTAGCGCGACTCAGCGTTTGACGGAGAATCAGCCCGAAGCACGCCAACCAACCGACGGAAGCTATTTTTGCCGTCTTCCACATCAACCATAGCATGTGCCAGCGCTCTCGTTGACTCATCCGAATCTTGATACCTTTGTAGGCGATGAGGGCATAGGTTCCACCTTCAAGATAAGCAGACCGGACATCCTTACGCAGACACTTTAATAAAGACGAGGGAACCATATGCTGAACGACTGCATCAGGGACAAAGAAGGGCAGTTCCCCACGCTGTATGAGAGTTGCGAGTAACAGGGTATCTTCGGCCCGGATCGCGGCGGGGTTAAATAGGTCCCCGTCGCTTGGCACGCTGGAGCGCCGAATTGCAAAACCCGCGGTATTCAAGTATCGAATGGAGCCGTTCGGTTGGAGTAAGTGTTCTTGAAGCATGGTGAGGCGAAGATGTTCGGTTCTGCCAACAAATCTTGAGCAGTCGCCGATCAGGTGGAGTTGAAAATAGTTTTCCTGTGGCAAGGCAGCAATGGCTGATTTGAGGGTGGTGAGACAGTTAATTTGCAGTCGACTGTCTGCGTCGACGAAAAGCAGTAACGAGCCTTTGGAAATCTGAATGCCGCGATTCCTAGCGGCGGAAATGCCCTTGTGCGTTTGTCTTTCTATAGCCAATGGAAGGCAATGTGACCATTGACGAATCTTCTCGGGCGCAGGCTCTTCGCTGCCGTCGTCGACTAAGATGACTTCAAAATCTGTTTCACGCTTTTGTTGATTAAGCGAAGAGAGGCAGGCTGGCAGCGCCGTCCAATCGTTGTAGACGGCGATGATAATGCTGAATAGCGGCATCGTTAGCTTAGATCTGTCCAAGTCGACGGGAGATTTTTGGTTCGGTCTCAAATACTTACAGCAATGTAGGATGGCACATTCGGCCCTTAAATCACAGTTCGATTAGGATGACATTGGTCATCTGGCTGCGGGATATTGTGCAGAATTGATTGGCGTGGTGGGCAGATGACACGGTTGAGGCAGATGCGAGAATCGAAAGCGCTTCCCGCGCGATCTGAAGGAAATTCGGGGCAGTGGCTGCAAGCACCCTCTACATTGACCTGTTCGACCGGCGACGTGGACGTATGGAGAGTGCGCCTTGACGAACCCGAAGGAGCAGGGACCGAAGCCAGCATTCTCGCTCCCGATGAGAATGTGCGCGCCAGCCGATTTCATTTTGAAAAAGACCGGGTTCATTTTGTGCGGTGTCGCTCCGCACTCCGGCGCTTGCTTGCGGCTTATCTTTCAGTTCGCGCGGCGGAGATCTGTTTCGAATATCTGAGTGGTGGGAAGCCCCAGCTTGCGGTGTATCAGAACTCCAGCGCGCTGGAATTTAACGTATCGCATTCGGGGAGCATAGCGCTGATCGCAGTGGGCAGTGGGCAACGGATAGGTGTCGACATCGAAAAAATTCGTCCGGACGTGGACGCCGACGCACTTGCGGAGCGATTTTTTTCGGTCCGCGAACGAGCCGGACTTCGCGCGCTACCCGATCATTTAAGAGTGGCTGGTTTTTTTGCTTGCTGGACGCGGAAGGAAGCTTTTCTCAAGGCTACTGGCGATGGTCTTTCCTTTCCGCTCGCGGACTTTTCTGTTTCCACAAATCCGGACGTTCCGCCTCAACTTGAAGAAATTCGAGGAGACAGGGAGGCCGGCAAAAAATGGCTCATGGCGGATCTCAGCGTCGGGAACGGATATCGCGCGGCGGTGACTAGCGAAGGTCCGCTCCGGGCTGTGAATACGTATGCCTGGAACTGACCTTTTGGATTGACAGTTGCGCGTCAACGGGACGACAGAAACGAACCCAGTCGGTGAGAAGAGGGACTCAATCTTTAGTTCTAACGCCGATGCCGGAGGCCTTGCGTAGGGCTGCCTAACCGACGCCAGCGCGTATTACATCCTCACCTTCGCTGTGGCCCGGGCCGACCATGCGAACGAGTACCACTCGCTTCAGGTTACAGTCGACAAGCCGGGGATGACCACTCGTACGCGCACCGGTTACTACGCCCAGCCCTGAATCGTCATTTGAGCGGTTTGCGGATCCAGTGATCGGTGAAGGTCGAGTGCTGGATGGCAGAGTCGATTTTGGGCATGTGGCAGGTGGTGCAGTTCTTCGTGCTTACTGGGCAGGCCGCTCCTGGGTAATCGTCGGTTGTTTTGGCGCCTGGCTGGTTGACGTGACATTGCAGACAGCGTGAATCGTAGGTCGAAGCATCGTGGTCCAAAGGCTGATGGGGATCATGGCAGGCAATGCAGGTGAGTCGAGCGTCTGGTTTGCTCCAACATTTGCTGTTTTCGAGGCGGTAAGGCGCAAAACGGAGGTTCAGTGCGCCGAGTCCAACGTTGGTCACAACATCTTGCCAGGTGCGATGGCACGCGCCGCAGAAGTCCACCGACTCGACGGGATCGAGGCGGCGGGGATTCATGATAAGGCGCCCGCTATCCTCCTGGTCCGCTTTCATGGCGGCTACATGACTGGCGCCCGGCCCGTGGCAGGCTTCGCAGGTGACGCCCGGCACGGCGCCATTTACATCCAATTGATTGTCGGTCACAGAGGCAGTGGTGTGGCAGGCAAAACATGCGCGACTCTCGGCTGGCGGCATGCGGCGTCCCGCGGCATCTTCAAGGCTGGCCGGCGGGGCAAGAGATTGTCCGGGAGTGATATTCAGATCATGGGAAGATGAAAAAAAAGTGAGATGGCTTTCGTAGTAGCTGCCCTTTCGCTCATACACATAAGTTTGGCCCATGTGACCGACGCCAAAAGCCCACAGCAGGTCAACCGAGAAGGGCGCCGTGCCATTGCCACTGGTGACCGTTAGAACGCTTTTCTCGCCTTTCGTTACGATCTCCTCACGGTAAGGACCAAGGCGAAACGAAAGATGGTCATGCTGGCGAAGTATCTCAGCGTCGGCGGCGTGAACGGCGGCACTGGCCATGGCATGCTTTTGCTGGCTCGCAGCCTTGGAACCATGACATTTCGCGCAGGTTGGCGTGCCCACGAAACTGTCTCGCGTGGCATCCCCTTTGGTGGGCCACCAGCCGGGCGATTGGACCCGCGCTGCCGTGGGCATAGACATAGACGGGCTGCCGGGAGTCGATGTTTGAGGTAAGGATGGAGAGGCTAGAACACAGATGGCTAGCGCGAGTTGGAATACGTTAATGGCCCTCTGAGTTAATGCCGAAAAACATGCTGCGGGAAAAAGGTGGTGCTGAGGATTCTTAGCCGCGTAAGCTTGCACAGTCATACTTAAGACTTGGGCCGGATTCTTAAACGTGAAGACGATTCTATTGTCCCGTCAATCCCTGTTCGCGTCAATGTAGAGCGGATTCATCAACGCGGGAGCATTTCGATTGGGTTTGTTGTCGTCATATCGCCATAAGACTCATTGACAGGAATGTGAGCGTAATCACTGATTACAAAAGTCGGACCTGAGGAATGCTAGCCCTGACCTCAGCCTGAATGTTAAGGTTTGGAGCTAGCCGACTAGCGATCGCATCATGGCGCTTGTCGGCAACCGGCTTACTGACTGGCTAAGGCAAGTTTGTGGTGCTGCACGATCCACTCAATCTGGACAGCAGCCTCTCGATTTGGATTCGACTCGATCAACTTAGGTGGCGTGCCAACTCCTGCGCCGAACCGATGCCGAGAGTAGCTGATGAACGAGTGTATCCCGGCGAACTCGTGACAGCTAGAACAGGTGAGCAAAACAATACCCTCCTCGCTCTCTGGCTTCTCCCCATCACTCTCGAACACGTCGGTTCCGTGCGTATGAAAAAAGCCAAATTCTTTTTCACCCGGAGCGATAGCTCCCAGCCCGCCCGCGTGCCGTGAGAACAGCCCCCCGCGGCTTACCTTGAACTCGAAGAAGTCCTGAGAGTGCGTTCCAGTTCCGCCCAGATCGAAGTGTATGGCTCGATAGACTCGTATCTGCACGCTTTCCGTCAAGTTCGTTCGTGTTGGATTGCCGTCGCTGTCGATCAGCACGATCTGGCGAACCAAAGCCATCCGTGTCCCAATCGGAAACTGGGGAGGTTCAGGATAGGGAACCAATCCGGCGAGATCAGGCTGCTCGTCGCGGAGGTACGGGCGCAGGTCTGGGTTTGGGCCCCACGTCTTGGGGAAGTTGCGGAGCTTTGCCAGGTACTCTAGCGTCTTTTCCCTTCCTCCGGGCACTTGGAAGAAGACAAGGAAGATTGATCTTCCATCGTAGAATTCGAGATGGTCATAGGCAACTGGGCGTCCTTGCTGTTCCCCGAGGCATACCCACGAGCCCTTGGGGTCGAAGAGATCAGCGGGAAGGAACGGATGCTGCGGATCAACAGGGTCGTAGGTTGTGGGAAACGCATGCGCTCGAACTGCATCTTCATAATTATCGGGCAATTTTCGAACCTGATCTTCGCTCAAAGCCAATCTGCGGATAATCTCGGTGATCCGCTTCTGCAATTCCGAGCGACCCTGCGTTTGTTCGTCGCTGGGCAACGATAGCCAGTCATAAATCGCAAGAAGGTCACGCTGGAACAAGGCACGTTTCAGCGGGTCTGTGATCTCCCTTTCAGAATGTTGCCCTAGAAACTCATCGAGCATCTTCAAGGCCTCATCATGAGAGGGGCCGCTGAGTAGATATTTGGTTTGCCACCACAGGTAGGGATCGAGTTCATCGCCTCCATACTGCTGCCCATCGCCGGTGTGCCTCACGTAAAACAAACGAAATAATCGGTTCCAGATGTGGTCGAGATCGGAGGCATATATCGCCTGCGCAGATTGAGGTTGACTTTGAGCGTTTCCCTTTACGCGGGCGTCCGCACTCTTAGCGTCACGATAGCTGCAAAAGAAGAAAAGCAGTGGCAGAACCGCCGCGCTGACCCAGGATGCGATCGCCCCCATAGCCGCTCATCGTATCACTGGTTTTTGAATCTATCGCCAAGTTGGCGAAAAATCGCGATTACACTCATTGACCTCGGAATTCGCTCGATGCGATACGTCGTCGACGCCCCTTTGATCGACCGTGGAAATGACTTTTAGTTTCTGCTGGCGTTACACTGCGAGCGTGAAATCTGCTGTCTGGCCTGCGACTTGTCTGCGTTCAACTCTGCTTCTGGCAGCGCTCTATGCTGCCGGAGGAACCGCACTTCGCGCGCAAAACAAGACCCGTCCTGCTGAGTCTCCGCTGATGGGGCAAGTCCATCAGGCGCTCAAACTCGCCGAGGGCGGCGACCAGCAAGGGGCAATGAATCTTGTCCTTCGCTTGCTCGAGGAGCATCAAAAATTTGCGCCAGCCATCAAGCTCAAGGGCATGTTGCTGGAGGATTCAGGCCACCTCGCCGAGGCCGGAGCCGCCTTTGAACAGGCTCTGAAACTCGCACCCAACGACCCAGATCTCCTGCTCGAAGTAGGCAAATACAAACTGACCGCGGGGCAAAAGGAAGAAGCCATCAAGCTGCTGCAGCACTGCATACGGATTCTTCCCGGCGACGGTGACGCGCAATACTATCTCTCCCAGGCCTATCATCTGACTGGCCAGGACGACTTGGCGCTGCGAGCCATCCGGCAGAGCCTGAAGGTCGAGCCCGACAATCCATCGGTGTGGCAAGAGTACGGAGAACTGCTCTGCATCAAGGAAGAATGCGAGGAGGGTTTGCGATGGCTGCTCAAGGCGCAGCACTCGGATGCTAAGTTAGCGCACATCGATTACGACATTGCGGTGACGGATTTAAAGTTGATGGACCTGGCCGGGTCGGCGCAATATGCGGCGCGCGCCGTCGAATCCCAACCGGACGATGTGGCCGCCCTTGAGCTGCTGGCTAGCGCGGATGTGAAGCTTGCCAAATGGGAAGAGGCCAAGCATGCCTTTGAGCGCATCCTTACTTTCAAGCCCGACGATGTGGACTCGCTCTTCGGCCTTGGCCAATGCGAACTCGAACTGAAGAACTATCCGGCCGCCGTCGATAAATTGCAATTGGTGTTAAAGCTCGCGCCGACGCGGCTATTGGCGCATTACTATCTGTCGCGGGCGTATGTCGGACTGGGGAAGACGGCCGAGGCGCAGCACGAGGCTGCTCTGCATCAGTTGATGATGGAGCAGATGACGTTTGTCCGAGCCGTGGAGCGTGAAGGAAGCGAAGCCCCTATTCAGGCTCCGGCGATTCAAATGCTTGCAGAGCACCACGAAGAGGATGCGTTGCAACTGTATCGAAAACGCTTTCAGGGAACCTCCGCCACTTTAGCGGATGCGTATGTCTTTGTCGGCAAACTGTATCTCGCCAGGGGAGAAGTCGAAGATGGGCTGCGCTGTCTTCATCACGCACTGCAACTCGAGCCAACCGTTCGTGGAGCTCATACCTACGAGGGAATCCTCAGGCTGAAACTAGGCGACCTGAATGCGGCCGAGAGTGAGTTCAAGGCGGAACTGGCAAACGACCCGAACTATCAGACGGCGATCGCCGAGATGGGCGAGGTCCGCTACCAACAGGAGCGCTGGTCCGATGCGGCGGAACAACTGGCGAAGTCCAGAACCATGAAACCGGAGTTGCTGTACATGCTTTGCGATTCTTACTTCCACCTGGGTAAAGTGTCGGATGCGGACTTGAATGCCGAGACCGCGGCGGCGTATGGAAGAAACAATCCCGAATTCATGAAGGATCTTATCGGGCTTCTGCAGCGAAATGAGCAGACCGAGCTGGCGCAGCGGTTGTCGGCCAATGTCGCGCAGAAATAGACAGCTGTAATAGTTGAGACACGTCACTGGAATAGTTTCCGGGCTGCTGACCAGAGACAACCACCGATCCCGAGAATTAGACCGCCGCACAGCCCCCATAGACCAAACAACGGCCGGTCTGGAAACTCTGGAGACTCGGGTAGGCCGGCGGCGGCCACGATGTGCATCTGCTCGCCTTCCTGCGCGTTCTCCATGTTGGCGCTCAGTTGGGCGGAGCTTAGTTTGGTCAGGAGATCTACGTAGTTTTTCTGGGCAACATCGTAGTCGAGGGTCTGCACCTTGTACTCCGCCTCCTCCTGGGGGCCGCGCGGCGACCGATTCTTAAGAATGGCAAGCTTCACACCCTGTTGCTCAAGCGCACGCCTGACCTCTTCGACTTGACGGTTAAGAAAATCGATAGTGCTCTGCGCCACCTCGGTGCGAGATTTCAAATTTTCGTCTATGATCAGCGAGGTCAAGGCATTGCAGACCTTTTGCGCTCGGACAGCGTCGCTGTCGGTGTAATTGACGGTAAATCCGGGTATCGGCTCGTTGTTCGCACTCGGCGCCTTGTCGGTGGGAGAAAGCGCTACCGCTGCGCTCATGGTAGTAATCACCGGCTCGACCTGCATATTCTGCTGGATGTCTTCGATGAGTTTGCCCTCCTCCTCGGGTTTGACCAGATTGAGGCTGTGAATCACCGGACGCAGACGACTCGGACTTAACATTTCCTCGCTCAACCCTTGCACGCGCTGAGCAAAATCAGCGGTGATGATCGGATGGACGTATTCGTCGGGCACCTTCTGGCTCTCCACCAGAACCGTAGACTGCGAGGTATATTTCGGCGGGAGGATATACGAAATCAGAAATCCACCCAGTGCCCCGGACAGGGCCAGCGCCAGTAGTGCCTTCAACCGACGGGGCGGACGCTTGGGCTCGATACCGACCGGAGCTTCCATATTCTCGGCCCCCTGGGAATTGCGCTGACGTGCGTGCCAGAAACTGCGCTTTGTTCCCATGGGCGGGGATTGTACACCCTTTGAGGAGATAGTCCGCACGGCCTGACAAGCAACTCAGCACACAGTAATCAGCGCAAGCACTCGCCAGCCATCAATGCGTGAAAGGGCGATTTTACGCCTACTATCCTTATCAACTGAGCCTCTAGTCGGATAATCGGGCGGGTGGTTGTTCCCTCAGGAGACTCCAGATATACGAGAATGAAGTCGCTCTCAACCTCAACTACCGCGAGCATCTTGCCACCAAGTGACAGCAATTTCTCTACCTTCCCAGTCTTACCCGCGCTGGGGTGTGGCGTCCCGTCGGGCTTCGTAGGGCCGATTCTCACATATTGTCCCATCCAGCGCGCTGGATCAAAGCTGATGAGGGTAGAGACACGGGACGCCTCGTCCGATAACAGCGTATGCGCGAGATCAAGTCTGGCTCTCATAAATACTTGCAGCTCAGGGAGCGCTCTCGGTCACGGTAAGGATTTGATCCGCTTTGATATTCTTCAGAACCTGCTTGATGCCGCTCGGCCAGATGAGTTCAATGCTATCTGCGACGGGGGCCGATCCCAACCCAAAGTGCACTCGCTTATCGCTCGAAGAGTTGTAGCTGCACGCGGTTGTTGCCTCATTGTATTGCGTGCCCAGAGAAGTTGTTATCTTGACCTTTGTTCCCAGGCCGTCGCGGTTGGATTTAGCGCCGACCAGTTTCAGAATGATCCAGTGGTTTCGGTTGCCGCTGTTCTGAGTGCCCGAACGGTTCATCCATATCTCCGGCGGGCCGTTCAGAACCGTGACGACGGCATCGATTTTGCCGTCGTTGTTGAGGTCGCCGAAGGCCGCGCTGCGATGCGCCGCTGGAACGGAGAACGACGTTCCGGCGTTCGAACTCAGATCCTCGAACGTCAGGTTGCCTTTGTTGCGGAACACTCGATTCGGAAGCGGATAAGGCCTGTGCGCGATGTCCATGGCGTTGTCGAGGATGTCGGCGTTGGCGGTGAACAGGTCCTTGTTGCCGTCATTGTCGAAGTCGAAGATCCCGACTCCCCAGCCCGTGGAACGGCTGGTCAGAACGCTCAGTCCGGCGGCGCCGCTGACGTCCTGAAATAGACCTCCACCTAGATTCTTATAGAGAGGAAAGCTTTCCCCGAACATCGCAGTCTCGAAGATATCCGGCCTTCCATCGTTATCGATATCGCGAAAATCGACGCCCATTCCGGCTATGGCTTTGCCGAATGCGTTGTACGCAACTCCGGCGAGCACGGCCACGTTGGTAAAGGTTCCATCTCCGTTGTTGTGCAGAAGATAATTCTCGAAAGTATCGTTGGAGACGAAGATATCGGTGAAGCCGTCGTTGTCATAGTCGGCAAAGGCTACGCCCATCCCTTTGCCGATGTACTGGGAAATGTGGGATTGTTCCGAGACGTCCGTAAAAGTGCCGTCGCCGTCGTTGCGATAAAGAATGTTTGGCGTTCCCAGAAAATCGACAGGGGAACAGTAGACCGGAAGTCCTTGCTGAACGCAGGGAGCTGCACTCTTGATGCCGTAATTGAGATAGTTGACGACAAAAAGGTCGAGCCGCCCATCGTTGTTGTAATCGAACCATCCCGCAGCCACAGACCATGCCTTCCCGATCTTCGGGACGAAACCGCCGACTCCCGCTCTATCGGTAACGTCGGTAAACGTTCCGTCGCCGTTGTTATGGAAAAGCTGATTGCGGTTGACTCCGGTAACGTAGAGATCGACGAAGCCATCATTGTCGTAGTCGCCCGCGGCCACTCCCATCGAATAACCGATACCCTGCAGGCCGGCTTTCTCAGTTACATCGGTGAAAGTTCCGTCTCCGTTATTGCGGAATAGACGATTGAAGTAACTCGCATCGTTTTTTTCCAGCGACGGAATGGCTGCGCCGTTAGTAAAGAAGATGTCCAGCAAGCCGTCGTTGTTGTAGTCGAAGACCGCGACTCCGCCAGCCATGGTTTCAAAGGTGTAACGCTGGGGGCTGACGCTGTTCCTGAGCTTGAACTTGATCTTCGACTGTTCGATGACGTTCTCGAATTGGATTGCCGCTGCGGCCGGCACTATCTTGTCCGCGGACTCTTTGGCGGGAGCGGTTCGGCGGGGCTGCGTTGCGGGATGATTCGCCGGTGGGGATTGGGCCGGCAGGCTGGCAACGCTTGCCCACATGCAAATCATGATGATTAGGATCGGCTTGGCCGCCCGACGCTTCCCCGGATTTAGCTTCATGGCGATTCAGGGACTGGCGGAATCATCCCATCGAAGTAATCGTACAAGGTTAATGCACGCTGAACACGGCGAGGGTCTGGGCCGGCAATGACACGCGCACTTTGCCGGAGACTAGTTCCGCAGACGTATCTCCAAACACCGACTGCAGCTGACGCGCGGTTTCAAGCGGCGTATTGTCGACAGGAATGTTGAGTTCGAGCTTCTTCGTGGAGTTGTTGTAGACGACCAGCAGCTTATCTCCATCTTGCGGCGAGTCGCGCAGGAAGGCGTAATAATTGTCGTCCCATCCAATGTGCCATTGCTTCCCAGTGCGTAGGGCGGGGTGACTCTTACGCAGCGCCAGTAGAGCCTGCACGTGCGCGAATATGTCCTGCTGTTCGGCGGTGCGGCCGGCGGCGGTAAAAGCGTTGCGCGGATCGCCGGGGAAGCCCCCGGGAAAGTCGCGCCGGTTGTCGGGATCGCCGCCGCCAGTCATGGCAATCTCATCGCCGTAATAAATTTGTGGAATCCCGCGCAAGGTCAGCAGCAGTGAAAATGCAGCTTTGAGTTTGGCCGGATTGCTGCTCTTCTCGCCCAGGAAACGCGCGTTGTCGTGATTGCCGATGAAGGTAACCAGAGTCTCGGGGTGCGGGTAAAGTTGATCGTGCCGAAGAACATCCACGATCTTGCCCATCGACGCGCCCTTGACGACCGCATCGCGCAACGCGAAGCAGAGCGGGAAGTCGAAGACTGTAGCCAGGCCGGAGTCGATGCCATCGAACTGCTTTCGCCCGCCTTCGAAAAATGACGTGATGGTCGAATCGCCATCCCACACTTCACCTACGTCCATGACCTGCGGATAAACCGTCTGCGGATAGACCTGACGGAGCCGCTCATGCCATTCACTCCAGAAGCGGCGCGTGGAATAGGGAAACGTATCCAGGCGGAATCCATCAAGCTGTGCGGTCTCCACCCACCACATGGCATTCTGCGCCAGGTAGAGGCCGAGTTTGGGATCGTCCGGATTCAGGTCGGGCAGCTTGTTGGCGAACCAGCCGTTGAGCGTGTTGAGATACTCGCGCGGCGAAGCGTGCGGATCGACCAGGCCATTGAACGTGTACGCGGGCTCCAGATGGTGCTCAGGAGTGCCGTGAAACCACGTCGGTGTCGGTGGATCGTTGGCCCACGGATGGTTGGGGCCTGTGTGATTGACGACGTAATCGATGAGCACCTTCATGCCCAGGCGGTGAGCGTCGGCAACTAGCGCCTGGTATTCCTGCATGGAGCCCATGTGGTCGTCGAGGGCGTAGAAATCGACGACGTGATAGCCGTGGTAATCGGAATCGGTGTTCTTCCAGACAGGCGTGAGCCAAAGAGTGGTGACGCCCAGGTCGTGCAAATATCCGAGGTGGTCTCGAATGCCGCGCAGATCGCCGCCGTGATACGCTCTCGGTTGACTTCGGTCATACACGCCGGTCGAGCCCGGAGGCCGGTCGTTCGCTGGCCGATCGTTCGACGGATCGCCGTCGGCGAAGCGGTCGGGCATGATCAGGTAGATGACATCGTCGCGGGAGAAACCTTCGAAGTGGCCTCGCGAGTCGGCGCGAGCCAAGAACGGCAACTGAACGGTCGTCGAACCCGCCGAAGTGATCAGCCGCAGGGGCACGATTCCTGGCGGCAGATCGGGACTCAGTTGCAGGTGGACGAAAAGATAATGTCCGTTGGATGAAGCCTCCGCGCCGAGTGTGGTTAAGCCCTTCACCGGGCTTTCCACCCGAGCGCCACTCAGATTCTCCCCGGTGAGTAGTAGCGTGAGGTCGGGTGTGTAGTTCACCCACCAGTTGGGCGGCTCGATCTTGCGAACTGCCGGGGCTTGCGGCTCCCTGGCATCCGTCTGCGGCCATGCCGGCAGCGCGAGCAGACATGCCAGGATCACGCAGAACACGATCAGCGACGCCGCATTGGTGCGTATGTTTCTCATGGCAGTTACCCGGTGGCAGTTACCCGTGGCCCGGCTTAAAGCCAAGCGGCGCGAAGCACAAAGATCGAGACAAGACAAGGAGAGCCGAGAGAATATCCTGCCTCCGAGGCGCATCGGAGGGCACTTGAGCCTTACACTCAAGCGCCACCCTGCGCTGCGGGTTAGAAGGATACGCGAATTGCGAGCTCGAGCTCCCGGTTAGTGGGCGCGAGCCGCGGCGAAACCAGCTGCCCGAAATCACCGTTACTGTAATTGCCGTCCGGGTTCTGGAACTGGGGCGTGTTGGTCAGGTTATATACCTGGGCACGCAATTCCGTCTTTACTCGTTCGGTCACGCTGAAGACCTTGAAGACCGAAGTGTCCCAGGTGAATGTTCCGGGTCCAGGAAAGGCGTTTCTGGGAAGAGTGCCGATGAGCCCAGCAGGGGGGGTGAACGCCCCCGGCGAACAGGCGAGCCAGACAAAGGCGGAGACGCCGGTGCGGCATCCACCGTGATAGTCCGGGCGGGTATTCTGGCCATTCGCGGTGGCCGGGAAGGAGCCGCTGATGTCGATCGGGGTTCCGGTGGCCTTTATAATCACGTTGTTCCATTGCCAGCCGCCAACCACGTAGTCAGCCGTCTTCGGCATATCGCCGCCGAAGCGTTTGCCCCGTCCGAAGGGCAACTCATAGATGGCGCTGGCGGAAAACAGCTGACGCTGATCGTCGTTCGAGTTGCCGTGTTGGTAGTTCAGCAGCGGCGTACCATTTGGCCCCACCACGATACCGCCGGGGCCACCAAGCCCGGAGGCGGCGTTATCCAGCGTGTGTGACCAGGTGTAGGCCGCCGTGCCAGTGAGTCCATTGCTCAGCCTGCGAGTCAGCTTCGTCTGCAGGCCGTTGTAGTTCCCGCTGCCGATCATCGCATATTCGCCGATGGTCCCGACACCGCTCGGGTTGATGGCACCCCCAGACGGGAACCAACTGGTTACCGGTGCCGACAAAGGTGAAAGAACGTTCTGGTTGGCGTTAAAGGGAGTGGCGATATTTGACATATGCGTCCCGACGTACGCCAACTGGAACGACGTCTTGCTATCAATAGTCTGCTCGATTTGCACGTTCCATTGCTGGATGTGCGAGTTCGGGCTGTTCTTCGGCCAGTAAATCACGTTGTCGGTATTGTTCACGGCGTCCGGGTTGATGCCGACTTTAGGCGGTAGGGCTCCAGTCGCACCGACCGGATTGGTACTCCCTAAGGGCGCCGCTCCGCTGAGCGTGACGCGATAGCCCGTCCCGCATGTCGTGCCCGTGGGGCATGCATAGAAGGTCTGGGTGCCGTTGAAGTCGGGGTTCTCCGAAAGTTCATTGGCAACGCCGCCGCGGTCCAGGTAGTAGAACAACCCATAGCCGCCGCGGAGAACGGTTTTGCCCGTGCCGAACAGATCATAGGCAAATCCGATGCGAGGGCCGAAGTTATGCTTCGCCGTGTCGATGAGAGAATCGTTGTAACCGGCGGCAGCGGGAGTTCCGGCCTCAACCAGTTCCCCGGTCGCGGGATTGAAATTGGACATATGGTTGCTGGCTTCTTTCGGCCACGTGAAAAGATCGTAGCGCAGGCCAAGGTTCAGCGTCAGCCTGCGGTTCAAGCGAAAATCGTCCTGGGCGAAGAATCCGCTCTCCCAGCTTCGCGTGTTGTACAACCCGTGGAATCCACCCACCGAGTAGGCGCCCATGAAACCAGCCAGTAACTCGGAATCTTCAAAGCCGGTAAAAGTTCCGTGGTGCGAGGTTGAGGCGGGGTATGTGCCAAAGCTGCCGTCGTCGATCCAGAAATAGCCTTTGGCGTTATTGCCCTGGGTCCAATTCACGTCGCGGTGGATAACGCTGGCGCCAAACTTGAAGACGTGCCTTCCTTTTGTCCAACTCACCGCATCGGTGAATTGATGCGCGGGCTCGATGACGAGGTAGGGACCACCGTCACCCACGTAGGATATGTTTCCGTACCAACCGCCGATGATGGGATAGCCGCCCAGCAATGGGTCAGTATTGGCATTGGCAATCCCGATGGCGGAGGCCATTGCAGTCCCAAATCCGGGCTGCTGGTATCCGTAAATCGGACGCGTGTAGCCATAGTGGAATTCGTTAAGAATGTTCGGGCTGATAATGTGGGTCCAGCCCCCGGCAACCTGACGCGGATGCTGCGGGTTAGTGCCGCTGCCAGAGGGCAGGAAGTGCTGGGGGTTGTTGGCGCCAACCAGGTAGGGAGTGTTGGCCAGGAAATCGTCGCCCAAGCTATAGCGGGCGAAAATAGTGTCTTTCGAGGTGGCGTTAAAATCCACTCGCGCATCGTAATCGTCTTCGTTAATGATGTTCTGCTGCGGTCCTGCGAAATTGTTGCTGTTTGTTAACAGATTTGCGCCGCTGATGTTGGGATTTGGAAACTGGTTCAGATACGCCAATCCGACGGTGTTCTGGCTGCTAGTGGGTACCATGTTGATGTTCGGACCCGGCGCGTCGGTACCCGAATTCCAACCAAACGGTAGGCATGTTTGCGGGTCGAAGACGTATCCTGCAGTAAAGGTGGTTCCGCCGACAACGCTACTAAGAAAGGCATTGGGCTGGGCGGCCATGGCAGCGCTGCACCCTGGCAACCTCGCGTCGGGCAAGCTGGTAGCGCTTGTCGCCAGCGTGCCGGCTGGAGAAAGCAGTTCCGTGAAATCGCCGGTGCGCATTAGCGCCGTCGGCACTTTGTTTTGGGCAATACCGGCCGGTATGTCCTGACGCCAGCCCTGGTAGTCGAGGAAGCCGAACAACTTGTTTTTCCAGATCGGCCCACCCAGGGAAGCGCCAAACTGATTCCGGCTCAACTCCGGAGCATGGGTGCTGCCAAAGACGTTCGCTGCGCCCTCCCTGGAACGGTTAAACCAGTAGGCGGAACCGTGGATAGCGTTCGTCCCGGACTTGGTGGCAACCTGGATTACCGCGCCGCCTGCGCGTCCAAACTCGGCCGGGGCGACGCTGGTTGTGGTCCTGAATTCTGCGATATCTTCAATCGCCGGATATATGATCAGCGTGTTGACCATGGAATCGTTGTTGTCGAGGCCATCCAGCAGGTAGTTGTTGGCCTGCGGCCGCAGACCATTGACGGACAGCGAGGCACCCCCGGATTCGTAGTTTCGCCAAGTCTCCGCCGCCGCGTTCCCAAAGGCGATGCCGGATGCGTTATCCGCATAAGCGCCACGGCTGACGCCCGGGGTCAACAGTGCGAGTTGGGTGAAGTTTCGTCCATTGAGCGGGAGCTCCACGACTTGCCGCCCCTGAATCACTTCGCCGGTGCTCGAAGTTGACGTATCCACCAGCGGCACTTCGCCGGTCACGTCAACGGTGGTGGATGAAGAGCCAGCCTCGAGTTGCAGGCTGATCTCCTGGACTTGGGAAACTTCGAGCGTGATGTCTGCATCTGCCGTCTTAAAGCCTTCCTTGTTCACCACGACGTGGTATTTTCCGATCGGCAAAGCATTGATGGTGTACTGCCCAGCAGCGCCTGTCTTCTCGGTTACCACGCGCCCGGTTGCGGTGTCGGTGACCGTGACTGTGGCGTTGGCTACGACGGCGCCGCTGGGATCCGTGATGGTTCCGATGAGACGTGCCGTATCCGACTGGGCAAGCGCCAAACCGGCCAAGCACAGTACAAGAATGACAACCAGACAGAACTTGCTCTTCATCTTTCCTCCAATTTCGCGGATGTCTTCAAGGGCGTCCGCCGGACATAGGGATTTTTTGGAGTAGAACATTTGCGAGAGAACGTGCAAACCCTAATGCAAAGCAATTACCGGCGTAGGTTCCACTAGGTCTTTAAACGGTTACAGGAGTAAAATGCCGCTGTTGCAGGGGGATACGATCCACTGTTACAACGGTGTTAAATGGCTGTGTCAAACACTTTCGCCACTGGACCCAAGCAGTTCTACCAACAAATAGATAGCATTATTAAAAGTCATAGCCTGCGGGGCTCGGAATCTCTCTGCAAGCTTCTGCAATATCTTGCGAAACAAGCTCTCGATCATCCCGATGCGCCCGTGAAGGAGTATCAGATTGCCACCGAAGTGTACGGGCGACCTGCGGACTTTGATCCACAATCTGACTCCACCATCCGCGTCCAAGCCGGACGTCTTCGGCTCAAACTGGCGGAGTACTATGCCACGGAGGGAGCGTCGGATCCGATCCTGGTCAAGGTTCCAAAAGGCAGCTATCACCTGATCTTCGAGGCGAGAGCGGCCGAGACGCTGCCGCAGCCGAGGACTGTGCCTTTCCGCGAAGTTCCTTTGCACGGCGCGGTAATCGAAACCCTCCCGGCGCGCTGGCGGGTTGCCGTCATATTACTTTTGACCGGGCTTACTATCTCGCTGATTGTTTTGGGGGTCCTGCTGTGGGACCGGAAGCGGCCCGAGCCGGCCATGGCGGTGTCCAGTGCGCCACCGAGAGCCGGTACACCTCTCGCTGCGTTTTGGAAACCCTTTACCTCAGGGGTTGAGGAACCTTGGGTGATCTTCAGCAACGCTGCCTTCGTCGGACGGCCCGAGACCGGCATGCGCTACTACAATTCGCGTCAGGATTCGAAGAGCGCGGTGTACGACCATTACACGGGGGTAGGAGAAGTGTTGGCCATCCATGCACTCGATGATGCGTTCGGTGCACTCGGACGGCGAGTACTGGTGAAGCGCGGGAGTTTGTTCACGCTCGACGACGTCAGAAATAACAACCTGATCTTTGTGGGCTCGCCTTCGGAAAATCTTTCGCTGCTCGACATTCCGGGGACGCAGGAATTCGTTTTTCAGAGAGTCGCATCGGGCCCGCGTCGTGGCGATCTTTCGATCGTCAACAAGCACCCAAAGCAAGGAGAGGCGAGCACCTATCTTGCGAGTCCCTCTAATGTTTCGTTAACGGAAGATTACTCGGTCGTCGGACTGGTGCCAGGAATCGGAGCCGGCCGATACGAGATGATTCTGGCAGGGACAACGACGTTTGGGACGCAAGGCGCGGTGGAGTTTGTTTGCCGCCAGGAATCGGTGGAAAAACTGCTGCATGCGATTCCTGCGTCTGGTGCAGTACCGACAACGTTTTTCGAGGCGCTGGTCCGGGTGAAGATCGCTCGCGGGGTGCCGGTTGAAACCGAACTTGTCGCAGTGCGCGCACGGTGAGTTGTTGCTTGCGGCGAAACGGGCGACCCGCGCGTAGCTCTGGTGTCGCAGCTGAAGTTCAAGGCTTGGCCATGACGGCACGGTCCGGCAGCGAACCGCTTAGCTCGCGCAGGTCATAGAGGTCCTCCACTCGCCGCGTCAGCACGGCCGCCAGGATGAAAAAAATCCCGCCCGCTACCACCGCGGCAATGCGGTCGTTGTTCAACAGATGGCCCATGACCCAGCCGAATCCGAGCGAAGCCGTGATCTCTGGAATCACGATGAAGAAGTTGAAGATGCCCATGTAGACCCCCGTCTTTCCGCGAGGCAGCGATCCGGCAAGTATTGAATAAGGCATCGAGAGCGTGCTGGCCCAGGCGATCCCGACTCCGGCCATGGAGAGTAGAAGCAGATATTTGTTGTGAATCACGGCCACGGAAAGCAGTCCGAGGCCGCCGCATATCAGGCAGAAACTGTGGGTTACTTTGCGTCCGTATTGCCGCGCTAGTGCGGGCAGCAGGAAGGAAAACCCGAAGCACACCAGCGAGTACATTCCGAAGCAAACGCCGGCCCACTCCACTCCCGCGGAATAGAGCGGTGAATTCGTGTCGGCGGCGCCGAAGACATTGCGCGCCACGGCTACCGGAAAGTAAAGCCACATGCAGAACAAACCCATCCAGGTGCAGATCTGGACCCATGCGAGTTGCCGCATGGTGCGGGGCATTTCGCGGATCGATACCAGGATTTCACGAGCCGCTGCGCCAATGCCCTCGCGTTCATTTTTTTCTTTTTGAAATTCCTCCAGATTGTCGGGCGGATATTCCTTCGTGGTGGAAATGGTCCACAGGACAGCGCCCAGAAAAGCCGCGGCGCCAATGTAAAACGAAAGACGCACGGTGAAAGGAATCGTCCCCGCCGCTCTCACGCCCCCGACATGAAAGACGTTAGTCAGCAGATAAGGCAAGGCCGACGCAATCACCGCGCCCAGCCCAATGAACAGGCTCTGCATCGCATAGCCGCGAGTGCGCTGAGATTCCGGGAGCAGGTCGGCGACGAAGGCGCGAAACGGCTCCATGCTTATGTTGATGGAGGCATCGAGGACCCAGAGCAGGCCCGCTGCCATCCAGAGCGCCGAACTGCGCGGCATCAGGATGAGCGCCATCGAACTCAGGATCGCGCCCGCGAGAAAGTAAGGACGCCGCCGCCCCATGCGACCCCAGGTGCGGTCGCTGGCGTGGCCGATAATTGGTTGCACGATCAATCCGGTCAGCGGCGCAGCCAGCCAGAGAATCGGAATCTGATCTGCCCTTGCGCCCAGGTACTCGTAGATGGCGCTCATGTTCGCCATCTGCAATCCCCAACCAAACTGGATGCCGAGGAAACCGAAGCTCATGTTCCAAATCTGCCAAAAGGTGCGTGGAGGCTTGTCCATAAGTTCAGCCTGGAGACGATTCTTGTACCGCGATTATCCTGTCGATGACTTGCTTACCGATCATACAGCGCGACCAAGCTGCGAAGTCTCGCGCTCAACTCGCTGGTTAGTGCGTCCGGACGATAGCGCCATTTCCAGTTTCCACTGACCTTGCCGGGAAGATTCATGCGTGCCTCGCTACCCAGACCCAGCACATCCTGCAACGGGACAATCGCAACATCGGCAACCGACGCCAACACTGCCCGGATCATTATCCAGTTGATCTCTGAATCGTCATTGGACCTGAAGTTGAGATAGGCGCGAGCGAAGTCGTGCTCTTTGCGGACGTCTTCGGGAGTACGCGTGCTGTCGCCGGCGCCCGAACTCGACCACCAGCCTACGGTCGTGTCATTGTCGTGCCCGCCGGTGTAAGCGACCAGGTCGCGACTGTAATTATGCGGACGAAAGGAGGGACCCTGCGGATCCTTGCCGAACGCGAATTGCAAAAGACTCATGCCCGGCAAGCCGAACTGCTGCCGCAATTTCTCGACCGGCGGCGTGATCACGCCGAGGTTCTCCGCGACGATAGGCAGTTCGCCAAATGCGTTTTGCAGCGCCGCCAGAAATTCTTCGCCCGGTCCTTTTACCCAGCGCCCGTTTATGGCAGTCGTCTCATGGGCGGGAACCTCCCAATAGGATTCAAAGCCGCGGAAATGATCGAGGCGCACCATGTCGAAAAGCGCGAGAGAGGCACGAAACCGCTCGATCCACCATTTGTATCCGCTGGCGGCCAGGTCGTCCCAGCGATAGATCGGATTCCCCCAAAGCTGTCCGGTGGCGGTGAAATAATCCGGCGGCACGCCCGAGACTACAGTGGGGTGGCCCTGATCGTCGAGATAGAACAGATCGGGATGCGCCCAGACGTCCGCGCTGTCGTGCGCCACGTAGATCGGGATGTCACCCATGAAACGGATGCCGCGCTGCTGGCAATAGGCCTTGAGATGCTCCCACTGCTGGAAAAATTCGAATTGCCAATATTTGAAGGCCATGACTTCCGGCGCCAATTTTCTCGACCACTCGCTCACCGCATGAGCATGTCGCTTGCGAATCTGTGGGTCCCATGAAGTCCACATCGTGCCGTGATGCGCATCTTTGCAGGCCATGAAAAGCGCGTAGTCGTCGAGCCACGGACTGGCGCGCTCGCAAAAGCGATCGAAGGCAGCACGGTCAGCGCGAGAACCGTCGGCAAAGAAAACCTGCGCCGCCAGGCGCAAGGCCGCCACCTTGAATTCGATGACCCACCCATAGTCGACGAAGTCCTGGGGAAACGGCTGCGCCTGAGCCAGGTCTGACGCTTTGAGTAAGCCCTGATCGCGCAATCGTTCAAGACTGAGCAACATCGGGTTGCCGGCAAAAGCGGAGAAGCACTGGTACGGGGAATCGCCGTATCCGGTGGGATTCAGCGGCAACACTTGCCACAACTTCTGTCCGGCGGCAAAGAGGAAGTCCGCGAACGCGTAGGCGCAGGGACCAAGGTCGCCGATGCCGAAGCGGCCGGGCAGGGAAGTGAAGTGGAGCAGGATTCCACTACATCGTGGAAATTTCACTCTGCAACAATACGCAGGTTGGCGGCGTTGGGGCAAGGCGTGACAGAGATTTACTTCAGAAAGGCCTAAAAGGATTCGGCTCGTGATGCTGCGCAAACGAAGAACGCACGACCGACGACGCCCACAGGACACCTTTTGCCTATCAGTTTCCCTCCGAAGAAGACCAGATTGATAGGAACCGGAAGGCACATAGCTAGAAAGTGAGCCGGAAAAACGAGACGCGGCCCCGGCAGCGCAGGCTGAAATATACCTCGACCCTACTCGATCGCAAGATAGAAGTTCGCCTAGTTTAGAGCAATTACCGAGGCCCGCCGTATACGAACCGTGGACGAAGATGGGGTGAGATTCCAGGAGGTTTACGGGTTGGGGATGACGGCGGTCGCCTGATTCGAGTATCCACTTTCCTGCGACTCGTCATTAACAGCCGTGGCCACGTAGTAATAGGTCGTTCCGGAGACTACGGTGCTGTCGGTGTAGGCGGTGGTGGCGTCGAGTGACGAGTTGATCATGGCGTAGGGGCCTCCTGAGACGGTGCCGCGATAGATGTTGTAGCCGACGGCTTCGGGGGAGGCGGTCCAGGTGAGGTCGACGGTGTGCTGAGTTGGGGTGACGCCGGTGCCGGTCAGGGATTGCACGGCGGGCGAGTTGGAGGCGTTGCTGGTGAAGGAGAGCGAGGCGGAGGCTGCTCCGCTGGATTGGGGCGTGAAGGTTACGGTGTAGGTCGAGGATTGGCCAGCGGGGATGGTGATGGGGAGCGAGATTCCGGAGAGGACGAATTCGCTGCTGTTGCTGCTCGCGGAATTGACGGTGACGGCGGAGCCGCTGGCGGTGAGGCTGCCAGCGAGAGCGGAGCTGGATCCGACGTTGACGTTGCCGAAGGCAAGGGTGGTGGGGGAGACGGCTAGGGTTCCGGCGGCGGTTCCGGTGCCGGAGAGTGCGATCGAGAGCGGGGAGTTGGACGCGTTGGAGGTGATGGAGATCGATCCGCTGGCTGAGCCGGCGGTGGTCGGGGTGAAGGTAGCGGTGAAGGTGACGCTTTGATTGGTGGTGAGAGTGAGGGGGAGGGTGAGTCCGGTGATGGAGAATGCGGAGCCGCTGGGAGTGGCGGAGGAGATGGTGACGGTGGAACCTCCGGTGTTGGTGAGGGTCTCGGACAAATTCGCGTGGTTGCCGACTTGCACGCTGCCGAAGGCGAGACTGGTGGGATTGGCGGTGAGCGTTCCTTGAGTGACGCCTGTGCCAGAGAGAGGAATACTCAAATTCGGATTCGATCCGTTAGAGCTGATGGTGAGGCTGCCGCTGGCTGCGCCGGCGGTGGTGGGAGCAAACTTGACGGAGAACGAAGTGCTTTGTCCGGCGGTTAAGGTAACGGGCACGGACAGTCCGCTCAAGGTGAATCCGGTGCCGCTGGCGGTTGCGCCCGAGATGGTGAGGGTTGATCCGCCGGTGTTGGTTAGGGTCTCGGAGAGAGTCGTGCTGCTGCCATCCTGAACGTTGCCAAACGCAAAGCTGGTGGGACTCGTGACAAGCTGACCGGCAACTGTCGCTGTGCCCGCGAGAGAAATGGTGACCGTGTTCGAGTGGCGTCTCCATAGGGTTCGGGAATATTCAAGAGAGATGCTCCCAGTAATGGCGCCGCTAGACTGCGGTGTGAAGGTCGTGGTCAAGGTCACGCTCTGACCCCGAAGTAGAGTCGTCGGCAGGATAAATCCGCTAACACTGAATCCGGTTCCTGACACGGTCGCCTGATCGATCGTCAGAGACCCGTCACTCGTATTGCTCAGTTGCACGGTTTGCGACACGCTGTTGCCGACCTGCACGCTACCGAAGTTGACGCTGGAAGGAGTAGCAGCTACCTGTCCGCTGGCGGCGGATGCAAACAGTAAGATATTCAGGCAAACGAATCCGCAGCCCACAAAAATCTGTGGGAAATTATGACGTTTCACTTCGCTTCTCCTATTCCGTGCGGAGTACGCACGGCGGGGGATATGGAGCAGCTGCACAAAGTCCTGCGACTAATACAACCGCGCAGGTGCGGTGCATGAGTCATTCTTCGGCGCGCAAAAGGTTTTGGGCAGATGACGAACGATCAGGACGACGCAGTCCAGCCGCGAGTAACCGAGTGTCCATCGGGACAGGTAATCGACAGGCTAGTGACCGGTCTGAGCAGGGCCAACTATCGCAAAGATGGCTGCCCGCTTGGCATTTCGGGCCAAGCTAACAAAGATTGATCTTCACAAATCGTGGGCAATCCGAGCAAAATTGGAAGTTCAAGTACGGAATACTTAGTGCTGTCTGCGAACACGGACTCAAATATCCGTGTCAAAAACACGCCGCTTGAAACTGCGTATCAATTGCAGGCGTTTTCTCGGAATGCGGGAATGTGCTTGCGGAAATAGTGATCGGTCAAATTAATTTCTGAGTGCCGGCCGGGAGGCTTGCGATTCTCAGCGAGCTAGCAATGCAATGCGGCGAGCGCGTTATTAGCGTCTGACTTGCTCAGTCAGTTGGATTTCTCGGGAACTTCAGGTAGGGCAGGCGCACATTGTCGATCACGACTTGATCGGCGCGGATATTGGCTGGCGCCTGAAAATCCGGGATCCCACAGGGACCGCCCGATCCGCAGGCGGCATTCACTGCTCCCGCAGTGACGAAGTCGTCTTCATCGACGCCGTCTCCGCTGACGCCTAAGCCGCCAACCAGAGCGCCATTTTTATAGAGCGGCAGGCTGCCAGGGAAGAAAACGACTCCGCTCATATTGTTGGTGTTGGGAGAGCCACCTTCCGATGCCTGCGTGCAGGGGTTCGCGATGTCGTAAAGATAGAGCGGGAAAAATGGGCCATCGCCCGAGCCGTCGATGCCTGGCGGAAACATGGGCTGGGCTCCGAAGCCGACGGTGCGATTCGTGACCGCCGTAGTCGTCGGCACACTGGGCAGATCGCGGACTCCGGTGGTGCTGAACCAGATCACATTACGAGCTTTCGTTGCCGCCACGTCGGCACTGAAGACGGTTCCATCGTGCATGCGATAGAGGCCGAGAATTGTGCCGTCGAGGTCGGAGACGGCAATTGTCATCCTGGTGCGGGAGCCGGGGGGCAGGCGAATGACGGCGCGCGTTATGTTCGCGGTGGCGACGGCATTCGCAATGATTTCAGTGACGTCATTCTGAGAGAGCGCGACGCCTGGGTTTGGACCGACCAGGTATCCTTCGGGCGGAAGCGTGCCAGCAGTTGCGGGCACGCTGTAGGAACCTGCGAAGGTACCAGGCGAAGTGCCTGCTGGTTGCGTGGTTTGAGCGACGAAAGGCAATGCTACTCCGCCGACGATGACGACGCCGGGTGGAGGAAGCTGAGCGGGAGTGGGCAGGAGGCCTGAATTCATTGCGCCCGAATAGGCGGCGAATTCGGCGATCGCCGGCGAGGTGCTGACTACGCCCACGCCGCCGACTGCTCCGCCGTTGAACAAAGGCACGCCGCCGGGATTGACTGCCAGCGGATTGCTGTCGTTGGTGTCGGCTTTGCCGGTAATGATGCCGAGACCAAATGTGGAACCATCAATCGAGAGAGATGGATTCAATCGCTGGCCGGGCAGGTAATTTGCGCTTAGCGTGCACCCGCGATTGGTATTTTCGATGCCGTAAAGATCGCCGTTGGGAGTGCCCGCGACTCCGAGTGGAAAATGAACGCCGCTGATGAAGCGAACGGTGCGGGAAGAGAGCGGAGCTTGGTCGTTACTGAAGAAGGCTGCGGTGCGGGCGAGGCTGACGGCTAGTTCATCGGCGGGAACTGTCTGGCCGAAATTTCCAATTGAGATGCTTGGGGCTCCGGGCGTTTCGAATACGGCGAGGATGTTTCCGGCGCGATCGGCAACCGCGACTACCATGGGAGCGTTCACCGACGTCACAGCGTTTTGAACCACGTTGGTTACGTCGGTGATGCTGAGCGGGGTGGATGCTGGAGGAGGAGGGTCAGGGGAAGTCGACGAGGAAGATCCGCTGCCGCAGGACATCGAGGACAGCGCGGCCGCGCAAAGCAATAGAGAGAATACAGAAAGCCTCACAGGAAAATGATTCTCCGTTACGGTCTTCATAATCTCGTGTTTATTTTTTGTTTTCGCGATGATTCATTATGACGGCGAGCGACGCAAAGTCAAGCGAGGCTTGCTCCCGGGTTGTGGTTGTGATAGGTGTTAGGCCCGATCTGATGCGGGCTATCGGAAGCAACTCCATTTGGCGATGAGGATTGATCTGAGGAGAACGTCACCGGTGATGAGGGCGTGGACTTCTCGATCGGTGCTTTTGTGTCTGGTCATGCTTCAAGTTGCAGCGTTGGGACAAACTCAACGAATCCCGGGCCACGCAGCCACCAACACAACTTCGTTGCAGGGAACGGTGAGAGATCGACAGAGTCACCTCGGTATCCCGGGAGTGAGAATCGTTTTGGTGCGTAGTGGCGGCGTGGCTCGCGAAAAGATGACGGATGGTGAGGGTATATTCCGCTTCACCGATCTTGCGCCTGGGAGCTATGAACTGAACGCGTCGAAGGAAGGATTTCAGGCGATCGATTTATCCCGTCTTGAAATTAAGAACGCGGAAGTGAAGGATCTGGAGTTGGAACCGACGGCCGGCGCGACTTCGCCGACTGAGGGACCATCTGGAGTGCCGGGTGTTGTTGTTACGTCACCTGCGCCGCCTTCTCCGGCTAGTAGCTACCCTGGATTGCGAACTGGCGAAGAGGCGTCTTCTCCGGGGCCGTTGGGGATCGCTCCCGAACAACTGCCGCCGGACTCCGCAAATTGTGCGAAAGATCCTGATCGCTGGAATGTTCCGATGCCGGCTTGGGATCGCTATGGCAAAGGCGGTGAGTTTCCGTATACGAAGGGCCATTGGTACGATCCGTTCAATCGCAGCCGCATCAAGGGGGACGAGCCGATCTTTGGCAGGAAGTGGGGGCAGCGATGGTTTTTCAATTTCACGGGGACGAGTATCACCGGCCTGGACGTGCGCCGCTTGCCGGTGCCAAGCGGTGTATCGGCTGAGCAGGGAAGCAGCGCTAACTTTTTCGGGCGTGGCGAGCAGGCGTTTGCATCGCAGAGTTTTCGGCTCTCTTTTGATCTTTTCGAGGGCGACACTAGTTTTCGGCCGATCGATTTCCGCATACGTTTCACGCCGGAATTCAATCTTAACTTTCTGCAAACGCGGGAGCGCGGGCTGGTTAATGTTGATGTCACCGACGGCACCAATCGCTTCGATTCGCATACCGGTTTGCAGGAGGGATTTGTCGAGGCCAAACTGCACGACCTGAGCCCGAATTTTGACTTCGTTTCCGTGAGGGCGGGCATCCAGCAATTTGTCAGCGATTTTCGCGGATTTATTTTTGCTGAGGAGCAGCCTGGCGTCCGCATCTTCGGCAATCTGCGTTCGAACCGCATTAACTACAACCTGGCGTGGTTTTATTTTCTGGAGAAGAACACGAATAGCGGATTGAATACTTTTCAACCGCGACACCAGCAGGTTTACGTCGGGAATGTGTACGTACAGGATTTCTTTGCCAAGGGCTACACCACGGAATTCAGTTTCCATTACAACCGAGACGATCCCTCAATTCACTACGACGATAATGGATTTCTGGTGCGTCCTGCGCCTGTCGGACTCATTGAGCCGCACGGCATTCATGCTTACTATCTCGGCTGGGCTAGCAACGGACACATCGGCCGGCTGAATATTAGCCATGCGTTTTATCAGGCGTTGGGGCATGACACGCTTAATCCAATTGCGGGACGCCGCGTTGACATTGACGGGCGGATGGCAGCGCTGGAATTGTCGGTGGATAAGGACTGGGTGCGATTGCGGTCGTCGTTTTTCTACGCATCGGGAGATCCGAGCAATCAGTCGGATGCGCTGGGAGGCGGCCGTAATTCGAGCGCTCGCGGCTTCGACACGATTGTGGATGAAACGAATTTTGCGGGGGGAGCGTTTAGTTTTTTTGATCAGCAAGGCATTCGATTGACCGGCACCGGAATTGCGCTGACGAATCCGGGCAGTTTGTTGGTGAGCCTGCGTACTAATAAGGAGGAAGGGCAGGCGAACTTTGTGAACCCAGGAGTGTTTGTCTTTAACGCGGGCGCCGATTTTAATGTGACTCCTAAGCTGCGAGCTTTTGTGAATGCTAACTACCTGAGATTTGATCGCACGGAGCCGTTGCAAATCGTGCTGGCGCAGACGGGAATTCGACACAGCATTGGCACGGACAGCGGGATGGGGGTGCAGTATCGACCGCCATTGACTGAGAACATTGTGATTACGGCGGGAGTATCAAACTTGCTTCCGGGCGCAGGGTTTGAGGAAATCTTCAACAAACGCGTGTTAATCTCCGGCTTCACCACCATTCGGCTGACGTTTTGAACTAATGCCATGCGGAGTTTTTCGGGGCGACGCTTCGCGCAGGTCTTGCTGGCGACGGGAATCATCTGCGCGGCGTCCGCGGCGTTTAAGGTGTTGGCCAGAACTTCAGCCTCAGAGAACGCTGCGGGATCGTCAGCGCAAGCCAGTGCGGTCCAGGATTCGCCGGGCCTCGGCGACTCGCTCGATGGAGCGCAGCAACGATCGGCGGGGTGCGTCAGTTGTCATAATCCGATGGACAGCGCGACCATGCACACTACTGGAACTGTCCGTCTGGCTTGTACCGACTGTCATGGAGGAAATCCGCAGATTGTGCTGCCAGCGGGCGTTGGGCAAGGGTCGGTGCAATATGAGGAATTGATCAGGCAGGCTCATCCGCGGCCTCGGTTTGCGGAGAATGCACGATCGTCAGCCAATCCCGTTCGCGCTTATACGCAGTGGTTGAAGGAAGATGTGGATTACATCAAGTTTGTGAACCCGGGCGATCTGCGAGTGGCAGAGCAGACCTGCGGCCGGTCTGGGTGTCACGGTGCCGAGGTGCAGCGCGTGCGGACGAGCATGATGACTCATGGCGCGATGCTGTGGAGCGCGGCGCTTTACAACAACGGAGCGGTTCCACTGAAGAATCCGTTCTTTGGTGAAAGCTATGGACCAGATGGAAAGCCGCAGAGATTGGAGACTTTTCCGCCGCCGACTGCGGAGGAGACACGCACGAAGGGCGTGCTGCCTTATCTTGAGCCGATTGAGCGGTGGGAATTCTCGCAGCCGGGCAATGTGTTGCGCGTGTTTGAGCGCGGCGGAGAAAAGAAACCTGAAGTCGGGATTCCGAGCCTTGACGAGCAGCCAGGAAAGCCGGATGTGAAACTGGGAGAGCGCGGTTTTGGCACGCTCTTGCGCACAGACCCTACTGTGCTCGGCTTGCAAAAAACGCGCTTGCTCGATCCACTGTTGTCGTTCCCCGGGACCAACGATCAGCCTGGCGATTATCGCGCGAGCGGCTGCAGTGCCTGTCATGTGATCTACGCCAACGATCGTTCGGCGGAACATTCGGGACATTATTCGGTGGCGGGGAATACGGGGCATAGTGCGACTGCCGATCCGACTATCGCGGGGAACGAGTCGGGACATCCGATCAAACATGAATTCACGCGATCAATTCCGTCGAGCCAGTGCATTGTTTGCCATATTCATCCTGGCACGAACATGGTCGCGACTTATTTTGGCTATACATGGTGGGATAACGAAATCGATGGCGACAAGATGTATCCGAAGGAGCAACGGCACACGAGCCCCCAGGAACAGCAGGAGATTCAGACGCGCAATCCGGAGCGGGCAGCCATTCGTGGGTTATGGTCGGATGTGGATTTTCTCGAAAAGACCGGGACACCGGAATTTAATAAGGGACTCAAGAGTACGCAGTTTGCCGACTTCCACAGTCATGGATGGATTTTTCGCGCAGTGTTCAAACACGATCGGAAGGGCAATCTTCTCGATGCGGAAGACAAGCGGGTTCCCTTCGATGATCCGGACAAATTCAAGAGGGCTGTGCACCTGAAGGATATTCATCTGGAAAAGGGGATGCATTGCATCGACTGCCACTTTGAGCAGGACAGTCATGGCAACGGAAAATTGTATGGAGAAACGCGGAATGCGATCGAGGTCGACTGCGTAGATTGCCATGGCACGATCGAGCAACGGGCGACGTTACGGACCTCAGGTATCGCCGCGCCCGATGGTGGAACTGCGCTTGATCGATTACGTACGCCCTGGGGAGCGCGACGTTTCTATTGGGAGGGAGATCGGCTGCTTCAGCGGTCGATGCTGGAAAAAGATCAGCAGTGGGAAGTAGTGCAGGTCATCGATTCGATTACTCCGGGCAATGCGCACTACAGCGAGAAGTCGCGGCTCGCTAAGACCATTCAGAAGGATGGAACGACATGGGGAAGCGCGAAGGGCGATCCATCGCAACTGGCGCACCAGAACAGCAGGATGACTTGTTACTCGTGCCACAGTTCGTGGGCACCTACTTGTTATGGATGCCATCTTTCGATGACGGCGAATCAGAAGATGCCCATGCTGCACAATGAAGGGCTGACGACGCGGAATTGGACTTCCTACAATTTTCAGATATTGCGCGACGATGTGTTTAGTCTGGCGATTGACGGCACGGTCACAGGTCATCGGGTCGCGCCGGTGCGCTCGGCTTGCGCTGTGCTAGTCAGTTCACAGAACAACAACCGCGATTGGATCTATTATCAGCAGCAGACGATTTCGGCCGAAGGTTTCAGCGGGCAGGCGTTCAGCACGTTTGTGCCGCACACGGTGCGGGCGCGAGAAACCAAAGGATGCACCGATTGTCATGTCTCGAAAGCTGGCGACAACAATGCCTGGTTGACGCAGTTACTGCTGCTCGGCACAAACTTCATGAACTTTATGGGGCGCTACGTTTATGTGGCGACCGGCAATCACGGATACGAAGCTGTCACCGTCACCGAACATGACGAGCCTCCCGCAGTAATTGGAAGCGATCTGCAGAAGGTTGCCTATCCCGACGACTATGACAAGCACGTAAAGAACAAGCGTGAGTTGAAAGAAGCGTTCGGGCACGGTGGGTCGGATGTTTTGGATGTGCAGGAGCGCGGCGAATATCTTTACGCGGCCATGGGTAAAGGCGGCCTGCGCGTTTATGACATTGCGAACGTGGATGACAAGGATATTTCCCAACGCACGATTACTGCGCCGGTTTCGCCGCTGGGGCAGCGCTTTTATGTGCCCACGAAATACGCGATGGCTGTGGCGACTCCAACGACATTGGGTGTCGATCCTCTGCGCGCACATCGCCCAGAGAATGAAGAACAGCCGATCCACCTCATCTACGGTTTTCTCTATGTCGCGGACAAAGAAGAGGGCTTGGTCGTGATCGGCGATCCCAATCTTAAGGGCAAGAGCCCCGGCGTCGGCACTTTGCTCGACGGCAATCCAAATAATAATTTTCTTAAACGTGCATTGGCTTTCAATCCCAAAGGCGCGCTGAAGGGGGCCCGGCGGATCGCCATCGTGGGCACTTATGCCTACATCCTTTGCGATGCTGGCTTGGCCGTGGTGAGTCTTGACAATCCACTTAAGCCCGAGCTGGTTGCGCAGGTGGGCGCGCCTTTTCTTGTTCAGCCGCGAGGAATCGCTGTGCAGTTCCGCTACGCCTTCGTGGTGGATAGTCAGGGGTTAAAGGTCTTGGATATTACCCATCTCGACCGACCAGTACCGGTTCCGGAGGCGCAGGTTCCACTGACCGACGCGCGCAATATATACGTCGCGCGCACCTACGCGTACGTTTCTGCGGGCAAGCAGGGATTGGCTATCGTGGATGTCGAACACCCAGAGCAGCCAAAGCTCGATCAGATCTTCAACGCCGATGGGGCCCTGAATGACGTGAATGACGCCAAACTTGGCATGGTCTCATCGGAACTTTTCGCCTATGTGGCCGATGGCAAGAACGGGCTGCGCGTTGTTCAGCTATTTTCGCCCACTGACAACCCTAACTTTTCTGGATTCAGCCCGAGCCTTACTCCCAAGCTGATTGCGACGCACCACACGCGTGGTGCCGCGCTCGCTGTATCGAAGGGCATTGATCGCGATCGTGCTGTCGATGAAAGCGGTAATCAGATAGCCGTGCTCGGACGCCGCGGCGCGCGGCCTTTCAATCAGCAGGAAATGCGGCGCATGTATCTGCGCGATGGTCAACTCTACACGGTGACGGATACTCCACCCGGCCCCGCGCACTGAACTCGGCAGCTACCTGGACGTGGCCGCTCGCAATTCTGGGATAGTGAACATTCCCTTGACCGGTCGTTCTTTGGTCCAATCGTGATAGGCGTGGCACTCGGAACAGCGACCGCTGGCGGCATCTTGCTGCGGACCGCGATCTTCATGGCAACTGCGGCAGGATGCAATTCCCGGCAGGAGGATATCGGCGGTTTGACGGCTGTCGGATGTCCGGTCGTGACACGCTGTGCAGGTTAATAAGCGATGAGAGTCGTGACTGAATTCCGCGTGCAGGAACCAACGCGACGGAATCGAGGACTTCGCAACCGTCGGCAGCGCCCCGCTTCCGGCAATCATTACATGGCAGAGTTTGCAGCCTTTGTCGAATAACAATCGATCAGCCAGCCGAACTTGTTGATTGATCCATTCCTGGCGTGTGCGGGGAATTGGCAGTGGAGCTTTTATCGTGCTCGAGATGATCACGCCGGGCAAAATCCGTTCCGGCGCCACCGCCTCCGAAAGAGCCAGCGGGTGGCTTGTGAAGTAATCACTGTATCGTTGAACCAAAAATGCCTGAACAACTTCTGGCTCGTCGTGCGGCGCTGCTTGATCGAAGCGTTTGTCGAACTGCAGGTCTTTCACGTGACATCCGGCGCATTGATTGACGTAGAGAATCGGCGACATGTAATCGATGGAGCGAGGGTGCTTCGGGGCGGTGGTCGCGTCGTTGGCGACAGGCACTGGGTTCGGCGCTGCTCCGGACTGTGAGTAGGGCCAGCTACTGTTTGTCGCCGTCAGCCGGTGGCAATCGTGACAATCCAGTTGTACAGGGCCCGTGGGGCTGGCGAGATTTGGGCGCAGGTGCGCGTAGTGATTTAGCTTGATCTGACCTGGATCCATCCCGTTAGGACCTAGCGCTGCAAACTCGGGATGCTGTTTGTCAAAATCTTTGACGACGTGTGCGAACTGCGAGCTGCCGCTGCGAGTCAGTAAGTTGGCATGACACTGGGTGCAACTCGAATCATCTGTGCTCGCCAGCCGAGGGGAACCTTGATGCTCTACGTGGCACGAAGCGCAACTTATTGTCCGATTAACTCTGTCGGAATGATGGGCGGGCGCGTCGTGGCATTGTGCACAGGCATCGTCACCAACCGTTGCCCGGAAAAAACCGAGCCTAGTTAGATGGCAGACGTTACATTGCTTTCCTAACACGGCGTGCGCTGCCGAAAGTGGCCCACTGCTGTAAATCTTTTGACTGCTGGCGCGCTGAACGGCGAACCATCCGGCGGCAACGACCGGAACCAGGATGGACAACCATAGCCGCCACCTGCGCAAGGGATGGGCATGCTTGAAATACTGCAAGTCCATCCGTTTAGCGAGATTCTTGGTTGTGCGTATGCGCCTCGCCATGGTCTTGTCTCAGTAGCGCAATGCCATCAGAGCGTGCACTGTTCCCAGCAGCAGAAGGGCGTAGGAAGCAGGTATATGCACCAGCAACCAGCCGTGCAGAATGCGGTGATACCGCGCTTGTTGGTCAAGTTCGCGTTTCTCTTCGCAAATGTTCTCTAAATCATCGATCGCTGAGTGCAAATTTGGCGGCAAGAGCAGACGCAGTTGCTGGAACATGCTTTGCGACCGATTGCGATCGGCGAGCGCCGTGCCCCGAGATCCGCCATTCGTGACGTAGGGTTGCATTTCGCGGCGAAAAAACTCCTGCAGTTGGGCGCTGGCTCCCGCATCTACCTGCAAGCCCGATGCAACAGTGACGCCGCCCATGGTGCCGGCGCTCGCCGACGCAGCACGCTGTTGCGCGGTGGCTTGCGAAACATTTCCGGCTAGCGAAGCAGAAACTTCGTCGATCAGGGTCTGTGCCTCAACGACAAGTTGCAAACGCACTCGTCCGATTTGTTCATAAATAGTTTCAAGAGGGATCCGCTCGGTCGTAAGTCGCGGCATAAAATGTTGCAGTATTGCTCCTACGACGCCGCTGGCGAAGACCACGAGTAATAGCCACATCAAAGCCCTGGTAAGTCCAACGCCGAAGCGAAAGCCCGAGTGGAAGAGTATTAGCGGAAAGCTAAGGAAGCCCAGCCAGAGATGGGCGCGCATCCAGGTCTGTGCGCGACCTATGCGCCATATAGGAACCTTTTTGCGCGCTCCCAGCAAGCCGGCGAAAAGCATGCAGGCGGAGGCGAGACCCCCATAAAGCAAACCGACAGCGGTGCCGCCGTTCGCGCTTTCCGGCGCAGTACGGCTGTAAGGGACATAGATCGCAGCAGCAACGACTAATCCCGCCATCATGGCGATGAACCACGGTCGATGTGTCTGATCAATGCGCAATGGCAGTGGACCTATATATTGAGTTACTAACTACTGCTTCGATAGTTTCTGTCGCTTTAGTAGCCCACCAAAAAACTCAGGGGGGTTTACTCGATGCGCGGCATCGTGGGGACACGCATACACGCAACTAGGTTCTTCGTGATCCAGACAAAGATCGCAAGATGTGGCTTTCACCTTCACGCTGGCGATGGTTCTTCCCGGATGCAACAGATCGTCGATCTCGACAGGGAAAGGATGCATGTTGATGTTTCCGTACGGACAGTTGTTGGCGCACTGGCCGCAACCAATGCACCAATCCTCGATGATTACCTCGAGAGAATTGCGGCGGCGAATCGATCCCACGGGGCAACCTACCATGCATAGGGGGTCGCGGCATTGGCGGCACGAGGTCGCGACCAGATAACGGTCGAAGCGGAGACCTTCACGAATCAATCGACTCACTCCGTCGTGGGCATCGGCGCAGGCGCGCACGCATTGATCGCAGCGGGTGCAGCGGTCCAGATCGAGAATAAGCAAACTCTGCGCTTCCATGAGTCCCTGACTGAGAAATTGATCCATGGAGACATCCGCGACCTGCGCGTCTCTTTGCCTGTTCTGTTCGACATGCTCGGCTGATTCCGTTTCCAACTTCTGCCGGATGTCGGGGAAGCGGTCGAGCATAAGTTGGAAATCGTCTCCCCGAATGCGCACCACCTCAACGTGGTCGAGCGCCGTGCAGGTGGCCATGCGCGGTGTGCCGGTGAGAAATGCCATTTCACCGAAATATGAGCCGCGCGCCAGATATGCCAGGACGAAGTCCCCGCCGGGACGATGCTGAGAAACCTTGACGAACCCAAGCCTGACCAGATAGAAACTATCGGCCAGTTCACCTTGGGAGCAGATAATCTGGCCCGGTTGAAACCGCAGTAACTCGACGTGCTCCCGCAGATGGTCGATGAAGTCCGCTGTTAGTGGCGCAAGGACGGGAACGCTGCGCAGATGTGAATCCAGCGCGCGCTTCTTATAAGTACGATCAAGTTGCTCGCGGAATGTCTTATTACGCTGCATAATATCGAGAACGTTACGCAGCATCTCGAGCATAGTACAGTCTGTCTTCGCGCGAACAGTGGCCGAGCGCGGGTAGTAACTCATGCAAGTCATCTCCCCGAACAGTTCGCCGGGACCTAACTCGGCGATCGGGCTCTGATAAGGGAGATCGACGGAAGCGTCGATAGGTATATAAGATTGAGTGCTTTCCTCGCTGCGCTCGTCTTCATCGCGCGCTGTAAGCAAGCTGGTAAGCTTGCTCAGAAAACCTCGAGCGCCTCCTTCGGTCTTGACGTGAGCGATCGGGCTGGCGAGATAGACCTCCGCCGCACCGTCGACAATATAGAAGGCGGTGGCGCCAAATTCTCCTTCCCGGCAAATGATTTCTCCTGCCTTAAAGCGCCGCTCTACGATCGCATTGCGGTTAAGGCCGAGAAACGTTCCAGAAACATTTTCGAAAACGGGGAGGCCTGTAAGAAAAGTGGGGTCGACAGTTTCACCTTCGAGATGGCTTTTGACGACGGCCCGATTGGTCAACGCTCCGGTGGGGCACGAAACCATGCACTCGCCGCAGGAAACGCAGGAAGATTCTCCCATCGGCAGGTTGTTATCGAAGGCGATCCCCGCTTGATATCCCTTGCCGCGGCGCGCCAGCACCCAGTTGTCGCGGATGTCATCACAGCCGCGGATGCAGCGGTCGCAGAGGATGCAAGCTTCGTGATCGACCTGAATGGCTAAAGAAGAGTCGTCAGTCCCTCGGGGCGTCGTCCGGGTTGGAAAGCGTGGTTGCCCTAGCCCAGCCTGCAACGCGAGGCGCTCCAATTCGCAATCTGCCGACTGTTGCTGTCGCGCGCATGGCGAGGGATGATCGGACATCAACAGTTCGACCAGAGTTTTGCGAACGCCCAAGACTGGCTCAGTGTTGGTCTTGACGGCCATGCCTGATTCTGCCTGGCGAATGCACGCTGCAGCGTAGACTCTTTGGCCGATGTCAACTACGCAAACTCGACATACGCCTACGGGAGTTTCATTCTGCTGATGACAAAGAGTAGGGATAGGAATGCCGTGGGCGCGGGCGGCATCAAAAATAGTCGTGCCCTGAGGGACGGAAACAGGCATTCCGTCGATTGTCAGTTGCACCTGACTGGGTGGTGCTGGTCTCTCTATTGTTGCGTCGGATGGCATGATTGTCTAATCCGGTTGTTATACCTCTCTCTAATTAACCCATCGCATATGAATCGTTAATATCCAGCTAACTTGTGCGCGGTTAGAGTTAGTTGAAGCAAACCTCTCCCGGACACCGGCGGTGAACAACGTGCTCTTCTACGACGCCAGGAAAGTGCTTTATGACCGACGCGATAGGTACCGGCACCACCTGCCCGAGTCCGCAGATGGACGATTGTTTCATCGCGGTTGAAAGTTCCGTCAGGAGTTGCATGTCGGCTGTGTTACTAACACCCGCGGTCCAGCTTTTTAGCATCTCCACCAGTTTTTGTGAGCCGACCCGGCAGGGGACGCACTTGCCGCAGGATTCGTTACGATAAAAGCGAGTAGCATTGAGGGCCATATCCAACATACATCTACCTTCCGCACAGACGACGATCGCTCCAGAACCAACCATGGAGCCTGCGGCCGCGACCGCGTTCCAGTCGAGCGGCAGATTGGCTAATGAAGCAGGGAGATATCCGGAAGAAGGTCCGGAGGGTGCGAACGCGAGTAAGTTGCGTCCGCCAGAAACGCCACCGGCATTTTGATGAATCAGTTCATCATAAGTGGTGCCCATAGGAATTTCAAAGATTCCGGGGCGATTTACGTCGCCACTAATGCCTACGAATTTCATTCCGATGGAACCATTCTTTCCTTGCGCCTTATACCAGTCGGAGCCGCGGGCTAAGATAACGGTCGCCAGACAGAAAGTTTCTACGTTGTTGATGACTGTGGGTTGGTTCCACAAGCCGTTGGTAACGGGGAAAGGCGGCTTGTTGCGGGGTTCGGCGCGTTTGCCTTCGAGGGCTTCGAGCAGCGCGCTTTCCTCGCCGCAGATGTAGCCGCCGGGGCTGACGAATATTTCCAGATCAAAAGCCAAGTCGCTGCCGAGGATTCGGGATCCCAGCAGACCTTGCTGGTAGCAGCGATCGATCTCTTCCTGCAAAATCTCTTTCGGGTGTTCGTATTCGTGGCGGATATACAGGATACCTTTTTGCGCTCCTGTAACCAAGCCGGCGGTGATCATGCCCTCGATTACTAGATAGGGGACATTCTCCATAATGCCGCGGTCTTTGATGGTGCCGGGTTCGCTTTCGTCGGCATTACAGACGATGTATTTCGGGTAACTGGGAGCATTGCGGACTAACTCCCACTTACTCGAAGTGGGAAAGCCGGCGCCGCCCATGCCGCGCAGGCCGGCGGCTTTGAGAGTTGAGATAATCTCCTGCCAGTTCCGCGTTTCAACGAAGCGGCGCAACACAGCATAGTCACCCTTGCCGTTATAAGGGTCGGATGCGACAGGCATGCGTTCAGCATTATGGCCGCGGTCGGGAAGAGCTTTGCCGGCAAGCACGTCTTGGATTAGCGCGACGGCATCGCGACTGGCTACATGGGGGTGGATCTTATCGTTGACCATGATTGCCGGTGCCTGATCGCATCTGCCGAGGCAGGAGACGTCGCGAACGCAAATCTCTTTGGCGTCGGCGCCTTGAAAAGCGGAATCGAGTGCAGAGCGGACTTGGTCGGCTCCGCGAAGGTGGCAACTCATGTCGGCACAGACGCGCACGTCCACTTGCGGCGGAGGGCTCAGGTGAAAATGCGGATAAAAGCTCGCTACCGCATGAATTTGACTCACGGGGACATTGATTTTCGCGGCAAGCGTCGTGAGCCGGTCGGCGGGCAGGTAGCCGAAATCGCGTTGTATGGCCCTTAGTTCTTCAAACACGACTCCAGACGCTCCGTTTCAGAGGTGTCTATCTGAATCCTGTTTACCTTAAGATGACGAGGGCGCAAATGCTATAGCAAAGTGCATTCCATCTGCGAGGGAACGGCCACAGTGTACTGCCAAGTATTGATCGAGCACGCCGCCGCTGTTGATGGGGGAATTCGGCGTGTAAACAAGCACGTGACGAAATTGCGTCCGACGCATTTGGCATGGTGAGAGAATGGCGAAATGCGAATGGCTCCGGTAGTGGCTGGCTGGCTTGTGCTCGCGACGCTCGCCGTGAGTTACGCGCAGACTGCGACAAGTGGAGCGTCTGGCCTTTATTCTCAGAAGAATGTTGCGACCGGGAAATACAACGGCCCAGGGGGATGCGCGGCGAGCAGTTGTCATGGCAGCGTGCAGCCGAAGACTACGACGCGGATTTTCCAGAACGAATATACGATCTGGATCGCGCAGGACAAGCACGCGCGTGCTTTCAGCGTTTTGCAGAACGACGTTTCACAGCGCATTGGCACGATTCTCAATATTGGAGCGCCGTCGAAATCGGCGAAATGCCTGGCCTGTCATGCGCTTTATGTGCCTCCCGAGCAGCAAGCGGAGACGTTCGAGTTGGCCGATGGAGTCAGTTGCGAAAACTGTCATGGACCGGCCTCGGGATGGCTGGGGCCGCATACTACGAAAGACTGGCCGCACGAGAAGTCCGTGCAGTTGGGAATGTATGACACGCGCAACCTGGAAAATCGCAGCGCAAAGTGCCTGACCTGCCATCTGGGGACAGCGGAGAGATTTGTGGATCACGAGATGATCGCGGCGGGGCATCCTGATCTGACGTTTGAGTTGGGGCTGTTTACGGCGGTCATGCCGGCGCATTGGAAGATGCCGGAGCAAGGGAATCCGTGGCGGCAAGTGCAGGCGTGGGGAGTGGGGCAGGCGGTGCAACTGCGCGAATCGCTCAATCGGCTGGCACGTCGCGCGAATGGTCCGGTGTGGCCTGAGTATGCTGAGCTCGATTGTTTTGCCTGCCATCACAGCCTGACGCGGCCGGAGGATAGCTGGCGCCAGAAGCGCGGTTACGCGGGGCGGCGGCCGGGAAATGCTCCGTGGAACGAATCGCGCGTGGTGGTGTTTCGCGATCTGGTGCGGGAGATTAGTCCTAATACGGCCAAACAATTCGACGATGAGATTGCGCAACTGGCTAGCCTGATGAATGATCTGAACGGCAAGCGCGATTTGATTGCGGCGTCGGCGATGCGGGCGTCGACATTGGCGGACACTTTGGTGAAGCAAGTTGATGCGCAGGGCTACGAGTCGGCGATGACTTTGCGTTTGATGCGACGTATCGCGAGTGATGGCACGGCCATCTCGAACGAGGATGAGCGCGCGGCGGAGCAGGCTGCGATGACTCTGGATTCGCTGTTCCGCGCGTACAACCTCAACGCGAAGCCGGCTAACGCCGGTGAGTTGCGGGCGGCGATTGACGGGCTGTTTGCGCAATTGCAGGATCCGTCGGCTTATTCGGCTCCGCGATTTGCGGCGCAGATGCAGAGGGTCAGCGAAGCAGTTGGTCGATACGATGGCCGCTAATAAAAACTCCCTTCCTACCACCGCCTCTACTAAGGAACATGCGCGGCTCGCCGAAATTGGCGTCGGGCTAATGCCACCCTGGCGCAAGTGGGGACCTTATGTCAGTGATCGGTCTTGGGGAAGTGTTCGTGAGGATTACAGCGCGGACGGCAATGCTTGGGATTTTCTGCCGCACGATCAGGCGCGCAGCAAGGCTTATCGCTGGGGTGAAGATGGCATCGCAGGAATCTGCGACCGCTATCAGCTTCTCGTGTTTGCGTTGGCGTTTTGGAATGGCCGCGATCCTATTCTGAAGGAGCGCATGTTTGGGCTCTCGTGCAATGAGGGGAATCATGGCGAAGATGTGAAGGAGTATTGGTTCCATCTCGATAACACTCCCACGCACAGCTATATGCGGATGCTCTACAAATATCCGCAGCGGGAGTATCCGTATCAGCGGTTGATCGATGAGAGCCGGCGGCGCGGGGTGGGAGCTGAGTTTGAGCTGCTTGATACGGGGATTTTTGACGATGATCGTTACTTCGATATTTTTGTCGAGTATGCGAAAGAATCGCCGGAAGATATCTGCATACGCGTAGAAGCTTTTAATCGCGGGCCGGACGCGGCCGCGCTTCATATGTTGCCGCATCTTTGGTTTCGCAATACCTGGAGTTGGACTGATCCTCCTAGCGGAAAGCCGATCATTCGGCAAGGAGAACGAACGGCTGCAGAACGCGCGGCGGCGAAGCAGCATGTGATGTTGGTGGCCGACGATTCTACGGCCAAGCCGCTGCAAAATATTCAATTGCAATATGCGCTGGGGCAACGTTACTTGTATGCGGCGCAGGGCGGGGAGTTGCTGTTTACTGACAACGAGACGAATGCTTCGCGGCTCTATGGGGCGGGCGCGGTCAACCGATCGCCTTTTGTGAAGGATGCGTTTCATCGTTATGTGGTGAACGGTGAGGCTTGCGTGAATCCGCGGCGAATCGGGACTAAGGCTTGTGTGCACTATCAGTCGGAAGTGGCGGCTGGCGGGTCTTTCGTGTTGCGGCTGCGACTGACTGATAAGCAGATGGCGGAGCCGCTGCGTGATGTTGACGCGGTCATTGAGAAAAGGAAGCTTGAGGCGGATGAGTTTTATGCGGCGATTCATCCTCCTAAGGCGACTGAGGAAGAGAAGTTGATTCAGCGGCGGGCATTTGCGGGGATGTTGTGGGGAAAGCAGATTTATCTTTTCGATGTCGAGCGCTGGCTGGAGGGGGATAGCGTTGCTCCTCCGGCGGGGCACAAGAATATTCGCAACAAACATTGGCGGCACCTTAACTCGATGCGGGTGCTGACGATTCCTGACAAGTGGGAGTTTCCTTGGTTTGCCTCGTGGGACCTGGCTTTTCAGTGCACTACGCTTTCGCTGGTCGATCCGGAGTTTGCTAAAGACAATCTTCTGGCGATGTTGTTTGAGCAGTTTCAGCATCCGAACGGGCAGATTCCGGCTTATGAGTGGGAGTTTTCTGATCTCAATCCGCCGGTGCATGCGTGGGCGGTTTGGCGCGTTTATCAGAATGAAAAGGTGCGTACGGGCACGGGGGACACGGCGTTTCTCGAGAAGTGTCTGCACAAGCTGCTGATGAATTTTGCCTGGTGGGTGAATCGCGTTGACAGCACGGGCAACAACGTTTTTGAAGGCGGGTTTCTTGGGCTGGACAACATTACGGTGGTCGATCGCAGTGAGAAGCTTCCGGGCGGCGCGATTCTTGAGCAGTCGGACGCTACGGGGTGGATGGGATTTTTTTGCCTTTATCTGATGCGGGCCGCGCTGGAGCTGGCGAATTACGACAAGGCTTATGAGCTGCTTGCAACCAAATTTTTTGAGCACTTCATTTATGTTGGCGCGGCGATGAAGAAGATGGGCGGGCGCGATTATCAGTTATGGGATGAGCAGGACGGATTTTTTTATGACGTGCTGCGGCTGCCGAATGGAGACTTCAATAAGTTTCGGCTGCGGTCGATGGTGGGGCTGATTCCGCTTTATGCGGTGGAGGTAATTGAGCGGGCGGATCTGGATCCGCATCCGGAGTTTCTGGGGAATGTGGAGTGGTTTATTAAGAATCGTCCCGATCTGGTGGGGAATGCTTGCTACTCGGCGGATGGGCAGCGGTATGTGTTGTCGATTGCGGACTCGGAGCAGTTCGCGCGGATTTTGCAATACGTTTGGGACCCGGCGGAATTCCTTGCTCCGCACGGGATTCGGAGCCTTTCGAAATATCACGAGCAGCATCCGTTTTGTTTTGGAGGGGAGTGTGTTGGGTATGAGCCGGGGGAGTCGAGCGTGCGGATCAAGGGAGGGAATTCGAACTGGCGCGGGCCGCTGTGGTTTCCGACTACGTATTTGTTGATTCGATCGCTATTGAAATTCAGCCGGGGGCTGGGGGCGGATTTTGCGGTGAAGACGGCGGGGAGTGGCGGGCGGGCGATTACTCCGCTGGCTATGGCGGAGGAGATCGCGGACCGGATGATTGGATTGTTTCGTCGGGATGACGCGGGGCGGCGTCCTTGCTTTGGACCGTATCGGAAGTTCCAGGAGGATCCGCACTGGCGGGATTGTTTGCTCTTCAATGAGTACTACCACGGAGACACGGGGCAAGGGCTGGGCGCCAGCCATCAGACGGGGTGGACGGGGATTGTGGCGAATCTGATTGATGAGTGGAGACGGTGAGGGAGCTAGGTCGGGTTGAGTACAATAATTTTTGAGAACCCGAGTTCGACATATGTTTCAAGAAATCTACTTCTCGTGTCGGTCTGCCCCTTTTATAGATTTGCTTTCTTTGTCAGCCGAATCCCCAAGCTATGTTGCGGCTGATTCGTAATCATCGCGGTTCCTGTCATCTGGTTATCCTGAAGCATCGCGGAGACATCCATTTCATAGTCTCCAACTATTCCAAAACCGCTCGCTATTGCAGGGTCGAAGTTACGAATCACCACGCGTGCCTTAACCACTTTGCCATCGATTTCGTAAGTACCGATGTAATAGAAACCTGTCTCGCCGCCAAACACTTTGCCATTGTTGAAGACCGTGACGCCGCTACCAAGAATGTTCTTGCCCGTGAACTGCACAATCCACAATCCGTCTAACGCCATCGTGACCTCTCAGCGTGCTAGTATCTTGGGTAGATTATAGCGCCATGTTAACCCCGGACCAGTGGCTGACCGCCGTCAGTGTAGCGGCCATCGTTTTCAGCCCGATAATCGCGCTGGAAGTACAGAAACAGTTGGATGATAGGCGCGCCAAACTTGACCGGAAGATGGCCATTTTTCGAAAGCTGATGACCACACGTGCAACGCAGATGTCGCCCGCTCATGTGGAAGCACTTAACGGAATCGAAGTGGAATTCTATGCCCTTAGTGGACCTGATAAGAAAGTGTTAGATGCGTGGCGGCTGTACATCAACCATCTGAACACTAATATCGGCGAAGGGGAAGCTCTCAATCGCTGGGTGGAAAAGAAGACCGCTCTTCTGATTGAACTCTTGTATCAAATGGCGCAACGTTTGAAATACGATATCGATAAAGTAACCATCGAAAAAAATGTCTATCATCCCAAGGGATTTGTAGAAATCGAGGAAGAGCAACACGGTTTGCGAAAAGCTGCGCTAGCAGTTTTTTCGGGCGAACGTCCGATACAGGCAACGGTAGTTGGTAGGGTCCAAACCACTCAGCCGTTGGCGCTGGCGGTGGAGCTTGGCCAGGCGCAACCTGCGCTTGCCCCGGCTCAACAGCAGCGACCCGCACTGCCAATAGTTGACGCTGAAGTGATTCCGCAGCGGCCGGAGGACAGGTAAAAGTGACTCCGCGTTTTGGCAGCGTATTTGATTGGAACTGATTCGGCGGAGTGCCTCTCGGATCGGCGGATTTACTCCTCACTTTGACTTCATTGCGTAGACACCATCCCAGTTGGCTTCTGGGGATTCTTCCATAAATTCGAGGCAGCGCTGCAGTAGGACTTGGGTGGGACCGTCGTTGGGATAGGTGCGGATGACTTCGCCGAACATTCCAGCGGCCTCTTGCCAATTCTGGCTGCGATAGATGTTGAGCGCCGCGTTGAACTTGGTTAGCAGATCGGCGTAGGCTTCGCGCTCGGCTATGGGGGCCAGGAGTTCGTAGATTACAACGGGCTGCTTCTTGCCTTTTACTCGGATGCGGTCGACTTCTCTCGCTACGAATTGGTCGGAGACCTGGTTGTAGGTGCCTTCGCTGATGATGACTCGGGCGCGATATTGCTTGGTCATGCCTTCGAGGCGGGAGGCTAGGTTGACGTTGTCTCCCATAACGGTCCAGGCCAGGCGCTTGTCGGAACCCATGTTGCCTACGTTGACGGGGCCGGTGTTGAGGCCGATGCCGATGGCGATGGGGCGGCGGCCTTCAGCTTCCCACTTGCGGTTGAGTTTGTCTAGAGCTTTGGACATTTCGAGGGCGCAGCGGCAGGCGCTCTGGGCGTGATCCTGCTGCGGGTAGGGAGAGCCCCAGAAGGCCATGATGGCGTCTCCGATGTATTTGTCGAGCGTGCCGAGGTTGGCGAAGAGGATGTCGGTCATCGCGCCCAGGTATTCGTTGAGGAGATGGACTAATTCGTCAGGCGTTAGGCCTTCGGAGAGCGAGGTGAAGTCGCGGATGTCGCTGAACATTACGGTCAGGTCTTTGACTTCTCCGCCGGGACGAATGTATTTTTGCGGATCTTTTTCGATGAGCGCGATTACGCCGGGAGATAGGTACTGCGAAAACGTTTTGCGGATTTTCCGTTTTTCGCGCTCCTCGTGGATTACGCGAAAGCTGGTGATGGACGCATAGGAGGCTACGAGCGTTGCGGCAGGGACGACGAAGCTATACCAGCGTCCCCAGTGGGCGAAGCCGTAGTAGATGAAGGCGAAGAAGGCGGCCAGGGCGGCGATTGCGGTGAGCGTCGCGAAGAGAGGGCGGTGCGAGTGGCCGAACCAGAGTCCGAGGCCGAGGCCGAAAAAGATGATGAGGGCGATGTCGACGATTTCTTCGTGGAAGCCGCGGATTAGGAAGGTGCGGGAGGGTTCGGTGGTGTGGAGAAGGTTGTCGAGGATGTTGGCGTGGACTTCGACTCCCATGTAGCCGGAGCCTTGCTTTTCGAAGGGAGTGTTACGCAGGTCGCCGATGCCCAGGGCTGTGCCTCCGACGAAAACGATTTTGTCGCGGAAGGCGTCGGCAGGGACGGCGCTGCGGAGGACGTCGACCATGGAGTAGTGCTTGTAGGAGTGATAGGGGCCGACATAGTTGATGAGGGCGCTGCCGTTTTGCCAGGGGTGGAGTTCGTGGGCACCGAATTGAAGGCGCTCGAGGCCGTCGGAGGCGATGTAGGCGGCGATTTGCTGGTCGGGGATATTTTCGTATTGGCGGAGGGCCTGGAGGGCTAGGGAGGGGAAGAAATCCTGATCCTGATAGCGAATGATGAAGAGGGCGCGGCGGATGGTGCCGTCGGCGTCGGGAGCGATGTTGAAGAAACCGTAAGAGGCGGCGGCCTCGGCTAGCTTGGGGAGATTGGCTTCTACGCCCGCGGCTACGGGGCCACGGGCCTGGATCCAGGCTTGGCTTAGATCGAAATCGTGGTTGCCCTCTTTCACTTTTAAAACTTGCGGGAAGGCCTTGGCCCAGGCGATGTTGAAATAGGCTTCAGCTAGTTTCGGGTCGGTGAACTTGGAGCGGTCGGGGCTGAGGAAGAGATGGCCCAGGACTACGTTGCCGGCGTCTTTTAGGGCGGCGGCGAATTGGGCGTCGACGTCGGACTGTTGCTCGAGTTGCTGGAGTTTGGCTTGGAGAGTTTTATTTTGCGTGGGGGAGGTTGCGACGTCTTTGCGCACCTGCGCCAGGACATCGAGGGCTTCGCTGCTGGAGGCGGTGGGGAAGGTTACGTCGAAGGCAACTACGCGGGCTCCGGCTTGTTTTAACTGACGGACTAGCTGGGCGTAGTTGCTGCGCGGGAGGGGGTAGGAGCCGATGGTTTGCAGCGTCTTATCGTCGATGCCGACGATGACGATGCGCGGGTCGGAGGGGCGCTTGCCGCGGGTGGCGAAGCGGAGATCGAGGGTGCGTTGCTCGACATCCTGCAGAAAGAGGAAGCCGGCGCGCTGGTTACCGCCGATTCCAGAGTAGGCGAAGAGCGCGAGGCCGGCGGCGGTGACAACGATAGCGATGGCGGCGTGGGACTGCTGCGAAAGCCATTGGGCTGCGACTCGGAACGGCAATCATTTACCCGCGAATGAGTGGCGATTGTACGGACAAGTTCGTAGTGTCACTTGGCCGGACCCTGGGCGGGGGCGGTGCCGCCTCGGGTCTCGGCGACTCCCAGGCCTATGCCGACGCCGGCGGCAACGCCTACGCCGATGAGGACATTGCGCACGGTGTGGGTTGCGACTTTGCCTACGGTGATCGGCGCGTTCGGCACATTTGTATCTTGAATGCTCGCGGTGGCGACAGCGGTCGGAGTGGAACTGGGCTGGAAGCCTGCGGCCGGAACTTCGGGACCGATGACGACCATATGGCCGGCGGTAACAGTTACGGTGTTGGTCGAACCGGTGGTGGCGTTGTTGTTGCTCTGAAGCACCTTGGCTCCAGCGCCTGGGGTGACCGCAACTTTGCCGACGTAACAGATGACGGTGGTCTGATTGCCCGAGTAGCCGACGTAGAAATCGGTTCCGATTACGCCGATGACTGCGTTGGGAGTTTTGACTTCATATTTGCCATCGGGCTTGGTGATCTTGACGACCTGATTGCGCAGCTTGCCGTAGTTCAATTCCATCGAAGTCTGCTGCGATACGGCGTCGTGCTGCACTACTTTCAGCTCGCTGTTGGAGCCGAGGCTGAGAATGGAGCCGTCGGTGAGGCCGGCGCGAAGGCGACCCTGAGCGTCGGTTTGGAGGAGATCGTTCCAGGCGAGGCTGTCCTTTACTTTCACCGATTGCGCGTTGCGGGAAGCGGCGGGGATGAGGGCTTTAACTTCTCCGGCAGTTTGCGGATCGGCGGGAGCGGCGAATAGTGGCGTGGCCGCCATGAGGACAGACAACAAGATTGAAAGCAGGGACTTGGGCACGCCAGCCTCCGAGGGGAAATTTTTATTGGGGATACCTAAGGTGGATTCTCCCAGAAAAGGGAGTGAAGTCAAGTGACTTCGGTATGGAGTAGTGTCTAGTGTGGCGCATGTTGCGGGCCGCTAGGAGTTGTGACCTCTCCGCATGGGCGCATTACCTTCGCGCTGCTGAAGGCGGGTCGGCGAATGTTAGATTAAGACCTGGGACGCAGAAATCATGATCACCACGCGACGAAATCAAAATGTGGCTTTCGCGTTTTTGTGCGTGGCGTCGATTGTTTTGTGGTGGCGTCCGCTGGTTGGGACGTTGAGATTGGCGCTGGGGAATGATGCTTATACTCACATCATTCTGATTGTTCCTCTCAGCGCTGTGCTGATTATCCTGGACGCTAAGACACGGCGAATCGATGGGCGGCCGGGTTACGGCTTGGGCTTGGTTCTGATTGTAGCGGCGGCGCTGATTCGCGGCTATGCGAGATGGGGGATGGTCGCTGGGCAGGAAGATATTCGACTGACGCTTGCCATGTTTGCGCTGGTCGCCTGGTTGATGGGCAGCGTTGTGTTGTGTTTTGGTGAGAGAACTTTTCGACAATTTCTTTTTCCGCTTTGCTTCCTTTTTCTGATCGTTCCTATTCCCGATTTTGTTTTGAAGTGGATTGTGGAGTTCCTGCAACAGCAGTCGGCGGTGGCGGCGCGGCTGATGTTTCGGGCGGCGGGGGTTCCGGTGACGCAGGACGGAATTATGTTGTCGATTCCGGGTCTGGACATTGAAGTGGCGACCGAGTGCAGCAGCATACGGTCTAGCCTGATGTTGATGGTCACTACGCTGGTTTTCGCACAACTGTTTCTGCGCTCCTGGTGGCGGAAGGTGATGCTGGTGGCGATGGCGATTCCGTTGTCGGTGGCGAAGAATGGGCTTCGCATTTTTACCATCGGGGAGCTGGGAACGCGCGTGGATCCTGGGTTTCTCAATGGCAGGTTTCATCGCAATGGAGGAATTGTTTTTTTTGCTATTTCGGTGCTGGGGGTGGCAGTGCTGCTTTGGATTTTGCGATGGACGGAGCTACGAGGCCCGGCCAGCACATTGCATGCGGTTGCCGAATAGATCAGGTTGAGGTTGATGGTCAGCGCTACTCGCTCGATCAGCAAAAGCGTTAACCACGAAGGGCACTGAGGTAAACGAAGTATCACCTTTCGTTACGGGAGATTTGGTGGAGATATTTCACATTGTTGGAGCGCGGCCTAATTTCATGAAGGTTGCTCCGGTGCTTGCTGCTCTTAAGGGCAGGAAGAACGTGGCGCAGACCCTGGTGCATACAGGGCAGCACTACGACGTGAATATGTCGGATATTTTTTTTGAGCAACTGGGCATACCGGCGCCGGATGTGAATCTGGCGGTCGGATCGGGCAGCCATGCTAAGCAGACGGCTGAGATTATGATGCGGCTGGAGTCGGTTGTTGTCGAGCGCAAGCCGGACATGGTGCTGGTGTATGGCGACGTGAATTCTACTGTGGCGACCGTGCTGGTGTGCGCCAAGTTGGGGGTTCGCGTGGGGCATGTTGAAGCGGGATTGCGCTCGTTCGATCGCACCATGCCGGAGGAGATTAACCGGCTGGTGACGGATCAGCTGGCGGATTTGCTGTTCACGCCTTCAGAGGATGGGGACGAGAATCTTCGACGGGAGGGGATTGCGGAGGAGAAGATTTTTCTTGTGGGCAATGTGATGATTGATTCGCTGGTGCGGTTACTGCCGGCGGCGCGGAAGACGCTGGAGACGAAGGCTAGCGATTTGCCGGCGCGCTATGCATTGGTTACATTGCATCGTCCGGCGAATGTCGACGATAGCGAGACGCTGAAGGGGATACTGGAGTCGCTGCTGGAGGTGAACCGGGATCTGGCGGTGATTTTTCCTGCGCATCCGCGCACGCGCAAACGGATTGCAGATTTTGGATTGCAGGCGGGGCAGTTGCGCGTGCTTGATCCTCTGCCATATGTTGATTTTCTGGGGATGCAATCGCGAGCAACGGTGGTGATTACGGATTCTGGCGGCATTCAGGAGGAGACGACCTATCTCGGCGTACCTTGCCTTACGGTGCGTGAGAATACCGAACGCCCGATTACGGTGTCGATGGGAACGAATGTTTTGGTGGGGCGCGATCGGGAAAAATTGCGAGTGGAGTTGGGGCGAGTGCTCGCCGGCAACGCGAAGAAAGGAACTGTGCCGCCGCTTTGGGATGGCGGGACAGGGGATCGCATAGCGGATATTGTGATGGGGCGGCCACTCGGCGTGTAAGACGCTATCGAGGGAAGTAAGAACAAAAATAAGCCTACTTTGTGGAGCAAGTTCGCTCGCAAAGTAGGCTCATTTTCTTGCCGGCTGAAAGGCGTGTGAGTGTCTATGATTCCGCGGGGCTGCTTACTTTTGAGCGCAAGTACATCGCCCCAAAGCAGGTGAGTCCGGCTCCAAGAAGATAGACGACGGCAGAACCGCCTTCTGGAACCTGTTGCGGACAGTGCTTATTTTGATCCCGATCATGTGGACTGCACTTATCTCGATCGGCAAATGCCGCAGGGACAAGGCAACACACAACTATAATTCCCAGCCACCACTTACTCTTACGATTGCTCATGATACTCCCTGCTGATTCAGTATTCGGCGAACATTCGGGAGGGGGGAGTATCGGGGGATGGCAACTTCCGATGAATTCGTGGAACCTCTCATATTAGACGTCCTATGGCCACTCCTGTCAAGAATGATACTTTTTGCAACAGTTGCAGAGAAATGCAACCGTTTGGCCCCGGCGCGAGAACCAGGAACTTTCTCTTCGAGTTGGCACACTTTGGAACAGAGGCAACTGTATGACATAGTGGGGGCGGCAGAGTTGGGGAACCATCGGTGTGGCCGCAATCAATGAGAAGGAGTTCGATTCGCTGTCTGCTGGCGTTGGTCGTGCTCTGCCTCGGCCTCGCGAGCGGATGCAAGGCGCGACCGCATAGCGTTACGCTCACCTGGCAGGCGCCTCGGGTCGACGCTGGAACCGTAATTGTCAGCTATAGCGTATATCGGAGCACGACATCTGGCGGGCCGTTTGTGAAACTGGCTTCGCGTGTTCCGGAGCCTCGGTATGAAGATCGCCTGGTTAACAGTGGGCGTACTTACTACTATGTAGTGACGGCGGTGGATCAGGCCGGGCGCGAGAGCAGGTTCTCGAACGAAACAAGAGCGGTGATCCCGTAATCGTCGGCGGTTACCTCGGCGGCTGAAGCCGTTGTTGAGGACAAGCTCTTATCGCAGCGGTGAACCGCTCTGCCACCCCAAGAACAAAAGCACATTGTGCGCGTGGTGTGGCGTCCCACTCTTGCGCAAAGAACGCGCAAGAATGGGGCACCCTCAGTCGGGTGATGCACAAAAGCCAAGACTTCCTAGGGTAGGCTGCCCGGTGCTGCATTTCACAAACCGACCCCAATTTAGAGAGGCGCAACTTTATGGAGTTGGGATGACGGCGGTGGCTTGATTGGAGTAGCCGCTTTCTTCGGAGCTGGAGTTGACGGCGGTGGTTACGTAGTAATAGGTGGTGCCGGAGGTGACGGTGTTGTCGGTGTAGGCAGTGGTGCTGTCGAGTGACGAGTTGATCATCGCATACGGGCCGCCCGACACGGTGCCGCGATAGATGTTGTAGCCGACGGCTCCGGAGGAGGCGGTCCAGGTGAGGTCGACGGTGTGCTGAGTCGCGGTGACGCCGGTGCCGGTGAGGGATTGCACGGCGGGCGAGTTGGAGGCGTTGCTGGTGAAGGAGAGTGAGGCGGAGGCGGCTCCGCTGGATTGGGGCGTAAAGGTTACGGTGAAGGTCGAGGATTGGCCGGCGGGGATGGTGATGGGGAGCGAGATTCCGGAGAGGACGAATTCGCTGCTGTTGCTGCTGGCGGAATTGACGGTGACGGCGGAGCCGCTGGCGGTGAGGCTGCCAGCGAGAGCGGAGCTGGATCCGACGTTGACGTTGCCGAAGGCGAGGGTGGTGGGGGAGACGGCCAGGGTTCCAGCGGCGGTTCCGGTGCCGGAGAGTGCGATGGCGAGCGGGGAGTTGGATGCGTTGGAGGCAACGGAGATCGACCCGCTGGCCGCGCCGGCGGTGGCCGGGGTGAAGGTCGCGGTGAAGGTGACGCTTTGACCGGTGGTGAGACTGAGGGGGAGGGTAAGGCCGCTGATGGAGAATGCGGTGCCGGTGACCGTGGCGGAGGAGATGGTGACGGTGGATCCGCCGGTGTTGGTGAGGGTCTCGGAGATACTCGTGCTGTTGCCGACTTGCACGTTAACGAAGGAGATGCTGGTTGGGTTGGCGGTCAGTGTTCCTTGTGTGACACCAGTGCCGGAGAGAGGGATGCTCAGGTTTGGATTTGATCCGTTGGAGGTGATGGTGACGCTACCGCTGGCGGCGCCGGGCGAGGTTGGACTGAACAGGACAGAGAATGACGTGCTCTGGCCGGCGGTTAAAGTGACGGGCAAAGTTAGACCGCTTAAGCTGAATCCGGTGCCGCTGGCGCTGGCGGCGGAGATGGTGAGGGTTGATCCGCCGGTGTTGGTTAGTGTGCCGGGCAGAGATTTTGAGGTACCGTCCTGGATGTTTCCAAAGCTGAAGGTGGTTGGACTCGAGACTAAATCGCCCTGAGCAACGCCCGTTCCGGAGAGAGGCACAGACAGGGTTGGATTGGTGGCGTTGGAGGTGATGGTGAGCGCACCGGTTGACGCTCCTGCGGCGGTGGGCGTGAAGACGGCGTTAAATGTGGCGCTCTGTCCGGCGGTGAGGGTGATCGGGGGAGTCTGACCGGTGACGGTAAATCCCGTTCCGGATGCAGCGGCGCTGGAGATGATAACGCTTTCTCCGCCGGTGTTGGTGACGACAATGGGCACGGACTTATTGGCGCCAACCGTGACATTGCCGAAATTCTCGCTGCTGGGGCTGGCGCTTAGCGCGCCTGCGGCGAGAGCCGTTCCTGAGAGCGGAATCGACAGGGGCGAGTTGGAAGCGTTTGAGACGATGCTCAGCGATCCAGTGTCTGCGCCTGCGCTGGTCGGAGAAAAGTTTGCGGTGAAGCTGATCGTCTGACTGGAGGCCAATGTTACCGGGAGCGTGAGTCCAGTGACGGAGAAGCCGGTTCCGCTTGGGGTGACCTGGGTGATGGTGACCGAAGAAGAACCGGTGTTGGTCAAGGTTTCCGACAGGCTGGCCTTGGCGCCGACCTGAATGCTTCCGAAGGCCAGGCTGGAAGGACTTGGCGAGAGGGTTCCGGGAGCGACGCCGGCACCGGACAGATTCAATACGACATTCTTACTCACACCGTCTGCGTCGGTAACAAAAGTGATGCCGCCGCTGAAATTACCAGTGCTGGGCGGCGCAAAGGTGATGGTTGCGGAAGTTGATCCTCCGGGCTGGAGGGTCATGGGCACGGGAAGATTGCTCAGGGTAAATCCGGCTCCGCTCAAGGTGGCCTGATTGATGTTGAGAGCGGTTCCGCCGCTATTCGACAGAACTACACTGCTGCTTTGGGTGGATCCGACAACAATGTTCCCGAAGACAAGTTGCGAGGGAGTTGGTAAAAGGGTTCCGACTGTAGCGCCCACTCCAGAGGTGGGCAGGGAAACAATGGGCTGCGAGTTTTGATCGTCAAAGGAGATGGTAATGGTCGGATTGCCGACAGCGGTCGGTTGGAACACGACGCTGAATGAAATGACTTGCCCGGCGGCCAAGGTTACGGGCAAGGTGAGGCCGGTGACCTGGAATTCGGAGGTCAAGCCTTGAATCGAGGCGATAGTGACGGAAGAAGTCGTGTTGTTGGTGATGGTGTTGCCGAGGGTCGAGGTGGTATTGACGATGACGGTTCCGAAGTTGAGAGTGGCGGTGCCGAGCTGGACGGTGCCCGGGGCATCTCCCTTGAGGGCCTGGCAGCCGGCGAGGAGAAAAAGTCCGGCAGTTAGTAATAGGGCAGTGGCCAGGCGGTGATGGAACCGATAACCGTTCAATGCGACCTCGGTTTGATCCCGCAATGCTACGGCGGGGGATTTTCGGTCACCGGAACGACAGAGACAAGTTCCGGCAAGGTCAGTGTCGCTCCTGGAGTGGGAACGCCATAGATTGCGAAAGGCCAGCTGGGAGCGGCATCTGGCCAGTTTCAGTGGCGGCCTAAACTCTTTCGCAAAGTGAACTGTGGTGCGAACGGCAAACAGGGGGCACGCCGATAAGGCATTGTTAAGAAACGGGTAAGACGCCGCCAAGGGGTAAGGCGAGTTACTCTAGAGTTACTTCGGTCACGTTTTCGAGATTGGTACTTCGGGATCGAAAAGGAGCGGTAAGAGATCAACAGTGTGCAAGATTTTGCCTAGGCTGTGCCGCGAAGAATGTGGGCTGGAGTTCGACCAAGTGGTTGGACTGGGTTTAAACCGTTGATGTTAATTCGGTTCTCGCGAGTGCTTTTTTGTAATCAGGGGTTTAACATAAGGTGTGGCGGAGATTTGGATGGCAGGGTGCGTGCACGTCAAATTGTGTAGCCCAAGTTACTTGTGAATGGTGGCAGGGCTGGCAGAGGATCAATAACAAAATGCGATTTTGTTTAGCAGTAGCGGTGTTGACGGCGGGTCTCAGCGTGAGTGGGTTTGCGCAGCAGGCGCCGTACAAGGTTAAGCCTTCGCACGAAGATAAGCCGGCGAAGAGCAGTGCTCCGGTGGGCAAAACCGGGGGCGCGGCGACGGCTTCGGCGGAAAACGCCAAGAGCCTGCAGAGTATCGAGCATCAAAGCGGTAAAGGAGCTACGTCGTCGAAAGCGGCCGCGAAGAAGCCACCTGCACTGAAACCGATCAAGGATAAACCGAATCCACCGATGAATTTTGGATCGACTAGCGGGGTTAAGGGCGGCGGGAAACCTACGCAGAGTTCCAGCGCATACAAGGGACGAGTACGGTCAAAGGGCGGTCATAATTAGAGGCCACCTTGCAGACGGGTCTCCGTGGTCGGTAGTCCTCCTCGGCGCAGCGGTGAAGCGCTGTGCCACCCAAAAACAACATTGCGTGGACAGTGTGGTCTCTCACTCTTGCGCAAGGAGTGCGCAAGAATGGGCACCCTCAGTTGGGTGATCGAGATACCGGGGAGTGGTCGGGGGCTGCGACTGCTTTTACGACTGGCCTGGTGTGGGGCTCTTTGAGCGAGTACTTTAGCAGGCAATAAAGAGCGCGCACTCCGTCTTTCCATCCAATTTTCTTGCCCTCTTCGTAGGTGCGGCCCCAGTAGCTGATTCCCACTTCATAAATGCGCAGGTTGCGGCGCGCTACTTTCACAGTGATTTCGGGCTCGAAGCCGAAACGATTCTCTTCGATCGGAATCGACTGAATGATTTCGCGGCGGAAGACTTTGTAGCAGGTTTCCATGTCGGAGAGATTGATGTTGGTAAGGCAATTGGAGAGCAGAGTGAGAGCGCGGTTGCCGACCGAATGCCAGAAATACAAGACACGATGCGGGGCGCTGCCGAGAAAGCGCGAGCCGAAAACTACGTCGGCTTTGCCTTGAACGAGGGGTTCGAGCATCAGCGGATATTCGGCGGGATCGTATTCGAGGTCGGCGTCCTGAATGATGACGAAGTCACCGGTGGCTTCCTGAATGCCGCGGCGCAGGGCGGCGCCTTTGCCCATATTGTGGGGCTGAAGAACGACGCGGATCCCGGGATGTTCGGATTGTAGTTGGGAGAGAATCTCGCGCGAGCCGTCTTGGGAGCCGTCGTCGACGCAGATCAATTCGATCTCAAGCGATACGGCGAGAACCTTTAAAACCACCTCGCGGAGGGTGGCGCGTTCGTTATAGACCGGCATGACGACGGAAAGTTTCATGGCGCCTTGAAGTTCATCACGATTGTAAAGGAACAGAAAAGACTAAAAGCAGGAAAAGCGTGAGAGCAGGAAAAACTAAAAGCAGGAAAAGCAAGGGGCGGGAAAAGCAAGGGGCAGGAAAACCTCCTCTTTAGCAGTTGTCATCCATCGTTCAAGCTTTTCCTGGTCTATGCTTTTCCTGCTTTAAGCTTTTCCTAGTTCTTAGCCTTTCCTGCTTTGAGCGGTCAGGGTAGGGGATTCGATTGAGTTGCGGACTGGTTGCTGGGCGGGCGCTCTGCGGGGTTGGAGGCTTCGCTGGCGGATGCGGCGGCGCTGGTCAATTCTCTTGCTTGTTGGGTCAGCAGCCGTTCCAGAAGTCGCAGATCGTTTTCGACATCGGAGCGCGCTGTCTTGCGGACGATTGCCGGCTTCAGTTCTTCATGCAGGCGTGCCTCGATCAGACCGATGGCAAACTCGGGATCGGTCGGGGAGTCCAGGATGTTGGCGCGCGCTACGCCTACGCCTTCGATCTCGCCATCGACGATCAATTGAACGAACGGTTTTCCCGTCGCATCGATGGCAGGCTCAGTTGCAGCGAGCCGAGATTCCCAGTGGCGCTCGCTCGTAGCGACGTTCGACGAGACGTTGGTTAGATTCGTGGCGCTCTGCATCAGTTCCTGTAAGCGGCTCTGATAATTTCTGCGATCCGCGCGGGTTGGAGAGACGTCTAGATCGTCATTCGCATTGAGGATCAGCGCGTTCTTGGAGGGATCAAATCGCCCATGCCCTATATATCCGGCGACCAGGGCACCGGCAACGTAGGGGTGCAACGCGAATAAAGGTAACATGTATTTCTTGGCGGTGAGAGCGCACTCCGTAACGCCGTGGACGGGCTTGGAGCGCGGAGTGGTGCCGGGGATTTGCGCAATCGCGAAACGCGAGCTCTGGAATTCCGGGTGATGACGGCTGTACTTGGAAAGAGTTCTGGCGATCTGCTTGGGTGTGGTGACGCCCAGATCGCCGACGATGCTGCGATGGACGGCGCGGGGGTGATAGAAATCGATAATCATTCGCACAAAGTCTGAACAATTTGCCGCCAAGAGATTGAAGCGGTCGTGGTTGGGGCCGCTATTTAGATTGCTGATCAGCGCGGCATCCAGCGCGGGGTTGGTTTCAATCTGGTAAGCGTAGATGGTGCGGAGGTAGGATGCTCCGATTAATTCGTACCAGTCACCCGGCGGCGTGCGGCCATCGGGAAGATCGGGAATGAGCGTCTCGAGATAGGTGCGGCGGTAGCGATCGCGGAGAAATGCGACCATTTTTTTGTCGGCGAAGAGGGGAATGTCTTCTTCTTTTTCGACGGCGTAAAGATAAGGAACGAGCGGAATCGCGATCCAGTCGTATCCGGCGACACGGTGGTAGCGGCTGAGGACGACTCCAGTCTCGTCGGGACGGCAGAGGCGCAATTTCACGGGCGTTTCAGCGCAGACGCGGTCGAGGTAGACGGCGGCGTGGCCGGTTCCGGCCAGAGCTCCGTCGTAACTGTATGGTTCTTCCAGAAAGAGAGTGGCCTCGGCCCGGGCGCGAGGCATGGCACAGGCGTAGAGCAGAAGAAGCAGGCTCAGTCGCCACAGCGGCGTCAGATTGAGCGTTCGCATGCGCACAGGCGCGGGCATCCTTATTAGATGCATTTTGCGGAGTGCGCTTTGACTTAGCTAGTCACCTTGGTGCTAATCAGGAGGGCAGGCTGGGCCTGCACTGTGGCGCAAGCCCAGCATTCTTAGTTAGATAGAAAGCAAACGGTGAAAAAACGACCGATAGCGTTGCAGTGCGAGGCGAAGGTCCTCGGTAGAAACGTTATCGCCGCGATCCCATTGTTGTTCGAGTTTCGAACGCTCCTCGGCAAAGACTTCGGCCAGGCGCTTCATAGCGGATGCGACCAGCCCATCCGCCTGTTCGACGGCGCGGCGCGGTTCATCGACGAAGGCCGCCTGGACGTCGCTCCAGCGGGTGCGAAGACCTTGTAGTTCGTTGCTGGGGAATAAGGGTGCGTTATCGGATCCGCTTCGAGTGTCATGCGTGGCTTCGGAAGCAACGGCTACTTCGGAATTATTGCCTGAGACAACATCGGGCGCTTCATCTTGAATGCGCTCGTCGGATCGCGGTTCGGCGAGAACAGGCCGCATCCCTTCGTGGGAGGTTGCCGGACGCTTGCCTTGCGCCAAGTCGGCGGTGGTTAACTCTTCGGTGTTTAAGAACTCATCTTCCGGTTGATCTTTCCTCAATGGCACGCTCATGCTCGTGCCTCCTTTCTTTCTGGTAGTTCTGTTGCCGGTGAATCTTCTAGCAACTCATCGAAGAGCGCGCGATAGTGCACCATTGCGTTCCGCATATCCTCGGTGCTGGCCTGGCCGCGGCTGTGGCGGAGAGCGATCTCGTGGGCGGCACGATAGTTCTCTACCACGACCGGGTGATCAACGGAAATGTCGGCGGCGCGCTGATCGAAGTCGGACATGGGATAACCGCGCGCGGTCATGACCTCGGTGACAAGCTGATCGGCTCCAGCGACGGCGGCTTTTGGATTGTCGACGAACTGCGATTGCGCGGCTCGCCAACGGCCGCTGAAATCGGCGCGTGCGGCGGCGGTGAGTGGGCGAAGCTCGAATTTCTCACGGTGCCTGGCGCGCATTTCCAAGACACCTTCGGCGCGGCGAACTTCGCCTTCTTTTTTTAAGACCCGGTCATATTCGGGGCCGAAGCGCTGACGCAGTTGCGCGCTGCGGCGTTTGCGGGCGAGGAAAAAACTGAGAACGGCAATCACTATAACAGCTGCAATCACCGCAATAAGTATGACGACGTGATTTTGATCCATAGGACCTCCGTGACAGGTATCTGATTCGGGTGTGATAGGAGAGGTTGTTCTCGGCGACAGTTTAATCACGGGTGGAAAACGAAACTGGGATCGTGGCGAAACAGGCGTTCGCTCGATTGCGCTTGCAGATATCCCCTAGGTGGAACGTTCGGGACGGGAATGGAAAATGATTCGACGACGGCCGTGAAAACACGGCTGAGAAAACGTCGGTACGCAGAAAATTCTACGAAGACTCCTACGAAAAAACCAGAGCCGCTCTATTTCGCCTTGGGTTGAAGAGGGCGCGAAGTCTGCTCGTCGAACTTGGCGATCAACTGCTGCACCAGGTCGACTAGTTTAGTGGAATCGGGCTCCGCCTGGATCTGGCGGGCGAGGTCACGCCAGTCTTCGGCGCGATTGGCGGATGGGGAAGTGGAATCTTCTCCGGGGAGCAAAATTATTTCCTGAACCACATTGACCTTCGCGGTGTCGTTCTGTTGCAGCATAGTTTCCTCGCTTTCGTTGGAACCGTCGTTAATTTTCCTCGTCGAATTCATTTTCAAATTGTTCTCCGGCATCGCGGTTGTTGCCGCGGATGCGACGCGGTTACGGAAGAATCAACTTGTGGCTTTCGATCGTGTGGCTTTCGATCATCGATCTCCTGCCTTCGCCGAAGTTCCTCTACGGCCTGCTTGACGACGGCGACAGGGATCTGTTCGAAAAGTGTCTTCGCTTTTCTCATTCGAATGCTCCCTTCGAATTTTCAAACAATAGCAGAGGAGGACTGATACGGGTGAGATCTTTTGGGAAATCATAGGGGGTGGTTTAGCGCTATTTAAAGGATTGAAATAAGGGGATTTAGGTGAGTTTTGGCCGCCTTCAGGATCACGCCAGATTTTCACAGATCAGGTTTATATTTTTTTCTTGTACGGTATTTTTACGATATGCTATATTACGCTACGGTTGTTTAACGTTAAGATGTCGTTTAGGAGGTTTGCCGTGAGCGCCCGGAATAACAAATCTTCAATGAATTTCAAGACCATGGCTCAGCTGGATGTTCCCCAGGGCCGGAATGGGAAGCACAAGCAGATTGTGACCAGCATTCTGGCCGATCTCGACAAGTTGCAGGACGGAGCGGCACTCAAAGTGCCGCTAGCGGACTTGGCGGAGAGCAAGGAGAAAGTGCGGTCCGCTCTCAATCGCGCCATACATAAGACGAGGCGGAACGTGGCGACGGCGAGCGACGAAAATTTCTTGTACGTGTGGAATGACAGTAAGTAGCTGGCGATGCCTTTGTCATTGCCGCGTGCGTTCCAATTCTGCGTGCAGATTTAAACTGACCTTCCGGTAGTTGCGTTGGTTGCCTCGCGTCCCCACCCTTCGCAAAGTACGCGAAGGATGGGGCACCGCTTTATTGTTTGTAGCAGCGAGATCAAAGGCCTAGGCCACGCGGCTCGGACTTTGCTACTGGCTCGCTAACCTTCCTCGTGTGAAAATCACTTTATGAAAATTGTCAGCGCAGCGGAAATGCGCGAGATTGATCGCGTTACCTCGGAACGCTTTGGTGTGGCGTCTATCACTTTGATGGAGAATGCCGGCTCCGCGGTGGCGCGCTTCATCGTGTCCGACTATCCGCGCGTTGAGCGTGTGGGTGTGGTCTGCGGGAAAGGGAATAACGGCGGCGATGGATTTGTGGTGGCTCGAAAGCTGGTGGAAGCGGGGCGCTCGGTGCGGGTGCTGCTGCTCTGCGATCCGTCAGAATTGAGGGGCGACGCGGCGTCGATGTTTACGGCGATGCTGCCGAGTCTGCACACGCAAAACGTTTCACCGCTGATTGTGCGTGAGGTGGGAGGACTGGATGCGGTGGGTGCGGCGGAGATTTATTCCGCCGACCTGATTGTGGATGCGATTCTGGGGACGGGATTTCATCCGCCGGTGAGTCCTCTATATGCGGCGGCGATTGCGAAGATGAATGCTTCGGCGGCTCGAGTGGTTGCGGTCGACATTCCGTCGGGTGCTGCGGCTGACGCTATGCGGCCTGGGAACATGGGCGAATCCGGCGATTGGGCTCGGGCGGATGCCATTGTTAGTTTTACGGCGCCGCGTCCGGCGCATGTGTTTGCGGAGTTGACTGGCGGGCCGACTGTGATTGCGCCGATCGGATCGCCGGCGGAGGCGATTACTTCGCAGCTGGGACTTCATCTTAGTACGCCATCGGATTTTGCTGGGCTGCTTGCGCCGCGTGCGCGGGAAGGGAATAAGGGCAGCTACGGTCACGTGCTGGTAATTGGAGGATCGTTCGGAAAGGCCGGAGCTGCGGCGATGGCGGGATTTGCCGCGTTGCGCGCGGGAGCGGGGTTGTCGACTGTGGCCGTGCCACTGTCGGTGCTCTCTACGGTCGCGTCATTTCATCCGGAAGTTATGACTGAGCCATTGGCGGAGACTCAAGATGGCACGATCTCGCTCGGAGCGCTGGGAGCGAAGTTTGATGCGCTGACGGAGGGCAAGACGGTCGCCATCGGTCCGGGGATCTCGCGTAATTCTGAGACTGTGGAATTTGTGCGGATGGTGGTGAAGAGTCGTTACAAAGCGATAGTTATCGATGCGGACGGGCTGAACGCGTTTGAAGGAGCGGCCGACGAACTGAATGGAGCGGGACGAAGTGTCGTCATTACTCCACATCCTGGAGAGATGGCTCGGCTGACGGGCTTGAGCATTGCTGACATTCAGGCGAATCGACTGCGCGTTGCGCGAGACTTTGCGCGCGAGCATGAGCTGATGGTTGTGCTCAAGGGACATCGCACGCTGATCGCGGCGCCGGATGGGACGGTGTGGGTGAATCCTGCGGGGAATCCGGGGATGGCCACGGGTGGGACGGGAGACATACTCACCGGAATTGTGGCGGGGCTGATTGCGCAGCATCCGGAGCGGGCGTTTGCGGCGGCGGCGCTGGCGGTTTATCTGCACGGGCTGGCGGGGGATCTGGCGTGCGAAGAGCTTGGCGAAAATTCGCTGGTGGCTACTGATCTGGTTAGGTTTTTGCCGGCGGCGTTTGCGCGGGCTCGGAAGCAAATTTCTGAATCTGGAGTTCGCATTCACGCTTGAAATTTACCTTGCCGCGGACATGCGCGCAGGAGCAAGTTCCTGGAAGTAATCTGCCTCTGTTGACATCGCGGCTCTTTCGTCGCGCACGGAAGAGTAAGGGTGCTGTAGGGGTGCTTCGACTGCGGTTGAGTTTCGCATTCGCGAAGCTCAACCTCCGCTCGGCATGACAGATTGCCAGGGATGTCAAAAGAGCCGAGGCTTCTGGCGAAAGGAAGACGGGTAGTCGATCAGCGGGGAATGTAGGTGTCGAGGAGTGGGATGAAGTGTGAGCCCAGTTGCATCATACGCGCTTGGGCGGCGGCGGGGGACTCGCCGTGGAGCATGGGGGTCATGAGGCGGACCAGGCCGCCGTCGCTGCGATTCATGCGGATGGAGTCGGCGACTAAGTAATATTTGGCCCAGTATTCGCTGGCTACCTCGCGTCCGTGAGCCTGAAACCAGTACAAGACCAGCTGGCGCTCGCCTAGTTTTGTAATCACGTAGCGGTTGACGGGAAACGAAGAACCGTCGGGAGCGGCGAGAGGAATAATCTCGCGCGAGATGGGGACCCATCCTGCGCCGGGGAGACAGTGATTGGGCGAGTGGATGGTGTCGCCGGTTTTTTGTGAGGGGAAATAGGCGATGTAGAGATTAACCCAGGGCTGGTTGGGCTGGATGGCGTTGACATAATCGCGGACTAGAAATTCTCCGGGGCCAAGGATGTCGAGGGTCTGCTGATCGAGTTGGTCGTCGGTTCCAGTCCAGCCATTGATTTGCGAAGGCAGGGAAGCGAGCGGAGTGCGGGACGGAAAATATTCGTTGCGCGAATGAGCCTGCAGAACTAGCGCCGTCGCGAGCAGGAGGATGGCGGCAATGGCGAAACGAGCTAATCCAGTCTTCGTAGCAGCGGTCTTCGCAGCGGCGGTATTCGTAGTGGCGGCATAATTTGTGTTGTTAATGCTCTTCATGCGAATTTGCCTTTGGGATCCGGATTACGCATTGCGACGGTGCGTCTCGGAACGACGAGGCTTGACAGTAGCCGATGGAGAGCGAAGAGCATGACGAGCGCTACGACAAAGATCAGCCATCCGGAGAAAGTGTGGAAGAATCCTTCGGCTTTGTCCGGATCCCAGTATTGGACCAGGAGGCCGGTGCCGAAGATGCGAAAGCTGTTGGCAGCCACGGCAATGGGCACGGCGGAGATGGCGAGTAGCACCCGCATCCAGATGCGCGTCTCCATCAGATAGCCGTAGATGATGGCAAGCGTGACTAGAGTCAGGAGGGAGCGGATGCCGCTGCAGGCCTCGGCCACGTCGAGCGGCATGGAGGCGAGCACAATTACATTGCCCTCGCGCAGGACGGGGACCTGAACGAGTTGTAGCAAGGCAGTAGCTAGTTTCGCGGCCAGCATCTGGAGCGGGAATGTGATTTGCTGGAGGATGAGGGCGGGGATAGGGATCATTAGAAGGAGGAATGCCAAGGGGAAGAGGATGGCGCGAAAAAAATTCCAACCTTGAAAGAGAATAACGAGGCCGGCGAGCAGGATGAGGAGCGACACGCGCGAGAAAAACAATTCCGCGCCGAGCACTCCGATAATGAGCATGAGGAGGCCGAGGACGATTAATGGGAGGCCAGCCCACGAGGGCGACGGCGCGATCGCCTGCAGGCGCTTTCGATCTTGCCAGAGAATGTACAAGGCGAACTGGGGAACGAAGATTCCGTGTTCGAAGTTGGGATCGCGGGCGGGGCCAATCCACTGCAAGAAGAGACGGGCGAGAATCGGGGCATAAAGCCACGCCATGAGCAGCACCATCGCCAGCGCTTGCCAACGGGGCAATCGTGACGGCCAACGACTCTCTCGAGTTGAGAAGAGCGGAGCTGCCTGAACTGAGTTACTCATACGGGGGGCTTGTCTTTGAGAATAAGCGAAGTCGGGCTGCGCGCCAAGCAGAACCGGGGTGGGCAGTGTCGCTAGTTTAGCTACAAAGGCTGGGCGGGGAAGGGAAAATCGTTTCCATGCCCGAGGGACATGATCGTCAAGGGTAATCTCTGTTCGGGTAGGGCAATGTTGCTTAGCAATTCCAGAGGGTTACGACCTTTTGATATCCGGTAATCGAGGAAAGTAATCCCCAGAGATTACTAAAGATGTGGGCAAACTTTTTCCCATTTGTCCGCAATGTGATACTGTGAAGGCCACGTCGACAATGCATTGATCCTACGCAAGTCGTTGAAAAGCTGGTAGATATTGTTGTAGCAGCTTGTGCCAGTTTGAGCTTGATTGGCAATGAGTGTGCTATAGACTTGAGTATCCAAGACGCCCCCCTGTCTTGGCCGCGTTAAGCGGGACAAAGCAGAATGAATCTGGACAACACAGAAATCCTGGCAACCAATGGGACGGCCGTGAACGGCGGCGCACGGGTGTGGCTGGAAAGCGTCAGCGCAGGGATGCGCACGGTCGAGGCGGTGATTCGCGAGCTTTCGCAGAATGACGTTCCGGTGCTGGTGGTAGCGGAGCATGGTTCTGGCAAGAAGGCGGCGGCGGCGCGGATTCATGCGCTTTCGAGCCGGGCGGCTGAGCCTTTTGAGGTCTATCAGGGTCGCGAGGTTGCGGCGGAAACGCTGGCGGCGCGCGAAGGCGAAGGCGGGATGGTCTATCTGCAAGAGGTAGGCGATCTGAGTCCGGCGGCGCAGAAGGAAATGGTTCGGCAGATTGGTTTGCATGGCGCGGCCGAGCGGCATGTGCCGCGCTACATCTGCGGAACTTCGCGGGAGCTCGAGGCTGAGGTGAAGGCAGGGAAGTTTCGCGAAGATCTTTATTATGGGATCAGCGGTGTGTGCCTGCGGCTGCCTCCGCTGCGGCAGCGTAAAGAGGATATTCCAGTTCTGCGGGACTGGTTCTTGTCGGCTGCGGCGCGCGATTTTTGCCTGGCGGTGCCCTTGCTCAGTTCGGACACGCAAAACTTTTTTGTTGAATACAGCTGGCCGGGAAATATTCGCGAACTGAAGGACGCGGCTCGGGCGATTGTGGCATTGGGCGACGAAACGCTGGCCATGGGCGGATTGCGCTCGCTGATGCGGCGGGTCGATCGCAATGGCAATGGCGAGAAAATTTCTTTGAAGGATGCGGCGCGGGCGGCTTCACGCGAGGCGGAGCGCGAAATTATTTTGCAAGTCCTGACGCGGACGCGCTGGAACCGGCGGCGCGCGGCGCAGGAGTTGCAGATCAGCTACAAGGCGCTGCTCTATAAGTTGAAACAGATTGGGTACCAGGAATACGGGGCTGAATAGAGAAGATTTCGAGGTTTCAGAGTTTCGAAAAACGCTGGTTCGAGTTTGAGAGGAAACGAAGATATGAAATCAGCATGGAAAGCGGCTGCGGCAGTGCTCTTGATCAGCAGCGTGGCGCTGGCACAGGATTCGCCCGCCCAGTCCGCAGTCAACGCCGGTTCGGCCAATATGGCCTCCGACAAGACCGTGCCGGCACAGGCTAGTGCCGCCTCGGCCAGCCAGGGCGGGGCTGAGTATGTGATTGGGCCGGAAGATGTGCTGCACGTCGCGGTATGGAAAGAGAATGACCTCACGGCTACGTTGCCGGTGCGTCCCGATGGCAAGATCTCGCTGCCTTTACTTAATGACGTGCAGGCTTCGGGACTGACGCCGCAGCAGTTGGCGGATTCGGTGACGGAGAAGCTGAGAAAATATATTGCCGATCCGCGGGTTACGGTGGTTGTAACGGCGATCAACAGCAAGCGGATTTATCTGGTGGGCGAGGTTGCGCATGTGGGCGCGACGCCGATGCTGCCCAATATGACCGTGCTGCAAGCGTTGTCGAGCGCGGGCATCAACCAGTTTGCCAAGACCAAGGGAATTTACGTTCTGCGAATGGAGAATGGCAAGCAGCAGAAGCTGCCGGTGAATTATCGCAAGCTCATCAAGGGCGATGTGCAGCAGAATTATGTATTGCAGGCGGGGGATACGATTGTTGTCCCGTAGTTTTAAGGTTCTATAAGAGATGAGAAGGATAGGGACAATTCGATTGGCGGCGCTGATTTTGGGAATGAGCGTGGCTGCGTATGGGCAGACGACTTCTCAGGCGCAGACTCAGGCTCCGGCCCAGAGTGAACCGGCTCCCGCGCCAGCGTTTGGGCAGACAGCGCCGGTGCTGAATCCGGAGAACCCGCCGGTCACGGGACTCGATGAACCTAGCCTTGATCTGAAGACAGCCAGCCGCAGTTTCATCTCACCCGCTCTGCAGGTGAGCGAGTCGGCGGACTCAAACGGCCAAAACACGCTGGGGAGCAGCGCGGTTGACTCGATTACGCGAGTGCTCGGAGCGCTTGATCTGCAGCAATACTGGCCGAAGAGCGATTTCCTTCTGGAATACGTTGGGGGCGGAGCGTTCTACGCCGATCCGTATGACGTGCGGCAATTGCAAGCGGCCGGTCTTGAAGCGGTCACACGCTGGCGAACGGGCCAGATCACGCTGCGGGACGCTTTCAGTTACCTGCCCGACGGATCTTTTCAGATCGGCACATTCGGGGGCGCGCCGGGGCTGGGGCTTGCCACCACCATCGGTCTGGGCGGAGGAGCGACGGGAGGCGGGTTACCGGGCATCAACAATTCTGCCAGCCAGACATTTGAAGGGGTGGGAATCGTTCCCCGGTTGCAGAACACAGCGATTCTCGATGCGGTGCAGGCGATCACGCCGCGCTCCGCGGTTACGGTGGCGGCAGGGTTCAGCAACTCGCATTTTTTCGATACCTCGAATTGCGAGATTTCGCCGAACGCGTGCCTGATCAATAGCGACCAGCTTACGATCGAAGGTGGATACAGCCATCTGATCAATCGCCACGATCAGATTGGCCTGGTTTATGCTTTTCAGCTTTTTCAATTTCCGCAAGAGACGGGCGGGCAGATTTATGTCCATGTCATCAATGCTCGCTACAGCCATAGCATTACTGGCAAGTTGAGCCTGATTCTTTCTATCGGTCCGCAATACACGGAACTGGAAACGAACGGCGGGTACGACAAGCATTGGTCGCCGAGCGCGCGGGTGACGCTGCGTTATCGGATGGGCCATGCGGCGATGGTTGCGACCTACGAAAAATTTACGTCGTCGGGATCGGGATTCTTCGCGGGCGCCAATGTGCAGGCGGCGCGGTTGGGCTATACGCGCCCACTCGGACGGACCTGGGACCTGTATACCGATATTGGCTACACCTATAACACGAAACTGCAGAATTCGCTGTTCGGAGTGACGGCGGGCAACTTCAACGACGGATTTGCTTCGGCGATTCTCAGGAAGCATGTAGGACGCGCCTATGAATTTTTTGCAGCTTATCGCTTCAGCGAATTGGCATTTGATCAAACCGTAAATCTTGGGATTAGCGGCACGGGCAAGACGGCACAGCGGAACGTGGGCACGATCGGCATTGAATGGCATCCGAAGCCGACGCGTATCGAATAATTTCTTGGCTGCCTGAGGCGGCCGGATTGGTGAACAGAATGAGTGGAAATCGCGAACTGCAAATGGATGATTACCTGGCAATGCTGCGGCGGCGCCTGAAGGTTATCTTGATTCCGGCGCTGGTGGCGCCGCTGACCGGCTTCCTGATCTCGTATGCTCTGCCGCCGAAATACAGCTCGCAGTCGACGGTTCTGGTGGAAGGCCAGAAGGTGCCGGACAACTATGTTCTGCCGGTGATCACATCCGATTTTGCGCAGCGCGTGCAGACGCTGAGCCAGGAGGTGTTGAGTCCCAGCCGGTTGCGACCGGTAATTCACAGCCTGAACCTGGTCAAGCCCGAGGACGAGGGAAAGCTCATCGGAAATATCCAGCAGAACATGCAGGTAGCGCCGGTGATCACGACGATGAGCGCGGCGGCTGCCTCTTCGCCGACTGCGAAGACCAAGAAGCCATCGGCCGGCAACGAGCCGCTTCCAGGATTTACGGTGAACTACACCGACAGCGACCCGGTGCGAGCGCAAAAGGTCTGCAATGCTTTGACGTCGCTGATCGTGGACGAGAATTTGAAGTCCCGCTCCGAGGTGGCGCAGAGCACTACCGATTTTCTTACCCGCCAGGTGGACGACGCCAAGCACGCGCTTGACGATCAGGATGCGAAACTTGCCGCCTTCAAGAAGCAGTACATGGGGCAATTGCCGACGGACGTCGACAACAATATGCGCATGCTGGCATCGCTGAACTCGCAGCTGGATGCATCGACACAGACGCTGAGCCGGGCGCAACAGGACAAGGCGTATACGGAAAGCATGCTGGCGCAACAGATCGCCAGCTGGAAGAGTTCGCTGTCGAGCACGAATCCGCAGACTCTCGAAGCGCAATTGACTCAGCTGCAAGGGCAACTGATGCAGTTGCAGGCACGCTATACCGATGATTATCCGGATGTGATCAAGACCAAGGCTGACATTGCCGAGGTGCAGAAGAAGCTGAAGGAAGTTAATGCAGCGGCGGCCTCGGCCGACACGAGCGACAGCAGCGAGAAGGCGAGCGCTTCGGAGCCGCCGGAAATTCGCCAGCTCCGTTTGCAGGTTCATCAGTATCAGAACGTGATTGCACAGGCCACGATCGACCAGAAGAAGCTGCAAAGCGCGATCACGGTCTATCAGAGCCGAACCAATATGAGCCCGACGGTGGAGGAGCAGTACAAGCTGCTGACTCGGGACAATGACAACGCGCAGGCCTTTTACAAGGATCTGCTGGCGAAGCGGAGTTCGGCCGGCCTCGGCACCAGCATGGAAAACCAGCAGGAAGGCGAGCAGATGCATATTGCCGCAACCGCCGGATTGCCTGATTCTCCGAGTTTCCCGGTCCGCCCATTGTTGGCGGCGGGCGGATTCGGGGTTGGGCTGGTGCTGGGCGCGCTGATTGCGATCATCCTGGAATTCAGCGACAAGTCTATCCGCACGGAACGTGATGCGGCGGCGGTTATGGACCTCCCGCTGCTGATCTCGGTGCCCTGGCTGGGCGAGGACGATGAAGAGGTAGCTGCTAATGGCAACGGCAATGGCAGGCGGCGGTTCTGGGGCAGAGATGGTTCGGCTCCCAAGGATCACGAACACGTAGAGGTTTAATTCAGGAAAGTCTGGCGTAAGAATATGTATAAAGAATTTTTTGGACTTCGGGCCAACCCGTTCAACGTCAATCCGGATCCGCGTTATTTGTATCTGACGCGGCATACGGAAGAGGCGTTGGCGTGTCTGACTTATGGCATACAGAGCCGCAAAGGCTTCGTGCTGCTGACGGGTGAGGTGGGCACGGGCAAGACGACGCTGATCAACAAGTTGATGGAGTGGTTGCGGCTGCAACAGGTGGCGACCGCTTTCATTTTCAACTCGCGCATGGATGTGCCGCAGTTGCTCGACTACATGATGGCCGATTTCGGCATCCCCTGCGATACCAAGTCGAAGAGCGAACTGCTCCAGCGCCTGTATAACTGGCTGCTCGATCGTTATCGCGCCGGGGAGACGGCGGTGCTGGTGATCGACGAGGCGCAGAATCTGTCGGATGAAGTGCTGGAAGAGATTCGCATGATGACGAATCTTGAGACCTTCACCGAGAAACTGCTACAGATCGTTCTGGTGGGACAGCCGGAACTGGAACAGCGGTTGAAACAGCCGCAGCTGAGGCAACTGCGGCAGCGGTTGACGCTGCGCGCCAAGACGCATCCTTTTAATCTCGAGGAAACGAAGTCGTATATCACGCAGCGGCTGCGGATTGCGGGATCGAACGGCGAGCCGATTTTTGACACGGATGCGACTACGGCAATCTTTCGCTATTCGCTGGGGATACCGCGAGTCATCAACCTGCTTTGTGAGCACTGCCTGGTCAGCGCGTTTGTCGACCAGAAGAAGACGGTCGCGGTCGAAGTGGTGGATTCGGTCGCACGCGATTTTGATTTGGCCGATGGCAATGCCGCCGCATCGATGACGGCGCCGGTGCCGCCTTCGGAGAAGTTTGATCTGGTCGACGCCTTGCGCACTTTGGCAACCCTGGCCGACCGGCTGCGTCAATCTGAACAACAGGACCTCCCCAAGGAGAGGAAACTATGAGCCGTATCCATGACGCTTTAAAACGCGCCGAGCAAGAAAGAGCAACATCGACGGGGACGCATGTCGAGACCGCCTTCGAGCAGCCGGGCAACGAGGCGCGCGAAAGCATGCCATCGATGCATACGCCGGCCGCAATCGCCATGCCGGCCATGACGACCATGACGATGAATTCAGCATTCAATTATGAATCGCTGATGGCGCGCTGCCCGCAGAAGGAATGGAGCCCCGATCCGCGCACCATGCTGTTTTTTCAGGCCGATGACAGCCGTACGGGGGCGGAAGAGTTTCGCACTTTGCGCTCGCGCCTCTACCAGATCCGCGAAAAGATGCCGCTGAAACGTCTTCTGGTGACGAGCGCGCTTCCTAAGGAAGGGAAGTCTTTTGTGGCGGCGAATCTGGCGCAGGTGCTAGTGCGGCAGCATGGGCGCCGTGTTTTGCTGATCGACGCCGATTTACGCAGCCCCGGCATGCATCGCCATCTGGGAGCGCCGCAGTCGCCAGGATTGTCGGACTATCTGCTTGGGGAATGCGACGAGTTCGCGGCGCTGCAACGCGGGCCAATGGAGAATCTGTTCTTCCTGCCTGCCGGAAAGAATGCGTCGAGCGCTCCCGAGCTGTTGGCCAACGGCCGTCTGAAGCTTTTCCTGCAGCGGGTGGAGCCGTTATTTGACTGGGTCATCATGGATACCTCGCCTGTGATTCCGGTGTCGGATGCGACTCTGGTAGCGGGCTCGTGCGACGGCATTCTGATGGTGGTGCGGTCGAACGCAACGCCGGCGGATCTGGCGCGACGCGCGCGCGAGGAATTTCCGGACAAGCTGCTGCTCGGTGTGGTGCTCAATGGAGCGCCGGCCGACAAGCATCAACATTCGAAGTACTACTATGGCGAGACGGTGGGTAGTCCCGCCTGAGTTGAACCGAGGCTCTCGTGATTCGGCTCTTTCACGTCTATTACCCGATTCGCACTCTCATCCTGCTGCTTGGAGAGGCGCTGATCGTTTGGACTTCGTTCCTGCTGGCGGCGTGGGTCACGCTTCGGGAAGACAGCTACCTGGTGCTCAACTACGAGGGCGGATGGCTCAAGCTGTTTATATTTACCGGGGTGGTTCTGCTGTGCTCACATTGGTTCGATCTGTACGACACGGCGCGGCTGAATACGAAAGGCGAGTTGTATTTCCGGCTGCTGATGGTGCCGGGGCTGCTGGCCTTTTTGATGGCCGCAATCAGCTATGTGCGGCCGAACTATCTGCTCGGCGGGAGTTCATCGGCGCTGGGGCTGCTGATTCTCACCGTGGCGCTGGTGGGATGGCGGATCGGTTTTTCGTGGCTGGTGCAGTTGCCGATTTTGGTCGAGCGTGTGTACGTACTGGGCACGGGGGAGCGCGCGCAGCGGCTGGTGCAGGGCCTGAGGCAGAATCCGGAAACCGGAGTCGAGGTTGCGAGTTGGACGGGCAAACTGGAAGGCGCGGTGACGCGCGATTCTGTGGCGGCGCACCTGATGGATGTCGTCCACCGGCAGAAGGTTCACCGTGTGATCGTCGCTATGCCCGATCGCCGTGGAACGATTCCCATGCAGGAACTGCTGGAATTGCGCATGCAGGGAATCAAGATCGAGGAAGCGACGACGTGGCTGGAGAAAATGTCGGGCAAGATCGAGGTGGAAAATCTTTACCCCAGCTGGCTTATCTTTGGCGAAGGCTTTCGACGGAGCGCGGTTTTTGTAGCGGCGCGTCGCGTACTCTCGACTTTTATCTCGCTGATTGGCCTGGTGCTTACGCTGCCATTGTTGCCCTTGATCATGCTGGCGGTTCGGCTTGATTCGGAGGGGCCGGTTTTTTATACGCAAACCCGAGTGGGCAAGGGCGGCAAGCTTTTCAAGGTGGTGAAGTTCCGGACCATGCGGCAGGATGCGGAGGCGGCAAACGGAGCACAGTGGGCGGGAGACAACGATCCACGGGTGACGCGCGTAGGTAAGATCCTGCGGACTACGCGGCTCGATGAGATTCCGCAGATGTGGTGCGTGCTGAAAGGCGATATGGCATTCGTTGGTCCGCGGCCGGAGCGGCCGGAATTCATCGCGCTGCTGTCGAAAGAGATACCGTTTTACGGGGTGCGGCACATGGTCCGGCCGGGTGTTACCGGATGGGCGCAGATTAAATACAAGTACGGGAGCACGATTGAGGATGCACGCGAAAAGCTGCAGTACGACCTTTTCTACATCAAGAACGCTTCGATCGGGCTCGATTTGCTGATCATGTTTCAGACGGTGAAGACGGTGCTGTTGCGGCGGGGCGCGCAGTAAGAATTACCGAGCGTTAGCGAAAAGAGGTTTTGGTGGCTATCGGCGACAACATAACTGACGCGGCGGAACTGCCAGCCTGGCGGCGGGTCACGAAGATCGCGGACCCGACGAAGTCGGGCTTCTTCTGGCTTAGCGCATTCTTCTTCGTGTATTGCGCGCGGCCAGAAGACTGGTTTCCGGGTCTGAAGTATATTCCGTGCGCCAAGGTTACCGCCATCCTCGCGATGTGGGGATTGTTTACCGCCCTGGGTAAGACCAAGCGTACTTTCAAGGACGTACCTAAAGAAGGCAAACTGCTGTTGCTGCTGATCGGGCTCATGTTTGTCAGCGGCTTTTTGTCGCCGATATGGAAAGGCGGCGCGATCAATCACACCATCGATTTTTCGAAGGTGTGGATCGCATGGATGCTGACCTTCCTGCTGATCACTTCGTTTGAGCGGCTGCGCACTATCATTGAGATTCAGGCGGCGTCGGTTGCCGTGATCTGCCTGATCTCGATCATCAAGGGGCACAGTCAGCCGCGGTTGGAGGGTGTGATTGGCGGCATTTATTCGAATCCCAACGATCTCGCATTTGCGATCGTGTTGACGCTGCCGTTTCTACTCGCCTTCCTGGTGACGAGCAAGAATGTGTTTAAGAAGTGCTTGTGGGCGCTGGGGATGTTGATCATGCTCGCGGCCCTTTTTCTTACCGCTTCACGTGCAGGGTTTCTAAACCTCGTGATCTCGGGCACGGTCACCCTCTATCATTTTGGCATCAAGGGCAAACGTCCAGGTCTGATCATCGCAGTGCTGCTTTCGGGTATGCTGCTGCTTGGCCTGGCAGGCGGCAAGCTGTATGACCGTTTTCAAGCTCTGGGCGGCGACAGCACGACGGACGAATCAGCCTATGGTTCCTATCAGGATCGCATGTTCCTGATGGAGCGGGCAGTCGACGGGATGATCCACTATCCTCTGTTTGGGCTCGGCGCCAACAACTTTCTCACCTACTCGCTGATCTGGCACGAAGTTCACATGACATATTTGCAGATGGGCGTGGAAGGCGGCATCCCGGCGTTGATTGTTTATCTGATGTTTATTCGCTGCGGATTTAAGAACCTCAAGGTGATGCGAAAGGCCACGGATCTCGACGAGCATACGGTGCTATTCGTGGGCGCGCTGCACAGTTCGCTGATTGGTTTTGTCGTAGGGGCGTGCTTTGCGCCGGAGGCCTATCAGTTTTTCTCGTATTTTGCCGTGGCGTTTACCGCGACCTTGTTGCAGACGTTGAAAGAAAGAGAGACGGGACCATCAGCGGTTCTGCCTCCGAAGAAGCCACGACATTTCCTGGAGGTTTATGCCGACTACGGAAGAACAGGTGCAGTCACCCCTGTCCGCTGATTTGCAGGCTATTTTGCGTTGCCTGGACTGCGGAGGGAAACTTGAAAGCGACCAGGCGCAAGGATATGTATGTCTGGCATGCAAGCGTGCTTATCCGAACGTAAAGGGCATCGCGCGTTTTGTCGACGCGCAGCATTACGCTGCCAGCTTTGGCTTTCAATGGCACCGTTATCAGAAGACGCAGCTTGACCACGACGAGGTGCGGGAGTCGGACCGGCATTTTCGCATCAAGACAAGTTTGCGGCCGGAGGAATTGCAAGGAAAGCTGGTGCTCGATGTGGGCTGCGGAATGGGACGCTTCGCTGAGGTGGCTACGCGGTGGGGAGCGCGCGTGGTTGGAGTCGATTTGAGCGCGGCCGCAGAAGTGGCAGCTATCAATTTGGCGGACCGCGAGTTTACTGCTTTTCAAGCGGATGCTTTTGCTTTGCCGTTTGCCCCGGAGAGTTTCGACATCATCTACAGCGTGGGCGTGCTGCATCACACGCCGGATTGCCAGGCTGCGGTCAAGTCTCTCGACAAGTATCTGAAGCCAGGGGGAATTCTTTCGGTCTGGCTGTATAGCGGATACAACAAGTGGTATCGCTTCAGCGATTTCTGGCGGCGCTACACACACAAGATGAAGCCAGAAACATTGCACGGCGTGCTCAAAGTGGCGGTACCGTTTTTTTACAATCTTGAGCGCGGATTGGGGCATGTGCCTCTGCTGGGACGTCCGGCGGCGGGTGCGATTCATCATGTGTTTCCGGTGAATCGGCAGAAGGATCCTGAGGCGCGCTTGCTGGACACCTTTGACTGGTATTCTCCGAAGTATCAATCGAAGCATACGTACGAAGAAGTGTTTCGCTGGTTTGAGGCAATGGGGATGGAAGACATGCGCGTGGGCGAGTCTTCAATTGCGGTTCGGGGACGCAAGCCGGCGCGAGCAAGCTCGTCGCTTTGAGCGATGTTGCTCGGTGTATCTGGAGTTCGATCTAGAGTTCGACCTCGCGTAGTAAGAGTGCTGGCTTGCACCCAAGATGAATCTCCTGAAGAAAATCAGCTATGCCAGAAAGGTGTTGCCGGGCGGGACGTGGCGGGCACTGAGCGCTCCCGTGCGCCAACCGGTGCACCTGATTATGGCGGTGGCCGATCATTTCGAGCCGGCCATCGATCCTTCAGACGGGCAAAAGCGCGTGGCGCGCTCGGAGCAGGAGCGGCGGCTGGAGTGGTGGAGTCGAGAATATCCGAAAGCGGCGGAGCGCTGGCGCGACCATGATGGTCGGCCGTTTGTTCACACCTATTTTTATCCGGCCGAGCAGTATGACGAGGGCCTGGTCGAAATTCTGGCCGAGCATTGCCACTCGGGATGGGGAGAGACTGAGATCCATCTGCATCATGGGATTCCGCAAGCGGATACGGCGGAGAACACGCGGCGGGTGCTGACGGAGTTTCGCGACCGGTTGGCTTTTCGTCATCGCTGTTTATCTTTTGAAGAGGGGTCGGAGCAGCCTCGCTATTGTTTTGTGCATGGAAATTTTGCGTTGGCTAATTCGGCCGGCGGGCGGTTTTGCGGCGTCGATTCAGAGATGCAACTGCTTGCCGAAACCGGATGCTATGCGGATTTCACGTTGCCGACGGGAGTATTTCATCCGGCGCAGACGGCGAAGATAAATTCGATGTATGAGTGTGGCGGGGCGCTTGATCAGGCGGCGCCACATCAGACCGGGATTGATTTAGCTGCCGGTCGTACGCCGCGTGTTTTTCCGCTGATCGTGCAGGGGCCGCTGCTGATGGACCTTGCGCGCAGCCGGCGGACGTTTCGGCCGATGTTTGAAACAGGGGCGATCACGGCGCCGAATCCGATGACGCTTGAACGGCTGGCGCTTTGGAAGCAGGCCGGAATTCACGTTGGAGGCCGTCCGGATTGGCTCTTTATTAAGCTGCATTGTCACAGTATGGATCCGACGCAGAAGGATGCGGTGATTGGCGGCGAGTTCCAGAAATTTCTCGGTGAACTGGTTAGCGAGGCAGGGGATCGAAAAGAGACATTGCACTTTGTTTCGGCACGGGAGATGGCGAATATCATCCTGGCGGCGTGCGATGGAAAAGATGGTGACCCGGGTGAGTATCGCGACTATCGATTCAGGCGGTTGCGGGATTTGCCTGGGGTGTCGGAAAAGTCTGATTCTCTTCCTGTATCAGTGAAAGGTTAGGAAGCAAGCGATGTGCGGAATTGCCGGAGTGGTGAGCGCAACTCGCGAGAGCAATATCACCGAAGCTCTTGTGCACCACATGTGCGAACAGATCGTCTACCGCGGTCCGGACGATGAGGGGCTCTACATTGCCGATGGCGCCGGGCTTGGGATGCGGCGGCTCAGCATTATCGATCTCGCCGGCGGCCATCAGCCGGTGTTTAACGAAGACCGCAGCGCCTGGATTGTTTACAACGGTGAGGTCTACAACTTCCCGGAGCTGCGGCCGGAGTTGGAAAAGCGCGGCCATCGCTTCTATACGAAGACGGATACCGAAGTCATCATTCATCTTTATGAAGAAATGGGCGCGGATTGCGTCACGAAACTGCGCGGCATGTTCAGCCTCGCCATTTATGACCGCACGAAGCGCAAGCTTGTGCTGGCGCGGGATCGGCTGGGCAAGAAGCCGCTGCATTACGCGCTGCTGAAAGACAAGCTTTATTTCGCGTCTGAGATTAAATCGATTCTGGCGGTCGCTCCTGAGCTAGCGGAAGTGAATGCGCAGGGGCTGCTTGAGTATTTGTATTACGGATATGTGCCCGACCCCATCACCGCTTTCACTGGAATACAGAAGCTGCCGCCGGGGCATTTGCTGGAATTTGAAAATGGCGAGATTAAGATTCGCCAGTATTGGGATCTGCCGCGATATAACACGCACCGTCCGAAAAGCGAGGAAGAGTGTCTGGAGGAGCTGGAGAGCCGACTGCTTGAAGCTACACGGATACGACTGATTTCGGATGTTCCGCTGGGCGCGTTTCTTAGCGGCGGCACGGATTCTTCTACGGTCGTGGCGCTGATGGCTCGGGCGAGTTCGGGGCCGGTCAAAACCTTTTCGATTGGATTCACGAAAGACGATTTTAACGAAGCGCAATATGCGCGCATCGTGGCGCAGAAATTTGGCACCGATCATCATGAGATGATTCTGGAGCCGAACGTGGTCGAAACTGTCGAGCATCTGACGAGTTCGCTGGAAGAGCCTTTTGGCGATTCTTCGATGCTGCCGACTTATTATGTTTCGCAGATGGCGCGGCAGCATGTGACGGTCGCGCTGTCGGGCGATGGGGGCGACGAACTTTTTGCGGGATACGATCGTTACCGCATTCACTCGAATCGGCGTTTTTTTGAGCACATTCCGGAGTGGGCGAGGCGGTTTTATCGCGATCAGTTGTTTCGTCTGATGCCGCGTTTCATGAGCGGGCGGAAATTCAGCTATAACGTTACGCTGCCTTGGCGGGAACGATATGTGGATGGGCTGTCGTTCGTGCCGGCGTTTGAGCGGGACGGGCCGCTGCTTTCGGATGATTTCCGGCAGGTGTTGCGGCGAAGCGATGATCCGCAAAATGTGATGATGCGATATTTTGCACAGGCTCCGGCTAGCGATCCGGTGAGCGAGTTGCTTTACGTGGACACGAAGACCTATATGGTCGCCGACATTCTCACGAAGGTCGACCGCATGAGCATGTTGAATTCGCTGGAAGTGCGCGTGCCGATGCTCGATCACGAATTTGTCGAGTGGGTGACGGGGCTGCCGCCGGAATGGAAGCTGCGAGGCAGTACTCAGAAATATATTTTGCGGAAGCTGGCCGAGCGGGTGGGCGTGCCTCTCGAAGCGTTGAACCGCCCGAAGCAGGGATTCGCGCTGCCGCTGGTGCACTGGATGCGTAATGAGTTGAAAGATGTGCTCATGATTTTGCTGGAGCCGCGCACGCTGCAACGGGGATATTTCGATGCCGATGGAATTCGCAAGTTGATGAACGATCATCTTTACGGCGGCAAAGTTTTCACGGGCCGCATCTGGCGACTGCTGATGTTCGAGTTGTGGCACAGAAATTTTCTGGAGAAATTCACCAAGCCTGCGGGACTGTTTTCGCTTCCGGTTATGGCGGATTCCCGCGTTAACGTCGATCCGAATCCTTTAATGGCGACCGCGCCAGCGGGAGAATGACGCGGTGACCTCGTCCGCAACGGACGGACGCGAGTCGACCGTTCATCAGGAATCTCGAACGGATGACGATCCTCGAATCCGGCTATTTCTCATGACTAACAGTTTTGAGACAGGGGGATCCGAGCGGCAATTTTCAGTACTCGCACAGAATCTTCGTCCGGAACAATTTGACGTTCATCTTGGCTGCATTCAGAAGATCGGACCGTTTGCCAAGCAGTTTGGCGAGGTCCCTGAATTTTGGCTAGGCCGCAATTTGTATGGATTGAAATCGTGGCGGACGCGGCTACAACTTAGCGGTGAATTGCGGCGGCAACGGATTCAAATTGCGCATGCGTTCGATTTTTATACCAACCTTACTTTGATTCCGGCGGCGCGGTTTGCGCGAGTGCCGGTGGTGATTGGCAGCCAGCGGCAGTTGGGCGATCTTTTGACTCGCAGGCAATTTCGCGCGCAGGCGGCTGTGCTTCGGTGGTGCGATGCGGTGATTTGCAACTCGCGGGCGGCGGCCGATCGGTTGGCAGAGGAAGGATTATCGCGCGACAAACTTGTCGTGATTGGGAATGCTTTGCCGGCGGAGATTTTTGCGCCTGCTCCTGCAGCCTTGCCACGAAGACAAGGAACGTTGCGCGTCGGCATGGTGGCGCGGATGAATGCGCGCTACAAGAATCACTCGGGATTTCTGCGCATCGCAGCGCGAATCAATCAGCACATGCCGGAAGTTGAATTTGTTTTGGCGGGGGACGGGCCGCTGCGTGCGGAACTCGAACGGGAGGCGGAGGCTTTGGGGATTGGCGATCGCGTGAGCTTCCTTGGAGATCGCCGGGATATTCCCGCAGTGATGGCTGCGCTTGATGTTGCCGTGCTCACTTCGGATTCTGAGAGCCTGTCGAACGTACTGCTTGAGGCTATGGCGGCTGGGTTGCCGGTGGTGGCTTACGGCGTCGGCGGAAATGTCGAATTGGTCAACGAAAATCGCGGAGAGCTTGTCTCTGCCGGAGATGAAGCGAGGTTCGCGGCGGCGCTTGAGCGGTTGCTGTCTACTCCTGCATTGCGCGGCGAACTCGGTAACAATGCGCGCAAGTTTGCCCAGGATAATTTCGGCCTCGATAATGTTCGCGCTCTCTATGAAGCCTGTTATCGAGAGCTGCTCGAAAAGAAAGGCGTGAGGACCTCACCGGAAACATGGCGGCCGAAAACCGAAGCTCGAAGAAACGGCTAAAGGTCGCCATTGTCGCGGCCAGTCTGAATTATGTTGGCGGGCAATCGGCGCAGGCCGATTTGCTGGTGCGTCTTTGGAAGGACGACCCCGATATCGAGATGAGCTTCATCGCTGTGGACCCTCTGCTGCCGACGGCGTTGCGCTGGTCTGCGGGCATTCGCGGGTTGCGGACGCTGTTGCGCGAGCCGCTATATTTTCGCGATTTGTGGCGCGGGCTGCGGGATGTAGACGTTGTGCATATTTTTTCGGCGTCCTATTGGTCGTTTTTGTTGGCTCCCGCTCCGGCTGTTTTTCTTGCGAGGTTGCGCGCTAAGAAGACGCTGATTCATTATCACAGCGGAGAGGCGCGCGACCATATGAAACGCTTTCGGTCGGCGCCGTTTGTGCTGTCGCGCGTCGATGAAATTGTTGTGCCATCGGGCTATCTGGTCGATGTCTTCCGGGAATTTGGTTTGCTGGCCGCGATAGTTCCTAATCTTGTCGATCTATCGCAATTCCGTTATCGGCGGCGGGATCCGCTTCGGCCGCATCTGGTTTGTACGCGAGGGTTCTCGCAGTACTACAGCGTGGACGTGGTGGTGCGGGCTTTTGCTGAGGTGAAAAAAATATATCCGCAGGCACGACTTGACCTGGTCGGAGGCGGACCGCTGGAAGGGGAGATTCGCAGGCTAGTGAGTGATCTCAAGCTTGAGGGAGTGAATTTCACTGGCGTGGCTTCGCGTAACGAGATTGGAAAGTATTACGAGCAGGCGGATATTTTTATCAACGCGTCATGGCTCGACAACATGCCGGTGTCGATTATTGAAGCGTTCGGAGCGGGCACGCCGGTGGTGACGACTTCGCCGGAGTGCATGCCTTATCTGGTGGAACATGAGCGCACGGGATTGCTTTCGCCGGTCGGCGATGAAAAGGCGCTGGCGGCGAATGTGATTCGGTTGCTGCGCGAGCAGGGGTTGGCTCAGCGCTTGGCGGAGAATGCTCATGCTGAATCGCAAAAATATACCTGGGACGTTGTGCGGGGACAGTGGTTGGAGGTGTATCGGCGGATGGCGGAGAGCCGATAGTTGAGAGCGATCCAGCAGGTAGTGCCGCTGTGCCACCAAAAGGCAGAGCCATAATAATTAAAGAAGTCACTCGGTATGTCTCCCAAACCACTAGGACACACGAGCCGCAATCAGGCGGATTTGGCGGCGGAGCCGTCCAGGCCTAGTTCTTCGGCGATTGCCTTCATGGCTTCTATGCAGAAGGCTATGTGGGTCTCTAGGTCTACGCCTAGATCGGCGGCTCCCTGGAGGATGTCTTCGCGGTGGACGCTGCGGGCGAAGGCTTTGTCTTTCATCTTCTTCTTGACGGAGGGGGCTTCGACTTCGGCCAGCGATTTTCCGGGCTTGACCAGGGCGCAGGCGGTGATGAATCCGGCGAGTTCGTCGCAGGCGAAGAGAGTTTTTTCCATCGGGGAGACGCGCGCTACGCCGGTGTATTCGGCGTGGGAGAGGATGGCGCGGCGGATTTCCTCGGAGTAGCCGCGCTCTTTCAGAATCTCGGAGCCTTTATAAGGATGGTCTTCGAGGCTGGGATATTTGTCGTAATCGAAGTCGTGGAGAAGGCCGACCGCGCCCCAGAGATCTTCGTCGGCTCCAGCTTTGCGGGCGTAGGCGCGCATGCAGGCCTCGACGGCGAGCGCATGTTTTAGCAGACTTTCGGATTGGGTGAACTCGGTCAGGAGTTTCCATCCGGGGTCTGAGCGGTTGATGTTCATAGGTTAATGATATCGGGAAATGCGGGAGAGAAATGCAGGGGCAGACGGGACGTTCACCTGAAAGAGAGCGGTGAAGGGATGGACACCCCGTCGGTCCACGGTTTATTCCCTGCCCAACTGCTCGCGATTTTGAAACTTCCGCGGTGTGAAACCGGGGTGCATTAGTGCGGGAGAATCTTCTGCAAAAAATCCAGCCCTGAACGCTTCACACCTGTATCGACCAGATCGTACAAACCGCGCAGACGCTCGTTCACGTTAGGATCTTCGCCGCCGTCAATAGTTACCCTCAGTGTTACACCCGGCATCTCGAATGCTTGCAGGATGTAAACGACCTTTCTTCGTGGCGTACTGATCCCTGCAATTGTGGCTGACGGAATCGCCCTCTCCAACTTTTGCAGCGCGAGTCTTGCGCGGCTAGCCCCTAGGTTCGTATCCGTGACGTACGTGGTTGGAGTTGCAGGGGCCCATTTCAATGGTCCATCTGCCGTCAGTCCCGTAAGATCCTGAATGAACTGCAGCAGTTCGTTCAGGTCGCTGCCCTCAAGCTTCGCCATCGCTATCTCCGAGACCTAGCGTCACCTTCTCGAACAAGCCCATTAGGTCGGCCACGCAGTTATTGATTGTCGCGAAATCATCTTCGATTGCGTTATAGACCGCATTAGGCGCCTCCGCTTCCCTAGCCGCATCAGCCGGGCGAGCATCCTTGAGCGATCTGTGCGCCGCCTCTAACGCTTGTAATGTCGTCTTGATAGCGCTCGACAGGCGTGGATGTTCTGCGAATGGGGCAACATGTCTGCGTACGCGGCGTTGGACTTCAGCAAGCAGGTCACGGGCCTCCCGGAACAGCATTCCTGGTTCTATGCGATCGAGCATCTGAGTGACCTCGGTCAACTCAATCGTTACTGTCTGAATTTTAACAGTCCTTCCAGCCGCAGTTGCAGCCTCCTTAGCGCTCCTGGCTTCGCGGAACGCTTTGCCCGCTTCCTTGAAGGCCTTGTATGAATAAATAAGCCCCGCTATAGCGGTGAACAGTGCTATCACATAGCCGGGGTCTCTCCAGAACGGCGGATGAAGTTCTCTTAGGTTATCTACAATCGACTGAAGTTCGGGCGTCATGAACGTTCTTTCTTGGGAGCCCAAGGCCAATGATGGTACCAGAATTGATCTATGTCCACCAATGAGCCGTTGACGATTATTTTCTATAGTGAAAAATCCAAATCGGCCTAGAATGCACGCTGTGACTTACCCCGGCGATCCGTGGATGAGCCGAGCTTTAGCTGGTCGGAAGCGAGCTGGAGCTCGACGACGAAGCGACATAATTATGCACGGTCGCCACCCCCATGCCCTTTTCGGCGGATTCTCAGGTGAGCTTCTCATTGCGCCAGAGATCATTCCCGTCTGCATCGATTTCCGGCGGCTGATCCGGGATGTAAAGATTAGACCGCAGGAATTGCTGGCACTCGACTCGCGCCAGTTTGAAGAGCTAGTCGCCGAAATATGGCGGAACTTGGGATATGAAACCGAACTTACGGCAAGGACAAAGGATGGAGGACGAGACATCGTCGCAGTGCGGAAGATCGAGGCAAGCGTTCGTTTCCTGATCGAATGCAAGCGGTATAACCCTTCACATAAAGTCGGCGTGGAGTTAGTTCGGGCACTTTATGGTGTTAAAGTGCACGAAAAAGCCACCAAGGGTATTCTTGCAACCACTAGCACTTTCACGCGTGGAGCGAAAGGTTTCTTTAATGATCACATGTGGGAGCTAGAATCCCGAGATTTCGACGGAGTAGTAGACTGGGTCAAGCTCGCCGCAAAGAGTACAGAGTAACGCTCCTAGCATGTACTTGGGAAAACTGTCTGGATGGTGGACCACCCACCCGTCCACCAGTCTCCAACGTCCCCACTCTAAATTTCGCAGAGAACGCGAAATTTAGAATGGGCCACCCTCGGAACTGCTAGAGATTCGGAGACAGCAGGTCCCTCCGCTCCGCAGATCATCGCTTTCGCGATGATCTTCTCCGGTCGGAATGACAGATTTGGGGAGAATCTTAACCCGGCTCTTGTTGTCCGTTAGCCGCAAAGGCGCTCTGAGCCTACCCACAGCTGAGCCAGATCTCTGAGGTTGTGTTTGTATGTACGCGTTACCAGGTATTCCTTCCCACCTTTTACACGCAGCCTGTACTCGCCCGTCGGTAAGGGTTGGATTTCCTCCACGGCCGAAATATTCACGACTACGGAGCGGTGGATGCGAATAAAACCGTAGGGTTTGAGCTTCTCCGCCATGGACGAGAGGGACTCGTGCACTAAATAGGCATTCAGTCGGTGTTGCAGTGAAACGTAATTGCCTTCGGCTTGCACTGCCAGGATGTCAGCTAAATCCAAGAGCAGGATTCTACCCTTGGCCTTGAACGCGATTCGTGGCGCTTGTTGTTTCGCGATACTCTTTGCTATAACCTCCAACTGCCGCACGACTCGCATGAGGTTTGCAGCATCACCTCGGATTAGCGGAAGCAATGGAGTATCTGCGGCTTCGCAGAACTCATCCGCTGTCGATGCAAGAGCGTAGTCCCGTGGACTCAGCATCACCGGTAATTTCGGCAGATCGGTACCCTGCGCCTTACTTTCCATACACGTAGATTACTTCTGCCCAGTGCTCACGGCTGACGGAAAGCTGGATTGCTCGCCGAAATAACACTCCATGGATTGCAACTGTCCGTTCTTGATGCGGATGTACTCCACGTTGCGGAATGATTTACCGTTTGTGGTGTGGCAAAGATATTTCACAAACGCGTCGTCCGCGCCGGTGGAGACCCGCTCCAGCTCAAAATTCTTAATGAAGTTGATCTGCGTTTTCCAGCATTGCTCTTTGAAAGCGCTCTTGCTGATGTGGTCGTCGCCGGCCGCGCTTGAAAAGGTGAAGTTGTCGGCGAGCAAGCTATCCACGGGGCCCCAGTCTTTCTGTTCCCAGGCTGCGTACCACTTCCGGACAATCTCCTCGTTCGTGGAGTTCTGCGCTGCCGATGCGCTGGCACTTGCCGGTCTAGGCAGGCCCATGGCTCCAACCAGCGCGCAGGCTAAGGTTGCGAGCAAATTTCGGCGCGACACTGCGGTCGTCGTTATTGTCCCTGTCATTGTCATTTTTGTTCTCCTTTTCATGCTGTATTTGAAGCGCTTCGCCGATCACAATGCTGAGCCTCCGAGCATACGAACCGGTTGGTATGTAACAGCGCCAACCGCTTGTTGCAACTGATGCGATCAGACTCGCTTGCGGTTGCCCGGCGCGCGCATGGACTGCACCCAGGCCACGACGTTTCTGATCCCCGCTTTCATCACTTTTGGGTCCTGAGCATTTTTTGCCAGCGACCCATAGCCTTCGACCATGGCGATCAGCGAGGCGGCGGCGTCAGCGGGTTCCACGTCGCGGCGAACGCTTCCGTTGGTTTGGCCCTCTTGCAAAGCGCAGGCAACGGCGTCCCGCCAGGCATCGAAGATTGCCGCCAGCCGCTTCCGGAATCCCGCGTCAAGAGGAGACATTTCCTGCGCCAGATTGTTCAGTTGGCAGCCGCCCCGCACATCCGCGGGCCGAACGGGTATACGTCGCACCGCGCCGATCAAAGCGTCGATAGGGTCCTTGCCGCACTGGAAAGGTCGCACCCACTTGCCGTGGACGTCGGGGGCGATGACCTCATCGACGACGGCGTGTCCCAAAGCTTCTTTGCTGTCGAAGTGGTAGTACAGCGCGCCCTTCGTGACTCCAGCTACGGCCAGAATGGTGTCCAGGCTGGCACTTTGGAATCCCGCTCGGTAGATCTCGCGGGATGCCGCTTGCAGCAAGCGCTCGCGCGTGCGCCCAGAATTGCGCAGCCTGGTCGCTCCAGGTTTCAACCTCTGCCTCGAACTCTTGCGCGCTGCCAACATACCAACCAGTATGTATGTTAAGTCACCTGAAAATCAATCACAAATCGAACATCCTGACTTGGCTGCTGGTGTTCTCGAATCTCGTAACCTCTCGCCAGCGTTTGTATGGAAAGTTGGAGAAATAGTCGTACTAGCCGTTTTGGGATCGTCCCATGTGGTTGTTAGTCCGCCACTGGTTTTCGAACTCTGAAGTGTTGGTCCTGTTGTCTCACGTAATCGTTATCAACTTGGAAGACCACATGCTCCCTCAGTTCTGACTCAGCAGGAGGTTTGTGAATTTGTGAGCCAATTCTGCTCTCAATCGCAGGCTAACTGTCAGAGCGCCGAGTGTAGCTGACGTAAATCGCCAGTCGATATTAATTCGTACATCCGGCACCACGACTTTACCGGAGGAAAGAGGACATATGATCACGCTTAGACAGTTGCGGAATTTCTGGATACTCGGGGTCGCGACGATGGTTCTGGCTTGCTTCAGCAATGCGGTCGCGCAAGCGAGCTACAAAGTTCAGGATTTGGGCGTTCGGCACCCTGACAACCTGGGGATGGTCATGGGCCTCAATAATCACGGCTGGACAGAGATCATGGATCAGCGCCTGGATCCTTTTAGCGTTTCCCTTTCCGCCCACCTTGTGGCAGGCACCGTGAGGATCACCGCCGGCGACCTCAACCTCGAACTCGGCACGCTTGGAGGAATGAACAGTTCGATCAATTGGAACGGAATCAACGACCCCGGGGAAGCGGTCGGTATGTCCGAAACGTCTGTTCCAGATCCCACTGGCGAAGACCTTTGCGGCTTCGGCACACACCTTACGTGTCTTCCGTTTCTTTGGCAAAACGGCGTCATGAGCGCTCTGCCAACGGTGGGCGGGAATAACGGGCAGGCCAGTGCCATCAATAACCGCGGACAAGTCGCAGGATACGCGGAAAATGGTGTCGTGGACTCCACGTGCCCGCCTGGCATCACCAATAATCGGATCGACCTGCCGGTGTTGTGGGACAAAGGCAAAGCCCAAGCTCTTCCTACGATCGGTAGCGATCCCGACGGGGTCGCTTACGGCATCAACAATCAAGGTCAAGCCGTAGGTTACTCGGGAACGTGCACCGCGGCGAATTACGGCGTAGTGTGGGAAAACGGCACTGCCACCGCGCTTCCCGACCTCGGAGATCCGGGCGCCATAGCCTACGCCATTAACAGCCACGGCCAAATCGTTGGGCAAGCCGTTAACTCTGACGGCACGCCCTTGGCCGCTCTTTGGCAGAACAATACAGTCACAAGCCTCGGCCCCCTTCTGCCGGGAGATATTGCCTCCTTTGCCACCAGCATCAACAACCGGGGCCAAGCGGTGGGAAGTTCCTTTAACTCCAACAACGGCGCCAGTTGGTCCCGCGGCCTCATCTGGCAGAACGGCGTGACGACCGACCTTAACACTCTATTTCCGGCAAGTTCCCACCTTTTCGTAATCTCGGCTAGCAACATCAATGAGAGCGGACAAATCGCGGGTATGGCGATTGAGATGGCCGGGCCGCGCGCGGAAAATGTCGTCCACGCCTTTCTGGCAACCCCGGTAAACGAAGACATGGGCAAGTCGGTTGCAGACGTCGTACTTACGCGTCCGGAAATCAATTTACCCGCGGTGAATGTTGGCAAGCAGCTTTCGCCGAGGTCCGCACACTGCTCAATCCACGATCAAGGCATTTTCTGAGCTTGCGCACCATGCATTTCAGCCATGCGCCAAGGCGAAAGATGTGAGCTTTTGCGCGACATTCTGGGTCACGCGAATATCGACGTGACCCAGAATATTCACGGCAAGAACTAGTGGGAAGAGCCCTCGAAGGAGCTCACCGAAACATGCCATGGCTTCCCGTGTTCGCCATTGCGTTGAGTGTCCAAACTGCTTGACTCGATATTTGCCTGGCTTCAGCCCGTACCGTAACGGGTCGTACTTGATGCCGCTGGCTGAAGGATTCGCAGATGAATGGACGCTGTACTGCGCCTGCGGGAGACCACCCATTTCCAGTCGATGGAGTTTGAGCGACCTGAAGCTATATGCGGTCTCGAATCAGGCACACGATCGCGGTTATGGTCCACCCGAGGACATTGTGCCTGTAGACAGGAAGTCGCGTTTTTCGGGTTGAGTTGGCCGGGAAATTCGGGGACAGGCGGAACGTTCCCAGGAGCTAGTTTGAATCGCAACCGAGAGAGAAGCGCAGAGCGGCCCACGCCTCATTCATTTGGGCGTAACCAAGCTGGGCCACACGTTTCGCCCCCACTCTAATTTCGTAAAGAACGCGAAGTTTTAGAATGAGCCACCCGCTCGATGCAAAATTAAACACAAGATCCCCTTCGGCTACGCTCAGGAAGGCTCTCCACTTCGAAGATCATCGCTTTGGCGGGATGACAGAGTTGGGGAAATCTGAATATTCCCACTCAAGCCAAAAGCGGGCTTGAGTGGGCCATTCGCCCGGCAGGGCCTACTGCAAGTAAATCTTCCATTCTTGTTTCAGCGAGTGCACCGTGACGTATTTTACCTTGCACGTGACAACGCTTCGTTCGTCTTTGCAGGTCCACGTCGGGGTAGCGAGCGAGGTCACCACGGACAAGGTGGCCGGCCCCGCTACTGGGTCAACACAAGTGTGGCCCCCTGCGGTAATGACCGGATAGCTTAGAGCAGGTGGGATGGTATCGGGGTAGTTGTAATTGGGAACGCAGTTGCCGTTGTTCGGGCCAGTATCGCCCAGCGCGCCGAAGTTAAAGTCCTGGTAAAAGACTATAAGCTCGCCACCTCCGTACGGATTGGGGCCCCAATCCTGAGTGCCTGTATCCGCAATGACGTTCAATCCCTGAGTGACTTGGGCCCTCCAAAGGATTTCGTCGGTGTTGTCGTTCGCATAATCCTGGTAAAAAGTGGTGATTTGACCGCAAGGAACGTAGAAGCCGTTTATGGCATAAGGGTTCCACGTTGCCCCCTGGTCCCAGGTGTAGGGATTTTGGGTCCCGTTGGTGGTTCCATCACAGGCCGCCAACGACCAGGTGAAAAAAGGGTCCCCAATCGCTATTCCACCGAATCCAATCGCAGGATTACCTATGCTGGGACAATTGCCGTTGCCGCCGCCATCGCCGAAACAAGGCCACAGTTCGACCCCGTCGGTGTTGTTAGTCCAACCATTACCTGGCTGATTAGGGTTATAGGGGCTGCCGGCAAATGCCTGCGTGACACCGTACAGGCCAGGAGCGGGATAGGTGGCAGGTAGAGCTTGCGAGTGCTGGGCGACTGCCGCACGCGGGCGGGCGTATGCCATCTGACTGCAAACGGCGAAGGCAACTATGGCAAACAGAGTTATCACTTGAAAACAACGAGACTTTGACATTTGTGAATCCCTCCAAAAGATTTGAAATTGGAATTCGCCTCAGGGGGTGTTGCGTCTCTATGGGCGGGAGCAACTCTTCGGAGAGGCGAAAAGCTTGGCCGCGCATTATCCCACTTTTCGACTGCGGCGGCAAGAAAAAGGCTGGGATCGTAGAACGCGAAATTTTAGAATGGGCCACTCGTCTCTATCGGCCAGTCAATACTCGCCGTGTACAAAATGGCTGCGAATCCAGTTAGTAAACATCGCGCGGAGTCGCGCTAATCGCGGATTCTGTTTCTTCGGGCTATCGACTGAAGGAAGAGAAAGAGTCCGCCGCAACTACCTCAGGGGCTGAAGGCCGCGTCCCTATTGGCTTCTGGCGGCACAGGCTGAAGCCGTGCTCTTCCCGCTTTTTCCCCCGCCACTGATGAACCGCTTTATTTTCCGGCGTTTTCTTCGCTTGAATCCTCTTCCTTTACATAAGCGCTTGACTTACTCGCACTTTTCGCTTGACTTCCACAGGGTGCATCCCGCACATTACGCAACAGTTGGCTTTGAGAGTAGCCCCCGCTCTGGCACTCGCAAAACCTGAATGGCCACTACATTAGCCCCCGTGGACTCACGGGAAGTTGTACGGTGCGACCGTTGTTCTCTCGTGCAATTCCGCACATCTAACAGTCTTTGCCGCCGTTGTCATCTTTCGTTGGATGAGGACGTGGCGGAGATCTCCGCTATGACGCAGGCGCCGGAGGTGATGCCGGTGCATATGGATTCGACTGGACGCGGGCATTTGCGGCTGGCGCACTCGATCCGATCGTTGCGGCTGCGCAATGGATTGAGTCAGCGGCAGCTGGCGCTGCGCATGTCCGTGCCGCGAACCTACGTTTCGAAAATTGAAAATGAGAAGGCGACTCCGACGCTATCTTCGCTGGAGCGACTGGCGAGGGCGCTTGAGGTCACCGTGCCTGATTTGCTCTCAGGCGGAGAACGGAGCCGGCAAGAAGAGGTGCGCGAATTGATGGAAGATCAATTCGTGGCGGAAATGATGCCGTTTATCGCGCAGCTGAACGGGATGCAGATGTCGAGCATTCTGGCGCAGGTGCGAGACTTGACGGTGCGGCCGCGGCGGAGCGCGTAGTCTTGCGGGCGCGAGTCGCCAACTTCGGGTCGCGAAAGCGCATCGTATCGGTGCGCCGATAAGCGCCCCAGGATTTAAAGAAGTTCAATCCTGAGTTTCTGCAGAGTCTATCCGGGCACACAACCAACTGGACAGCCGGAGCCTTCGGGTTCCGGCTTTTTTGTTGCCGGGCACATGCGGTTACCGAGGCGGTGCGCAATATCCTGCAGCATGTGACGCGCACAAGCTGCACAGGTTTGCACAGTTGCATGAGGTGTGAGCAATATTTTGCATGTGGCAACAAATATTTTCTTGCAAGTGTTTGTTTATCCTTGACCGGCGCGATTGAAGGAGCTACGCTCGGCGCACTCCCCTGAAAGCCGGGGAAAATCCCGGCTAAATTCCTTTGAACAGGAAAACTTCGATGAAAATCTCTCAGTGGTGCGGCATAGCATTGTTGCTCATGGTTGGGTCGATGATGGCCTTTGCCGATGGCGTTCAAGACCCGAAAATTATCATTAAGGGCGTGGCGCAAGCCGAGACGCAATGCCCACAGTGCCAGGGCGTTGGCTTCAACTTCAGCTTCAGCGTGCCGGAGGGCGGATCGGGCACGCTCTATTTCACGAACCAGAGCGGAAAGAACTGGAATTCGCTGACGCTGATTGAAACCGGCGAGCCGGCTGCGGACATCAGCTGCCACTCGAATCTGTTCTCCAGCTGCACTACCGAAACGCTGAAGAACGGTTCTGTGGAAATTTTGCTGACGAACGGTGGGCGCGCGTTGTGGAAGGATCAAGGAATCCATAACGGGCAGAACTTCGGCATCACCTTCAGCTGCCTCGACAAGAGCTGCTGGCCGGGCGGATTGACCTTTAACGGACATGGCAGCCCGAACGTAACGGGAGTTGTTCCGGAGCCGAGCACGATTGGATTGATGGTGACGGGGCTGGTTGGGCTGATCTCGCGGCGCAAGATGTGGAAGAACCGCTTTAATTCTTAGTGGGATTTTTTCCGGTTCACCAATTGGGAGAATTCCGGCAGGGCCTGGAGCTTCTGCAGCTCGGGATCGTTCCAGGCCTCCTGCGCCGGGTAACCCTTATCCAGCGCCAGCCGCAGTGATTTTAACGCCTCGTCCGGCTTTCCAATCAGCGTCTTTACCTGAACTTCCGAATACATCAAATACAAATCATCTGGCTTGATGGCTCGCGCCTGATTCGTGTATTGCACGGCGTTCGCGGCATCGCCCTTCTTGGCGTAGAGCAGGCCGAGATCGCCCATGGCGGAGGCGGAGCGCGGATCGATCTGCAGCTCCTGGAAGGCGAGTGCGATGGCCTTGCTGTAGGCGGTGGCAGCCTGATCGGAGTGTCCTGACCAGCGGTAGGCGTCGCCGAGATTGCCTAGCAGCACTTCATCGTTCGGGGTCATCTCGACTGCTTTTTCGTACATCTTCGTGGCTTGGTCGTAATTCTTCAGGTAGAAGTAGGCGGTGCCGAGGTTCGAGTAGGTGCTGGAATCGGGCGCCAGCGCGAGCGCTTTTTGATATTGCGGAATGGCCTCGCTCCACTTTCCCTGACGAAGATAGACGGAGCCGATGTTTTCGTAGCCGATCGGGCTATCGGGAGAAAGCTCGATGACTTTTTGAAACTCGGGCAGCGCCTTGGCGTTATCGCCGAGGCCCCAGTAGGCATTGCCGAGGGCGTTGTGATTTGACCAGTAATAAGAGTTGGCGGCGACCGCCTTTTGGAAGGCGGCGATGGCGTCGTCACTTTGACCCGTCCGGCTGTAAGCGTCGCCGAGATGGCGGTAGGCTTCGTCGGAGTTGGGCGCCAGTTGCAGGGCTTTCTTCAGCTCGGTGACGGCTTCGGCATTCTTCCCGGTGGTGGAATAAACGTTGCCGAGCGACAGATGAACCTCGGGCAGGTTGCCGGAGAGGCGCTCGGCCTGCTGCGCGGCCAGTGTGGCTTTCTGCGCCCAGATGCCTTCCTTGGTTTCCTGATACATCTGCACGCTTGAATCTGCGAGGCCCGTATAGGCCAGAGCGAAGTTCGCATCTTTGTCGATGGCTTGCTCGAATAGGCCTACAGCCTGGCGATAGGCTTCCTGATTATGGCCGTTGCGCAGCGCGTTGCGGCCTTGCAGATAGAGATCGTAGGCCTTCACGTTCTCTGTGGGGTGAGCGCCGACGCGAGCCTGCTCGTCGTCGGTTGGCTTGACGGCTAGCGCGGTCGCGACGGTGCCGTAGATCTGATCCTCGAGAGCAAGCACATCGGCAGGGGCGCCGGGAAATTCCTGGCTCCAGACGCGCTTGCCGGTGGTGGCATCGTCGAGGCTGAGAGTGACGCGGAGGGCGTCGCCGTTACCCTGAATGATGCCTTGCAGCACGAGATTGACACCGAGTTCGCGGGCGAGCTTGGCGAGAGGCAGATTCTTGGCGGCCGCCTGCTCGACCGCATCCGAGGATGCGAGGTGGACTTCCTTCAGCTGAAACAGCTTGGCCGCGAGCGCTTCCTGAATGCCGTCAGCCACGTAGCCTAGCGCTTTTTGATCGCCGACGAGTTTCAGCGGCAGGATCGCTACATATTTCCCCTGGGTAAGCGAGGGGATGCCTTGCGCCATCTGGCCGTACGATGGGCCGGATCGATTGAGCATGGTGCGTCCGGCGAAGGTGGCCAGGGCGACGACGAGGACGGCACCGGCGACCCACATCCAGATCTTGCCCGGAAGATCGAGGCTGAAGCGCGACTGGCGGATGATGGGATGCGCGATCATCTTCGAGAGAGTTTCCGCGCTGATGTTTGGGTTGGCTTCCCAGGTCGACAATTGCTGCAATAGTTCAACGGCGGAGTGATAACGGTTGGCCGGCTCGCGCTCGAGGCAGCGGCCGACGATCGCACTCAGTGATTTGGGAACAGAGGCGTCGACATCGGATGCGGACTTCGCCTCCTCGCGCGTGCGCTTCATCAGGCTGGCGATGGCGGTATCGGCGTGGTAGGGAGCCTTACCGGTTAGCAGTTCGAAGAAAATGAGGCCGACGCTGAAAATGTCGGAGCGCTGATCGAGCGTGCTGCCGAGAGCCTGCTCGGGCGACATGTATTCGAGCGTACCGACGAGCGCGCCGGTTTGAGTGAGGCCGGAATCGCCGAGCGAGCGGGCGAGGCCGAAGTCCATAACCACGATGCGGCCGTGGCGGTCGCGCATGATGTTCTGCGGCTTGAGGTCGCGATGGATCACACCTTCGGAGTGGGCGGAATCGAGAGCGCGGCAGACCTGCTCAATGACGCTGATTGCTTCCTTCGGCGTGAATTTTCCGGCGCGTCGCAAGAGCGTGCGCAGATCTTCGCCGTCGACATACTCCATGCTGATGAAGCGGATGCCTTCGGCCTCGCCGAGGTCGAAGATGCGGACGACATTCTTATGCGTGATGTTGCGCGAGAGAATCAGCTCTTGCTTGAAGCGCTGAAGAATGGCGGGATCGGTGGCGAGTTCGGGACGGATAACCTTGAGCGCTATGAGGCGATCGAGTTCGCGGTCACGCGCCTTGTAGACGGCGCCCATACCACCTTGTCCGAGGATGCCGAGGATCTCGTAGCGTCCGCCGAAAAGCACGCCGGGCTGCAGGCTGAGAAAGGCGGAGATGCCGGCAACGGAGGGCGTAGATTGCGACGGCGGCGGCGACCCTTGGCGCATGTAGGGCAGAGCCTGGGTGAGGCCGGGAAGCCCGCTGCCGTGCCCGATGGTTTGCGCGTCGGATGCGGGCGCATTGGAAAGCGGAGGAGGAGTTAGAGCGGCCGCGCCAATGGCGTCTTCGGACTTGGGCAGACGAGCGCCCGGCATGGTCGGGCTGTCGGAATCGTTGCGTCTGCGGTCGCGCTCATCCATGAAGTTGGCCCGGGTACGGTGAGCTGGGGGAGAGGAGCGCGCCTCGGTCCTCTGACAAATGACAAAGGCAGCTATTGCCTCAGTTCGTCGAGGGGAATTCGAGAACCCAGCACTCCGATATGCTACGAGAGTATACCCCGGAAATCACCACGCGGAAAGTAGATACCCTGCTGAAAAATAGTGATTTTTGGTCGCCAACCGTTTCGCCGGGGAACGGTTGGCGTCGAACTCCATAACTTTCGTACCAACCGGTCGGTAAGAGGATTCGCGATTGTTCGGCGGCCGTGCTTAAATGGCGAGTTGGGCGCCATTTTTTTGCGCCATCCCCGCGCGCGGCATCCAAGCATAAATTTTCAGAGCACTGCGGATCCTTCGCTCCGCTTGGGATGACACATCCCAAGTGGAACGTTTGTCAGAGGGAGCGCGGAGATCCGACGGAGGATATTTGGACTTCCAGTTAAACGAAGAGCAACTGCAGCTCAAGAAAACGGTGCGCGAATTTGCCGAGCGCGAGATTGCGCCGCACGTTATGCGCTGGGACGAAGCCTGCGAATTTCCGCTGGCCACGATCAAAGAGCTGGGCAAGCTCGGGCTGATGGGGATGACTTTTCCTCCGGAATATGGCGGCGCGGGCATGGGATATGTTGAGTACGCGACGGCCGTCGCCGAACTATCGCGTGTCGATGGATCGGTGGGAATCATCGTCGCAGCGCATACCTCGCTGTGCTCGAACCATATTTTTATTGCGGGGAACGAGGCGCAGAAAAAAAAGTATGTGCCAAAGCTCGCGACTGGCGAATACATCGGCGCGTGGGGATTGACCGAGCCTTCCGCGGGATCGGATGCGGGCAGCGCGCGCATGACGGCGACGCGTGCCAAGGGCGGATGGGTGCTCAATGGCTCGAAGACCTTCATCACCAATGGTCACTACGCCGACGTGCTGGTGGTGATTGCGGTTACGGATCGCGCCGCGCACACGCACGGGCTGTCGGCGTTTGCCGTCGAGAAAGATATGAAGGGATTCCGCGCCGGGAAAAAAGAAAACAAACTTGGCCTGCGCGCGAGCGACACGGCAGAGCTGATTTTCGAAGATTGCTTTGTGCCGTCGGAGAATTTGTTGGGCGGGGAAGGGAATGGATTTATCGACGCGATGCGCGTGCTGGATGGCGGACGCATCTCGATTGCCGCGCTCTCGCTCGGCATGGCCGAGGGCGCGTACGGCGCGGCATTGAAGTATTCGAAAGAGCGCAAACAGTTTGGGCAGGCAATCTCGGAATTTCAGGCGATCCAGTGGAAGCTCGCCGATATGGCGACGGAGATCGAAGCGGCTAAACTTCTGACGCTGCGGGCCGCGGCGATGAAGGATGCAGGAATGAAGACTACTCTCGAATCGTCGATGGCCAAGCTTTATGCGAGCGAAGTCGCGGTCAGGTGCGCCAACGAAGGCGTGCAGATTCACGGCGGATATGGGTTTATCAAAGATTATCCAGCAGAGAAGTTTTATCGCGATGTGAAGCTGTGCACGATCGGCGAAGGCACGAGCGAGATACAGCGCCTGGTGATTGCGCGGCAGTTGCTGAAGGACTAGCGCGGTTACTGTTTTAAGCGGCTGGCGACGGCCATGGCGCACATGCAGGACGTACACCGTTCGTCCCTCAATCGTGAAAAGAATGCGGTACACGTGGGATGCGTGGCCGTAGAGCAGCTGGCGCACTTCAAAAGGAAATGCGGAATTTTCTGGCGCGAGAGCACATCGGGCTGGAAATTCAGCAAGCGATGCAATCGCATCGTGCAGCGCCAAGAACCAACGTATTGCAGGGTCTCCGGCATGCTCGGATAGCAGCCAGTCAAGGATTGCATCTGCTTCTTGTTCAGCTGCTGCCGTTGTCTCAACGCGGAAGGTCATGCTTGCGGCGCAGATCGGCGAGAAACTCTGTAGCAGGCTTGGTGCGTCCGGCTCTTACATCTTCGTACCCGTGTCGGATGCCCTCAACGGCTTCTGCGAAATCTTGGCGCTCCCACTCCAGATAGGTAGCTAGGACGTCGTCGAGGGCAGCGGCGGGATCTTGGCCTCGGCGTTTGGCGTACTCTTCCAATTGCGCCTTACGTTCCGGCTTGAGTGGGATCATATCCGTATTAGCCATCGTTCTACCATCGTAAGGCGTACAACGGCTGAGGTCAAAAGGTATTGCTCGGCAGTTGGCTAGAGAAAAGTGTATTCCCTGTTTTACAGAAGGGGCAGCGGCCATGATCAATGGGGCTCACGTCATCGTTTACAGCAAGGATGCGGAAAGCGATCGCGCTTTCTTTCGCGATGTTCTCAAATTTCCCGCGGTGGATGCTGGGCATGGCTGGCTGATTTTTGCGCTGCCGGCGGCGGAGGCTGCGTTTCATCCTGGCGAGAATGATGTGCACGAGCTTTACTTTATGTGCGACGACCTGAAGGCCGAGATGGAGTCGCTGAAGGCTAAGAGAGTAAAGTGCGGCCCGGCGAAAGAGGAGCGCTGGGGCAGTGTGACTACGATTTCTCTGCCTGGAGGCGGAAAGATTGGATTGTATCAGCCTAAGCATCCGACGGCGATTGGACGGTAAAAAAACCGAGTTGCCTTCCTTCCAGGTCTATTGCGGTGTAGCGACCGCGTCTCGCCCGTCCATTTGAACGCCAGAAGCGTTGCCGCCCGGTGGGGGCCTCCCGGCTCTCCACGAGCAACTTCCCGATCGCGATAAAATTTCTCTTGACATCTAGTACTATGTAGCATACAGTGTGTGACGTACACTGTATGTCGCAAAGTAACGGCAATCACGATCTCTTCGAAAACCTTCGCCTGGAGCTGCGCCGCGGCTGCCTGAGTTTGGCGGTGCTGTCGCAGCTCCGCACCGAGCGCTACGGTTACACCTTGCGCAAAGCGCTGGCCGAGCAGGGCCTGGAGATCGACGAAGGCACGTTGTATCCGCTGCTGCGCCGGTTGGAAAGCCAGGGCCTGCTGACCAGCGTTTGGCGGGAGGAAGAGAAGCGGAACAAGCGATTCTACCGTCTCTCTCCCGAAGGCAAGCAGATGCTCAAACAACTGGGCGCGGAGTGGCAAAGAATCAATTCATCGCTGAAAGAAATCCTCTAAGGAGCTATTTATGGAATTACTCGATCGTTATCTGCACGCAATCGAATTCTGGTTGCCCAAGCGGCAGAGGCAGGACATCATTGCGGAATTATCGGAAGATCTCCGCTCGCAGATCGAGGAGAAGGAAGCCGAACTTGGCCGCAAACTCCAGAACGAGGAAGTCGAAGCCATCCTCAAGCGCTGCGGTTCGCCGCTGGCCGTGGCGTTGCGCTATCAGCCTCAGCAGTACCTGATCGGCCCCACGCTGTTTCCTGTCTACCGCTTTGTGTTGGCGCTTTTAATGGCGGGCTGTGTTGTCCCTCAATTTCTGATCTGGCTCGGATTTCTGATCGTCGATCCCGCGCATCGCGGCGGCTATCTGCACATCGGGAACCTGGGCATAACCGTTGTATTTTTCGCGTTCTTCACCACGCTTGGGTTCGCGATTCTCGAAAGAAGCGGCGCCATGCAGGAGCGCCTCAACACCTGGGATCCGCGCAAACTGCCGCCGCTAAAAGATCCGAATCGCATAGCGCGCTCCGGCCCTCTCGGTGAGATCGCGGTGGCTGTGATCTTCAACGCCTGGTTCGTCGGCATGTTCTGGCCGCGTCCGGCCTTCGATCTCTTCGGGGCCCAGATCTCACCGGCTCCCGTGTGGAAGATTATTTTCTGGAGCTTTCTGGTTCTGGCAGTGGCCAATGTCGCTCTTGCAGGCGTGAATCTTTTCCGTCCTTACTGGACTCGGCTGCGCGCCAGTCTGCGCCTTGTGTTCGACGGCGTCGGCGGAGCACTGTTTTGCTGGTTGCTCAAAGCGCAGGTTCTGGCTGGAATCAGCGTGCCCGGCCCTCCCGCACCCAAGTCGGTCGAACTGACGCGGCTGATCAATGTGTGGCTGACGAAAGCGCTGCCGTGGGCCGCAGTCACAATTCTGGCGATTCTTGCTTTCGACGCCTATCGGATCATGCGGGTGCGAAGCGGCCGCCCGCGCGGGGGTTCGATGGAGGCCGCGGTGCAGGACCTTTCAAATTTGATGGTGAATGGCCACTGAGACCAAACATTGATTTGTGACATCGATTTCTAACATCGGCTCGCGACAATGGTTTCCGCTTGTCCCATGGCTGCTTTACACTGACAGTTTGAACTTTGCTGACCTAGACTGGATCTCGAAGCTCCGCTCGGGCGATGCCCGCGCCCTGGCCCGCGCTATCTCTATGGTCGAGAATCGCGCTCCCGGCCGGCTCGAACTGCTCAAGGCGCTTTTTCCGCACACGGGAAAAGCGCGCGTGATTGGGCTGACGGGTGCTCCCGGAGCGGGGAAGAGCACGCTGGTCGACCAGCTGGCTAAACACTATCGCAAAGAGAATCGCACCATCGGCATTATCGCGGTCGATCCTACTAGTCCTTATACGGGCGGGGCGATTTTGGGTGACCGCATACGGATGCAGGATCACTATGGCGATCCGGGGATTTATATACGCAGCATGGCTACTCGCGGATCGCTTGGCGGGCTGGCGCGCGCTACGGCCGACGCTGCGACGGTGCTCGATGCTTCGGGGCGCGACCTGGTGATGATTGAAACTGTCGGCGTGGGGCAAGATGAGATCGACATTGTGCGGCTGGCCGATGTGACGGTTGTGATTCTTGTGCCGGGCATGGGCGACGATGTGCAGACGATCAAGGCCGGGATCATGGAAATCGCCGATATTTTCGTTATCAACAAAAGCGACCGCGAAGGGGCGGAGCGCGTGGAGCGCGAGATTCGCGCGCTGCAATCGCTGGCGACGCGGCACGATCGGTGGACGCCTCCGATTGTGAAGACGGTGGCGAGCGACGGTACCGGGACTGCGGAGTTGGCGGAGGCGATCGCCGACTACGAGGCATATCTGAAGAAAGAAAATCTGCTGCTGAAGAAGAATGTGGAGAACTGGCAGGAGCGGCTGGTTGAGATGCTGCGTGATGCGATGCTCGAGAAGGCGCGCGGGCAGATGGACGGCGCGAGCCTCGCTCGTTATGCGGCGGAGGTTGCCGAGCATAAGAGGGATCCGTATTCGCTGGTGGAGGAGATCGTCGCGGCGTCGGCAGGAATCGCGTAGGGCAGAGGCTCTTGTCCGCCCTGGGAGCGTGGCGGTGTCGGCGTTGGCGAGCTTTGCTCGCCTCCCCAGACGAGGGCGTCTGGGGCTACGCGATTTTGGCGGGATCTGAGATGGCGAGGTTTGAAGGTTGCGAGGTATTCATGTTCAGCATTGATCATCTCGGCATCGCGGTGAAGTCGCTGACGGCGGCGAAGGCTATTTACGAGAAGCTGGGGCTCAGCGTTTCTCCGGAAGAAACGGTGGAGCAGGAAAAAGTGCGCGTGGTGATGGTGCCGGTGGGTGAGAGCCGGATCGAGTTACTGGAGGCGACTTCGGAGGATTCGACAATCGCCAAGTTCATCTCCAAACGCGGCGAGGGGCTGCACCATGTTTGTATGCGTGTTCCCGATCTTGCCGCTACGGTCGCAAAATTACAGAGCGATGGAGTGCGCCTGGTTTCGAACGAGATCAAGACGGGGGCGGGTGGGCATCGTTATGTGTTTGTTCATCCGCAGAGCACGGCGGGCGTGCTGCTGGAGTTGGTGGAGGGCGGGCACTGAATCAATTGGTAAGTTGGCAATTTCAAAGCGGCTCTGATTTCAGATTCTAAAATTACTAAATTGCAAAATTAGAAAGTGTTCTTATGCTTCTGCTTGCCGTTGACACTTCGGGGAAGAACGGCAGTCTGGCGCTGGCCCGCGTGACGCCGGGGCAAAGTGAAATCGACATCCTCGAGACTATTCCCCTTACGGGTGGCGCTTTTTCGGCACAGTTGGTGCCGCTGATTGCAGCGTCGCTCGAAAAGCATGGGCACAGCAAGCGCGATTTGGGAGCATTTGCGGTGGTGAGCGGTCCGGGGTCGTTTACCGGGTTGCGCGTTGGTTTGGCCGCTATCAAAGGGCTGGCCGAGGCGCTGGAGAAGCCAATCGTTGCCGTTTCATTATTGGAAGCAGTTGCGCACGGGAGCGCATTGCTTGATCGTGTGTTTGCGGTGCTGGATGCGGAGCGTAGCGATGTTTATGTGGGCGACTATGATCTTGGTTCGCCACTTAGCGTGCCCAGTGAACGGCTGCTTGGCAGGGAAGAATTGCTTGCGGAAGCCAAATCCCAGTCTAGCGACAGGCTGGTTGTTACGCCCGATGCTACGCTAGTCTCGGCGCTACGGGCTGGCGGAATTCGCGTCGAACTGATTGAGTATCCGAGTAGCGCGGTGATTGCGCGACTGGGGTGGGAGCACCTTCAGCATGGGCAGATAGTTCGTCCTGCGGATCTGGAGGCCAATTACATTCGGCGTTCCGATGCTGAGATCTTCGCGAAACCCCGGTGAGAGCATTGGCGGCCTGCGGGTTGTCTTGCGTTAATTTGCTGAGAGCTTTAACCACAAAGGTCACTAAGGTGCACGAAGGAAGTGCCTGATACGAAGCCCGTGGCTATCCGCTCCGCTACGTTGAACGACGTGCCCGCGATTCTCGCTATTGAGCGACAGGCGGCGAGCGCCGCGCATTGGACTGCTGAGCAATACAACAATTTGGTGGATAGCGGCGTGGTTCTAGTTGCGGAGCAGGCTGGCGAGTTTTGTGGCTTTCTTTGCGCGCAGATTGTCGAGGGCGAGTGGGAGATTGAGAACGTGGTGGTAGCTCCGGAATTCCTGCGCCGAGGCATTGCCAGCGAGTTGATGGGGACGTTGATTCAAAAGGCGCGCGAAGAGCATGCATCGGCGGTTCTGCTGGAAGTGCGGGAATCGAATGTGGCGGCTCGCAGATTGTATGCAAAACACGGTTTTCGCGAGGTGGGGCGGCGGCGATTGTATTACAAGGTTCCGGAGGAGGATGCCATTCTATACGCGCTTCGATTCGAGGGTTGATTTGGACTGAAAACCATTGATTCTGCACTACTTTATGTGCAGCTTTCTGCCTCAGAGGAGCTGGCGAGCGGTGGAAATCTTTCTATGAAATATCATTGAATGGCGGCTCATTTCTGTGCTACTTTTTAACTTGGCAGTAACAAAACGTGTCCAGGAGGTCTGGCAAGGATGCTGACTCCAAGAGAGCAAGTCCTGACCGGTCATGAGCAGTTTCAGCGACTGGTTCAGGAGCACTCGCAATACTCCCAACGGCTCGAATCCCTCACCGAAAAGCGGTACCTCACCGAAGACGAAAAACTAGAGGAAGTGCGGCTGAAGAAGCTAAAGCTGCGCCTCAAAGACCAGATGCAGAGCCTGCAACACGAAGTTTATCGGCATTCTGCATAGGCAGTAGATAAGCGAACAGGCAGCCGCCTGAGCGCCACCTTCGTCGATCCCCGTACGCTATTTGTGTCTCCGTAGCAGGCGCTTGTAAGCGCCGTTTTTATTTCAGTTTGACTAAAATCCGCTTGAAGAAGCCGACTTCGAAGAGCTGCTAGATGTGTCGAAAAAGCCCTCCAATTTCCCGTTGAAGCCCCTTCATCCCGATGCTTCGCTGAGTTTGCAAAGCTCAAAGAGACAGCGCGTCGCATGACGACACTGCGAAATTCGCTCTTGCCGGGCCAGAAAGATTGCCTGAAAACGCGACCGGACGGAACTATACTCGACGGGCATCATAGAATTTACATCCTGCGAATCCGAGGCGTGGACGTTGATGCGCTCACTCGTGAGATCATTCTGAAAGAGGATTACTGAGCCGATGTGGACGAAGCTTTATTGGGTAGACGGCCCCTGGCCTGGGAAACTGGCCCTCGCGTCGCGCCCGCGGGGTGGGGACTGGCTGGACGAGGAAATGGCCGCTTGGCGCGCGGCGGGAGTCGATACCGTACTTTCGTTGCTTACTCCCGGAGAGGAGCGAGAACTTGATCTCGGGCGCGAGGCGCAAGACGTGAAGACGCGAGGGATGAAGTTCGTCTCGTTGCCGATTCCCGATCGCGAGGTACCAAACTCGGAATCAGAGGTCTCGGCTGCGCTGGAACGACTCGACGCCGACCTTTCGGCGGGGAAGAATGTTGTCGTCCACTGCCGTCAAGGAGTTGGGCGTACCGGCTTGGTAGCGGCTTGCCTTCTGGTCGCGAAAGGTCTCACCCCGGACAACGCGATTAAGACGCTAAGCGCAGCGCGCGGAGTTGCGGTTCCCGAGACAGTCGAACAACGACGTTGGATCGACCACTACGCTGCGGTTCTCGCAAGCGCCAAATAACGAACACCGCGCGATCTATACCCTTAGACCATATAATTAGACTGACTCCCCTATGGTGCGCGACGGCTACTTCTATGGAGTGGGCTGCCTGCTGGCGGCTGGCGTGATCGCCTGGCTGGCGGCCTGGCCTTACGCTGTTCCTGTGCTGCTTCTCGGGGCGTTCTTTCTGTGGTTTTTTCGTGATCCCGAGCGGCAAGTTCCTCAAACTGCCGGCGGTCTGGTTCCAGTCGTTTCTCCGGGAGACGGCAAGGTCACCGATGTTTCTGTCGTGACCGCCAACGGTATCGCGCGCAACCGCATCAGTATCTTTCTGAGCGTCTTTGACGTCCACGTCAATCGCTCGCCGATCGCGGGAGTGATCCGCGAGGTGCGTTATCAGCGGGGCAAGTTTCTTAATGCCATGGGCGCGGAGTCGGCGGAGGAGAACGAGCAGAATATTGTTACCGTCGAGGGCGATGGCCGTATCGTAATATTCAAGCAGATTGCCGGCTTGATCGCGCGTCGCATCGTTTTCAATTTTAGCGTTGGCGACAATGTGGCGTGCGGCGAGCGAGTGGGGTTGATCAAGTTTGGCTCGCGCGTCGATGTTCTGTTCGATCGCGATGGGGCGATTCAGGTGAAAATTGGCGACCGCGTCAAGGGAGGCGCAACGGTACTGGCTCTATTGCCGGTCGGGCAGGCCGTCCATGCTGGTTCACTTGATGCAAATAACGAAAGCGCCGCGCCAGGGGCGCAGCGGGAGGCGCACTGAACATGTCATCCAACATGTCGTCAGATTTTGAAGAAATCGCGCCGCGCCGTCGCGAATCGGACCGCGCCCGTGGAAAATTGCGCAAGGGCATGTACATACTGCCTTCGCTGTTTACGACCGCGAACATCGCAGCAGGGTTCTACGCGATTCTCCAGACTGTGCATGGCAGCGCGAGTGAAGCCTGGCACATGGACTTCGCCGCCAAAGCCATCGGCTTCGCCGTGTTATTCGATGGCCTTGACGGGCGCATCGCGCGCATGACCAACACGGCCAGCGATTTCGGCAGGGAGCTCGATTCACTGGCCGACGTAATTACTTTCGGCGTCGCCCCGGCGCTGCTGGCCTGGATGTGGGGCTTCCATCTTTTGCCGGTGGTCAAGACTTTTCCCGACCTGCATTTGAAGATCACACAATTGGGCTCGATCGCTTGCTTTGCTTTTCTCATCGCCGGTGCAAGCCGGCTGGCGCGCTTTAATATCGCGAAAAACCCGCAGCCTTCAAATCCCGGTCGCCCGGGTAAAAAATATTTTGTCGGAATGCCGATTCCGGCCGGAGCGGGAGTGATCGCGGCCGTCGTGCATTACTCCGGCGGCGAGCCGGTGAGTTCGTGGGTGACGGCATTGAGCTGGATGATGATGGTGGTGGTGGTCGGCTACCTGATGGTGAGTACGTGGCGATTTTATAGCTTCAAGGACATTGATTTCGGTTCCCGCCGTACTTTTCGCCTGGTTGTGATCCTTGGAGTGGTGGGCGCGTCGATCTGGTTTTTTTCCGGTCCGGCCCTTTTTGCAATCGCGATTCTCTATATGGCTTCGGGCGTGCTCTGGCGGCTGCAATGGATTTTCCACCGTAAGACTCCGCCGGCGCCCCCGGTGTATCGGGAGGCATCGCAGAACTGATGACCGCTTCCCCGAAAACCCCGCTTTCGAAGTCTGCCTCGCCCGCTGATTTGCGGGGCACGAATGTTTATCGCGTGGCCGTCGTGGGCGCGGCATCGCTTAAGGGCAAGGAAGTTGCCGAAGTTCTGCGCGAGCGAAATTTTCCCGCCGTCGATGTGCGCCTGCTCGATGACGAAGAATCTCTCGGCCAACTCGAAGCGGTTGGCGACGAGATGAGCTTTATCCAGAGCGTTCGCTCGGAACAATTCGAGAAAGTGGATTTTGCTTTCTTTGCTTCCGATCAGCGCTCGACGCGCAACAACTGGAAGGCGGCGCGCGATCTCGGCGACACCATCGTTGATCTTTCGTTCGCGCTCGAAGATGAAGCGGGAGCGTCGGTTCGTTCGCCATGGATCGAGCGCCAGACGGGCCAACCGGTTGCCCCGGAATTGCAACCAGGTCCGGTCGTGGTTGCTCATCCGGCGGCCACCGTGCTCGCGCTGCTTGCCCTTCGCATTGAGAAGGCGAGTGCGACGGCGGGGAAGATCGAACGCATAATCGCTACCGTATTTGAACCCGCGTCCGAGAACGGCCAGAAAGGAATGGACGAACTGCATGAGCAGACGGTGAATCTGCTCTCTTTTCAGGAATTGCCGAAGAATGTTTTCGACCTTCAGGTGGCCTTTAATATGGTGGCGCGCTACGGGCAGCGGTCGCATTTGTCGCTGCAAGCCGTGTCCGAGCGAATCCTGAAACACTATCGACAGATTGCCCACGGTGCAACCGAGCCCGCGCTACAAGTGCTGCATGCGCCGATCTTCCACGGGCATGGATTCTCGGTTTACTTTGAAATGGAGAAGGCAGTACCTCTGGCGGATTTTTCGGCGGCATTGGCGGGGGAGCACATCGTGGTCAGCGCCAGCGCGGAAGAAACACCAACCAGTGTGAGCGCGGCGGGGCAGGGAGACATTCTGGTTTCGCTTGCGAGTGATGCCAATCGCAAAAATGGCGTATGGATTTGGGCGACAACCGATAACTTGCGGGTGGCCGCCTTGAGTGCCGTCGAATGTGCTGAGATGATGACGGCTTCGCGTCCGCGAGGTCAGATTCAATGAAGCGCCGGGCGAGCGCCCTGAGCTTGGCCTTGACGTCGATATTGATTTTGATATCGGTATCGATATTAATGGGCTGTGGCTATCGCCGAGTAGGTGCGGGCGATCTGCCGCAGAACATCCGCTCCATTGCTATTCCCGGCTTCGTCAGTCACAGCCAGACTTTTCGCGTGGAGCAGGTGCTTACCGACGCGGTCGTGCGTGAATTCAACGCGCGCACTCAATATCACGTTTTGCATGAGGCTAACGCCGACGCGGATGCGGTGCTGAAGGCGACGGTGCTATCGGCGTCGGCTACACCGCTGGTGTATGACTCGCAAACCGGACGCGCGGTGAACGCTCTGGTGACAGTGAGCATACAAGTGACCTTGTCCGACCGTCAGGGAAAAGTGCTCTTCGAAAATCCTGCATATCTTTTTCACGATCAGTATGAAATCTCGAGCGATCTTCCCAGTTTTTTTCAAGAAGATTCGCCAGCCATAGATCGGCTGTCGCGGGATTTCGCGCACACGCTGGTGGCCAATATTCTGGAGGCCTATTGATGTTGGAGCCAATGCGGGGACAATGCTGATGCGCGCTTTCGGCCAGGCCGACCGTTTTTTCTCCGATATCGAGTCGCACAAGCTGCGGCCAGCTTATGTGTTGGTGGGCGACGAAGCGTTTTTTCGCAAGCGCTGCCGCGCTGCTATTCTTGAGCACCTGGTCGCGCCTGACTCGCGCGATTTCGGATTGTTTGAATTCGACCTCGCCGAGACTTCGCTCACCGAAATTCTGGATCGCGCGCGCACTCCCTCGCTAATGGCGCCATTTCAGGTGTTTTTCGTCCGAGGCGTGAAGAACTTATTTGGCCGCGGATCGAACGAAGAAAAAATCGGAGCCATTGAAGCCTATTGCAAGAATCCAAATCCCGCCGCGCTGCTGGTGTTTGTTGCCGATCACATCAGCATTCCGGCCGATGCCCGCCGCATGGAGATGACGGACAAGGATCGGTACCAGAAGATTCGCGACGATTTGGGCCCGTTTTGCGGCATCGTAGAACTCGCGCGCGTGCAGGAGGGCGAAGCGGTGCGCTGGATCGGCGAATATTGCACGACGCGCGGAGTGAAGATCGATGCCGATGGCGCGCGCGAGCTGGTCGATGCGCTGGGCGCCGACATGATGATGGTGTCGAATGAACTGGAGAAGCTCATTCTTTATGTCGGCGAAAAGATGATGATCACGCTCGGCGATGTAGAGACCATGGTGCTGGCCGCGAAGCAGCGTTCGCTCTATGAATTGACTGATGCGATTTCATCGAAAGATCGCGTGCGCGCGCTGGCGGTGCTCGATGCGCTGCTTTCGACGGGGGATGGCGAGGAAGCGGCGATTGGGCATCTTTATATGCTGGCGAAAACTTTTCGGCAGATGCTGGTGATCCTGGAGCGTAACGTGCGCGACCAGCGCATGCTGTGGGCGGCTTTGTGGCAGGGCTTTCGGGTGCCTCCATTTGCGGCCGACGATATTATCCGGCAGGCGCGGCGCTACAAATCGAAGCGCGAATTGACGCGAGCAATTCGGCTGGTCGCGAAGGCCGATCTGGCGCTGCGGTCGAATCCTCCCGGGAAGCGGTTGGTGCTGGAGAGGCTCGTGCTCGATCTCGCGAGCGAGCCCAGGCCGGAAGCTACTGGCGGGTGGATGCAGGAAGAACTGCCGGTCTAGCGTATCCGTTTTATCGTTTCGAGCGATTGCCCGAACGAATGCTCGCTACAAGCTCTGATCAGTTAAACTAGAGGCGCGTGGTTTCCTCCCTCCTCTGGCGTCGCCCCGCTTTAATTGCCATCAGCCTGCTGTTTGCTGTGCGAATAGTGACGGCCGCTGACACTCCGGCTTCGACTGCGCTTCGCCCACCAGACCCGCTGAACCAGGCCGCTTTCGAGCACTACTACAATCTCGACCTCGATGCCGCGATTCAGGACTTCGAGAAAATTCTGGCGCGGCATCCGAATGACACGTTTGCGGTGAATCACCTGCTCTCTGCGATTCAGGTTCGCGAGTTGTATCGCATGGGCGCAATGAATACGGGCGACTACTCGAACGACAATTTTATAGGGCTGGCGCATCGTCCTGCCGATCCCGTGCAGAGGGAGCGCATCAAGCAACTGGTGCAACAGGCGGAGAAACTTGAAGAAACGGCACTGGCGAGCAATCCGGATAATGTCGACATGCTTTATGCCCGCGGAGTTACCCGCGGCCAGTTCGCGCTCTACACCGCACTCATCGAACGGGCGTGGTTTTCGGCGCTACGCAATGCGGTGGGCGCGCGCCACGATCATGAACGGGTTCTCGAATTGGATCCGAAGTACAGCGACGCCAAACTTGTCGTCGGAGCGCATAACTATGTGATGGGAAACCTCTCGCTGGCGATCAAGATGGCGGTGGCGCTGGTGGGCTTGAGCGGCGACAAAGAAAAAGGGCTGCGCTATTTGAACGACGCCTACCACGGCAACGGCGAAACCAGCGTGGACGCAGGAATCGTGCTCATGGTTTTTCTGCGCCGCGAACACCGTTATGGCGAAGCTTTGCAGATAGCCGGCGAGATCGCTCCGCGGTTTCCGCGTAACTATCTTTTGCCGCTCGAAGAGGCGAACCTGCTGCGAGCCGCGGGCAAAAATGACGAGGCGGAGGCGGAATATCGGCGAGTGTGGCAGAACGGGCGCGAGGGAAAATATGGCAATCTGCACGTTGAAAACGCGGCTATCGGGCTTGGCGACCTGTTGCGCGGCGAGAAGAAGTATCAGGCTGCGGCCGCGGCCTATGAGTTAGTGGATGAAGTCGCGGGCGCCGATCCGGAGTTGCTGCAAAAGGCGAATCTTGGAGCCGGCGAAATGTATGACCAGCTCCAGAAGCGCGACCTAGCGGTAAAGAAATACGAGGCGGTGGTGGCGACGAACTCCGGCAACGCCGAAGCGGAGAAGGCGAGGAAGAGGATCAAGGACGCGTACCGCGAGTAGGTGAAGCGGCATTTAGCCGTTAGCGCTCAGCCTTTAGCTGAGAGCTAGAAGCCCAGAGCTAATATTGGAACATTTTCGCCGCAATCGTCGTATCATGAACAGGACAGGGGGTCAAAACCATGTACTGCAACGCTTGCGGCAAGGCTATCGCTGATGAGGGACGTTTTTGCCCTCATTGCGGCAACGTGGTGGGGACGGTGCCAGTGCCAAAGAAGCTCATGCGATCGCGCGCGGACCGGAAAATCGGAGGCGTTTGCGCCGGCCTGGCTCACTATCTCGATCTCGATGTGTCCCTGGTGCGCATCCTGTGGTTCTTCATCACACTCTGTTGCGGAATCTTCCCCGGTGTCATCGCGTATATTCTGGGATGGATCATTATTCCCGAGGAACCTTTGCTGCTCCCCGCGTCTGCTTCGCAACAGCCGGTTATCAGCTAGAAACGCTATGCCTCTGATAACCCGAGTCTGACGCTCCGAGACCCGATACCTTGCCGTCACTGCGCAGCGACGACGCCGAGATCTTCTACGAAGTTCGTGGGAGCGGCCCGCCCGTCGTTCTCCTCCATCCTTTTCCTTGCCATCACGCATTCTGGAATCCGCTAGCGGCGGCGCTCGATTCGCGCTACCGGCTGATTCTTCCCGACCTCCGCGGGCACGGGAATTCGGAAGTTGGCAAAGGGCCCGCTTTGATGGCAAAACACGCCAGCGACATTGCCCGCGTGCTCGATGCGGAAAGCATTGGCACGGCCGCGTTCATCGGTTGCTCGATCGGTGGCTACATTCTGTTCGAATTCTGGCGCAGATTTCGCGCACGAGTGAGCTCGCTCGTACTCTGTGACACCCGTCCTCAGGCCGACACGGCCGAAGCCCGTGCCAATCGACTGAAGTCCGCAGCCACCGTGCTGGAACAGGGAACAGAGCCCTTCCTTGAAACGTTGATTCCGAAATTGATGGGGCGCACAACCTTCGCCGCGCGTCCGGATCTTGTCGATGGAGCGCGCGCCATGATGTGCACAATGTCTGCCGAAGATATCAGCCTGGTGCTGCGCGGCATGGCTGCGCGTCCGGATTCGGTCGCCGATCTGAAGACGATCAACGTGCCTACACTGATCGCGATTGGCGAAGAAGATGTGCTCTCAACCGTAGCGGACGGCGAGTTGATGCGCCAGAATATCGCCGCCAGTCAGTTGAAAGTGATTCCAAAATGCGGGCATTATTCCCCATGGGAGCAGCCGGAAGCAGTGGGGAAAGTCTTGCGCCAGTTTCTTGAGTCGGTGGTCAGATAGAAACGGCCGCGCTGACCAACCAACGGTACAAGGAGCAGGGTCCTAGCTGTCGCGTCACGTCACAGCCCTCAGCCTTCCTCTCTGCTAGAATTTCGGCGTCATGATGGAAGCTTTTCTTGTCCCCGAAAGAACGCTGGTCAGCTCCAAAGGCGATGGATCTGAAATTGACGTTAGTCGCGCCCAAGGCCGGATCTTTCTGCTGACGCTCGCCATCACCAACATCATCGAGCAGGAGTCGCTCGACGTCGGCATCTTTGGCTCAGCGGATGGCGTGACGTGGGATGCCAAGCCAATCGTTGCATTTCCGCAGAAATTTTATCGCGGGGAAGTTCCGCTGCTGCTCAACCTGACGGCGCGGCCAGAGGTCAGGTTCATCCGCGCACACTGGGAAGTGGCGCGCTGGGGGCGTGGCTCGGAGACTCCCAGTTTCGAATTCACCGTCAAGCTGCGCGAGGTGCCGCAGGAAATTCTCGCGGAGGCGGCAGGACGCGTTCGCACGCAGTAAAACATTGCAGAGGTGAGAGGTCGGATGGCAGAGGTGAAAACCAAAAAATCTAACCTCTGCCATCTGCCATCTGACCTCTCACCTCTGACCTCTCACAGAATCTCCGCTATATTAATTTCATGCCCGATGATTCGCAGCCGGATGGCTCGAACATAATCGTTCGTCCCGCGCGCACCGTGCGCGGCGTCGTACGGATTCCTGGAGACAAATCCATTTCGCATCGCTACGCCATGCTGGCGGCGATTGCGGAGGGGACGAGCCGTTTCCACAATTTTTCGGCAGCGCGCGATTGCGCCAGCACGCTTGATTGCGTTGCAAAGCTTGGCTGCGAGTGGAAGCGACTCGAAGATGGCGCAATCGAAGTGCAAGGCGCGGGGATGCGGCTTAAGGCACCTTCGCAATTACTCGATTGCGGAAATTCCGGTTCGACCATGCGCATGTTGAGCGGGATCCTCGCCGGTCAGCCATTCTCGAGCGAGTTATGCGGCGACCAATCCCTCTCGCGTCGCCCCATGGCGCGCGTCATAAAGCCCCTGTCTGAGATGGGCGCGAAGATTTCATCCAGCGACGGCGGGCGCCCTCCACTGAAGATTCATGGCGGACCGCTCAAGGCCATTCACTACAAGCCGGAAGTGGCGAGCGCGCAGGTGAAATCGTGCGTGTTGTTTGCTGGATTGTTTGCTGAGGGTGAGACTGTGGTCGACGAGCCTTTGCGCACGCGCGATCACGGCGAAATCGCATTGCGGGTGTTTGGAGCCGAAGTCGAGAGCGTGGGAAATGCATCGCGAATCGCTGGGGGCCAGCGGCTGCGCGCCATCGAGGCGAATGTGGCGGGTGATCTTTCGAGTGCGGCATTTTTTCTTTGCACGGCGGCGCTGTTTCCCGGATCGCAGATCACGTTGCCCGGAATTCTGATGAATCCGACGCGAGCGCGGCTGCTGGATATTCTCATCCAAATGGGTCTGAAGGTTTCGGTTGCGCATCTGGAGGAACATCACGGCGAACTGGTCGGGACGATCGAGGCGCGTGGCGCGGCGTGGAAGGGAGCCGTAATCGCCGGCGCCGATACGGCCGCGCTGATTGACGAGATCCCGGTGCTGGCGGCGGCTGCGCCGTATTCCGAAGATGGACTTCAAGTGCGCGACGCCAAAGAGTTGCGCGTGAAAGAGTCGGATCGCATCGCAGCGGTAGTGACCAATTTGCGCAAAATGGGTGCGGAGGTCGAGGAGCGCCCGGATGGACTGCGGGTTCCCGGCGGACAGCGTCTTCATGGTGCGGAGGTTGATTCATTCGGCGATCACCGAATTGCTATGGCTTTCGCGGTGGCTGCGTTGCGCGCGGAAGGCGAGACGACGATTCTCGGTGCGGGTGCGGCGGGTGTGTCATATCCGGCATTTTTTGAGGAATTGGAGACCGTTGCTGCTCGGTAGTCGCTGGGAAAGAACGCCGACGAAAACCGCGGAGAAATCTCATGTCGAACGAAAAATCCCCATCCCCAGAAGAACGCTTGCAGCACGAGTTCAATCGCTGGGCCGATGATGGCGAGGGCGCGAAGATGGAGCGCCATCATCTCAATATTACCGAGAAGACTATGCGGCGGATGGGGCTGCGTCCGGGTGAGCGCATTCTCGATCTTGGCTGTGGATCGGGCTGGGCTACTCGCTTGCTTGCTCGCATGGTCGGCGAAGGGCCACAAGGATTTGGGCAAGTAGTTGGGGTCGACATTTCCGACGAAATGGTTCGGCAGGCGCGGGCCGAGTCGAAAGAGTTCAACAACATTATGTTCGTGGTGGGATCGGCGGCGCAGATTCCGTGGGAAGAAAATTTCTTTGACAAAGTGCTTTCGGTAGAGTCGTTTTATTACTATCCCGATCAGGATCGGGCGCTGGCCGAGCTGTTTCGCGTCATGGCTCCGCATGGACGGCTGTTCATTCTGATCAATCTTTACAAAGACAATCCCTATTCATTGCAGTGGGTGCCGAAGTTGAAGGTGCCGGTGCATGTTCGTTCGGCGGCGGAGTATGTCGACCTTCTGAAGAAGCACGCTTTTGAAAAAGTGGAGTACGCGCTGATTCCTGACGACACGCCTACGCCTGAAAATTATCAGACAACGTCATTCCATTCGCTCGACGATCTCAAGGCGTTCAAGCGCATCGGCGCGCTGCTGCTGATGGCGTCGAAGCCCGATGTGCGAAATCCGGCGCCAGGGTACACGATCTTCTGACAGTCCTTATGAAGGATGTTCTGGCTTGAAATCGGCTACACGTAAAGGCCGGGAAGCTCTTCGACTCTTCAGAGCCGCAAAGGCCTGCTACAGTGAGTCGACTGGCTACAGCTACAAACAAGGCTTCGAGTTGCTAAAGCGGGCCGCTGCTCTTGGTAGCGTAGGTGCTCACGAATGGTTGGGTGCAGTTTACGACTATGGCCTGGGCACGAGGCGAAGTCGCCGTCGCTCCTACGAACACTATCTGACTGCGGCCAAGGCAGGAAATTCTAATGCCGAATATCACATAGGTGTCTACTATCTCGGTGGCGTCGTTGGGCGCGCAGATTACCCGCGAGGTCTCGAATGGATCAATAAGGCAGTTAGCCACGGAGATGCGACAGCGGTGCACGTGCTCGGGCATAGTTATCGATACGGGTTGGGCGTATCAAGAAATTCGAAAAAGGGTTTTGCGCTTGAGATGGAGGCCGCTCGAAAGGGAGTCCCTGAAGCTCAGTTTGCTGTGGGATTCTGCCTCAGTCGTGGGACGGGCGTTCGACCCGACCACAAACAAGCGTTGAAATGGTACCGGAAAGCTGCGAATAAGGGCATCGCAGACGCAGCCTACAATGTAGGTTATTTTTACGAAAACGGTCGGGGCGTTGATAAGGATTATGAGAAGGCAAAGCGCTGGTACGCTCGCGCCGAGCAACTTCTAAAAGAACATAAGAGTGCCCAGGCTCCACTGTCGCCGCTTGGCGGCAATCGATTAGCTAGGCTGTGACCGGCGTCACGCCCCGGCGTATGATCATGGTTTATCCTGTACCGCAAGAGGCCGCATGAGCTGGTTGCAGAATAAATTCGAAAAGAATTTCATGATCTCGACGGTGGACTACGTCTTCAACTGGGCGCGCAAATCGGCGCTTTGGCCGATGACGTTTGGCTTGGCGTGCTGTGCCATCGAGATGATTGCGTCGTCGACGGCGCGCTTCGATATTGCGCGCTTTGGGTCGGAGGTATTTCGGCCGAGCCCGCGGCAGTCGGACCTGATGATCGTCTCTGGCACCGTGACGTTGAAGATGGCGCCAGTAGTGAAGCGCATCTACGACCAGATGCCGGAGCCGAAGTGGGTGATCTCGATGGGCGCGTGTTCGTCGGTGGGCGGGCCGTTCAATACTTATGCAGTGTTGCAAGGCGTCGATCGCATCGTGCCGGTGGATGTGTATGTGATCGGATGCCCGCCGCGGCCGGAGAATCTGTTTTACGCGCTGCTCAAGCTGCAGGACAAGATCGACACCATGACGCTCGCCAAGCGGCCGACGGAAGTGCGGCTCGAAGCGCAGATGATGGAAGATTTCAAGCGCCAGGTGATGGTCGCGCAGACGATGCAGCCGAAATAGCTGTCAGCTGTCATCTTGAAAGGAGCCTGGTCATCGGCGAAGCCGAAGACCAAGTGAAGTCGAAAGACCCCTATTCCAAATATCACTGCCGGCGACGACTTTATTTCTCCTTAAGATAGAATCACTCGCAGCCCCATGGCCAAGCTTCCTATCCTCGCTCTAATTCTCATTCTATTTTTTGCTTTGCTTGCCGCAAACGGTCCTTCCGCTAATCCGCAAGAGGCAGCGCGGCTTAACAACATTGGCGTTGCTTACATGAATCAGCAGCTGTTTGAGAAAGCGCTGAAGTCGTTTGAAGCAGCCGCGGCCGCTGATCCAGCATTGCAGATCACGACGGTCAATCGCGGAGTAGCGCTGCTCAACTTGCAGCGGCTCGACGCGGCAAAGGCGCTGCTGGAAAAAGCAGTCAAAGATAATCCCAACGACGCCCATGCCTGGTACAACCTCGGTCTTTATTACAAGAACTCGTCGGATGCTGGCGCTGCTGTTGATGCGTTTCGCCGCGTTACTGAGATCGATCCGAACGATGCCGACAGCTGGTACTTTCTTGGATCGACCTACGCGCAGCTCAAACAATTTCCGGAAGCGATCGAGGCCTTCGAGCACGCATTGAAGCTCGACCCGCATCATGCCTCGGCTCAATTCGGATTGGCGCGCTCCTACCAGCAATCCGGCGAAGCTGACCCCGCGCACGAGGCGATGAAGAAATTTCAGTACATCACCCAGAACAAGCTGGGCGCGCCCATCAGCCTGGCGTATGGCGAACAGGGAAAGTATTCGCGTGCGGAAGAATCACCGCAGGTGGTGGAGAAGGTTCCGGCGCAGATTCCGGTGACGTTTGTGGATGTGACGGCGGAAGCGGGGCTCACAAGCAAAGACGTTCCTCTACAACCCGGGAAACATTATCCCCAGGCGGTCTTGCTCGGCTCTGGCGCGTGTTTCCTCGACTATGACACAGACGGACGTGTCGACATATTCGTTGCCGACAACGGCCCGGATGGAGGCATTGGACTATTTCACAACTTGGGGAACGGGAAATTTGAGGATCTTACTAAGAAGGCGGGACTCGATCCAGCTCTTCACGGGGTTGGCTGCACCGCCGGCGACTACGACAACGACGGCGCAACCGACCTGGCCGTGAGCTTCGACGATCAGGTCATGTTGCTGCACAACGAAAAGGACGGAACGTTTAGAGACGTGACCCGGAAAGCGGGAATCAAGAGCGGTGGGTTCAACAGTGGGCTCGTATTTATCGACTACGATCACGACGGCGACCTTGATCTCTATGTTTCGGAAGCGACGGCGCCAACAAGCGCAGAGCCACTTAAGCAGAATGTCTTAGACCAAATGGTCCATCCGCCCCCCCCACCACCTCCGGATGATGTCCTGCACGACGATGGGCGCCCAGGCAACAGGATGTGGCGGAACAATGGAGACGGCACTTTCACCGACGTCACGGAGAGCACCGGTCTCTCATCGCCCGCGTCGAGTACCTCGGCTATCGGCACGGATTACAACAATGATCGCGCCATAGATATCGTGGCCACCGGCTGGCATGGATCAGCGGCGATCTTCCGAAATCCGCGGGAGGGCAAGTTCCCCGTCCACCGACCAGCAATTGATTTCACATCGCAGAAAACGGTCGGCGTCGTGGCATCGGATTTCGACCACGACGGCTGGATGGATCTGGCCTTCACTCACTGGGCGGGCAAAGGCGAGCCTGCGGTTACTCTCTGGCGGAACAACCGTGGCAACTTCGAGCAGGTGAAATTTCCGGAAACCAACTGGGCCCGAGCCTACGGCGTCGCCGCAATCGACTACGACAACGACGGCTGGGTCGACCTCGTCGCCGTCGGCGAGACGAAAGATGGCAAAGGCGAAGTCCGCCTCTTCCGCAATCTTGGCCCCGATGGCTGGAAAGACGTCTCCGCCGACGTCGGCCTCGACAAGATTCAGCTCAAAGAACCGCGCGCCATTATTACGGGCGACTACGACAACGACGGAGCCGTCGATCTTCTGATCACGCAGAATCACGGCCCGGCTGTGCTCCTGCGCAATGAGGGCGGCAACAAAAATAACTCGCTTCGGCTCGCGCTTAAGGGACTGAACGACAACAAGAGCGCTATCGGGACGAAGGTGGAAGTTTTCTCCGGCGGGCTGCGGCAGAAGTTTGAAGTGTATGGATCGTCCGGTTATCTGGGACAAAACTCGCCTTATTTGACGATCGGGCTGGGGCAGGCGAAAGAGGCCGATGTCGTTCGCATGCTGTGGCCGACGGGCGTTTTGCAGGATGAAATCGGAGTTGCCGCCAACAAGCAGCAGAATATTCTGGAACTCGACCGGCGCGGCAGTTCGTGCCCTACGCTTTTTGCATGGGATGGCCGCGAGTATCAGTTAGTCGGCGACATGCTGGGCGCGGGCGTGGTCGGGCATTGGATCTCGGCAAATGGCGGCAAAATCGAGCGGGACATCCCGCGCCCCACGGAAGCGATCAAGCTCGATCGCACTTCGCTGCGCGAAAAAGAGGGGAAGCTAAGTTTTCGTTTCATGGAGCCGCTTGAGGAATCGGTTTATCTCGATCAGGTGAAGTTGCTGGCTGTCGATCATCCGGCCGATGTCGACGTTTATCCCAACGAATACTTCGCGAGCAATCCGCCGTATCCGCCGTTCAAGGTCGTGTACAGCAACGAGAATGATGCGCGACCGCCCGCCGGTGCATGGGACGAGCATGGGCACGATGTGCTCCCCTATTTACTTGCGCATCGCTATTTTGGCGATTTCAAAGTGCTTTCCTTTATGGGGTTCGCTGAGCCGCACTCGCTAATTCTTGATCTCGGCGAGGCGTACCGTGGCGGTCCGCTGTGGCTGCTGATGCATGGCGAGATCGAATATTACTCGGCCAACAGCATGTACGCCGCAGATCAGGCGCATCTGCGGCCCATTGCGCCGTATGTCGAAGCCCTGGTTGCGACGAATGGCTCATCCGAAAAAGACGGGAAAAAATGGGTTCGCGTTGTCGGCGACATGGGATTCCCGGGGGGCGGCCCACGCACCATGACCGCCGATCTCAGCGGCAAACTGCCGGTCGGCACGCGACGCATCCGCATCACGACCAATCTGCAGATCTACTGGGACAATATCCTCGTCAGCCATACCAGCCAGCAGCAGCGCGCCCGCGTGACGCCGGTTCCCTTGGCGCGAGCCGACCTCAACTTTCACGGATTCCCTCTGAAGATCGAAGACAAGCCTCCCGGCAATGTGAAATATATTTACGAAAAGACGAGCGAGACTGGGCCTTACACGCGTCCGGCAGGAGCTTACACGCGCTATGGCGATGTGCGGCCGTTGCTTGAGTCGGTTGACGATAAATTTGTAGTCTTCGGATCGGGCGATGAGGTTGCTTTGGATTTTGATCCGGCGACGTTGCCCACGCTGCCGCGCGGCTGGGTGCGCGATTATTTCTTCATTGCTAACGGATACGAAAAAGATATGGACTTTTATGCTTATCGCGGCGACTCGGTTGATCCACTGCCTTTCCGCGACATGCACACATACCCGTACCCCGGACAATCGTTTCCGACCGATGCCGAGCACTTGAACTATCTGCTGGAATACAACACGCGATTCATGTCAGGCCATGAAGCGACCGGATATTCGTTTCGCTATCCTGAATAGATTGTGAGGCCTTTCACGCGTGAATTCAGCCGCACGCTTTCACGGCTGCCGCCCTTTCGCCAACTCTTTCCATGTCACCAGCACGAAGCCCTGGTCTTTGAGAAATTGCCGAAACTCTGCGCTCTTCATCGTGTCGAAGTCGCGCTGACGCCAGGCTGCGCCCCAATCGGGATGATCCCAGGTGGCGCCGCGCATTTCCTCGTCGTCGTACGCTAAGTGGACGATGAGTTGATATACGCCGCCCGGTGGGAGGGCCGACAATTGCTTCTCGTACCAGTCGAGCCAAGCCTTGTCGCTATTACTCGGCACGACGCCCGGTTCCATGGTGACAATCTGCTGCACCGTGATCTCTTCCGCGGGCACGGAAATCCCCGACGGTGGGCCATGAGGCCCCGACTGCTCCAAAAGAATCGGGAGCTTGTATTCATCCCCTAATTTCCGGTACACGCCGAAAAGTTCTCGAGAGGACACCATGCCCGCCATGTGCATGTCCAGGTGTGTAACCGGAATGCCTGCATTTTTCGCGCGCTCGATCTGTGAACGCAGTTCGTACTCCACGTCAGGCATACGGGCATTTTGGGCCACGTCGGGCGTGTCGAAGGGAAAGTATCCGTGGGCGTCAACGAGGCTTGGGACTCGGCTCGCGCCGCTGACCGGCCCCCAGCGCAGATCGGTCCACTCACTGGTCAACGCCAAGTGGATGCCGAGATCGGCGTTCGGATGCGCTTTGGCCCAGCGTGCCACCTCAGGAAACCATGGGCAGGGAACAAGGATGCTGGCCGAAGTAATCCATCCCTTCTCGAGCGCCTCAAAGGTAGCCCGGTTGACGGAGTGGCTCATACCGAGGTCGTCAGCGTGAATCACCAGCAGACGCGCGGAGGCCGGATAGCCTAGCCGCTCCTGCACAGTTGTTGGGTGCGCAGTTTTTCCCTGAACAGTCTGGGCGTGGCTCTGCGCGAAGCTGGTAAAGAGGAACAAGAGTAGAAAACGCATTTCGTAGTTCATGACCGTGACTCACACTCCATCAAATTCCGCTGAACTCTCAAATTTATCGAGACTCGCAATAATCGTTTTAATAGTGGCATTTTGCGCGTTGACAGAATATTCTCGCCATATAGAATGCTAGATCAATTGTGGACTGCGGCACGAAATTTTGTGTGCGATCCCGCGAGCCGCAATTAAGCCTTCCCCGAATCCCCATTATCTTCCGCAGGGATAATGGGGTTTTATTTTGAGATCAAGAATGAGTTCTGAAAATAACCCGACTGCCAAACCTCCGAGCCGCCCGCCCGCCGATACTCAGCGACTGAGGCGTTCGCTCACGCTTTGGGATCTTATTCTCTACGGCGTCATCGTGATTCAGCCGGTCGCGCCTATGTCGGTGTTTGGAGTGCTGAGCGATCGCGGGCGTGGGCACGTGGTTACAACCATCCTGATCGCGATGGTGGCGATGCTCTTCACCGCCATCAGCTATGGCCGTATGGCGCGCGCGTATCCCAGCGCCGGTTCGGCGTTTACTTACGTCGGGCAGGAAATTAATCCCGCTCTCGGCTACGTCACCGGCTGGAGCATGGTGATGGATTACATGCTCAATCCGATCATCTGCACGATCTGGTGCAGCCAGCAGGCGCACGTGTTCGCTCCGGGAGTGGCGTACTGGGCGTGGGCCATTTTCTTTGCGTTGGTATTTACGCTGCTGAATGTGCAGGGTGTGAAGACATCGGCTCGCGTGAACTCAGCGCTGGCGGCGGCGATGGGCGTGGTGATTGCAATTTTCTTTGTAGTCGCGGCGCGATACATCTTCGGGCATCCGCACGGCGACGCGGGATTTTATACGCGCCCTTTTTATGATCCGAGCATGTGGAATACGAAGGCGGTGCTCAGTGGCACATCGATTGCGGTGTTGACTTATATCGGCTTCGACGGCATTTCAACGCTCTCGGAAGAAGCGGAGAATCCGCGGCGAAATATTCTGCTGGCGACGGTGTTGACCTGTCTCGTAATCGGCATTCTTTCGGCCATAGAGGTCTATGCGGCGCAGCTGATCTGGCCCGCATCGCAGCCTTTTCCTGATGTTGACACCGCCTTCGTTCACGTCGCTGGGCGCGCATGGAAACCGATGTTTGGCATTATCGGATTTACATTGCTGGTTGCGAACTTCGGATCGGGGATGGGCTCGCAGATTGGTGCCGCCCGCCTGCTGTTCGGCATGGGGAGAAGCAACGCGCTTCCGAAATCCTTCTTCGGGGTCGTTGACGCGAAACATCACGTACCGCGCAACAACGTGCTCTTCGTAGGAGTCATCGCGCTGATCGGAGCGTTCGTGATGAGCTACGGGCTCGGCGCCGAGATGCTCAACTTCGGTGCTCTGATTGCGTTCATGGGCGTGAATGCTGCGGCCTTCATGCGCTACGTCGTTCGCGAAGGGAAGTGGACGCCGTCGTTTATTCTGCCACCCGTGCTGGGTTTTGTGATTTGCCTTTTGCTTTGGCTGAGCCTCGGGAATAGTGCCAAAATTGCAGGCACTATTTGGATGGCGGCGGGGATTGCTTTTGGCGCTTGGAAGACGCGCGGCTTCCGCGGAGACCTGGTCAACTTTGATTTGCCTGCGGATGAGTGAAAGAAAGAGTTTGTCGTCCCGAGCGAAGCGAGGGATCTGCAATTTGCGGGCGCGATGCAGATCCTCCGCTTCGCTCGGGAGGACAGGTTTATAGAGGACTAATAGGATTTACTCCACGTTCCAGCCGCTCACTTCGATCTCGGGCTGCGCTGTGCCTAGGTCGCTGGCGCGATAGGTTGCAGTGATCTCGCGCTTTTCGCCGGGCAGCAAAGAGATGTAATTGTCCTGCCAGACCACCGGCAGAATTTCTTCTCCAGCTTTGCCCCTGTCTAGTTTCAAATGCACAAAAAACGCAACTGTTTTTCCGGGATTTTCTATCGTCACTCGCGTGAATTCATCTTCGCTGTTACTGGAGCGTTCGCTGCGACTCGACACGTTCAGCTTTACTTTGGGCAACTGCGCGAGCGACGTGTAATCCGCAAACGATTTCGTCGGAGTCGTATACCAGTTCGATTTCGCCCAGTCGAGGGTTTCCGGCTTAGTCGAAAGCCAATAGAAGTTCGACCCGACCAGATTGTCGGCGTTGTCGGTGACGCGGAGATCCAGGAAATACGCGGGCGAGAGTCCTTCGATCTGTGGAAGCTCAAATACTCTTGCTGTGCTGTCAGCGGCTGCGTCGAGCAAAGCGTCTTTGGAAAATTTCTGCGATCCGTTCAGATTAAAGACTCTGGCTGTCAACTTCAGACCTTTGGCGTCGACATATTGGCTGCTCACCAGCCAGACTGAGTGATCGTCGTATCCGTAAACGGGATCGAGCGTTTGCAGCGCCTTCTTCGCGCCGAAATATCCGCCTCCGGGTCGCAAATAATAATCATAGAGATGCCAGATCATCGAGGGCCAGGAATTATTCAGCATCCATTGGATGACACCGGTCGAGTTGTATTTGTTGCGGCTGTAGGCCTCGAACATAGCGCGCACGCCTTCGTAGGCCATGAGTTGCGACTTATAGGTGAAGTCGTTCGCGCTCTCAGCTTTCCCGTAGCGCGCGTCAAGAGCGTCGGTAAACATGCGCAGGGTTTTGAATTCTCCGCCGCCGGAGTGATAACTCCAATATTGATCGAGCGATCCATCCTTTGACCAAAGATGATTCTTGGGAATCATTTGCTCGACACTCTCGATCGGCGGAACGGCCGGGCCCATGCTGGTTTCGCTGTCGAAGCCGTACGCGCCGCCGCACCCGCCCGGATTGCACCACTTGTCTTCTGCGGGTAGCTGCGGGTCTGTTTCCCAGTACGACGGCGCAACGTATTCGTAGGGACCGCTCATCTTCACGCCGCTTTCGCCCGTCACTTTGGTTGGCTTTCCGGTGGCGGAAGAGAGGATCGGATTCGGCCAATGCAGGTCGGACTCAATCTTCAAGTAAGCCGCTTCGACTTCGGGGGGTGGAAAATTGTCGCTGCCGTTCAGCCACACAAGTAGGCTCGGATGGCCTCTCAGGCGATACATCTGGTCGCGCAGGGAAACTTTTGCGATCTCGAAATCTTCCGGTTTCCATTTCTTCCACTGCTCCCAGAAATCGCAGCAGCACCAACCGGCCATCACCAGAGTGCCTTGCTGGTCGGCCATCTCGAAGAAGTCATCGCTCTCGAGTTTGCCTTCCAGACGAATCGTATTCAGTCCCATGTCGTGCACGTAGCGAAATTCATGGGCGAGGCGCTCGTGGTCTTGGCGAAGCATCATATCGGGCGTCCAGCCGCCACCGCGAATCAGAATGTTTTTGCCGTTGATCTTGAACAGGCGCTTGAAGTGATGCGGCGCCTCTTCGGAGACCTCGGATGTAATCTCGCGGATGCCGAACTTGGTGTGCGATAGGTCAGAAAGCTCGCCGTTTATTTCAAACGAAAGAGTCAGATCGTAGCGATTCGGCGTGCCCATCTGCGCCGGCCACCACAGTCGGGGATTGTGCAAATTGAGCTGGGGATATTGGTCGGGCGAGAAGGATACGTCTTTCGATTCGCCCGCGGCCAGTTCCACGGACTGCTCGAACTCGATGCTTTCGATTTTTCCTTGCAGCGTTCCGGTCACCGGATGATCGCTTGCGTTTTTTAGCTGCGCGGTCACGGTCAGATGGGCTGCGTTATTTTCTGGCGAATCTACTTTCGATAGCACTGCAGGATGGCGTAGCGCGACCGGCCCGCTTGCCGTTAGATAGACATCGCGCCACAGGCCCATCTCTTTGTCTGGAGGCGCAGGATTCCAATCCACGAATGTGATCGCGAGGTTATGCTCTGTCGGCGCCCAGACCTCCACTGCCAACACATTCGTTCCGGGCCTGACCGCAGAAGTCACGTTGAATTCATAGGTTCGCCATGAGCCGGCGACTTGATTTGAATTGGCAATCTGCTTTCCATTGAGAAAAATGTTCGCGCGATAGTTGATGCCTCGGAAATTCAGCCAGATGGTTTTGCCGGCAACCCCGCTGAAATTGGGCAAAGTAAATTCTTCGCGATACCACCACGAAACCGCGTAGGGACTATCCGGCGACATGGCCACATTCGAAAAATTCGCGCCGATGGGATAGCTGACGCCGGGATAATGGCGGAGGTTCATGCCGAAAAAAGGATCCGGCAGTAGCCCGTTCTTTATTTGCGCGGCAACAACGGTTGTGGGGACGTCGGCCTTGATCCAATCTTCAGGTTGCAGAGCAGATTCTGGCGAGGAAAGCGTCTCCCCAGTCGCCGATACTTTCGCGGAGGATTGCATCATCCAGCCTTCGCGCAGAGGGATCGTCAGCGGATCTTGTTGAACGGTCGACTGGGCAGCGGCGACGGCCAGTGAGAAGAATGGAATTAACACGCGGAATATCTTCATAGGAGTGCTTGTCAGCAATGTGCCTTACGTTGATAACACCTTTATTGATTCGATTCAATGGCGGATTTATGGGCAATTTGTGCAAACACCAACCACAAAGGGCACTCAAGATACGCGAAGGAAATGCTTGTCTATGAAATCCTTCGTGAGCCTTTGTGTTCTCCGTGGTTAAGGTTTGAATGGCATGCTGAAACTGCCCGCCGTCGATGAAGCCCCAGCCACCTCGGTTGCTGGTTTATAATCGTAAATTCTGGCTTCCAGCGAAAACTAATCTGACAGATTGTCCTACGGAGTTATCCAACTATGATTCGACAGCTACAAAATGCGGGGCCTACGGTAAAGATTATTCTGGGGGCCCTGCTTGTGCTTATTTGCGCCTCCATGGCGATCACGCTGATCCCCGGCGGCCTCGGTTCCAGCCTTGGCATTGGCGCGCCGCCGGCCGGTGTTCTTGCCACGGTTGGCGATGAAACCGTGACCGTGAATGAGGTCGAGCGCGAAGCCAGGGCGATGGTCCGACAGCAGTTTCCGCGCGGCGGAGCGCAGGCCAGCATGCTGCTGCCCTATTTCGCCAGTCAGGCCGCCCAGCAGATCATCAATGAGAAAGCGCTGGTCGCCGAGGCGCATCGCATGGGCTTGCGCGTCAGCGACGAGGAACTTCGCGACGAACTCCGGCACGGGCAGCTTGGCTCCATGCTTTTTCCTGATGGCAAGTTCGTCGGGCAGGAAGAATACGAAAATTTCGTTCAGCGCAACGACCTCACAGTACCGCAATTTGAGGCACTAGAGAAAGATTTCATTCTCGTACGCAAGTTGCGCGCCCTGGTTTCCAGCAGCGCTTTCGTCGGCGAAACCGATGTTCGCGATGAATTCAACCAACGCAACACAAAGGTAAAGTTCGAATATGCGGTGATCACGCGGGCCGACATTCTGAAGGGACTGCATCCTACCGACGAGGAGCTCAAGGCCTTTTACGACCGCAACAAAGCGACCTATAACAACTCAATTCCCGAGAAGCGGCAGATCAAGTACGTCGTTATCAATACCGCGAAAATCGCGGCCGCAACCACGGTCACCGATCAGGAGCTCCAGGCCTATTACGATCAGCACCGCGACGAATATCGGGTGCCCGAGCAAGTAAAGGTCAGCCACATTTTGATCAAGACTCCTCTGCCTGGTCCGGACGGTAAGGTGGATGAGAAGGGCGTGGCCGAGGCGCAAACGAAGGCCGAAGATGTTTTGAAGCAGGTGAAGGCGGGCGGTGATTTCGCAAAGCTCGCGGAAAAATATTCCGACGACCCCGGCAGCGGTAAGAGCGGAGGCGAGCTCGGCTGGATTGGACGTGGCCGCACCGTGCCAGAATTTGAGAAAGCTGCGTTTTCACTCGGCAAGGGACAGACAAGCGATCTGGTCAAGAGCAGCTATGGTTTCCATATTATCCGCGTCGAAGACAAACAGGATGCTCATCTCAAAACGTTCGGTGAAGTGAAGAGCGAGATCGCAGAGAAAGTGGAACAGCAAAAGGCGGCACATGCGACCGAAACGGCCGCGAACGCTCTGCTCAGCCAGGCGCGCACCTCCGGATTCGATCAGGCCGCCGCGGCTAAAGGCGAGACTGCGGTCACGACCGACTTCTTCGGCCGAACCGACAGTTTGCCCGGACTGGCGGCTAATCCGCAGTTCATGGATGCCGTCTTCAATGAAGGAGACAAGGCTCCGCCGGATGTCGTGCAAGTGCCGCAAGGCTACGTGGTTTTCCAATTGCTCGCGATCAGGCCGCCGGCAACGCCCACGTTCGAGCAGATTCGGGCGCGCGTCGAGAACGAATTCAAGAACGAGCGCGCCGGATTTCTCTTGCAACAGAAGACACAGGAACTCTCCGACCGGGCCAAGGCTGCGCACGATTTGAAAAAGGCTGCGAAAGAACTGGGTGCGGAAGTGAAAACCAGCGACTTGGTCGCTCCCGATGGGCAGGTTCCAGACATTGGATCGATGAGTAGCGCTGCGGCGATTTTTGCGCTCAAGCCGGGCGACGTTAGCGCGCCGATCACCGCCGGCGGCAATGGCGTGGTCGCTCAACTTATCGAAAAACAAGCGCCGACGGACCAAGAATTTGCGGAAAAGAAAGACCAGACGCGGCAGTCGCTGCTCGAAGCCAAGCAGAACGATTTGTTCGGTCTATTCGTTACCAATCTGCGCAAGGACATGGAAAGCTCCCATCGCCTCAAGGTCAACCAGGAAGAGATGAAAAACCTGACGCGGCAAAGCGCGCAAGAAGGCTCGTAAAGAAGTTCTCAGTTCTCGGTTCTCAGTAGTCACTGGGAACCAAAGACACCCTGAGAACTGACAATTCCCCCTTTGAGAATTGAGAGCAGGGAACCGAGATCTGATTTTGAATGTCATTCCCCCGTGCCAGCGGAATTCTGCTTCATCCCTCGTCGCTGCCTTCGCGCGGCGGCATCGGAGACTTTGGTCCGGCGGCTTATGCCTTCGCGGATTTTCTCGGGTCGGCGCGGCAAGGTCTTTGGCAAGTGCTGCCCCTTGGGCCGCTTGGCTTCGGCAACTCTCCCTACTCTTCCACTTCAGCCTTCGCCGGAAATCCTTTGCTGATCAGCCTGGAGCGCCTTGCCGATCGCGGTTGGATTGACCGCACTTCGGTCGATGCTCTTCCCAACGGAACTGGCTTCGTCGACTATCCCGATGTTTTCCATCACAAACTGCCGTTGCTGTTCGAAGCGGCGCGCCGCTTTGTCCGTTCCGCCGCACCTCCGGCGCGTGGACGTTATGAAACGTTCTGCCAGCAGAACAAGGCATGGCTCGATGATTTTGTCCTCTTCGATGGCTTGCGCGCGCATTTCAAACTGGAAAGTTGGAATCATTGGCCGCGCGAAATTGTTCACCGCGATCCGGCGGCGATTGCGAAGGTGCAGGCTGAAATGCACGACGAACTCGACGTGCGCCGCGCCGTGCAATTCTTTTTCTACGAGCAATGGCAGGCGCTGCGAACCTATTGTGCGCAGAAATCGATTCGCGTCGTGGGCGACATGGCCATCTTCGTGAACTTCGACAGCGCCGATGTCTGGACGCACTCCGATCTGTTTCGACTAAACTCCGCGCTCGATCCTGAAGTCGTTGCTGGTGTGCCGCCGGATTTTTTCAGCAAAACCGGTCAACGCTGGGGCAATCCGCTGTATCGCTGGGACGTGATGAAGGAAGAGGGATACACATGGTGGATTGACCGAATGCGCTGGCTAACTCGCAATTTTGACTACATCCGGCTCGATCATTTCCGCGGATTTTCGCAGTTCTGGGAGATACCGGCGAGCGAGCCGACCGCTGTTAATGGCCGTTGGGTCGACGGGCCGAAGGACGATTTGTTTTTGAAGCTGCACGAGGCGCTGGGCGGGCTGCCATTTTTTGCTGAAGATCTCGGATACATCACGCCCGACGTTACTGCCTTGCGGGAACGCCTTAAGATTCCAGGCATGGCGGTTTTGCAATTTGGTTTCGGCGATGTTGGCGCACACACCCATCTGCCGCACACATTCACGGTCGACAAGGTCGTATACACCGGTACGCACGATAACGATACTTTGCTGGGCTGGTGGAAATCAGGCGCGACCGAGTTCGAACATCAGCAGGTGGAGTCGTACATGGGCCGTTGCGCAGACGATGTGAACTGGTCCATGATTCGCGCTGCTTCCACTTCTGTCGCGGCCTTGTCCGTAGTGCCGTTGCAGGACGTCCTGGGGTTGGGAAGCGAGGGGCGGATGAACGTTCCCAGCCTTGCGCAAGGGAACTGGCGTTGGCGTTTTGCCGCCGATTTGTTGCATCCGGAGTTAGGGAAAAAACTCGCTACCCTCGCGGGAGTCTGTGACCGTCTGCCGCAGGCGTTGTCGGCGCTCGCCAATGAAGAGTGGGCGGCCTGAGTGGTGTATTCTCGCTGTCGAACCAAATTATTTGTGTAGGGTGAGGTGTCGGTGGTTTCTTCCGAACACCTGAGACTTGTCGCCTTACCTTTCCCTGGAGCACTCCGTGACCGAGTCCATCATTCGCGCCCAAGCTGTCGAAAAGTTCTACCTCCAGCCGGACGGAAGCCGCATTGAAGTCATCGCGCCCGTCGATCTCGATGTGGAGCCGGGAAAAATCATCGCCTTGCTCGGTCCATCCGGCTGCGGCAAGTCGACGCTGCTCCGCATTCTCACTGGCCTCAGTAAGCCTTCATCGGGCGCTGTGTTATGGCATGGCCTGCCCATTACGTCGCAGAATGCCGGCGTGGCCATTGTCTTTCAAAGTTTCGCTTTGTTTCCCTGGCTCACCGTGCTCGACAACGTCGAAGCGCCGCTCGAAGCTCGCGGCGTGGCCGCTATGGAGCGCCACAAACGCGCTTTGCGCATTCTCGACACAGTGGGCCTCGATGGCTTTGAGAGCGCCTACCCAAAAGAGCTTTCTGGCGGGATGAAACAGCGCGTGGGTTTCGCGCGTGCCCTCGTGGTTGAGCCCGAGGTTCTTTTCATGGATGAGCCCTTCTCAGCGCTCGACGTCCTCACTGCTGAAAACCTGCGCAACGAACTACTCGAGTTATGGCTGAGCAAGAAAATGCCGACGAAGGCAATTTTTATCGTGACCCACAATATCGAAGAAGCAGTGTTGCTGGCCGACCGCGTTATCGTATTGGCGAGAAATCCGGCATGGGTGCGCGCCGATTTTACCGTGGAAATCCCTCATCCTCGCGATCGCAAGTCGCCGCGCTTCGTTGAACTCGTCGACTACATTTACAAGATCATGACCCAGCCGCAACTGGCATTGCCGGTGCCCGACGCGAACGCGGCCGCGCAAAAACCGGTTCGTCAGAAATATCAGATGATCCCGCACGCGCGCGTCGGCGGCATCGCCGGCCTGCTCGAACTGCTGCAGGACCGCGGCGGAAAAGAATATCTTCATCGTCTGTCCGAAGTCCTCATCATGGACGCGGAAGACTTGCTCCCCATCGTCGAGGCGGCCGTGTTGCTCGGGTTCGCCACGTTGCAAGGGGGTGATGTTCAAATGACCGCCGAGGGCACTGCTTTCGCCGAGGCCGATATTCTCACCCGCAAAATTCTTTTTCGCCACGCTGCACTTAAGCATGTCGTCATCCTCCAGCAAATTGATAGCATTCTGCACGCCAAGGCGGACCGTTCCATTTCCGAGGAATTTTTCTATGACATTCTCGACGAACATTTCAGCGAGGATGAAGTGCAGCGGCAATTTGAAACCGCTATGAACTGGGGCCGTTACGCTGAGATTTTTGATTTCGATCGCGAATCGCACCGGCTGACTCTCGCCGAGCCCGTTAGCGAGCCGCATCCGCCAACGAGCACTCCGGTGCAGCAGTGAAGCGTCCGCAGCGAATCGCATTTCGTCCGCTGGTGCGAATCTGGTCGGTAATGCCGCGTCCGAGCGCCGCAGGGCTGCCCGACCTCGTCATGTTTTCCGCCGGGCTGGCGCTCTTCTACGGCGTCATCGAAGTTGGGCGCAACTGGCTTGGTCCCTTTCATCCTCAGGTCGAAATCAGCCGCAGCCTTGGAGCGCTTCCGGTTTATGCCGGATATTCGTTGCTCCGCATAGCGCTCGCGTATATGTTGAGCCTGCTCTTCGCGGTCGCCTATGGCTATATCGCCGCCTATCGCCCGAGTGCGGAGCGCTTCATGATTCCGCTGCTCGACGTGCTGCAATCGATTCCGGTGCTGAGTTTTCTTCCGGGCGTGATGCTGGCCATGGCCGCGCTTTTTCCCGGGCGTCAACTGGGCGTCGAACTGGGCGCCGTCCTGCTCATCTTCACCGGCCAGGTGTGGAATATGGCCTTCAGCTTTTACGCGTCGGTGAAGAGTATTCCGCGTGAGATGCGCGAGGCGGCCACGATCTATCGCTTTAACTGGTGGCAGCGCTTTTTGCAAATCGAATTGCCTTTCGCAACCATTGGCCTCGTCTGGAACTCGATGATGTCAGTTGCTGGAGCCTGGTTTTTTCTCATGGCCTGCGAACAGTTTGGCGATTTTCGCTTGCCGGGGCTGGGCTCGTATCTGCAAGCCGCTGCTGACGATGGTGATACCCGCTCCATTCTCCTCGGGATTGCGACCATGGTTGCCGTGATTGTGCTCATCGACCAGTTCGTGTGGCGTCCGGTGATTGCCTGGGCAGAGAAATTCAAGATGGAGCAGGTCGAGAGCGCGAGTGCGCCAACGTCATGGGTGCTGGATTTTCTCCGACGCTCGCGGGGCGTTGCGCTCTTCCGCAAGCGCGCAGTGAACCCTCTCCGCGAACAAATTGTGCATTACTTCGCCCGCAAACAAGATTCTCGCAGTCATTCTTCTGGTGAGAACATAACAACTCTGTGGTTCGGGCGAGTCGTCGGAGCGGCAGCGCTCTCCGCGATCGCCTACGCGCTGGTTCGAGTCATCATGATCTTGACTGGTCTAAGCGCCTCCGACTTTCGCCATATCGGCGTAGGGCTGCTGGCAACCTGGCTGCGCGTGAATCTCACGCTTCTGTTGGGCGCTCTGTGGACGATTCCGGTCGGCGTCGCCATCGGATTCAACCCGCGCCTGGCGCGTATTGCACAACCACTGGCGCAGATTGCCGCGTCAGTTCCGGCGACGGCTGTATTCCCAGTCGTGCTGCTGGTTTTGATTCGCTTCGGCGGCGGACTAGGCTTGGGTTCCATCGTCCTGCTCCTGCTTGGCACGCAGTGGTACATTTTGTTCAACGTAATTGCCGGCGCCATGGCAATTCCCACCGACTTGAAGGAAGCCGCCAGCGTTTTCTGCATCAACGGCTGGGAGCGATGGCGCAAACTAATCCTGCCCGGAATTTTTCCTTTTCTAGTTACCGGAATGATCACAGCTTCCGGCGGGGCATGGAACGTCAGCATCGTCGCTGAATATGCCCACCTCAAAGGTCAGGTCTATTCAACGGTCGGGATCGGCGAAATGATTTCCGCCGCCACCGACGCCAAGAATTTCAATCTGCTACTCGCCAGCACGATTGCCCTCGCCGCCGTTGTGGTTACAACCAATCGCCTGGTTTGGCGCCGTCTCTATCGCCTGGCCGAGACGCGATTTAAGGTCGAAGGCTGACCGCGCCGGGTTACCTCCTCGGTTACTAAAGAGCGGCCTTTTCACAAAACGTTAATCGCCTCTTCATAAACGGGCAAACAACGTAGGCAAGAATCAGGTATGCCTACATCGCCGATTGCAGGGGACGAAGACCGCGTATTAGCTGATCCGCCTTTTCTGCCCGGGCTCCCTGGATTCGCAGGAAAATTCATTCCGCTCGATCAGGCTCGCGAGCTCTATCGGCGTGTGCGCCAGGCGCCGCAAGGGTTTCAATTAGAAGCCTTGCTGGATGATATGAAGGTGAAACTGGAGGCGCAGGCGGCCGATCTTGAACGCATCCCGGTCAAGGGACCTCTGGTTGCCGTCGCCAACCATCCTTTCGGAGTGCTCGATGGCGTGGCGCTCACCGTGCTCCTTTCGCGCGTGCGTTCCGATGTAAAAATACTTACTAACTCGCTGCTCGACTGTATCCCGGAACTGCATCGGCATTGCATATTCGTCGACCCCTTCAACGCCGCCTCGTCAACGGACAAAAATCTAAAGCCGCTAAAGCAGGCGTTGGCGTGGCTGCGCCAAGGCGGAGCGCTCGCCGTGTTTCCCGCCGGCGAAGTTTCGCAGTGGAACGTGCGCGAGGCGCAAGTTACCGATCCCACTTGGAATAGCACCGCTGCGCGACTGGCGCGCAAGACCGGAGCCGCCGCGCTTCCTGTCTATTTCTGCGGCCGCAACAGCGGAAGATTTCAAGTACTCGGGCTGATCAACCCGCGCTTGCGAACCCTGTTTCTTCTGGCGGAATTTCTACAGCAGCGCGGAAAGAGGGTCGAGATTCGCATCGGCAACGCGATTCCGCCGCAACTAGTCGCGAATCTCGACAAGGATGACGAGGCGACGGAATATCTTCGCCTCCGAACCTATCTGCTCTCCCATCGCGGCAAGAAACCAATCTCGCTGCCCGCCAAGATGCGTGCCGTGCTACCGCACAAGCCGCAGGAAAAGATCGCTGCGGAGGTTCCTGCGCGTTTCGTGATCGATGATATTGCGGCGCTCCCACCGGAGCGGCTGCTCCTCAAGAACGCTGAGTTCGCAGTTTTCGCAGCCAAGGCGTCTGAACTTCCGCACGCCTTGGAAGAAGTTGGACGTCTCCGCGAGATCACTTTTCGAGCGGCCGGCGAAGGCACTGGACGAAGCACGGACATCGATCGCTTCGACGCTTATTACTGGCACCTGCTGCTCTGGAATAAAGAAAAAGAAGAAATCGCGGGAGCCTACAGAGCCGGCAACACCGACGAGATCATCCGTGCTCATGGTATTAAAGGTCTCTACACGAACACTGTCTTCCGCTACAACGAACAGCTTTTCTTGAAGATCGGCTCGGCCCTGGAACTGGGCCGCTCTTTTGTGCGCCCCGAATATCAGCGCCAGTATGCTCCGCTGCTTTTGCTGTGGAAGGGAATCGCGCGTTTCGTGGCTGCGCATCCCGAAACGCCTGTCTTATTTGGAGCGGTCAGCATCAGCAACGAATACAGCAGCTTGTCGCGCGAGATGATTGTCCGCTACTTTGAGCAGCGCGAATCCGGCGGAGAATTCGCCGATCTCGTTCATGCGCGCACGCCGTTCCGCGCTCCCAAACTTCGCCGCTGGGATTGCGGCGCCCTCTGCAGCGCCTTGCGCGATCTCGACGAACTCGCCGAGCCGATCTCTGATGTAGAGGAAGACGGTAAAGGCCTGCCGATCCTTTTGCGGCAATATGCCAAGGTCGGAGGCAGGCTGGTAGGCTTTAATCTCGATCGCAAATTTTCTGATGTCATCGACGGACTAGTGATCGTCGACCTCCGCCAGACCGATGCCGCCGTGCTCGAACGCTACATGGGCAAGGATGGCTACGCAGGATTCCGTCGCTTCCATCAAGTCAAATAGCGCCGTGCTTACGCTTCGCGACGGAGTGCCACGCTGCCGAGCGTCCACCCTTTGCTAAATCTGCCCGCCTGTTAAACAATGAATAGTCAGCTTGGTTGCGGCTGTAATCCCGAGTTCACCGCCGCGCCGGAAAATAAGCAAGGAGCCTTCATGCCTGCAACTGGAGAACTGATCCGCCACATGAACTACATCGATGACATCGCCACCACGCTGCGCCGCATCAGCGCCAGCATTCCGGCGATGACCAAAGAGGAGGCAGCCCGCCTCGCCGAATATATTCGAAAGTCCGAACCAAGCTATGAGAGCGTCGTGCTGCGCCTGGAGAAGGCTGGCAAGGAAACCAAAGAGGACAAAGACTAAAGCATGACTGAAGTCCGCACCGTGGCCGTGATCGGCGCCGGAATCATGGGCCGAGGCATCGCGCATGCTGCCGCGCTCGGCGGCTACCGCACTATTCTCGAAGACCTTTTGCCGAATGCTCTGCGCAAGGCGGAGACGGAAATCCGCGCGAATCTCGATCAAGCCGTCGAATTAGGCAAAGTCGATGCCGTCGAAGCGGACGCCGCCTTCAAGAGGATCGAATATGCCGGATCCGTCGACGAAGCCGCGCGCGAGGCTGACCTAGTCATCGAGGCCGTTCCCGAAGAGATGGAATCGAAGATTGAAATCTTCACCATGCTCGACAAGATCTGCCGCCCCACGACTGTTCTCGCGTCGAACACTTCTTCGCTAAGCGTTACCGAAATTGCCAGCGTGACTTATCGTGCGAAGAAGTGCGTGGGCATGCACTTTTTCAATCCCGTGCACAAAATGAAGCTGCTGGAGATCGTGCGCGCGCTCGAAACCGACGCTGACACCCTGGCCGCTGTGGTCGAAGTCGGCAAGCGCATGCGCAAAGAAGTGGTCGTGATCCGCGAGTCGCCGGGCTTCATCACCAGTCGCATCAACGCTATGATCGGCAACGAAGCTTTTTGTATGCTGCAGGAAGGCGTGGCGACCGCCGAAGACATCGATAAAGCGCTGAAACTCGGCCTCAATCATCCGATGGGTCCATTTGAGTTGGTCGATCTGGTCGGCCTCGATACACGGCTGCATATTCTTGAATACCTGCACAAATCTCTCGGCGAAAAATTTAGGCCCTCTCCGTTGCTGGTGCAGTACGTGAAAGCAGGTCGGCTGGGGCGGAAATCGGGGCGAGGCGTGTTTGAGTATCCGGAGGCGGCTCCTCAGACCGCGGCCTTATAGCGGCGTGACGGTTGAGCATCGAACGTCGCTAATTCCCGGCAATTGTTTTGCTGTCCCCGTACTGCGAATTCGGCGTCAGCAGTATTCGGGATGACGGGTAGTCAAAGGTGACAGTAAAGCGGCGAAGAATTTCACTCCCAATAAGTTTGCTGGTCGCATCGGATCCGCCGCAACAGCTTACGAGCGGACCTTCGACGCTGTAACGTCCCAGGCGAAAAGCCGTGGCTCGCGCAGTTGCGCCTTGAACCTCCGCGCCAAGGCCTACGCCGCTCTTGCTCGGCACGCGCGACTGTAGCGTCATCACGATCGGGTGGTCGACGGCGTCGCTCGATCCGCTGTCGATCAGAAAGCTGTCCTGCACGGTGACGGGTCCGGGCAAAACCAGTTCTCCTTTCACGAACGGCCATTTGTCGCGCAGTTCGATGGGTAGGATCTGCGCGGCGCTGTTGGCATGGAATGCTTCCGGCAGAGTCAGCGTCAGTTGCGTAGCTGCGTAATCTACGGTGACGACAAAGCGGCTTAAGAATGGGTAGCCGATGATTCCATCAACTTTTCTGCCGTCGGCGGCTTCCAGCGGTTGCAGGTCGGCGGTCGACAAATCGTAGCCGCCACTTTCGACGCCGGGCAGCGTGATGTTGACATCGTGAATGAATTCAATCGGGATGCGTCCGGCTCCCGCACCTTGTAGCGAACCGGTTCCGCTGGCTTTCAATCCCAGGTTGGCCGCGAGCTTGCGGTCGATCAGAATTCTGGCCGACCCAGTGTCGAGTACGAAAGATAGCGGCTTCGATCCGTTGATGCGGATGGGTAAGAAGATCAGCCCTTGGCGCCGGACGAAGGCAAACGTGGAAGACTTCGTATCGCCAGAAAAAATGGCGTTGCCGGTTGCGGAGGATGTCTGGGCTCGCGATGAAACGGAAAACATCGCAAGCGCCATCATTGTTAAGAAGACCGGCAAGAAGAGCCTGGAAAGCCCGCGAGACATAGTCATTAGCATAGCCTCACAAAAAATCTTGAATCACGAAGGCCACGAAGGTACACGAAGGAGTTATTGAACGAAAATTCTTCGTGTACCTCGCAGCTATTGGCCACTATTGATTAATATCCTGCTTCGACTGCAGCCGCTTTTCCAGGCCATCCAAATAGCTCTTCTGGCTCTCCGGAGCGGCGGCTATCGACAGTTGCATCTCTTTTGCCGCTTCGTCAAATTTGCCCTGCGCCGAGTACATACGGGCTAATCCCGTGTGCACGAACCACTGGTCGGGATGTTTTTTCGCGTTCTCGCGGAAGATCGCATAGGCTTCTTCATTGCGTTTCTCGCCGATCAACTGACGCGCATAGCCATGCATCTGCAGCGGAGTGGCAAACTCCAACGCCTTTTTCTGCGCAATGGCGGCTTCGTCTTTGCGATTGAGCGCCGTCAGGACTTTTGCCTTTGTCGTCTCGTTGTCGAAGCGATCTTCGTTCTGGATCGACTTATTGGCAAACTCCAGCGCCTCGTCAAGATGAATTTTCTCCGCGAGCATGTAATTCGCCGCTTCGTCCCAGCTGATCCACGTGTACTGCGACAGATTACGCAGCTGCTTCTTTAAGCTGGCGTCGACGACGTCGTGAACGTCAACCGAGACCTTGAACGGCACCGCGACTTTCTCCCACTCCATTTCGACCACCGCGGAATCTGGCTTCAAGTCATCGAAGTCGTAAGTCAGCGCGTTGTGCATATCGGATGCTTTGGGCTTAACGGTTACGCGCAGCGCGTCCTCTTTTTCGTCATAGGTGAAAGATCCCCACGAGGTCGAGTTCTTCGAAAAAATAATTGTCCACTCGTCGGCATTCGGGATCATGTGCAAGCCGTAAGTGCCTTTGTCGAGGGGCTTGCCTTCGATCATGACCGGATCGCTGAACGTGATCGTCGTGTTAATGTTCGCTCCGGCGCGCCAGACTTTGCCATTAGGAACGAGGTCGCCCCAAACTTTGCGATCATTCACCAGCGGCCGGTGATAGTTTATGGTGACGTCGGTGATGCCGATGCGCTGCGTAATCTCCGCCCCCTGGCTTTGGAGGGGCAGATCAAGCACGAACGACTGCGCCGGGCTGATGGCCGGCATGGCTGCCATTAGAAGGCAGAATAGAAATCCTCGGAATGATGCGCGAAACATTTCTCGAAACATATTTCGAAACATATCTCGAAACATAGGCAACGCCTCCTTCAAGGTGTCGATGTAGATCAGTTGCAAAGTTTGCCGAAAAGGGCCGTGGATCGGGCCCGCCCCTGGTTGGCGGTTTAGACGGGCCGCGACCTTATCAGTGAGCAGAAGTGTGTGAAAGTCTTTGCACAGACGGGGTGGGCAGCCTTAACATGCCGTGACAAGCACAATTCTTGAAAAACTGAGCCTCTTTTGTTTTATACTTTTCGACCTCCCCCTGTGGTTGTTACGAATGCTGTCATTTCCTCGAACAGACTTGACAGTCAAGCGGGATTAACAGCCTCAAGCCCTAAGATCCCGGATGGTCGAACAAGAACGGAGGATTCCGTGAAGAAAATGCTTCTGCTCGTATCCCTCTCAACGCTTCTTAACTTGACCCTTTCCGCTCAGACAGGGGAAGGCCCCAGGACTGTACGCACCAGGGAAAAATCGACAATCCACGTGCCGGCGAACGATGTTTCTGCAGCCTTGACAAAAATTTATGGCAACCTGGGCTCGAAGACTGACGCTTACAACGATACAGAAGGCTGGAGTCTGTCTGGGCCGAATGCCGCGGATGGCTTTACGCAGTTCGTTGCTATGCCCTTTACTCCAAAGATCAACGCCTCGGTCACGCAGGTGCAAGTTGCGGTGCAGTATCGAAGCGGTGCGAACCAAATCAATCTCAGCATTTACACGGATTCTTCGGGCGCTCCCGGAACACTGCTGGCGGGGCCGGTGACGGTCACGAATCTCCCGACCTTTGGAACTTGTTGCACTCTGACGGTTGCCAATTTTTCTCCGGTCGCGGTCACCGCTGGTGTTCGCTATTGGGTCACCGCGGATACACCTTCCACTGGGACGGGGAGCGATTTTGAAGGAGTGTGGGATTGGGCACCGAAACCAATCTATCCGCAGGCCCGTAATAAGGGCAAAGGTTGGGTTGGGTTCGATGGCACTCCGGCAGAATCCGCTGGCGAAGTGCTTGGTACGACACCGTAGTAGCGCGTTTTGCATCTTCGGAAATTGGGCATGTCGTATTTTGCGGAGGAAACATTTATGAAGAACGTTTTGATCCTTTTTTGCTCAGTGTCATTTTGTAGTTTGATCTTGCTAGCTCAAACCGGTAAACCTCCGCGGGCTGTGCATGCCGCGGAAAAATCGCCGATCCACGTGCCGGCACAGGACGAGCCAACAGCTTTGGCAAAGATCTATGGCAACTTGGGATCGAAGACCGATGCTTACAGTGACGAGAATTGGTGGGTGGTTGCCGGACCAAACTCGCAGTCGGGGCAACAACACTTCTTCGGCCTGCCTTTTACACCGAAGGTCAATGCCCATGTTTCGCAGGTCCAGGCCGCGCTGCAATATAACGGCAGCGGAGCGAACCAGGTGAATCTCAGCATTTATGGGGACAATGCGGGTGCTCCAGGAACCCTGTTGGCAGGCCCAGTGACGGTCACGAATCTGCCGGAGAGCGGTACCTGCTGCACTCTGGTGGTCGCGAACTTCTCTCCCGTTTCTGTCATCGAAGGAACGCGATACTGGGTGGTTGCCGACACGCCTGCGAGTGGGACCGGCAGTGATTTCTACGGCACGTGGGACTGGGTTCCTAAGCCGCTCTATCCGCAAGCATATAGCACCGGTTCTGGCTGGATTGGGTACAACAGCACGAACGCCGAAGCGGCAGGCGAAGTGCTCGGGACCATTCCGTAGGCCCCGCGCGGAACTGAGATTGCGGAGGCCGATGCCAAGCGGCTAACCAATCTCCACTCGTGCCGTCTAAATCCCTAGGGACGAGTGTGTCTTTTTCGCGGAACCTGTCGACCCCTCCTTTCGTATCAATTAACAGACCGGATTAAAGAAAGAGGCGCAGTTTCGCTCAGTGCGGGCGAGTCGCGCCAAAAAGTTCAACCATGCGGATGCTTATCGAGATCGTTCGCCAGTCGCTGGCCACGCTGTGGGCGCACAAGCTGCGGTCGTTTCTTACCATGTTCGGCATTGCCTGGGGGGTGGGATCGCTGCTTTTGCTGGTCGGCCTGGGCGAGGGTTTCCGCAGCGGGCAGGCTAAGCAACTTAAGAATCTTGGCCAGGACATCATGTTCACGTTCCCCGGCCGCGTCCCAGCCGTCGAAGGCAGCACGCAATCCGGCCGCACGTATCACTTTACTTACGCGGATTACCTCGCTATACGCAGCGAGGCGCGCGCACTCAAATATGTTTCGCCGGTGCTCAATCGCGAGGACATTCGCGCCGTCAGTGATTATGGTTCCACGAATGGCCAGGTCTTCGGCGTGGCGCCCGAGTATAACCAGATTCGCAACATTCCCGTGGGCCCGGGCCGCTGGTTCAATGATGAAGACAACACTGAAACGCGCCGCGTGGCCGTGGTCGGCTGGGAACTGCTGAAAAACATCTTCCCCGGCCGCCCTGCCGTGGGATCACCCATCCTGCTCAATGGCATTCGCTTCGAAATTATCGGCGTGCTCAGCAAGGTTGGGCAAGACGGCAATAACGGGACTAATGCGCGCATCTTTATTCCTATCGAAACCATGCGCAATCTGTTCCGGCTCAAAGACCAGAACAGCGAAGATGCGATTTCATTTCTCAACTATCGCCCGATGACACCCAGCGGAAATCTGGCGGCGAAAGAGGAAGTCCACGAAATCCTGGCGCGCCGCCATGGATTCGATCCGAAGCTTACGGAATCCTTCGAAGACTGGGATACGATCGAAGATAACAAGCGCGTCGCCAAAATCTTCGATGGCATGGACTATTTTCTCGGCGTGGTCGGCGTGATCACGCTTGCTCTCGGCGCGATAGGCATCATCAACATCATGCTCGTCTCGGTGACTGAACGCACTCGCGAGATTGGGCTGCGCAAGGCGCTCGGCGCCACTCATCGCGCCATCCTGACGCAATTTTTCGTGGAAGGGGCATTCCTCACTGCTCTGAGCGGCGGAATCGGACTGGCGATCACCACCGCGCTGGTTACGCTCTTGGCCGCGCTGCCCGCGCCCGAGGGATTTGACACGCCGCGCATTGTACCGTCGTCTGCGGCCATCGCCATTTTGTCGCTGGCATTTGCCGGAATAGCGGCGGGCCTTTATCCAGCGCGACAAGCCGCGTTGCTGCAACCGGTAGAAGCTTTGCGCCAGGAATAACGGGATCTTTATGCTCCTCGAACTCGCCCGTCAGGCCTATAACGCGCTCAAGTTCAATCGCCGCCGCAGCGTACTCACCATGCTCGGCATGGCCTGGGGCATCGCCACGGTTGTGCTGTTGCTCGCCTACGGCGCGGGTTTCGAGCGCGGTTTATGGGTCGCATTTCGCTCCTGGGGCACGAATCTCGTCTTCATCTTTCCCGGCCGCACGTCGCTGCAAGCTGGCGGCACTAAAGCTGGAAGCGAGATCAAACTTACCGTCAACGATCTCGACTATCTTCAGGCGGAGGTGCCCCTGATCAAGCGCATCTCGCCCGAGGCCTCCAAACAGAGCAGCGTCGCTTTTGGAACACGCAGCGGCAGTTACAGCATCAGCGGAGTCTATCCCTACTACTCCCACATGCGCCGCATCGACGTCGAAGCTGGCAGTTTCTTTACCGATCTCGACGAAAACACGCGCAGCCGCGTCGCCGTGCTCGGTGCGGACGTGAAGAAGAAATTATTTTCCGGCGAAAACGCCCTCGGCGAAAAAGTTCGCGTCGACGGAATTTCCTACGAGGTCGTTGGCGTCCTCAAGCACGTCATCCAGAATGGCGACGACAATATGAATGGCAAAGTTTATATCCCGTTCAGCGCCATGAACGACCTGATCAACACTTACTACCTCAACGCTATCGCCATGGAATATGAGGGCGACCATGAAAAGGTCGCCGAAGCGGTGCGCCGGTCAATGGCTTTTCACCACGACTTCGATCCCAAAGATAAGCGTGCCATCTTTGTTTTTGACGTGTTCGCCGATCTGCTTGATCTCCGCGTGATCACGACCGGCATCAAAATTCTGCTCGGCTTCATCGGACTGCTCACTCTCGGCATCGGCGGCGTCGGGTTGATGAATATCATGCTGGTGTCTGTGACTCAGCGTACCCGCGAGATCGGCGTCGAAAAGGCGCTCGGCGCGCGCGGTTGGCACATTCTCGTCCAGTTTCTCGCCGAGGCCCTAGCCATCACACTTCTCGGTGGAATTGCCGGTGTGCTGCTCGCCTACTTCGTCTCCTGGTCGGTCGGATCGCTTACTCTCTGGAGCGCCTTCGCAGAGAATGGCACAGAAGGCGACATTCATCTCACCATTGACTCCGCCACTCTGCTGGCCTCAACCGTCATCCTGGGATTCGTCGGCATTATCAGCGGCATGCTCCCCGCCATCAAAGCCTCAAGGCTGGATCCGATCGAAGCCCTGCGCTACGAGTAGGACGGCGCAGGTGGCAGGCGACAGGTGACGGGAAAACCAGCAGCGTTGCGACCCTCGTGACTTTCCTAACACCTGTCACCTGCCACCTGTTTCCCGCCTCCCATGTGCTATATTTCTCCCAAGTTTAGGAGGCTTCATGCGCCCACTTGGCGTCACCCTGGTCGGTTTCTACCAGATTCTGCGCGGTGTACTCGGCTTGGTCTTCGGAGTCTCTGTCCTCTTGTTCACCGGTATAGCCGCTAAACTCTCTTCACTGGCCGCTGAGGGGAAGGCGACCGGACATTTCTTCGGCGGTTTCGGACACTTAGCCAGCGCAATGATCATTTTGTTCGCCGCCCTTCACCTGATCTCAGGCTATGGCTTGCTGAGCATGCAGAATTGGGGCCGACTGCTCACATTGTTTCTCTCAGCCCTCGGCATCTTTCTGCTGCTGCCGATCCTGCTCGTGGTGCACGGAGTTCCTCTGGTTTTTGGAATCATCAACGCCGTCGTGATCCTTTATCTCGCGATGCCATCGGTCAAGCGAGCATTTCACGAGCAACGCCACTCGCTCCGCATGGCGGCATAGGGCGACTGCGCCCCCGACTGCGCCGCGACCGCGCAAGGACGAATCTGTCGCAAGCCAGCAGTTCATCCGGCTAGCGCAGTAGAATCGCTACGTGCCGGACTCCAGCAAACTTATCGCGGTGCAGGAGCACCTCAAGCTCTACGAGCATCCGCTGATCACTTTTTCTGCGCGCGAAAATAACGGCACGATCGAAGTGCTGATCGACTTCAAGAACTCACCGGTGCCGGTTCACACCTACGTGCTTCCGATTCACGGTCGCGATCTCGATCAATCGCAGCTCACCTGGCATCTTCAGCGCCAGATCTATGACGGGTTGCACGACTATTTCATTGAAATGTTTACCCGCACTCCGCAGGACCGCCCCGAGCAAAACGCGACAGATGGCGGAGCGATCGGGCAAAACCAAGGAAGCTAGCCGATTGTCCCTCCGCGAAAAAATCGAGCGCGAAATCCGCGACCACGGGCCCATCCCATTTTCGCGCTACATGGAACTTTGCCTCTACGATCCCGCCGAGGGCTATTATTCGCGCAACGCCGAGCAGTTTGGCAAGGCGGGAGACTTCTACACTTCGAGCGATGTGCACGCTGTGTTTGGACGCCTGCTGGCGCGGCAGTTCGACGAATTTTGGCGAGCGCTCGATCGTCCGCCGCAAATCGAAATCCTCGAACTCGGCCCCGGACGCGGCCTCTTCGCCCGCGACGTGCTCGACTGGTCGAACAAGAAAATCCCAGACTTTTTCGCCGCCCTGACTTACACCTTGCAAGAATCGTCACCCGTACTACAAGCAAAGTTGCAAGAAAACCTTGGTGAACACGTAGCCACAGAAAAAGCCCATGTAGGGGGAGCAGTCGAGCGAAGCTCGGCGACTGCCAGCCTTGGCCGCACTCTCGCCCCCGCCGCCCCGATAATCGTCTTCGCCAACGAATTCTTCGACGCGATCCCGGTCGAGATTCTGAGCCCACAGGGCAAACTCCACTTGACGCTAGAGAACAACCATCTGCGAGAAACCTGGCTCCCCCCGCTTGCCGTAGAACTCGACTTCCTCGACCGCTACAGCGTTCGTCCCGAACCGGGTGAGCGCATCGAGGTTGCCATGGTCGCGCAGGATTGGATTCGCCAAATCACGAATTCCACTGCCAGCGCTCCGCTCTTGTTTATTGTCATCGATTACGGATATACCCGAGAGCAGCAGTTAGCCGGTCGCCACCGTGGCACCCTCATGGCCTATCGCCGTCACTCCGCCAGCGCCGACCCCTATCAGGTGCCGGGAGAACAAGACCTGACCGCGCACGTCAATTTCACCGCGCTAGCCGCTGCCTGCGAGCAATCCGGTATGCACTGCGAAAGACTTTTCACACAATCGCAATTTTTGATGGGCATAGGTGAAACAAATCAATTTGCCGATGTCTTCGAAGACTGCCGCCTACCGCAAGAGCGAGCCAAAGTGGCGCTGCAACTCAAACATCTGGTGACGCCGGCGGGCATGGGGGAGAATTTCCAGGTGCTGATTGCCAGCCGGGGAATTGAAACCAGGAAAATAGCCGCGATCAGTGGACTGCGTTTTGGGAGCGGTTTTGAGCTCCAAACGTCGCCTCGCAGTTTTGACGCGATTTTGTGATGATGACAAAAATTCCGTGCTAGCATTCGTGAGGGCGCTTTTGAGATTTCTCTTCCGCGCCCGTGGGGCGGGGGCATGGGTCGTCGGTGGTCACGAAGGGTACTAGCCTTTTTATTCTTATCTTTAACGGCCAATGCAGTTGCGCAGCGCGGGAGTGGTGCCGGCAACGGTCTCGGGGGAGTAGGCCTCACGGCGGGCGATTCGGTGCAGGCCGAGGCTTTTGCGCTGGATGTAGAGGTTGCGCAAGCGCAAAGGAGACATGAGCAACAGGAGCAGCCCTCGGAAGGGGTTTCGAAACTGGATCTTAAGGCTCCCGCCGAGGCAAGGAGCGAATTTCAAAAGGGGGTGAAGCTTCTTCTGCGGAAGGACCCTGCCGGCTCCGTAGAGCATCTCTCTAAGGCGGTCACGATTTATCCGAAATTTGTAGCCGCTCACAACTCTCTCGGCACCGCTTACATGGATTTGGGAGAGTTCGACAAGGCGCGCGAGCAATTCGAACAGGCCACCTTGCTCGACGATCATCTTCCCAATTTGTTTTCGAATCTCTGCCATGCACAACTCGCGCTCAAGGACTATCCGGCTGCCGAGCAGGCGATCAAGGCAGCCTCTTCCCTCGCGCCGCTGAATCTCAATCTGTCGAGCGCACTCGTCTATGCTGAAGTTCTGAATCACAATTACCAGGACGCCATCGCCGCCGCTCATCATATTCATGAAGACAAGCACGAAGGCGCTGCACTGGTGCACTTCTGGGCTGCTGAGGCGTGGGGGGAACAGAAGAATCTGCCGGAAATGGAAGACGAACTGAAAACCTTTCTAAGGGAGGATCCGAAAAGCCCACATGCGGAAAAGGCCCGCCAGCTGATCGCGCAAATCGACAATATTCGCCTGCATCCGCAGTTTGTGACCGTCGTCCAGCAGCAAGAGCCAAGCCCCGAAATGTTGGCAGCCCGGCAGGAGGAACAGAAACAGATCGCGGATGCAGAACGGATGTGCATCGGCTGCTCAGAAGCCGATGCTCGCGAGTCCGCCAACACCGGAGCTGCAGCGACCACCATGGCTTCCAATTCTGCGCCGGACCCGGACCGCGTCCAACGTACTTCTACAGGTTTTGTTTTGCGCAAGAGCGTCGACGAGGTGGCTTTATTTTTCGCGGCCACCGACCGCGGAAGGGCGGTCAGCGACCTCACCCAACAAGAAGTCGGGATTCTGGACGATCGCAAGCCTCCCGCCGCCTTCCTCGATTTTCGCAATGAGTCGGAGCTTCCACTGCGCCTCGGCATCCTCATTGATACCAGCGCATCCATCAAAGAGCGATTTTCGTTCGAGCTTGGCGCTGCCGCCGGTTTTCTTCAAAAAGTTCTGGTCAACAAAGATGATCTTGCCTTCGTCGTCGGTTTTTCCAACTCGGTCCTGATGGTGCAGGATTTTACCGCTGACCAAGCCCACATCTCGCATGCCATCGGCGAACTCGCTCCCGCCGGCGGAACCGCGCTCTGGGATGCGGTAACCTTCGCCGCAAACAAATTAGCGAACCGCCATGATCCTTTTCCAGTAGCAAAAATTTTGGTGATCATCAGCGACGGGAACGATAATTCGAGCAAAGCTACTCTGAAGCAAGCCATCCAAGCTACCGAGGGCGGCGAAGTAATCGTCTACACCGTCAGCACCTCGGAAGAAACGGGTGCTGTTTCCGAATCTTCCGTTGGCGATCACGCGCTCAAGGCATTGGCCGAACAAAGCGGTGGTTCACCGTTCCAGCCCGGATCCGTCAGCGCTTTGAAACATAGTCTCGCCGAATTGCAGCAAGTCATTCGCGGTCGCTACCGGATTTCCTACAAACCTGACGGCTTTAGGGTTGACGAGCACTATCGCACCGTCGAAGTGAATGTTCGGCGCCCCGGTCACAAGCTTCGCGTGTACGCGCGCAAAGGTTACTTCGCTACCTCAGATAAGTTTTGAGGGTCCTCTGTGGATCGTCTAGCTAAACGTGGCTCTAGACCTGAAGGGCCACGGTCCTTTGGTATGCACCATTTTCGCTGCATTTAACATTCCTGAAATATCTTTGCAGTAAACTAGCTTCCAATGAGCGTGCCTAGGGTCTCTCGCTTTGCGCTGCCCCTGCAGGTTGCAGCTGTCTGTTATCGGCGGGTGAATTCGCAAGTCGAGTTTCTTCTCGTCCACACTAATGGCGGTAATAAGTGGACGTTTCCCAAGGGAGCTCCCGAGCCCCGCCTCTCGCACAGTCAGGCCGCCGAGCGCGAAGCCAAAGAAGAAGCGGGCGCCATCGGCACAATCGAGCCGCGTCACTTCCACATTTACATTCATTCGAAAGGCGTCTTCTGGCAGCCCGGCGGCGTGCAGGAATATGTGGTCAAAGCGTTCCTGATGGAGGTTCGCCAGACGCGCACTCCGGAGGAAGACTACCGCGACCCCACCTGGTTCGATGCGGCAAAGGCGCGCATCATCCTCGCCAAGGGCCGCGAGGTCAAGTATGCTCACGAGCTTCAAACTGTGATCGATCGCGCGCTCGAGCACCTGGGAATAGCGAAGATGGCTGCTGCTCGCTAGAGCGCAACTCCGAGCCCCCCGCACATCGTGCTCTTAGTGAGAGCTGATAACTGAAAGCTGCTAACTAACTCCATCCGTCCGCTATATTAAATACAGAACCCATGATCCAACTCTCCTCCGCCGGCAAGCGCTACGGCCACAAACTTCTCTTCGAGGACGCCGACTGGCTGATCACGCCAGAATCCCACGTTGGTTTGGTCGGAGCGAACGGCACTGGCAAATCGACGGTCATGAAGATCCTGGCCGGTCTCGAATCGCTTGACTACGGCTCCATCTCGCGCGCCAAGGGCATTTCGACTGGCTATCTTCCGCAAGACGGCCTGACCATGACCGGCCGCACCGTTTTCGCCGAGTGCATGTCGGTGTTTGACGAACTCCACGCTATGGAAAAAGAAATGGAGGCGCTCACCCGTAGCATGTCGGAGCTCGACCACCAGAGCCAGGAATATTCGAACGTCGCCGACCGTTACCAGAAGCTCGAACATGAATTCGTCGCGCGCGACGGCTACACGCTCGAGGCGCACGTCGGCCAGGTTCTGACCGGCTTGGGCTTCGGGCGCAACGATTGGGCGCGGCAGACCGAGGAATTCTCCGGGGGCTGGCAGATGCGTCTGGCCCTCGCCAAGCTTCTCCTGCAAAAGCCCAACCTGCTGCTGCTCGACGAGCCTACCAATCACCTCGATCTCGAAGCCCGCAACTGGCTTGAGGAGTACCTGACCACCTACCCTTACGCCTTTGTCCTCATCTCGCACGATCGTTATTTTCTCGACGTCACCGTTGATCGCATTGTCGAAATCTGGAACAAGCAAATCCACTTCTACGCTGGCAACTACGATCAATACCTGGCCGCGAAGAGCGCTCGCAAAGAGCAGCTCGAATCCGCCTACAAAACGCAGCGCGACCGCATCGAACAGCTGGAAGTATTCATCAATCGCTTCCGCTACACCGCGACCAAGGCGAAGCAGGTGCAGAGCCGCATCAAAGAGCTGGAGAAAATCGAACGCATTGAAATCCCCGAAGAAGAAAAGACCGTTCATTTCTCCTTTCCGCAGCCGAAGTCGAGTGGACGCATCGTCGCCGAGTTTTCCAATGTCGCCAAAAGTTACGGCGAGTCCGGAATCAGCGAACACAGAGTTTTTCAAAACGTAAATTTCATGATTGAGCGCGGCGAACGCATCGCGCTCGTCGGAGTCAACGGGGCAGGGAAGTCCACGCTGATTAAACTCCTCGCCGGCCAGGAGCCGCTAACCGCCGGTGAATACAAGCTCGGCCACAATGTCGAAGCCGATTATTTCGCGCAGGATCAATACAAAGAACTAGACCCCGAAGCTCGCATCCTCGACGATCTCGGCGAGCTCGCGCCTGCCTCCACGCAAACCCAGTTGCGCAGTCTGCTCGGTTGTTTTCTTTTTTCCGGCGACGATGTTTTCAAGCGCATCGGCGTCTTATCCGGCGGCGAGCGCAATCGTTACGCGCTGCTGAAAATGTTGCTGCATCCCGCTAACTTTCTGCTGCTCGACGAGCCCACCAACCATCTCGACCTGCGCGCCAAAGATGTCCTGCTCGAGGCCTTGATGAAATACACGGGCACGGTCGTCTTCGTTTCGCATGACCGCTATTTCATCGACGGACTGGCCACCCGCGTCTTCGAAATCGGCGCGGGCAAGGTAGAAATTTATCCGGGAAATTACGAAGACTATCTCTGGCGGAAACAGCAGCCGGTTGCCAGTAGCCAGTCGCCAGTGAGTTCTCAGATCCCAGTTCTCGGTTCTCAGTCGCAATCACACGGTCACAATGGCGACGAGGCTGCCGCAGTCTCGTTGGCCGCCGAACTCAAAGGCAAACGCCTGAATCCCATCAAGCGCCAACAGATGGCAGATCGTCTGCATGAAGTAGAAGAAGAGATCGCGCGCGCCGAAACCGCGATTGCCGTCTGCGAGACGCAACTGCAAAGCTTTGTGAGTGCCGATGAAACACAGCGGCAGTCGCAGGAACTCGCCGTGCAAAAGAAGCTGCTACAAGGCCTCATGAAGGAGTGGGAAGAGGCGTCGGCCGCGCTCGAAGCCTCGGGATCGTGACGTATTAGACGCAAAAAAGCCATCCATCGCCACAAAACCCGGACGACGAATGGCTTTTCCGATTCCAACTTTTGACCACCGAACGCTGCTACGCTTAGCTGTTTAGCGTTCTGCCCTGATTGCCTCGACGGCATCGTGCAGTTCGTGCTCGGCCGCGTGTAAATGCTCTTCGGCCTTAGCGCCATGTCCGGCCATGTCGTAGTGGTTGGCGGCGCGGGCATGGTCGAGTTCTCTGATCGCTTCTTCCACATGGTGATGAACCGCGTCCAAATCATGCCAATCGTGGACTCTATCGGCAACCGCAACTCCGACCACAAAAGATAAACACACACAAAGCACAGAAACCGCAATCATCTTCTTCATAGTTTTCTCTCCAAGGTTGTGGGTTAAGTTCTTCCGGCACGCAATGGATACCCGCTATTCTCGCCAGCCGGAATCGTCCTGTCAAAAAGAAACCAGGGCGGCCTAGTGTAACCAAAGGTTCGGGTCTTATGGGGTGGAGTGATCGATCCCAGGGCGCTTGAAGGGAAAGGCAAACTCCTAACTTCGCGGTTGGTTCAGCGCAATCAGGAAGTCTCGGTGGCAATGATTACATTTGAAGTTGCCGAAGAGGATCATCGTCCCGGGCCAGTGAACGACACCTTGCTCCTGACAATAGGGGCACCGAATCAAGTGCCTGTTCAAACCAAGTTCGATCACGTCAACTTGCGGCATACGTCATTTCCATGGGAAGCGAAAATAACGATCAGCAGGCATGAGCTTCGCAGGGAATCTGCTCGATCAACCGCAACATATTCGCAAGCGGTAAGTCTGTCAGTCCGCCGTATGACCGACCAAGGTGCGCTGGCGCGCACACTCGCTATTCTGCTTCCCTGCGCCACTCCCGAATTTGGCGCTGCATGATGGAATAGCATTCGCAGGATGCGTCTTCCAGTTTTGGCCGGTCGATAATCTCCACGTCGCCGCGGGTATGGGCGATGAGTCCTGCTTTCTGCAAAATTCCCGCGGCCACCGTCACGCTGGAGCGGCGTGTGCCCAGCATCTGCGCAATCAATTCCTGCGTCAACGGTACCGAATTCGATCCCACTCGGTCCGCGCTCATCAACAGCCATCGCGCCAATCTCTCTTCGACTTCATGCAGGCGATTGCAAGCGGCAATTTGCGTCACTTGCATCGCCAGGATCTGCGCGAACTGCTGCAACCGCCGCTCTAATGTGGGGCACTCCCGCAAGAGTGCGATCAGTTTGTCGCTGTCAATGCGAAACGCCGTCGCTTCGATCTGCGTGATGGCACGCGTCGGCGCGGTGCGAAAGCCCGCCACCAACGGAACCCCTATAAATCCCTCTTTGCCCACCAGGCCCACTTCAACAGTTTTGCCATCCGGGAAGACGCTCAGAATGGAGATGAGTCCGCTGTTGCAGAACCAGGCAGACTTCAAAGTATCGCCCGATTCGTGCAGCACCTGGTGAGTCTTCAGACGTACGAACTCCAATTGGGGAACTATTTGTCCGGCTTCGTTCTCCGGAAGTCCCAGCAGAATTTCGCTGTGAATATTGTTGCCATCACCGTCGGCGGAAGAAGGTGGCGTTGAAGACTTCTTAACTAGGCGGGTTTTATTGGCCATTATCATCACGGCTCCTCGCGCAGCACAATGCTGTCTGATTTCGCAAGGAACCGTCACCGTACGCGTACGGCGGAAGATGCTAGAAGAGACCGCTCAACTCTACTAGGTTCGCGAACTGAAAGATGTGCGATATAGCACACTTTTGTGTCGGTTGGGATATTGGCGGAAAAGGCCGATCCGAGCCTGTAATCCGGCTTCTGCGGATCCCGGGCGGTTTTCGCCATGCCGTGATCCGTGTCACAGCCGCGAGCCTGTGTTTCCGGTCGGCCCAGTGTCACCGTGCCGTGTTCGTACCGTTCGGTCGATCGACAACCTCGAAGTGCGTTACCAAGTCATCGTAGTTAGCGAGAACGGCCCTTGCTTCCGGCTCCACAACCGCCCTTTCGGGTTTACTCCCGGCAAACCGCTGTACCGCTTCCATCGATTCCCAAAGCGTGAGGACGACAAATTCAATCGCGCCATCAACCTCACGACGGAGCAGGTAAGCTCCACGATGCCCATCGATCGCACTTAGCGACCGGAAGAGTTTCGTAGTCACGAAGTCGACATATTCGCCAGATTTCTCGACGGTCGCGCGCGCCTTCCACATGCGCAGGATCGTGGTGCCAGGAGTAATCGCGCTCGCCGCAACCGTTCCCGCAGTCCGAGCATTCGGCCGGACGGGCGCTGCAGAGTCTTCGCCCGCAACCGTCTTCCACTCCCGCACATACCATCGCTTTACCAGCCCGCTAGTCACATAAGGATCAACACGCGCAAACTTCTCCGCAACCTCAGGAGAGCCGCCCTTGAATAGCAAGACCGCGCCGTCTACCGGATCCTGCAGCGCGCCGCCGAGCACCAGTTCGCCGCGCTCGCTCGCCTTCCATGCTTTCTCCAGATGCGCATCGCGAAACTCAGCGCGCCGCGCAAGGTAGTCGTCGGCAACCTCGTAAAAGAGAAGGTAGTGCATTCCGTTCTTGCTAACCTCCGATGTTTACATTTTGCTACATCGCCGAATCGGAATTGAACGTGTCGGCGACCGCCTTCCAGCTTCCGTCGGCCTGCTTGGCGTAGACCGTCAGAAATTTTCCTTTGTCCGTCATCGGCTTCTTGGTCTTGGGGTCGGTCATGGTCATGGAGTAGGTGCCTTCCGAATAGACCATATCCCCGCCCTTCGAGGCGACCGTCCGCGTCGACTGAAAGGTCAGCGCAAAGTTAGGATCGGCAAACAACGGCACCATCGCGGCTCTGATTGCCGCTTTGCCATTCAAAGTTGCCGCTCCCGGATAGAGCCCCGAGCCGTCGTCAGTAAAGTAGCCGGCCCACTTGTCGGCGTCTTTGGAGGCAGCATCTTTAACCCAAGCCGCCTCGACATCCTTAACTGCCTGCACATCGGCAGCGCGCGTGTCGGGTGCAGGGGCCGGAGTGGTCGAGCAGGCAATGGTCAGCAGCGCGACGGTGAGACATAAAGCCAGCGAAGTGGGACGCATGGTGTTCTCTCTCCTTGTGATTAATTCTGGGAATTAGATCGAATCAGTATAGTGAAAGCGGCAAGGCAAGGGAATCCATTGCCCATGACAACTCGGAGGGGTGTCCGCGGCCGACTCTACACAAAAATGCCGGCCACGAGGGGCCGGCGCTTATTAAGAAAACATCGAGCTCAACTAACTCCCCTTGACGCCGCCCGACTCCAACTCCGATTGCGCAAACACCTGGTTGGCTCCCATATGCGCCGGAGCCGGAGCCAGCATCTGTTCTTTTCGATACACGAGATTGCTCGCGCTGAACGTGGCTAGCTCAAATCCGTGCCCGTGCGTAATCGCGTCAGTTGGACAAGCCTCCACGCAATACCCGCAAAAGATGCATCGGTTGTAGTCGATGTTATAAACGTGGGCGTAGCGCTCGGCTCCCGACACACGCTTTTCGGCGGTGTTTTCCGCGGCTTCGATATAGATGCAATTTGCCGGACAGGCCGCCGCGCACAAAAAGCAGGCTACACACTTCTCCAGCCCATTCTCGTCGCGCTGCAGCACGTGCATCCCGCGAAACCGCTCCTGAAAAACTGCCCCTTTCGTGGGGCCGGGGCCGTCGGGATAATTCTCCACGACCGTAGGCTGAAACATTTCCTTCAGGGTGATGCTCATCCCCTGAGCGATAGCGCCGATGTTTTTGATCACGGACATGCACGCTTATTATAACGGAGGTCGCGCAGAACGGCGATTGGCGATGTTGACGGCAGGTTTCCGCATTGGAGCGTGATCTCGAACAGGATCCTACGTTGTGAGTCCTATCGTGACGACGTAACCGACGATGGCTCGTTCAGTTCAATCAGTGCTAATGCCTTTGTTAACGACAATCAGCAACGCAGCAATCCGCGCACTCATTCCGAATTAACGTCTTCACTCTTTCGTGGACTTCATCACGAATCACGCGCACCGCTTCCAGCGACTGGCCTCTGGGGTCTTGCAATGGCCAGTCAATGGTCTTTAATCCTGGGACAAACGGGCAGGCATCACCACAACCCATGGTCACGAGCACCGACGCTGTTTTTGCCAATGCAGTTGTGAGTCTTTGCGGCTTTGAAGAACTCAAATCAATCCCTATCTCGCGCATCGTCTCTACCACTTCGGGATGGACCTGGGCCGCAGGTTCGGTTCCGGCAGAAATCCCCCGACACTGACTCTGATCTGCGTAGATATTGAACAGTGCTGCCGCCATCTGCGAACGTCCGGCATTGTGGACACAAGCGAAGAGATAGGTTTTGATGTGCGGGGATCCGTGTGGCATCAGAATATCCTCTGCGGTTTCCTTTAATGACGGTACGAGCCAGCGAAATAGGAACGTGGCCGAGATTGCTCCGGCCATCTGCGCTGCGATGAACGCGGGCGCGTCTCCTGGTCTAATGCCGGAGAACGTATCTGAAACGGCACGAGCCAGTGTGACGGCGGGGTTGGCAAATGAAGTTGACGACGTGAACCAATAAGCGGCCGTTATATATGCGCCCACGGCAAACGGAACGGCGTTGGCACGCTGACGCGAGCAGCCCCAAATCACAGCCATCAAGCCAAACGTGGCGACAAATTCACTGAATATTTGAGCGGGGCCGCTCCTCGCGTGATGTGATATCGAAAACAGCGGCAACCCAAACATCAAATGAGCAACGGCGGCTCCGGTAAGGCCACCGCAAATTTGTGCGCCGATATAGGCGGGCACCTCGCGCCATCGAATGCCGTGCTCCATCGCATCAGAGAGAGTCACGGCGGGATTGAAATGCGCTCCCGAGATACCGCCGAAGGCCAAAATCAGGGCTACCAGGATTGCCCCGGTAGCTACCGTGTTGGCAAGGAGAGCGAGCGCGACGCTGCCGCCAGCAAGACGTTCTGCCATCACTCCCGAGCCGACTACACCCGCAACGAGGAAACAGGTTCCCAGGAACTCTGCGGTTGAGCGCTTTAATAGGGGAAGGGCAAACATGCCGCTCAGATAATCGCATGTAGGAGACGAAAAACCAAGTTCGAGGACGGGGAACGACTACCAAGGATGGGGAGTCTTTCGAGGACGTGGAAATCTTCGCTGAATCGCTGAAACTCTAGTGGCGCGCTCGTCCCCGCCCGCGCGCTGATGGCGTTTCTCTTTATGTCCAGCCGTATCTCGAGCCGAGGTTTGTCTCATTTCATTTCGCAGATTATTCTCCGAGCGCTCTTTACTCTTCTTTTCGTCGCCGGATGGTTCGGCAGCGCTCCCGGCCAGGAGGCGGACAGAAAACCGCTTTCCGCAATTTCTGAGCCGAGCAGTGCAAGCAAGAACGGAGAACCCCCCACCTCCAAGGCAAAGTGGAATTGGAACCAACGCGGCCGTACCATCCCGGCGGCACAATCGGCCGCACTGCGCCTGCGAGCCTATCGACAGAAGCTCGCAATGAGGGAAGCGCGAGCGGCAGTTTCCTCGACAAACGCACCCAGCCACGGCTCAAATGAGGAGATCGCTTTGCCGGCAACTTCCTCCATCTGGACGCCCGTCGGCCCCGCCCCGCTCGCATCCGATGCTACCGGCGACGGCGGCCAGAATTACAACTGGGTCTCCGGACGCGCCACTTCCGTCTTCATCGATCCTGCGGACGCCAGTGCCAACACAGTCCTGCTCGGCGGAGCCTACGGTGGCCTCTGGAGATCGACGAACGCCGGTAGTCTCAGCACCAGTCCCTCCGCGGTCGTCTGGCAACCCCTGCTCGACGATCAGCCCACCCTGGCCGTCGGCGCGATTGCCCTCCAGCCCGGAAACAGCCAGATCATTCTCGTCGGCACCGGCGAAACGAATAACTCCTCCGACTCCTATTACGGCCTCGGAATCCTCCGCTCCTCGAACGGAGGTTCAACCTGGACGCCAATCACCAGCGCCGCCAGCGGCCAATCATTCCTGGGAATCGGTTTCAGCAAAATTGCCTTCAGCGCAGCGAATCCCAATCTTGTTGTAGCAGCCGCTGCAGGAGACAACGGCCTCTGCCTCGGCGAAGAATCTGCGCCTGTTGTCGATAGCGGCCCGTGCCTCGGCCCCACCGAAGATGGAATTTCCACCGTGCCAGGACTTTATTTCTCGACCGACGCAGGCGTCATCTGGAACCGCGCCACTCTAACTGATGGCGCTATTCCAGCCTCAGCCACCTCGGTGATCTACAACGCGGCCAACGCGACGTTCTATGCCTCCATCCGCCGCCACGGCCTCTACTCATCCACCGACGGACAAAACTATACGCGTCTCGTAACGCAGCCAGGCGCGGGCCTAGCCTCCGCAAATTGTCCCGCCGCCGCCAACGCCACAACCTGCCTCATCTATCGCGCCGAGTTCGCAGTCGTCCCCGGCCGCAACGAAATCTACGCTTGGATTGTCGATGTGCAGGGCGACGTCCAAAATTCAACTCCCGGACCCGCCGACGAAGGCATCTGGCAATCGACCAACGGCGGAGCAAGCTGGACGCAGATTCCCGACAATGGCATCACCAACTGCGGCGACGACGCCTTCGGTCCCGACAGCGGCTGCGGAGTCGAGCAAGGCTGGTACAACCTCGCGCTCTCCGCCGTTCCCGATCCACCGTCGAGCTCGACCGGAACGGATATATATGCCGGCGCGATCAACCTTTATAAGTGCACGCTGGAGCCCGCCGCCAGCACGGCCTGCATCCAAGGCGACTGGATCAACCTAACCCACGCCTACGGCTGCGACCCGCTAGCCGCGCCAGCGCATGTTCATCCCAATCAGCACGGCATCGCCTTCAGCGTTGTGTCAGCAAGCGGCCTGTCACCCGGCTACTTCGCTCACGATGGCGGAATCAGCCGCACTCTCGACGGCTATTCCGGCCTCGATACCGGAAGCTGCTCCGGCACCAATCAATTCGACAGCCTGAGCGAAACCCTGGGCTCGATGACTGAATTTATCTCGATCGCTGTGCATCCAACCAGCGCCAATATCTTGCTCGGCGGAACCGAAAATAACGGATCGCCCAAAACCGCCACCGCGACCACCGGCACCACATGGCAGAACGCCCTCGGCGGCGATGGCGGATTCACCGCGATTAGTCCGGCGACTCCGAGCCTGTGGTTTGCCTCGAACCCTTACCTCACGATCCTGGAGTGTAACTCGCAAACCGGCACCGGCTCAGACTGCGACGACAGCACATTCGTGCAGATTGTCGGCCCCAACGATCTCGGCGGAGACGAGGGCGCATACATCACTCCCTATATTCTCGATCCGCAGAATGCCGGCGAAATGCTCGTCGGCACTTGCCGCGTGTGGAGCATCGGCATCAACGGCTCGTCCCCGCAGCAACTCAGCAACGATTTCGAAACCTTTGGCACCGGCGTGTGCAGCGGCGAAGAGGTCAATCTTGTCACCGGTCTGGCCGCGGGCGGACCAACCTCCGGCGGCAATTCATCCGTAGTCTATGCCGTAACCGACGGCTACGGCCCGCTAAGCGGCGCACCCGGAGGCGAAGTCTGGGTCACAACCAACGCCGGCACGACGCTAATGCAAAACGTAACGCAAAATATCAATCCCCAGGGCTATGCGATTTCTTCGGTTGCCATGGATTCCTCCGACCCAACCGGCAACACTGCCTACGTCGGCATTATGGGTTTCAGCACGCCTTCCTACCCTACGTCTCACGTTTGGCAGACGACCAACGCGGGCGCAAGCTGGAATGATTGGTCGGGCTCCGGCCTGACGGCGCTCCCCGACAATCCCGTGAACGCGCTGCTCGTGGATTCCGGCGCAGCCCAGATTTACGCTGCTACCGACGTAGGCGTCTTCGTGAGCCAGACTTCAGCTCCCAGTTGGACCGAAGTCGGCCCAGCGCCCGCACCAGGCGCGTCCGGATACTTGCCCAACGCTCCCGTCACCGCGCTTCAGCTTTTTAATCCAGACGCCGGCACAAGAAGTCTGGTCGCCTCCACCTACGGCCGAGGGGTCTGGAACTTTGCTCTTGTCGCCTCGCCCGCCTACACCAACGCAATTTCAAATTCGCCGCAAACCGTCTTCCCCACACAGACAGTAATGTTCAGCGGCAAACTAACGTCGCAGAATGGCTACGCGAGTCCAGTAAATCTGAGCTGCGCCGGCGCCGCGCCACCAACCTGCTCGCTGCATCCGACACCGATTACTCCCACCGCAACCTATTCTGTGGTCGCCGGCGGTCCCGTGGGCACGTACAGCTTTAACGCCCACGCGGTCGGCACCGACGCCGACGACATTACGCGCGACGCGGCAGTCACTCTCTACGTTGTTGATTTCAATTTGACCGCGCCCAGCCCAAACTCACTCACCGTCGGCGATAGCCAAACCTCACCACCGTCCACCTTCCAGGTAACTGCCTTGGGCAACTTCGCAGGTACTGTAACTCTCGCCTGTTCCACAGGCTTGCCAGCCGGAGCGGCCTGCGTCTTCTCACCATCAAGCACCGTCTCTCCGAGCTCTGCCTCCCCAGTCACCGTCACATTGACGGTGACCGCGGCCGCCTCCACGCCGCCGGGCGGCCCTGTCATCGTGACGCTCTCCGCGACAGCCGCTGGAGCGCCAGCGCCCAAAATGCAAACCTTCCTGCTCACCGTCTTACCTCCGGCTCCCGATTTCGCCATAGCTGTTTCAGCGACTCCGACTACAACGGTAACGAATCAAAATGTAACCTGGAACGGAACCCTGACGGCGTTAAACGGCTACGCCAAGAGTGTCACCGTATCCTGCAACGCGGGCGCTCCGACAACATGCTCCACGCCCGCGCCGATAACGCCAACTGCTGCTGGCGCTCCCTTTGCCGTGACGTTAGGCAGCGCGGCCGCAGGCACTTTTAATTTCACCATCCAGGGAACCGACGGCACCCTGACCCATGCGACGCCCACAGAAACCCTAACCGTAACCCCGCCCGTTGCGAACTTTACCTGGACTGACACTGGCAGCACATCCGTGAGCGTGCTCGCTGGCCAAAGCGCAACCTATACATTTTCAGCCGCGCCCGTCGGAGCCGGAACGTTTAGCTCAGTCGTGAGTTTTAGCTGCGCCGGCCTGCCGCCATTGATCACCGGCCCTCCCGGAGCTACCTGCGGCTTCACCCCGGGTTCGATCGCAGCGGGCTCAGGCACGACGACGGTTACGCTGACGATTTCAACTATGGGCCCAAATCTAGGCAGCCAGTCACAGCCCGCATCGCGACGCCGCTTGCGCCACGCTTCAACGCTCAGCCCCAACTCGCCGCAGTCGAATAGCGGCACTCGAGTAGCCAACTATTCCTACACCCTGGTGCTGGCACTGCTCGCGGGTTTTTTCGGAATTAAGACAACAAGCCGCGCCAAGCCGCGTCTCTACTGCAGAATTGTGAATACCTGCATCGCAATCGCACTAACCACGCTGGTCTCATGCGGCGGTGTCGGGGGCAGCGGTGGCACTCCGCAGGTGGTGACGGTCACCGTCAATCCAGGGCTCGCGACTCTATTCGCGAACGAACCAAATAATTCCTGGCCCGCCGGCGCCACGCAGCAACAGTTCGCGGCAACGGTGAATGGCTCGACCGACCAGACCGTAACCTGGGCAGTCAGCGGCTTCGTGAATGGCACGGTCGACCCCACGGGCCTTTATTCCGCCCCTACATCTGTGCCCAGTCCCGCAACCACGGCCGTAACCGCCACGTCGACCGCAGCGCCAAAGCCCGGATCGGCCTTCGTGACCGTAGCCTCGCCAACGCTAGTGGGAGCATCGCAGATCACGGTCACCGCCACGGCCGTTGGTGGTGCGGCCAACTCCGATACGGTAACTCTGACCGTGCAGTAAGAATCTCGTAATATGTGTGGAGCGGGCGCCCCGCCCGCCGCTTTTTGATCCCGGCGTTGGATCCTTACCATCGAGGTGCGCACCTTCCGATCCCCGCTAATGTTAGTCTGTTGCACTACCACCTAACCAGGGCTGGAGGTTCCCCATGGGCCAAAGTGTAGGCGCTAAAAAGAAAGTAGCAATCCTGGGTGCGGGCAAGATGGGCTCCATTCTGCTGCAATCCCTGCTGCGCGATGGATTGCTCTCCCCCTCGCAAACCTGGGCCACCGTAACCCATCCCGAGCGCGCCCGTCTGTTAAAGGATAAGTTGAAAGTTCACGCCGGAACCGACAACCAGGAGGCAGTCCAGGGCGCGGATATTGTTTTTCTGTGCGTCAAACCGCAGGTAGTCGCCGACGTGGTCCGGGAGATCCGCGCGCACCTGAATGAGAAGCAGTTGGTGATTTCGATCGCTGCCTCAGTCCCGACCGATATGATCGAGCGCGCCCTCGAGAAAGAAATTCCCGTGGTGCGCGCCATGCCGAATACTCCCTGTGTGCTCGGAGCGGGCATGACCGCCCTCTGCAAAGGCAAGTTCGCAACTCGCCAGCATCTTGAAATGGCCACAAAGTTTTTCGATGCCGTAGGTCGTACCGTGACTGTAGACGAAAAACATATGGACGCGGTCACCGGCCTATCGGCAAGCGGCCCCGCTTACATCTACATCATTCTTGAATCGCTAGCCGAAGCCGGAGTTAAAGTAGGCCTGCCGCGCGACGTAGCGACGCTTCTAGCTGCGCAAACGACGATGGGCGCCGCCCGCGTGGTCCTCGAAACCGGAGACCATCCCGCGCTCTTGAAAGACGCAGTAACCACTCCCGCCGGATGTACCATCGACGGCATCATGGAACTGGAAGAAGGGAAGTTGCGAGTGACGCTGATCAAGGCGGTGGTCAAAGCCGTGCAGCGCGCTAAAGAGTTAGCCTTCTCTTAGCAGCGACTGGGCAGCGACTGGGCAAAGAAGAAAGGGAAGCTACAAGCCGAGCGGACGTTTATTGTGCACTTCCACTTCTTTGATAGGCCGGAGCCTGTACCAAAGCGCGAGCCCGCCAGCAATAACCACCCCTATAAGCACGCTGATCAGAAAGAACCAGCGATAAGCCGGCAGAGCAATCAGCAATATTGCTACCACCGCGACGGCGACGATAAGCCCCGCCGACCCCTTAAGGCTAAATCTGAATTGGCCACCAGATTCCCGTTCCACAGATTTATTTTATCGCCGAAAATAGGCGGCGCGCATGAAGCTACCCGCCGCGGCAGCCACAGCGGAGAATCACTGTGGGAAACAGCCATTAAGGGGTAAAATGCGGCTCCCGACCCTCGTAGGTCGAGGAGTTGAATCATGCGCACGCAAACTCTCGTTCTAGTAGCACTATTTTCGAGTTATCTGGTTGGGTGCGGAAGCAGTTCCCATTCAGCTCCACAGAGCCCGGTTTTCACCAGTACTCCGATTACCGCGGCCTCGCAAGGAATGAGCTACGCATATTCCCTCACCGCAACTGATCCTTCAGGTGGAACTGTAACCTTTTCATTAACCACAGGCCCGGCGGGAGCGACGCTCAGCGGCTCGAACATCTCGTGGATCCCGACCGCAGCGGAATCGCGAGTCTCCAACAACTTCACGGCTAATGCCACCTCTTCTTCCGGAGGCAGCGCCGCCCAGTCATGGACCGTCACTCCTACGGGGACGGTGACTATCAATTGGGTCAATACAGATTGGATGCCAGCCGGTCCGGTGCAAACTCCCGCACCCCCAAACTTCATTCCATCAGCGCTCGTTCCACAGCCGGATGGTTCTCTCGAACTGATCTCCGGTGCCCTGGTTTCGCCCGGAATCTTTAGCATCAATCAGGTCCCTGGAGGCTACTACTGGCTCATCCAAGGCGTTCCACCCGGTATACCGCTCCCACCTACCGCCTTCTGGACCAACAGCAGTACCTTCGATCTCGGTCGGGACAGCGCGGGAGTCCCAACCGGCATATTAGAGAGTGCCGAAAATACCGTTTTTGATTTCACCCTCAGCGGATTGGATCCCTTAACGGCACCGGGCGTCATTGGCTTCATGACCGATAACCCGTCTCTTCCTCCGATCTATCTCACCCCGCAACCAGATGCCGCGACTCTCTCTACGTCAGCCAGCGTCACCAGCCGATTTGATTGGGCAACCGCGAACACCGCCTTCCTCGTGCAATATGAGCCGGTCTCGCTAGGCACGTTCAACAATCTTGTAGCGGAGCCCGAATTTACTTTGTCAAACTTGGCGCTCACCAGCGGAACCACCAACTCAATCAGCGCCGCGCTTGCGCCCAGTCCACAGGCTTCCCTGAATCTCAGCATTCCCGGATCGCAGTGGGAATCGCTATTTCAGAATGTGGCGCCCGCGGCCGCATCGCCGATCAGTTCATGGTTGTCGATTGCTCCCGAGCCCTATGTGGTCGGCGTGAATGCGAAACCGCAGCTTTTTGGGGCAGGTTTCGGGGCGACTCTTTATCTGCTCCAACCTGAATCGCAGAGCGGGTTTCCTTACTCGCTCAACGTGTGTCCAAGTGAGCCATTCTTTTTGTCAGCCGGCGTTGAGCCACCGGTTCTTACCGACCAGAATCTTGGCACGCTCCAGTATGGCGACCCTTTCCCCGCCAACTGGACGCGCGAACTGTCATTCTGCCAATCGGTAATCGTGCCCTTCCAGGTCGGTTCCAATTCCTTTCCGATGGCTCTCAACTATGGCATGACGGTCGATCCCTCAACTCTCACACTCGCCCCAATGGCTCAGCCAGTCGTAAACCCCGTCATCAACGGTTCGAACCTGTTCACGACGACCAGCTTGGACAATACGGTTGCAACCCTCAGCTGGTCGGCGCTCGGCGGCTCTACCCCTTATGGCTACACGGTGGTTGTGTTCCAGGTGATTCCAATGCAGAACATAGTGGAGTTGTAGGTCGCCGGTACATATACAAGCGCGCAAACTTCGCTGACCCTGCCTCCGCTCACCGCCGGCAATACCTACTTCTTCTTGATCATCACCGAGGTGGACGGTGCTGCGAACGCGCAAACCAACCCCTATCGGTCGCAGTTACCGACCGGCTTTGCCACGGTTATGTCGGCTCAGGTCACGATCAGCGCTGGAGCTTCCGCTCCGCAGCTTCGAGGCGATCCGAAGCAGTTGAAGCGTTTCGTCCATCCAGAAGGCAAGCGCTATCGAATAGAGGCTAACACCGCATCCGCGCAATCCATCCCCTAACGTACGTATAGACTTATACGTACAATAAAATCTGCATAACGTTCCACGTGGAACATTTGTATGTACAGCAGGTCTATTGGCGGGCTTCTGGAATCTCGGCCACCGGGGGAGTCACGATGGGAGCCATGGCGGTCTCCGCATCCGATGGCATCTGGGGCAGCGGGCCTTCGAGGGCGATGGCCAGCACCTGATCCATGTTGTCGACGAAGTGTAGTTTCATGGCAGTGCGCAGGTTTTCTGGGACTTCGGCGACATCTTTTTCGTTTTCCTGGGGCAGGATCACTTCGAAGAGGCCGGCGCGGTGGGCGGCGAGAAGCTTTTCTTTGAGGCCACCGATGGGCAGCACTTTGCCGCGCAGTGTGATTTCTCCGGTCATGGCCAGGTCACGGCGCACCGGGATGCGGCTCAGGGCGCTGGCCAGGGCGGTGGCGATGGTGATGCCCGCCGAGGGGCCGTCCTTTGGAATCGCGCCTTCAGGCACGTGCACGTGGATGTCGAGGTTGCGATAGAAGTCGCGCGACAGGCCGAGCCGCAAGGCCCGCGAGCGTATGTAGGACATTGCCGCCTGCGCCGACTCTTGCATCACGTCGCCGAGTTTGCCGGTCAGCGTGAGCTTGCCTTTGCCATCGACAGCGGTGGCTTCGGTGCTGAGGATCGATCCGCCCACTTCTGTCCAGGCTAGTCCGGTGACAAGGCCGACTTCGCTCTTCTCATGGGCTAGGGTGTCGCGGAACTTGAGGACTCCAAGCCAGTCGCCAATCTTTTCCGGCGCGATGGAGGCGGTGAAGTCCGGGCCTTCTTTTACAACCTTGCGTGCAACCTTGCGACATATATTGCCAATCTCACGCTCAAGGTTGCGCACGCCAGCTTCGCGGGTATAGCCGCGGATGATTTGGCGGATGGCGTCGTCGGGGAACTGAATGTTTTTTTCGGTGAGTCCGGCTTGCAGCATTTGCTTCTTTACCAGGAACTGTTTCGCTATCTCGACTTTTTCCGGCTCGGTGTAGCCGTGGAGACGCAGCACTTCCATGCGATCCTGGAGGGCAGGCGGAATGGTGTGCATCACATTCGCCGTAGCCACGAAGAAGACCTGCGAGAGGTCGTATTCGACGTCGAGGTAATGGTCAACGAACATGAAATTCTGTTCGGGATCGAGCACTTCGAGCAGGGCGGCGGAAGGATCGCCGCGGAAGTCCATCGACATCTTGTCGACTTCGTCGAGCATGAAGACGGGATTCTTGGTTCCAGCCTTTTTCATCATCTGGATAATCTGGCCGGGCAGGGCGCCGATGTAGGTGCGGCGATGGCCGCGGATTTCTGCTTCGTCGCGCACTCCGCCGAGCGACATGCGGACAAATTTGCGACCGGTGGCCTTCGCGATAGACATTCCGAGGGAAGTCTTGCCTACGCCCGGAGGCCCGACGAAGCACAGGATGGAGCCTTTGGGATTTTTGACTAACTGGCGGACGGCGAGAAATTCGAGGATGCGCTCCTTGATTTTCTCCAGGCCGTAATGATCTTCGTTCAGAGTTTTCTCAGCGCGCGTGATGTTGCGGATTTCCTTCGAGCGCTTCTTCCACGGCACGGCCAGCAGCCAGTCGAGATAGTTGCGCGAGACGGTCGATTCCGCTGACATGGGCGGCATGGCTTCGAGCTTCTTCAGTTCCTGGATCGCCTTGTCGCGAACTTCCTTCGGCATGCCGGCGGCTTCAACTTTTTTCTTCAGTTCGTCGAATTCGCTCTTTTCGCCACGGCCCAGTTCTTTCTGAATCGCCTTGATCTTCTCGTTGAGGTAATACTCTTTTTGGGCTTTCTCCATCTGCCGCTTCACGCGCGACTGGATGGTGCGATCCATGTTTAGCTTTTCGATCTCGACGTCAAGCACGTCGCCGATGCGGTTGAGGCGCTCGGCAGGATCGAAAATTTCAAGCAACCCTTGCTTTTCTTCGATGGAAAGTTGCAGGTTGGCGGCGATGGTGTCGGTGAGTTTTGCCGGATCTTCCATGCGCACGGCGGCGATCATCGTCTCGTAGTTCAAAGACTGGCAGAGTTTGACATATTGCTCGAACATGCCGGTCACGCGCTGCATGCCCGCTTCAATCTGGGCTGTGGTTTCAGTGGCGTAACGAGCGACGCGCACGGTGGCTTGCAGATAGCCATCGGTTTCGATGACTTGCAGGATTTTGCCGCGCTCGATGCCTTCAACCAATACTTTAATGTTGCCATCGGGCAGCTTGAGGCTCTGGACGATATTGACAATCGTCCCGACCTGGAAAATGTCGCCAGCCTTTGGTTCGTCGATCGAGGCATCATGCTGGGTGGCGAGGAAGATTTTCTTGTCGCTGGCCAGAGCTTCTTCGAGGGCGCGAACGCTCGACTCCCGTCCCACCACGAATGGAGTCATCATGTGCGGAAAGATGACCACATCGCGAATGGGCATCATCGGCAGTTTCTTGCTCTCGAATTTTTCCTTAGGGTTCGACAATGCGCCTTCTCCCGTTTCTGGTCTCTGTTCGTTTCCCACCCTGCGTCGCAAAAGCGCGACGCTAGGATGGGCCACCCGCTTCTTCATCCACTAGCTTGCTGCTTTTTCGATCATCGCCAGCGAGACGTCGCGCTTTTCCACCATCTCGCGGGTCACTTCAAATTCTTTTACCTTCTTCTGGCTGGGAAGGCTATACATCAACTCCAGCATGAGCTCTTCGAGGATCATACGCAAGCCGCGGGCGCCGACTTTACGCGCCATGGCCTGGCGGGCGATCGCGCGGTTGGCGTCGTCGCTGAACTTCAGCCGAACATTCTCAAACTCAAACAGCCGCTGGTATTGTTTCACGATTGCGTTCTTGGGGCGAGTCAGAATTTCGACCAGCGCATTTTCGTCCAATTGCTGTAAGACGCCCATAACGGGAAGCCGCCCGACAAACTCCGGAATCAGGCCAAACTTGATCAGGTCTTCCGGCTGCGCTTCGGAAACGAGCTCGAAGTTACGTTTGGATGACGCAACCGTCTGTTCGGTTTCCTCTTCCGCTCCGGTACGGAAGCCGAGAGCTTTTTTGCCAATGCGGCGCCCGATGATTTTTTCCAGGCCGACGAAAGCGCCGCCGCAAATAAAGAGAATGTTGGTAGTGTCGACGGGGGTGAATTCCTGATGCGGATGCTTGCGTCCGCCTTGTGGGGGTACGTTCGCGATCGTGCCTTCGAGAATCTTCAGCAGGGCCTGCTGTACCCCTTCACCGGACACATCGCGCGTGATCGACGGGTTCTCGTCCTTACGCCCGATCTTGTCAATTTCGTCGATATAGATGATGCCGGTCTGGGTGCGGCTGACGTCGCCCTCGGCGGCTTGCAATAATTTGAGGATAATGTTTTCGACATCCTCGCCAACGTAACCGGCTTCGGTGAGCGTGGTGGCATCGACGATGGCGAAGGGCACATCGAGCATGCGGGCGAGAGTCTGCGCCAGCAAAGTCTTTCCTGTGCCGGTCGGCCCGATCAGCAGGATGTTCGACTTGGTCAACTCGACGCCATCGCTTCCGCGCTGGCGGTTCATGTAGATGCGCTTGTAGTGGTTGTAGACGGCGACGGCCAGCTTCTTCTTGGTCTGTTCCTGCCCGATGACGTATTCGTCGAGAAAGGTCTTGACCTCAAGCGGCTTCGGCAGTTGGTTGGGAACGGCGGCCGAGGGAGCGGCGGAGCGGTCATCCTCGAGAATCGAATTGCAGACAGCTACGCACTCGTCGCAGATGTAAGCCCGGGGATAGTCGCTCGGCGACGAGATCAGTTTCGCAACCGCGTCCTGCGACTTGTGGCAGAACGAACAACGCAACATTTCTTCCGAACCCGATCTGGTTTTCACTGCCGTGCTCCTTGTCTGGTACTTCAGCCGCCTGACCCACCTTAAGGCCCAAGAACCGCGTCGTTCCTCAGCGGCTAAAGCCGCAATGAAAACGCGATGCTTACGGCACGGCTAAAGCCGTGCCCTTTCAAAACGAGTGCGATTCAAAAACGAGTGCCTTTCAAAACGAGTGCGATTCAAGAACAAGTGCCTTTCAAAACAAGTGCGATTCAGAAACGAGTGCGATTCAAAAACGAGTGCCTTTCAAAACAAGTACGATTCGAAAACGAGTGAAACTGAACCGCTACCGAATTGCCGATCATATCCTCTATCTCGTCTTGTAGATGATATCGTCGATGATTCCGTATTCCTTAGCCTGCTGCGAATTCATGATGAAGTCGCGTTCCACGTCCTTCTCCACTTTATCGAGCTTCTGGCCGCTGTGCTTAGCCAGTAACTGATTAGTAATCTCGCGCATGCGTAGAATTTCACGCGCGTGGATGTCGATGTCGGTTGCCTGGCCGGAAAGTCCTCCCATGGATGGCTGGTGGATGAGGATGCGCGAATTCGGAAGCGCCAGGCGCTTTTTGGCTTGTCCCGCCGAGAGCAGCAATGCCGCCATGGACGCGGCTTGCCCAATGCAGATGGTGGTGACATCGTTCTTTACGTACTGCATCGTGTCGTAGATGGCCATGCCCGCGGTAATCGAGCCGCCGGGCGAGTTGATGTAGAGCTGAATGTCTTTCTCCGGGTCTTCCTGCGCCAGGAAGAGCATCTGGGCGATTACGAGGTTGGCGATGTTGTCGTCGATCGGCGTGCCGATAAAAATGATGTTGTCGCGCAGCAGCCGGGAATAAATGTCGTAGGCGCGTTCGCCCCGTCCGGTAGATTCGATCACCATCGGCACCAGCATCATTTGCGCCGAGTTGGAATTGGAATTCGTGTTCACGTTTAGCCTTTCCACACTCCTGCCCTCAGTCGATCTTGGCGGCTCAGGGGAGGATCGAAATAGTCCGCATGCTTTTTGGTCTACTACGCGGACTGACGATACAGAAAATCGAGGGTCTTCTCGTTGCGGATTCTTGTTCGTATCCTATCGAGGCCCCCATCCCGTGTCAAACGAGCGCGCACTGCTTCGGACGTCTGTTTCGATTGCCGGGCCAGCGCCTCCAATTCGTGATTCAGTTCTTCGTCGCTGACCTGCACGTTTTCTTCTTCTGCCACTCTTTCGAGCAGCAGGGCTGCTTTCACATCGTGAATGGCCTGGTCGCGCTGGCCGACGCGCAGACGTTGTAAATCCATTTTTTTCATCTGCTCGGCTGTGAGGCCCTGCGCCGCCAGGGCGCGCAGCCCGCGCTCGAGACGGATGTCGATCTGCTGATCGACCAGCGAATCGGGCACTTCAAAATCGTTGCGCTCAATCAGTTCGCCGACCAGCTTTTCCTTGGCGGCATGTTCGGCCTCGTGGCGGCGCTCGGATTCGATCTGCTCGCGAATCACCTTTCTTATATCGTCCACGGTCTGGAATTCGCCCAGCGACTTGGCGAATTCGTCGTTCAGTTCGGGCAAGCTCTTCTGTTTGATCGCCTGCACTTTCACCGTGTAGGTGAAGGTTTTGCCGGCCAGGCGCTTGTCCTGCGTGTCTTCGGGATAGTTCACATCGAAGGTGCGCTCATCGCCTGTGACCGCGCCACGCAGATGCTCGGTGAATTCCGGCATCGTGTTTTTGCCAGCGATTTCGACCAGCACTTCATCCATGTGGACGGGCTGGCTGTCATCTTTCTCGGCATCTTTCTTCTGACTCTTCTCAGGACCATCGGCTGCCTTGGGAATTCCATCGAGTGAGACCTGGGCGAAATCGCCATCGGCCAGGGCGCGACCTTCGACCGGATTGAACGCGGCCTGGCGCTCGCGCAGATCGCCGATCGCCTGCTCGACATCCGCTTCGGAAACGGCGATCTCCGGTTTGTCGGCGCGCAGCTCTTTGTAGCCCTGGAGCTTGATTTCGGGCAGCACTTCGAAAGCGGCTTTGAAGCGCAGCGGTTCGCCATCGTGCAAGTGCAGGTCGGTGACGCGCGGCTGCGAGACGGGATGCAGGCTCAGCCTCTCTGCCTCTTGCCGGAAGAAGCGCGGGATAAGCGCTTCGACCATGTCGGTCTTGATCTCTTCAGAAAAACGCTGGCGGATGATCGACGCCGGAACGTGGCCGCGGCGGAAGCCGGGAATGCGCGCCACCTTCTGATATTTCTGTATGATCGTGTCGGTCTGCCGGTTCACTTCCGCGACCGGAATCTCAACCTGAATCTCGCGCTTGGTGGAGCTTTCTTTGACCGGGCCTTCTTTGGCCGCGTCGTCTTTAAGATCGTCGTCCTTTAGTTCAGTGGGGCTCACAGTTGCCTTTCCAAAGCGGCCGGCGGCAGCAGAGTCGGAAGAGGTGTTGCTCCGCTGCGACACCATGTGCCGCAGCCTTGAGTGTAAAGACTCTCGAAGAGCAACGTCAAACGGCGGAGGGAGGAATCCTACCCACTAAAGTAACGAGCAAGAGACTGTGTGGCGCGGACGCCCCGTCCGCGAAATGCATAGAGCGAATCTAGAGTCAGCGGAACCGAATGATATACGCGGATACGCAAAATGCGAAAGCAACAGCAACGGGCGCGAACGGGGCGTCCGCGCCACACAGACGAACCCGCGAGCCAATACAATGAAGACGAATGCCTCTCCCCCGGTGGCTCAAGGTTTTGAATGCCGAGGTCATAGCCTGCACGCGCTGCCCCAGGCTGGTCGCTTATCGAGAGATGATCGCGCGCGAGAAGCGGCGCGCTTATCGCGACCATGATTATTGGGGCAAACCAGTTCCGGGATTCGGCGATCCCAACGCTCGCGTGCTTGTGCTGGGGCTGGCTCCGGGCGCGCATGGCTCCAATCGCACGGGGCGGCCGTTCACGGGAGACGCTTCGGGCAAATTTATGTATCCCGTGCTGTATGAAGCTGGATTTGCCAATCAGCCGACCGCAACTGATCGCGAGGACGGCCTCAGGCTCACTGATCTTTATATAACTGCTGCGGTGCGCTGCGCTCCGCCGGACAACAAGCCGCTGCCTGAAGAACTAGCCAGCTGTGCGCCGTATTTAGAGAGGGAACTCGAAGGGTTGAAGCAACTGCGCGTAATCGTGGCGCTGGGAAGAATCGGATTCGAAGCCTACCTCAATTACCTGGTACGAACGAAAACGATTGCCAGCAAGCGTGAGTATGAATTCCGCCACGGTGCGGAATATGTTATGCCCGATGGACGCGTTCTCTTGGCGTCGTATCATCCGTCGAATCAGAATACGCAGACGGGCAAGCTGACTCAAGAGATGTTCCAAGGGATATTCAAGCGCGCTCGCGAATTAGCCGATGAGTCACCGGGGCGGATCTCGCAGTAGCGGACACCTCTGGGCCGGCATGGGGGAACTGTCGCTTCGGGATGGGCCGCCCTTGTTTCTGCGTCTTTGTGGTGCCGCGCCTCGCCCGGTGAGAGCGCTGCAAACTGAGCCAACGAGAACCCGGCGAGCTTTGCTCGCCTGGACAGACGAGGGCGTCTGTCCCTACGCGATTCTTCCGTCTTAAAATCCTATGAACACCGGTTCTGGTTCTAGGCGAATTCCCCACGCCTTCTGCACGCCGTGCTGGATTTCATCTTTCAGCGCGATAATGTCACTGGTTTTGGCGTTGCCGCCATTGATCAGCGCCAACGCGTGTTTGCTGGAAATTCTCGCAGGTCCAATCGCGTATCCTTTGGCGAATCCCGAGTGCTCAACCAGCCACGCCGCCGAAACTTTGTGCTGGGCATCGAGCGCGGGATAGCTGGGAATCTGAAATCCTTTCCCGGCGGCGCTATCGGCCAGTTCTTTGAATTGCGCTTCGCTGAGCACAGGATTCTTGAAGAACGATCCGGCGCTGCGGCAATCGTCATCGCCGGGGACAATCAGCATGCCTTTGGAGCGTCGAATTTCGCGCACTGCCTCGCGCACCTCGGCTAGCGAAGCCGGCGTTTTTCTTTCGGCAAAATGTTTTTGCAGGTCGGCGTACTTCAAACTCGGAGCACCACCCCGCCTCAACCCGTAGTTCACGCGCACGATGATGTATCGTCCGCGCTCGGTGGTGTTAAAGATGCTTGCGCGATAGCGGAACCCGCAGGCGGGCTTGGGCAAACTCACCATTCGATCCTGTTTCAAATCGAAAGCGAGTACCGATTCAATGGTGTCGGCAACCTCCTGCCCGTATGCGCCGACGTTCTGCACGGGCGTGCCTCCGACACTGCCCGGAATGCCGCTGAGGCACTCGACTCCCGCGCAATTCTGTACGACCGCCTGTGCGACGAAGTCGTCCCAGTTGACGCCCGCGCCTACGCTGAAATGCACATATCGGCTGGAGGGGGATTTCGGGTCAACGAGCATTCCGCCGACCGCGATGCGAAGCGCCAGGCCGGGCCAGCCGGCATCGGCTATGACCAGGTTGCTTCCTCCGCCCAGGACAAACCAGGGCAGGTCGCGAGATTTCGCGAACTGGACCGCCTCGCGGACTTCGTCGTCTCTTTTTACTTCGGCGAAATAGCGCGCCGCTCCGCCGACCTGCATAGTCGTCAGCGGCGCCAGCGGGATGTTTTCCTGAATCTTCATGGCAGGATGGGCGCTTTCTTATGAGCATCTCACGTCCGCCGGCCAGAGCATATTGAGCAGCCAGCTACGTTTTGTTCTAAGCGCAATTTACTCTCGCGGCGTCGAGCGGAACCCAAGGGAGGCGGGAGGATTTGTACTCCACTTCGAATTGCGAACTCCGCTCGTCAGCGAAATAAATAGGCTAGCAGGTCAGTTGTTCGCGAGTTAGCTTCAGGCCAGTGAGGTTGCCGAGAATCGTGACCGCGATCTGCTCGGTGCGGAAAAATTCTTCGGCGGTTTGTTGCAGGTCTTCGACGGTGACAGCTTCGACGTGCTCGATGAGTTCATCGAGGGTGTAGAAATGGTCGTAATACATTTCCTGGCGGGCGAGGTTCGACATGCGTGCAGTCGAACTTTCGAGCGACAGCATGAGGCTGCCCTTGAGTTGATCTTTCGAGCGGCGCAATTCTTCTTCCGGCACTGGCGTGGTTTTCAGGTTGCGGAATTCTTCGACTACGCACTCGACCACTTTGATTGCCGACTCGCGCGACGTGCCGGCGTAGACGCACATCGAGCCGGTATCGCGATAAGGGTTGAGATCGCTGTAGATGGAGTAGGCCAGACCCTGGCGCTCACGAATATTCTGGAAGAGGCGCGAACTCATGCCGCCGCCGAGGAGCGTATTCAGGATGTAAGAAGCGTAGCGGCGCTCGTGCGCCATCGGATGCGAGGGGACGCCGATGCAGATCTGCACCTGTTCGAGCGATTTTTTGTTGCGCAGATTGATGCGCGAAAAGGTTTTGGGGGCGGGCGAGTGCAATCCGTTCTTCGCCGGTTTGACTTGCGCGAAATGCTTTTCGACTAACTCGACGAAATGATTATGGTCGAGATTGCCGGCGGCGCTGACGATAAGATTGCCGGGCGCAAAGTGATGCCCATAGAAGCGATTCACCACGGGCCGCTCAAACTTTTTTACGGTGTCGCGCGTGCCCAGAATCGGCAAGCCGAGGGCGTGGTCTTTCCAGAAACTTTGGGTAAAGATCTCATGGACAAGGTAGTCGGGATTATCCTGATCCATTTTTATTTCTTCGAGGATGACGCCGCGCTCCTTGGCGATATCTCCGGCATCGAAGACGGGATGGAGAACGAGATCGCTGAGGACATCCATGGCCACGGGCAGATGCTCGTCGAGAATTTTAATATTGAAGCAGATACATTCCTTGGCGGTGAAGGCGTCCATGTTGCCGCCGATGGAATCGACCTGACGGGCGATGGCCTCGGCGGAGCGCGTCTCCGTGCCCTTGAACACCATGTGCTCGATGAAGTGCGAGATACCGTTCCATTCGGAATCTTCGTCACGCGAACCGGACTTCAGCCAAATGCCGATCGCGACCGAACGGATATGGGACATCTGCTCGGTGATGACGGTGAGGCCATTCGGCAGGATCTGACGACGAATGCTGCGCGTTTCTTTTACCATTAGTCGCTTGGTTCCTTACCTCTCAACTTCCCAGGAAGTTCGAATAATCGGCGGAACGAATCTGGTGCGGGCTGCGACTACTATTGTCCCATAATCCGAGCAGGCAACGCCGCCTGACTTTATAGTCTGTGTTTTATGATATTTACAGACAAGCCTTCAGGGCAAAGTTTAAACATCGCACCATGCGTCGGTTGGGACTATCAGAAGCTACCTCTGATAGATGATTTGGCCGGCCCGAACGGTGCAGGCTACTTTGGCGAGATTGCGGACGTCGGCGGCGGGGTCGGCGTCGAGAATAACCAGATCGGCGTCGAGTCCCTTCTCCACGCGTCCCTTGTTGGCAGCCTTGAAATACGCGGCGGGGTTGGTGGTGAGAGAAGCGAGAATTTCGCTGACTGACAGCGCGCGATGCATCAGTGCGTATTCCTGGGAAGTGTCGTAGATAGCGATGAAGCCGACATCCGTCCCGAAAAGGACCGGGCCACCGTTCGCAGAAAAAGACTTGAGCTGATTGGTACCGTTTTGCTCCAGCGTCGCCACTATAGACGGGTCACTGACCACAGTCGTCCAGAGAGTGAGTGTGGGAATGAGGGCCGTATGTTGCGATTTAAAGCGGGACAGTTCCTCCGGGGTGTAGTCGCTCTCCCCCGGTAGAGTGTGGGCCAGAATGTCGACACCTCCGATGACCGCGTTGTCAGCGCCGGTTCTATTTTGCGGATGAGCGAAAACCGGCTTGCCCTGAGCGTGCGCGACATCGACGGCGGCTTTCACGATGGCGGTATCCATGTTGACGACCGGCTGGTCGCCCATGTATGCGCCGGTAAAGAGCTTCATTGCGTCCAGACCCATCTTCAGGTCCTCGCGAGCCATCTGCGCAGCTTCGTCGGGCGTGGCGGCTTCAGGGAGCTGCATCTCGGGCGGCAGATAAGCGGGATGGCCGTTCTTGGGGAAGACGTCGCCAGCGAGAAGAATCTTTGGCCCCGGGACTTCGCCGGATTCGACGCGTCGTCGTAGAGCGAGAGAATTGTTTGGGTCAGAGCCAAGATCCCAAACGGTGGTGAAGCCCCAACGCGTGAGCATTTCCTGCATATGCTTCTCGAGGGCCGCGGCGGGAGCGTTGGCAGCGTTGTTCCATGCTGCCTCGGTCAGATGGATATGACTATTCCAGAAGCCGGCAACAATGGTTTTTCCGGCGCAATCGATGACGCGGGCATCTTTCGGGATTTTGACTTCACCGCGCTTGCCGACAGCGGTAATGATGCCACCGGAGGTGAGAACGACCGCGTCGCCCAACGGAGCGGCTGTAGGTGAGGAGTAGACGGTAGCGCCAACGAAAGCGAGACTCTGAGGGCCGGCTGCGCGGACCAGAGAGGGAATCAGGAAAACAGCCAGAAGCACGCCAAGGAAAACACCGCATCGCCGATTCATGCAAGGGCCTCGCTTTCGTCAGATTATACTTCGGCGTTAGACTCACAATAGACGCGATATCCAGTCACGAAACCAGCGTTCAAATGCCCGACAAGCCATCCAATCCGCTATTAGGACTCAGCTTGCAGGAACTCACGAATCTTGCGGTGGGCTCTGGACAGCCAGCCTATCGCGGCCAGCAGCTTTTCAACGCGATTTACCGGCAAAAAATTGAACGCCTGGATCAGGCTTCAACGCTGCCGCTCGAATATCGAGCGCAGCTCGCGGATGAAGGTTGGACGGTTGGGCTGCCGGAGATTGCGCGCAAGTTTGTTTCGAACGACGGCACCGTGCGCTACCTGATGACGATGGCGGACGGTGAGACGGTTGAGACCGTCTGGATGCCTGAGGGGGATGGCGGCGAGACCGGCGATGGCAGCGAAGCCGGGGACGAAATGGAGAGTGTCGTGGCTCCGACGTGGCGGCGATCGACGATTTGCGTGTCGAGCCAGGTGGGATGCGCGGTGAATTGCAAGTTTTGCTTCACGGCGCTGCTTGGAGTGAAGCGCAATCTGGAGGCGGGTGAGATCGTTGGGCAGATCGCGGCGGTGCTGCGGGATCAGGGAGTCGAGCCTCCGCTGCAACGCGTCAACATCGTATTCATGGGGATGGGCGAGCCTTTCTTGAATTACGACAACTTTATGAAGTCGGTGCGGCTGCTGGTCGAGGGTGTCGCGATTCCGGAGTCGCGGATGACAGTGTCGACGGCGGGCATCGTGCCGCGGATACGCGATTTTGGCAGGGAACCGGTGCGTCCGAAACTGGCGATTTCGCTGAACGCCTCGAACGACACATTGCGCAGTGAAGTAATGCCGCTGAACCGGAAGTGGAATCTGGAACAGTTGATGAGTGCGGCGAGGGAATTTCCGTTGCGGACGCGGGAGAAAGTGACATTTGAATATGTGCTGCTGGCGGGAGTGAACGATGCTCCCGAGCAGGCGCGCGAGGTGGTCGAGTTGGTGCGCGGGCTGCGCGCGAGAATCAATTTGATCGCGATGAATCCAGGAACGGAGTTGCCGTACCGGACGCCGGAGCAGCAGCGGGTGGCGGCGTTTCGGGCAATCTTAGTCGAGGCGGGTATTCCCGCGTTTGTGCGACGGCCGCGCGGGAGGGATATTTTTGCGGCTTGCGGGCAGTTGAAGAGGACGGTCGAGATAACGCCTATCCACGCGTCACAATCGCAAGTGTCATCCTGACGAAGCCAAGGATCTGTTTTTTCTCTCCGCAGGCAGACAGCAGGTCCTTCGCTTCGCTCGGGATGACAAATCTTGTATACCGAAGAAAATCAGAGGCTGCCTCGGGCCGCGGCGCGAATAGGAGCGTAGGACGCCCGTCCGACTGCGCTGCTCATGACCTGCAACTCCAGCCGAAACGCGCTGTAGCCGGAAGTCGACGAATGCAGGAGACGGCCGCCATGTTCCTCGACGATGCGGCAGCATGCACTCAGGGAGAGAGTGGAGGCCTTGTTTTCGCCTTCGGCGTTGAGCGGCGACATGTCGGATGTTGACTGCGAAGCAGCGACGGCGGGATCGAACGACGAAAAGTCAATCATGACGCGGTCGCCCTTGCTGTGCGTGTGTACGCACAGTGACGAACGCACCCCGCGATTGGCCGGCGTGCTGATCTGTCCCGCAAGGTGCAGGCAGACGTGCAAGATCTGATTAGAGTCAGCGAGCACCGGGGGAAGTATGGGAGCCAGTTCCATGCGCATCGAAGTGGATTTCGCCTCCAGTTGCGGAGTCAGGAGCCGGACCGCCGTTTGCAGGACGGAAGTGATGTCAACGCTAGCGAGTTTGGCCGGAGCCTGGCTGGCAAAGGTGAGTAAGCTGGCAACCAGCGTAGTGGTGCGCCGGACCTGTTCGCCGATATGGGCCGCCTGAATCTGTTCATCCGGAGGCAGGGCTGACGCGCTGAGCAATTCGGAGTATCCGAGCATGGCCGTAAGCGGATTGTTGATCTCGTGTGCGGCTCCGCCCACTAACTGGCCGAGGGAGGCAAGTTTTTCCGACTGAATGAGTTTGTCCTGCAAGGCTTTGAGATCGTCGAAGGAGCGGCGCGATCTTTCAAGAAACTGCGAAAGCTCGGCTCGCAGCAGGCGTTGCCGCAGGAAGACCACAAAGCCCATCGCGATCATAGTCGAAAGACTGACCCTGATGCGGAATGCCTTCACGGGATCCGGAAGCGCGGGCGCAAGCTTCGCTTCCATCGCGGCCCACAGAAGGCTGAAGAGGGCGAGCATGCTGAGGCGCGTGATCCAGACGCCGAGGAACGGCTGTGATGGTTTCGATTCCGGCAACTGCTGCCTGCGAGCGAGCAGAGGAACTGCCGCCATCCAGGCGATAGAGACGGTTAGAGGAATGTCATAGAAGCTGCCGCTGTAATAGATCTGGTGGGCGATGGCCCAGTTGGCCACATAGGAACTGGAAGCATAGAGCGCGCTCGCGCCGAGGAGTTGTCCATAAAACTGCCGCCAGCCGCCGTGCGCTGTGTAAGCGAGCAGGGCGAGAGAGCCGAGCAGCACCAGTTTCTCGGTCAGATAAGTGAAGTTGAAATTAGCGCTGTAAATTGCCTCGTCAACCTTTACCGCTTGCCATGGGATCACGGCATAGACATAAATGAATACCCACCAGGTGAAGAGCAGCGCGAGGTCGAGCATGCGTACGCGTTCATCGCGCTCGTCTTCTCGAAGATGAGGAAGCACCGCCACGGCCGCGATCATGGGCACGAGGTGCAGGAAGAGCACAACGTCTCCGGCAAACGGATTCGGTACATCCACTCGTTTGAAGACCTCGAAGTAATTCCACATTCCCTGGTAGATGAGCCACAGAAGCATACCCGCGCTCATCAGGATCCAGAACAGTCGTATGTGGAGGGTGGGGCAGCGCGAGCGCGAGGTGTTAAGCAGGAAGGCCACAGTGGCCACGAGCAGCAGACTACCCTGAATAAGGTCGCTGGCAATCGTAAGCGCGGTTCCCCGCGACATGAGCAGAGAAGCCGCCGTCTGAGCAAGAACCAGCGCGCCCAGCAATGCGAGCCACAGTTTGGTAATCGTATTCAAGACAAACTAACCCCGCTCCCATTCTAGAGCGGTTTGCGGGGTTCAAGAGGTTACTAGAGTAACCACCTGCGCTTGTCTCTTAGGTTGGAGGGGATGAGGGCCTAGGGGATGAGGCATAGGATGAAACGTCGCAAGTCTCGCCTCTACAGTAAGATGCTCATGGAGTTCGCTGACGATTGCCATTAGAATAGATCGCTCCACTTAGTCTGAATTACTGGCGACGAGAATCCCTTGTCTTGGATGATCCCTAGATACCGTGGTTTGTGGCGTTTTCGGGCGCCGCTGAGTCCCGGCGAAATACGGCGCACCGAGCGTTGGCTGGCGACGGCGCGGGTCGCGCTGACCATCGCGGCCGAACTGGCCCTGTGGATGGAGCCGGAGCGTGGCTTTGTCTACTCGCGTTGGCTGCACTGGCTACTGATTGTCTACCTGGCGCATTCGGTGGTGGTGCTGTTGCTGCTGCGCTTCCGGCCGCAGTCGACGCGAGCTTTCCGCCTGGTTGTGCATGCGATCGACATTGTCTGGCCAGTCCTGATTTCCTTGTTCGCGTCGGCACAGCATGGGCCATTCTTCCTTTTTTTCGTCTTTGTGATGGCAGCGGCAGCTTATCGCTGGGGGTTGTGGGAGACGGTAGGCACGGCGGTGATTGCGGTGGCGCTGCTGGAGGCGGAAGCCTATGCGGTGCAAGCCGGCCTGGAGCATGCCGTCGATCGCTGGTTGCGCATGGCGCATTTGCCGCGCCTGGGCGTGAGCGTGCGCGAACTGGATCCGCAGCAACTCTTTATGAGTTCGGTTTATCTGGTGGTGCTCGGATTCCTGCTGGGCTACATGTCAGAGAACCAGAAGAAGGTGCGGGCGGAGCGCGCGGTGATTACACGGGTGCTGAGTTCGACTCATGTGGAAGCGGGGCTCACCGGAACCATGCAGCAGATTCTGGGCGAGGTGATGAGCATTTTCGGCGCGACTCGCGTGTTAAGCGCTTCGCAGGAGACGAATAGTTATCGCGTGTTTCTTGCGGAGGTGAGCCGCGTCGCGGGCGGCGAAGTATTGCGCTGGCGCGAAGCCCTGCCGGAAACGGAAAGGGCATATATCTTCGAATCGCCGGCGGATGCGATTTATGCTATGCGTAACGGTAATGGGTTTCGCACCGTGCTCCTGAACCGTGAGGGAGTTCGGCTGCGTGACGGCAGTTCGGAATATCTGGACGGCCTGGCGCACCTGGAAAAATTTGAAATCATGGTTTCCGTGTCCCTGGCGTTTGGCGCCGAGTGGACCGGGCGCGTGTTCTTGTTCGATCCGTCGATGATGGGCGATCCGGAAGAAGAAATGCGATTCTTGCAGGAGTTCGCACAGCAAGTGGGCCCTGCGATTTATAACGTCTATCTGATGCGGCGGTTGCGGGAGCGGGCAGGAGCGCTGGAGCGCGCGCGATTCGCGCGCGAGCTTCATGACGGTGCGATTCAATCGCTGATCGCGGTGGAAATGCAACTCGACGTGCTGCGGCGCCAATCGGGAACGCAGGCGCCAGTGGTGAATGCCGAGTTAGGCCGTATTCAAAAGCTTCTACGCGAAGAGGTTTTGAAGTTACGCGAACTAATGCAGGCGATGAAATCGTTCGAGGTGGATGCGGACCGCGTGCTCGGCTTTATTTCCGACACGGTCGAACGCTTCCGGCGCGAGACAGGCATTGCCGCGGAGTTCGTGAGCGAACTGGAGCGGGTTGAGCTGGCGCAGAAGGGCTGCCGCGAGCTGGCGCGCATCGTGCAGGAAAGTCTGGTGAATGTGCGCAAGCACAGCGGAGCGCACCATGTGCTGGTGCGCCTGGCGCAGCGGGCGGGGAATCTGCAATTGACGGTGGAAGACGACGGCAAAGGGTTTTCTTTTTCTGGCAGACTGTCGGATAGAGAATTGGAGAGCAGTGGCAAGGGGCCGGCCGTAATCCGCGAAAGGGTAAGGCTGTTGGCGGGCGAACTCGCGATAGAATCGACACCGGGCCATGGCGCGCGGTTGGAGGTACGAATTCCGCCGGCGAGAAAGGCAAGTCATGGATAGGCCAGGCGACAGGCATACGATAGGTAGGCCCACAATAGATAGACCCGCGGATCGATCAAGCATGGACAAGCGCACTCATCCCATACGCATAGTGATTGCCGACGATCATCCTATTTTTCGCGATGGGCTGCGGCGCCTGCTTGAGTCGGAAGGTGACATGAAGGTGGTCGGCGAAGCCTGCGACGGCCTCGAGGCAGTGAAGCTGGCGACCGAAATCAAGCCCGACATCTTATTGCTCGATCTCGCCATGCCCCACCAGACAGGCCTGGAGGCGCTGCGCGACCTCAGCACGCGTCCCGGCGCTGCGGGCGCGGTCCGCATTATCTTGCTGACGGCGGCGGCGGAAAAAAAGCAGGTGGTGGAGGCTTTGCAGTTGGGAGCCCGCGGCGTAGTCCTGAAGGATTCGGCCACGCAACTTTTGCTGAAGAGCATTCATGCCGTGATGGCCGGCGAGTATTGGGTGGGGCGCGATAGCGTCTCAAATCTCGTGCAGTACCTGCGCAACCTGATGCAGAGTACGAACGAGGAGACGAAGCAAAAAAAATTCGGCCTGACGCCGCGCGAACTTGAGATCGTCTCGGCGGTCGTCGCTGGCTACGCCAATCGTGAAATCGCCGAGTACTTCAAGATCAGCGAGGACACGGTAAAGCACCACCTCAGCAATATCTTCGACAAACTGGGCGTATCGACCAGGCTCGAACTGGCGCTCTTCGCGGTGAATCAGGGGCTGCCGCTGAAGACGATTGTTTAGGGAAAATCAGGTCGGTGGGTAGTGGTTCTCTGATACTGGTATTTTGAGTAAAAGCATGGAATCATAATGACCGGGAGTTCGTCATGGCGACACCAGACAAAATCGACTGGTCGCAGTGCCCGCTAGTCGAAATCAAGGCAGGAGTGCAAAGCGGCGCTCCCGTGCTGCGCGGCACGCGGATGCCAGCCAATGCGATTGTCGATAATTTCGACTACGGCATGACCGTTTCGGAAATCGCAGAGCAGTTTGAATTACCGCCTGATCGGGTAGAAGCGATTGTGACTTACGCACAGAGCCACCGCGTTGCGCATCCTGTTTGATAAGAACGTCCCGGTCGGTGTGCGCCGCTTCCTTTCCGGCCACGAAGTGCGCACTTTTGTCGAAATGCGATGGCACCCCCAACTGGAAAACGGTGAGTTACTCAAGGCCGTCGAGGAAGCTCAATTTGACGTAATGATCACGTCCGATCAGAACATTGTGTATCAGCAGAACCTGACAGGCCGAAAGCTCGCCTTGGTCGTCCGGGGCTCCAATATCTGGCCGATCGTCAGCGATCACCGCTCCGCGATTCTGGCTAAAGTCGATGCAGCAACGCCCGGGAGCTACGCCTTCATCGAAATGCCGCTGCCGCCGAGGCGTCGCTAAAATGAAGCGGAATTGCATTTCGTTCGCCGTGTTCTATCGTAAGTATTAACGTGACTGTGCGGTTTCTCGCCGTCGTTAGCACTGTACTAAGGCCCTACTGCTCGTGCGTCCTGCCCGCCAGACCGCGTAAACCAGCAGGCTCATCAGGACAACTGAGATTTGTAGATGGGTCCAGCGGGCGATCGGCCCACTTACGAGCGGCGCCAAGTAGACCAAGTAAAGAGTGACTCTCATCAAGGAAGCTGAACTTCGCGGCTGCGCGATTGCCGCTTGCTCAATCATCCAATCTGCCATCAACAAAAAGACGGGCGCAAGAATCACGAGGTCATACACGATCAAGTGCGGCGCTACCAATACGCTCGCCAGCAACAGCGTTGAGTAGCGCAGACCTAGAGGCAGAGTAGGGCGGCGAGTCCAAATCGCAGCTGTCAATGCCAGCATGACCAGCGCGCTGATGACGTAGAGCGCTAATGGAAGGGTGTGGCCGGGAATCAGCATGGTCCAGAAGATTCGCAGATTGTGCGTCTGATAGGGACGCGGCTCGAGCACTGCAAGGTTGTAGGCCACATTCCGCATCACGCGCACCCACGCACGCAGTGATTCCGCGCCGTAATAAATTGCCGGCACGGCTAACTGAGCAGCGGCCGATAGCATGGCTCCGGCGACCACTCGCCAGGCGTGCGTGTAGACGAAGATGAAGGCAGCCGCGATTCCCAGTTGCGGCTTAAACATCAAACACCCTAGGGCCAACCCGGCAAGAAATGGTTCTTCAGCGCGCAAGAAGAAAAACGCCACGGTGAAGCATGCGAGCGCCATGTCCGAGGTTTGTCCCCATAGGATGAGGTGGAAGAATCCGGGAAATGCAATGGCAAGCAGCAGCACGGTCCAGCCTTCGCTACGCAGATGTGGGGATACAGACCAAAAGGCATAGCAACAAAGGCAATAAACGAACGCACTGATGACGAGCCAGAGGATCAACGCTACGCGGTAAGGGAGTGCCGCCAGAGGTGCGAAGAAAATCGAGACTTGCGGGGGATACATCGGGATGTAGGCGATGCCCGCTGCGCCAGGGATGCGGCTGGCAGTGAGCTTGGCCTGCGCATCCGCATCGTATAACTCGCCCGAGGCGGAGGCACCATGGGTGAGCGCGACCGAGCCCAGCGTGTAGAGATGCGAAAGGTCGGCGCCCTTCAGATTTCCGTTGCGGTCGCGCAGGCCGGGAGTAGCGATGATCCAAACATAAACGGACCACAAGCAGATGGCGAGAATCATGCCGTGCGCGCGCAGACGGCGGCCGGACATCCACTGGCCGCCGAGCAATGCCCGGCCGATCCCGCCATTATTCATTGATCGCGTGGCACCGCTAGGCATGGTCAGCCTAGATCGTAAATCAGGAATGGGGTATCGCGGGATTTACCTAATTGACGCCAAATCAGTGGTTTCCTCAAAAAACGGAGAATTTTGAGAGATGGCACGATAGTGCCATATGAGGCACTGCAGTGCTATTGGGATGGATGGCCGAGTCACGATACCTTAATATTCTAAGACGGCGAACTATTGTCTCGAAGTGTGAGGATTCGGGCGCGCCGTCGTTCAGGGGGCAAAAGTGATTACAAGAGTTCGGCAACTTTGGAAAGAGGAGAGCGGCCAAGACGTCGCGGAATACGCAGTGATGCTCGCGGTTATCCTGGTCATCGTCATCGGCACGGTGAAGTTGATTGGCAGCAATGCCAACAACGTATTTTCGCAAGTCGGAAGTCAGCTCGGACAATAGCCGCACGACCAAGCCCCGCTGCGTTCGGCAGGGGGCTTCCCCTGGTTTTTTCTCAGTTCTTTCCGGTCGGAAACAAGAGATTTCACGAGAGCGTTGTCGAGAGAGTGTCTTCGGGACGGGCCTGAGCTGCGTTTCAGACTTCCAAATATTGCAACTTTGAAGTCTGACGTTCTGCTCACCGTCCGGAAGGAGCGGCCGCTGTTTTCTCCGAAACCGGCGTCTTTTCTGGAGTCGTGCCGAGGCGCGTCAGGAATGGAAAGAACGGCGTCACCTCGAAGGGCATTTTCTCCGCCGCCGTACTAATCGCCACCGGCTTCGTCTTAATCAATTCGAGTTGGTTATTCCACGGATCAACTTTGACTCGGCCGCCAAGCGGGAGGGCCGCGACCTGATCGGTTTTCTTCGGATCGAATTGCGCCGAGGCCGTCATCAACGACGACATCTTTGTCGCATTGCCATTAAGCAGGCTGTCGCCGAGATGCGCGCGAATCAGATTTTTTAATTGTGGTGCGCGCGCCTGGACTGCTTTCAGAAACAAGCCCGCGTTCCCGAGTTTATCTTTGTAAGGCGAGTTATTGAGCAGTTCGATCGCTTTCTTGTCGGCCGCTTCTTCTTCGGCGCGGTCGCGAGCGAAATCCATGCGCTCGAAGGTGCGATCATCGGGGAAAAACATGCGATCGTTGAAGGCCATCTTGGTATCGAGGTGATGTCCGAGCGCGATGTGCGCCAGTTCATGCGTCAGAATCATGGCCAGCGCCGCTTCGTCGGGCAGCACATCGATCATGCCGCGGCTCACCACGATGGTATGCCCAATGGTAAAAGATTCAAGCGGCGTGGTCATGAGCACGCGGCATCGGATCTCCGGCTGTATATCGAGATTGTTGGTGACCATTACGTTGTTAACGACGGTCGCTAACACCTTGTCAATTTCGCCTTCAGGCGCGAGCAGGCCGATCTGCTGCAATCGATCGAGCACGTTGATTTCAGCCTGGCGTTCCCAGGCGCGCTGCGCTTCGATCGGACTCGCGTCCTGAGCCTTCTGGCTTTGATCTTGCACCGACTGCGGAGCGTCGACCGTAATCTCGGTAAACTCGGAGTTGCGCCGCAGATCTTTCAGGTTATAGCCCCAGAGCCGCGTCTGCGCCTTGTAATGCAGCGTCTGCCCGAGTCGGCTCTTCATGTCCGATTCCTCGGAATAGATGAGAGAGGGAAGCCATGTTCCGGGGCGCAGGTTTTGCCGCCAGCTATCAAAGTGGAGGTAATAGGCGTTGCGTCGCGCCTGGGTATACGTGCCATTGAAGCGGACGATATTGTAGTCCTGGTCTTCGATCCATATGCGGCCGAGAAAGCGGCCGCCAGGCGCGCCTTTCTTGGGGGCGACATCGAGCACTACGCAGCGCACTTCGCCGAGAAACTCGCGCCGCACGAAAGTGAAGTCATAATTCTGCCGCCGAAAATCCTCATCAAGAATAACCATCTGGGCAAAGCCGAGAGGCAGGAATTTCACCGAATAAGCATCTTTCAGTTTGCTCAGCATGCGCTTGCCTAGATTGGCGGTCGTGGGCGAAGAGAAAGTGCGGTCGTCGGCGCCGGAGGTCATATCCAACCGGCCGAGGAAGTACACGTCGCTCACCGGCACCGGCGCATCTATATCCTTGTCCAGTTTCAGGTTCTGGATGTAGGTTTCCACCAGTGGATGAAGTTGCTTCATCTGCGCCATGAAAAAATGCTCGCGCTCAATGGTCCGATCGATCATCTGATCGAAGCTGTTGGCGGCGGCGCCCGCCTGTGCGGCGGCGGCATCGCGCGTGGCGAGTTGCGGATCGGTCGTGGCGGGCGAGGTCTGACCAAGCGAGGTCCCGGAGAACACGAACACAACGCAGCAGACCAACGAGAGCGTAAGCAGTACAAGTGGGGAACGCAGCATTTTGTCTGGTTTCATTCTACCAACTAACCTCTGGTGATGGCACATTACCTAAGAGGCCAGTTGAAATACAATGTGCAACACCGCTTCAAAATCCGAGGGCTGGCCGTCTCGCATCGCGGGCTTGAACTGAATTTTCTGCGCCGCCTGCACCGCCGATTCATCGAGCCCATGGCCGAGGCCATGCACGACCTTGACCACGCGAATCTGCCCGTTCGCTGAAAATACGACATCCAGCAGGACTTCGCCTTCAATCTTGAGCTGGCGGCCCTCCTCAGTGTAAACCGGACGCGGCTTATAGGTGATCTCCGCCGGGAGTGTCTTGACCACGGCCTCAGCCGTCTTTGTTTTGGGTACAGACGCTACCACGTCGGCATCACCGAAGCCACCCTGGCGAACCGCGCCTCGTGAGCCGGAAACGCCGGAACTGTTGCCGGTGGCGACGCCGCTGCCAAATCCTGTACTGGCAACCACTCCGCGAGCCCCGTGCGAGCCGCCGGTTCCATTGCCGTAGCCCGGTCCGTTCGGCATCTCGAAGGAACCTGCCTGCGCAATCGTGATGGGATGGCCGTGAGTATCCTGATTGGGCACGCCATTTGGATCGCCAAACCCGCCGGTTTGCACCTTGGAGGGTGCAGCCGCCATGGTTGGCGTCGCCGAACTACCAGTCGAGAAGACATTCGTCTTCACGGGCGGCCTGGGGATAGTCGGAGCAACGTCTGGCAAGACTTCTTTCTTGGCAGCAAGTGCTACGTCGGGAAACTTTTCCTCATGTACAACAGGCTTTTTCTGGACCAACTCCTGAGGAACGCGCATCGCTTCGGGCCGGGGAGTTACTGGTTCGGTAAACTTCGGTGGCGGAACGGGAAAATGCCTGACTGGCGCCGGAGCCTGCGGAATCGGAGGTGGAGTGTTAACCAGGCTGACAAAATGATAGTCATGCTCCCGCGGCTCAAGAACATCGGGGTGCAGGATAGCCATAGTCACGAAGAATGCAACCATCAGCGACTGCACGCCATAGCTAAGCACAAACCGCTCCCAGCGAGCTTTGGGTTCGGGAAGAAGGCCTAAGGTCAATGTTTGCGCCTGGGAATCCATGTCAGGTACCTCATGAGTCTGCCGTTTAGCGCCGGTGAAAGAAGTGGTCCCACAACCACTTTCCTAAAGCTCAAAGACCGCGGGAGACCGGTCGAAGGACGACACTTTCACTCAAGAAGTGCACGCCGAAGGCCATTTTATTCGAAGGCTCTCCACACTTAAGATGCTGCTAAACGGTTACTTAGATGAGGAAAAAATGATTGTAGCAGGGCGCCGAATCCGATATGCAAAGTTTTTCCTATTTCGGGAAGGGAAGTTTTTGGGGAAAACGGTGAAGTTTTTGCTCGAAAACGCTGGTCCGATTATCGGCCTTCAGAGGTCTTGGATGGGGGCCACCTTTCAGTTCGTATCCTCATTAGCCGGATCGGAAGGCCCTACATGCTGCTATCAAAAAGCGGTGCCGTTGCTAGCAGCTGGTTACCGGCTTGATGTTGTGGCGCAGGATGTGAACGCGGATCGCGTTGGCACCTGGTCTGCTGTTTTTAAGGTGCCCTAAACCTGCTGCTACTCGTCCTCTTCTTCATCCAGCTTGATGCGCAGCGACTTGAGAAACTTTAGATCCTGATCGCTGATCTTGAGTTCGGCATTGGTGTTCAGCGAGCGAGCGGAAACCATGGAGGTGTTGTCGGTGGTATGTTCGCCCTGCTTGCTGACGCCGATGGTGGCTTCGAGGACGAGGAAAATATCGTAGCCGCCTTCCTTGATGCGGGAAACAACTTCGGCGATTGATTCGGAGTCGGAGAGCGACTCGTTAATCGCCTCGCCGAGTTCTTTCATAAGCTGCTTCAGTTGCTGATCCACGAATCCCCCTGAAATCGGACGCCGCTGATGGTTAGCCGTCACAAAGGATCGTGACGCTACCCACGGTCATTGTAACTCCCTCGGCTGCTAAAATCGACAGAGATAGCAATCCGTATTAGCGACTGATTTCTTGTCGCAATGATCGAATCATGGCCGGCCAATCAGTGAAAAATTTCGGGCTAACCTTTCGCGCGGCCATCAACGCGGTCGTCCACGTGGTCGAGGGCAGCCGGATCGGCCGCGCCGTCCTCGCCGGCATGCGCGAGACCCGTCGTTCTGTCGGCCGGGTGTTGCATCAGCTCTGGTTGGAAGTCACCGGATTTGTCTTTCTGGCGATGGCCGCCGTGGGAGCTATGGCTGGCGTCCGCGAATATGAAAAGTACCAGTCGGGCCATGCCAACGGACCCGGCCGTTTGCTGCTGGCGATATGCTTCACCATTTCGTTTGCCTGGTTCGGCCTGACTTCTTTCTGGCGAGTGAGGCGAAAGGCGAAGAGCTAGGAGCGAAACGCAGAAGCAAGAAGGCAGGACAACATGACGCAACTCAAAGCGGCCGAGGCCCCACCGAAAGCAGCCCAACCCGGCCAGGAAACTTCTTCACACATCTCAGTACGACATCTCTATACCCCTGACGATCTCGCCGCGTGGGACTATGACCGCGATGTGGGCTACCCTGGCCAGTTTCCTTACACGCGCGGCGTGCAGGCCAATATGTATCGCGGCCGCCTCTGGACCATGCGCCAGTACGCGGGCATGGGCGATGCCGAGGAATCGAACAAGCGCTACAGATATCTGCTGGCGAATGGGACCACCGGGCTCTCGGTAGCTTTCGATCTGCCCACGCAAATCGGCCTCGATTCCGACCACCCGCTCGCCGCCGGAGAAGTAGGCAAGGTCGGAGTGGCCATCGACTCCATTGAAGATATGCAGCGCCTTTTCGACGGCATCGACCTGACCAAAATTTCTACGTCGATGACCATCAATGCGACGGCTTCGATTCTGCTCGCGTTATATGTTGCAGTGGCGCGTCGGCAGGGCATGGACATTCGCAAGCTTTCCGGCACCGTGCAGAATGACGTTCTCAAGGAATACATCGCGCGCGGGACTTATATCTATCCGCCACAACAGGCGATGCGCATCATCACCGACCTCTTTGCCTGGACGAACGAAAATGTTCCCGACTGGAACACGATTTCGATCTCCGGCTATCACATGCGCGAGGCGGGGTCGACCGCCGTGCAGGAGGTCGCCTTCACGCTCGGCAACGGTATCGCCTACGTGGAAGCGGCCATTCGCGCCGGTCTTGATGTCGACAAATTTGCGCCGCGCCTCTCATTTTTCTTTAACGCGCACAATAATTTCCTGGAAGAGGTCGCGAAATTCCGCGCCGCGCGCCGCATGTGGGCGAAGATCATGCGCGATAAGTTTAAGGCGAAGAATCCAAAATCGTGGATGCTGCGCTTTCACGCACAGACTGCCGGCTCCACGCTGACGGCGCAGCAACCGGAAAACAACATCGTTCGGACGGCGATCCAGGCCATGGCCGCTGTCCTTGGAGGAACCCAGTCGTTGCATACGAATTCATTCGATGAGGCACTGGCCCTGCCGACCGAAGCCTCGGCGCGCATCGCGTTGCGCACCCAGCAGGTGATCGCCTTCGAGTCCGGAGCGCCACAAACCGTCGATCCGCTGGCGGGCTCGTATTACGTCGAATCGCTGACCAACGAAATCGAGAAGCGAGCCGTCGGTTATCTGGAAAAGATCGAAGCCATGGGCGGCATGCTCAAAGCCATCGAGCGCGGGTACGTGCAGCAGGAAATTCAGAACGCCGCCTACGAATATCAGCAGGCGGTCGATCGCGAACAAACGATCGTCGTAGGCGTGAACCGGTTCCAAATGGAACAGGAAAACAGCGTGCCCATCCAGCGCATCGATCCGTCGCTCGAACCAAAGCAAGTCGAGCGGTTGCGGGCGCTGCGGGCTAAACGCAACATCGGCACGTGGAAGGCCGCGATCCGCGCCGTAGAAGACACAGCGCGCTCAGGAGACAATCTAATGCCGCGCATCCTCGCGGCCGTCGAAGCGAATGCTACGGTCGGCGAAATCTCAGACGCCATGCGGAAAGTGTATGGGGAGTACAAGGAAGCGGTGGTGATCTGAGGTTAATTAGCCGCTTTGTAGCCGCACGCCTCGCGGCAGGCTTCGCAATAGAACAGGCCGTCGGTGCAGAGGCACACCTCGAGTTGCGATTGGCAGTACACACAGAACTTTTCGCAATAGCAAGCCGTTTCCGGCTGCTCGCACTGAGCGCAAACGATGCGGCTGACTCCTGGCTTGGCGGACATGGTTTAAGTTTAGTCGGCCGGGGCCGGGGATAGAACGTAACGGAAGTCACTCGTCACAGGTGACAGGAAAAGCAGGGAAAGAAAAGGCGGGAAAGGCAAGGGCGGGAAAAGCAAGACCAGGGGCATCCGCCTTTCCTGATTTTCCCGCTTTTTGCTTTTCCTGTTCCCTAGCTTTGCCTGGCACCTGCCTTTCCTCGCACTGTGTTAACTTAAAAAGTCCCAGATTCCTGAGGAGTCACTCTTGTCCGCCGCTGAAGCCATTCCGCCCGCCATTCCACCAACGGTTCGCAAGACCGCGCTGAACGCTGTCCATCGCGCGATGGGTGCGAAGATGGTGGAGTTTAACGGCTGGGATATGCCCGTCGAATACCCGGCGTCTATCGGCTGCGGCATCGTCAACGAGCATTTGGCGGTGCGCACCGGAGTCGGTATTTTCGATGTCAGCCACATGGGCGATATACGCCTAGCTGGCCCCGGAGCGCTCGCCGCCGTCCAGCATATTTCGATGAATGACGCTTCGCGGCTTGCCATTGGCCAGGCGCAATATTCGGCGTTGCTCTATCCGCAAGGAACATTCGTCGACGATGTGATCGTGCATCGCCTCGGCGAAGACGAATATCTGCTCGTCATCAACGCCGGCACGCGCGAAAAAGATTTCAACTGGGTGCGCAACAACACTCGCCAGTTTGATTGCAAAGTAGAGCATCTCTCCGATGACTTCACACAGATTGCGATTCAGGGGCCGAAGGCCGTCGACGTGCTGCAAAAGCTAACCGACGCCGACCTGAGCGGGGTAAAGTTTTATTGGGTGACGCGCGGAACTTTGTGCGGCCTCAAAAATATCCTGATGGGCCGCACCGGCTATACCGCAGAAGATGGCTTTGAGATTTACATCCCTTCCGACGAGGCGACCAGCGCCCGTGTCTGGTACGCGATCCTCGATGCCGGAAAAGAGTTTGGCGCCGTCCCCTGCGGCCTGGGAGCGCGCAACACGTTGCGACTGGAAGGCAAGCTTCCGCTGTACGGCCACGAAATTTCTGACACGATCAATGTCTGGGAGGCTGGCCTCGATCGTTTCTGTAAGATGGAGAAGCCGGATTTTATCGGCCGCGCGGCGCTCGAAAAAGCGAAGGCTGAAGGCGTAAAGAGAACACTGGTTGGCCTGGAAATGGTCGAGCGGGGAATCGCGCGCGACGGATATAGAATTCTGGACGATGGCGGAAGCGAGATTGGCTACGTCACCAGTGGATCGCCTGCGCCGTTCCTGAAGAAAAATATTGCATTGGCCTATGTTCCACTAGCGCATTCAAAAATAGGAACGACGGTAAAAGTGGAAATCCGCGGCCAGGGTGTAAAAGCACAAGTAGTGCCGACACCGTTCTATAAGCGACCGAAGAAATCGTAGCGCCGCCGTCGCCGGCAAGATGCCGGCGCTACAAAAAAACAGGAGCCAGGAGCCAGATGCCATCCCCAACCGATCGCAAATACACAAAAGAACACGAGTGGATCACCGCCGACGGCACCATGGGCATCACCGACTACGCCCAGGAATCGCTCGGCGACATCGTGTTCGTAGAGCTGCCCAAGGCGGGAACGGAGCTAACCAAGGGCAAGCCCTTTGGCACAGTGGAATCCGTTAAAGCGGTCTCTGATATTTACGCGCCGGTATCGGGCACGGTGATGGCTGCAAACGATGCGCTGGCCACGGCTCCCGAGCAGGTAAATAAAGATGCGCATGCAGCCTGGTTTATCAAGATCAAAGCGAAAGATCCGTCCGAGTTGGATGGGCTGCTGTCCGCAGCCGACTATGACAAATTTGTGAGCGAAGAGGCGGGACACTGAAGAGCATTTACCACCAAGGTCACCAAGGCTCACGAAGGGAGCAGCGATGGAAGTAGTCCTCCTTCGTGAAACTTTGTGGCCCTTGTGGTTTGCGGTTTTGTCGGCGCCACAATCGAATCTAGAGCTGACCACATCTAATAAAAGTTCCCATGCGATATTTACCTAAATCTCCCGCGGACCGCGCCGCCATGCAGCAGGCGATCGGAATCCGCTCTATCGACGACCTGTTCTCGCCGATTCCGGCTGAGTATCGCCTAAATCGCGATCTCGCCATCCCACGCCAGATGGCCGAGTCGGAAATTGTCGACTGGTTCAAGCAACGTGCCAGAGACAACGGCGAAGGCTACACGAGTTTTCTCGGCGCTGGCGCTTACGCGCATTACCGCCCCGTCGTCATTGATGCGCTGGTGCAGCGCGGCGAATTTCTAACTTCTTACACTCCATATCAGGCCGAGTTCGCGCAAGGCACGCTCCAAGCCATCTTCGAATTTCAGACCATGATCTCTGAACTCACCGGCATGGATCTGGCCAATGCCTCGATGTATGACGGTTCAACGGCGGCGGCGGAAGCGGTGATGATGGCGGTCCGCGTCACGGGAAAGAATTCGGCCGTCATCGCGCGCAATCTGCATCCCGAGTATCGCGAAGTGCTCACCACCTACGCGACGCATCAGGAAATTCCGCTGACGACAGTTGGGTACACTGACTCCGGGCAGGTCGATCTGAAGGAGCTCGAGAAGGCAATAGGCGACGACACCGCGTGCGTGCTGATTCAATCGCCGAATTTCTTTGGCACGATCGAAGATGTCGAAGCCATCGCCGATATCGCACACAAGCGCGGGGCTCTGCTGATCGTATCGATCGCCGAAGCCGTGTCGCTAGGCATCGTCGAGCCGCCACGCACCGCTGATATCGTCGCCATGGAGGCGCAGTCCTTCGGAGTCCCGCTAGGATTCGGTGGTCCCTACTGCGGCGTCCTCGCGACGAAAGATAAATTTGTAAGGCAGATGCCCGGCCGCCTCGCCGGTCAGACGCTCGACAAAAATGGCAAGCGTGGCTTTGTGCTTACTCTAGCTACGCGCGAGCAACACATCCGTCGCGAGAAGGCGACTTCGAATATCTGCACCAATCAGGCCCTGGTTGCGCTGATGGTGAATATCTTCATGACTGTCTATGGCAAAGTCGGCTTGCGCGAACTAGCCAAGCAGAATCTGGCTAAGACGGCCTACGCAGCCAATCAATTTAGCAAGCATGCCAAAGTGCTGTTTGCGGGCGCGCCGCGATTCAACGAGTTCGTTGTCCAGACGAGCGAAGATCCTCGCGCCATCAACTCGCGGCTGCTGGAGCATAAAATCGTCGGTGGGTTTCCACTGAAGAAGTTTTATCCCGAACTCGGCCACGCGGCGCTGTGGTGCTGCACCGAACTGACAACGCGGCCCATGATCGATAAAGCGATCGATATCGCAGTGGGACGCGGCGCCGAGAGCGCGCCTCCGGAGCCGAGCAAGGCTGTCGAGCCTGAAGAGGTGGCGCGATGACAACGAAGCACGTAACTCGCAAAGCGACGCGCCACGTCAATCAGAATGAAGGATTGATTTTCGAGAAGTCATCTCCCGGCAAAGCTGCGTGGAAGTTGCCGCCGCTCGATGTTCCGGAAGTTGATACGGCAAAATTGTTGGGTAAGCAAGAAAGAAAAGACCTCGGCAACATGCCGGAAGTGAGCGAGATTGAAATCATCCGCCACTTCACGCGGCTGTCGACGTGGAATTATGCCATCGATCTCGGCATGTATCCGCTCGGCTCCTGCACCATGAAATACAACCCGCGAGTGAACGAATTTGTCGCGCGCGTCGAAGGCCTCGCCAACGGGCATCCTTACCAGGCGGAGAAGATTTCGCAGGGCGCTCTGCAAATCATGAAGACGCTGAGCGACTGCTTGCTCGAAATCACGGGCATGGACGCGATTACGCTGCAACCGGCTGCTGGCGCGCAAGGCGAGCTCACCGGATTGCTGATGGTGCGCGCCTATCACGAGTCGCTGGGCAACGCGCGCAAGAAAATTTTGATTCCGGACTCAGCGCACGGTACAAATCCTGCGACCGCGGCGACGGTCGGCTATGCGGTCGAAAATCTGAAGTCGAACGATCGCGGCATGGTCGACGTGGCGGCTCTTGCGGCGCAGATGAATGAAGACGTGGCCGCGCTGATGGTCACGAATCCCAACACGCTCGGCGTCTTTGAGCAGGAGATTCACAAGATCGCCGACCTGCTGCACGAGAAAGGTGGCCTGCTCTACATGGATGGCGCCAACATGAACGCGCTCGTCGGCAAGGCGCGGCCCGGCGATTTCGGCGTCGACGTGATGCACCTCAACCTGCATAAGACGTTTTCCACGCCGCATGGCGGAGGCGGGCCTGGCTCTGGCCCGGTCGCCGTGAAGAAAATTCTTTCGCCGTTTCTGCCCACCCCCGTCGTCATCGCCAAGCCGGATGGCACGCTGGGCTTCGATTACAACCGTCCGCAATCGGTTGGACGGGTGCGCGCGTTCTACGGAAATTTTGGAATGTTCATCCGCGCCCTCGCCTACATCTTTGCTAACGGTCCCGACGGTTTGCGGCAAACTACCGAAGACGCGGTGCTCAACGCCAACTACATCCGCAAAGGCCTTGAAGGCGTTTATGATCTGCCCTACTCGACACCGTCGATGCATGAAGTCGTTTTCAGCGACAAGGTGCAATCGAAGAAGGGCGTCAGGACCATGGACCTCGCCAAGCGCCTGATCGACTACGGATTCCATCCCTATACGACCGCGTTTCCGCTGATCGTCGCCGGTGCGTTGATGATTGAGCCGACCGAGAGCGAGCCCAAAGAAGAACTCGATCTCTTTATTGAAGCCATGAAGTCGATTGCGGAAGAGGTGGAAGAAGATCCGCAGTTCGTGCTCGACGCTCCGCACAATACGCGCATTTCGCGCCTCGACGAAACTGCGGCGGCGCGTAAACCGGTGTTGCGCTGGAGGCCGGAAGGAAAAAGCTAGGCTTCTTTCCTATCAGTCCATTTCCAGTTAGTCCGTAACAAAAAACTCGGCGTCATCCCGAGCGCAGCGAAGGGCCTCTGCATCCCACCCGATCGGCAAGGCGGCCGCTTGCTAGAATTATCTAGAAGTTTACGTATGGCCGACGATCCGCCCAGTTCCGAAAACGCCCGTCAACAAGCCGAGCATCACTACTACGCCGCGCTCGATCTCGTCCTCGAAGGCCACCACGAGTGCGCCGTCGAAGAATATCGTCAGGCGGTCGCGGCTGATCCCAAGTTCACGGATGCGCTGCACGGACTGAGCCGCGCGCTTCAGGATCTCAACCGCTTCGACGAAGCCATCGAAGCGTCGAAGCAAATTTCAGAGATCGATCCGGATGACATCCTGGCCCACACCAGCCTCTCGATTCTGTATCAGAAGAAGGGAATGGCTCCCGAGGCCGAAGCGGAGGGGAATAAGGCGCGCGTGCTGGGGTGGAAGCAACAGTTGAAGAAGGGGAGCGGATAGTGAGCGGAGGCCAGTATGAAGCCTTTCGACTGTAATAGATTTGCGCTTGACTCAAAGTTGACCTTTGGAATTCGCCAGCCTAGTATCCGGTGAGTGACGGCCTCTCCTCCCAGCGTTGGCCAGGTCCTTGGTCATTACCGCATCGTCGAACAGATCGGCGTTGGGGGGATGGGAATCGTATTTCGGGCGCGGGACGAGCGGCTCGATCGCGATGTCGCACTGAAGACTTTGCCGAGCTTGGCGCTGCTGAGCGATGAAGCGCGGCGGCAGTTTCGTCGCGAAGCATTGAGTCTGGCCAAAATTACAGACCCCCACGTGGCGATGGCGTTCGATTTCGGCCGTGACGCCGGGATTGATTATCTTGTTACCGAGTATGTACCCGGTTTGACGCTGGAGGCCAAGCTAGCGGGCGGTTCGCTATCGGAAGCTGACGTTTTTCAACTGGGCAAGCAGCTTGCTTCCGGTCTGGAGGCGGCGCATAAAGAGGGCGTGATTCATCGCGACCTGAAGCCCAGCAACCTCAAGATCACCCCCGATGGCCGGCTGAAGATTCTCGACTTCGGACTGGCCTACATGTTGAGAGCCGAAACTGGCGAAGCGACAGCCACGGCGTCACTCACAGAAATATACTCAGACGCGGGGACACTGCCATACATGGCCCCGGAGCAGATCAAAGGCCAGAAGCCGGATGCGCGCGCGGACGTCTGGTCGGCGGGCGCCGTTTTGTATGAGATGAGCACCGGCAAGCCGCCGTTCGGAGAATTGATTCGTGGCGCTCTGATTGCCGCAATCCTCGAAAGCGTCCCAGCGCCGCCACGCGCGGTCAATGCAAAGATCAGCGAAGGGTTGGAACGCGTGATCCTGCGGGCGCTGCAGAAGGATCCCAAGGAACGCTATCAGTCGGCCGGCGACCTGCGCATCGACCTCGCCAACCTGGCGACGGGGACGGTCCCCGTCCATCCGAAGCAAGCGTCCGCGCTCAACGGGCGACGATGGCTGCCGGTCACAATCGTAGTTGTGGTTGTGCTCGTCATTGCCAGTGCCGGGGTATGGTGGATGCGGCATCGGGCCGAGCGAGTCGCTTCAGAAGAAAGGATGATGGCGGTTCTGCCCTTCGAATCGGTTGCGAACGATACGCCGACGAACGCGCTAGGCCTGGGGCTGACCGACACTGTGACTGCGAAGCTGGTTCAAGCCGTCGACGGTGGACATCTGCAACTGATCGCGACCCGCGATCTGATAGCGCATGGGGTGAAAACCTCCGAGCAGGCTCGGAGCGAGTTTGGCACCGACCTCGTGCTTGAAGGCAGCATGCAACAGCAGGGCACGCGCGTACGCATCAATTGGAGCCTGGTCAATTCGCGCACGCACACACAGATCGCAGCCAACACCATCACCGGGGACGCCGGTGACATGTTTGGTTTGCAGGACAAACTCGTAGACGATGTGCTGGAAAAATTGCCCCGTGCCGTCGAACCAGGACGGCGGCTGGCGTTGCAGGGCCACCTGGATACGAAGCCCGCCGCCTACGACTTCTATCTACGCGGCCGCGGATATCTGGATGACTACAAGGTCGAGGACAATCTCGAAAGTGCGATCGCCGAGTTTGAGCGAGCGATAGCCGTGGATGAGAATTATGCGCCCGCGTATGCAGCCATGGGGTTGGCATACAACACGGGCTTTGTGTGGAAGAATCGGGACAAAGACTGGGTGGACAAGGCAAAGAACGCATGCGACCGTGCGCTCTCGCTTACGCCGCAGCTGGCGGAAGGTCATACTTGTCTTGGGAACGTTTTCTTGTCTACAGGACGTTACGAGGAAGCGGTGCAGCAATTCCAGCGCTCACTTGATTTGGACCACAACAATGACGAGACTCTAAGTTCTTTAGCGGACGCCTACCAGAAATTGGGGAAGACTTCCGCTGCTGAGGATGCTTACCGGAAAGCAATCTCGCTGCGACCCAACTACTGGCGCCTATACAACACTCTCGGAATTTTCTACATGGACCAAGCCCGATACGCAGATGCAGCGCAACTGTTCAAGAAGACGATCGAACTGGCGCCGCTCAACTACAGGGGGTATTCCAACCTGGGGGCCACGGATCTTATGGTCGGCCAATATCAGGAAGCGGCAAACGCCTTCCAGGGGTCCATCGCTTTGAGGCCCACTGGCCAAGTGTACGGAAACCTGGGAGCCGTTTATTTCTATATGCGGCGCTACCAGGATTCCGCTGAGAACCTGCAGCAGGCGCTTAAGATTGATCCCAAAGACTGGCTGAATTGGGGCAATCTGGGCGACACACTGTTTCAGATTCCCGGGCGGCGCACGGAGGCAAGGTCCGCATATAAGCAGGCCATTGAATTAGCCAAAAGGCGGCTGGAGGTGAATCCGCGGGACGGCACCATTCTGGCGTTTACCGCGGACTACTACGCCATGCTTGACCAGGAAGGTCAAGCGCGGGAACAAATGGTGCGGGCCTTGGAGACCGCACCGGCGGACGCCGATGTGTTATTTCGAGCTGCTATCGTTTACAACCACTTCGGTGACAAGGAGAAGACGCTGGATTTCCTGACCAAGTCGGTTGCAGCCGGCTATTCGAAAGCCTTGATACGCGACACTCCGGATTTTGACCGCCTCAAGGGCGACCAGCGTTTTCGGGCGCTTCTTGGCATCGAGTAGTTAGTTCACCATGTGAATTCCGGGATCGCCACACTTTTGGCCGTCCTTATAAATAAAGTAAGGAAAGTAGCAGCCAGTCGAGGCGCTAGAGTTGCACTCCGTGTCGCCTGTCGCCGTCTGGCCTGGCGGTCCGGCATTAACGCTGGGAACGCCCGCGCCTGAATAGCTTGAAGTGTGGAAGGGCGTCTTAAGCTGCCAAAACTGGGCCGAATATTGAGGTGGGCTTGGGCTTGGTGGAGTCCAGACCACCGTATAACCGAATGGAACGTCCTGCCGCTCCTGTCCCGCCGCGATGCAGCTAGCTTTGTTCGGGTCGATCATCAATGAGCAGGTCCGCGCACTCGCACTGCAGTTTGTCGGTAGCTTCGAGACCGGTTTATAGTTGCAACTGTTGATGCCAAGCAGCGGGAACAACAGCAACGAGTAAACACATGTTCTGAAGATTCTCACAGGTATCCCCTTCCCTCCCGACACAATTTGACGCGAGGATTGTGCGTCGCGCGATACGATAAGTCAAGCATTCGGGATGACACGCGGAAAGGCTTTCCCTCAGCACTTTGATATAAGTGCCCCTTGGACAAGACGGAGAACACTATCCGCGAGGCAGTCGAGTTTCACCTGAAAGGCATGTGCGCGCAGGGCGATCCCATCACTGTGGTTAGCGCGACGACCGAGCACATCACGATCTGAAGGCGATTGCCATTACCTTCTTGAGAGCTTTCCCCAAATTACATAAACTTACACCCATGACGCCGGACCAAATAGCCACTTTCTCCAGCATCGAAGATTCCACCCGCGAAGATTGGGCGCTCATCGCCACCGACTTCATGAAATATGCTCAGCAGCTTCCGCAGCGCATCGTCGCGCATCTCAAACTGCTGGACGGCGACTTTGGCGGCTTCCCGATCGATCGCCTCCATCACTCCCTGCTCTGCGCGACCCTTGCCATGCAGGCTGGGCGCGACGACGAGTACGTGGCGTGCGCTCTGCTGCACGATATTGGAGACACGCTCGGCACGTTCAATCATCCCGACATCGGCGCCGCCATCGTTAAGCCCTTCGTCTCGGAAGAAAATCATTGGATGGTCGAGAAGCATGGCATTTTTCAGGGCTACTATTTCTTTCACCACATTGGCATGGACCGCAATATGCGCGAGCAGTTTCGCGGGCACCCGCATTTTTTGCGCACGGCAGAATTTTGCGAAAAATTCGACGGCCCCGCGTTCGATGCCAAGGCGGAATGCTTCCCGCTCGCGGCCTTTGAGCCGGTTCTCAAGCGTGTCTTCGAGCGGCCGAAAAACACGATTTACAGCGTCGGCGATCGTTAGAACCGCGGTAGAACTCCGGTCGGCATTCAGCGCCTTCTGCGAGTAAAATTAACCTATGCGAGAAGTCGTCATTGTCTCTTCCGTCCGCACTCCTGTGGGCCGCGCGTTCAAGGGAACGCTGCGGGCTACGCGTCCCGATGAACTGGCCGCCGTCGCCATCAAGGGCGCGCTCGATCGCGTGCCCCAGCTTGATCCCAAAGAGATAGAAGACGTTATCCTAGGCTGCGCCATGCCAGAAGGCGAACAGGGGATGAACGTGGCGCGGATAGCGTCTCTGCGCGCCGGCCTGCCGATTGAAGCGTCGGCGGTAACGATCAATCGCTTCTGTTCTTCGGGCTTGCAGTCGATCGCCATGGCCGCCGAGCGGATCATGAGCGGCGGCGCCGAGGTGATGGTCGCGGGCGGCACGGAATCGATGTCGATGATCCCGATGGGTGGCCACAAGATTTCGCCGAACCCCTGGCTGGTCAATCATTATCCCGACGCCTATCTCTCGATGGGCCTCACGGCCGAGCGGTTGGCGACACGCTTCGGTATTACGCGCGAGCAGTGCGACCAATTTTCACTGCGCAGCCATCAGAATGCCCTGGCCGCAATTGCAGCGAAGAAGTTTGAAGATGAGACGGTCTCCGTGCCAGTGAGTTTCACGACGCCAAACGGATCGAAGCCCAAGCGGCAGGAGATCACCTTTAAAGTCGATGAAGGTCCGCGCGCCGATACTTCCATCGAAGCGCTCGGTGCCCTCAAGCCCGCGTTTCATGTGAAGGGTGTGACGACCGCCGGAAACTCCTCGCAGATGTCCGATGGCGCCGCCGCAACTGTGGTGATGTCGGCTGAGCGCGCGAAGGCCCTGGGCATCGCTCCGCTGGCGCGTTACGTAGCGTTTGCGACGGCTGGATACAAGCCGGAAGAAATGGGCTTAGGCCCGGTGTTCGCGATTCCCAAAGCGCTGAAACTGGCTGGATTGAAGCTCTCCGACATCGACGTGATCGAACTGAACGAAGCCTTTGCGGCGCAGGCGCTGGCCGTGATTAAGGAAGCTGGGATTGATTTAGAGCGCGTGAATCCAAACGGCGGCGCGATCGCCTTGGGCCATCCCTTGGGATGCACAGGCGCGAAACTGACGGCCACTGTGATTCGCGAATTGAAGCGGCGGAAAGCACGTTACGGCCTGGTAACTATGTGCGTCGGCGGCGGAATGGGCGCGGCGGGGATTTTCGAGAATCTTAATTAGCAGTTTTTCGTGACCGCGAAGAGCACTGGGGCCGCTCGGTAGAGAAAAGTTTTTCTCCGTGCCTCTGTGCCTCCGTGGTGTAATGAATCGATCGAGGTAGCTATGGCCACAGCAGCAATCCCTAAGACTAAAATTTCCGGCGGCAGCTTCCTGCTCGAAGAGCGCCAGACCGCCGATGTCTTCACTCCCGAAGATTTTTCCGAGCAGCAACAGATGATCGGCCAGACCACCGAAGAATTTGCCATCAATGAAATTCTTCCCCAGGCCGAAAAAATCGAGCACAAGGATTACCAGATCTCTCGCGATCTGCTGAAGAAGGCCGGCGATCTTGGCCTCAGCGGAGTCGAAGTTCCCGAAGCCTACGGCGGCCTTGAAATGGATAAAGTCACCGCCGCCGTCATCGCCGAGCACATCTCCAAGTACGGCGGCTTTTCTACCACATGGGGAGCGCACACCGGCATTGGCCTGTTGCCCATCGTTTATTTCGGCACGGAAGAGCAGAAGAAAAAATATCTGCCGCGGCTGGCCACGGGAGAAATGGTTGGCGCCTACGCTTTGTCGGAAGCGACTTCCGGCTCTGATGCCCTCAACTGCCGCGCCCGTGCTGTGCTTTCGCCCGACGGCAAGCACTACGTCCTGAACGGCGAGAAGATGTGGATCACGAACGCCGGGTTCGCCGATCTCTTCACGGTGTTTGCAAAGATTGATGGCGAAAAGTTTTCCGCATTCCTTGTCGAGCGAACCTTTCCCGGATTTTCCACTGGCGCTGAAGAACATAAAATGGGCATTCGCGGATCTTCCACCTGCCCGGTGATTCTCAACGACTGCAAGGTGCCGGTTGAAAATCTGCTCGGCGAGATTGGCAAGGGCCACATTATCGCCTTCAACATTCTGAACGTCGGCCGCTTTAAACTCGGCGCAATGACCGTGGGCGGGGCGAAGGTTTCGCTCGAAAACGCTGTGGCCTATGCCAAGCAGCGCAAGGCCTTCGGCAAGTCGATCAGTGATTTCGGCCTTATCCGCGAAAAAATCGCGAACATGGCCACACTGATTTATGTCGGCCAGTCGGTCGTCTATCGCACGGTTGGAATGATGGACAGTCTGCTCTCGGAGATCGACTCCTCAAGCCCCGACGCCGCCAAAGAACAGCGCAAAGCGATTGAAGAATACGCGGTCGAATGCTCGATCCTAAAAGTCTGGGGCTCGGAGATGATCGATTACGTCGTCGACGAAAGCCTGCAGATTTTTGCCGGCTATGGCTTCGTCGAAGAGTATCCCGCCGAACGCGCCTATCGCGACGCTCGCATCAATCGCATCTTCGAGGGCACGAACGAAATCAACCGCCTCATCATTACCGGCTTCCTCTTGAAGCGCGCCATGAGCGGCCAATTGCCGCTGATGCCCGCCATTAAGAAGCTGATGGATGAAGTGCTGAGCGGTCCATCGAATGGCGACGAAATCGAAGGCGCGCTGGCGGAAGAGCGCAAATTGGTCGCGCAGGCGAAGAAGTTGGGCCTGTTCGTCGCTGGTTCGGCGACGCAGAAATATATGCAGGCGATTCAGGATCAGCAGGAGGTCATGGGCGCGATCGCCGATATGACGATCGAAATCTACGCCATGGAATCGGCCGTGCTGCGCACGCAAAAAATGGTGGAACAAAAAGGTGAGGCCGCGTCGTCACTCGCCATCGCAATGACGCGAGTCTATCTGACCCAGTCGCTGGAGAAAGTTGAAGCGGCGGCAAAGAAAGTTATCGCCGATGTAGCCGAAGGCGACATGCTGCGCACACAGTTGGCCATCGTGCGGCGGCTATCCAAGCGCGAGCCCTTCAACACGATTGCACTGCGCCAGCAGATTGCGCAGAAGACGGTCGAGGCAGGGAAGTACCAGATAGCGTAATAACTGTCATCGTGAGCGGAGCAGGATCCGCGAACCGAATCCTCCTGCGGAGTCGAAGGGCCCCTACACGAACAAGGTCTTCGATTGCGCCAAGGGCATTCCCGCCGGAACATCGAGACGGCAATCAGATTTATGCGGGCGCTGGAATTTTTAACGGAATAGGGGTCCTTCGACTACGTGGCTGATTCGCTTCGCGAAGCAGCCACTGCGCTCAGGATGACAGAGTTCGGGAAAAGATTCGCTGATGCGCTGCGAAACCCTACTCCTTCGGAAAATTCGGGTCTGCTTTCACTTCTTCAATCTGCTTGGTATGCCGCTCGGAGTGCGCTGAAATCAGCAATATCCACTGGTAGGCATCGAGCGGACCGAGCACCGGATGCGGCCCGAAGTGGTCGCGCAGATCATCGTTGGTTGTTCTCACATAATCCATCGTCGCTTTGCGGCTGTCTTCGAAGGCCTTGACCACATCTGCCTCGGTCGCCCAGCGATTCGTCGGCTTCAGAATTTCCGGCGCCTGCACTTTATGGCTGCGGTCCGGCACTTTCGTCAAAATGATCTCGTCCTTGCCAGCGACCTCGGCCCGCTTGGATGGATCGGCGGGCGATGTCATGAACTTGGTCTGCATGAGTCCAAAGATGGTGGACTCGGAGACCGCAATGTGTTCCGAGACTTCAGCCACCGACCAGCGATCCGGAGCCGGCTTGAATCGCCATTGCTTCTCCGATAGTCCGACAATCGACTGCAGAAATGCGTCGTGCGTCGCCTGCAGATTTCTGAGTGCGGCCGCGCGCTCTTCTGGTGTCAAAGTAGTTGTTGCCGGGGTGGCGGCGGTTTGAGCGACGCCGGCCAGCGCCAGAGCGAAGACCAGACACAGCACGGCTGCGAACTTCCATAGGATTTTCATTCTTTGCCCCTGTGAGATTGGAATTGCGGCAGAGCAATTATCAGGGGCGAGGCAGAAAAACACAATCGCTTATTCGAACCAGCCGCTGCGGTAGGCGATCCACCATGAAAAATACATGATGGGGATGGTTGCGCCCACGGCCCACCACAATGGCAGTACCAGATCGGCGAGTATCCCGAGCAGGGTCATCGATCCCCAGAAAATCTTGCGCTCCATAGTCTCAATTGTAAGACTTTTCCGGGCCAGACAATTCGGCTTAAGCCGGCCGCTGAAACACTTCGGTTTTATGTCGAAAGTTTCTTCGATTCTAAAGTTCTTGTCTCCGGAAGAGGGCTGGGGCAGACGAAACTTGCGGTTAGGCCTTCGTTTTCAGCTCTTCCATCACACTCTGGATCAGCTCTTTCGCGTCGGTCAGATTCTTCATGATTACTTGCACATCCATCACCGGCTTGCCCGGCCAGCGCTGGCTCTGGCAATAGACGCCGTGCTGACCTACGAGCGCCATGGCGTCCGTAACCAGATCCATGGTGACGGCGAGCCGTCCGCGAGGCACTCCCATACGCGTCTCAAAGTGCTCCAGTTCTTCCTGCTTTTCGTTGAACACGGCCATGAGACAAATTGTAACGGGGATATGCGTATAATTCTTGGCGGACAATAACCAGCAGTTAGCATTTAGCGCTTTAGCCCTAGCTCAGGCGATCGACCAGGGCTGCGAAGCGCTTTCTAAATGCTAAGGGCTAAGTGCCAAATGCTGATTTCCAAGGAGGAAACAAAACATGAAGAAGTGCGCTTTTATCGCAGCCTTAGTCTGCGCGGTGGCAACTCTGGCCTCGGCCCAGATGGGCGGTATGGGACAAGACAACTCGAAGCGTCCGAGTCCGGCGGCCAGTGCAGAGTGCAAGTTCTCCGACGGCAAGACCATCAAGGTCGACTATTCCAGCCCGCGCGCAAAGGGGCGAAAGATCTTCGGCACTGAGGACGACAAGGCGCTCGTCCCCTACGGAAAAATCTGGCGCACGGGCGCCAATGAAGCGACCAAGTTCGTCGTCGATACGAACGTCAAGATCGGCGGCAAGTCTCTGCCCGCCGGAAGCTACACCATCTTCACCATTCCGAACGCCGACAAATGGACTTTAATCGTCAACAAGAAGACGGCTGAGTGGGGCATTCCTTACAAGTACGAAGCCGATGAGTTGGGCCGGTTTGACATGCACGCATCGAAAACATCCGCGCCCGTCGAAAATTTCACCATCGCCTTCGACCAGGAAGGAAGCAAGTGCGAGATGCGCATGGAGTGGGAGAATACCCGCGCCAGCATCGACATTACAAAATAACGGCGCGCTATACTAAAACGCGATGCGGCCAATGCTGCGCTTTCTCTGGAACTCGACACGGGGCCATCGTATAGCCCCGTGGCGCAGTCCCTATCTTCTATGGCGCATCGAAACCTACACCGGCGTCAAGATGACGCAAATTGGATTCCTGGAATTCTGGGAATTCCTATGGACGGAGCGCGGCGATCTGTGGCGCTTTCTGAAGTGGACGGCGGAGATGGATCGCTATGTCCATCCGAAGAGCAGCTCTTAGCAATTAGCTGTCAGCTCAAAAGCAAAGCGCTGTTCTAAATGCTAAATGCTAATTGCTGCACTTCACCCCATCACCACATTCACTTCGCTGCCCTTGCCCGCTCCCAGCAATTGAAACGCTGACCCGCGATTAGCGGCGATTTCCAGGAAGCCCATGCTACCCAGGATGCCAAAAACTTCGCCCGGAGCGCCTTCCGCATAATTGGTGCAGATTCGCGTTGCCGGCGCCTTCGCTCCAATCGCAATCTTGAAGCCGGGCGGATCCATTCCGAAAAGTTGCGGCGCATCCTGCGGCGTAATGTTAGTGATCAGATTGCCAAAGCGATCTACTTTGAGGACTACGCCGCGCAGCGTGCGCTCATCTATCGGTTTGGGGCGGGGCGCGCCGAAGCGAACGTAGTCGGTGATCTCTTCGCCAAAACGGTCGGCGGCAACGCCCTTGGCAAGGTTCGCCGCTACTGGCGAAAAAATGTCGCGCGCATGAAAAGTATTGCTGAGCGGCTGCAAAAAATAATGGTCGGCAGTGATGTGGCGGACCGAGAGCCTTTCTTCGCGAGCATAGATCAGAGAAAGCACGCCGTTATCGGGAGCCACGAACAGATGGCGATCGCCGGTCAGTACAATCGGCCGCCGAGCTGTCCCCACGCCGGGATCGACGATCACCATATGCACGGTGCCGGAAGGGTAGTAGGAATAAGCCTGCGAAATGGTCAGCGCGCCGTCCAGAATATCGAACGGCTGCACCGCGTGGCTGATGTCGATGATCTGCGCGTCAGGAGCAATTTCGAGGATGACGCCCTTCATGGCGCCGATGAAATGATCGTTGAGTCCGAAATCAGTGGTCAGGGTGATGATTGCGGTGCGTGCCAAATCGCTACCTCATTTGAGTTTAGGAAAATGTTTAGGAGCCCCAACGAAGTATCGGATGTCGCACGATGGCGCGTCAAGCGAGCCCATTAACCACCAAGGGCACTAAGGTCCATGAAGGAAAGCTTAATAAGACCTTCGTGGACCTTAGTGCCCTTTGCTGAATGCTTTCAGGTTCTTAGTCGACCGCGACATCGCCCGAGCCGGTATGCACGGAAATCATCGGGCCGCCGCCAAGAACTTTTCCTACCACACTCTTCTTCATTTCCTGAATGCGGCCCTGCACCGTCGTGGTCACGGGATGGCCCAGCGTGACCGTTCCTGAACTTGATGAAACATCGACGTCGAAAGCTGAGTCGCGGGGGACGCTCAAAGTGACGTTTCCCGATCCGGTGCGAACGCTCCACATACTTTTCGGTATCCCCTTGCCGTGAATGTCGCCGCTGCCCGCCTCGGCATGAAATCCGCCATTGATGCCGCTCACGTTGATGTTGCCGGAGCCGGTGCGAATCTCCATGTCGCCGGCACCTGTCTCTTCAATCTCGATGTCTCCACTGCCAGCTTTGATCTTCGCCGGTCCGGCAAGCTCGCGGCCCCGCACGTTTCCCGAGCCCGTCTGGAAGCGCATATCGCCCGTCAGCCGCGCCAGTTTCAAATCGCCCGAGCCGCTCTCCAGTTCGATGTTACCTTTGAGGCCTTCTATCGTTTGATTGCCGCTGCCGGTGTGGGCGCGAATCGCGGTCTCTTCGGGAACACTGATTTCATAGTCGACCGAAATGTCATGGAGGTTCACGTAGTCGATGCGGATGCTGTTGCCGTTCTGGCGAATGGGAGGATTGGATTGCAATTCCTGCACCTCCGACTTATGGTCGCCCCCAAACCATGAGGTGCTGGAATGGATCTTGGCGTGAATCGTAACCGCCCCCGCAGCACCATTACGCACGGTGATGTCGCCGGAGCGAGTCAGCACTTCGAGGTCGACCGGCCCGCTGACCTGAAACGAGCGGTCAAAGGTTCCGATGACTGAAGCGAACCCGGCCAGCGAAGTGGCGAGAACAAAAATCAGCGTGCGAACCGATCGACGGTGAAGCCAGGAAATATTCATCATACTAATCATGTCTCCAAGTCTTAGTTTCACTGCCATCCCTTTGCGCTGGCCTGTTCCTGCCATCGCTGAACATTCACGCCCTTCACCAGAAGCCACACCATCAGCAAGAACTCCGCTAGGAAGCCGAGAGGCAGAATGTAGTGAGCCAGGTTGTTTCCGAGCGGTGGCGATAGAAACATCATCCAACCCAAACCTGCCAATGCCATCAGCGCTCCCAAAATTCGAGGCAAGAACGTCGATCTCAAAATCAGGCAACCGATCAGCAGGTCAAAGAAGCCGAAAAATACCAGGCCAATCTGTTCCGCCTGAGAACGCAATTTCAGAAATGTGAGCACCAGCGCCTGCAACTGCTCCAACTTGAACACGCTTAAGTACTGGGCGGCTCCCAAAAGCGTGAACGGGGCGAGAAAACAGACATATCCAACTGCTTGAATGGCACAACCCACCAGGCTGAAGAAGGCCGCGAGTAGAGCGAGGTTCTTGTTCACCGGCCTGAACAATTCGTAAAAGAGAGCCGTCACGGTAATGTAGAGCGCTGTCGCGATGAGATTGATGGCGAAACTCGTCCGAAACAACGACTCATGGGCCAGGATGTTGTTCGCCGTAGCTGCAGCATCATCAGATACGACGAGCCCCTTCATGAAAAACGTGGCGGACATCACCGTCACAAAGTAAAGCAAGTAGACGACACTGGTGATCCTTGTCTTTGGATAAGGCAAAGTCTTCGGACAAGGCAAAACCGCCGCGACCGTCATGTTTGCTCCGCGCAGCTTTCTTCAAACCTGTCACATAACTGCTGTTCTACTGCAGCACCACCTGATCGCCTTCCTTAAGCCCAGAGAGCAACTCGGTCTTCGCGCCATTCGAGATTCCTATATTGACGGCGAGCTTCTTCTTGCCATCCTTCGCCTTCGGATCGGGCACTTCGACCGATGCCTTCTTGTCCTTGTCGTAAATGATCGAGCCCTCCGGAATCTGCAGTACGCCCTTGTGCTCTTCGAGAATGATCTCGGCATTCGCCGTCATCATCGCTTTGAGCACCCCCTCGGGATTATTGATCGAGACGCGAACCTCAAAAGTTGTGACGTTATCCTTCTCTACGCCCATTGGAGAAATCTTCGTCACCTTGCCGGTAAAGGTCTTGTCCTTGAACGACTCGACTTTGATGCGCGCCGGCTGTCCGAGGTAAACCTTGCCAATGTCGCTCTCGTCCACCTTGCCTTTGACATAAACCTCGCTCGTGTCGCCCAGCGTCATGACCAGCGTAGCCGTCGAACCCAGCACCAGAATCGAACTCACCGCATCGCCAATCTCTACATCGCGCGACAACACAATTCCATCCAGCGGAGACTCAATCGTCGTGTAACTCAGCTGCTCTTCGAGTTGCTTGAGATTGGCGCGATCCTGCGCCATCTGGCCCTCGGCTTGACCAATCTTGGCTTGCAAAACCAGCAACTGCGCCTTGGAGACATTCTGTTTATTCAACGCCATCTTGTAATTCTTTTCGGCATCATCGAGCGCCGAAGCGGATACGACCCCGTCCTTAGCCATGCCCTCCGCGCGCTCATAAGCGCGCTTCAACAGCGGAACGTCCGGACCCTCGGCATCAACTTTGGCCCGCTCCAGGTCAGCGCGCGTGCCATTCAAGCTCGCGGTCGAAGCCTCCAACTGCGCACGTGCCTGATCGACGCGAGCCTGAATCTCGTCCCGATCGAGTTCGGCCAACACCTGGCCCTTCTTCACTCTGTCGCCGTAATCGACGTAGAGCTTCTTCACGATGCCGCTGGCCTTCGACTTGACCTCAACTTTGGTGATCGGCTCGATCTTGCCGGTAGCCACCACGCTCTTCGCGAGGTCGCCCTTTTCAACCTTGGCCAGCTTCGAGGGGTCGATCTTTACGCCGCCGCTGTATGCGGCCAGCGCCCCGGCCACCACCAGGATTACAACGACCGCTGCTATGGAGGTCCAGATGATGATTCGTTTGCGCCGTTTCCTTTTGCCATTGCCGTTGCCTTCCACGACCGCCTCCTGCTTGATTTCAAATCTCAGAACTGCCATTCACTTGTTGTTACGGAAGAAACCTCAGAATAGTTCCTTAAGATACTGACCAAATCGCCCGCAATCGCCGGATTCGCCTAATCACACTCTGTCCGGTGTACATGATTAGACCGTTGAGCAAGGAAAAAGAAAGCATGAATCGCGCTGGCGATTAAGGGTTTATCCATTAATTGTACCGCGATCCAAATCGAAAACTCACCGGCGATGATCGCCCTAGCATCGCCGCTGACGGGCGGCCCGTTTCTCCTTCGTGATCCTTAGTGTCGCTTAGTGGTAAACGATTTTTCCGCATCCAATGCAGAGGCCAATCGCGATTTTTCCCTGCTTTATTCCTTTCCTGCTCTTCCTCACACCCGACGCCTGACGCCCGCGACCTGCCCTGCCTTTCCTGATCTCTATCCCTTTGGAATGTTAGAATTAGAGTTCAATGATTGCGTACGTGCTGCTGCGGGTGTTCGTTATCCTGCTCCTGGTGGCGGCCAATGCTTTCTTCGCCGCGGCCGAGTTTGCGCTGGTCAGCGTCCGCGAAACCCGCATCCTTCAGCTCATCGATGCTCGCCGGGCCGGCGCCCGCACCGTCCTCAAACTCCATCAACAACTGCAGCGCGTTGTCAACGGAGTCCAACTCGGAATCACCATCACCAGCCTTACTCTAGGCTGGCTGGGCGAGCCCGTCCTGGCGCGCCTCTTTGAGGCTTGGATCGGCAGCATTCCTCACGCCACGCTGTATGCGCACGCGATCGCCGTAACCGTCGCCTTCGTTGCCATCACCAGCCTGCACGTGATTCTCGGCGAACTCGTCCCTAAGTCGCTCGCCTTGCAGCGCGCCGAGCGCGTCGCCCTTGCTGTCGCGGCGCCCATGGACGTCTTCCTCACCATTACCCGCCCGGTCACGGTCGGCATGAGCCGCGTTGCCGGATTCGTTCTCCGCGCGTTTGGCACGCGCGAGATTCGCCACGGCTCGGTCCATTCGCCCGACGAACTTAAGCTGATCGTTACCGCCGCGCACCACTCCGGCCAACTCTCCTCCGCGCAGGAAGAGATGCTGCTCAACGCGCTCGAACTCGACAGCATCGCCGCACGCCAGGTCATGATCCCGCGCACCAGAATTTTTTCTCTCCCCTCCGACCTTAACCTCGACGAGGCCCTCTCGCGCGTCGTCGACGATCAGCACTCGCGTGTCCCTGTCTACGATCCGCTGCGCGGTCCCGAACACATCGTCGGAGTCCTCTACGCCAAAGATCTCATGCGCTGGACCCGGCAACGCCTCGGCGCCGCCACCGCTCCGCCCGCAGCCCAACGCCTCTCTCAGATGAAAGTCAGCCAGGTTATGCACGACGTGCTCGTCGTCCCCGAAACCAAATCCTTGTTAGAGCTTCTCAGCGAATTTCAGCAGCGCAAACGCCACCTTGCCGTCGTTGTCGACGAGTTCGGCTCGACCGCCGGAGTCATTAGCGTCGAAGACGTCCTCGAACAACTCGTCGGTGAACTCAAAGACGAGTACGATATCGCCGCGCCCCAGCCCGCTGTGACCGACGCCAATGCACCTCTAATCCTCGACGGAGCCATCAATATCCGGGATCTCGAAGCCCAATACGAGATGCAGCTTCCGCAAGATGAAGGCTACGAGACTCTAGCCGGATTCGTCCTCTCGCGCCTGCAAAAAATGCCCACCGGCGGCGAGGTGTTTGACTATGAAGGCCGCCGCTTTGTGGTAGAAAAAATGGACGGTCATCGCATCGCCACGCTCAGGATTGAGCCGCTGCCGAAAGCGCAAGCAGCCTCGGCGCCGCCAGCGCCGGTGGAGCAGGCCGGCGATTGATCGATTTGCGCTGTGATTTTGGGTAAAGCGGCGTTTCAGCGCTGCGGTAATGGCACCCTTTGAATGGCTTTAGCCGCTGAGGGCATGTGATAGCTTCGTAATCCCTGATGCCTCGCTACATCCTAGCTCGCATGCTCTACACGCTCCCAGTAATCTGGCTAGTAGTCTCGACCGTCTTTCTGCTAATCCACTTCGTCCCCGGAGATCCCGTACAACAAATGCTGGGAGAAGGCGCCGCCGCCGGAGACATTCAAGCCGCCCGCCATGCCTACGGTCTCGACGTCCCGCTAGGCCAGCAATACCTGAATTACTGGCGAGGCGTGTTACACGGAGACTTAGGAAAATCCCTCCGCTTCAATCAAGGAGTTACTAACTTGATCGCCCAGCGCTATCCCTTCACCTTACAGCTAACGCTGGCATCCTTATTAGTCGCGATCGTCTTGGCGATTCCCGCCGGAGTCCGCTCCGCCCAGCGCCGCAATCAATGGGATGATCTCGCCCTAAGCGTAGTAAGTCTCTTCGGCCTGTCATTTCCTAACTTCGCGCTGGGCCCGGTGCTGATCTTATTCTTCTCGATTGAGTTAGGATGGCTCCCCGTCAGCGGCTCCGGCACCTTAGCCCACTTAGTATTACCCGCCATCACCATGGGCAGCGCCTTAGCCGCGATCTTAACCCGCATGGTGCGCACGTCAATGTTAGAGGAGTTAGGCCAGGACTACATCCGCACCGCCCGCGCCAAAGGCCTGCCCGAGCGCACTGTAGTCTACCGCCACGCCCTGCGCAACGCCATGATCCCAATCCTGACCGTTGTAGGATTGCAGTTCGGCGCCCTCCTAGCCGGCACAATCGTGACCGAAACCATCTTCTCCTGGCCCGGCATAGGACGCCTAACCATCCAAGCCATCGCCAACCGCGATTACTATCTGCTGCAAGGATGCATTCTGGCGATTGGATTGACCTATGTCGCGGTGAACTTTCTGACCGACTTACTGTATTCGGCGGTGAACCCAAGGATTAGGCAATAACCTAGTCGATGTGGAGCGGACACAGCTGTCCGCTGTTTTTAATCGTAAACAAGAACAACAACACCGCTTGGTCGCTAATTCAAAATCGCTTCCCAATGCTATATAACTGATTGAAGGTTAAAGCGACGCATGTCCACTCTCGCCATCTCGCTCCCGCGCGTAGCGCGCCACAATCCGCTGGCTGCCATTGGAGTCGTGCTGGTTTCTATCTTCGTATTCGCCGCCATCTTTGCGCCCTGGATTTCGCCGCAAGATCCGGCGCACATCGACCTGCCGAATCGCTTGCAATCCCCCACGGCGCAGCACTGGTGCGGAACCGATGAACTTGGACGCGACATTCTCTCCCGCCTGATTTGGGGCGCGCGCATTTCGCTCTTTGTCGGCAGCAGCGTGGTCGTCGGTTCGCTCACGCTCGGCCTCATCATCGGCAGCCTCGCCGGATATTACGGCGGAGGCATCGATCGCTTCGTCAACGTAGTGGTGATGAACGCGTTCCTTTCCTTCCCCGGCATTCTCATCGCGATCGCCTTCGTCGCCTTTCGCGGCCCGGGAATTGTCAACCTGATCCTTGCGCTCTCTCTCGGCGGATGGGTTGGCTACGCGCGTCTCGTCCGCGCACAAGTACTCGCCGTGCGTGAGCGCGAATTTGTCGAAGCCGCGCGTGCCCTCGGCGCGGGCGATTTCCACATTGTTACTCGACACATTTTGCCCAACATTATTCAGCCGGTGATTGTGCAGGCGGCTATCGGCATGGCGGGCGCGGTTCTTGCCGAAGCCACGATGAGTTTTTTGGGATTAGGCGTCCCTCCGCCCACAGCGAGTTGGGGTTCGATGCTCAACGACGCCCGCTCGCATCTTTTCGACGCGCCGCATCTCGTGCTCTTTCCGGCGTTTACGGTGATGCTCGCGGTGCTGGCTTTCAACTTTATTGGCGACGCGTTGCGCGATCTGCTCGACCCGAGATCGCGCATTGAAGCGGGCTTGTAAACACATAACATCTATAACTTAGCCAGTAAATTCACACGTTTGTAACATTTGCCCAAGATATTTCTGCGCCTCCCGATTCGTCCGCAAGCGGTGACATTTCGGACGTTCCGACGTCTATAAGCCAAGACCGAAATCGTGGGAACTTTTTCAAGGGCAATTCGTATCAATACACACGAGAGTTGAGGATGGATTTTATGAACACACAAGATATTGTGAACAGACCGACCGAACTCGAATTTCAAGTCGAACGCTTGCAGGACGTTGCCGTCGTGAACTGCTCTGGACGTATGGTGCGCGGATCCGCGCTCGACGAATTGCGCCGCCGCATCGAACAACTGGAGCGCGTCCGTGTGCTGGTGCTCGATGTTTCCAATGTCGATCATCTCGATGCTGGTGGCTTGGGAACGCTGCTGCTGATCCGGCGTTGGGCTGCGCGTAATGGTGCGAGCATGAAGCTGGTGAATCCGCCGGCCTTCTTCCGCCGCTTACTCGAGGCGACGCATCTCAACGCGGTCTTCGAGATTTCATCCCTGAAGGAAGCAATCTGTATCCTGCGCGCGAAAGATTGTCAGCCCGCGCGCTTTGCTATTGCCTGAGTAAGTGAGTCACGACGCGATGCGTTATAATTCGCGCCCATGCGATCCAGCAGCAGCTGTCAGTCCTCAGTTGTCGGTTTTCAGTTCTCAGGGCTCTCCCCTCAAGTCGAGGCTCCCCTTTCCGGGCTCTCAGTTTCCCCCGTTCGAATAAATCGAAGCATCAATCCAGGGCGATGACGCAACTCGCCCGCAAACTGCGCATCACCGACTATTTCTCTCTCGGTTGGGGAACGATGATCGGAGTTGGCTGGCTCGTCGTCATGGACGATTGGCTGCGTCGCGGCGGACCGCTCGGCGGAATTCTCGGTTTCGCCATCGGCGGTGTTCTCCTGCTTCCAATCGGCTACGTGTACGGAAAGCTTGTGGCCGCGATGCCCGACGCAGCGGGCGAAGTCGCTTACACCGCGAAAGTATTTCCCCGCTCAATCAGTTTCTATACAGGATGGATGATGATGCTCGCCTACTTCATCGTCTGCCCTTGGGAAGCCGTTGCTGTTGGCCGTATAGCAGGCTACATTTTCCCAGCGCTCGATTCGGTTCAGCTGTATCGCGTAGCGGGAAAGCCGGTTTATCTGCCGCATCTGGTGATCGGACTGGCGCTCACGGCACTCGTTACGGTGGTGAATTATCGCGGCATACGGCTGAGCGCCTCATTCCAGAACTGGAGCACGTTCGGCACGCTCGCGCTCTTCGTGGTATTCGTCGCCATCGGCGTGACGCGCGGATCCCCGGCTAATTTCCCTCCGCTATTCACGCACACGCCGTTCCTATCCATTTTGCTGGTCCTGCAGATCGTTCCTTATTACATGACCGGATATGAATCGGTGACGAAAGCTGCCGAAGAAGCCAGTCCTGAGTTTCGGTCGCGCGGATTCTCTCGCGCCATCTTCGCCGCCATCATTGTCGGAGCGGTGTTCTACGTCATCGTAATCGCGGCGGTTGGCTTCGTGGCGCCGTGGCGCACGCTGACGAGTGCGCCGTTCATGACCGCCGTCGCCTTCGAGCACGCTGTCGGGTCGCGCTGGATCGTGAGCATCGTTCTCAGCGCGGCGCTGCTATCGCTGTTCAAGGTATTCAACGGGAATTTCGTCGCCGCCAGCCGCTTGCTCTTTGCCATGGGACGTCGCGATCTTGTTGACGCGAGATTGGCCAGGGTGCATCCGCTCAATCAAACGCCATCCGCGGCGATCGCTTCGGTTGGCCTCGCCACGGCACTGTGCATGTTTCTCGGTAGCGCGATTCTCGTTCCGATTTCCGAGGTGGGATCAGTAGCGTCGGCCAGCGGATGGTTGGCGGTGTGCTCTGCTTATTTGTGGATGAAGCCACGAATTGCCGATCGCGTGATCGCTCTTCTCGGAGCGCTAGTTGGTTTAGCGATGATGCTGATGAAGTTCGCGCCTTTTGTGCCAGGACACTTTTCGGTTTGGGAGTGGCTCGCGCTTAGCCTGTGGATTCTTCTCGGCACACTAATGGGGAGTGTCAGAACTAGAAATTGACGGAGTACGGCCCAGTACGAGGTGAGGTGTGGTTCGGGAAAGCGAAAACTTTACGGTCGGTCGGCGGTTGCTTCCGCGCGTTTGGCAACGGAACCATTCGCTGGCACGATGGTCGGAGTGGCGAGCGTTCCGGTTAGTTCCCACGATTGCTCATCGCTGCGCGTGAGCACGAAATCACAGTTTTTGTTTGTGGAATCTGTCCCGCTCACCTGATAAACGCCGTCACGCGATTCCAGTTTGCCATTCGGAAGTTCCCACTCGCCTTTTTTCAAGCGTAGCTCTCCGCTGAAACGATGGACGGGCAAGGGCGCGGGTGACCCGGGAAGATCGATATGCGGAAAGGTTCCGTTGCGCATTATGAATTGCAACGTGCCGACGGAGTTCGTTAACAGGGCATGGAAACTGTCCGCGGATCCATCCACGTCGAAGTTCCCGTCGGCTGTTCCTGTGATCCAGTCGTCATTCATTAAGGTCGCGACCTGCGGCAAGGACACGTCACGCAGAGTGCCGGTGCCGTGGTAGCGGACCCCGAGCGCGGACGCATCGCGAGATGCGGCCGTCTGATTCAATATGGCGTGACCCGAGGTCTCGCGATTGGAAACGCTGATGGTCCAGTTGCCCTGATGAGTGCCTTGCAGCAGTTGCGTTTGTAGTGACGTGAGTACGATCTTGCCGCGATCCACATCGACATGGGTCGAAATCTGCGTGGCAATCAGCTTCTTTAATGCGAAGCGGCCAACCTGCAAGTTGCCTTGTGCCCGGACTGCGAGCAGCGGCGGAGTACCGCGTGCGTCGAGCGAGTCGGAATTGGAGTTCAAGATGCGATACCAGGGATGTATGGCTGTGTGTGGAGTGAGCCATTCGGCGAGGTCCGCGGCCGAAAGCTGATCTGCCATCAGATTAAACTGGAAGACGCAGTTGGGAACGACGGCCGCGCTTGTGCCCAACGAATTGTCAGACACCGTGCTGGCCATAGCGCAGTGTCGGGGTGCTGTCACGGTGCCACTCCAATGAGTGTTTCCGGTTTGCGCGGAAATCTTCCGCATCGATAGAGCGTCCGCGGTGAGGGAAATATTCGCTGCGCTGATCCGAATCGGCGTATTCAGGCCCCGCGCCTCTGCCCGAACGTTTCGCAGTTGCGCAGTACCGAGAGTTATAGCGGGCGCAAACCCTTGCCACGCGCCAGAAATGCTCAGACTCAGCTTTGCGAAACCTTCAGCGGCCGGATGAGCCACGGGCAGACCGAGGATGCGCTCGACGCGAAACAGGTCCTTGAGTTCGGCATCGCCGCGCAAGGAGAACAGGTAACCAGAGGCTGAGATCCAGCCGCCGGCGCTGAGCGGTGCCGATCCATTCACTGCAAGGGTTGAGGGGCCGATCTGAAGTCGATGATCAATCAATGCCAAGCTGGTTTGCGGCGCCAGATATCTTCTCCTTCGCAATAGATTCGTCGCTGTTCGCCTGGAAATCGCGATAGGTCGGGCCAGATCGTCCGCGACCATGGCCAGTGGAATCGTGCCGAGCGCAATCACATCGTGCCCAGCATTCGACGACAGAATCACATCGGTCGCCGATCCACTCCCCGTCCATGCCTCAGCGGGGAAGAGCGACGAGGCATCATTCGCCGCTGGGAGGATATGGGGTTTGGCACTAAACTCTGCGTTTAGCAATCCGGTTGCGGTGAGATCGGATGGAATTTGTTTTTTCGCCTGACGCAGCAATCGCACCACGGAAGTCAGCGGCACCTTCGCGACGTCTAAAGTCAGATCGTAGGTGGGCGATTGCGATGCCAAAGAGAGCACACCACGGAGGCGCAGCGTGCCATCACCGATCGGAGACTCACACAGGATATCGGCAAGCGCGCTGGTCATCGCGTTGTATTCTCCCGAGCAACCGGTGGTCAGGCGCACACTCTCGGTGCCGACAATATCGTAGCGGCGAAAATCCTCGACGGCTGTCTGGCTCTCGATCTGCAGCGCTTCGGGAGTGCCGGAAATGTTTGCCGCGAAATCTAATCCCCCGCGCCATCCGCGATCTCTTCCGCTGAGCAACTGTGTGATTTGTCCGAGTTGCCCATAATGCCATTGCACCGAGAGTTGCAGCGGGGTCAAGCGCAAGGTCGTAGCGCGCTGCCATGTGGCATTGATCTGGACGATGCCGGTATCAGTGAGATGGAAATCCGTGCGCACCGGCTCGGCCTTAATGCGCGCGCCCCAGGAATTCTCAGAGTCCTGCCAGAGCGCTACGTCGGCATTCATGAGGGCGTAGGATTTCTTGGTTTGCCCGATCTTGAAATTGATGCGCGCGCCTGTCGCTTCGAGATAAGGAAATGCCGGGCGGCGTTCGGAAGGCGGCTTGGCGGTGGGAGCGGCGGGAATTTGCGCATTGCGTTCGATGAGGCTTGCCAGGTTCCAGCGGCCCTGCTCGTTGCGCACCAGATTGATGCTGGGCTCGGTGGCGCTGAGTGTCGCGATCTCGAGCCGGCCGCGCAGCAGGGAAGTGAGCCGTATGGCGGCAGAAACATCATCAGCCCGGATCATTGGCTCCGCGCTGAATGCGGGTGCGTCATAAATGACAAGCCCTTCGAGATCGAAGCCCGGCCGCGGGAGCAGACGCAAACGTACGTTGTCTATCGTGACCCGGCGTCCGAGCGCCCTGCCGATGGAGTTGGCGATCCGGCTTCGCGAGTGATAGACGGCGGGCCGGAAAAGGAACAGAACCAGCAGGAGAGCCGCGCCGACCGCAACGCTACGCTTCGAACGGAGAAACTTGGATCGCGGCATGTTCGGTGCACCGTTCACCGCACTGCCCGGAAAGTTCGCGACCAGCGCGTCTCGTCGAAAAAATGAAGGACGGTATAGGCCAGAGATGCGAATCCTCGCGGACTGTCGGCTGGCGTATTGAATGACCAATATACGTACATCGGCCGGCCGATCAAATTCTTTCGAGGCAGAAAGCCCCAGAAGCGGCTGTCGTAGCTTACGTCGCGGTTGTCGCCCATGGCAAAGTAGCTGTCCGGCGGCACCACGATGTCCTCTCCAACGATATGAGAAGGCATTTCCATCACCCATTTTTCATTGCGCACACCATACATTTCCGAGGGCGCGACGGATGGAAAATTATCGGTATAGGGATTGTGCTGCCGCTTGTGGCGAACGAACGGTTCGACCAATCTCTCGCCATTGCGGTAGACGACATCGTCGCGCAAGTGGATACGGTCACCGGGAATGCCGATGATCCGTTTCACGAGAAACAGGCCCGGCTGTTCGGGCGACAAGAACACAGCAATATCGTCGCGGTGCAGATCGCGATAAGGCAGCAATGGCCCCATCCAGCGCGTCGGCGGCGCGAACTGTTCTCGATTCACAACCACGTGATCGCCAATCAGCAATGTGTCTTCCATCGAACTGGAAGGGATTTCAAAATTCTGCAGCACAAACGTCATGATGAAAAGAACAATGACGAACAGCTCGGCCAGCGAGGCGAAGAATTCCACCGGCGTTTCGCGCGGTTCCCCCTTGACCGCTTGCTCCTTTGTCGGCAAGTTCTTCGTTATGGTTGTCGTCGGCATGAGGGTTGAGAAAGTCTCCTCTTAGCGTACCAGTTTGAGGGTCCGCGACCAGCGCGTTTGACCGAAGAAGTGAAGGACAATGTGCGCCATGAAGCCCAGGCGGTCGCTGACGCTGCGCATCTGATATTGATCGGGTGGAGTGATAAACGACCAATAGATAAACATGGGGCGGCCGATCACGTTCTTGCGCGGAATGAATCCCCAGTAGCGGCTGTCGTAACTGACATCGCGATTGTCGCCCATGCCAAAGTAACTGTCGGGCGGCACAACCAAGTCTTCACCCTGAATATATTGCGGCAGAGAAAATTGCCAGTAATCGGCGAGTTGGTCGACAGGCGATGGCGCGACCGCCGGGAAATTCATGCGGTAGGGGCAGCGGGCGCAATCGGGATCAGTCGGGTCACCCTTGAACTGAACGTAGGGCTCATCGAGCTTTTGTCCGTTGCGATAAACGACTCCGTTACGCAAATGAATATGGTCGCCAGGAATTCCGATGATGCGCTTCACGACGAACAGCCCATGCTCCGCCGGCGAAAGAAATACGACGACGTCACCGTGGCGAATGTCGCGATAGGGCATCAGCGGTCCCATCCAGTGCGTTGGCGTGGCGAACTGCTCCCGGTTCACGAAGACGTGATCTCCGATGAGCAGCGTGTCCTCCATAGAACTCGAGGGAATCTCAAAGGCCTGAAGAACAAAGGTGATGATAAATAGCCCGGTGACCAACACTCCGGCGAGAGAGGCGAGGAATTCCACCGTCGTCTCGCGTGGCTTTTCCTCCACGGGCTTCTCGTTGTTTTTCGCGACGTTAGTAGCGTTGTCGTTAGCGACGCTATTAGTGTTCTTGTTTGCTACGACTTCTTCTTGCTTGGGCACGTTGGCCATCCGTTTTGTAATTAGTCGTTCGTTGCTAGTCGCTCGTCGTTCGCGAGACCCTCTGCCGCAAACAAGCGACTAACGATGTTCGACTATCGACTGTTACCGCACCAGCCTGAAAGTTCTTTCCCAGCGTGTGATCTGGAACAGATGCGTCACCGCGTAGGCCAGATGATAAAGCCTATCACCGACGGTTGGCGATCCGGGCAGATCATTATTTAAATTGCCCGCCGACCAGTAAATCAGGAGCGGCCGCCCGATAATATTTTCGCGCGGCACGAATCCCCAATAGCGGCTGTCCTGGCTGTCATCGCGATTGTCACCCAGTACAAAGTAATGCCCCTCGGGAATAATCAACTGCCGGTCTTCGACCAGTTTTGGCATCTCTTTCCACCACTTCGCCTCTACTCCGTAGTCGGGAGAATCGGTACGCGGAAAGTCGTCCCGATAATAATTGCGCAGGGTGGTGTTGTATTGCACGTAGGGCTCGATTAATGGAGTGCCGTTGACGTAGACGCGTTTGTTGATGAGACGCAGGCGGTCTCCGGGTAAAGCCACCACGCGCTTCACAAAGTCCTGCGCGGGGTGCACCGGATAATGGAAGACGATGACGTCGCCGCGCTTTACATTGCGGTAGGGAAGAAGACGATTCCAGCCGGTAGCGCCACCGTAGCAAAATTTATCGACCAACAGATAGTCGCCGACAAGAAGCGTACGCTCCATGGATTCCGAAGGAATGGTGAACGCTTGCACGAGAAACGTCACCACGAAAACGGCGATCACGATTGTCCCTGCGACCGACTGAATGGTCGCGGGCCAATCCCCCGCAGAAGTCTTTGCATTCCACGACATGTTCCACGACATAAAGACCGGTACAAGTTATTCTACCGTTCCGTCGTTCCGCGGAGTCGAAAGAAGCGCTTCTAGGTTGCGGTGCCATTCTTGCGGGTCTCCATAATCTTTGTCCGAGGCAGGGTGGCTAGATGCTCGAGAGCTTGTCGCGCCGCTTCCTGCTCGGCTCGTTTCTTGGTTGCGCCTTGCGCTCGGCTTACGAATTGTCCAACGTCGGTTCGGCCTGTTTCTGCTTCCGGCAGCCTCACCTCGACCGTAAATGTCTTCTTGTGTTCGGGACCTTCTTCTTTGACGAGAGTATAAATCGGTTGTGGACCACCTCTCGCCTGCAGCGCCTCCTGCAAGGCAGACTTGAAATCCATCACCGGAATCGCGCTGGTCTCCAAATTCATGTGAGCCAGTTCGGGCTCGACGATCTCCCGTAAGATGAAGTCTCGCGCCACCGTCCAGCCGCCGTCGAGGTAGAGCGCGGCCAAAATCGCTTCCAGCGAATCCACCAGCAGGCTCGCCTTATGGCGGCCCCCGCTTTTTTCTTCGCCTCGGCCCAGGCGCATATAGTGGCCGATCTGCAGATGCTCCGCCACCCGCAGCAAATGCCGCTGCCCGACCAGATGCGCGCGCAGTTTTGAGAGATGGCCTTCCTGAAATTGAGGGAAGCGGTGGAACAGCGCCTCGCTGGTGACGAGACCGAGGACGGCGTCGCCGAGAAACTCAAGTATTTCGTTGTCGCCCCGGAACGAACCGGCAAGAGCCGTAGTGCCGCTCCCTGCAAGCGCCTCGATTTCGCGCGCTTGCGAGCTGTGAGTGAGCGCCTGTTGCAGCAACTCGGGGCGCTGGAAGCGGTGGCCGAGGCTTTCTTCGAGCGCCGTGGTTTCGCGTGACGTCATCAGAAAAAGGGAAGCTGAGGCTTCGGATCATCAAGGCGGGGAGTTTGCGGTAAACCCTCAGCCTCTCGATGACCTCGCGCCTGATTGATTGCAACTAGAATGATTGCAACTAGAATTCCAACTAGTTTTTCGGCGGAGTCTGCGCCGGTGTTGCTGGCGGGGCAGCGCCGGTCAGCTGTTGCAAGCGATCGCGTTCGTGGCGCGCGGGCGTGCCCACCGTCGTGTTGTCCTGCGTCAATTCCACGGCGCGATTTGCTACCTTGAGCGCCTCAGGATATTTTTGCTGTTTATCGAGAGCCAACGCCAGGCGGAGAACGACGACCGGATCCGGTTCGCTGGGATAGACGTCGATCGACTTCTGCAAATCCTCCTGCGCCGCGACGAAATTGTCTTTCTTGAACTCAATCGTCCCAAGAATCGAATAAGCGTTCGAGAGCAAGAGCCCTTTGTATTTGTCGATCTGGGCCTGGGGTGTGTTCGCCGGAATGCTAATGTCGGTGTTCACCGTTTCAGTGGCCTTTTTCGCCATGGTCATGGCTTCGGCGTAACGCTGATCTTTGTCAATATCCGAGTCGCGGGTCCTCTCGGCAATTACTTCGGCGACCGTAACCAGCGCCTCGGGATTGTCGGAGTCAAGGGTCAGGACTTTCCGGCCCATGGTTTCGGTTTTGTCGGCATTGTTGGCGTTCTGGTAAAGGCGCATCGCCTGTTCGTAGAGGAGCACGCGCACTTCGCTGTCTGGGAACTTGGTAGCAAAATCGTCCGCCGCTTTTTCCAATCCGGCCGCATCGGTATTGGCCGCAGCCGCTGTGTAGGCCTCCTGCTCCGGCTTGGTCTTAAGCTGCGGGGGCCGCTTGACCGCCGGCGTTGCACCGGGCGCGGGCGTCGCCGGGCCTGTGGCGGGCGGATTCTGCTGTGCCGCTTGTCCGCGGGCTTCGGCGCCGACCCAAGCGGCGAAACTCAATATTCCCACAATTAGTAAAACTGGAATCACTCCTCTGCGCTTCATGCTATCTCCCATAATGCGAAATTTATTAACAGGTCGGTTTGTATGACGCAACCAAAACCTTGAACCACGAACGACACAAAGGTTCACGGAGGTTTTCTCTCAATCTCTTCCTTCGTGTACCTTGGTGGCCTTGGTGGTGAAGCTTGCGCAAACTAACAGCTGCGATCGAATTCCGAAAAGTCTGCCAAACCTACTGCGGACGCTTTGCCACCGGAGGCTCATACGGTTTATCCAGTCCCCGCTGTGCCGCCAACTTTGCCTCCGGCAGGGCCGCGCCCTCCGCGTCTGCCGCGCTCAGCGCCGCACGGTACTGGTCGAGCGCCGCGTCCCGATTTTCTTTCAAATCAAAGATCCGCCCCAGATAAATATGAGACCAAGCGATCAACTTGGGCTCATGCGCCGCTTGCAGCGCTCGCTCGAAATAAGACCGCGCGCCGTCAATGTCGCGATTCGCGGTGGCGACTTCCGCCAGGATAAAAAGCGCGCGTCCGGAATCGCTGGTCTGCTCATCGAGCGCCTTTTGCGCCAGTTTCTGTGCCCCTTCGGGATCGCCAGCCGCCAGCCGCCGCTCCGCCTTCAGCAGTAGATTGTCGTTTTGCGGACGCGCCTGGCGTAAGACTTCGGGCGACGCCTGGCTTACAAACTGGATCTGCGCCGCCCGCTTCATCTCTTTGCCTACTTCGATGTTGCCGAGTAAATCAGTATAAGCGCTGCGCATGCCTGAGGGATCCTGTTCGAAGCGGCCCAATGCGTCGTAGAAGTAGCGCGTCAGGATATAACCTTCATTGACCTCTTCGTCGACCGCGTGCGCGCGCTCCGCCTCCGGAATCTTCGCCATGCGCTGTTCAATCGCCCGGATCAGGCATTCATTTACCAGCAGCGAAATGTTGCTCTTGAATGTCTCATCCATAGGCGCGTTGTCGACGACGCCGAGCAACGGCTCCAGACGTCCGAAGGCGCCGCCATTCTTTAGTGCCAGCGGATCGAGCAGATAATGCAGATAGGTGTGGCGAATTTGCTGCAACTTGATCGTTGTCCCCGGAGTCGGCGATATCACGACGTAATAATCTTCGGCATAGTTGCGCGCGTTGGTCTGTCCCGGCGCACCCATCGCATCCAGATAGACGGTGAACTGCCGTCCCAGATAGCCGGCCGATGCCAACTTCAGGTAGATTTCCGTGTCGAAGGTCATCTTGGCTAGCGGCTCGTGATAAATAGCGAGCAATTCAGCGTATCGGGCGCGGTGCTTCTCCCAGATCGCGTGCAGCCCAATCTTTTCGTAAAAAGCCTGCATCAGCGGCAGGATACCCACCACCACTTCCGCATCGGGTGGCAATTCTGCCTCTCTTGCTTTGAGCGCGAAAGCCGGCGGCTCTCCCAGATACAGCGCCAGCGAAACATAGTGGGATAAATCGTGGGAAGGGTCCGGAGATTGGTGCTGGCGGTAGAACAAGCACATCGGGCCGATTACATCCTGCGCCTTGTCGGTGTTCTCGACTGCCTTGGCGACTTCGGAGCGGATCTGCGTGCGCAGCGGATCGGAAACGCTCAATTCCTGGTCGTAGCCGCAAGTATTGATAGCGGTCAGCACCGTGAACAGCGTTTCGTTGGTTTCAAGCGATACTTGCGGAGAGTTTTGCGCCCACCCCGGCGCCGCGAGCGTAATCGCCAGGCTAAAAGCGAACGCTAGTCGAAAGCGGTGCAGAGTTATTCTTTGGAAATTCCTTCGAAACTCCCCTCGGAACTCGCGCATAGACGGATGGACTAGAAGTAGTGTACGAACTGGTCAATTCGCGGTCAAACGCAGAGGAGATCAGCGGCTGGGTGGTTTGAAAAGTTGCGGCGTCTTCGGCTCTTCGGTGCCGGAGCATTCATTTGCAGCTCAAAAGTTGACTCGCACCACATTAGCCCTGCCAAATGTGTTTGCCGCAGCTGCACGGTACCGTATCCGTCGGGCGCTGCTTGATTAATTGCTGTTTGCACACTGGGCAGGGTTTAGTCATCACGTAGGTCATAAATTTGAGCTCCTTGCTTACCCATCACCTATTAAGGCGACAAAAAGAAGAGAAAGGTATCACGCGGACAATAGAAAAACTAGAGGCAAGAAAACCGGCTCCAGACGCGTTAAGCCATCGAAATGGTCTGAATTGATCTGAATAAACTCAGTTGCATGAAACGTATTGAGCCCGATTGTCGCTATATGAAGTGAGGGGCTAAAAAAGGAATGGAATGATTTGGGCCATTCTTCCAATGGCTTCGCTCCCAAATTCCTGTGCGAGGTGATTTATGGCAATAATCATTGAGTTTCATGTGCCGAGCAGTTTCGTGAAAAAGGCAGTGAAGTGGGCCCCGACGGAACAACAGGCGAAAGTGATACCTTTCGCCTCAACCCAAAAGAAGTCGGCCTGACAGGGCCCTACAAACAGAAAGCCTGGGTTCACCGCGCCCTCTTTTAAAGTCGAATAAGACTTTTTAACGTCTAACGACTATGAAATCAGACGGACCTATGAATCCCGGAGAATTTCGCGAACTTGGCCATCGCGTAGTGGATCTGTTGGCCGAATACCTGGAGCACATTGAAGAGAAGCCTGTTTTTCCAAATGTCGAGCCGAGCACGCTCACACAGTTTTTTGCCGAACTTCTGCCGCAGGAGTCGACCCCTCCCGAAAAGGTCCTAGCAGAGCTGAAAGAAAAGCTGCTGCCGTACTGCACGCATGTCGGGCATCCGGGCTACATGGGCTTGATCACGCCTTCGCCTAACCCCATCGGCATCATTGCTGATTTCATCTGTTCTGCGCTCAACCAAAATATTGGCGCCTATACCATCGGCCCAGCTGCTGTCGCCATGGAGCGGCGAACCGTCCGCTGGCTTACCGACCTGGCTGGCTACGACGATAAAGCTGGAGGCAACCTCACCAGCGGCGGCATGATGGCGAACTTTATTGGCCTCAAGCTGGCGCGCGACGCCGTCTCGGGTGATCGCATACAGCAACATGGAGTGCAGGATCGCTGGGCGGTCTATGCTTCCGAAGAGCGGCATGTCTCGGTCGATAAGGCTGTCGATGCCGTGGGACTGGGAAGGACGGCGCTGCGCGCGCTGCCGACCGACGCTGAATTTCGAGTGCGGCTGGATGCGCTCGAGGCGGCCATCGCGGACGATCATAAGCGTGGTATCCGTCCTCTCTGCATTGTCGGCCTCTTCGGCACGACCAACACCGGCGCGGTCGATCCGATACGCGCGCTGCGAGAGATAGCCGATCGCGAAGGAATGTGGCTGCACGCGGACGCCGCCTACGGAGGCGGAATGTTGCTCTCCCACGCATGGCCAATGCGCGATCAAGGGTTAGAGCTCGCAGACTCGATCACCATCGATCCGCACAAATGGTTCTACGCGCCACTCGACGCCGGAGCCATCCTGGTTAAAGACGATCGGCGGCTGACAGCGTCTTTCGGAATGAAGCCGTCTTATCTGACAGATGAACTCGACCGCGCCAACGAGCGATATCAATATTACGTGCACAGCTTCGAGCAGTCGCGCCGCTTTCGCGGACTGAAAGTGTGGATGAGCTTTAAGCGTTATGGAGCGGCTCAGATCGGCGAGTGGATCGACAATAACGTGCGCCAGGCGAAGCATTTGTATTCCATGGTCGCCAAGCATTCCGATTTCGAAGCGGCCAGCGATCCGCCGATGTCGGCGATCTGCATTCGATATCGAGATGCCAGTCTGGACGAATCGCAGGCCAAGGATTTACACGCCGAGGTTGCGAGGCGAGTCGAATCGAGCGGAGAATTCTGGATCTCGACCACCGAACTGAAAGGGAAGTGGTGGTTCCGAATTAACCCAGTGAACTTTCGCACGCGCACCGAACACCTGGATCAGCTATTGGCAATGTTAGAAAAAGAATGCCGTTCCGTGCCGGGAGCCTGAGAGCGACCAGCGAGTCTCAAGCGCATAAGACAAGCGCATAAGAATTGACGTTGATTTTCGAGAGCCCCAGAAACTACTGCTGCAGCAGGATCGATACCGTTCCAGCAGTCACGGCGAGATCGAGCTTTCCATCGCCGTTGAAATCGGCGGCTGCAATTTGGAGCGCGCCTGCTCCCACCGCGTAGGGCGAACCCGATGCCTGCGTGAACGTCCCATCGCCGTTCCCGAGCAGAAGCGTAACGGTGCCGTCTCCTTCGTTTGCGACCGCCAGATCCAGTTTCCCATCGCTGTTGAAATCGCCCGCTACGATCGCGATTGGGGTATTTCCAACCGTGATCGTGGATGGCGTACCGAATGTGCCATCGCCATTCCCCGGCAAGATGATTACCGCGTTGCTGCCGGAATCGGTGACCGCGAGATCCAGCTTCCCATCACCGTTAAAGTCGGCCGTGACAATTGCGGAGAGATTCTGCCCCAGGGCCACGAACGAGCCACTCCTGAAGGTTCCGTCGCCGTTGCCAAGGGATACGCTAACTCCCGAGCCTGGATATTTAACCGATCCTCCGTTTGCTACGACTGCGTCCAGCTTTCCGTCCCTATTGAAATCACCCACGGCCACGTCTGCCGGGAAACCGTTGGTGGAGGTGAAGAGGTCACCCGCGCTGCTGAAAGCGCCCTTTCCATATCCGAGATCAAGGGGAGACACTCCCCCAAATTGGCTCGTAACGGCGAGATCGAGGTTGCCATCCGCGTTGAAATCAGCAGGTTTTATCTGGGATACATACCCGCCAGCGACGTTCGCGAATGCCGCCGACGACAGAGAAAAGGTTCCGTCTCCGTTTCCTAGGAAGATAACGGCGGCCTCATTCTGGAACTCCCCGACCGCTAATCCCAGATGACCACTGTTGTTGAAATCGCCCGCCGCGATCGGTCCGATCAAGGGCGAGCCAAAGTCGTCATAGGGAGGGCTAGGCAGTCGGATTGGAGAGCTCTTCGCTTGCGCAAACGTGCCATCGCCGTTTCCGAGGAAGACGACCACATCGTAGCTTTCTGTTATGGAAACATCTGCCTTGCCATCCTCGTTGAAATCGCCCACTATGACCCCATACGCCTCATTGGTTTGAAGCGGCGAGTTCGCCGCGGGGGCGAAAGCGACTGTTTTTTCAGGCGGGGCGACTGAGAAAAATACAACATTGGACTGGCCGCCGCCCGGTCCCGGATTCACCACCGTCACCGCCGCCGTCCCCGCACTCGCAACGTCCTCCGCTGGAACCATCGCGGATAAACGCTCGGCGTTCACGAACGTCGTCGAAAGCGGCGCGCCATTAAAGTTAACCGTCGCGCCAGAAACGAATCCTGTTCCGCTTATGCTGAGCGTGAAACCCGAAGCGCCCGGTGAAACTGCTGTCGGCACCAGCGGCTGATTCAAGAATGGGACCGCATTCCCCGCCGGGCCAGTTGGATTGATCTGGATACTCCCGAACCCGTCGAACGCGGTCACGCCGGTCGCATCGGTTGCTGTCGCCTCGAAATACCACGTTCCGCCTCCTGTCGGCGTTCCGCTGATGACTCCTGTCATCGGGTTCATCTGCAATCCATCCGGTACGGCCCCGCCCACTTCATACCCGGTTTCAATGGGCCCGTCGTAGACACTCCATTGAAAAGGGGGAGTGCCGCCGATGAGCGTGATCATCTGGCTGTACTGCGTGCCCACCGATCCGTTCGCAAGTGCCTGAAAGGGAATCTGCGGGTAAAGGTTCACGGTAATTGGCAGCGAAGCCGTCTTGGTATGATCGGCGACCGAGGTCGCGGTGACCGTCGCCTGTTGCGCGCTGGTGAGGCCAGTCGGTGAGACATAAGTAACTGAAAGCCCCGACAAACTGCTCAGCGAACCCGGGCCGGTCAGCGCCCACGTTACCCCTGCGGCGTTCCTGTCATTCATCACCGTAGCCGCGACCGCGACCGTCTGGCTCTCATCGATGGCCTGCGCTGACGAAGGGGATAAGCTTACCGAGATCGGCGGCGCCGAACTCCCACACCCGCTAATAACCGCCGCCATCCCGAGGACAAACAGGCCAAGACCGCAAGAGCACAACCGGGACATAGCGCCTCCACCTCTATGTTCTTGGCAGGGAGTATCGCATAAGTCCTCTTAGTCTGCTTTGTTGTAAGGTCGGAGCGCGGACTGCACTAACTATGACTGTCCTAAGTAATCGACTTAGAAGATAGTCACATTTCGTCCTGGGGTAAGTGTAAAGACGGAGATTAGTCGTCGTAATTGGGGAGAATTCGGACAGCCAGCTAACTACCCCTTGACGCTGATCTTCGAGAACGACAGCACAGCTGTGCCCGCAGTCGGACGACCCATCGAAAGCGCAGGATGGAAGGTCGTGAAGATCAGCAGGTTCTTCAACTCCGGCAGCACCGTTTTGGCATCCGCTGGTTGCGACAGGATGCGATAGTCTTCGACACGGCCATTGGCGTCGACATACGCCTCGACGACTACGGCGTCGTCACCCATATTGCCCAGCGACGTGCCAAAGGCTGACTGGTCGAGCTGGGGTCCGGTATAGAGCATCAGTGGAACGTCTCCGCTGCTCGCCCGCAATTCCGCAGGCAGTGCGAAGAAGCCGAGCAGCAATCCGAAAAACAATATCGCGCTCACCAGCCCCGCCGTGGCCGGAACCATAAAAGCATTCAAAGCGTTTTCCAGGCGCACCAATACGCCCTCAAATCGCCGACGGCGCGTCTGCGCGGCCTCGCGCGAAATCGCCAGCCGCAACTTCAGCGCCAGGTCCGCCGGAACCTTTTTCGGACGCAACGCGGATAGCAATTGCTGCGAGCGCTGGAGGGCGGCAAATTCCCGCGCGCAAGCGGCACACTCGTCGACGTGGCGCGTGAGCGTGCGCATCTCTGTGCCGCTCACGCGGCCATCGAGATACGGCGAAAATAGCTTTTTGATCTCAGTGCACTTCACGGTGTCACCTCAATCTCTCTCCCACCGCGCGATCTTTGTCGCGCACTTTCTCGCGAAGAATTCTGGGTCGCGCCTTTCTTTCGTTCGTCCCGCTCTTCGTCGGGTGCAAGCAATCCTAACTCTGGACCCACCTCCCGAACATATACCGCCAATCTCTGGCGCAACGCGGCGCGGCCTCGCGTGATCCGCGACTTCACCGTGCCCAGCGAAATCGCCAGCACTTCCGCGATCTCTTCGTACGACATGTCTTCCAGATCACGCAAGATCAGGGCCGTGTGATACGGCTCCGGTACTTGTTGCAAGGCCTGCTCCACGGCGACCTGCACCTCCGTGTGCGCGAACCTTTCAAACGGCGACTCGCCTTTATCGACTAGACGATCGTCTCCGGAAAACTCACACTCCCCGGCATTTGCAGGTTCAATTGGTGTCTCTTGCGCCTTGTGCCGGAACCACCAGCGCCGGCGGTTCGCCGCTTCGTGCAGCGCGATGCGGTAGATCCACGTCTTCAGGCTCGACTCGCCATGGAAGTGCTTCATGCCGCGAAAAACCTTGAGAAACACGTCCTGGGTCGTGTCAGCCGCATCGGAAGGGTCGTTGACGATGCGATAGATGAGGCTATAGATGGGCTGGTGAAACTCGCCAATCAGCCACGAATAAGCCTCTTCCGACCCTGCCTTCAGGGCAGCGATGACGGCCGATTCCTCTGTACGGGCTCCGATAGCGCTGGCAAGATCGCCCAATGTAGTAGCTCCCGCCATGACGGCGTTGCCCTCCATTATAAAGTCACCCGTGCCCGAGCGGCGGGAATCTTTGATTGATGCTTGGGCGGACGGCCTTGCCGCTACCTACTTAGACTCCGCGCCGGTCCGCGGAGTTCCCACGGCTAAGTCGTGTATTTACATATAGATCTGGAGTCTCGCTCCAGCCGGGGAAGAACCGCCATTTCTAACTGCTCAAATCGTTGTCACGGCGAAAGGTCGCTCCATCCCCGCCCGGCAATAACGTCCCCCACGCATCTCAGATAAGAGTTTGGGCTAGGATATCCCCATGAACCTGCGTCGCGTGGCCGAGCCCGACCTCATTACCGACGCGGAAGAACGCTTTGAAGGCTTCGAAAACCTGATGCCCTTCAAGGTGCATAACATCCTTCTGGTTTCGAGCCTTTACGATTCATTCATCCTGCGCGAAGACGGCCGCCTCAACGAACTGCTTATCGATCAGTCGCTCGATCTCAGTCCCGAGCATGTTCCTGGAATCACCCACGTCAACTCCTGTGCCGAAGCGGCCGAACTGGCTCGTTCCCGACAGTTCAATCTGATCGTCACCAACCTCACCGTTGGAGATATGAATGCTGCGCAGTTGGCGAGCGAGGTAAAGCGCGCCGGACTCGACGTTCCAGTTGTCGTGCTTGGCTACGATCATCGCGAGATCAAGAATTTTGTGGCGCGCAATCCAGTCACCGATATCGAACGAATTTTCCTTTGGCAAGGCAACGCCCGCATCCTGATTGCGATCGTCAAATACATCGAAGACAAGCGCAACGTGCTCCACGACACGCACGCCATGGGCGTTCCCGTGCTGCTCGTGGTGGAAGACAACATTCATTATTACTCCGCGTTCTTGCCCGTCATCTATACCGAGCTCATCAAGCAATCGCGGCGCGTGATTCAGGAGGGCATTAACGTTGCGCACAAACTTGTGCGCATGCAGGCGCGCCCGCGCATTCTGCTGAGCTCTGACTTCGAAGACGCGGCCAGCCTGGTGCAGGAGTATCGCAATTATCTCTTCGGCCTGGTTTCCGACGTTGAATTTCCCTGGGAAGGGAAGCTCAGTCCCGAAGCTGGCTTCGAACTGGCGCACATGGTGAAGAGTCTTGTGCCCGACGCGCCCGTGGTTTTGCAAACCAGCCGCACCGAGTTCCGTCCGCGCGCCCACGCCGAGGGTTATTCTTTTTTGCGCAAGCGCTCGCCCACGCTGCTCAAAGATCTACGCCAGATATTGACCGAACAATTCGGCTTCGGAGATTTCGTTTTTCGTCTGCCCGATGCGAGCGAGGTTGGGCGCGCCAAAGACATGAACGAACTAGAAGAACAGCTGCAAACGGTTCCGGCCGAGAGCATCGTCTTCCATTCGCAGAGCAATCACTTTTCGCACTGGCTGATGGCGCGCACGGAGTTTGCGCTCGCCGCGAAACTGCGGCCGCGAAAAGTTTCCGATTTTGCCAGCCCCGAGCATCTTCGCCGGGATCTCATCGAATCGATCAACGAGTATCGCCGCGAGCAAAGCGAAGTCCTGATCGGCGACTTTAAAGCCGATACCTTCCAGCCCTCCGAATCAAGTTTCTCGCGCATCGGCTCCGGATCGCTGGGCGGAAAGGCGCGCGGCCTCGCTTTCGTCCGGCACTTGTTGCGCAAAAGGCGCTTGACCCGTCGCTTTCCCGGCGTTCGCATCTCCGTCCCTCCCGCCGTGGTTCTCGCGACAGATGTCTTTGATCAATTCGTCATTGAAAACAACCTTCTCGACTTTGCCCTGCACTGCGAAGATGACGCCGAGATTCATCGCAAATTTCTTGCCGCGCCGCTGCCCCATGCTCTCAATGAGAACCTAAAAGCATTTTTGGCTGAGGTGAAATATCCACTAGCCGTTCGCTCCTCAAGCCTGCTTGAGGATTCGCAATACCAACCCTTCACGGGCGTTTATAAAACCTTCATGCTCGGCAATCAAGAGCCGGTCCGGCAAGGCGATCCGCAAGTAAACCTGGATGCCCGTCTCACTGCGCTCAGCGAGGCGATCCGTCGCGTCTACGCTTCGACTTTCAGCCATCACGCCAAGGCTTACGTGCGGGCAACGCCGTACCGGCTTGAAGAAGAGAAGATGGCCGTCATTCTCCAGCAGGTTGTCGGCACCGTCCACGGACGCCGCTTTTATCCTGATTTTTCCGGTGTCGTGCGCTCGCGTAACTTCTATCCCGTACCGCCGATGGCCTTCGAAGACGGCATCGCCGCCGTCGCTCTCGGCCTCGGTCGCGCCGTAGTGGATGGAGGAAAGTGTTTAACTTTTTGCCCACGCTATCCCCTCAACCTGGTTCAGTTTTCGTCGGTTGAAGATATACTGGCCAACTCGCAATCGGAATTCTGGGCGCTGGAATTGGATGGCGCCGCCGACGGTCGTCCCGGCCACTGGCACGAAAGACGTTTTGGACTACACGTGGCCGAGAATGACGGCACGCTGCAAGCGCTCGCCTCTACTTACTCTCGCGACAACAACGCTGTTTATGACGGAGTAAGTCGAGCCGGATCGCGCATCGTCACCTTCGCACCCATGCTCAAGCATGGAACGTTCCCGCTGGCGGAAATTCTCGACCTGTTGATCGAGGCGGGCGAAGATGCGCTGGGCAACCCCGTGGAAATCGAATTCGCGGTGCGTCTGTCCCAGTCGGCCAATTCTTCAGCCGAGAACGTAGCCGAATTCGGCTTCCTCCAGATTCGCCCGCTTACCTTGGCTCGCCATGACGAAGATTTCGTCTTGGACGAAGCGTATCCCGGAGGCCTCATCTGCCGCAGCAGCAAAGTTCTGGGCAATGGCAGCGTCGAAAATATCCATGATGTGGTGGTAGTTGACTCACAACGGTTCGAGCGCGCCCGCAGCCAGGAAGTAGCGCAGGCTGTGGCCTACTTCAATCGCCAACTCTCCGAGGAGAATCGCCCTTACCTGCTGATCGGTGTAGGCCGCTGGGGATCGAACGAGCCCTGGCTAGGAATTCCCGTAGAGTGGGATGAAATCTCCGGCGCACGTGTGATCGTAGAAGCCGGCTTCCGCGACTTTCGGGTGACGCCGTCGCAAGGCAGCCATTTCTTCCAGAATCTAACTGCCTTCCAGACCGGTTACTTCACCGTGAATCCCGACGCCGGCGAGGGTAGCGTCGATTGGCAGTGGCTGGCTGAACAATCATCCGTGGAAGAGCAAGGCTGCGTCCGCCATTTGCAGTTCGCCGACCCAATCCGCGTAATTATGAACAGCCGCACCAGCCAAGGAGCGATCTTCAAACCCGCAGTCGAGGGGTCCGCTTTCCCCACCCACCTGTCATCTTGAACCGAAAACCCCGAGGTAACTTCAAATGGGTACATACATCTATGCAATCACAAATGTTCCACGTGGAACATTTGTATGTACAAAGAGCCGACGGGGCCCCTAGCGCACCACCAGCCGCGTAAACGGAAACACGTACGCCTGCAAAGTCACCATGATTCCGACCAACGCCGCCAGGGCGATGCTGTGGAAGAAGACGTAGCGAAGGATGTCGCCTTCGTGGCCGTACCACTCGGTCGCGGTGCTGGCAACTACGATGCTCTGGGCGTCGATCATCTTGCCCATGACGCCTCCGCAACTGTTCGCGGCGGCCATCAGGGTTGAAGAGACCCCGACTTGTTCGGCGGAGATTTTTTGCAGGCTGCCGAAGAGGACGTTGGAGGCGGTGTCGGAGCCCGTCAAGGCAACGCCGAGCCAGCCGAGCAGGGTGCCGAAGAAGGGATAGAGAACGCCGCTCTTCGCGAAAGCGAGGCCCATGGTGGCGTCGAGGCCGGAGTAACGGGTCATGTAACCGATTGAGAGCATGGCGGCTATGGTGAGGAGGGAGAAGCGGACCCGGACGATGGTCTTCCAGTAGATGTGGGCCATCTTCCAGGGGGTAAAGCCCATGATCAGGCCGGCGATCACGGCGGCGAGCAGGATACCTGAGCCTGTCGCGGTCAGCCAGTTCAGGGCATAGACAGCTGCTTCGGCGGCGGGCTTGGGTACTACCGGAGGCACGCGCTGGACCATGAGATGGAGTCCTGCGACTGTGAACTTTGGAGACGATATTTTGTCGAGGTATGTTTTTACCGTCGGCAGTCCCCAGAGGAAGACGAGGATGCTTAGAACCAACCAAGGAACCCAGGCTCTGACCACCATGGCGCGGGTGTGGCCGTGGGTGCCGCGAGCCTCGCGTTTCCCCTCATCCTCGAAGCCCCAAATGCGCTTGGGCTGCCATTTCAATAAGAAGAGAATCAGAGCCAGCATGGATACCACAGCCGCGACCACGTCGACTAACCACGGACCGTGGAAGTTCGAGACGAGGAATTGGGGGACGGCGAAGAACACTCCGGCGACCAGCACCGCCGGCCAGACCTCGAGCATTCCACTGAATCCGGCGAATGCCCATATCAGCCAGAAGGGAACTAGAACGGAAAAAAAAGGGAGGATGCGGCCTGCCTGCGCGCTCAATTGCAGAAGATCTATTCCTGTGACTCCGTGCAACGCGATCAAAGGAGTTCCGATGGCACCGTAGGCTACGGGAGCTGTGTTGGCGATCAGGGAGAGGCCGGACGCTTCGAGTGGCTTGAACCCTAGTCCGATGAGCACGGCGGCGGTTACGGCTACGGGCGTGCCGAAGCCGGCCGCGCCTTCAAAGAATGCTCCGAAGCTGAAGGCGATCAGCAACAGTTGCAAGCGCCGGTCCTGGGTGATTCCGGTGAGGCTTTCCTGAAGAACCTTGAACAGGCCGGCTTCGCAGGTGAGCTGATACATAAAGATGACGTTCAAAATAATCCAGCCGATAGGTAGCAGGCCGTAGCCGGCGCCGAGGACGGCGGTTTTGGCAGCGAGTCTTGCCGGCATGCCGAAGATCCAGATCGCGCAGAGGATCGAAGTGGCGAGGCCGAGCAATGCGGAATAGTGCGCCTTCATGTGCAGGAGGGCCAGAGTGCCGAGCAGCACGACGACGGGCAGCGCGGCCAGTAGCGCGGAGAGCCACCAGTGTCCGGTGGGATCGTAATTCTGCGGCCAGGGGTGGGTGAGAGGAGGAAGTCTCAAGATGAGCACGGCGGCGATAATTGCCGCCACTAACGCCACCAGCCACGGTACGGGGTTAGCCGATGTGGGAGAAGGTTTGAGTATCGGAGCGGCGGTCGAGGTCACGGGTTCCTCCTGGAGCCTGCGTTATTTCGTGGGCATTGTAATCCCGCACGCCATCACAAGCCAGATATGTTTACTGTCAAAGTTCATGATCAGCCCCGGAAGGGGCCTTATGAGTCCGGGCACTTGCGGCATCGCTGAAGCGATGCCCTTATACGAAGCTGAGGTTTTCATCGGCCCGCACGCCTGAGCACAAAGGACTGTGGCGACGGTCACTGCAGCCGTATTGGCCCGCGGCTAGTCTTGGCTGCTTTGTTTAGGTGTTCGAGTAGCTTCCCGATTCCGAAAAAGAAAATAGCTTGACATTGAACTGGTTACCGCAGTATTTAGTACCGTCAATTTTTGTCTTTGTTTCGATCATGACTTGTCCCGTCTACATCGGCCTAACCAAGTTGGAAATTAAGGAGAGAAGCCCCAATGAAAAGAAAGTTTTGGCGATTGCTCTTACTGACTGTTGCTTTTGCGCTGGCCCTGTCGGCCACGGCACAGCAGCAGGAAACTCCGACAACCCGTAACAACCCGCTCGCGTTGCTGCTGCAGTCCAAGGGAATTCTGACTCCTGCGGAAGTTGCGATGGTCAATCAGGCTGCCTCTCCCGAGGAGGCGGACGCGCGCCTCGCTCGCCTGCTCGTGGACAAGGGCCTTATCAGTCAACAGGAGTATGCAGCTACGGTCGCGCCGGTACCGGTGAGCATGTACTCCCCGGGCCCGCGGCTGGTCAATGCGGTGGAGATCACGCCTCAGCCGCAGAGTTCGCAGATGCAGCCGCCTTCGGCTCCAACCGGAACTCCGCCGCAGGTTGCAGGACCAGCTCAGATTTCTGCGGTAGCGCCGGTGCGTGTTCTGCCGGTTGATCTGCCGAAACAAGGCGGACTGATTCCCGACATCCGGCTGGGAAGCGGCGCCAATCTGAAGTTGTACGGCTTCTTCAAGGCGAGCGCCATTAACGACACGGCGTCGAGCGGCGGTCCAACGTTTGGTGACCAGGATTGGCCCCTGCCGCTGTTCATCGGCGGGGATACCGGGCCGACTTCTGACCCGAGCTTCCATCTCAAAGCTCGCAGCACCCGCGCGGGAGCACAATTTGAATGGGTGCCGCGAAATTCCGAGTTCACGATTACAGCGAGGGCCGAGGCGGATTTCGAAGGCGACTATACGGACGTCAGCAACCGGAACATCAGTAGCGTTCGCTCCAGCCAGTTCGACATGCGCTTGGCTTACATGCGACTGGATCGCAAGCTGGGCAGCCTGCCATGGTTTGCTGAATTCGGACAGGATTGGAGCCTGATGTCGAGTACCCTTCCCAGCCTGTTCGAGACCACAGGTTTGGGTGTGGCCATGGGCACCTTGTATGAGCGCATTCCGCAATTCAAGACTGGCCTGCAGTTTCGCGCCGGTGATTTGAAGATCCAGCCGGAATTCGCGATCGTGCTGCCGGTTGCCGGTTCATCGGCACTGACTCCCGATCAGAGAGCGCGTTTTGGCGACCGTGCGGGTTCGGACTCGGACAAGCCGGGAGTTGAATCGCGAATCGTGTTTCAATTTCCGCTCTCTCATGAATGGAGAGGCGTGGCGCCGGCGCAGCTTATCGCGAGCGTGCACCATGCCCGGCTGAACGAAATTATTCCGGGCCAGGCGTTCGCTGCTGCCAGCACGACCGTTCCGGCGCTTGGTCTCGACAACACCCTTCTTATCGAAAACGCTACCAATTGCCCTGCCACTGGGACGTGTACGCTCTTGCACATTTGGCCCAAGGGCATACAGGACAGCAGTCCGCAAAACGTTTGGACCACTGAACTGCAAGTGCCAACACCGTTTGTAACCTGGGTGGCGAAGTTCTATAAAGGCGATGACCTGCGATTCTTCTTCGGTAGCCAGCTCAACGACGTCTGGGCAAACCTGGGAGCCGGAGTTGGATCGATCGGCGAGGGCGGTTCCTCGTTCAGCGGGCGAGCGATCTCGTTCGGCTGTGCGGGAGGAGCGCTCGACACGACAACCGGGGCGTGGAATTGCGGCGCCAGCGGCACCAACCAACCGGTCTACATTGCCAACCTGCAACCGGTCGGAAGCGTTGGCGGATTCACAGAGCTAAGCTTCCCGCTCTCGCGAATCTTCCATGCCGATCCCGAGGGGCACAATGCGGGCTGGGTATTCCACATGCAATACGGAACGGATCGCGCCAAAGCTACGGACGCTCGCAAGGGCAACGGCCTGGCTCGCACCGATCTGGACACGGTTTCGCTGACCTACAAGATGAATAGCTGGGTGTCGTTCGTCAACGAAGCCAGCTATATCGCAACCCATACCGCTTCGAAGCCCGGGAAACTCTTTGTGGGAGAAGACCGGACCCAGGCACATGATTGGCGCGAGGAGTTCGGGCCAATCTTCACGTTCTGAGGTTTGCCTGACGAAATTCTGCGGGATCGTGGCTCGTTGGTCCCGCAGGATTTTTTAAATGAGAAATCAGGTCGAATAGGCAAGAAGCTGACCGCAGGCGCTAAAGCGCGGATACTTTTGGAGGGCTTATTTGGCACGACTAAAAGTCGTGCCCTTCCCGAGATCCCATCTCATCCCGAAACCGATCTCATCTAGAAATCCCGATCTCATGCCGAAGCCCGAACTTAGCAACAGCCCATCTTTATTTCGCCGGTGGCGGTTAGCGGAGGGCCGAAGGCTTCTTGCGGGGCGGGGGCGCCGTTCAGCGTTTTTATCCAGCGTCGCGCGGCGTCGAATACTACGAGCACTACGCCCGCGATGAAGATAGTCATCAGGATTGAATCGAGGTAGCCGACGAATTCCTGGCCGGGCTTGGTGGTTAGCGGCCAGAAAATATTCTTGATCGCCAGCACTCCTGCTGTGACTGTCGTAACGCCCACGAAGCACATGGGAACGCCCGAAATCCAGGCATATTTCTGCTTACCCATATTGATGAGGAAGGTGGTCACGACCGCGAGCGCAATGGTGGCGAGCAACTGATTGCCGGTACCGAAGAGCGGCCATATCGTGGAAATATTTCCGGTGTAGATGAGGTATCCCCACCCGAGGACGACGACCGAGCTAGTAACGAGATTGCCGGGCAGCCAGGCGTTGTTGCCGAAGGGCTTGTAGACCTTGCCCATGAGTTCCTGTAGAACGTAGCGGGCGACGCGGGTTCCGGTGTCGATGGTGGTGAGGATGAAAAGGGCTTCGAACATGATGGCGTAGTGGTACCAGTAACCCATGAGGCGATCCATGCCGGGCAGGCCGCGGAAGATACCGGCCATGCCGACGGCGAGCGAGACGGCGCCGCCAGTGCGGCCGGCGAGTTGTTCGCCGACCTCGTGGGAGAACTGATTCAGATTCACCGTCGAAAGGCCGAGGTGGCTGAAGACGGCGGGGGTGGTATTGATCGCGAAGTAGTCGCCGGGATACATGGAGCAGGCGGCGATCAGGGCGAGGACGCCTACTAGGGACTCGGCGACCATGGCTCCATAGCCGATGAAGCGGGCGTCAGTTTCTTTGTCGAGCATCTTTGGAGTCGTGCCGGAAGAGACAAGCGAGTGGAAGCCGGAGATCGCTCCGCAGGCGATGGTGACGAAGAGGAAGGGGAAGAGCTTGCCTTTGATGATGGGGCCGCCGCCGTGAACGAAGGGGGTGAAGTTGGGAAATTGGATGTTGGGATGAACGATGAAAACGCCGATGACCAGGGCGGCGATGGTGCCGAGCTTCACGTAGGTGGAGAGATAGTCCCGGGGCTCGAGCACGAGCCAAACGGGGAGAACCGATGCGATAAGGCCGTAGATGGCCATCAGGTAGGTAATTTGGTGAGGGGTGAAGGTGAGGGCGGAAGCGGCGCTGCTCTGGGCGACCCAGTGGCCCGAGACGACTGCGCCAAGTAAGAGGATGACGCCAAAGATGCTGGGGCCGGTGACGGTGATTTTTCCGGCGTGGCTCTTGAACATCCAGAAGCCCATGATGACGGCGATGGGAATGGTCATGCCGATGGTGAAGACTCCCCAGGGGCTGTTGGCGAGGGCGTTGACGACGACCAGGCCGAGGCCGGCGAGCGTGACTAGAAGGATAAAGAGGACAGAGATCATAGCTACGAGGCCGGCGAAGGGACTGATCTCGGTGCGGGCAATCTCGGCGAGGGAGCGGCCACGGTGGCGGACGGAAGCGACGAGGACGGTGAAGTCCTGGACGCATCCGGCGAGGACGGCGCCGATCAGGATCCAGAGGTAGCCGGGGGCGAATCCGAATTGAGCGGCGAGGGTGGGGCCGACGAGGGGGCCGGCTCCGGCGATAGCGGCGAAGTGATGTCCGAAGAGCACCCACTTGGGTGAGGCGACGTAGTTATGGCCGTCGGCGTATAGATGGGCGGGCGTGGTGCGGCGATCATCCAGCGCCATGGCTTTGGCGGCGATGAAGGCGCTGTAGTAACGGTAGCCGATGACATATACGCACAAGGCAACCAATAAGACAGGAAATGTGTTCATGACTAGCTCCCGTGGCGAAGAACCGTGTTTGCGACTTTGACCGAACGCATCCTACACCCATCGCGGAAGGATATTCAATCGAGTTTGCTAGTGGTCGTTTGCTAGTGAGCATTTGCGAGTAAGCGATGGGGAGTCTTCTCTTTCCACGTTAGCGGGGCTGGCAGACCGCGCTACAATGTCGGGCGTAATCTGGCCACGCCACCGCAGTAAGCTTTGCGGGTTGCCGCTGCCGAACGAATTGGACGCGAATCGAAAGGAGTGCATATGCCCGTACCATCGCAGCAACGGAAGGGAAGGGCAACTCAGGAGCAACCACTTGTACGGTTCGGCCTTAGGCTCGCCAACTGGAGCGAGCGCTGGTTTCCTGATCCGCTGATTTTTGCGTTGCTGGGCATCGTGGTCGTTTTTATCGTGGGGCTGTTGCTGCGGCAGCCAGCGGCTAAGCTGGCCATCCAGGGCGGGAAAAATTTCTGGACGCTGGTTCCCTTCACCATGCAGATGGTGATGATTATTATCGGCGGATACGTCGTTGCCTCGACGCCGGCTGTGTATCGCGGGATTCGGTGGCTGGCGGGGGTTCCCAAAACGCCGCGTGGAGCGGTTGCGATGGTTGCGCTTTTTTCCATGCTGACTTCGCTGATCTCCTGGGGATTGAGCTTGATTTTCAGCGGGTTGTTCGTGCGCGAACTGGCGAATCGCGTCAAAGGGATGGATTATCGCGCGGCGGGCGCAGCCGCTTACCTGGGGCTAGGAGCGGTGTGGGCGATGGGACTGTCTTCTTCGGCCGCCATGCTGATGGCGACCAAGTCATCGATGCCGCCGTCGCTGTTTAACATCAGCGGGCTGATTCCGCTGACCCAGACGCTTTTTTTGTGGCAGAGCGTTGCCACTACTGTGATTTTGATTGTGCTCTCGGTGCTGATTGCTTATTTGTCGACGCCATCGCCCGAGAATGCGCGAACGGCGGAGTCTTATGGAATTGAATATGAGCCGATCCGAGCGAGTCTGCCGGTCAGGAGAACGCCGGGGGAGTGGCTGGAATACAGCCCGCTGCTGACGATTCTGGTCGCGGCGCTTTTGTGCTGGTACCTGGTGGACGTGTTCCGCACCTCGCCGCAGGGCGCGCTGGCGGCGCTTGATCTGAATACTTACAACCTGATGTTTATTACGGTCGGGTTGTTGTTGCACTGGCGTCCAAAGCGTTTTATGCGGGCGGTAGCGGATTGCGTGCCCGCGACTGGCGGCGTGCTGATTCAGTTTCCGTTCTACGCTGTGATCTTTGGAATGATTATTGGGACGGGGATCGCAGATGCGCTGGCGAAGCTGTTTGCCTCAGTCAGCACGCACAATACTTATCCGTTATTAGTGGCGATGTATTCGGCGGTGCTAGGAGTTTTTATTCCCTCGGGCGGCAGCAAGTGGGTGATAGAAGCGCCGTATGTGTTGCAGGCGGCGAATCTGCACCAGGTGCACCTGGGTTGGGTGGTGCAGATTTACAATGCGTCGGAAGCGCTGCCGAATCTCGTCAATCCTTTCTGGATGCTGCCTCTGCTTGGACTGTTGAAATTGAAGGCTCGGGATATTGTGGGGTATGGAGTGCTGCAACTGATGGTGCATGTGCCAGTCGTGTTTTTTCTTTGTTGGTTGTTTGCCCGTTACATTCCTTATATTCCGCCGATGAAATAAAAAACTCCGCAACTTCTTCGTTTGGCGGGAGGAAAGCTTCCCCGCCAAGGCCACAAAGGCGCACGAAGGAGAACCATGTCTCTCAACGGCTGGCCATCTTTATTAATTATTTAGTTCGGCGACGGGCTTGGTGGAGCCTGCGGCGTGGTGGCGGGAGGCTTCGTTGTTTTCTTTTTCACAGGCTTTTTCGGCGGTTCGGTATCATCGACTACGATTTTCTTTGGAGGCGGAGGGGGCGCTGCTGACAGTGTCTTCACCTGGCCGCGCAGACGCGTCAGTTCCTCTTCTTTACTCGCGGCCAGTTTCTGCATGCGTTCGCCGAAGGCGCGGCGCGCGCTTTCGATGCCGTTCATATCGTTGCTCAGACTTTGAAATTCTTCTTTGTTTCCAAAAGCGCCAGCCGATTCGACCAGTGATCCGAAGACGTCATAGAGGGCGTCGAGGTTGCGGTAAAGTTTGAAACTGGCTGCGAGATCCTCGGGCGCGTTGTTGAGCTGGGCGATCATATCGGGGAGCGCGTCCTGCAGGTTGCGCTGGATGGAGCTGACGTTGGCGAGCGCCTGTTGCTTGTTGGTGGAATCGGTTTTCCACTTCTCGATGCGCATTTTGCCGAGGTCGGCCAACATACTCTGCGAGGTTTGTTGCAGAGGCGTAAGAATGCCATTGAGTTGGTTGACCGATGCATATGCAACCGGAGGCTGCACGGTCGCTGCCGCTGCGGGACCCGCTTGAGCGTTTGACGGCGCAGGCGCCAGCACTGCCGCCAACACGGCGCTGAGGCAGGGCAGTGACCGAAGAAAAATGTTCCGCAAGTTCATGAGGCTCCAAATTGTGTGCTTTGCGATTGCCAAGCATATCCTAGTTGAGGTCTGCGGTCGGAGTCGAGTGTCGCGAGTCAGTTTGACGGCGCGGCCAAGCTAAGCGAGAATTGAACGGTAGCGATTGAAAATAGCACTGCCCGCGAATCGCGCGTGGGCCTGTGGCGCAGCTGGGAGCGCGCTTCCATGGCATGGAAGAGGTCGTCGGTTCGATCCCGACCAGGTCCACCAAAATCACGCGCCACGGCGTTTCGCCGGGGAGGTCGTCGGTTCGATCCCGACCAGGTCCGCCAAAATTCCCTTTTTGCGAGAGGGATACGAGAATGAGAACGCCTCGCGTTGCGTCGTTCGCAGTTCGTTGGGGATTTGCGATTGTGCTCACCCTGAGCCTGGTCCCGGCGCGCGCGGTAGCCGCCGATACTCCTCCGATTGTTGCCGATTGGGAAGGCACGCTCGATCCGGGCGCCAAACCTAAACAGCGCGTGGTGGTGCACATTGCTGCGGCGGAAGACGGCCCTCTCAGCGGCACGATCGACTACCCTGACCAAAGCACTTCCGGCATCGCCATAACGGCCATCACCTATAAGGCGTCGATTCTGCACTTCGAGAGCAGCTCCAATCTCAGCGTTTACGATGGCACGATGAGCAAGGATAGTTCGGAAATTGTGGGCACTTGGAAACAAGCTGGAGCGAGCCTGAGTCTGACTCTTAAGCGGACGCCGTAGAAGCTGGTCTCTAATATTAATGTTGCGGGGAATGGCGCGAAGATCTTCAGCCGTTCTTTCTTCCTGCTACTTAACCGAACCCCAAACGTGGCTATTAGGCGCCAGCGGCCTCATCGGTTTGCTGGACAAGATCCGAGCCGGAAATCAGATCGGCGAAAGCGAATTGATCGCGGAGTACGGTCACGCCGACGGAGATCGGTAGGACGGTATTCAGCATCGGGCCGGCATATACAAACGAGTGAAATTCTCCGCGCTCGCCGCAGGGATCTATGCCATCCGGGCCATTGGGCAGCGCGGAAAGAAGCGCCTGGTCGAAGTCACGGCCGGCGAAGGATTGATCGAGTTTCGTGGTGTCGACACAGGTCAGCTTGGCTCGTAGACCTGTAGCAATCATCTCTTCGGCTAGAGCCCGCGTTGGTAGGCCCCAGAGAGGGAATATCGGGTCGAGTCCGGTGCGCGCCAATTGTTTTTCGCGGTACGCGCGGACGTCTTCAAGGAAGAGATCGCCGAAGGCTACGCCTTCGATTCCTTCAGCCACTGCCTTGGCACAGGCCTGAGACATTAACGATTCGTACTGTTCATTGGAGCAGGGCCAGGGTAACGGAACGGCCCGGAGCGGAAGTCCGGCGGCGGCAGCCTGTTGCTCGACCAACTCGCGGCTCACCGCATGCATGGCTACGCGGCCGGCAGCTTCGTTGAAAGTGGTTAACAGGCCGGCGATCTCATACTCGCCGCGCTGGCGGAGGACGTGGAGGCTCCATGCGCTATCTTTGCCGCTGCTCCAGGAGATAAGAATGCGTTTCATGGCTGATGGCGGCAGGTAGCCGGCTTATTTAGCGCGTGCAATCTACCACGCTACGAAGCTACGCGAACAAAAACTCTTTCGTCTTGAGTTCTTTGATCGTATCCCTGAGCTTGGCTGCTTTCTCGAATTCGAAGCGCTTGGCAGCTTCGCGCATGTCGCTTTCTAGTTTCGCAATGTAGGCGTCTAATTCTTCTTGCGATTTGAGATCGGGGATGCCGTCGACTTCGGACGAGGTTAGATCGGCGTAATCGGCTCCGACGATCGCCACCAGCGTCATATCGAGCGGGCGAATGATCGATTCGGGCGTGATTCCGTTTTCTTCATTGTAGGCCTGCTGGATGGCGCGGCGGCGGTTGGTTTCGTCGAGCGCTTTTTTCATGGAGTCGGTCATCCGATCGGCATAGAGAATGGCGCGGCCGTTCAGATTGCGCGCGCAGCGGCCAATCGTCTGGATCAGCGAACCGGCCGAACGCAGGAATCCTTCTTTATCGGCGTCGAGAATTGCGACTAGCGACACCTCGGGCAGATCGAGGCCCTCGCGCAGAAGATTAATACCGATCAATACATCGAATTCACCTTTACGCAGGTCGCGCAGAATCTTGACCCGCTCGAGGGTCTCGATCTCGGAGTGCATGTAGCGGCACTTGACGCCGACTTCGCTGTAATACTCGGCGAGATCTTCCGACATGCGCTTGGTCAGGGTGGTCACGAGAACGCGCTCGTTGCGGGCCACGCGGTCGCGGATCATGTGCAGCAAGTCGTCGATCTGGCCTTTCACAGGGCGTATCTCGACTGGCGGGTCGATCAGGCCGGTGGGACGGATGATCTGCTCGACTACGACTCCGGCGGATTTTGTCAGCTCATAAGGGCCGGGTGTGGCCGAGACGTAGATGAGCTGGTTGGTGCGATGCTCGAACTCTTCGAAGGTCAGCGGACGATTGTCGAGCGCCGAGGGCAAGCGAAATCCGTATTCGACCAACGTCTGCTTGCGCGAGCGGTCGCCGTGATACATGCCATGGAGCTGTGGCACAGTCTGGTGCGATTCGTCGATGAACATCAGATAGTCGCGCGGAAAATAATCCAGCAATGTTGGTGGAGGCTCGCCGGGCAGGCGGCCGGTAAAATGCCGGGAGTAGTTTTCGATGCCATGGCAATAGCCCATGGCTTTGATCATTTCGAGGTCATACATCACGCGCTGATGGACGCGTTGTGATTCGACCAGGCGTCCCTGTTTCTCCAGTTCGACTTCCCACCACGCCAGCTCGGCCTTGATCGACGCTACGGCGGAGGCCCGCGTCTCTTCTTTCATGACGTAGTGCGTCTTGGGATAGATCGGCAGCCGCATGTAGCGCTGCTTGACGGTGCCAAACAGAGGATCTATCTGCGAAAGCGATTCCACCTCATCGCCAAACATTTCCACGCGATAAGCGTTGTCGTCGTAGGTGGGATAGATTTCGATGACATCGCCGCGCACGCGAAAAGTCCCACGGCGAAAATCACCCTCGGTGCGCTCGTAAAGAATGTCGACCAGCTTGCGCGTGATGTCGGAGCGCTTGATCTTTTGTCCCTTTTCGAGGAAGAGCATCATGCCGTAGTAAGCCTCGGGCGATCCCAGGCCGTAGATGCAGCTGACGGAAGCGACGATCAGACAGTCGCGGCGCTCGAAGAGCGAGCGCGTGGCGGAGAGGCGGAGCTTGTCGAGTTCGTCGTTAATTGTCGATTCTTTTTCGATATAAAGGTCGGCCGCTGGGACGTAGGCCTCGGGTTGATAAAAATCGTAGTAGGAGACGAAATATTCGACGGCGTTGTGGGGAAAGAAAGTCTTGAACTCGTGATAGAGCTGGGCGGCCAGGGTCTTGTTGTGGGCCATGACGAGGGCTGGGCGGTTAGCGGCCTCAATGACTTTTGCGGCAGTGTAGGTTTTTCCCGATCCGGTGACCCCAAGCAGGACCTGATGCTGCTCGCGATCGAAGACCCCGCGGGTCAGCGCTTCGATGGCGCGCGCCTGATCGCCCTGAGGCTTGTAGTTGCTTACCAGCTTAAAGTCCACACTCCATTATAGGGGAGGAATCGCGCCCCGCTTGCGGATGAACTTGTGTGTAAATATGGGCTTTGGAAGGTTAGGTATATGAATTTTGTACTAAGTAGTTCACCTTAGAAGCTGGGGAAAAAAGCAGTAGACAGGCGAGCCTAAACCTCTGAAATTACTAAAGTCAGGCCTTTTTTCACTTGCAAAATGCAGCAAAACGTAAATTTCATGGGTCATTCACGTTTTAGGGCTGATTTTGGCCGTATGGGTGCAAAACCAAGAGCAACGACCCTTAATCCAGATGCGTCCAGAAACCGGTAGCGAAAGGCCACTTGCGGTGGACGGAGTGTATCGGGAAGGTGCAGCGTTTTATGGAAGAAAAGTTCGAACAAGTGGGACCCCGGGAGAGGCAGATTATCGAGCTGTTGCTTCAGGGATGTGACAACTCAGAAATCGCTCGCGATCTTCACATTGCGGAGCGCACCGTCAAGGCACACTTTAACCGTCTGTTTCTGCGTTTTGGAATCAAGGGCGGCATCAAGCGGGTCAAGCTCGCGACTTTACTTTATCGGAGGCAATTATGGTTGGAGAGGCAGCAATCCGCGTCGGGCCCAGTGAACGCGAACAACTCATCATTCAACGCGTAGCTGAGGGTTGTAAGAATTCTGAAATTGCTCACTCGCTCGGCACCACTGAGCACGTGGTGAAAAACTATTTGCGCTTGATCTATGACAAGCTAGGATTGTGGAACCGGGTCGAGCTGGCGCTCTGGTATGAAGCGCGTCGGCACGAGCAGGTTTATCAAGCCTGAGCTTTCGCGTCATCCTCGCTTATCGGCAAGCCCTGCTTAACAGCCTATTCTAGAGATGCTGCTCCGAATTGGAGTTGCCTTCGAATACGCTGGGCAGGGCTTGTTTCTTGTCGCGCTTTTTCTTGCGTACATCCTTGTTGCACATTGGTTCGTTGCCCAATCCCTGCGCCTTTTATGATTTGATTCCCACATGGGCGAGCACGCGCTCCCATACTCCGTGCAGATACTTCGGATCTCGAACCCGGCGCAGGAGGAAGTATTCGTTGACAGGACGGTCATCCTGCAATGCTGGGACGTCGGGGTCTTGAGCGATCAGGGCGTCGAGCGATAATTCCTGATTCAACACTCCGGCAAACTGCTGCTCCGCGGCGTGCGCGGGTCCCCACTCCAGCAAATCGGCTACGGCCGCTGGAGGCATGTGGCTAGCCAGACTGGCGGCCGTGTTGACTGGCAGCGGAGACTTACTGGCGAGAAAATGGTAGCCCCATCCCTCGATGGAGCGGAAGACCCGAACGTAAGGAAAGGACTCGCGCAGTGCCTTGGTAACGGAAGCGATGATGGCTGGATCCTGGCTGCCGGCGGGAAACCATTGCTGCAGGATGCCGTCGGGCGCAAGGTGCAGCTTGGCGATGGCGTAGAACTGTTCGGAGTAGAGAAGGCTGGAGGCGGCAGCCTCGACGGGAGGCGGCGGGTCGATGGCGATGACGTCATACTGCTGGCTCGATCGCTCCATGTAGAAGCGGCCATCGTCGATGACGACACTGGACCGCGGCGAAGCGATGATTTGACCGGCGTCGCTGTAGAAAAAGGGGAAGACGGAAACCACGCTAGGCACCAGTTCGACGGCTGTTGAGGACACGCCCCACGACATCGCGGAACGATGCGTAGTGCCCATTCCGAAACAGATGACCAGAACATTTTTCGGCGGCCTTGACAGGAAGGCGAGAGGGAGATGAGCGATCATCTTGGTGATGGGAGTGAGGCCGGTCATGCCGATCCCGTTGACCAGAAGCTGCTTTTGGGTCCGGCTTGCACCCATGGCGGTGACGGTCGCGGTGCTGTCGCGGCGAACTTCGCGGGGGGTGAACTGGCTTTCAAAACTCTTGGTGGCGAAGACGATCAGGAGCGTAAGTGCTCCGACGGCAAGGGGCGCGATGAAGTTTCTTTGGGGGACCGATGGTTGTGCGCCGCGCGACTGCGTTGACGACGGATCGGTTTGGGTTATTTGCGGTCGGCGGAAGCTGACTACGATCCAGGGAACAGCGAAGGCTAAAAGCGTGAGGCGCTCACCCATGAGCGGCAACAGAAAAAATCCTGCGACCAGAGGACCGAGAACGCAGCCGATGATGTTGACGGCATATCCGCGGCCGGCGCGATCGGGGTCGCCTTGTGAAACACGATCGAGAATCATGGGAGTTACAAATCCAACAGCCAGCGAAAAGGGAATGATAGCGATTACGCGCACTGTGTAGACGATGTGTACGCGGGGGTCGCTCAGCAGGAGCGGCAGGACTACAGAAAACGCGAGCGATGCTAGAAACAGATTTCCGGGCGCTTCGGCGGAGGTTTTTCGGCGATACATGCTGCGGCGATAGAGCAGGGAGCCGAGGTAGGTTGCTCCGAGATAGAGGCCGAGGATGGCAGCAAAGGCGTATACCACGGTACCCAGGCCAACGGTGAAGAGGCGAATCCATACGACCTCTACGCCCATGCTGGTTAAGCCGGTGAAGAACAGAAGGAAGTAGGGCCACGCGGTCGGCGCGGGAGCGGGCATTGCAGCCGAACTTTGTGACATGGGTTGATGCGATGGGCTCTCCGCTGATTGTCTTTGTCGAACCCGGCTGAGGATCATCGCCGAACAGGCCAGCGCCAGATTTAGCAGCGCACCAAAATGAAGGGTGCCCTTGAATCCTAGCGATTCGATGAGCAGTAGAGGGATGAAGGCGCCACTGACAGCGCCGAGGACATTGGCGAGATAAAGGTAGCTGAAGGAGCGAGCGGATTCGCCAGAAAAATTTTCGCGAATGGCGGCCATGGCGAAGGGAAAGGTTGCGCCCATGCACGCACACCATGGCACTAGCGTAAGCACGATCCAGAATCCGGCCGCCATGTAGTAAGCGCCTGTGGAGAGCGGATTGCCGGCGTCAATTTTGTGGAGAAGGATTCGCCCGGCGATCAATTCGTAGGGAACCAGAATGGCTGCGAGGCCGATGCAGAGTTCGGTGGCGGCATAAAGCCGGAGCGGGGGAAAGCCCAGAGGCGAATGGTGGCGAATATAGCGGCCAGCTCCCCAAGAGCCTGCACCCAGCCCGATCATGAACGCGGATAGAACGATCGACACAAGGGCGGTGGTGACGGCAAACTGCGCCATGGCCAAGCGAAGCCAGATCAGTTCATAGAGAATGCTGCAAAAACCAGAGACGAAAAAGAAAACGAAATACCAGAGCATTGCACCGTCCGGATTGGAGTGAAAGCTATTTGGGTGAAGGAGTATTTAATCACGGATTGCTTTTTCGTTCACACGCGAGCGACGGCAGTCACTCGTACGGTTGAGAGAGCTTGACCACGAAGGCCACCAAGTGCATGAAGGAAGCGGAAAGAAAAACCCCCGGCCCAAGCTTAGCTTGAGGCGGGGTCGTTGCAGCAATGGCTCGGCTAAGGCTCGCGATTAAGTTCCCAATCCCTTGCAAGTGACATTGGCTGCTGGCGCGCCGATCGGAATCGCCTGCAAGGAAGTTACGGCCCAGTCCTCGCCGGTGAGCGTGCCTTGCGCGCCATCGAAGAGAAATTCCATGTAGTTGATGCCGCTGAAGCTCGCTCCGGGAGTGTCGCCGCCGGGCGTGAAATCGGCGAAGGGGAAGTCGACGGTGAAAGACGTTCCCTGAGCGGGATCCGACAACCAGCAACCGGTCTGGCTATAGAGCGCTCCGCCGTTTGACCAGACGATGATGTTGAAATTAACTGCCTGGTCGGCGCTGTCGAAAGTGACGCGCAAGCGATCGTAGGTGGAAGCAAGGTCGAGTGTCATGGGGGCGGAAAAACCGTACAACACCCCGAGGTAGGCCTGAGATTTGTACGCTCCGTTGAAGACGAGCGCGCTCGGGCTGGTCTTTGTCTTGGGCTGAATTTCGAAGGAACTGGGCTGACCGAAGGGATTCCATTTGCCGCAGTCGGTCTTAACGCAGGCAAAGAAGGAGGTTTCGCGGCTGTCGCCGACCATGCTGCCGGACTGGACATTTGTGTCGGTGCCCGACTTGAGCGACTTCTGGTAGGGGCCGGTTGAGAAGTCGTCAATCAATAATTGCGAAAATGCCAGTTGTGGAATTATGAACAGGACTGCAGCCGCCAATATCATTTTGGCCAGCGTGTTGTTGATCGTCGTTTTCATATCGAACCTCCTCGATGAATTATTTAGGAAATAGATTTGCTTTCGGAACCTGTCGCGAAACTCGGTAACAACTTTGAATTCCGCGTCCATACTGGAAAGCGGGAAGGGTGAGCTAGAGGGGTCATCGACGGGAGGAAAATTATTCGTCATTAAAAAGGGGCTCCGATAGCGGAGCCCTCCGGTCCAAATTTGGTTATCCAAATCAATTGACGGTGAAAATTTCGGCACTGGTCGAGGTGCCATTGGGCGTCGTAACCTTGATCTTGCCTGTCTTCGCGCGTATCGGCACGGTCGCCTGGATCAAGGCGGGGTTGACCACGGTGAAGTTGGTCGCCTTCACGCCGCCGAATGTCACCTTGGTCGCTCCTGCGAAACCTCCGCCGACAATGCCAACCTGCGTGCCCGGCGCCCCGCTGGTCGGATCCAGGTTTGTTATGGTCGGCAGAATTTGCAAAGTCTGCTGGCTCTGGAGCTGTTCCTCTTCCCCGGCCGGATTGGTAAACGTGACCACAACCGGCCCGTCCACCGCACCGCTTGGCACGAACGCCATCAGATAATTCGGCGACATCTGCTGGAATTGCGCCGGAATTCCCGCGAACGTGACCGAAACAATCTGCTCCAAATTAATCCCCAGTATGTTCACTGGCTGATCGAGCTCGACAAACCGGTTGCAGCACAAGGTCACAGTGAGGTTCACAGGACTAAGGCTATAAACAACGCCCTTGTTGTAGTTATTAATTCCACCTTCGAAGGTCATCCCATAAATCTTTCCGCCAGGGTGCTGCATGAGTGTCGTGTAAGGCTCAGAACCGGGCACGGCTCCAGTGCTCCCAGTGAAATCGAAGAGCTTTAGATAGACACCCGTCGATGTAATCTCAAAGATCGTTCCGTAGCCGTTAGCGCCACCACCGTTCGTCGTACCGTAGAAATTCCCGTCGCTTGCCGCCAGCAGCCCGGCGACCGGATACGCACCATCGGGAGTTCCACCAAAGCTGTACAGAGTGGTAAACGCGCCCGAGGTGCTCACTTTAAACACGCTGCCGATAGCACCTGTGCCGCCGTAGAATGCCGTTCCGTAAAGATAACCGTCCGCACCCTGAGTGAGTGGGCCGTTAGGAAAACTTCCATCAGCGCTGGTGAACGGATACACCGTGCTGATGACGCCGGCCGTCGTCATGCTGAATATGGTTCCTAGATTCGAAGCACCGCCGTTAAAGGTCGCGCCATACAAGTTTCCATCCTTTGCTAGAAAGAGCGGCCCATGCACTCCGCCAGGCGCGTTGTTGGCTAGCTGCGCGTAACTGTTGGTTGTGGAATTGATGCGATAGGTCGCGCCGGTGGCAGAGGTTGCACCATAGAGGTTCCCGTCTTTCCCGACTACCGGCTGAGCGAGGTATTCAGTGTCTCCCGCGGTAAAGGTATGCAGCACTTTATAGGCGCTGGTCGACGGGTCAAAGTGAAAGACCACCCCTGGATCCCCCGTACCGAATTCGCCCGAAGTGGTCGCTCCGTAAAAAGTCACAGTCGAGGTTCCCGCAGGAGTCAATCCCGCCCATTCTGCGCAGCCTCTGATCTTGCCCTGATATCCGGTGAAGTTCAGGACGTTCGTGTAACTCCCGGTAGTCGAGACGTCAAAGATCATGCCGCAGTAAGGAGGTCCCAGTTGCCACGCTGTGCCATAGAGGTTGCCATCAGTCCACAAGGACAACGGGCCCACATTATAGGCATCGCAGGCCCCGTTGAACGCAGCTGTGTCGCAATTCATGTCGAAAATATCGGTATAAGTGAATTGTGCATGCAACGGCGTCGCTGCCAGAATAGCCAACATCGTGCAAACCATCGCCATCGGTAGCAGGCTGCCCCGATTCAGCATCGTTTTCAAAAACGGTGGGTGCGACATACTTTCTCCTAAGGAATTCAGTTTGAGTTCATCGTGATCAAATACTTTTTGGAAAAGCGTTCTCACACCGCTGCTTCTTTCAAAATGGAACGAAGATCATCTGATACGGTCCCCAGATGTGCTGGGTGATGAAATTGGTGACGGTCCCGGTGCTGGGGTTGATCTTATATACGACGTCCGAATTGAAGTCGTAGTCCATGCAGGAGTAGAAGTAGCAGAAATAAGGTGAGGTTTCATAGCGGCCGCCCGGATTGTTGAAGCTGGGCATGTAGAGCATTCCCGAACTGTCGACCGTGATCCAGCCCACATCGGCAATCATGCCGGACGCTAGAAGGTTCATGGGGCCAGACCGCTGGACGGCCTCTGTCAAAATTTGGCCAGTGAAGACGCTGTTTGCGGTGAGGTTGTTGTTCGGGCCGAAGGCGAGACCGACCGGTTGCATGCCAGCAGCCTGGATTTCCGCGGCGTAGTCGAAAGCTAGCGCAGAAGTGTTGGGGTCATAGCATTGCACGGTATTAGGAGCGATGAAGGAAGCGATGCAGATGTTTCCGAAAACATCCCAGGCCATTTGATCGCCACGACCGGCGGTGGTGATGATTGGCAGCCCGACTGGGGCTGGCGTTTTTGTCAGCAACTGGGCGGCGGTGAATTTGAAAATCTCTACCTGATAGCCCGAGGTTCCGTAGATGGTGGATACATAAAGGTTGCCGCTGGAATCGAAGAGCAGGCTGCCAATCGGATTGGATCCGACAAGGGCGGCGATGTTAAAGGTGGTCCAGTAGCTTCCGCCGGGGCCAAACTGGGTGCCATTGTTGTGGTAGCGCAGGATGGTGGGAGTGATGGTGGCGACGAAGACGTCGTCGGTAATCGGGCTGGCCGCGATACCCATGGAAATCCAAGGGCCGGTCGAGGCGAAGGTCTTGATCCACTTGCCGGCGCTGTCGAACTTTTCGATGGAGTGACTCTCGCTGCTGCCTACCAACTCATTAGTGACCGCGTACGCCGGAAAAGCCAGGATTGCTATAGCCAGGAATAACGATAGGATCGAAATTTTGCTAATTGCGTTTTTCATAAGATTTCTCCTGAGAGATATTCGGGAAGGGTGCGCTGTATCGGCCGCGCACATATAGAAAGGCGGGAAAGTCGAGCCGCAGGGGTCATCGCGCAGCAAGATATTTATTTGGGACGCTTGGATGAGGGCTAGCCAGGCAAAAGTGAGGATGAAATGCGGCCGACGGCTACTTAGACAGAAGTTTTTGCGCCAGTTCGGCGCGCGGAACGGTCACTTGTTCCCCCGAGGCCAAGTGCTTGAGTGTGAAAGCATTGGCTGCTACTTCGTTCTCGCCAACAATCAGGATGTATCGTGAGCCGATCTTGTCGGCGGCCTCGAATGATTTCTTCAGGCGGAACGATTCGTCGCCAAGTTCGACCACCAGGTCGTGGCGGCGCAGTTCGCGCGCCAGGCGGGCGGCTTCGCGATTCATGCCGGGGCCGAGTGGAGCGATATAAACATCTGGCTTGCGCACCACCGACTCCGCTGACGCGGACAGCGAAAGGACGAGCCGGTCTTCGCCGATCGCAAAGCCGATGCCCGGAGCGGGCGGGCCGCCGAGAGCTTCGGAGAGACCGTCGTAGCGGCCGCCGCCGAGAATCGCATTCTGTGCGCCCAGGCCGCCGTGAGTGAATTCGAATGCGGTGCGGGTGTAGTAATCGAGGCCGCGCACCAGGCGCTGGTTTTCTGTGTAGGGGATTTCGACGGAGTTGAGGATTTGTTTCACTTCTTCGTAGTGCGCACGGCAAGCGTCGTCGAGAAATTGATTAATGGTGGGAAGAGTTGCGATGATCGGCTGGTCTTCCGGAACTTTGCAATCGAAGACGCGCAGCGGATTGGTCACGGCGCGGCGCTGGCAATCGGCGCACATTTTATCGACTACGGGCGCGAGCGCTTTGCGAAGAGCCTCATTAAATTTTGCGCGGTCGGCGGGGCAACCTACCGAGTTCAGTTCCAGCGTCCAGCCCGTGATGCCCACCCGGTCAAGGAGCGTGGCGAGTAATTCAAGGATCTCCGCGTCTCTAGCCGGAGACTGGCTTCCGGCGGAAGCGGGTCCGATGACTTCGGCGTCGATCTGGTAGAACTGGCGGTAGCGGCCTTTTTGCGGACGCTCGCGGCGAAACATGGGGCCGATGGAGAAAAATTTGTTGAGGCCGCGCTCCCAGAGTTTGTGCTCGATGTAAGCGCGGACGATGCCGGCGGTGTTTTCCGGGCGCAGGGTCAGCGATTGCCCCTTGTCGCTCTCGGCGCGCCCGCGGTCTTCCCAGGTAAACATTTCTTTGGAGACGATGTCGGTTTCTTCGCCAACGCCGCGAGCGAACAGTTCGGTCGATTCGAAGATCGGCGTACGGATTTCGTGGAAGTTGTAGGCGCGAAAGACGTCGCGCACGGTGGCTTCGACGAAATTCCAGAGCGCGGTGTCGGGCGGGAGAAGGTCGCGGGTTCCTCGAGGAGATTTGATCATTCGTCGTTGGTCGTTAGCTGTCAGTCGTTCGTCGTTCGCGAACCTGCTCTGCCCTTCCAGCGGGGCCTGCCCATCCTAAGGCTGAGTCATGATTAGTGTAACGTCGAATCGACGCTTCGTGGAAAGACCTGAGGGCTAATTCGAGGCCAGCACGTCGTTGTTGGCGTTGAGCATGGCGCGTTTGGGTGTATCTTTCAGCCCTTTGAGCGGCACTTTCCGATCGACCGAACTATTTCCGATCAGATGGGTGCGGCCGACGAACGCGGTGCGGCCGTCCACCAGTTCGAGATAGACGGGCACGACCATACGAAATTTATCATCTACTCCGGACTGAGTGACTTTGAAGCCGAACAGCACATCGCCGTTCGCATCTTTGTCGAAGGTGTAATTGATTTTGTAACTGGGCAGCGCCGTGCCGTAGACGTATTCGTCAAAGAACCAGTCGAGGCGATGGTTGTTGTCGAGGTCCATGTCCTTGGTCATGTGTTTTTCCATCATGGCTTTGAAGTCTTCGGTGGTGGCGGCTTTGCCGGAGTAAGTCCTGACGAAATCCTGCATAGCGGCCTTGAAATTCTGGTCGCCGGTGTTGCGGTCCCACAGCATCATGCGGATCATGTGAAGAATGTATGCGCCCTTCGGATAGATGAGGCGCCGGGTTATATCAAATCCGGTTCGGGAGTTGTTGGCCCGATACCCCATGGTTAAGGGACCTGCATCGATGGCGCGAAAGCCCTGCGCGTTTTTTTCCAGGAGCAACTCCCGTTCGTCATTCCAGAACTCGATAAATTTCTTGGGATTTTTCTCGATCATGCTGATGTAAAGAGACGCGGATAGCTCGGCGAAGCCCTCGCTCATCCACTGATCGCGGCCGGAGGCGAAGCCGACTGTATGTCCCCACCATTGGTGCGCGACTTCGTGGGGTGTAACCACCTTCCAGTATCCGCGGTCGCCCCAGTCGAGGCCCAGCTGATGACGAACCGTAGTGTCGAAGTAGTAGCAGATCGGAATCCATACCAGTTCCGGCCAGGACTGGCCGAAGCTGCAGGCTGTTTGCTGCGTGAGCTGGAGGTGTTTGAACAGAGAAGGGCCAAAGTAATCGGTGTAGAGTTCGACCGCTAACTCGCCCTCTGCGAGCGCTTTCTTGTTCAGCCCTACGGTGCTCATCGAGCCCATCATCGACCCTCCGCCAAGTTTCACCATCTCGACCCAGTCGGGAGGGTTTTCATTGGCGTAGGACTGTATGAAGTATTCGGGCTTGGTGAGTTTGGCCTCCTCTTCTTTGAATTGGCCGAAGCTGAAGCCGGCCACGGTCTGCGGATTCTCGCTCTTCCAGACACTTACATTTTGCCCACCTTCATTACTCTCGGAGACAAGGATTCCAGTGGCCGCCATTTTCATTCCTTTCGGAATCCGCAGCGTCATGTCATAGAGGGCGTATTCGCCAAACTCTGCTCCGGGATTGTTGGGATACCAATTTTCTCGCGCCACCGGAAAATAATTACCGCCGCCCTCGTTGCTCACCGCATCTTTTCCGCCATAAGTCGTCGTGATGGCGAGTTTTTCTCCCGCATTGAGGGCCTTGGGCAGAATCACCGCGAAGTTGCCATCGTCGTTCTTGTCTTCTTGAATGAAGGAAAGCGGTTGCCCGTCCGCAGTCACGCTCTGCACCCGCAAAGGCCGGAAGAGGTTGAAAGGCACAACCCGCACGCCGTTTCGTTGCGCCACCAAATCGGTGGTTGCTTTTCCTCTCAAACTTCCGTTCTTTTCAAAAGTAACGTCGAGCTGCTGGTGCTCGATCCGGGTCAGGTGTCCGATCGAAAATTTCGCATGCCGCGGAGCGAGATTGAATGAACCCCAGTGGCCCCACTTGTTCTCGTCATAGGTCCGGAAGTTGACTTGGGCCGAACCGTAGTCCGGATCGATCTCAAAAAGTTCCTTGCTGTCGTAATGCTTACCATGGATGAACGCATAAAACAGGCCTCCGGGCTCAGGACTCAAAACATCTTCCAGGATGCGAGCCTCGAGGTTATTTTTAAATTTGTGGCGAGTCGTATTTTGACTGTCTTTTAATAACCCTGCATCGCAACCGCCAGACACCGGGTTTCCTCCTTTTTTAATGTCGTCATAAGTCGAATCCGTGAAGCGAAAGACTGCCTGGTTGAAACTCTCGCTGAATTCATCTTCTTTGGTAAGCAACTTCAAGCTATTGCGTTCGGATTGCTCAGACGGATCGAGCACGAAGTGACCTTCGCCTACGAACACCGCGCCCGTCACTCTGCCCATCACTGGTGTTACGAAACAGACGGTTCCAGAGTGCAGGTGGAAGGTGCCGGCATCACGCTTTAACTCAAAGTTAGTAACACTCACTGCTTCGCCGGAGAGTGTCAGGTTACGAAGTTGTTGGTAAGTTGGATCGGAGTTAGGGCCGGCCGGTGTATCGGCCGCGTATAAGCAGCTAGAGGGAGCAAGCGGAGAAGTAACTAACAGGGCGATAACAGCCCAGATTCGAGAAAGCATACCGATGAGTCCTCCCTCAGAGTTAAGCAAACGAGTATGCACGATTTCGCGATGGGCACAAAGAAGAAAGAAGAAGAAGAAAGAGCAGTCCATTAAAGAACAGTGCATCGGCGACCAGTCGAGTTACCCCGGTGTCTGCTGATCGCTTAACCACAAAGGCCACTAAGGAACACGAAGGAGACGCTCACGGTGGACCGTAATTTCGATGGGCGCGTTGGGCGCGGCGGCCTGTTACTATGCTCGCGTGCTGATTAGAGATTAGCCGCGATCACAACTGCGGCATTTGTGGGTCGGCGAGCCATGCGTCGCATACAATTCTTCGAACTCCATGAACAAGCGTGGTTCCCCTCACCCCTGCGGGATGGGCTTACGGACGCGCTGCAGTTTGGCATTCGTCGCTTGCGGGCTTATGCGCCCATTGTTCCTATTCTAGAGCGCGCGCTCGATGCGACGCAGAGCCGATCCATTGTTGATATGTGCTCGGGCGGAGGCGGCCCGTGGATCGATCTGACCTGCCAGCTGGAAGCTCGAAGAGCGCCGTCTCCGAATGGACAGAAAAAGGTGCCTGACCTGCAAATATTACTGACCGATAAGTTTCCCAACTTTCGCGCCTTCGAGAATGTTAAAACCGCTTCCGGTAATCGCATAGACTTTTATCCGGCTTCGGTGGACGCGATGAAGGTTCCGGAAGAACTGCAGGGGTTGCGAACCATGTTTACGTCGTTTCACCATTTTCCTCCGGACGAGGCTCGCGCCATCCTGCAAAATGCGGTCGATGCCGGCAAAGGCATTGGTATTTTCGAGCTGCCGAGACGGGCTCCCTCGACCATACTGCTTACGTTTGGCTTCGTATTGATGTTGTTTCTAGGGACTCCGTGGATCCGTCCATTTCGGTGGTCGCGGCTGTTGTGGACATACCTGATTCCGATCGTCCCTTTTGCGTTGTTGTTCGATGGGGTCGTGTCGTGCCTGCGCACCTATCGGCCGGAAGAACTGCGGGAGATGGTCGGAGGGTTGAGCGGCAGGGAATACCGATGGGAGATGGGCGAGGCTTTAGGCGGAGGAACACCGATTACTTATCTGGTTGGTTCGCCGCTGGCGCCGTCGTTGAATTACGGGCGACGCTAGTCCGCGAGCCGTCCAGGCGGCAGGCGGGCAGCTTTCACGTTACGTCGTAATGTCCGCACTGGCAGTGATGTTTATCACCAGAGAGTGTGTCTTGGTCACAAAGAGAGGTGATCGCGGTCACAAGGTATTTAAGGTTCTGCAGCGTATAAAAGTTAGCAATTGCAGTCCTGGAAACAAAAAATTGCCCGGCCTCACCCCACGACCCCACATAGCCGCCCCCAAGCGGCGGGCCGGGCAATCTTAACCAGCGGGACAATTCTCTTAATCTTGTTGAAGTTCTCGCCCGCTGCGATTTCCGAATTGCTCGCCATAAAGCGTGTTGGTGCGGAACTTCTACGGTGTACTGCTTCGTAAGCTAGTCATTACGCTTGTTTTCTGCTGCGCGAGATGGCCTCGCGCGCCTCTTTGTCGGCGGTGCGGCGGCGCTCGGTCTCGCGCTTGTCCCACAGTTGTTTGCCCTTGGCCAGCGCGAGTTCTACTTTGATCTTGCCGTTCTTGAAATACATTCGCGTTGGGATCAGGGTCAGGCCCTTCTGCTGCGTTTTGCCGATGAGCTTGCGAATTTCTTCTTTGTGAATCAGAAGCTTGCGTGTGCGCAGGGCGGCGTGATTTGCGTAATTACCGAAGTCATACGGGCTGATGTGGCAGTTCAGGAGCCACAGTTCGCCATCTTTGATCAATCCATAGGCGTCTTTAAGATTTGTCTTGCCGGTGCGAACCGACTTTACTTCGGTTCCGGTGAGCACAACCCCGGCCTCGAATTTTTCGAGCAAGAAATAGTTGTGGCTCGCGTTCCTATTTACGGCGGCATCCTTTTCCCCTGAAGCGGTCGGCTGGCGGTGCGGGTTTCTCTCCCGATTGGGCGCGGTCTGGTGGGTGGTCTGCTTAGCCATGGTACTGAAAACAAAGTAACACGAAGAGGCGGGTGACAGGGGGCAGTGGCGCGTCGCAGGAAAAACGGAGAGCAGGAAAAACCAGGAAAAACAGAGAGCAGGAAAGACAGAAGGCTGGAAATACGAAGAGGAAAGGCCGCGGCGGGTGAGGGCGCGCCCGGTTCGATGAGTCTCAACATCGCGTCAGGATTTGCTTTTCTCGTTTTTCCTGCTTTCCTGACACCTGTCACTCGCCACCTGTCTTCTGCCCTTCAGTACCTGTACTAACGAGTGTAAACATAGCCCTTCCAATCACTTCGGGTGCTCATTGTTACGATGTTATAATCCGATTTTCCGGTACTTTTTACAGTTGACCGCGCGGGAGATACCTGACCGGTTCGTTTTTTCGGGTGGTTCGATGGGTCTTGCTGGGATAGGTCTGGCCAGGCGCCGCGGCCGGACGAAGGAAAGTTCTATGAGGATTGCTTGATGAGACGTCTGATCCCTCCGGCTTTGTCTGTTCTTGCGTTTCTCTGTTTGGCGCTTCCGCTCGCTGGGAAAAGTCATGATTCGGCCAAGATGCTTTACGACAAGGGTACCGACGCCGAGGCGCGCCAAAACTACGAGCAGGCCTTCGACTATTTCAAGCAGGCCTATAACCTCAAGCCGAAAGATCTGAGATATCGCACCGCTTTCGAGCGGACGCGCTTTCTTGCCGGGGCATCGCACGTACACCGGGGCCAGACTTTGCGTGATGCCGGCAAGCTCGACGAGGCGGTGGTCGAATTCCAGAAGGCGATTGAAACCGATCCATCGTCGTTCGTCGCGCTGCAGGAATTGAAGCGGACGCAGCAGGCGATCAAAGATGCGCAGGCTCCAGTGCCGCAGGCGGCGGCTCCAACGGCGTTGCGGCGGCGATTGGATTCGGCGCAGGGCCCGGTTGAATTGGCGCCCATCTCGAATGTGCCCATCACGCTCAAGGTTACGGAAAAGTCGAATGTGATTTACGAGACGGTGGGCAAGCTCGCCGGCATCAACGTGCTCTTCGATCCCGATTACACGCCGCGTCAGGTGCACGTCGAACTCAACAACGTTACGCTGCAAGAAGCGCTCGAGATCATTTCTTTTGAGACCAAAACCTTTTGGCGTCCGGTGACGCCGAATACGATCTTCATCGCGCAAGACAATCCTGCGAAGCGCAAAGAGCTGGAACAAAACGTCATCAAAACTTTTTATCTTTCGAATCTTTCCCAGCCCACCGAATTGCAGGATGTAGTCAACGCGATGCGCACCATTCTCGAAGTAAGCCGCATTCAGCAATTACCCTCGCAGGGGGCGATCGTAGTGCGCGGCACGCCCGACCAGGTAGCCCTGGCGCAAAAATTGGTCGACGATCTCGACAAGGCGAAGCCTGAGGTCATGATTGAAATCGCGGTCATGCAGGTGAGCCGCGATAAATCGCACACCCTGGGCATCAATCCTCCGACCAGCATTACGGTGCAGTTGCAGCCGAATATCAGTACCACCGGGTCGACCACTTCGACTACCACCACTACCTCGAGTACCACTTCTACAACGACGAACGGCATCAGCCTGAATACCCTCGCTAATCTCAATGCCACTGATTTCCAGGTAACGATTCCGGCAGCTTCGGCGACGGCGTTGATGGCGGACAATGACACGAAGGTGATTCAGAATCCGCAGATTCGGGCTCTCGACGGCCAGAAGGCTTCCTTGAAAATCGGCGAGCGCGTCCCGGTGGCTACGGGATCATTCCAGCCGGGTATCGGCGGAGTCGGCATTAACCCGCTGGTGAATACGCAGTTCCAGTATCTCGACGTCGGCGTGAACATCGACATCACTCCTCGCGTGCATGCCGGCCGCGAGATTTCATTGAAGTTGTCGATGGATGTTTCCGAAGTCGATTCTTACGTCAGCATCGGCGGCATCAGCCAGCCGGTCATTGGGCAGCGCAAGATTGAACACGATATCCGCCTGAAAGATGGCGAAGTCAGCGTGCTCGGCGGCATGATGGAGGATTCGAAGACCAAGTCGCTCACCGGCATTCCCGGTCTCGCTTCGATTCCAATCTTGAAATATCTCTTTGCCCAGGACACCTCCGACCACTCTTCGAACGAAGTGATCTTCGTGCTGATCCCGCACATTATTCGCGGACCGGAATTTTCTCACGGCAGCAATGAGATGCTTGACGTGGGCACGGCCAACGCGCTGTCGTTGCGCCTGACCAATGCCAAGGCGCCGCCACCCGCTCCTGCTCCAGTTGGTTCGCCAACTTCGTCCGTCGTCCCGCCGGTCGCCCCCGCATCTGCGCCAATGCAGCCGCAGGCGGCGATGCAGACCACGACTCCGCAGAACTTTAGCTTGTCATCTCCGACTCCTTCGAACCCGGCTGTCGCCGGCGGCGGCACGTTCCTCTTTGATCCGCCTACTTTAAATCAGCCCAAGGGATCGACCTTCACCGTGAATGTCATGCTCTCGGGCGGCCAGAACGTTTACTCCGTCCCCGTGCAACTCAACTACGACCCGAATAAGTTAGAAGTGGTCAACGTTTCTAACGGAGGCTTCCTTTCGCAGGATGGGCAAATCGTGACCGTGGCGCATCGCGAGGATACGACGACGGGCACGATGCAAATTACGGCCTCGCGGCCTCCTGGCGCCGGCGGCGTCTCCGGGCAGGGCGCGGTCGTGACTCTTACATTCATGGCGAAAGCGCCCGGCCAGTCTGCCTTAACGATTACACGGGGCGGAGCGCGCGATCCGGCGATGCAACCCATTGCGATGAGTGGAGCGCAAGCGGCGATCACGATTCAGTAGGAGTTCTCAGGGCCCGGTTCTCAGTTGTCAGTTGAGATTCGCCTGGTTGTAACTGAGAAGCGGCGACTGAAAGCAGAGAAGTGATTTATGACCCAGTCGATAATCATTACGAAGGTCGCTTCTCGCCGCCAGCATGGCTTCACGCTGATCGAGTTGATCGTAGCGACCGCGATCCTGGCGATCCTGGTTGGTATGGCGATTCCTGTAGCCAGAAACGCGGTGGCCCGCGAGCGCGAACACGAATTGCGCTACGACCTCTGGATGATCCGCGACGCCATCGATCGCTACAAGACCGCGGCCGATATGGGCGCGTTTCAGATCAAGGTGGACAGCCAGGGGTATCCACCCGATCTCGATACTCTGGTGAAAGGCGTCGATGTTGCGGGCAAGAAATTAAAGTTTCTGCGCAAGATTCCTGTCGATCCTATGACGCACGATGAATGGGGATTGCGCTCCATGCAAGACGACAAAGATTCGACCTCATGGGGCGGACAGAACATTTTCGACGTCTACACCAAGTCAGACCAGACCGCTTTGGACGGCACCAAGTATAAGGATTGGTAGATGAAATTGTTCTCCAAAGCCGGTATTTCCAAATTCACAAACCCTGAAGCCGGTCCGCGCAAGCTTCGCCGCCGCGGCTTCACACTAATCGAGATGGTGGTCGTAATTAGCCTGATCCTGGTGCTGATCGCGATCGCGCTGCCGATGTATAGCAGTGCAATTCTGCGCGCCAAGGAAGCCAGGCTTCATCAGAATTTGACCACGCTCAACAAGCTCATTCAGGAATATTCGCTCGACAAAAAGCATGCGCCGCAGTCGCTGGACGATCTGGTTCCCCACTACCTTAAGTTCATTCCGGATGACATCACCGGTACTCCAACGACTTGGCAGACGGAACCGGAAGACCCGGAAAACGCCTGGGATCCGAACAACACCGGTATTGGCAGCGTGCACAGCGGCTCGAATGAACTCTCCAGCGACGGCACCGCGTATTCGAGCTGGACGCACTGACGGTTGGCTAGCTGGGGTGATTGGTTCCGCTGGGATGGCTTCCATGCGGGTCGTCCGTGCATCAAATCGGTACAAATTTCACTCGATGAACCGACGAATAACAGGACGCAGCGCAGCACGGACCAAGGGCTTCACGCTGGTCGAGATGATGGTCGTGATCAGCATCATTCTGATCCTGCTCGGCGTGGGCATTCCGATTTACAGCCACAGCATCATGCGTGCGCGCGAAGACAATCTGCGCAAGAACCTGGAAACGCTGAATTACATGATCTATCAGTACGGGCAAGATAAACAAAAGGCCCCGCAGTCGCTGGATGACCTGAAATCGGCCGGTTACATTAAATCCATTCCGGATGACATCACCGGCAATCCCGATACCTGGGAGGTCGAGTCGGGCGACGACGTGATCCTATCGCTCGATCAAACTGAGCCCGGCGGAATCGTCGGAGTCCATAGTGGCTCAAACCAGATTGGCAGCGACGGCAAAGCGTATTCGACGTGGTAATCCAGCAGCGAGGTTGCGGATCGGCTTGCAGGAAAATCGGGATTCAGGCAACTGCTGACTTCGCGGACGCTAAAACGTTTTGATTTTCCTGACACCTGTCAATTAAGATCTGAGACCTGCTTCCAGGAGGAGTGCGTGGACTCTCTCAATCGGCTGCAACCGCTGGCGCTATTGGTGATGCGGTTGGCACTTGGCGCGATCATGATCGCGCATGGCTATCAGAAGGTTTGGAGTGGGGGCGGCTTCCACCACCACATGGATTTTGTTGGCCATCTTGGCCTTCCGCGCTGGATGGCGTATCTCTCCGCGGGCACGGAGTTTTTCGGCGGCATTGCAATTGTGCTGGGATTGTTTACGCGTTTCTTCGCCGCAGCCTTTCTGATCGAGATGTGCGTCGCCATCTGGAAGGTGCACTTCAAGAACGGCCTTACCGGCCCCGGCGGATTCGAATTTCCCATGGCGCTGGCCACGATCGCGCTGGCGCTCGTTTGTTTTGACGGCGGACCGTGGGCGGCGACGTTCAGCGGAAGGTCAAGTGCGCGAAGAAAATTGAAAAATGGCTAACAAAGCAGCAGGGAGAAAATCGCAGAGGGTTACGGCCAGTGGTACGAAACGAGATGCCGATATTTTGATCCCCCACTCCATCGAAATCGATCCTTCGTCAAAGCGTCGTAAACGCGTGTCCGTGCCTGTGGTGCGCTCCAAGCAGAAGGGGACGCTTGCGCTCGACAATGCCAAGATCTTCGAGATAATTCCATTCCCCTGATCTGATTAGACTAGGACGCTTTCAGAATTCCGCCAGCTCTTTCATCGCGCGAAAGAGATCGCTGGCCTGCGGCAAAATAGCATCTTCAAGAATCGGCTGATAAGCCACGAAAGTATCGGTCGCCGCCACGCGCTTTACCGGAGCATCGAGGTGATGAAAGAGTTGATCGGCGATGCGAGCGGCGATCTCCGCGCCGTATCCCCAGCTTAGTGAATCTTCATAAGCGATTAACGCGCGGTTCGTCTTCTTCACCGAGGTTGCAATCGCGTCCCAATCGAACGGATTCAAGCATCGCAAATCGACCAGCTCAACGCTGATGTGATGCTCGCGTTCCAGTTTTTGCGCCGCCTGTAAGGCGCGCGGAACCACCGCGCCATAAGTGATGACGGTGAGATCAGTTCCCGGCTGCACGACCTTTGCTTTCCCGAACGGAACCATATAATCGGGCCCCGGGTAAGGCGCGCGGCCATAGGTTTCGCGATAGAGCCGCTTATGTTCGAGAAACAATACCGGATCGTCGCACCGAATCGCGGTGCGCAACAGGCCCGCCGCATCGAGCGCATTCGAAGGAAAAACGACGCGCAATCCGGGCGTGTGCGTAAAGATGCTCTCGCCGCACTGGGAGTGATAGATCGCGCCACCGGTTAAGTAGCCGCCGATCGCGACACGCACCACCAGCGGCGACGAGAAAGCGTTGTTCGAGCGCCAGCGCACGATCGGCAGCTCATCGCGCAACTGCATCATCGCCGGCCATATGTAATCGAAGAACTGAATTTCGACCACAGGCTTCAATCCGCGCTGCGCCATGCCCGTAGCGCGGCCCACGATGTTGGCCTCGGCCAGCGGAGAATTAAACACGCGGTCGGCGCCAAATTCCATCTGCAATCCCGAGGTCAGCTTAAAGACCCCGCCTTTACCCTTGACCTGCTTTTGCTTCAGGTACTCTTCGCGGCTGCAATCGGCCACGTCTTCGCCGAAGATTACTACGCGCTCGTCGCGACGCATCTCATCGCGCAGTGTCGTGTTGATCAGGTCGGCCATTGTCTTGTTGGCGGCTGGCGAGCGCTTGCCATCGGCTGCGGTCTCGTGCGGCGCGACGGCCGGGTGGGTGTCAAACGCCTTCGAGGCGGGATCCAGATCGGGCGAGTAAACGAAGTTGTAAATCGTGTCGGGCTGCGGAACGGGAGCCGCGAGGGCGCGGTCGGTGTCGATCTGCAGTTGCTCGTCGACTTCCTTCTCGATCTTGTTGATGCCCTTCTCGTCGAGAATTCCCTCGCGCAACAAAAACATTTGCAGGCGATGTACAGGATCGCGTGCTGCATCGGCCTGGCGCTCTGCGTCCGGTCGATAGAGGCGTTCGTCATCCGAGAGCGAGTGAGAATAAGGACGAATGACGTGCGCATGGACGAAGGCGGGACCATGGCCGGCGCGGCAGTAATCCGTCGCCCGCTTGAAAGCCGCATAAGCGACGACCGGATCGGTTCCATCGATCTCTTCGAAATGGAAATTTGGGAAGCCTGAGACGAGCTGCGAAATATTTCCGCCCGCCGTCTGTACTTCGACGGGCACAGAAATCGCGTAGCCGTTATCTTCTATGCAGAAAATTACAGGCAATCGCCGGTTGGAAGCGGTGTTCAGCGCCTCCCAGAATTCGCCTTCGCTGGTGGTGCCGTCGCCGAGAGAGACGTAGGTGACTTCATCACCGTGGAACTCAACATCTTTGAACTGCCGGTAATCGCCATCGGCCTTCTGCGCCGACTTGGGATGGGCTGCAAAATAGCGCCCAGCCTCCGCGCATCCCACGGCCTGCAAGATCTGCGTGCCTGTGCAGGACGACTGCGTCACTACATTCAAATTCTTGAAAGCCCAGTGGGAAGGCATCTGCCGTCCGCCCGAACTAGGGTCGTCGGCCGCGCCCACCGCGCCGAGCAGCATTTCGTAAGGAGTAGCGCCGAGCGCCAGGCAAAGCGCGCGATCGCGATAATAAGGATAGAACCAGTCGTATCCGGCCTTCAGAGCAAACGCCGCGGCCACACCGAGCGCCTCGTGACCGGCCCCTGAAATTTGAAAGAAGACCTTCTGTTGCCGCTTGAGCAGGATTTCGCGGTCGTCGACCCGCCGCGAAGTGAACATGAGCCGATAGGCATCGATAAGCTGCGAAGCGGTGAGCCCCTGATAGTTCTTGGCCTGCTTCGTAAGGTTGGCGGGGGTCAGCTTGGGATCGACTTTAGTTGTGGCCATCGTGTGCCGTTCGCGCCAAAGAGTTCCAGCCCCGATTATTGTAAATCAGGTGTCGGGAAAAACCAGCAACATCAGGAAAAGCGGGAGGGCAGGAAAAGCAGAAGAACTGGAAAATCAGAAGAGCAGGAAAAACAGAGAACCAGGAAAAGCGGAAGAGCAGGAAAAACAGGAGAGATAGAAGGTTAGGTGCCAAACTCTCGATCTCGAGGCCTTTCCTGCCGCAGCCTTTCCCGCACGCGCTTTTCCCGACCTTGCTTTTCCTGGCTCCTGCCTTTCCTGTCACCTGTCACTTGCCCGCTGATTTATCCTGAAATCTAATGATTCGCTTTCTGCGTCCCTTCGATCCCCATCGCATTCGCCTGCTGGTCTTCGATCTTGATGGAACCTTGATCGACTCGCGCCTTGATTTGATTCATTCCGTGAACGCAACGTTGCAACACATTGGACTCCCCGCGCTCGACGGGGATGTTATTGCCAGTTACGTCGGAGACGGGGCTCCGGCCCTCATTCGCCGCGCCCTTGGCGACGCCGATGGCGGCAACGAAGCATTATTGAAGCGTGCGCTCGAATATTTTCTGGGCTACTACCGTGTACATAAGTTGGACCACACCACGCTTTATGAAGGAATCCATGAAACTCTGGCGCAAGTGGCAAAGCCCTCGAACGGAAATTCAGCGGCTAGGCAGTCGCGCCAAATGGCCGTGCTCACAAACAAGCCTGTCCATCCCTCGCGCGACATAATACGGGTGCTGGGATTGGCAGATTTTTTTGTAAGCGTCTACGGAGGGAACAGCTTTTCCACCAAAAAGCCCGATCCGCAGGGCGTGCAAACTATCCTAACTGAAACCGGAATGCAACCCGAAGAGTCGCTGATGATCGGGGACTCCTCGGTCGATGTCCTAACCGGACGCAACGCGGGGATGTGGACTTGTGGGGTGACGTACGGCTTCGCCCCGCATACGTTGGAAAACTCGCCGCCCGACGTGCTGGTCGAGAGCCCAAGGGAACTTGGCGAGCTGCTCGGTTAGCGGGCTGCGGTTCACGGTGCGCTTCTCGAAGGAGGAACCGCTGGCTTTGGGTCAGCCGGCGGATTTCTCTCCCATCATTACTTTGCGCAGCGCCTCGTTGATTCTCGTCTGGTAGCCGCGTCCCTTCTTTTGAAACCAGGCGAGAATATCGGCGTCGATGCGCAGCGTGATCGGCTTTTTGATTGGCCTGAAATATCGTGTCCACTCGGGGCCGACTCCGGACGCAGGTCGCTCTCGCTCAACATAAGAGGCATGCAGGCGGGCAATCTTTCGCGACTTGGTAACTTTTTTTCTTTTCTTCATAAGAGTACCTATATGTATACTATTATACGTACAGTGGCGCCAGTACAAATGTTCCACGTGGAACATATTTCATAAATACGTGGCTAATAAAGATAATTCCTGGGGGCTGATCCCTGCTGAAACCCGGAAGCTTAAAGGCTTGAAGACGCCCTATGGCATCCAGCGGGCGCTCGATGCCATGCCCTACCATCTCGCGGACAGTGCCTGGTCGCCGCGACGGGTGCTGCGGGAGAATACCTCGCATTGCTACGAGGGGGCGCTGTTTGCAGCGGCGGCGCTGCGGGTCATCGGATATCCTCCGCTGATCCTCGACCTTGAGGCCGAGCACGATACGGATCACGTGATTGCGGTTTATCAGGTCGATGGACACTGGGGCGCTTTGGCCAAGTCGAACTACACTGGCTGCCGGTATCGCGAGCCGGTGTATCGGTCGCTGCGCGAGCTGGCGATCAGTTACTTCGACACTTACTTTAACCTGCGGGGGGAGCGGACACTACGGACTTTTTCTCGTCCCGTGCATATGCGGCGGTTCGATGCGCTTCACTGGATGACTACGGAGAAGCCGGTCTGGTTTGTGGCGGACTATCTGCTTACGATTTCGCATACTCCGCTGATCACGCGAGCGCAGTCGAAGCGACTGCATCGACTGGATGGGCGGTCGTTTCGGGCGGGGTGTTTGGAACGGGCGGAGAAGAAGATTGACTAAGCAAGAGGCCTTAACCACGAAGGGAACCCATTGACTAGCGCTCGACTAGCGCTCGACTAGCGCTCGGGGCAGGCTCCGCCACACGAACGAGAAGCTCCTTTTTTCGCGGCGGTGCGGTCGATTTGTTTCGGCAAAACAAGAGTGGAACCGAGTCTCGTTTAGCCTCGTAGCTGTAGCATTGGTTATGTCTCTGCTGCAGAGTCTGGCGGCCTCTCTCCTCCTGGTTGCGGCTTGTGCGTTGGCACAAGAGCCGACGCCTACTGCGCCCCCCGATCCGCAACAAATCGAGCGAAAATCTGACGAGGCAAAGCCTATCGATCTGAAGCCCGATGCCAGCGGGGCAGTGCCCATCGAGCAGATACGGGAATTGCTGCGGCGGGCGGAGGAGAAAGATCTTCAGAACGATAAACAACAGCGCGACTATACGTACCTTGAGCGCGAGGAACAGCATCACCTTGACAGCCATGGCGCGGTGAAGAAAACGGAATCGCGGACCTTGGAGGTTCTGGAGATTTATGGAGAGCAAGTTGAGCGGTTGACGGCGAAGGACGACAAACCGCTGCCGACCGATGAGGCAAAGAAGGAAGACGAGAAGATTCAGAAGATCATCGACAAGCGGAAGAATGAGTCGGAAGAAGCGCGGCGCAAGCGGCTGGTGCGCGAAGAGAAAGAGCGCGAGGACGATCGCAAGTTTGTTTTGGAGGTTGCCGACGCGTTTAATTTTCGGCTGGTCGGATCGGAGGTTGTCGACGGGCGCGATACATGGGTTCTGGATGGGGAACCGCGTCCTGGCTATGAGGCTAAGAGTCGTGAAGCGAAGGCGCTGAGCAAGGTGAAGGGGCGCATTTGGATCGACAAAGCCGAAGCGCAGTGGGTGAAACTGGACATCACTACTCTTGACACGATCTCGTTTGGCTTGGTGTTGGCCCGCATACACAAAGGCACGCGGGTAATTGTCGAGCTGACGCTGGTGAATGATGAAGTCTGGCTGCCGAAGCGGGTGCAGTTGCATCTCGACGCAAGACTGGCTTTGGTTAAAAGCTATGACGAAGACGTAGAACAATTGTATAGGGACTACAAGAAATTCCGGACGGACACGAAGATCACGGTGGTGGGGGAAGAGAACCGGCAGTGACGCCGGTTGCCTTGCTTGGAACGAAAAGCGTAGCGCGATGCTCGGAAATCAAGCGGAAATCGCACGAAGATCACTCCTATTCGCGATGGAGTGAACGAAGCGAATGGTCGTAGATTCAGCGGCTTGCGCGCCCGTCCAAGTACTTCCGTACCGTCTCTAGTACCTTAGTTACTCGGACTTGGGTGACCAGAGCTTGGTGCTCGGCTCTACCACTACCTGTAGAGTTTAACCCCAATAAAAACACAATATATAGAGACAGCATGTAAGTCTGCAATTTGCTCAATCCAGAAAAACCCCCTAAAAACCAACAAAACCGGGATATTCGCGTTGAGATGCCCTCTGTTCCGGTTGAGATATGCTCAGCACACCAACAAGACAAGCACGCGCAGGAAACATTAATGGCCGACTCGCGAGAAGTGATGAATATTCGCCAAGCTTCGCAGTATCTGGGAGTGAGTCCGGACACGCTTTACAAGTACGTGAACGAGCAAAAGATTCCGGCCTTCAAGTTGGGCAACCGCTGGCGCTTCAAGAAATCGAAGATCGATCAGTGGATGGAAGAGAAGTCGATGGAGACGGAACCAGGCAAGAAAAAAGTAAAGGCAGCGATGAAGGCTGCCGGAACTCCGTAAACGAACTTCGCAGGCAAACGAGGCAGACATGTTTGGAATGGGATCGAAAACGATAGTGGGTCTGGATGTAGGTTCCTCGAGCATCAAGGCCGTCGAGCTCAGGAAGACGCGGACGGGAATCGAAGTGGCGCATCTCGGGCTCGAGCCGATCGCGCCTGACATTGTTGTCGATTCGATGATCGTCGACTCGGGCACGGTGTCGGCTGCGATTGCGAAGCTGTTTACGGACACGATGATCAAGTCGAAGGCGGTGGCGACGGCGGTCAGCGGCCACTCGGTGATCGTGAAGAAGATTTCGCTGCCCTCGATGAGCGATCAGGAGCTGGCGGAGACGATTCAGAAAGAAGCGGCGCAGCATATTCCGTTCGACCTCGCGGACGTGAATCTCGACTATCAGATTCTTTCGGATGATGCGAGCAGTCCATCGATGGACGTGCTGTTGGTCGCGGTCAAGAAAGACAAGATTCTGAACTACACCAACGTACTCTCGATGGCGGGCAAGACTCCGGCTATTGTGGATATCGATGCGCTGGCTTTGCAGAATTGCTACGAGTTCAATTACGAGCCGGCGCCGACGCAGGTGGTGGCGCTGCTCAACCTGGGCGCGAGCGTGATGAATATCAACATCGTCAAGGGCACGACACCGCTCTTCCCGCGCGACGTTTCGGTGGGTGGCCACCAGTACACGGACTCGCTGCAGAAGGAACTGGATTTGAGTTTCGATGATGCGGAGTCGCTAAAGCTGGGGCGCAAGGTGGGCACGGTGCAGGACGATGCCAAGACGCCGATCCTGCAACAGGTGACGGAAATTATCGTGCTGGAAATTCAGAAGACGTTTGACTTCTTCCGCGCCAGCGCGGCGGGCGAGCACATCGAGAAGATTTATCTGGCTGGAGGGTCGGCGAAAGTTCCGGGACTGGTGGAAGCTTTGCGGCAGGAATTCTCGATGCCGGTCGAATTATTCAACCCGTTCCAGAAAGTTCTGGCACCGGCAGAGGGCGCTGGGGCGGAGCTGGTCGAACAGAATGCCGGCCAGTTGGCGGTGGCAGTGGGTTTGGCCCTGAGGAGCTTTGAAAAGCTATGATCCGAATCAATCTGTTGGGGTCTCCAAAACCGAAAGGCAAGAAGGGCCCGGCAATCAGTATGCCGAGCTTCGATTTCGGCAACCTGGGCGGACCGATCGTCCAGGTGGCGGTGGTCTTGCTGATTGCGGGCGCGGTTAATGCCGCCTACTGGTATCAGCTCGATCGAGAAAAGAAATCGATCGACGTGCAGGCGCGCGCCGCGGAGCAGAAGAATCGCACCCTGGCCGACATCAAGGTCAAGTATCTGGAGCGGCAGAAGCAGGCCGAATCTTATAAGCGGCGGGTCGATGTGATTGACCAGCTGCGCAAAGATCAAACCGGCCCGGTCAGCCTGCTAACGATGATTGCCGACACGGTGAACGGTACCGAGGCGGTCTGGCTCAATAGCATGCAGGACCAGGGGCCGAATGTGGCCATCGATGGGATGGCGCTGTCGAGCGATGCGGTAGCCAACCTGATTTCCAATCTGCAGAAGACCGGTTACTTCCGCAACATCGAGATCAAAGAAAGCTATCAGGACGAAACCATAAAAGACATGCAGGCGTTCCAGTTCACGCTCACCTGCGAAAAGGCGAAGTCGTAAAGGCGGAACCTCTTATGAATCTTGGCGAATTGACAGGGATAAAGCTGCTGGGCGTGCTGGTACTGGGGGCGGCCGTAATCACGGGCGGGCTCTACTACACAGTGTATAAGACGCAGCGCGACCAGAACGATGCGGCGCGGGTTAAGCTGCAATCCAAATTACGCGAGAATGCGGAACTTGAGGCCTACAAGCCGAAACTGGCTGATATGGACCGCCAACTGGCCAGCTTGAAGCAGCAACTGGAAATCGAGCGGCGCATCGTGCCCGACGAAAAAGAGATCGACAACTTCATGCGCATGGTGAGCGGAGAAGCGCGCAAAGCGGGCGTCGAAATCCGCCGCTATACCGCGAAACCGTATGCGGCGAAAGAGTTTTATACGGAAGTGCCGTTTGAAGTGGAGTTTGACGGCCCGTATTACTCCATGCTGGGCTTCTTCGACCGGCTGGGAAAAGTGGAGCGCATTGTCAACGTTTCGAATCTAGCAGTCGCGGCGACGCGCACTCCGGGGCCGGCGAAGGTGAAGCACACGTATCAGTACGCGCCGGGCGAGAGTGTGGTGGCGACTTGCCTGACCACAACCTATTTCAGTCATGATCTGGATCCGGCGGGGCCGGCGGCAGCAGCAGCCAAGCCCGCGGCGCCGGCGAAGAAGTAAGGGGGACAGGATGAAGAGGAAGCCAGCAAACACGATCAAGACGGCAATACTGGTTTCGGCGCTGGCCGCAGGCATGGCCTGGGCGCAGAGTCCCAGCATTATCCAGAACACGCGCGACACCATGAACGGGGTGTCGAACAGGAGCGCCGCTGCGTCGAACGCAGCTCTGGAACAAGCCGCTCCGGCAACCACCAGCACGATGCACGTTCAATCCGCGCCAATGAAAATTTCGACCGGCGCTGGTCCGATGAGCGCAAAGCATCCGAGAAAGCCGGGTACGAAACGCGTTGCCATCGTCGGGACGCGGCCGAGCGCGCCGGTGAAGGCAGTTGAAGCCTCGAAGGCTCCCGTGGCCGAGGCCGAACCGGCGAAGGGCGGAACAGAAGGCGTGCCGGCGGAGGCAGCCGAGAACGAGCAGCCAGTGACGCCCGACAGCAAAACCAGCGCCAATGGACGGCGCGATCCTTTTCTCAGCCCGGTGGTGAGCCATGCCGGCGGTTCCGGATGCAGCACTGGTAAGAAGTGCCTGGAGATCGGAGCTATTAACCTGCGGGGCGTAGTGCGGTCGCAGAACGGATTCATCGCGGTGGTCAGCAATGGCCTGAATAAAGCCTACTTCCTGCGGGAGAACGATCCGGTGTTCAACGGTTACGTGGTGAAGATCACGGGCGACTCGATTGTTTTCCAGGAAACGCTGCAGGACCGGCTGGGCAAGAGTTTCACGCGGGAAGTGGTGAAGAAGATTACGACTCCGGCGGTGTAGGGCGGGGGACAAGAAGTTCGAGGCAATATTTTTAGGAAACAGATTCCAAGGAAGTACATGGAGGCGAAATGGCCTCGCATGAGGAGACAGGGAAATGCGAAAGCAACTGCTGGGACTCACGGTTTCGCTGCTAGCGTTCGTTCTGATCGCGGCCGCGGCTGACACGACGGGCAAAGAGGTGGCGGCGAGCGCTCGCTTGCAGAGGCTCGAGGTCGCGCACAGCCATGACGGATTGCGGGTGGAGTTCAGAGCGACGGGGCAGTTAGCGCCCAAGATTACGACGCTCGAGTCTCCGGCACGCATCGTCGTCGATTTTCCCAACACCGTGATGGCGACGGGACAGAGCCGCATCAGCGTGGGCACGGACGGCGTAAAAGACGTCCGCGTCGGCATGAGCGGCGGAAGCGCGCCGAGCACACGCGTGGTGCTCGACCTGGCCACGAGCGATTCCGGCGGACGGCAACATGAGCTGGTCGCGGGTCCTGACGGCAGCTTTGTTCTTACGGTTCACGACGCCGTTGTGGCCCACGGCACGCCGGTTGCGAAGCAAGTGGCGGCTAGCGTCGCGCCACGGCTGACACTGGCCTCGGCGCCCGCTTCAGTTCCGGCGACTCCGGTTTCGGCGGCAACCTCAGCCGTCGTTGCGCCGACTCCGGCGCTGGCGGCCAGCGCGGAAAAGCCGGCAGACTTTGCCTTTATCGAGCCCAAGTTCACGGCCAAGAAGGATGACAACGCGACTCCGCCGGCAGCGTCCGCACCGGCGGCGAAATCGCAGGAAGCAGCCAGCCGTTTCGCCGACAAGACTGCGGCCGAACTGGTTGCGACCAACAGCAATGCAGCTCTGGGCCAGGCGGCTGGCGCCACCCCTGCGCCGATCACTCCGGCTGTCAATTTAGCGGCGGAGCAAAAAGTTCAGATGGAGCAGAAGCCCGCCGATCGCGGGGCCAAGTATACGGGCGAGCCGATCTCGGTCAACCTCAAGGATGTGGACCTCAAAGATTTCTTCCGCCTGATTCACGAGATCAGCGGACTGAATGTCGTGCTCGATCCCATGATCCATGGCAACCTGACCATCGTGCTCGATGACGTGCCGTGGGATCAGGCGCTCGACATCGTGCTCAAGAACAACGACCTTTCCCGCCAATTGGACGGCAACGTCCTGCGCATCGCGACGGTTGAAACGCTGCGCAAAGAAGCTGAGGGACGGCGCGCCCAGATCGACGCCGAGGCTCTGGCAGTGGATAAAGTCAGCATCACGCGCTTCCTGAGCTACGCGCATTCTAAGGACCTCATAGCGCCGCTGAAGAAATTCCTGAGCCAGCGCGGCGACGTAGTGGCTGACGAGCGCACCAACGCGATTATCGTCAATGACATTCCCGCGGTGCTGCCGCAGATCGACCGTCTCATCCAGCAGATGGACCGCAAGACGCAGGAAGTCGAAATTGAAGCCCGCGTCGTGGCAGCCACTCGCAGCTTCGCGCGCGACATCGGCGTGCAGCTCGGCCTCGGCTGGGGAAATGGCACGACCGGCGTTGGTGGTGTGAATAACGTTGGGATTTCTCCGATCGTCGTCGGTGGCGGGGCTGTTCCGAATCCGCTGTATCCAGTGGTTGGAACGCCCTCGACTGGAACTCAGGTTCCTTTGTTTTCGAACCTGGGGGCAGTCGGACCGACCAGCGGTCTGCAATTCATAAACGCAACCAACAACATGCGGATCGACATGATTCTCACCATGGCCGAATCTCGCGGCCTGCTGAAAATTCTTTCGCGTCCGCGAGTCGTCACCCAGAACAATATTCAGGCAATCGTGAAGCAAGGCGTGAAGATTCCGATCATGACTGCGGCCTCGATCGGTTCTCCGGCGACCGCAACCTACGTCGATGCTTTTCTGCGATTGACGGTAACTCCGCAGATCACGTCGGAAGGAACGATCTTCCTCAACGTGGATGTGGAAAACACTCTGCCTAACTTCGGCCAGACCGATACGCTGGGCAACCCCGAACTGATCACTCAGCAAGCTACTACACAAGTGCTGGTTACGGACGGCGGCACGGTAGTGATTGGCGGCGTGATCCAAACCAATAACTCGCTCAACGTTTCGCAGGTGCCGCTGCTCGGCGATATCCCATACCTGGGTTACCTGTTCAAGCATCGCACGGTGCAAACCACCAACCAGGAGCTGATTTTCTTCATCACTCCGCGCATTATTCAGACATAAGTCAGACGTAGGCGCGAAGTCAGAACAGCCATAGCCGCCAGCCTTCTCGGAGAACCCGCCGAGAGCTCGGCGGCTCTTGCTATTTTGTGGGCGATGGGTTGACAGGAAAAGCAAACGTCTTTTGCGTTTCCTGCCACTCTCTTTTCCTGTCGTTTGCTTTTCCAGCCCTTTGTTTTTCCTGTCTCCTGTAACCTGCTGGCTCGTTCCTGCTCTTGCTACACTCCTCTCATGGATTACGCTGGCCGCTTGCGTCGACTTCTATCTGCGCTCGATTCGAATCGGCTCGACTCTTTGCTGGTCACGCATCTTCCTAATGTTCGCTATCTTTGCGGATTCACAGGTAGCGCGGCTGCTTTGCTGGTGGCTGAACGCGGTTGTGTTCTCTTTACCGACGGGCGCTATCGCACACAGGCTAAAGAAGAGTTGGCGGATGCGAAGGTTCGCAATGTCCGCATTGTGATTGCTCGCAAGCCGCCGCTGCTGGCGGCTGCGGAGTGGCTGGCGGCGCAGCCTCGCAGATCGGCGCCGGCATCCGTGGGCATCGAGGCGGAATCGATCACGGCAGGCATGCGTGACCGGGTAGCGTCGCTGCTGAAAGGGAAGGCGCGGCTCCGTTCTGCGCCGCCGCTGGTGGAGCGTGCTCGCACGATCAAAGATGCTGACGAGATTCTGCGCATACGTCACGCAGTGGAATTGGGGGCGAGTCTGTTTCGCATTGCGCGCGAAAAAATTCGGCCTGGTGTAAGAGAGGTCGAAGTTGCCGCTGCCATGGAATATGCGGCGCGGCGGGGCGGCGCCGAGGGGATGTCGTTCCCGACCATACTCGCCTCCGGAAAACGGTCGGCGGTGATCCATGGGCGGGCGTCAGAGGCGCGGATTCCGCGGCGCGGGTTCGTGGTCTGCGACTTTGGTGTTATACTCGCCGGTTATTGTTCCGATCGCACACGTACTGTGCACGTTGGCCAGCCTTCGAGGGAAGCGACGGATCTGTATGAGGCCGTGCGGGATGCGCAGCAGGCGGCGATTGCGGCGGTTCGCCCTGGAGTGACTGCGGCCGCGGTCGATGGAGCCGCGCGCGGGGTACTCCGCCGGCGGAAGCTGGCGCGCTATTTCACTCATTCGACCGGCCATGGTTTAGGATTAGAGATACACGAAGCGCCTAGGCTGGCTGCCGGGCAGAGGCAGAAGTTGGAGCCCGGAATGGTGATTACGATCGAACCTGGCGCTTACGTGCCGGGGAAGTGGGGCGTGCGGATCGAAGATGTGGTAGTGGTGACGTCTTCGGGCTGCGAAGTGTTGACACCGACTGATAAAAGAGAGTTGGTTGTGATTTAGCAGGCTGCGGGAAGAACGTCGGTGCGAGCGAAAGCGACGGTTGGAGTCGAAAGAATTGTGGTATCGCCGAAGCGATACCCTGATACGAAATGGGCATCCTAAGGATGCCGTGAAAGCTAAGCGAACCCGCCTTATACATGAATCAAAAAGAGCTGAAGGAACTCATCGAGTTCCTAATCGAAAAGGACATTGCTGAATTTGAGTTGGAGCGCGGCGATGTCAAGGTGAAGATCAAGCGCGCGGCCGAGCCTCCGCCGGCCGCGGTACCCGATTCGCGCTATATCGCCATGCAGCCGGCGCCGGTCATTGTTTCCGGGGTTTCTGGGGCTCCTCCGGCTGCTGGCCCGGTGCATACTCGGGTCGATCTGGCGGCGAGCTCTGCCGCTCCCGAACCTCATGAAGGCTTGCACATTGTGAAATCGCCCATCGTCGGCACGTTCTACGAATCACCCTCGCCGGGGTCGCCACCTTTCGTCAAGGTGGGCGATACGCTCGAAGTAGGGCAGGTATTGTGCATTGTGGAAGCGATGAAACTGATGAATGAAATCGAATGCGACGTAGCGGGGGAGTTGGTCAAGAAGCTCGTCGCCAACGGCCAGCCTATCGAGTACGGGCAAGAACTTTTCTCCGTTCGTCCGAAATGACGAGGTCGGGTCATCGATCGGTCATCGGATGATCGGGCCATCGGGCCATTTAACACCAACCAAGTACGACAGACCTGGGCAATTGAATTTTCCACGACGCAATCATGTTCAATAAGATTTTAGTAGCGAATCGCGGCGAGATTGCGCTGCGCGTGATTTGTGCGTGCAAGGAACTGGGCATACGCTCGGTCGCGATCTACAGCGAGGCGGACCGGAATTCGCTGCACGTGCGCTTTGCCGACGAAGCGATTTGCATAGGGCCGCCGCAACTGGCGCAGAGCTACCTTAACGTTCCGGCGGTGATCAGCGCGGCAGAAATCGCGAACGTTGACGCCATCCATCCCGGCTACGGCCTGCTTTCGGAAAACGCCAACTTCGCGGAAGTGTGCGAGGCCTCGCAAATCAAGTTCATCGGGCCACCGCCGGAAGTCATACGGCTGATGGGAGAAAAAGAGAAGGCGCGCGCGGCCATGAAACAGCATGGAGTGCCGATCGTTCCCGGGTCAGATGGCGTCGTCGAGTCGGCTGAAGAAGCGCTGGAGTGGGCGCGGCAGATCGGTTTTCCGGTGATCCTAAAAGCCACGGCTGGCGGGGGTGGGCGTGGCATGCGCATTGTCCGCAACGAGGACGAACTGTCTACACTCTATCGTCAGGCGCAGTCGGAGGCGGCAGGCGCTTTCGGTAATGGCGATCTTTATTTAGAGCGCTATGTTGAGAATCCGCGGCACATTGAATTTCAGGTATTGGGCGATGAGCACGGCAAAGTGATCAGCCTGGGAGAACGCGAGTGCTCGATTCAGCGGCGACATCAGAAGCTGCTGGAGGAGTCGCCGTCGGTGCGGATGACGCCCGAGTTGCGCGAGGAGACGGGTGAAATCCTCAGCAAGACGCTGAGTGTTGTCGGCTATCAAAATGCGGGCACGATTGAATTTCTGATGGATAAAGACCGGCGTCTTTACTTCATCGAGATGAACACGCGGATTCAGGTAGAGCATCCGGTCACGGAAATGGTCACGGACGTTGATCTGGTGAAGAGCCAGATCATGATCGCGGCGGGAGCCAAGCTGAGCGATGTGGTGCAAACGCCCATCGTGCCTCGCGGACATGCGATCGAATGCCGCATCAACGCCGAGCATCCGGAGAAGTTCACGCCGTCGGCGGGGAAGATTACGACGTTTAATCCGCCGGGAGGGACGGGCGTGCGCATAGATACGGCGGCGTATGCGGAGGGGACGATTCCCCCTTATTATGATTCGCTGATTGCAAAGCTGGTGGTGCGGGGGAAAGATCGCGCCGAGGCGATCTCGCGCATGAGCCGCGCGCTGGGAATGTTTATTGTGGAAGGAATCTATACGACGATTCCGCTGCACCGGCGGATTCTGGCGGACCCAGACTTTCGCGCAGGCAATTTCGATACGGGGTTTATTGAGAGATTTCTGGCGAAAAAAGAAACGCATTCTTAGGAACGCCGATCCGCGTCTCGGCGGCTGAGCCATGGTGCGACTTCCCCGACTCTATCCGATTCTCGATCCCGCATGTTTCGGTGATGCTGACGGAATGTTTGCCGCAGCAGAGGAACTTGCGTCGGCCGGCGTCACGCTGCTTCAGTACCGCAACAAGTCCGGCAATGCGCGACTGATGCTTGAAGAGGCTCGCCAACTCAGGGCACGGCTCGAAGCTCGCTTTGGATCGAACATCGGATCGAATATCAATCTGATCATGAACGACCGCGCGGATCTTTGTCTGGCAGCTGGCTTTGACGGGCTCCATGTGGGGCAGGATGATCTTTTGCCTGAGTCGGCGCGGCGCATTATTGGGGCTGATCGATGGCTGGGAGTATCGACGCATAATCCGGAACAACTGGCCGAAGCCGATACGACTTCTGCTGACTATCTTGCGATTGGGCCGATTTTCGCCACCAATAGCAAAGTGAATCCTGACCCTATCGTTGGACTCGAAGGCTTGCGCCGGGCGCGGGAACTGACGCGCAAGCCGCTGGTGGCGATTGGCGGGATTACTCGCGCTAATGCGCGTTCCGTCATCGATGCGGGGGCAGATTCCGTGGCGGTGATATCTGACTTGTTACTGGAGCCGGGCAAATCAGCTGAGGAATTTTTGCGAGTTCTGGGGTAAAGTTGAACCCGTTAAATTTTGTCATCCTGAGCAAGGCGAGGGATCTGCAACTTTTCGGCGGACTGCAGATCCCTCGCCTTGCTCGGGATGACAACTCATAAAATATCTTTTGTTTCGCGTCATTTAGGAGGTTCGTGAGCACTGACGTTCAACTTCCCAAGCGATCACCGGCTCCGAGCGATTGGGATCGGCATACTCATCAGGATCAGGAACTCGTCAAAGGGCTTGGGCTGACCAGCGCGACCATGCTGGTCATGGGCTCGATGATCGGCTCGGGCATTTTTATTGTCTCGGCGGAGATTTCGCGCGAGGTTGCTTCGCCAGCGTTGCTGATTGGCGCGTGGCTTATTACCGGCTTTCTGACGATTGTCGGCGCGCTCACCTATGGCGAACTCGCGGCGATGATGCCGCGGGCGGGCGGACAGTATGTCTATCTCCGGGAGTCGCTCGGGCCGCTGTGGGGATTCCTCTACGGCTGGACTTTATTTCTCGTGATTCAGACGGGTACGATTGCCGCGGTGGGCGTGGCTTTCGGCAAATTCCTTGGAATTTTCTGGCCGGCAATTTCTTCTACACACTGGATCATCCACATTTGGAAGGTGCCGACTTTTGCGATTGGTCCGATGACGCTCGGCGGGATGGATGTTGGGTTGAACACGCAGAACTTCGTCGCCATCCTGGTCGTGGTGATGCTCTCGATCATCAACATTTTCGGCGTGAAGACGGGCGCAATTATTCAGAATATTTTTACGACTGCCAAAGTTTCGGCGCTGCTCGGCCTGGTCATCTTCGGAGTCTTTCTTGGGCGCAATGCGCAGGCGATCGCCGCCAACTTTGGCGCGAACTTCTGGCACAACGCTGGTCTCGGCACTTTGCATGACGTGGGCGGCATGGGCGCCAGCGTTCTTGTTTCGACGCTGACGGTGCTGGCGATTGCCCAAGTCGGGTCACTGTTTTCCGCCGACGCCTGGAATAACGTTACCTTCACTGCGGGCGAGGTGAAAAATCCGAGCCGCAATCTTCCGCTGTCGCTGGCGCTTGGAACGGGCGTGGTGATTGCGCTTTATATTGCGTGCAATTTTATTTATCTGAGTGCGCTGCCGCTGGCGGGCAGTCCGGATGGAACAACGCTACTGGCGCGGGGAATTCAATACGCGAAGGAGGATCGCGTGGCGACGGCGGTCATGACGCAGATGTTTGGGGCTGCGGGCGGAGGCTTGATGGCGGTCGCCATCATGGTTTCTGGCTTTGGCTGCTGCAATGGTTTGATTCTTTCCGGCGCGCGCGTTTATTACGCGATGGCTAAGGACGGCCTGTTTTTTCGCAGCGTTGCCCGGCTGCATCCTGGCTACAAGACGCCCGCGGTTTCACTGATGGTGCAGATGGTTTGGACCTGCGTGTTGTGCATTTCGGGAAGCTACGGTCAGTTGCTCGACTACATTATTTTTGCGGTGCTGGTGTTTTACGTGCTCACGATCTTCGGGCTATTCGTTTTGCGGCGTACTCACCCTGAGGCGGAGCGTCCTTATAAGGCGGTGGGGTATCCGATCTTGCCCGCGGTCTATATCGTGATGGCTTTGTTTATCGACATAGTGCTGTTACGCTACAAGCCACAATACACCTGGCCGGGGCTGTTCATCGTGCTGCTGGGCATTCCGGTGTATTACATCTGGCGGCCGCGCCGGGAAATGGTTTAGATGTAGTTGCGAGTTATGGTGATGTTGCTAGCCGACTGGGGCCTAGCGAATAGGAGAAACGCCACGGATGACTGATCTCTTTGCAAAAAAGCCGCTTGGGCTGTTGATGGAGGAGGCGCGAGAGACGGGCTCGCATAGTTTGAAGCGCACGCTCGGCGTATTTCAGTTGACCGCGCTCGGCGTCGGTGCGGTCATCGGAGCCGGAATTTTCGTGCTCTCCGGGCTGGGCGCTCACTACGCTGGGCCGGGACTGATGTTGTCGTTCGTGCTCTCCGGGCTGGGCTGCACCTTTGCGGCGCTCTGCTATGCGGAGTTTGCTGCCATGATTCCGTTGGCGGGCAGCGCGTACACCTACGCTTACGCTACGCTGGGCGAGATCATAGCGTGGATTATCGGATGGGACCTCACGCTCGAATATGCCATGGGCGCGAGCACGGTTTCGTCGGGATGGTCGAATCACTTCATCGAACTGCTTAATATTTTTCACATCAAGATGCCGTTGTGGCTGGCCTATGACCATTGGACTGGACTCGATCAGGCGGAAAAGATAGTCGCTCGCCAGATGGCAGTTGCATCTGATTCCACGCTCGTTCCGGGCACGCAGGCTTTCCTTGATAAAGTGACGGCGATCATGGGAGCGCAATCGCCAGAGCTGGTGCAAAAAGGTCACGATCTGCTGAACGCTCCTCATCTATTCGGATCTGAGATTGGCTTTAACTTGCCGGCTTTCGTGATTGCTCTTGTGATCACGGCGATTCTGGTGATTGGTATTAAAGAAAGCGCTCGCTTTAATGCAACGATTGTAACGATTAAAGTAGGAGTGGTTTTATTTGTTATCGGGCTGGGCATACGTTACATCAGCGCAGCCAACTGGGGATCGAGCTGGTCGACATTTGCACCCTACGGATTCTCAGGTATAGGGGCAGGGGCGGCTTACATATTTTTCGCTTATATCGGATTCGATGCGGTTTCGACTACGGCGCAGGAGGCGAAGAATCCGCAGCGTGATCTGCCCATCGGAATTATTGCTTCGCTGTTGGTATGTACAGTTTTGTATATTGCCGTAGCGGCAGTTCTGACGGGGATGGTTCCCTGGAAAGAAGTGAATATCGAAGCGCCGATTGCGCGCGCTTTCCTGGACCGGGGTCTTGTTGGCGCTTCCAACATCATTACGCTCGGCGCGCTGGCCGGTCTCACCAGCGTGATGCTCGTCATGTTGCTGGGGCAGACTCGCGTGCTGTATTCGATGGCCAACGATGGGCTGTTGCCGAAGAAATTCTTCGCTGATATTCATCCTCGGTTTCGTACGCCTTGGAAGAACACCATGCTCGTCGGGTTGCTGGCGGCGATTGTGGGGGCGCTGACTCCGATCGACGACATTGGAAAGATGGTCAACATCGGAACGCTGCTGGCGTTTGTGATTGTTTGTATCGCGGTGATGACTTTGCGCCGCACGAACCCCGACCAGCCGAGACCTTTTCGCACTCCCTGGGTGCCGTTTGTGCCGGTCATGGGAATTATTTTCAATGGCTACATGATGTACAAACTGGGTTGGATCAACTGGGCGCGATTGATTATCTGGCTGGTGATTGGGATGGTGGTTTATTTCACGTATAGCCGGAAGCATAGCCGCGTGCAGGCGGCGCTTGAAGGGCGCAAGACGCCTCAGGAAGTTTTGCGATAGCGAACGGCCTTGATTTATTTGTCTTGCAATTTCCTTGCTACGGCGGTAACCATTCGCCTGGGCGCAAAGCGTACCGATTGCGCTAGCAGCCAATTCTTGAACCCGGAAATTACTACGGGCTTGCCTGCGATCAGGGCGCGATAGCCGTCTTCTGCTACGGTACGGGCATCCATCGCTCCGTACGTCGCTAACCGAATGTGCTTGATGTTTGCTCGCTCCTGGAATTCGGTGGCGGTTGGACCGGGGCATAGGCAGGTGACGGTTACGCCCGAGCCATTGAGTTCATTCGCTATGGCTTCCGAGAGATGTAGAACGTAGGCTTTGGTGGCGTAATAGACGGCCATCAGCGGTCCGGCCTGAAACGCCGCGGTGGATGCGACGTTCAGGATGCGCCCGGATTTTCGCTCAATCATCGCTGGCAGATAGAGGCGCGTTAGATGAGTGAGCGTGGTTATGTTGAGTTGAATCTGGCGCAGGCATTCTTCGAGATCGTTCTCGGCGAAGAGGCCGTATTGTCCGAAGCCGGCGTTATTGACCAGCACGTCGATCTGAATGTCGGCACGCGTGGTCTGGTCGAGGACATAGGCGGGCGCTCCTGGATCTGTGAGGTCAATCGCGAGAATCAGTGAGCGTGTGCCATGCGCTTTTTCTAGTTCGGAGGCCAGTTGGCGGAGTTTGTCGGCGCTGCGGGCGACGAGAACGAGATCGTAGCCTTCGCGCGCGAAGATGCGGGCGAGTTCCAGTCCGATCCCGAAGGAGGCGCCGGTGATGAGGGCGGTTTTGCGGGTAGTCTGCATTCAGCAGTCAGCACTCAGCATTCAGATTTCACGCAACCAGGCAGCTCACTTACGCCGCAGCTCTGATTGCTGAATACTGATGGCTGAATGCTTGGTTTACACGTGGGCGAGCGCCGGTTCCACTCCATAGATTGAATACCAACTCGTTGCGGCTTTCAGGCGATCGTTTACGTTATTAATGTTTTTTACGCCTTCATCTTCCAGCCATTTTCTAAAAGCATTGGCTCCCTGTTTCGCGTAGATCGGGATGCCATCTTTCCATGTTGCGCGACCGCAGAGGACGCCGTTGAACTTCACACCTGATTCGGCGGCTAGCTCTAGCGACTCGGTGAATTCAGCGTTGCTGACTCCTGCCGAAAGATAGATGAAGGGCTTGGTCGCGACTGCGGCTGCTTCCTGGAAGTGCTGCATAGCCTCTTGTTTCGAGTAGGCTTTTTCGCCTTTATACGATTTCGTGCCTTCGACAAACTTCATGTTGATGGGAACTTCGACCTTCATGACGTCGACGCCGTAGCGGTCTTTGGTGAATTCGCGCATACTTTCGATGACGGCCTTTGGCTTTTTCTTCGAGAAGTCGAAACCTTTCTCGTCGACACCTTCATCGTAGACAACGAACTCAAGAAAGAAAGGGATGTCGTTGGCGCGACACTCATCGCCCAGACGCTCGACCCAGGCGTGCTTCTTGTCGTTGACGTCTTTTGGATCAAATGGGGTGTAGTAGAGGAGAATCTTGATGCAATCGGCGCCAGCTTCTTTCAGGCGGCGCACCGACCAATGATCGAGCAGATCGCCGAGGCGTCCGGGGCCGGTTTTGTCGTAGCCGGTTTTTTCGTAGGCCAGGAGAAGACCGGCATTCTTTGCGCGGCGCTTGGAGGCGGGAAGGCCCCACTCGGGATCGAGGAGGATGGCGCTGGCATGAGGCGTCAGCACCTCGCTCACCAGAATCTTGAATTCTTCCATCATGGAGTCGGAGACGGCAGAACCTTTTTCTTTGGCGAGCGATTTCTGCAGAGAGCCGCGCTGATCCATGGCGGCGGCGGCGATTACGCCTCGGTCGTTGGAAACGGCTTTCATGCCGGCGAGTTTTCCGGGGGTGAGTTTCATAAGGCCTCCTAATAGTGCTAGACGATTATTGCTATACGACAAACGATTCTAAACCACGGCTGCTGCGACAGAGAATAATCATTCAGACGTGATAGGCCCAAATCGGCGGTCGGCTGATTCTACAGCGAGCTGCAGATCCCTTGCTTCGCTCGGGATGACAACCCTAGAAGAGTATCCTTTTCGCCTCATCTGAAGGTCGCGGCCCGCGATTTACTGGCGAAGAGCCAACGCTCCGAGCAAGGTTTGCTGCTTGGCGATCAGCGACTGGATGCCTTGGCGCGCCAGTGACATCATCTTGGCCAGTTGCGCGTCGTCGAATACCTGGTGCTCCGCGGTGGCTTGCAGTTCGACAATTTTGTTGCCTGCGGTCATCACAAAATTCATGTCCACGTCGGCGCGGGAATCTTCTTCGTAATTCAGATCGAGTAACACTTCGCCGTCGACTATGCCGACGCTGATCGCCGCGACAAAATCCTTGATTGGGGCCGCGGTCAAGGTTCCGGCGTCGACCAGTCGCTGCAAAGCCAAGCCCAGCGCGACGAATGCGCCAGTGATCGAGGCCGTGCGCGTGCCGCCATCCGCCTGAATAACGTCGCAGTCGATCCAAATGGTGCGTTCGCCCAGGCGCTGGAGATCGGCTACGGCGCGGAGGGAGCGGCCGATCAGACGCTGAATCTCTTGCGTGCGGCCGCTTTGTTTGCCTTTGGCGGATTCGCGGGCGCTGCGGGTCAGGGTTGCGCGGGGCAGCATTCCGTATTCGCCGGAGATCCATCCTTTGCCGGAATTGCGCAAGAAGGGTGGAACTGTTTCTTCGATCGACGCGGTGCAAATGACGCGCGTGTTGCCCATCTCGATCAACGCCGAGCCTTCGGCGGTGGAGATGAAGTCGGGAACGATGTTGACGGGGCGGAGCTGGTCGGGAGCGCGGTTATCGCTGCGAAAGATCATGCGAGGGAATTCTAACAGCCGCGCGCGCGATCAGCTCTCACCGGCCAGCTCTTAACCGTGAGCGCTCGGCGTTAATTCTTGGCGCCAGTTCTCACACTGGGCGTTTGTGATGAATCGGAGAGGGGGGCTTGAGGTTGGTGTGATCGGGACGTTACGCCAACCCTGCGGCATTGGGCCCGCGCAATTACCAGCAAAGCGATGCCGCCCACGACTAGAGCTTCCACGACAATAAACAGCACTACGCTCTTCGGCTTGAAAACGAACCAGTCAACAACCAAATTGATTAGGACAGCCACTGCGATTACGACGATAACACCCGGTTGTCTCCAAAGGCTTCGTTGCGCGCTCATGGACAAGCAAGGGTACAACTAAACTGGGAGCAATAGTAGTTGGTGCTATCGCAATTTTTGCGACAACTGGTAGTCCGATCCCGCTAACGGAACTGCTGAGGCGCGGTATAATTCTCCGCAAATTGGAGGTTCCCGTGCAAGAAGCCATTTCGCCTCGGACCCGTTTTCTGTCCTTTTGGGCACAAATGGTCGTAGCTGCCCTAATGTTCTTGTGCGCAGTTCTGGACGCTCGGAAGGCATTTTTCCAATTCGAGTGGGTCCCGTGGTTTTGTTTCGGCATGTACTGGCTGATTAATGTCCCACGACAAAAAGGGGAATCCCTAAGTAGATATTTCAAAAATCCACGGAGCATCGTGTCGATTGCTTTTCTTACCGCGGTAATCGTGGGATTTGTACACAACCTATTCTTTAAATAAGCCGGGTGATCGTCTCTTCCTCAACTGCTGAAATCTGGCGTTCTCACAACTTTGCGCCTCTTATTCGCCAGGCAGGTGTAGGGAGAGCGCAAACTTGTGCTATCGCGATTTTTCGCCATCTGCCTACACCCTGCGCTCAAGTATGCATTAGCTGCGAACGTAAGCTGCTACACAGTTTGCTGAAAAACTCTCGCAATCGGCCAGGAGTTGCCACAGGCGCTAAAGCGCGGGCACACTTTCGAAGCCTTACGGCACGAGTAAAACTCGCGCCCTTCCCGGAGCCCGATTGGATTGGAGTTTTTCGGCAAACTGTATAGCCCACCTTGTTTTTTTTCTTCATAATCTGGGGTATGGCGCTGGTCGTATTCCTCCGCGGTGTCAATGTTGGCGGCCATAGGACGTTTCGCCCTAGCATCCTTGCACGAGAATTGAGTGGCTTTGATGTTGTGAACGTGGGGGCGGCGGGGACGTTTGTTGTTCGTAGACCTGGCCTGCGAGCAAAATTTCGCGCTGCATTGCTCCGCAAGCTGCCGTTTGAAACGGAGATTGTGATGTGCGATGGGCGCGATCTTCTCCGACTGGAGACGGAGAATCCGTTTGTAAATCAGCCCTCATCGCCGGATGTTGTACGGTTCGTTAGTATCCTGTCGAAGGCCGGCGGCGTCCGGGCTCCGCTTCCAGTTGCGTTTCCCGCGGCTGGGGAGTGGTTGGTGCGGGTGATTGCTTGCGACGGGCAGTTCGTGTTTGGAATCTATCGCCGGCACATGAAGACGATCGGCTATTTGGGACAGGTCGACAAACTGTATGGCGTGCCGGCTACTACTCGGAATTGGAACACGATTTTGGCGATCACGCGAATTTTGCGAGCAGCGAATCTTGAAGAGCGGCAAGGGCGGGCGCGGGGATTCTGATGGTTGAATCGGGTGGCTACTGGCTGGCTGACTGCTCGATGGTTATCACGTCGAAGGTGTTGGTCAGGTCGGCGTGGCCGGCCAGGGTTTCGCGTTTTTTGCCTTCTACCAGGATGTTGACACGCTGGATGCCGGGGACGTTGATGGCCAGGGTTTCGACCAGGGAGTTTACGGTGAGTTGCTCGCTTAGAATGCCGGAGCGATGCTGGTCGGCGAATGGGGCGTTGAGGTCGATGACGGCGGCTCCGGGATCGACGAGGTAGATGCTGCGAATGTCGGCGGCTGCGGCTAGAGGATGCGCGGCTCCGGGTTGCTGGTAGATGCGGAGGAGAGTGCGCAGTAATTCTTCGGCTCGCTGCTGGCGGCCTCCGGGGAGGGGGATTTGGGCGGACCGGGGGCGGAGGATTCCGGTAGCGTCATCGGCTACGTAGAGGGTGACGGTTTCGGTTGGGCCGGTGGGTGGAGGAGTGACCGGGAGCGCTTGGGTGGTTGCTGCGGGCTCGGGTTGGCGCGCGCGTTGCCGCATTTGGCGGAGGTAGATTCCCATGCAAACTACTAGCAGCAGGAGTGTGGCCACACCGATCAGGAGGGAACGGGGGATCATGGGTGAACCCCTTCATCGGGTGATCGGGTGATCGGGTCATCGGGTGATCGAAAATCAAAGGCCTTTGATCTCAGATCGCCCGATGACCCGATCACCCGATGGCCCGATACTTTTATCATTGTTGAACTCCCAGGCGGTCTCGGACACTGGCTATTGCGTCGGCTATCGCTGCGGCGGCGCGCTGCTGATAGTTGGCTGAGGTCAGGTCGGCCAGGCCATTTGGGCCGGGGGCTAGTTCGACCGCTAGGGCTGGCATCGACACGTTGTTTAGGGGACGCAGCGAGGCGGCAGCTGATTGAGCTGGGAAGTCTTTTTTCTGCAACTCGGTTGTAGTGGCTGCCGAGACGATTCGGCTTAAGGGTAAAACGGGCGCCTGCGCCGTATTCCAGGCGTGAAATATTCCTTTGCTTGGCGCTTCTACGGGCAGGAGCGATGTGTAGACGCGGGCTCCATTGCCTTGAGAAGTCGCGTGAAGGCTGATGTAGATTCCGGCGCGCGCTACGTTGGCGGCGGTGGCTCGCTGATCGAGGGTCAGGGTGGTGTCGGCGTCGCGGAGCATGGTGACGGCGAAGCCGCGGATTTCGAGTTCGTGACGGAGAAGACGGGCGAAGCCGAGAGTGACATCTTTTTCGGCCAGTGTCTCAGATAAGGCTGCGCCGCGCTCGTCGCCGCCATGGGCGGGATCGACGACGGCAAGAATGCGATGCGCAATAGTGTTGGCGTTGGGGTTGGCATTGGCGTTGCTTGCGACTTGGTTGGCTGCCGCTGGAGGCTGCGCTGGGTTTGGTTGCGTCGCGCCGTTTGCGAGTGTGCCGGCTTGCGTCGCGGACGCGATTGGCGAAATGGTGATGGTTCTTCGGTCGGAGCTGAAAGTGGCCAGCAGGGGCTCGCTGGCCGAGACGGCTAATTCCGCGTCCCCGTTGTTCTCGGAATAACTGACGTGGGTGATGACTTTGTCGTCTAAAGAGATTGACTGGCTGCCTGGGGAGACGACGGGATCGCGCTTGAAGATCATTCGCAACAGGCCGGGCTCGGTGGAGATGGTCGGGTTCACGGGGGCGGTGAAAGTCAGTATCAGATGGGGCGGGTTAGCGGCCTCGAGACGGAAGCTGATTTGGATGCCGACATCGCCGATAAAGAGGCGGCGCGCGCTTTCGCGAAAATTAACGGGAGTTCCGAGGAAGCGCGGGAGCAATGCGTTCAGCGAAGTTAGTGGCACCAGGCCGCGCGAGTTTTCGATGAGGAAGGGTGCGGTGAAATCGAAATCGCGGCCATGAATTTTGCCTTGCAACTTCCCGGCGGTAAAGTCGGCATCGAATGCGTTGTAACGCAGGCGCCAGTGGCGACCGTCGGACTGGCTGCTGACGCGGCCCAGGGGTTCCAGTAATTCGAGCAGGCCGACGTATTCGCGACCGCCACGATCGATAATTGGAAGAGAGTAGATGGCGACGGGTGAGTAGACGGAGATGTGTTTTTCTTCGGCTCTCACTGCGACCGGTAGTACGGCGAACAGAAGCAGTACCCAGTACTCAGTACCCAGTGCCCAGAACCCCGAATTTCGGCGACGGCCAGCACTGGGTACCAGGTACTGGGTACTCGGTGCTTTAATCCAGCGCATAAATCGTTAAGCCGCTTAGCAGCTTGGGATAGAAGTCGGTCGACTTCTGAGGAAGCACTTCGCCGGCAAAGGCTATATCGCGAATTTGCTCCATGCGGGCGGGATTCATTAGAAAGGCGATTTGAACTTTTCCGTTTTGCACTTGCGCTAGAGCTTCGGCGGCTTCGCGACAGTAGGAGACATTGTCTTGATTGCGTACGGCTTCCTCGGAGATCTGGAGGACGCCTTCGAGCAGGCACTTGTGTAACTGCACGACATCGAGTGCCTGTTGGCGCAGAGAGAGGCTACCGAATAAACGAGTGCCGATGGCTTTTGGGGAGTGCAGCAGAAAGCAGCGCTCCTTGGTGACCGCCAAGAGCGCGGTTCCGGCGTGGCCGGCCTGCCGAAGGATGGCGGTGGCGCGGGTGGCGTCGATTCCGGCGTCGACCTCTTCGATGTTGAAGAATTTGCGGGCGTCAGCCCGAAATTGCGCTCCCGAGAATGTGGGCAGGCCGAAGACGAGACGGTGGGTGGGCAGAATTACGAGGCCGGGGCGATCCATGTCGACGAAGGTCATCATGACCCAGTCGTAAGGGGCGGGGATTCCTGAATCTGTCTCGGCGGTGGCGCGGCGCTGATTGCGATAGGTCAGGGCGGTTTCGTAGCGGTGATGGCCGTCGGCGATGATCAGTTTTCGGTCTTTCATTTGGTCACGAACGGAGGCGAGGATGCCGGCGTCGGAAACTCTCCAGACCCTATGGATGACGCCGTACTCGTCGGTGACCTCGATGTCGGCGTTTTTGTGCTGGTTTTGGCCGGCCGGATCTAGCAGGGCGTCTGCCTTGCCGCCTCCGCTGTAGAGCATGAAAATCTGGCCGAAGTGGGCGCGGGTTGCGCGCAGCAGGTCGAGGCGATCGGCCTTGGGCTTGGCCAGCGTCTGTTCGTGGCGGAAGACGACCTGAGCGGAATATTCTTCGATTCGGCCGAGGCCGATGAAACTGCGGCGCTCCGCCAGCGTTTGGCTCCCGGGAATGGTGAAGGTCTGGGAGTAGAGATAGAGGGAAGGCTCTGAATCCTGGTGCAAAATGCGCGTCTGTCGCCAGTTTTGGAAAGAGGCTGCTGAGCGGGTGTAAATGTTTTCACTGTCGTTGTCCTCAGGCAGGCGTTTTGCGAGGATTATCCGCACCAGATTATAAGGACTGGCTTCGTAGTAGTGTTCCTGCATAGCAGGAGTGATTTTGTCGTAGGGCTGGGTTACGGCCTGCTGAACCGGGACGCGCTCGGGGTTGTAGCGCCAGGCTCGAAATGGAGAAATGATTGCCACGGGGTAACGCAGAATTGTAGCAGGGGTGAATGTGAGGGAATGTGGAGAGGCGCGGGGCGTACGACAGGAAGGGCTAAGTACAGGAAAAGCTGAAACGGGTGACAGGTAACGGGGAAGGCAAGGGCAGGAAAAGCATACGGAGCGGGAAAAGCAAAAGGCAGGAAAGGCGAAGGGCAGGGAAGGCTAAGGCGGAACGAAGAGAGAAAGCCTGTACATTTTTACAGTGGCAACCTTCCCGATTACGTCAGAATCTTAGGGGCGCGTACGAAAAAGTGACAACACTTTTTCAGGACTATGCTACTATTCCGGCTCATATAGCTTGTTCGGCCCGCCCTTTTTGGGAGATTCGGGCTGTCTCCCGTAGTTTTTCGTCAAAGGCGCGGATTTAGTAGGGCCTATGCTGTACGGCAAACAGTTCCCGGCTCGCCTCTCCTTCGCTGTCGTTCTGATATTTTTTGTCTGCGGAATCCTTCCGCTTCTAGCCCAGAATTCAACTGAGGACGTTCACATTCAGCCGCGAGTCCAGGCTCCGGCGCCGAAAGAGCCGGACATCGATCCCGTCTTCAAGACCCACACTAAGCCGTACAAAGTTGGTGTGGATATGGTGCTGGTGCCGGTCACGATCACCGACCCCCTAAACCGGCTGGTCACCGGCCTCGATCGCGACAATTTCAATCTCTTCGAAGGGAAGGATCAGCAGGAGATCAAGACCTTTTCGAGTGAGGATGCCCCGGTGTCGATCGGCGTGATCTTTGATATGAGCGGCAGCATGAGCTCGAAAATAGAGCGCGCCCGCGAAGCGGTGATCCAATTTTTCAAGACAGCCAATCCGCAGGACGAATTTTTTATGATCACGTTCGCGGATAAGCCGGAGGAGATCGCCGACTTCACGAATTCGGTGGAGGATATTCAGGCTCGGCTTCTCTACACGGTGGCGCGAGGGCGTACCGCGCTGCTGGATGCGATTTATCTGGGCGTCAGCAAAATGCGGCAGGCCAAATATCCGAAGAAGGCTTTGCTGATCATCTCCGACGGCGGAGACAATCACAGCCGGTATACCGAAGGTGAGATCAAATCGATGGTCAAGGAAGCCGATATTCTTATCTACGCTATCGGCATTTACGATCATTACTTTCCGACGGAAGAAGAGCGGTTGGGGCCGGCCCTTCTCAGTGATGTGACCGAACTGACCGGTGGACGTGCATTCACGATTGATAACCCGAACGACCTGGCGGACGTATCGACGAAGATTGGTATTGAGTTGCGCAATCAATACGTGATCGGATACCGTCCTAAGAACCCGGCACACGATGGCAAATGGCGTAAAATAAAAGTTAAGCTTTTACCGCCAAAAGGATTGCCGCCGCTCCGGGTCTACGCCAAAACGGGTTATTATGCGCCGTCGGAATAATTTATCTCTGCCGCTTTTATCTCTGCTGGTTTTTTCTCTCATACTATTTCAGGTGAACTTGGAAGCCCAGGGCGGAGCTGCGAAGCAGCCGCCCACTGCCGGCGAACCGGCGACTCCCCAGGGCGGTGCGGCGAATCCTGCTGGGGGAGCGGCTCAGAACCCGACTCCCGGCTCAACTTCTAATTCAACGCAGAGTGAGGATTCCGCGGACAGCGGCGTTTTCGTTTTTCATAAAGATGTCGAAGAGGTTGTGCTGCACGCTACGGTCATCGACGACAAACAGCGCATCGTTACCACTCTCGATAAGGGCGCGTTCAACGTTTACGAGGACGGGCATCCGGAGGTGATTACGTCGTTCCGGCACGAGGATATTCCGGTGGCGATGGGGATCGTGGTGGATAACTCTGGCTCGATGCGCGAGAAGCGGGCGAAGGTGAATGCGGCGGCGCTGAATCTGGTGCGCGCGTCGAATCCAAATGATGAAGTATTTATCGTTAATTTCAACGATGAATACTATCTTGACCAGGACTTTACTTCGAATATCGGCAAGCTGAAAGAGGGGCTGGAGAAGATCGAGACGCGCGGGGGCACGGCGCTGTATGACGCGGTCGTGGCATCTGCAGACCACTTGAAAAAAGATGCGAAGCTGGAAAAGAAAGTGATTTTTGTGGTTACTGACGGAGAGGACAACGAGAGCGCTGAAAGTCTTGAGCAGGCGGTGCGGCGCCTGCAGGCCGAGAATGGGCCGACAGTTTATTCGATAGGCATTCTGGAGAAGGAAGAGCATCCGAAGCACGCCAAGCGGGCATTGCAGATTATGTCGGAGAGAACCGGCGGCATCGCTTTCTTTCCGCAAACCCTGGACGAGGTTGACGCCATCAGCCGTTCGGTGGCGCACGACATTCGCACGCAATACACGATTGGATACAAGCCGAGTAATCCGAAGAGCCACGGCGGTTACCGGCAAGTGAAGGTCGATGCCCATGCACACAGCTACGGCAAACTCAGCGTGCGTACGAAAAGCGGGTATTACGCGGGAACTGAGCCGCCTTCGGGCGGGCAGTGAGCGAATCGCGTTAAGTTTACGCTGGGGAAGAATTTGAGTTGTGTGGTGGAGCACTCCGGTAATGCTAGTAGCGATTGACGCTGGCGGTTGACCTTCCTTACTCTGTAGAGTGACTACATTGACTTCAAGCCCCCGCCTGCGCCTTAGCGATGACATCTCGAAACTCGTCGGCGAAACGCCCATGCTGCACATGAGGAAGCTGGCCCCTGCGGGCTCGGCGGACATTTTCGCGAAACTCGAATACTTGAATCCCGGCGGAAGCGTGAAGGACCGCGCCGCCATTGGCTTGATCGCGCGGGCCGAGAGCGAAGGCAGGCTGAAGCCCGGCGGAACCGTAATTGAAGCGACCGCGGGAAATACTGGGATTGGGCTGGCATTGATCGGGGTGAGTCGCGGGTATAAGGTGCGGCTGTTTGTGCCGGAAAAGTTTTCGGAGGAAAAGGTCATTATTATGCGCGCGCTTGGCGCGGAGGTGACGCGGACTCCGGAAAGCGAGGGCATGCAGGGGGCGATTCAACGCGCTCGGGATTTACAGGCGTCGGAGCCGGGGGCTTTTCTGGCGGCGCAGTTCGATAATCCTGCGAACACCGATTATCACTACGAAACTACGGCGCGCGAGATTTTCGAGCAGATGGAGGGGCGGGTCGACGCGATTACGGTTGGCTGCGGCACGGCGGGAACGTTTACGGGAGTTGCGCGCTTTCTTAAGGAACGGATAGGGAAGGTTCACGCGGTGGCGGTGGAGACGCAAGGGTCGATCCTCGGTGGGGGAAAGCCGGGGCCACATAAGGTGGAAGGGATCGGTAACACGTTTATTCCGGGGAATTTTGACCGGTCGGTTTGCGATGAAGTGATGATGGTGACCGATGAACAAGCTTTTGGGATGGTGAAGGAATTGGCTGCGCGCGAGGGTGTGCTCGGAGGGTCGAGCGCGGGCGCCAATGTTTATGCGGCGGTTGAGATCGCGAAGCGGCTTGGGGCAGGGAAGCGGGTGGTTACGCTGATTCCTGACTCGGCGGAGCGGTATTTGTCGAAGAAGATTTTTGAGGGTGGGATTTAGAGAGCTGTTAGCCGTTCGTCGTTCGCGGTTTGCGCGAAAAGCGAGTAGCGAACAGCGGCGAGTTAAAGCAGGAGAATCTTTTGACCACTGACCCATCGGGCTTCGCAACTCGAGCTATTCACGTTGGACAAGAGCCCGATCCACTTACGGGCGCGGTCAGCGTGCCAATTTATCCGACCTCCACTTATGCGCAGGAAGAGATCGGCAAGAATAAGGGGTATGAGTACGCGCGGGTTTCGAATCCGACGCGCGATCGCTTAGAGACGAATCTTGCGGCGCTCGAAGGCGGGATTGCGGCGCCGGTGTTTGGCAGCGGGATGGCGGCGATCAATGCGGTCGCGACCATGCTCAAGGCGGGTGACCACGTTGTGGCGGGGCACAATCTCTATGGTGGAACTCCGCGTCTCTTCAATCAGGTGCTGGTTAACTTTGGCTTGACATTTACGTATGCCGATACGTCGGATGTAAAAAATGTGGAGCGCGCGTTGCAGAAGAACACGCGACTGGTTTTCTTAGAGACGCCGACGAACCCACTAATGGAGCTCTGCGATCTGCGCGCGATTTGCGATCTCAGCCACCAGCGCAGCGTTGAGGTCGTGGTCGACAATACTTTCATGTCGCCATATTTTCAGCGGCCGCTCGAATTTGGCGCCGATATGGTTGTGCACTCCACTACGAAATTTCTTAATGGACACAGCGATGGGCTGGGCGGCGTTGTCGTCTGCACGAAGCCGGAGCAGTCGGAGAAACTTGCTTTTTTGCAGAAATGCGCGGGGGCGATTCTTTCGCCTTTCGAGTGCTGGCTGATTTTGCGCGGGGTTAAAACGCTGGCAGTGCGGATGGAACAGCACGACCACAACGGCCGCAAGGTCGCGGATTTTCTTTCGAAGCACAAGAAAGTGCAAAAGGTTTTTTATCCGGGATTGCCGGAACACCCGCAGCATGAGCTGGCCAAGCGACAGATGTCGGGCTTTGGATCGATGATCGCCTTCGAAACTGGATCGCTTGATAATGCTAACAAGATGCTGCGCAAGGTGCGGGTATGCTCGCTGGCCGAGTCGCTGGGCGGAGTCGAGACTCTAATTTCGCATCCCGCGACCATGACGCACGCGGGTGTGGGCGAAGAGGTCCGGCGCAAGATCGGAATCACCGACGGCATGGTGCGCATCTCGGTCGGCATCGAGGATGTGGACGATATTTTGGGCGATCTGGACCAAGCGCTAGCCGCGATCTAGCAGGCCGAGGTCGCATTCTTAATATCAACCTCACTTAATATCAATCTCACTGAACGCAGTATCAACGGCGAAAGCGCGCATACGATTATTGCCTGAACCGCCAAATCCTCGCGAGTGGAATGCCGCCGAATACCATCGAGTCTCGGCGCCGCAATTTCAATGGGGACAACGTGTTCTCAGCGAGCTTCGGTTGCGGGGCGACGAGCGCGTCATGGACGCTGGGTGCGGTACTGGGAAACTAACCCGGCTTCTATTAGAAAATCTTCCGCGCGGGCACGTGGTTGGCGTCGATCTGTCGCGCAACATGGTGCTGCACGCGCGAGACAATCTGCGGGCTGACTTTGTCGGCCGTATTCAGTTTTTGGTCGCCGATCTTATGGCTCTTCCGTTTCACAACTGCTTTGACGGGATTTTCAGCACGGCGTCATTTCACTGGATTCACGACCACGATGGCTTGTTTCATAACCTGTACGGGGCATTGCGGCCGACGGGGTGGCTACATGCGCAATGCGGCGGCGGCCCTAATATTCATCGGCTACGTCATCGCGTGCTCGCGCTTTCACAAACTTCGGAGTTTTCAAACTGGCTGGAGAAGTTTAGCGAGCCGTGGTTTTTTTCCGATGCGGAAGGCGCGGCTTCTCGCTTGCGAGCGGCGGGATTCGAAAATGTTGTAACGGGATTGGAGGAAGCGGCTTTTTCGGCGCCTGGCGGTCGAGAATTTCAAGAGTATCTGAAGACCTTTGTGTTGCATCGGCACCTAGACATTCTTCCTACTGAAACGTTGCGCATAAAGTTTGTGGAAAAACTCGCCGATGCCGCGGCGGATGACGATCCGCCCTGGACCCTCGATTACACGCGGCTCAATCTTCGGGCGTCGAAGCCGGGATAGAAAAAGAGCGATCTGGTTCTGTTGACCTCATGGTTCTATCGTCGCGCGTGGGAAAGTTTTGGGCGCGGTAGGGGTGCTTCCACTGCGATCAAGCTTCGCATTCGCGAAGCTCACACACCGCTCAGCATGACATGATTGTGGGGCGTCAACACCGCGGTTTCAAGTCTGCGGACGTCTGCGAACGAGGTTGCAGATCATCGAACAGATTCTCCAATCCAATCCAGATATGCGGGGCTGCCGGCTTCGATGGCTATTTCGATGCACTCCGGAATTTCATAGGAGTGCAGCTCGGTCAAAGCCTCGCGCGTTCGGTCAACGGCTTCTGCGGTCGTCTTAATTAGAAGCAGCCACTCCGTTGACGTCTCGACCTCGTCCTTCCAGCGATAGACCGATTCGATCTGGGGAATGATGTTGACGCATGCGGCGAGCTGCCGTTCGACCAACGCGTGGGCGATGCTGCGAGCTTCTTCCAGCGAGCCGCAAGTCGTGAGAATGAGTCTTTTGTCGGTCATATAAGATTAAGCATCCGAACTGTCTGCAAGTTTTGCAACCAGCTCTAACATTCAGGACCCTCGAAGCATACGAGGCAGTCTATGGCAACGCAAATCAAGTTTGGCACGTCGGGATGGCGGGCGGTCATCGCCGAGGAATTCACATTTGCCAATGTAACTCGGGCGGTGCATGGCATCGCGTGCTATGTGTCGTCGCAGAAACCGAATGGCGCGAAAATTGTGGTTGGGCGCGATCCGCGCTTCCTCGGCGAAAGCTTCTGCGCGGCGGCAATCGAAATACTATCGAGCTATGGAATTACTTCGCTGCTGATTGCGGAGCCCGCCCCGACGCCGGTTATTTCCTATGCGGTGATTCAGTCGAAGGCCGACGGCGCGATTAACTTTACGGCGTCGCACAATCCTCCGGAGTATAACGGCATCAAGTTTTCGACGCCCGACGGTGCGCCAGCGATGCCCGAAGCCACCAAGGCGATTGAGGTGGCGATTGAGGCGTTTGACGCGAATCCGGAACCGGCAGCGTCAACAACGGCTCGATCGGAATCCGCATCACAGTTCCGTTCTCTGTCTCAGTCCATCGATCCGCGGCGGATGTATCTGTCGCGGCTGCGCGAGATCGTCGACGTCGATGCGATTAAGAAGGCGGGCATCAAGATTGCATTCGATCCCATGTGGGGAGCGGCGCGCGGTTATTCGGATTCGTTTCTGCGCGAGGCGGGTGTGACGGTGGCGACGGTGCACGATACGCGCGACGTGCTTTTTGGGGGACAGGCGCCGGAGCCTGACGATCACCTGCTCGACGATCATTTGCGTGACGATCATTTGCTCAACGATCTGCGGCACAAGATGCGCGAAACCGGCGCGAGTATTGGCATTGCGACTGATAGCGATGCCGGTCGTTTTGGAATTGTCGACGAAGATGGAACGTTTATTCAGCCGAACTATATCGTCGCTCTTCTTTTTGATTATCTGGTCGAAAGCCGCGGCTGGAAGAATGGCGTCGGCAAATCCGTTGTGACTACCAATCTGATTAACGCGCTCGCCGAAAAGCAAAAGATCGAGGTGCACGAGACGCCAGTGGGCTTTGAGTATATTGGCGAATTGATTAAGCGGGGCAAGATTCTGATCGGCGGCGAGGAGAGCGCAGGCCTGTCGATTCGCAAACACGTTCCGGAGAAAGACGGCGTGCTGGCGGGCCTGTTGTGTTGTGAGATGGTCGCGCGCCGTGGCGCGTCGCTGGGCAAGCAACTGGCCAACCTATTTGCTAAAGTTGGTTCCTTTTATCCACTGCGAGAGAACTTCCGCTTGACGGCGGAAGCGAAAGAGAAGTTAACTGAAAAGTTACGTCGAGATCCCGTCGAGTTTGATGGCATCAAAGTTGCCGAGGTGGTGAGGACGGACGGGCTCAAGCTTGTTCTCGCCGACGGATCGTGGGTTTGTTACCGGCTCTCGGGCACGGAGCCGGTGGTGCGCGTGTATAGCGAAGCGCGCAGCAGGGAATGCTTGTCAAAGTTGAGCGGGGCGGCAACGAAATGGATCTTCGATTAGGGCCATCGTCGCGAGTACGCATCTTTCCTGGCACGACGCCTGGCAACAAGCCTGGCAGGAAGGAAGAAGTGCGTGCGGCGGTTGGACAAGCCTTTTATCAGGCGAAGGATCGTGCGATAGGTGAGGCGATCCGACAGGCCAAAGATCAGGGGCCGAAGGCAGAGGCTGCTGCGGCGCGCTGGATTGAGCGCACGCGTCCGGCGTGGTCATGGCTCGCGGTGGAGTGGCGCCGACTCGGAACTGCAGCCGCCGTGCTTCTGATCGTTGGACTGCTGCTGCATGCGACGTTCGGAGCGAATGGCATGGTCGTCTATCGCCAGAAGCGGGCGGAGATGCAAGCGCTACAGGGCGAGGTCGACCGTTTGCAGAAAGAAAACAATCATTATGTTGATCAGATACGATCGTTGAAGTCTGATCCGGCGGCGATCGAAAAAGAAGCACGCGAGCAGCTACGGTATGCTCGGCCGGGAGAGGTGGTGCTGGTTGCTCCCGAGCCTCCCGCGCAAAAACCTCCCACCGGTCGCGTCAAGAACGACGCGGTCAAATAAGCCGCTGGAAGCCACTACTTGGGACTACGAATCGAGCAAGGCGGTCGACGCAGACTTGATCCTTCCTGTGATAAAGTGCAGGGGTTCGCGTCACGTGTGGGGACCGAACCGAGGAGGATGATATGCGGAAGATTCTCTCGTTCTTGCTTGCTGGCTGGTTGATTCTGATGGTGGCATCGGTCTCATTTGCCAGCGATACCCAAACTGTGAATGGCTGGATCAGTGACTCGCAGTGCGGAGTCAAAGGAGCGAATGCGGCCGGGGAAGAGTGCACGAAGAAATGCATTGCCAAAGGTGCCAGTCCGGTGGTCGTTACCGACAAAGACCAGAAGGTCTTAATGGTCGACAATCCGGATGCGCTTAAGGATCACTATGGGCATCATGTGGCCGTGACCGGGCATGTTGACGGGGATAAGATTCACGTGGATAGCGTCAAGATGCTGTAGCTCGCGATGAGATCGCAGCAGGTGGGTGACAACTCTGCCGCTGTCTGACAGCGCGGAGGGAGTAGGGGTCCTTCGACTGCGCAGAACGATGCGCTTCGCGAATCGTTCTGCTTCGCTCAAGATGACAAATTATTGGTGAGTGCCGCACCCGCGTCCAGTGCGTGGTTTCGCGCCCGCTTCTACCTGACTACGCCTTCGAGCGGTGAACTCGCGGTTGCGTAGAGTTTTCGCGGCATTCTTCCCGCGAGGTACGCCTGTCTTCCCGCGATCACCGCATGCTTCATGGCTTCGGCCATGAGGACGGGTTCCTGAGCGCCTGCTATGCCGGTGTTCATCAGGACGGCGTCATAGCCTAGCTCCATGGCGATGGCGGCGTCGGAGGCGGTGCCCACTCCGGCGTCTACGATCAGGGGAAGTCCTGTGATCAGTTCGCGCAGGATTTTTAGGTTGGCGGTGTTTTGAATTCCCAGGCCGCTGCCTATCGGCGCGCCTAGGGGCATTACTGCGGCGGCGCCAGCGTCAACCAGGCGTTTGGCGAAGACGATGTCGTCGGATGTGTAGGCGAGCACGGTGAATCCTTCCTTCGCCAATACGCCTGTGGCTTCGAGCGTGGCTTGCACGTCGGGATAGAGCGTGGCTTGATCGCCAATAACTTCGAGCTTGATCCAATCGGAGAGACCGACTTCGCGCGCCAGACGGGCGGTGCGGATGGTGTCGTCGGCGGTATAGCAGCCGGCGGTGTTGGGCAGAAGAAAATATTTATTCGGGTCGATGAAGTCGAGCAGCGATTCTTTGTTGCGATCGAGATTCACACGGCGCACGGCTACGGTCACCATATCGGCGCCGCTCGCTTCGAGGGCGCGGGCGGTTTCCTGGAACGATTTGTATTTGCCGGTTCCGACGATCAGGCGAGAGCGGAATTCCCTGCCAGCGATTGTGAAGGAGTCAATCATGACCTTAATTCTACTTAAAATCTCCTTCTATAGAACCCTTTTCAGTGTTGAAAATCGGACTGTGGGCGCCGTTCGCGGTCCATGCAAACCTCCCGCCCTCTTGTCTCCACCTCTTCGCATGCTCCCCACATACGCATCTAGAGCCTTGGGTCGATAAAGCGAGTTCTGGGCGAGGCGAAATAATTTGCCCGCCCGAATGAGAAACTCTTTTCGCTTTGGAACGATCATGTCACCGATGATGGTGGGGTGAAAATTTGCGCTGGCAATTCTGTTGGCCACGCCAAAGCGTCCATGCTAGTTTTGCGTCATGTCCCAGTCTCCAAACCCAGCCGCTACGCAGCAAGTGGCTCCTCTACTTGCGCTGGCAACTAAGTTGCTCCGGGCTGGGCGGCCAGCGGATGCGATCGCGCCGTTGAGAGATGCAGCGCTGCTGCAGCCGTCCAATTCCATCATCCAGCATGACCTCGGCCTCGCGTGTCTCGAGGTCGGTCGCATACCCGATGCGATTGCAGCATTGCAGCGCGCCGTCGCCAGCGATCCGCGCTACGGCGATGCATATTTCCGACTGGGAATCGCCTTGGAAAAACTGGGTGATATCGGCGGAGCAATCGCAGCATACGACCGCGCCACTCAGCTGCTTCCATCCCTGGCCGAGGCGTGGTTCCGTTGCGGAGCCCTGGCCTACACACTGGGCTATCGCAATAAGGCGATCGGTTGTTTCCGCCGTGCGGCGGCGACCGCTGCTAAGACCAGCTACGGCCGCCTTGCCAATGCGCGGGCACTCCTGATCGAGGATCGCAATCAGGAAGCCGAACAAGTATTGCGAGAGGCGCTGGCGGCTGATCCGACGAACGCGATGGCGTACGAGTTGCGGGGCAATCTGCTCTCGGAGCTAGGTCGTTTCGACGAGGCCCGTGCATGCTTCGAACGCGCGATCGCGATTGCGCCGGAGCTGGTGGGAAGCTACTACGATCTGGTCCGGTGCCGGCCCGTCACGAAAGATGATGAGGGTCTGCTTCAACAGATGGAAGCCGCCTTGGCCGCGCCGGGACTGGAAGCGGCGCAACGTCTGCGGGTTCACCTCGGGATCGGCAAGGCGGCGGAGGATCTTGGCGACTACGCTTTAGCCATGCAGCATTTCGATGCCGCAGACGCCGTGCGCCGGGGGTTTGCGTCCTTCGACTCGACCGCGTTCTCCACTGAGATCGACCGCCTGATTGCCCGCTGTACACCAGAATGGATCGCGCGGGCGTGCGAACTCGGCACCTCGGATCCGACACCGATACTGATCATCGGTATGCCGCGGTCCGGCACAACGCTGGTCGAGCAGATCGTCTCCATGCATCCGGAGGTTGGGGCGGGCGGCGAGTTGCATTTCTGGAACCAGCGCGGGGCAGAGTGGCATCGCTCAGATGCTCCACGGATCGATGCATCCGGGAACGAGGCGAAGTTCGCCCTCTCGGAGTTCTTAACCAAGGCGGCGACAGACTATCTCGGCGTGCTGCGTGCAATCGCGCCGACAGCGGCGCGGGTGACGGACAAGATGCCGTTCAACTTCCTCTGGGCCGGGCTGATTCACGTGGCATTCCCGCGGGCAATCATCATTCATTGCCGCCGCGCTGCAATCGACACGGCGTTGTCGATTCATCAAACTCATTTCCGTCCCGGCATGGCGTTTCCGACCGGAGGCGGCGAACTGGTCGCGTATTTCCGCGACTACCAGCGGCTCACCGACCATTGGCGGAGCGTGCTGCCGGCGGATCGCTTCATCGATGTGGATTACGAAGAACTGACGCGCGCGTCCGAAGCCGTCATCCGGCGAATCATCGCCGCCTGCGGCCTGCCTTGGGACAACGCCTGTCTGCGGCCCGAATCAAATCCGCGCGCCATGAACACCCCCAGCAAGTGGCAAGCCCGACAGCCGATCTATCGCACCTCGGTCGCACGATGGCGACGCTACGAACCCTGGCTGGGGCCGCTGCGCGCGCTCGTCGAAGACGGGTCGTAACGTGGTACCTGTATTTCCTTCGTGATCGTTCGTGACCTCTGTGGTTAGGGATTTTGCAAACTGTACTTCTATCGGCTCTTCCCGGGAATTGCTCCGGAACGTCTCCTTGAGTACTAGAGTACTAGCGTTGCACCGTCGGTTTGCGTCAAACTATTCCGAAGGCGGGTGAGATGGATTTTCGCGATCTGGCGGTTGCGGCTCGTGTATTGCGCAAGAGCCCGGTTTTCGCCTTGACGGCGGCGCTGACCATTGCTTTAGGAGTCGGGGCCAGCACTGCCATTTTCAGCGTAACCAATGCTGTGCTGCTACGGCCACTGCCTTACCGCGACCCGGACCGCCTGGTGGTTGCGTGCACTGATATGCGCAAGCGCAATGTCCGCGATTTCCCGCTTTCGAATGCCGATTTCATCGATCTGCGCGAAGGCACCAAGTCCGTCTTCGAAGACATTGCCGGAGTCTTTACTTTTCCGCTCACCTTGCAGCGCGAGGACGGCGCGGCTGAGCAGTCCAACACTGCGGTCGTAACCATCAACACATTCCGCTTGCTCGGCGGCGGTATCGCTTACGGCCGGGATTTTAACGATGACGATGCGGTCCCGAATCCTGCCGCTCCTCCGGTTGGCGCGCAGCAGGGACCTCCTCCGCCACGGCTGCCGCTGCACGCGATCCTGAGCTATGAGTACTTTAAACGCCGGTATGGCGGAGATCCCTCGGCGGTTGGCCGCTCGATGCAGATTGGCCCGCGGGCGCCGGGGCTGATCATCGTCGGCGTTCTCCAGCCGCACTTCCGGTTGTACTTTCCGCCGGATACTCAAGTGATTTCCGCACCCGACGTCTGGATTGCGAATCGACTCGGCTATGACGCCGCGAACCGGATGAACGTATCCATGCGCGTCATAGGGAGGCTTCGTCCGGGAGTTACGCCCGACCAGGCCCAGGCCGAATCGGAAAAGGTGGCCGCTTCGGAACGCGCCCAATTTCCAATCCTGGGCACGTCCGACTATCACATCCGGGTTGAGCCGATGCGCCAGCACATGGTTGCCGAGGCCCGCCCGGCAATCCTCGCCCTCATGGGCTCAGTCATCTTCCTTCTACTGGTCGCGTGTGCGAACGTTGCCAATCTTCTGCTCGTCCGTGCTTCGCTGCGCAATCGCGAACTGGCGGTTCGCGCAGCGCTGGGAGCCAGTCGCTGGCGATTGATGTCGCCGATCATCGCCGAAGCCGTCTGGCTTGCCGCCTTGGGGACCCTGGCTGGACTCGCGCTCGCCTGGGCCGGAATCAAGGAGCTGCGCTCGCTCGCGCCCGCCGATCTGCCGCGCCTCGATACGATCACCATCGACACACCGGTGCTCGCCTTCACCGCGCTGGCGGGACTCGCGGGGGCGATTCTCTTTGGCATGACCCCAGCGCTGCGCGCCTCACGTCCGCGCCTTATGAACGTGCTGCGCGGCATCAGCCGCAATACCGGACTCGGCACCGGCAGCGTCATGCGCAGCGTCGTCGTCACCGCGGAGGTCGCGCTCTCGTTTGTGCTGCTGGTTGGCTCGGGGCTGATGTTCCGCAGCTTCCTCGACCTGCAGCGCATCGATCCCGGATTTGATTCTCGCAACCTCCTCACCTTTGTGCTCAACGGAAATAACGGCGCCACTACGCCCGAGGCCAACGCAGCCTTCATTCGCCAGGTGCAGGAGCGGTTAGGTTCTATTTCCGGAGTAAAGAATGTCACCGGCTCTTTTCCTTTTCCGCTCGCAGGCGGGTATAGCCCAATACGGTGGGGCAAAGAAGAGGCACTCTCCGACCCGAGCAAGTTTCAGGCAGCCGACTTTCAGATCGTGACGCCAGGATATTTTGAGACCGTGCGCACGCCGCTGATTGCCGGACGTACTTTCACCGAGGCCGATAATACGACCGATCGCCGGCTGATCATGATCGATGAAGCTCTAGCAAAGAAGGCTTTTCCCGGAGAGTCTGCGGTGGGCAAACGCATCCTCATCCGCCTGAAGACGCCCGAGCCAGAGTGGATGGAAATTATTGGTGTCGTCGGACACGTGCGGCAAACCTCACTGTCCTTGCCGGGACGCGAGCAAGTCTATTTCACTGACGGGTACGGCGGACCCGGCGGTGTGAACTCCTGGACGCTGCGGGTTGGCGGGAATCCAGCCGACTTCGCAAGCCAGGTGCGGGCCGCGATGAAGGACGTAAGCCCACGTCTGCTGGTCAGCAACCTGCAACCAGTGGACCAATTGGTGAGAAAGGCTCAGGCGCAGACCACATTCTCGCTGCTGCTAATCGGCGTCTTCGCGGTCATCGCCGGAGTGTTGGCCGGAGTTGGACTGTACGGCGTGCTTTCGACCGCGGTGCGGCAACGGACACCTGAGATCGGCGTGCGTATGGCCCTCGGCGCCGGTCGGCCCAACATCTTCCGACTCATCATCGGTCAAGGCATTGGCCTAAGCGCAATTGGAGTGATCATCGGCGTCGTCGTTGCAATCCTACTGACGCGATTGATGACCACAATGCTGGTGGGGGTAAGGCCCACCGATCCGCTGACATTTGTTTCGATGGTGCTGCTATTTCTTGTCATCGCGACAGCATCGTCATGGATTCCCGCAAACCGCGCAGCTGCGGTTGACCCAAACCAGGCGCTGCGAGAGGAATGAATGCCGTTGCCATTGGGTGAAAGCAAAACTTCGCCTCCGCCGAGCGCCTCTCAAAAATAGCTCCCGGCCAGCTTTACGCTGCTACCTGCGTGTAACAGAACTTTCACTCGATCTTCATAGTTCCGTAATAAGCCGGTAACGATTGGTACCTACTATCCGGCTGGTAGTTGCATGCCAATCTTTCCACTCAATGTCGCACGGCCAATCCCCAGTTGCGTGAGTAAAAATTCAATGAGGAGAACTATGTCACGAAAAATGGCTCGAAACCATTCGCTAAATAAGCCTGGTATCAACTGTCTGCGGATGCTCGCCGTCCTGGCAATGGCGGCGGCTCTGAGCGTTTTGGCGCTCGCGCAGTCCCAAGAGTTCCCGACCTATACACCCGGCGAGAACACGAACGCGACTACCGGCCCGAGCTTCACCGCACCCTTGTCCGACCCGTGGGTCGTCAGCGATGGCACGATCATCACCCCGGCCGGCACTCAGGTTTACCTCGGCATCACGACCCGTGCCAAGGCCATCGCACTCAATCCCACGGGCAACGGAACCGCCGCCGTCCTTCAGATGGGCGCCCCGCAGTCCGTCTCGATCTTCTGCGTCGCCACCGCCGGCTGCGACGGCGGGACCTACACGCAAGGCCAGGTCATGCAGAACTACAAACCGTCCAAGACCAACAGCGGCAGCTCCATGGGCATCACCTATACGCCCAATGGCCAGTACCTGCTCTTTAGCCAAGACGGCGGCTACGGGCCAGCGTACGTTGCCATCGCCAGTGTCGATCCGACGACCGGCTTACTTTCCAATTACGCTGACGTCAGCGTTCCCCTCGACGTCAACGGCGGCGGCTATCTGACTCACGTTACCTGCTATCCGTGGGTCGCTCCGTTCAACACTGCCAAGGCACCGCCGTCCGGCAGTCCTCCGGGAACCACCGGCAGCATTGAAATCCCCTGCGGGCAGACCGTTTCGCTTGTGTCAGATGGTGCGCCGACTTCCTATCCGATGGGCATCGCGGTCACGCCGAATGGCAACACTGCTTACGTAGTGCTGGATAACAACGACACGATCACCAGCATCAACCTGACGGGAACCCCGGTAGAGGGTCCGGAACTCCGCGTCGGTCAGGTCCCGAACAACATTGTGATCAACAGCGCCGGAACTTACGCTTACGTTGCCAACGAGGCTGGAAAGGTTCCTACCGCGAGCAGCTTCCAGGGATACTCGAACGGCACCCCGGTCATCGCCGCTTATCCGACTGGCGCGACGACCGATGGCACCATTTCCGTCGTGAACCTGTCCACGTTTAAAGTCACGAAGACCATCACGGTTGGTCTGCACCCGACGGGTATGGCCTTCTGGACCAGTGGGTCGACCACCTACCTGTTGGTCACCAATGCCTATGACGACTCGATCTCGGTGATCAACACGAGCACCAATACGGTGTCGTCGACGATTGAGCTCGATGCCTTCCTGGCTGGGCTGGGGGTTACAGTGCCCGGCAAACTCGTCACTGGCGTGGGGCCAAACGCGATCGCCGTCGATAATTCAAACAACGCCTACGTGGCGCTCTATAATGCCAATGCGGTTGCCGTAATCGACCTGAACACCGAAGTTGTTTTGGGCCTGATCCCGACCGGCTATGCGCCCAGCTCGGTCGTGTTCGACTCGACTGACGGTGAACTGCTCGTTGCCAACGACAAAGGCCTTGGCACGACCGGCTACGGTGTCTCACCGCCTCCTACGAATACGTTCGAAAATTCGTACGCTAAAGAATTCGGCGTGTACTTCTTTAACACCCACCAGGACCTCGGCACCGTGAGCATCGTTCCCATTGCCAGCATGAACCTGACGGCGCTGACGACGCAGGTTCTATACAACAACCACTGGGATCTAACGGCAAATATTGCGTCCGCTTCCGGTGGCAAGAGCACGACTCCCCCGGTCGCGATCCCGGCTAACATCGGTGCACCTTCGCTGATCAAGCACGTCTTCCTGATCATCCGTGAGAACCGCACCTACGATCAGATCCTGGGCGATGTGACTGCCGGCAACGGCGACGCCTCCCTGGCAACCTTCGGCGACAACTCGACCTACACACCTTACCCCGTCGTAACACCCAACGCGCACTCGATCGTGCAGCGCTTCCCGCTGCTGGACAACTACTACAACCCGAGCCGCCAGTCGGCGGACGGTCACAACTGGATCACGCAGGCTATGGCTCCTTACTCCGACGACATCCAGTCGCCGGACTGGCTGCGCGACTATCCCTCCAACGGCGGCGAGGCGCTTGCCTACCAGAAGGCCGGCCATCTGTGGGATCAGGCTGCCAAGTACAAAGTGTCGTTTAAGAACTACGGCGAGTACATCGAATACAACTCGTTCCTGCAGCCGAACGGCTCGACTGCCGAACCGCTTTGGATCGACTTCTACAACGACATCAGCTGTTACGAGGCTGGCAACGAACCCCAGCTCTACAACTACAACACGGTGGCATCGCACTCCCCGCTGCCGAACCTGATTAACAACACCTACCAGACCTACCCACAATTCGACTTGGGCATTCCCGACCAATTCCGCTTCGATATCTGGAATGAGGACTTCCAAGCGGACGTTACGGCCGGTACGGTTCCCCAGTTGGAGATGATGTGGATCAGCTCTGACCACACCGGCGGTCCGCCGAATGCGGCGGCCATGCAGGCCGACAACGACCTGGCGCTTGGCCGCTTTGTCCAGGCCATCAGCAACAGCTCGATTTGGTCTTCTTCGGCGATCTTCGTCACCGAAGACGACGCGCAGACCGGCGTCGACCACGTCGACGGTCACCGCAGCCCTGGCTATGTCATTAGCCCATTTGTCATCCAGAGCACCGGCGGTTCGACCTACGTTGACAGCACCTTCTACACGCAGGTCAACATGACGCGCACGATTGAGCAGATTCTTGGCATTGCGCCCATGAACCAGAACGACCTTGTGGCCTCGCCGATGTCGACGCTCTTCCTCGATCACCCACCAGCGGACAACTTCCTGCCGTGGACATTCGTGGCAGCTGGAGTGCCGCTTACCTACGGTGTATCCCAGACTCCAACTCAGACGCTCCCGCCCTCGTGTTCTGCGCCAAAGCTTCAATCCAAGGCGCAGTCCACGGTGAAAGAGAGCCCTGCGGTTCAGGCTCTGCGGGCTGGCTGGATGGCAAAGAAGACGGAGATTTTCGCTGGCAAGTACCAAAAGCCAGACTCCGAAGACCCGGACACGGTCAACCACCTGAACTGGTACGAATCCACCAGCTTTACTCGCCCCTACCCTGGCGAGAATACGGTTCGTCCCGCGAGCGACTTCAACCGGGCGGCACCGGCCAAGGCTGACGACGACGACTAAAGCACGTTTAGACTGAACAACCCTCTCCTCGAGGACCGGGGGGAGGGTTTTTTGTTTGCACCCCAAGTGCAAAGGCACCCACAACCCGAACGCGTACGCCTAGCTGTCCGACCGAAAGCAGAGTCCACACAGACTCTCAACGTGGAGTTGCGAAGGTTTGCAATGCGCAGCACAAAATTCACCCTTGTGTAGGAAATTTCACCAGATTTTCATAATGCCGTTATAGGCCGCTGCTAACATTCGCAACTATCACTCCGCTAGTAGGCGGTGCTGGCCGCATTTCAGCCTGATGTCGTTAGGCCAGTCCTGTTGCGTGACGAAAAAATCCAAGAAGGAGAATGGTATGTCTGGAAAAGCGTCTCGAAATAGACCTCAAAAGAAATCTCGAAATAAAGCTCGACTCAACCGTCTGCGTCCGCTCACTGGTCTAGTGGCGGCGGGGCTAAGTTTGTCGACGCTCGCGGCAGGTCAATCCAAGGAATACCCGACCTACCAAGTCGGCCCGCAAACGAACGGCTCGTGGGTCGTCAGCGATGGCGCGGTTATCACGCCGGCTGGCACGCAAGTCGACCTCGGCATCCGGGTCCGCGCGAAGGCCATCGCGCTGAATCCGAATGCAAAAACTCACAGCGCTGCCGTCCTCACCCTGGGCGCGACGCAGGCCGTCGAGATATTCGACACCAACACCGGCAATGTCCTGCAGAACTACGCCACGTTTGGATCGGATTCGAGCGGCAGTTATAGCGGCATAGCCTATTCGGCCGATGGCAAATACCTGGTATTCAGCCAGGACAGCAGCAATGTTACCGTCACCAAGGTCACTCCACAGGGCTTGCTCGAAGACGACGCCCAGATCAGCGTGCCGCCGAACAATTCCTTCATCGCCTGCTTCCCGAACAGCCCGCCGGCCTCTTATGGCAACCCCTGCGGCTCGTTTTATTCGGGGTACACCTCTTATCCTGGCGGCGTCGCGCTCTCCAAGGATGGCAAGAGTGCCTATGCCCTGCTCAACCAGAACGATACGCTCACTCAGCTCGACCTAACCACGATGGAGCAAGGCACGCAGATCCGAGTCGGCAACGCGCCGCACAGCATCTTGATCAACAGCGCGGGCACGACCGCTTACATCAGCAACGAGGGAGGCCGCGCGGCTACGGAGGCGGACTTCCAAATCAACTCCGCTGGCACCGAAATCGTCGCCGACCCGGTGGTTGGCGCCGCGATCACCGGTACCGTTTCTGTGGTCGATCTGGCCACGATGACGGTCACAGCTACCATCTCCACCGGTCTGCACCCGACCGGGATGGCGTTCCAAGGAGCGAACCTGCTGGTCGCCAACACTTACAGTGACACGATCTCGGTGATCAACACGAACACTAACGTGGTCACACGGACCATCGACCTGGGGCTGCCGATCGGAGTGCCGGGCCAAGGTTCGGCCTATGGCGCCGCGCCGAACTCGATTGCCGTCGATAGCAAGAACGGCGTCGCCTATGTGGCGCTTTACAATGCCAACGCGATCGCGGTGGTCAGCCTCAGCCCAGGAGCGACGAGTCCCGTCTTGGGTATGATCCCGGTGGCCTATGCGCCGAGTTCGGTCGTGCTGGACGCGACCAACAACACGCTGCTCGTTGCCAATGACAAGGGAATCGGCGCGCGTCTTTCGTACGAGTGCGACCATGGCGTCTGCGGCTACAACACTCACCAGGACAATGGCACCGTCAGCATCGTTCCCGTGCCGCTGAGCGAGACCTTGCAGTCGATGACGCAGCAGGTTATCTACAACAACCACTGGGATCTGGCGCAAAATATCGCGTCTGCCAGCGGTGGCAACCCGAAGGTTAAGCCGGTCGCAATCCCGGCCAAGATCGGCGATCCGTCGCTCATCAAGCATGTGTTCGTGATCGTTCGTGAAAACCGCACCTACGATCAGGTCCTGGGCGACGTGGCCGCCGGCAACGGCGACGCCAACCTGGCAGTGTTCGGCTTCAGCCCACCGACTTACCTGGACACGCCGAACGTGCATAACCTGGTGACGCGCTTCCCGCTGCTGGACAATTTCTACGACCCGAGCCGCCAGTCGGCGGACGGTCACCAGTGGATCACTGAGGCAATGGCACCCTACGCTGACGACATCCAGTCGCCAGACTGGGTTCGCAGCTATCCCGGCGGGAACGCCGGCGATGCGCTCGCTTATCAGAACAAAGGCTTCGTGTTCTCAGAAGCCGCGGCCGCCGGTCTCTCGGTGAAGCTCTACGGCGAATACGTCGAGAACGACACCTTCCTACAACCAAACGGGTCGACCAGCGAGCCGAGCTGGAGCGACTTTTATGCCGACTCGCAGTGCTTCGAGGGAGGACCTGATTGCGGACCTCCTGGCACGCCTGGCGAGACGACGCTCTACTATCAGAACACGGTTCAGGCACAGTCCTCCGTCCCGGCTGTGTATAACCACCTCATCAAGAACTTCCCGCAGTTCGATCTGGGCATTCCCGATCAGTTCCGCGTCGATCTGTGGGTGCAGGACTTCAACAAGGACGTCGCAGCCAATGCGGTGCCCTCCTTGGAGATGCTATGGATCATGTGCGACCACACCGGCGGCCCGCCGACCTCGGACGCCGAACAGGCCGATAACGACCTGGCCGTTGGACGCATTATCGACTACATCAGCCACAGCGGCGTGTGGTCCTCTTCGGCGATTTTCATCGAGGAAGACGACGCGCAAAACGGCGTCGACCACGTTGACGGTCATCGCAGCCCTGGCTACATCGTCAGCCCATACGCTGTGCAGAAAGGACCGACTGACAACACCTACTACTCGCAGGTCAATATGACGCGGACGATCGAGCAAATCCTCGGTCTGACACCCATGAACCAGTATGACCTCGTGGCGTCGCCGATGAGGACGGACTTCGTCAAGGGCACGCCACCCGCGGAGAACTTCGCTCCGTGGACGCACGTGGCGAATCAGGTACCGTTGACCCAGGGCGTTAGCGGGGCCGTGGATCACTCGAAGGACAGCCGTAAGGTCCAGGATCTGAGAGCGGCCTGGCTAAAGAAGAAGACGGAGATCTTCGCTGGGAAACTAACCAAGCCGGACTCCGAAGACCCTGACACCGTCAACCACCTGAACTGGTACATGTCCACTGGGTTTACGCGGCCGTATCCCGGTGAGAGTACCGTTCGCCCGCCGAGCGAGTTCAACAATCCTGCTCCCGCCGGTGATGATGACGGAGACGAATAAAACACGTTCAGGCAACAATGGCCCTCTCCTCGATCGACGGGGAGAGGGTTTTTTATTCATGGTTCCGCGACAACGCTGCGCCACGCTTTCTTTCTGAAGAGAGAAGCTCACTACAAGCGCGGCTGCGAAGCAAACGATCCAAAACACTCTGCTCCATCCGGTCGCGACCAATTCCAGCTTCGTTCATCTAAACTTCCGACACTAACGGTTTGTCCACCGGCAAAAGGAGGATGAAAATATGAAAGCAGTCGTTGTCCACCAATATGGCGGTCCTGAGGTACTGAAATTCGAAGATTACCCTGATCCAGTGGCGGGTCCAGGCGAAGTGCTGGTGCGGGTCGCTGCCACGAGTGTGAATCCGATTGACTACAAGCGGCGTGCCGGGTTGACGAAAGATTTCTATCCCCTCCAGTTTCCCGGCCTCATAGGGGTCGATATGTCGGGCACTGTGGTCAAGATTGGGCCGGGAGTGGAAGGCTTTTCCGTCGGCGACCAGGTCTTCGCCATGGCCGACAATACTTACGCTGAACTGTGTGTCGTGAAAGCCGCGGCCTTAGCGAAGGTCCCCAAGGGACTCGATCTGATCCAGGCGGCGGCGCTGCCGCTGGTGACGGTGACCGGCAACCAGCTCCTTGCAGCGACGGGGATCAAAGCGGGCCAGACGGTTCTCGTCGTAGGTGCTGGTGGAAATGTCGGGCGTTCGGCGGTATTCACTGCGAAGCAACGCGGTGCGACCGTGATCGCGGGGGTTTTGAAGAGGCAGATGCAGATGGAGGATACGAAGACCATCAGCGTAGATCAATTCGTCGCAACCGATGACGACAATGCGATTGCGAATCTTCCGCCGCTCGATGCCGTTGCGGATACGGTCGACGGAAAAACCGCCGAGAAGCTGATCGCCAAGGTGAAACCGGCAGGGGTGTTTGCTTCGGTTCTTGGGGTGCCGCAGAACGCGGCGAAGTTCCCGTCTGTAAAGGTGGTGCCCGTATTCTCGAAATTCGACAGGAAAACGCTCGAGTTTATGGCCGAAGCAGTGCGGGATGGCAAGCTGGTAATCCCGATTAGCGAGAAATTGCCGCTCAGTCAAGCGGCCGAGGCTCAAGCAGAGGCAGAGAAGGGTGGCGGCGGCAAGATCTTGCTGGTGGCTTGACATTATTTTGCGTACAGAGGATACGAAAGGGAAATCGGAAATGAAGAAGGAACGGCGCGGAATCAATCCGGCTTCGAAGCCGAGTGGGAGCGGGTGTGTGGAATGCCTCGCGTCCCCGAAAGGTTGGTGGCTTCATCTCCGCCGCTGTGCGGAGTGCGGGCACATCGGATGCTGCGACAGTTCTCCGAGCCAGCATGCATCCAAGCATGCGACAGCGACAGGGCATCCGATCATTGCCAGCTTCGAACCAGGTGAGGATTGGTTCTACGATTACGAGAAGCAGGGCATGATCACAGTCAAAGGTGTGGAGTTGCCTCCGCCGCACGCGCATCCAGCAAGTCAGCCCGCACCGGGACCACAAGGGCGGGTGCCAGCCAACTGGGAGTCGCTCCTGCATTAGCTGGTGCCAGAGACCGAAATCGGTTTGCGGAACGTGAAGGATTCACGTCGGAATAGATGATGTTTTGGGTTGACACTGCTCGCGGTAGTTTTATAATAATTCTTATCCGATAATTATGTAATTATGCGCTTCGCCCATAAACAGTTCCGCGAGCTGGCCGAGAAGCACGGTCTGGCGGTCACGCACCAGCGACAGGTGGTCTACGAGGCCGTCATCGCTTCCGACGGACACTATTCCCCGGAAGACATTTATGCTGCGGTGCGGCGGCGCATTCCGTCCATTTCTCTCGCCACCGTCTACAACAATCTGCGGCTTTTCATCGCGTGCGGGTTGCTGCGAGAGGTCACTCCTCATGCGTCCACGTTGCGCGTGGATGGCAATCTCAAACCGCATCACCACCTGGTCTGCTCGCGCTGCAAATCGGTGCAGGATATTGAAGGAGAGTTCATCGATTTCAAACGGCTATCCCGGCATCTGCCGGATGGCTTTGATCTGACGCAGCCGCTGGTCGAGGTCTTTGGCCTCTGCCGCCGCTGCGCTGCGAAAAAGTAGTTGAGACAGCACTCATTGACGACTGGAAGGAAGAAAAGATATGGAAAATACACTCGCGACTTCATCGGGGAGCGTTTCCCCCGAAGCTAAAGACAAAAGCACCACAGCAGAAGCGAAGTGCCCGGTAGCGCACGGCGCTCGCCAAGTCCGCACCAACGCTGATTGGTGGCCGAATCAAGTGAACGTGAACGTCCTGCACCAGCATTCCCCAAAGTCCGATCCAATGGGTAAGGAGTTCAATTACGCGGAAGAGTTCAAGATGCTCGACCTGAACGGCGTGGTCAAGGACCTGCACGCGCTGATGACGGATTCGCAGGCGTGGTGGCCGGCAGATTTTGGGCACTATGGGCCGCTCTTCATTCGTATGGCGTGGCACAGCGCGGGCACGTACCGCATTGGCGACGGCCGGGGCGGTGCAGGAGCAGGGCAGCAGCGCTTCGCGCCCCTCAATAGCTGGCCGGACAACGTGAACCTCGACAAGGCGCGCCGGCTACTCTGGCCGATCAAGCAGAAGTATGGGAAGAAAATATCATGGGCCGATCTCATGATTCTCGCCGGCAATGTTGCCCTCGAGTCGATGGGCTTTAAGACCTTCGGTTTTGGCGGTGGGCGCGAGGACGTCTGGGAGCCCGAAGAGCTAAATTGGGGACCAGAGGGCACGTGGCTGGCAGACGAGCGCTACTCTGGCGATCGTGACCTTCAGAATCCGCTGGGCGCGGTGCAAATGGGACTGATTTACGTGAATCCGGAAGGGCCGAATGGCAAGCCGGACCCGATTGCAGCGGCTCGGGATATACGAGAGACTTTTGCCCGCATGGCGATGAATGACGAGGAGACCGTGGCGCTCATTGCCGGCGGACACACTTTCGGCAAAACGCACGGCGCTGCCGTTCCCGCTCAATATGTCGGCAACGAACCGGAAGGTGCCGACATCGAGGATCAGGGCTTCGGGTGGAAGAATAAATTTGGCAAAGGTCATGGTGCCGACACCATCGGCAGCGGACTGGAAGTCACCTGGACCACCACGCCCACGAAATGGAGCAACAATTTTTTCACCAACCTGTTCAAGTATGAGTGGGAGCTGACGAAGAGTCCGGCCGGTGCGCATCAGTGGACACCGAAAAATGGCGCGGGCAACGGTAGTGTGCCGGACGCTCACGATCCCTCAAAACGTCATGCGCCATCGATGCTGACCACCGACCTCGCGTTGCGGCTCGACCCCGCTTACGAAAAGATTTCGCGGCGCTTCTACGAGCACCCGGATCAGTTCGCGGACGCGTTTGCGCGAGCGTGGTTCAAGCTGACGCACCGCGACATGGGTCCGATCCCGCGCTATCTTGGCCCGCTTGTTCCGAAGGAGCCCCAGCTGTGGCAAGATCCTGTCCCCGCCGTGGATCATAAATTGCTCGGAGAAAAGGACATTGCTGCTCTGAAGGCGAAGATTCTCGAATCGGGACTCTCGATCTCTCAACTGGTCACGACTGCCTGGGCATCGGCGTCGTCGTTCCGCGGTTCCGACAAGCGCGGAGGGGCGAACGGGGCGCGCGTTCGTCTTGCGCCGCAAAAGGATTGGGAAGTGAACCAGCCGGCAGCGCTGACGAAGGTTCTCAAGAAGCTGGAGGCGATCCAAAAGGAGTTCAATAGTTCGCAGTCTAACGGGAACAAAGCGAAGAAGGTCTCGCTCGCAGATCTGATTGTTCTTGGCGGCTGCGCAGCCGTCGAGGAAGCTGCGAAAAAGGCGGGGCACAAAATAAAGATTCCCTTCTCGCCGGGGCGTACGGATGCTTCGCAGAAGCAGACTGACGTGCGCTCCTTCTCCATAATGGAGCCGATCGCCGACGGGTTCCGCAATTACCTTCGAAGTGAACGTCGAAGCGGACAGGTCATGTCGGCTGAGGAGTTGCTGGTCGATCGGGCGCAGTTGTTGACGCTGACTGCCCCGGAGATGACGGTTCTCATTGGCGGCATGCGCGCACTGAACGCTAACTTCGGGCAGGCAAAACACGGCGTCTTCACGAGCCGGCCCGAGACGCTGACGAATGATTTCTTCGTCAACCTGCTCGACATGAATACGAAGTGGGAGCCTTCTGTTACTTCGGAAGGCGTCTATGAGGGGCGTGATCGGGCAACGGGCAAAGTAAAGTGGACTGCGACCCGCGTCGATCTCGTTTTCGGTTCGAACTCCCAGCTCCGAGCACTCGCAGAGGTCTATGCCTCTGACGACGCGAAGGAGGCGTTTGCGAAGGACTTCGCGGCGGCATGGAACAAAGTGATGAACCTTGATCGCTATGACCTGGCCTGACATCGCTGGAAAAGGCAGTGATCAGTTCCGCATGAATCCGGTAGTGGGGCTACCTTCACTTGAAGGTAGCCCGCCATCCAGATCGCACACCCGCTGGAGTGAAAGTCAGATGTTGGGCGCTACCAGCAGCCAGCGTGCGCGCCGCCATCCACGTGGAGGATTTCTCCGGTCACTTGCTCTGCCCGCGCGAGGTAGAGAACAGCATCGACAATGTCTTTGACCTCGGCGATTTTTCCCATGGGCTGCCTGGCTTTAAGCGAGTCTGTCGACCCGCCCTTGTGCATCGGTGTGTCCACGACTCCAGGAGCCACGGCGTTGAAGCGAATACCTTCTTTTGCATACTCGAGGGCGAGACTGCGGATCGCTGTATTAAGTCCGCCCTTGGTCATCATCGAAACCGACGCATTGATGCCAGCTACGGGTTGATCGGCAAGGGCCGCAGTGATGCTCACTACGTTGCCCGACTTCTGTTGCAGCATTTGTCGCACGGCGAGCTGAGTGATGTAAATGAATCCCAGCAGATTCACCGAGACCAGGGCATTAAAGTCGTCGGTACTAAAGTCCGTGAACGGCTTGGTACGCATGATACCGGCGTTAGTCACCAGAACATCGATGGTGCCAAAATGTGTGATCGCTGCCTCGACAGTTTTGCCAGCGGTTTCCTGCTTGACGACATCGCCATCGACAAGGACCAAACTGGGCGAGGCGGTCAAAGATTGAGTCGCATTCAAGGATGTGCCGACAACGTTATAACCTTCCTTCAGAAATGCTTCAACTAAGCCTGCGCCGATACCTTGCGACGCTCCGGTGACGATTGCTGTTTTCTTAGCTGGCATGCGAATTCTCCTCGCGCGGCGGGCGTCTCATAACCGCCTCATCCCGCACGCCGCTGCGGGGCTCTGCTTGAAGAATCTACAAAGTCTCGAACCAATGCGGCGATCTCGTCGGCAGCCGTATCCAACGCGAAATGGCCGGCGTCGAGCACGTGAACTTCAGCGTTCGGAACGTCCTTGCGATAGCGTTCGGGCTCGCCCGGATCGAACGAGAGGTCGTGTTTCCCCCAGACAACCAAAAGCTCTGGCTGCGTCTTCTGTAGCCAGGCCTGCCATTTCGGATAAGCATCGACGTTCGTGCGGTAGTCATAGAAGAGGTCGCTTTGAATCTGCGCCTGCCCCGGCGTGTTCAGAAATGCATATTCATCCGTCCAGAGATCCGGATCATAAAGCTCAATTTTCGGATCGTCTCCGACATGACGCGTCTTTGTAGCTGCAAGCGACAGCAGATTTTCGCGCAACGATTCTTCATGTGCAGGCCGATCGGCCCAAAAGGCTCGTCGCGTCTTCCAATTCACGCCGAGGCCTTCGTTGTGCGCGACCGCGTCCTGAACGATGAGAGCCTCGATGCGATCGGGGTGCGCCAGGGCCATTCTAAAACCTACCGGGCCGCCATAATCCTGCATGTAGAGCGTGTAGTGGGAGAGGCCGAGCGCATCGGTGAAATGATTCATGATCTCGGCGTAGTGATCGAAGGTGTAGGCGAATTGTTTCGGGTCCGGCCAGTCGCTGTGTCCGAAGCCGGGATAGTCGGGCGCGACGAGGTGATAGCGATCGGAGAGCCGGGCGAAGAGTGGCTCGAACATCCGCGAAGAAGAGGGAAGTCCGTGAAGCAGGAGAATCGTTGGCGCGTTTTTCGGGCCGGCCTCCCGGTAGAAGGTTGAGAGTCCGTCGACCTTGACGGCGCGATAAACAGTGCGATTCGAGGCAGGTTGTGACATGCGTGATCCTTTCTCAATAAAGTGGCTTTCATTTTCGCGACTCATGCCGCCATGATTGCCTCGCCGATTGGGGTTTCTCCTCAAAAACGGACGCCGCGCGCCGCGCTTATCACATAGTCAGGACAACGCGGAACTCTGCCTGGCCGCTTATCATGCGGGCGAAGGCCTCGGCCGCCTGTCGAAGCGGATAGGTTTCAATCATCGGACGCACGCCGCTTATTTCGGCGAAGTGCAGTGTGTCTTCGGAGTCGGCTGTTGTTCCTGCGGCCCAGCCTTGAATGGTTCGACTGCCGTTAATGAGCTCTGCTCGTTGCCATAATTTCTCCTGTGTACTATTTATCGATGGTTGTTGCATCTCGATCGGGTTAGCTCAGGTGAAGCTGCTGTATTTCTGTGGCCCCTCGAAAACGACTTCAAGCAGCCCCGACCTCGGCGACGAGCAAAGTGCCTGCGAGAACCCTAGTTTCCAGCCACAGGCTGTTCCCCGGCGGCCTTCGCCATCAAACGCAAGTGAAGAAGAATGGTCAGACGATTTCCTACCAGGCTATTGAAATTCTGCTGGACACCGATGTCCTCGGCGTTGGCGGCGTGGGGCGCTTCAGGGAGTCCGGCAGTTTTCATGAATGTTCCCGTGCATCGCGAGCCGCTGTAGGCTTCGTTCACGTCAGGCGTTTGACAACTTTCGTCCTGGACGAGGGGCGGCCAGTAAGTATTGACAACCGTCTTCACCAGTTGTGGAAAATCCTCGCGGAACAAGCTAGTAGACCCCGAGGCTTGGAGATCGCTGTTTTTCTGACCGTTAGCGTCGCGCAGATCTATAACAAAAGTTGCTTCGCGTGCAACACGGTGAACCATGGGAGGGCCGTACACGGGCCCCGCATATCCTTCACTCGGAGTTGCCTCGACGTTGCGGTCCACTCGCGTCACGGCGAGTTCGCCAGTGGTCTGCAGACGGCCATCGGGTAGCTGCTCGACCCGCTTGGAGTGGAAGCACACGAGCGTATGGTTGGACAGGTTTTCCAGCCATTTGCTCAAGAATTTCCCGTCCTCATCGATTGGAGGATCCATCGATGTGGCCGGATAGAACCTGAATTCGATGCTGGATTTCGCGGCATCGCCATCGTCGATCTTTACTCTTCCGTAGATTCTGGCGTAGCCGAGAGCTATGTTTATTTTGGTTTTGCCATAGTCCGTGGTCGCGTCGGTGATAAGTTTTGCATCGGAGTGGCGAGTGTCCACCTGCCAGGATCCGGCCGTGGTTGCAGGTTTGCCAGGCATATTCAGCCCTAGAAAACCCAGGGAGAGAATTCCAACTACTGCTAATACAGATGTGCGCTTAAGCATTGTCTTCTCCTTTTGCCCTCAATCAGGGCAGCGATCGACACGCCGTTGGGTCACTTTCAATCTTGCTTGACAAATTGAAGATTTATACCGGAACTGGTGTTATCGATGCGAAAAATTAAGGGGAGGATTCGCAAAAACGAGATTTTCTCGCAAGAGCCGGTTCTTATGTGCCTCGCCAGTCTTTCTCAATTACGTTGCGCTTCACAATATCGAGCGCTGCAAATTCCTCATCCATGGCCAACAGGTTAGAGATGTCTTCAGGCTTGGAAGTGGGGAGAGCGCTCATGCGGGGACCTCCGAGATTTCGGGCGAGCTTAGGAACCAGTCGACGTGGATATTGCTTCGTTTTTCCGGCGTCAGTAGCGATGTAGATCACAGCATAGCGTTGTTTAGGCGACGCGGGGACTCGTGGCTGGGTCATCCGGCCCGCAGACCTTTCGCGAGCGCCGATCTCTCCCGATGCGGACAGAAATCCTTGGAAACGTAATTGACCGAAATCACTTTCGTCTGTGACCGCCGTCACAGCATGGTTTAAGAAAAACACATAGCGTTGGCCCGCATGTTCTGTGCCTCGGCTCGAGCCGCGCCTGAACAAGGAGGACACCTTCCATGTTGAAGCTGAAGAGTTGGTTCTTTGCCGTGCTGGTGCTGGCCATACTGGTCGCCCCGGTCATGGCCGGAAACAACAACGCCAAGACGCCCAACGACAATACAGCGAACACTGCGAACACCGAAACAAACGCTGCGGCCAGCCCCGATCCGAACCCAAGTCCGAGCATTAATCCCAGCGTGAGCTTAGCCGCGACCGATGCGAATGTCACGGCATTGCTCGGCGTGCTCGTAATGAAAGGTGTTCTGGCGCCGACCGAGGCCAATGCCATTCAAAACGCCTCTCCGAACGCACAATTTCAGGCCCTGGTCGAAGCGCTCAGCCGCAAGGGCGTGTTGAATGTGGCTGATTTGTCGCCTGCCGCGAAACCGGCAACAACGCCCGCTGTTGCGGCGGTTGCGGTTCCGGCCCCGGAAGCTATGTCCGCCAGTTCGATGGCTAGCGTGGAAGCTGGGCAAACTCCACCGTCGCGCGTGGCCGGAGAGTTAAAGCCTCCGCCGCCAGCGGTGATCGCGGCGGTTGCTCCGGTCCGAGTGTTCCCGGTCGACCCTCCGAAGCCCGGCGGTCTCGCGGGTCTTAAGGTGGGTCCGGTCACGCTTGCGCCTTATGGCTTCATCAAGGCAACCCTTATCCATGACAGTAGCGACCCCGACGGCGATGACTTCCCGTTTCCTGGCATATGGCTGAACTCTGGGAATATTCTGAGCACCGGGCCGACCAAGGATCCGGAGTTTCATATAAAGGCGCGCTCTACCCGCTTCGGGATGAACTTCGAATGGCCGGACGTCTCGCCAAAGCTGACGCTGACGGGCAAGATTGAGGGCGATTTCGAAGGCAACTTCAGCGAAGTTAACAACCGCGACGTTTCCTCGATTCGCAGCAATATGCCGCAACTGCGGCTGGCCTTCGTTCGCCTGGACTACCACGCCAGCGATGCCACCGACATTTTCTTCGTGGGTGGGCAGGACTGGACGCTTTTCGGATCCGGCGCCATGATGAACATCGTCGAAACCACCTTCAACGGCGCGTTCTGGGGCAACATTTACACTCGTTCGCCACAACTGCGAGGCGGCTTCGTCCAGACACTGAATAAGGACAATAACGTCAATCTGGAGGGTCAATTCGGGATCATGATGCCGAGCTCGGGACAAATCCTGAAACTCGGTAGTCTTGGTCTCGCCGGGCAACTCGGCGAAGGCGAGCGCGAAGGCGCGGACTCTGACCGTCCTGAGTACGAAGGCAGAGCGGCGTTGAGTTACCAACTCGACAAGGCTAAGGGTGTGGCTCCCGCGCAAATCGCCTTGGCCGGTTTCCATGCCCGGCGCACATCCATCGCTTACAACACATCAGCAGTCGGTTCGTCTGTTCCGTACGGGGATCTGTGTGCCACGACCAACTATTGCAATACCTTCCCGAGCGGCTTTGAAGCGTCCAGCACAATGTGGGGCGGCCAAATCGTGGCGCAAGTGCCCACTCGATGGTTTACGTTGGTAGCCAGTGCTTATAAGGGCGGCGACTTGCGCTTCTACTTCGGCGGCCAAATCAACTCCTTTGCCACCGACGTAGGCGGTCTCACTGGTTTACAGGGACCGTTCCCCACTCTCGATGGCGGCCCGCTGGCTGCTGCCGGTGGCGCCGTGCTGGGTTGCACGGGGACGTTCACCGCCACCGGACCAGCGGTGGACGGTATTACTCCGGGAAGCTGCAGCGGTTCTGTTGTAGTTGCTCCGCAGCGGCCGATCCGGTCGTTTGGTGGATTCCTCCAGCTGGGATTACCGCTTTCGCGATGGTTCAATGCCGACCCCAAAGGCCATAACGCGGGCTGGCAGCTTCAGTTCACCGTCGGCAAGGATCAGGTGGTGAATCGTGACCTGAATAATCCTGGCTATACTGGCGCCAATGGCGTCTACAACGGCGGTGGCACTGCCCCGTTGCCGCTTTTGATGGGCAAGAGCGCCATCGGAACCCTGTACTACAAAATCAACCCTTGGGCTACGTTCGCGTTCGAGCAGTCGATCTACGCCACTCGTGGTTTGGACCACGCCGACATATATACAATCGCCGGCGCTCCATCCAACGAATGGCAAGATCACCGGACGGAGTTCGGGCCGATCTTTACGTTCTAACCTGTCCTCCAGTTGAAACGGCCGGTGCAGATGGACTGCACCGGCTTTCTTTCAAGGAGACGGGTCACGATCGGCGATAGCCTGCGGCTGAGTCTGTGTTCGACCCTCCTCCCGCTGGGAAAGCGATTGTGCAGAACACGCCAAGGGAGCACAATGTACGGAAATCTGCGAGACCGGCTTCCAGGAAGTCGTTTGGGAACGCTGGTTTGCGACCGTTGTATCGCAGTGTTTGGAGGAGTTGGTTTCATGAGTATCCGTAGAAAGGTGGCCCTGCAGGCAGCCGTCCTGTTGGTGGCCATACTCGCGAACGCGGCATCGCTGAAAAATACGGTAAAGATCACGGTTCTGGATTCTGAAACTCGATTGATGGCCCTTAGCAACAATGGCGTTCCCACAAATTGCGACCAACTCACTTTCGACGCCTATTGCCGTTCTACGAGCACCGCGCAGCGGGTGAATAGCTTGCTGATACAAGTAGGCAACGAGCCGCCGATCCGCGTGCAATGCACGATGGAATCGAGGTTCTCGAAGTGCATACCTTTGCCAAAGGGTGAAACTTTCGAGGCGAGGAGAGAGAAAAAGGGCATCACCATCTATTACGTGGATGACAATGGCAAGGCGCGAAGACAGTTGTACACGCCGGTGGATGACGGCGCGAAGGCCAGTGCGCCTCCGACGGCCGTCGCAATCGCAACTGCGCCGAGCCCCGCGCCGGCTCATAATGTCACGCAGCCAACATCAGCGCCGCCGGTTATATCCGGGCCAGTGCAGAGTTCACCAGTTCAGGCTCCAGTGGTCGCGGCGTCACCAGTTTCCGCTGTGCCCACGGTGAAAGTGAAATGTGATTTCACTTCGACTCCGCCGGGCGCGGAAATCAGCGTTGACTGGCGGTATGTCGGCAACACTCCGTCTGAAATCGGCCTGAGCGCTGGCACGCATATCGTCGTGATCTCCATGCCAGGCTTCGCCGAGTGGAAGCGGGAGCTGACGGTAGGCCAGGATTCGCAGGTAAACGTGGCGGCTACGTTGGAGAAGGCTCAGTAATGATGAGGGTGGGCGGCCGATAAATATAAGCTTCTGCAACATGGCGGACCGGCGTATGATGTCGCGCGAAAGAAAGTCGCAGGTTCTAGCGCTCGCTGACGGATGGGTAGAACCGGTTAGCTGAAGAGTTTAACGATCAAGACATCGCAGCGAAGACACGAGGAAATTTAACCAACAAAGGGGAGGAAGATATGGCGGATGCCGTGCAGGTGGTGGGGACGGGCAAGGCTGAGTATAGTATCTGGCGAGTGATCATGGCGTCCTCTGTTGGCACCATGATCGAGTGGTACGACTTCTATATTTTCGGCAGTCTCGCGGCCATTCTCGGTCCCAAGTTTTATCCACCCGGCAACGACACATTTGCCTACATCGCTTATCTCGCAACCTTCGCGGTCGGTTTTCTGGTGCGGCCGTTCGGCGCATTGTTCTTTGGCCGCATCGGCGATTTAGTCGGCCGCAAGTATGCGTTTTTGGTGACGCTATCCATCATGGGCTTTTCAACTTTCGCCATCGGTCTGTTGCCATCGTTCAAGACGGCAGGATGGTTCGCGCCGATCGTGCTGCTATTGATCCGCGTGCTGCAAGGATTAGCGCTCGGCGGCGAGTATGGCGGAGCGGCTGTTTATGTGGGTGAGCACGTTCCCGACAGTAAGCGCGGCTTCTACACCAGCTTCATCCAGATCACGGCTACGCTCGGTCTCTTCGTATCGCTGATCGTGATTCTGGTCACACAGAATTCCATGTCGAAGGAAGACTTCGCTAACTATGGTTGGCGCATTCCGTTTCTCATCTCCATCATTTTGGTGATGATCTCGCTCTACATTCGCCTGAAGATGAAAGAGTCGCCGATCTTCGCGCAACTCAAGGCCACGGGAATGACGTCGGCCCAGCCACTGAAGGATGCTTTCACGAAATGGACAAATCTGAAGCTCGTTCTGATTTCACTTTTTGGAGCGACGGCCGGGCAAGGCGTGGTTTGGTACACCGGGCAGTTCTACGCGTTGTTTTATATGCAGACCATTCTCAAGGTGAATGTCAAGACCGCGAACATCGTGGTTGCCGTCGCGCTCCTTATCGGCATGCCATTCTTCACCGTTGTCGGAGCCCTTTCCGATCGCATCGGCCGCAAGAAGCTCATGATGCTCGGTTGCTTGCTTGCCGTCGTCACCTATATTCCAATCTACAAAGCAATGCAGCGCGCGGCCGGCAATAACGTCGTCACCGTTAAATCCGCGCGGAACAAGGTTACTGGAGCTATTTCGCTCACCGCAATGACCACAGATGCGACCGGAGCATTGATTCCGGCTAAGGAAGCGCCGAATCCAGACACCACGATGTTGGTTCTGCTGATTTTCGTGCAGGTTCTATACGTTTGCCTGGTCTACGGCCCCATCGCCGCTTACCTGATCGAAGCGTTCCCGGCGAAGATTCGCTATACATCGCTTTCTCTGCCCTACCATATAGGCAACGGCGTGTTTGGCGGATTGCTGCCCTTGATTGGCTTGTCGTCAGTCGCCGCTACAGGCAACATTTATGCCGGTCTTTACTACCCGATGATTGTGGCTGGCATAACGTTTATCGTAGGGAGTCTACTGCTGAAGGAGACGCACGGCGTTCACATTTGGGCCGAAGCCGCGGGAGCACCCTCGGCAGCGGATTGACGAGCATTGCTGACAAAGAATGCTTTACAGCGTCGCCCCACAACCATTGCTGAACAGAGTGCTTCCGAAACCCGGGCAGGCCATTTGCATGGCCGCGCAGTGACACTCCATCCCTGGAGTTTCGGAAGCACGGCAGCGGCCGCGAATGCGCCGCTTTCTGGCGGACACAGTTTGGTACATAATAAATCCGGCAATCTTATTTCGGCAGACTTGAGGAGTACTCCCATGGCAGAAATACGTCCGAAAACGCAGGCAGTCACCGAGACCACCGAAGCTCAGATCTCAGTGCATTGGCGCGAGGAGGAATATTATTACCCGCCCGCCAAGTTTGTCGGCCAGGCGAATCTGACCGATCCCGAGGTTATGGATCGCTTCAGCGAAAAGAATTTTCCTGAATGTTTCCGCGAGTACGCCGACCTGCTCGATTGGGATCAGTATTGGCATACCACGCTCGACACGAGCGATCCGCCTTTCTGGAAGTGGTTCGTCGGCGGCAAGATCAATGCCTCCTACAATTGCGTCGACCGTCACCTCGCCAAATATAAAAATAAAGCGGCGCTGATTTTTGTCCCCGAGCCTGAATCCGAAGCGCCCGTCTCGGTCACCTACCGTGAACTCTATGTCAGGGTGAATGAGTTCGCTGCTCTGCTGCGCGATTACTGCGGCCTAAAAAGCGGTGATCGCGTCACCATACACATGCCGATGGTGCCTGAGTTGCCCATCACCATGCTCGCCTGCGCTCGCCTCGGCGTGATTCACTCTGTAGTCTTCGGAGGTTTCAGCGGCGAGGCTTGCGGCCTGCGCGCCGCCGATTCCGGCAGCCGCGTGCTTATCACCATGGATGGTTACTATCGCAACGGCAAGCTGCTCGATCACAAAGTGTCCGCCGACATCGCGCTCAATCTGGCCAGGCAAGAGGGCCAAGTGGTAGATAAAGTCCTCGTATGGCGGAGGCACGCCGGGCAGAATGCGTCAGCCTCGCCATTTGTTAAAGGCCGCGACGTCTTCGTTGACGAAATACTGCCGAATTACGCAGGCCAGCTTGTGGCGCCCATCCCCATGGACGCCGAAGCTCCGCTGTTTCTCATGTACACGAGCGGCAGCACGGGAAAGCCGAAAGGCTGCCAGCACCGCACTGGCGGCTATCTCTCCTACGTGACCGGCACCTCGAAATACATTCAGGATATTCATCCCACCGACGTTTACTGGTGCATGGCGGATATCGGTTGGATCACAGGCCACTCCTATATTGTTTATGGCCCACTGGCATTAGCCGCAACCAGCGTGCTCTACGAAGGCGTGCCCACTTACCCTGATGCTGGCCGGGTCTGGAGAATCGCCGAACGGCTCGACGTCAATATCTTTCACACTTCTCCCACGGCGATTCGTATGTTGCGTAAATCAGGCCCCGATGAGCCCATCAAGTACAACTACCATTTTAAGCACATGACGACCGTTGGGGAACCGATCGAGCCCGAGGTCTGGCGCTGGTATCACGATGTCGTCGGCAAAGGCGAGGCTGTTATTGTTGACACGTGGTGGCAAACTGAAAATGGCGGTTTTCTTTGCAGTACCAAGCCAGCGATCGATCCGATGAAGCCAGGAAGCGCGGGGCCGGGCATGCCGGGAATTTATCCCACCATCATCGACGAAAACGGCCAGGATGTTTCCGCCGGATCAGGCAAGGCGGGCAACATTTGTATCCGCAATCCGTGGCCCGGGATTATGCAAACGATTTGGGGAGATCGCGACCGCTTCGTCAGCCAGTACTACGCGAAATACTGCAGAGATAAAAGCAGCAAGAAATGGCAGGACTGGCCGTACTTCGCCGCCGATGGAGCCGTGCTCGCGGCCGATGGTTATTTCCGCATTCTGGGACGGGTCGACGATGTCATCAATGTCGCTGGCCATCGCCTCGGCACGAAGGAAATCGAATCGGCGTGCCTGACTGTTTCTGAGGTCGCAGAAGCTGCGGTAGTGCCGGTAGTGGACGAGATCAAGGGCCGCGTGCCCGAAGTCTATATCGCACTCAAGCCCGGCATACAGGCCAGTCAGGACATTATCGATAAAGTCAACAAAGCGATCGAAACCATGATCGGAAAGATTGCACGTCCGAAGCAGATTCACGTTGTTCCGGATATGCCGAAGACGCGCTCCGGCAAACTCATGCGCCGCGTGCTGGCTGCGCTCTCAAACAACATGCATACCGGAGACATCACGACTTTGGCTAATCCTGATGTGGTGGAAAAAGTCAGGGAGTTAGTGCAGGGCAAAGCGCCGGTGGCGTTGAGCGACGGCCCCGAAGACCTGAAGAAATTCGGAACGGTCGATTAAGAAAATAGAAAGTGAAACGAAGCTTGGGCCACGAAGCATCATGAGGGTTTTTCACGCCGCACGTTCTCCTTCGTGTACCGGAGCCTGCCCTTTTGTAGCTAGCGCGCCTTCAGCAAACAGGGCCGATTGCGGAACTCGCAAGCAGCGCTCCAAAATTCCGTGTATCATGCCGCTACTTCCACTGTAGGCAGCAGAGTGCATCCCGAGAAAACGATTGGATTCGCTCGCTTCGAATGGCAACTTCAATGCGGAAAGGCACGAATTGATGGTGTGGTATTTTCTATTTTTTTTCGTCTCTGGATTCTGTAGCGTTTTGTGTGAACTGATCTGGCTGCGGCTGTCGATGGCGCAGTTCGGCGTCACCACCGCGCTCACATCGATCGTTCTATCGGTCTTCATGGCGGGGCTCGGCTTAGGCTCATGGTTAGCCGGTGCGCTGGTGCGCCGCTACGGAGATCGCATCAGTTTTTCTCCGCTTCGCCTCTACGCCGTGCTCGAATTCATGATTGGCTTGTCGGCCCTGGCCGTTCCTGCGGAACTGATCTTAGGGCATCGTCTACTGGAGGCGTTAGCCGATCGTGCAGCGGTATCGTCGGCCGCCTATTACTTGCTTTCCGGTCTGTGGCTCTCGCTGACGATGGTGCCGTGGTGCGCGTGCATGGGCGCGACAATTCCTGTCGCGATGTTTGCCATCCGCAAGAGCCAGCAACAAGGCGATGGCCGTTCTTTCAGCTTTCTCTATCTCGCAAATGTGCTGGGCGCGATGCTTGGCTCTTTTCTTCCGCTGCTCTTCATCGAGCCCTATGGTTTTCATAAGACCCTTTACATCGGGGCGGCATTGAATGTCATCATCGCTGCATCGGCCTTCCTTGTCTCGCTTAAGTCAAATAAAGATTTGCTGCACGCGCAACGCGCGACTGCGGCCGTGGGCAGTGACAATGCTGCGACCGCAGCCGTCGACAATCGCCGAAGCATTTTGCTCCTGCTCTTCGCCACTGGCCTCGCCACCATGGGCATGGAGCTGATCTGGATTCGCCTCTTTACGCCATATGTCGGCCCGGTGGTTTATTCCTTTGGCATGATCCTGGTGGCTTATCTGCTCGCCACGTTTGTGGGTTCGCGCATTTACCGTCGCTGGAGCCGCAAATACGGCCATGAGAGCCGCCTTACTTGGATATCTCTGGCACTCTTGGGAGTTCTTCCGCTGTTAACCGCTGACACGCGAGTTCCCTTGAATCTCGTCGTAAGAGTTTTTCTCGGCGTCATGCCCTTCGCCGCGATGATTGGATTTCTCACTCCTATGCTTGTCGATCGCTGGTCGGGCGGCGATCCCGATCGCGCAGGGCGCGCTTATGCCGTCAATGTGGTCGGCTGCATCATGGGTCCGCTGGTTGCGGGATTTCTGTTGTTGCCGCTCGTTGGGGAACGCTGGTCTGTGCTCTTGCTTTCCTTGCCATGGTTCGCCATGGCCTTTTCTATTCCGAGGGCTTCGGGCGTCCGAGCGTTTAGTCGGGCAGCAGCCTACGTTATTGTCATTCTGGCATTCTCGGTTTTCCTCGCAACCCAAAATTTCGAAAACCAGTTTCCCTCTCGAAGAGTGCAGCGCGATTCGACCGCCACTGTGATCGCTTACGGAGAAGGCATGGAGCGGCGCCTTTTGGTGAACGGCATGGGGATGACCTCGCTCACTCCCATCACAAAAATGATGGCCCATTTGACGTTGGCTTCACTTGACCACCGGCCCCAAAGCGCGTTGGTCATCTGCTTCGGGATGGGCACTACTTTCCGTTCACTCGAGTCATGGGATATCTCCGGAACGGCGGTCGAACTCGTGCCCAGCGTGCCGAAAATGTTCAGTTACTATCATGCCGACGCCGCCGCCGTGCTCTCGTCGCCGCAAGCGCATGTGGTCATCGACGATGGCCGCCGGTTCCTTGAACGCTCGCCGGCGAAATATGACGCCATCATTCTCGATCCGCCTCCGCCCGTGCAGACGGCGGGTTCCAGCTTGCTCTACTCGCAGGATTTTTACACGGTTGCGAAGACTAGGTTGCAGCCTGGCGGAATTCTCCAGCAATGGTTGCCCGAGGCTGACGATGCGACCCAAGCTGCGGTGGCGCGATCGATCAAGAATTCTTTTCCTTATATACGCGTGTTTCAAGGCATGGACGGTTGGGGTTGGCATTTCCTCGCCAGTGAACGTCCCATTCCAGTTCGGACCGCAGCCGAGTTATTGGCGCGCATGCCGCACAGCGCAATCGAGGACATGATGGAATGGGGACCGGCGAAATCTCCCGAAGAGGAGATACGGTTGCTGCTCGACCACGAATCGTCGATCGACGAAATCATCTCCCTCTCGCCGCAAACTGCGCCGCTGACCGATGATCGCCCGATCAATGAATACTTTCTCTTACGCACTCCCTTCGATAAACTATCGGACCTGGATTAAGAGGGGCTTTGGAGGGCGCAACTGACTGGAAATAAAAGAGAAAGCATTTAGCGACCGGTCCTCGCAACCTGTCATCTAAGAGAAATTGGGTCGTGCGGCGTCCCGCGTCGCTTGTCTTATCCCAGGCTGGGAGCACAGTATGCTTGCTGCACAGAAGGATGCCTCGTCTTCAAGTGAGGTTTCGCGCGGACTCATGGAGCGCTTCTCCGCCGCGAGACGCGAAAGCGACGCGCTCTTCGATCTGGTGCGCGAGCAGTCATTGTATGAGCGGCCGATTGCGGAGCGCCATCGCATCATCTTTTATGTGGGGCACCTCGAAGCCTTCGATTGGAACCTGCTCAATGGAAATTCCGACGGTTTTGGGCTAACGTCAGCAAACCCCTCGCTGGACCGCCTGTTTGCGTTTGGCATCGACCCAGTTGGCGGCGGGTTGCCGTCGGATGTGCCCTCCGATTGGCCCGCCCTCGAAGCTGTCCGCAGCTACGTAAGCGACGTCCGCCGCACCCTCGACGCAATCCTTGACAAGGCGATTGTCGATGTCAACTCGCAAGGGCGCAACAGCTTTCCCCTCGCCACTTTGCTGAACGTAGCCGTCGAGCACCGCTTGATGCATGTCGAAACCCTGGCCTACATGCTCCATCAATTGCCGCTCGATATGAAAGTGCGGCCAAGGGTTCTGCAGATTGTGCCGCCGCACAAAGCGAACGGGCCTATCGTCGCACATATGATGCCTGTCCCAGCAGGCTCCATAACCCTTGGCCTGTCACGCGACTCCGCGACCTTTGGCTGGGACAATGAGTATGAAGCTCAAACTGTCGACGTCCCGGCCTTCGAGATCGATCTATTCAAGGTGACTAATCGGCAGTATCTCGAGTTCATCGCCGCTGGCGGTTATGATACCCGGGCACTCTGGACCGACGATGACTGGGACTGGAAGACCTGTAACGGAATTTCTCATCCGAAGTTTTGGGAGAAGCAGGACGATGCTTTAGCAAGTGCAAGCTCGCCCCGCGGCAGGTGGAGTTACCGAACGATGTTCGACAGAATTCCATTCGACGAAGCCGCGGAGATGCTCGACTGGCCGGTCTACGTGAGTCAGGCTGAGGCGTCTGCCTATGCGCGATGGGCGGGGAAGTCGCTTCCGACTGAAGCAGAGTGGCAGCGTGCCGCCTATGGCACTGTAGACGGAGGGGCGAGGCAATACCCATGGGGATCCGAGCCTCCCAAGGCCAGCCTGGGCAATTTCGACCTTCACCACTGGGATCCGATGCCGGTGAATTCGTTTCCGCGGAGCCAGAGCGCTTTCGGGGTCCACGATCTGTTGGGCAACGGATGGGAGTGGACCTCGACCGCATTCGCTCCGTTTCCGGGTTTCGATCCCTTTCCGTTTTATCGCGGTTACTCCGCCGATTTTTTTGACGGCAAGCACTTTGTTATGAAGGGTGGTTCAGCGCGCACCGCCGCCTGCATGCTCCGATCCACATTTCGCAACTGGTTTCAGCCGCATTACCAGAATGTCTATGTGGGCTTTCGCTGCGTCAGACGTTGACGATCGACTAAGAGTTGTGACGGGTGGAGCAAAAGATGGTTCGGATGCTCGATTCGCAGATTAAAGGGGATTCACATGCTGGTTCACGCAATCAACAACGCCGCCAACACCACCACCTACCAGTTCCCGTCCGAATTCACCTCCGGCTTTGCTGCCGACGTTCGCGCCGGGCTCACCCGTAAACAGAAAGAACTCCCCTCTAAGTATCTTTACGACGATGTGGGATCGGCGTTGTTTGAGGTGATCAGCCATCTGCCGGAGTACGGGCTTACCCGCGCCGATGAGCGCCTCTTGCAGAGGCATGCGGGCGAGATTGTCGCGCGTCTAGACGCTCCGGTCGCCGTTGCCGAACTGGGCAGTGGCAGCGGCAAGAAGACTCGCTGGATTCTGGAGGCTCTGAGTCATTGGCAGCGGACCTTCTATTATCCGGTCGAAATCTCCCGCTCCGCCCTGGTCATGTGCGAGCGCGAGCTAAGCGACATTGATTCCATCAGCATTGTTGGTTTTGAGCGCGAGTATCTCGACGGTCTGGTGGAAGTGGCCGCGCATCGGCAGCGCCACCAGCATTTGTTCGTGCTTTTTCTGGGAAGCACCATTGGGAATTTCGATCGTCCCGCGGCCGTGAAATTCCTGGCCGAACTGCGCCGCATACTTGAGCCCGGCGATTCGCTTCTTCTGGGAACCGACTTGGAGAAATCGAGCGCGCAATTGCTGAGCGCCTATGACGATCCAATCGGCGTTACTGCTGCTTTCAATCTCAATCTTTTGGCGCGCATCAACCGGGAGCTCGAGGCGGATTTCGACCTCAGTCAATTCGCGCACCTCGCCAGAATCAATCGTAAGGAGCGCAGCGTCGAAATGCATCTCCAGTCCAAGCGCCGGCAGACGGTGCACGTTGCGGCGGCTGATTTGCGTGTGGATTTCCTGGAAGGAGAAACCATCTGGACGGAGAGCAGCCACAAATATTCGGCGAGTGAAGTCTTCGAGATGGCCAGCATTGCCGGCTTCCGCTGCGACGCGCAGTGGATCGACGATCAGTGGCCCTTTGCCGAGAATCTACTCACTGCGGTGTGAAGGTTGTATCGCTGACGTCGCTACCCCGAGTTCCAGATATTAAGACCACTGCGGTCGTGTCCCGCCACGTTCGCAGATTATTGACGCTGAGCACAATGCAGAATATGTTTGCTGGAATGAAACCAAGTTGACCGGTCCTGAGGCCAATCACGCACATGATGAAGCTATTGACCGTTGCCAGCAGCCAGCCTTCCCAGCACCGCCGTCCGACCAGAATTGTAGAAGCGACCGTCAACACACATGAGAGATAATCGAGACGCAACACAGATGAAATACCCCCGTGTAATCATTGTCAGGGGAGTTGAGTCTATTTTCTGTGATCCTGTTTCATCGGTCAGGTAACGAAAGGCATACAACTGCGGAGCGGCAGTTAAGAAGATACCGGAGGAGTCAATGTCACAAGAATGCACGCACCTCGATCAGATAAAAGTGACGGAGACGGACAAGCACGTATGTGAAGACTGCATTAAGACCGGCGACACATGGGTTCACCTGCGCATGTGCCTGGTCTGCGGTCATGTCTCCTGCTGCGACTCGTCGAAGAACAAGCATGCGACCAAGCATTTTCACAAAACAAAACATCCGGTTATGCGGTCGGTCGAACCGGGCGAGGCTTGGGTCTGGTGCTATGTCGATGAAATCGTCGCCGACGAACTCGCCGCCTAACGATTGCGCGACCAAAACGTTCTTTCTTGTATCTAACGTGTTAAAGCCTTTGCCACAGACTTGCCATCAGCAGTCGTCTATTTAATTCCGACGGATAGTCGAGGCTGGGCGCCCAGGCTACGACCAACCATGCCGAAACCAATTTTGCTGAGCGTCGATGACGACTCCGATGTGTTGCGGGCGATCGAGCGCGACCTGCGTTCGCAATACGGAGCGGAGTATCGCGTTATCGGTAGTGATTCCCCGGAGAGCGCGTTAGAACTGCTGAAGCAGCTCAAGGTGCGCAATGACAGCGTTGCCTTGCTGCTAGCCGATCAACGTATGCCGCGGATGGACGGAGTCGCCTTTCTCCAGGAAGCGACTCAGATTTTCCCTGAGGCGAAGCGAGCTCTGCTCACGGCCTACGCCGACACGAACGCGGCCATCAGCGCCATCAATCAAGCGAGTATTAATTACTTTTTCTTAAAACCATGGGATCCTCCGACCGAACATTTGTATCCGCAGCTCAACGACCTGCTCGATGACTGGCAGGCAAACTATCATCCGGCCTTCCAGGGAATTCGCGTTCTCGGCACCCGCTGGTCGCCGCGCTCGTATGAGCTGCGCGATTTTCTGGCCCGCAATCGCGTTCCCTATCAATGGATCGATGTCGAATTTTCCGCCAATGATCCAGAGACGAAGCGCCTGGTTGACGCTCTGGGTCCCGAGGCCGCCAGCCTTCCGGTCGTACTGTTTCCTGACGGAACGAAACTTTTGGAGAGCCTGCCCGCCGATGTGGCGCAAAAAGTGGGCCTGCGAACCCGTGCCCAAACTGACTTCTACGATTTGGCGATTGTTGGCGGAGGCCCCGCCGGCTTGGCTGCTGCGGTTTATGGAGCGTCGGAAGGCCTGCACACCGTGATGATTGAACGTGAAGCACCCGGCGGCCAGGCGGGCATGAGTTCGCGGATTGAGAACTATCTTGGATTCCCGTCAGGTCTCAGTGGCAGCGATCTTGCACGTCGGGCCGTGGCGCAGGCGCAGCGCTTTGGAGTGGAAATTCTTGCTCCCCAGGAAGCTGTCGGGGTGCGGACAGAAGGTTCATATCGCATCATCAAGCTGGCCGACAACAGCGAGCTCTCCTGCCACGCGCTGATGATCGCAAGCGGAGTGCAGTGGCGGAAGTTGGATGCGCCGGGAATCGACCGCCTGCAGGGTGCTGGCGTCTATTACGGCGGCGGCGCGACGGAAGCCTTGTCCTGCAAGGGGGAAATGATTTACGTGATCGGGGGCGCAAATTCTGCTGGCCAGGCCGCCATGAATTTTGCCAAGTACGCCGACCGCGTTGTCATGCTCATCCGCGGAGCGTCTCTCGCCAGCACCATGTCGCAATATCTGATCGACCAGATCAAAGAAACGCCCAACATCCAGTTGTGGGCGCAAGCCAGCGTCGTCGAAGTGCACGGAGAAAGTCATCTCGAAGAAATCTCTGTCCTCTGCGCTGACACCAACAAATTGGAGCGTGTACCAGCGAGCGCGATTTTTATTTTTATTGGAGCGCTACCGCGCACCGACTGGCTCGGAGACCTGGTCGAGCGCGATGAGCGCGGTTTTCTGCTCACCGGTCCCGATCTGATTCGCGACGGAAAGCATCCCAAAGGTTGGGCGCTCGAGCGCGACCCCTTCCTGCTCGAAACCAACATTCCCGGCATCTTTGCGGTTGGCGATGTTCGCCACGGTTCGGTGAAGCGAGTCGCCTCCGGCGTTGGCGAAGGATCGGTGGCGGTGCAATTCATCCATCAGTATTTGAGCAAGGTATAAATGGCCGATAAATCTGAATTACTTCGTGTTCCCTCGTTTGCGGGTTTGCCCGACGATCAGCTCGACTGGTTCCTCAGCCAGTCGCAGGAACTTGACTACAAGGCGGGCGACACCTACTTGCGCCAAGGCACGCCCGCGGATGCCATGTTTGTGATTCTTGCGGGGGAACTTGAAGTCCACGGCGACATGGGAGGCGACGCAATCTCATTTTCTCTTAAGGCTGGCGACGTCACTGGAGCTCTTCCTTTTTCAAGGATGACGCATTTTAAGGTGAACGGGCTCTCCGTAACGGACAGCCGCGTCCTCCGATTTCCCGCAGCGCTCTTTCCAGAACTCGTTCAGAAGATGCCGGAGCTGGCCAAGCGACTCGTGGGCTTAATGGCCGACCGCATCCGCGAAACTACGCGAATCGAGCAGCAGCGCGACCGCCTGGCGGCTTTGGGAAAGCTTTCCGCGGGGTTGGCTCACGAACTTAATAATCCTGCGTCCGCTGCGAAACGCGCCACTGGCCAGTTGCGTGAAGTCCTTAAGAAAATCAAGAACGCAAGTCTTGAACTCGGCAGGCGCGAACTCACCTCCGCGCAGCGAGCGGAAATCGAGAAGCTGGAGACATCATTCATTCAGCACGATGAACCGCCTCCCGATCCCTTGGCGGCCAGCGATCTGGAAGAGCAGGTCGATTCTCTATTGCGCAGTCATGGGCAAAACGACTTGTGGCAACTGGCGGCCGATTTGGCCAAGAAGAACATCAAGCCAGAAGCGCTGGAATCGTTATTCGCCGCACTGGACGCGGATACCGCGCGCGCGGCGCTGGTTCGGATCGCCGCCTCGGTCGAGATAGCGAACCTGCTGAACGAGATCGAAAACAGCACATCGAGAATTTCCGACCTGGTCGGTGCAATCAAAGAATATACGCACATGGATCAGGCCCCTGTGCAAAATGTCGATATCGTGAAAAGCCTGGAGAGTACACTCACCATCCTGAACCACAAGCTTAAGCGTGGCGTAACTGTGCACCGCGATTACCAGCAGACGCCGTTCCTGGTGAATTCATTTGGCAGCGAACTCAATCAGGTGTGGACCAACATCATCGACAACGCCATCGATGCCATGGGTGGCAAAGGTGAACTGCGAATCCGAACCTACCGCAGCGACAACTGCGTTGTCGTCGAGATTCGCGACAACGGTCCTGGAATCTCGCCCGAGGTCGAGCCCCACATCTTCGAACCTTTTTTCACGACCAAAGGCGTCGGCGAGGGAACGGGCCTGGGTCTTGATACAGTGCTACGCATCGTGAAGAAACACCGCGGCAGTATCCACGTTACTTCGGAGCCGGGTGATACTCGTTTTCAAGTATGGCTGCCACTATCGCAGGCCGCGACTTAAGGCTGAAGCGTTGCCTTGTTTCGAAAGCGCCGCCCTGCTAAGGCAGGAGCCCTAATACTCCTACGCCGTTCGTCGTGCCGACATATACCTTGCCGTTAGCGATCATTGGCGTTATGAATTTATTTCCATTGCCAAAGTTGTCCCGCCCGCCCGCTGCCTGATTTGAGTTATATAACTCTACAGCGAGGTTGTTCCCGCTGTATGCATGCAGCACCGCTGGCGAAGTATTTTCAGTGGCCCACAAAATCAAATTGCCCTCGGAGCTACCCGAGATGCTAGGCGTAGAGCCCGGATAGCCGAAATTGGTGCTGGTTTCCGAAGCCGGAGTAGGGTTCAGTAGACCGTTACCGAGGAAGGAAAACGCCTTGATCGCATCCCCAACGGCGCCGTAATAAATTCGCTTGCCATCGAATGCCGGCGCCGAATATACCGATCCCGCCAGCGCTCCCGTCACTTCCTGATAAATCTGGCTGTTATTGTTCGGATTAAACTTGCCCATGTTGGTTCGATTCGCCAGATAGATGTTCGAGTCCTTGCCCGCGCCCACAACCAGTTGGTGGAGGACGCCGCTAGAATCTTTGAAATTCGGCACAATCATCGCGCCGCCCGAGCCTAAGTCCTCATCCGCATCCGATTCGTTCACCGTGTTATACATGTTGAAGTAGTCGGCGACCGCCAACTGTCCTTTTTTCGTCGATAACTTCATAATGGCATTCCCATAATTTCCATTCGCTGGGAACCCACTGCCATTCAGCGAAGTGTCAAATGTGCCGTTGGCGTCGAGAAAATAAATGTTTCCACTTGAGTCAGCGGCCGGCCCCGCCCCGGCGCCCCATATGGCGCCTTCATTGCCGTTGGGAGTGACATTGAGCACCGACTGCTGCGCCAGAGTTGCCTCGTTATAACTGATGATCCAGCCGGTATAAGGTCGATCGTCGCAGTGAGAAGCCCATGTCGTATAAACGATATGGTTGACAAGTAACAATGCTGCCCGTTCCTTATACTGCTTCGGATCGAAAACGACGTAGCCGTTCTGGCTGTTGTCGCCTGTCCCCGGGTACTGGGCAACGATCTCCATCGGGCCGCCAAACTCTTCTGCTCCCGTAGTAATGTCGAGCGCATGCAGGCGCTGGTGATAGTTAGAGCTGGAATCCTTACTCATAGCCACGACGTAGATAGTGCCGTGCGGCCCTTCGCTAAGATCGATTACGGGTGTAGAAGTAACTCCTATCTCTGGAGTAACCTGGGAGCATCCCCGGTTGTCCGATGCAACTTCACCATTTGCCAGCATGGTTACATGCCAGAGGTTAGATCCGCTATCCGCGTCAAAGCCATATACCGTGTCATTTTCTGACGCTACAAAGAGCACGTTGTGTGTGCCGTTTCCCGGAATGCTGACATTCGGGGCATAGAGTGGTTCCGCATCTACTAGTCCGTCTGTCGGGATCACAAACAATTTACCAAATGTGGTGGAATTCACGTTTTTGAGCGTGAGCGTACTTTCGAGTGTATTGCGTCCGGTTCGCAAGTTGTCGTTGTGATAGGTGAGAACACCCTTGAAGACTGGCGCAGCTGTCACCAATACTTCATAGCGGAAGGCCAGCACCGAAACAATCAGCAGGGCAATCAAAAGTAGTGGGATTCGCGCAGGAAGAGCTCGTTTCATCACGCACCTCGGGGGATTTGTGATCCGGAATATTAGGTCCGGATTGTGAATCAGCTGAAGCCAGATACCAGCACGAAGTGCGCTCGATAAGTTTACTCTAAACTTCAGAGAAAAGGCCTGTCGGCCTCGACCCGGAAGTACTGGCGTGTCTCGGGCGTACACGTCGCCGTCAATCAGGTATGCTTGACGTTCAAGAGAAGCGTCCGCTACATTCAAGAACCGGGATCGTTCCCCCGAGCATTTCCGAATTCAAACTTATTGTGATGAGGTACTAGTGGCATGACGATCAAGAAAAACGCGGTTCGCAAAACGGCGCTCCGCCAAAAAGCACAGTTGATGTCTGGATCCGAAATTGAACGCACTCTGGTGCGTCTGGCGCACGAAATCCTGGAAAAAAACGGTGGCATTGACGGACTCGGCCTGGTAGGAATTCGGCGCCGCGGGGTTCCTATTGCCGAGCGCCTGGGCAAAATGATTCAGCAGGTCGAGAAGAAGAAGGTTCCGGTGGGCACGCTCGATATCACGTTCTACCGCGATGACTTGTCCACTCTCGGCCCTAAGCCGGTTGTGCAGGAAACCGAGATTGGGTTTTCCATAGAGGGTAAGAAAATCGTTTTGATTGACGACGTGCTTTACACCGGACGCACGACGCGCGCCGCGCTCGACGCACTTTTTTCCCACGGCCGCCCCAGCCTCGTGCAACTTCTCGTACTCATCGATCGAGGCCATCGCGAGTTGCCGGTGGAGGCCACGTTCATCGGTCGAACGGTTCAGACGACGGACAATGAAGTGATTGAGGTCAAGCTGACCGAAATCGACGATGCAGAAAAAGTTTTGTTGATGGAGAAGTAGAATCTAGGTTTTGGATCTTGCCGCCAACTCCGCGTCAAAGCGCGCCCGATCATAAAAAGATTTCTGCGTTCCCACGCCCGTCGTCGAAAGCCCAGCATAAAGGTTGGCGCGCTTGACAGCCTCGATCTCGGGGACGCCTTCGCCAAGAAAAGTCGCGAAACTGCCAATAAAGGCGTCGCCTGCGCCGGTACTGTCGACGCTTTTCACGCTGAACGCGGGCACGTGTTCCATCCCGTCAGCTCCGGCGAGCAGCGCGCCGTTCACTCCAAGCGTTATCAGAACCCGGCGCACGCCGCTAGAAAGGAGCTTAGTCGCGCAGCGCTTGGCTTCATCCACATCACTGACTCGAATTCCGGAAATCGCGAACGCCTCACTTTCATTGGGAATGAAATAATCGAGATCAGCGATTGATTGAATGTCGATAGGTTGCGCCGGGGCGGGATTCAAAATGCAGCGTATGCCATTGCGGCGCGCGAACTTGATCGTGTGGTAGACAGTTTCCAGCGGGATCTCGAACTGGAGAACGATGCAGTCGACGCTCTTCAGCATCTCGGCTGCGGCTTCGACATCGGCGGGTTTCAATTCGTCATTTGCGCCTTTGACGACGATGATCCGATTCTGGCCCGAAGGATCGACAAAGATAGGAGCCACCCCGCTCGACACTCCGCTAACCTGCCGCACATGCGCGGCATCGATGCCAAGTTTTTCAAAATTCTTGATCGTCGACGGCCCAAAAAGATCGTCCCCAACTTTCGCCACCATGAAAACTTCGGCCCCGCAAAGCCGGGCCGCAACCGCCTGGTTCGCGCCTTTTCCTCCAAATCCCAAGTCAAATTTCTGTCCAAAAATAGTCTCACCCGGCTCTGGAAACCGGTCTGAGAAGGTAGTCAAATCAACGTTGGCGCTGCCCACCACCGCGATGCGAGGACGCTTTCCCATATTTTTCTCTCTGCACCCGTCACCAACCGACGAAGAAAAAAGTTGGAGTGAAGAAGGGCGAGTTTAGTCAGTCGATCGAAACGTGTCAACCGCGCCTCGGGCCCGCCCATAGTCATAAGGGGTTACACCGAGTTGCATTTCCTACCCGACGCCGCATAATGTCTCGTTATCGATCTGACGTCTGAAGGGAATTCGGAATGGCGCCCCAGGATCCGCCATCGCCGCTGCAATCGATCGAAGCTCGCTGTTGCGTTGCCGGCGGCGGCCCGGCAGGCATTATGATCGGGTTCCTCCTGGCTCGTGCCGGAGTCGACGTGGTTGTCCTCGAAAAGCATTCAGATTTCCTGCGCGATTTTCGTGGCGACACCGTGCACCCTTCTACTCTCGAACTCATGTGTGAGCTTGGGATTATCGACGAGTTCTTGCGGCGGCCGCATCAGGAGCTTCGCCAAATCGGAGCCCTGATAGAAGATTTCTCTGTGACGGTGGCCGATTTTTCTCATCTGCCCACGCACTGTAAATTCGTCGCGCTCATGCCGCAGTGGGACTTCCTCAACTTCATCACAGAAAAGGCCAAGCTCTACCCGCAATTCCATTTGCGCATGGAGGCGGAGGTCACTGATCTTCTGATCGAAGATGGCCGCGTGACGGGCGTCCGCGCAAAAACGCTACAGGGTACGGTCGAAGTCCGCGCTCAACTCACGATTGGTGCCGATGGCCGGCATTCCAAGGTGCGCGAGGCAGCCCAACTGGAAGTCATCGATTTGGGTGCGCCCATCGATGTGCTCTGGATGCGGTTGGCAAAGAGGCCTGGCGATCCCAGTCAGACCTTGGGGAGATTCCGCGAAGGGAAAATTCTCGTGACACTCGATCGGGACGATTACTGGCAATGTGCTTACGTGATTCAAAAAGGAGAGTTCGATTCGATTCAGCAAAAAGGCCTGCCAGCGTTTCGCGAAAATATTGAGAGCGCCGCGCCATTCTTCCGCGGCCGTATTGACGAATTGAAGTCGTGGGACGATATCAAACTGTTATCGGTTGCCGTCGATCGGCTCCGTCACTGGTCGCGTACCGGCCTTTTGTGCATCGGCGACTCCGCTCATGCCATGTCTCCGATCGGCGGTGTTGGCATCAATCTGGCGATTCAAGATGCGGTTGCGGCCGCAAACATTCTTGCGCAACCGCTGCTGCAATCCGCGGTCTCTGAGCAAGCACTACGGGCGGTCCAGGAACGGCGCGAATTTCCCACCCGCATGACCCAAAGACTCCAGGTTTTTGTACACAAGAATTTTATTGGATCCGCCATGAATCGACGTGGCCCTCTGCGCAGACTCCCACTGCCGCTGAAGCTTCTGCAACATTTCCCGGTTTTGCGCCGAATTCCCGCGCGAATGATCGGCTTGGGATTTCGCCCTGAGCACATCCACTCGGGCGTAAAAGGTGCTTGATCTTTCGGATTGAGAAAAAGCCTCATTGTTGTGGCGTCCGGGCCTGCGCTTGAGTATTCTCTTCACCATGGCCACCGTCTCGCTCAGCGAATTGTTGGGCTCGCTCGTCTATGACGCTTCTGGCGCCGTCAGTGGCCGCGTGCGCGAGGTGGCTCTTGCCCCGCAGGAGGACAGATCTCGCGTTGCCCTGCTGATCGTAAAGACCTCCACTGGAAATCGCGTCCTGCCCCTCACCGCTGTTTCTGATATCAACGGTGGCGTCCGCGCATCCTCCGCTGCTGCGGAATGGGTCTCTGCCGACGGATCGGAAGGCTTGCTGCTGCTTAGTCGGGACCTGCTCGATCAGCAGGTGATCGACGTGCATGGCCGCAAAGTTGTGCGCGTGAACGACGTAGATTTTAACCACGAAACCGTGCAGAACCGCCCCATCCTAAAAGTGGGCGGCGTGGATGTGGGCGCGCGTGGCGCCGTGCGACGGCTGCTCAAGGGCGTGATCCCGGCGGGGGCGCTTCGCGCTTTGCTATTGCGCGTCCCTCCCCGCGACATCCCATGGGATTTCGTGGACATCGTCGAGACCGATCCTGCCCGGCGCGTCAAGCTGAAGATTTCGAATGAGCGGCTGGGCAAGCTCCATCCCGCTGACATCGCAGACATCGTCGAAAATTTGGCTCCCGACGAGCGCGAAGCCGTCTTTGAAACCCTCGACGAGGGCGTGGCCGCTGGAGCTCTGGAAGAACTCCAACCGAAGGTGCAAAGATCGGTCCTCGAATCGCTCGATTCCGAGCGGGCCGCCGAGATTGTGGAGGAGATGCAACCCGACGCGGCCGCCGATCTGCTGGCCGATCTATCCGACGAGCGCACGGAAGAGATCCTGGTGCAGATGCAGCCCGAAGAGCGCCAGGAAGTCACCGAATTGCTCGAGTTCAAAGAGAACAGCGCCGCCGGGCGGATGACCACGGAATACATCGCGCTGCCCGTGACCGCAACCGCCCACGACGCGATCGAGGCCATGCGTTCCTTCGAAGGCCGCATGGAAAACATGAGCACCATTTACCTGACGGATTCTCATGGAACTCTGGCGGGCGCGGTTCCGCTGGTGAAGATCGTCCTGGCTCCCCCGTCGACGGCACTGCTCGGTTTGGCACAAGAGCCCTTGATTTCCTCCCGTGAGGGTGCGAAAGAACGAGAATTCGCCGAACTCTTCGATAAATACAATCTGTTGACCTTGCCAGTCGTCGACGAGCAAAGCCATCTTATTGGCGTGATCACGCCAGATGACGTAATCGCCATGCTGCGCGCCAAGCTCTAGTCAGCCGCATCCAGGGTGCACTCTGACAAGAAAACTTTCCCGTCTAATCAGATTCACCTATCCAGATAATGCTTTCTACGTTTATGCTGGTCGTTCTGTTTTGCCAAATTGACCGTTCCCTTGTCCGTTGCGCATGAAATTCCTCAGAAGTTGGAAATTCCGGCTCCTGCTCTTCTTTGCCGTCGTAGGGCCGGGCTTCATCACCGCGAATGTCGACAACGACGCGAACGGCATTCTCACGTATTCGCAGGCAGGCGCGCAGTTCGGCTACATGCTTTTGTGGACGATGATCCCGACGACTGTCGCCTTGATCGTAGTCCAGGAAATGTGCGCTCGCATGGGAGCCGTTACCGGCAAGGGCCTGAGCGATCTTATCCGCGAAGAGTTTGGCCTGCGCATCACCTTCCTCATGATGCTGGGCATTCTGATCACAAATTTCGGGAACGTGGTCGGCGAGTTTATCGGCATCGTCGGAAGCATGGGGCTATTCGGAGTCTCCAGATACATCGCGGTGCCGGTCTGCGCCGTAATCGTGTGGCTCATCGCCGTCAAAGGCCAATATAAGAGTGTTGAGAAGATTTTCCTGGCGGCTTCGTTCTTTTATGTCACGTACATATTTGCCGGGTTGCTGGCGAAACCCGCGTGGATTGAGGCTATCAAGGTCACAATCAAGCCTCCGCAGATGGCCGCTTTCACTCAGGGCCCCTATCTCTACATGGTGATCGGCGTTGTGGGAACCACGATCGCGCCCTGGATGCAGTTCTATTTGCAATCGTCGATCGTGGAAAAAGGCGTCACCCGGCGGCAGTACAAGACATCGCGGCTCGACGTGATCGTAGGCTGTATCTTTACCGACGTGGTCGCGTGGTTCATCATCGTCGCCTGCGCCGCTACGCTCTACCTCCATGGTAATCGCGATATTCGCGATGCTGCTGATGCCGCTCAGGCGCTGCGTCCGCTGGCGGGCGACTGGGCGTACATTCTTTTTGCGCTCGGGCTGTTCAATGCGTCGCTGTTTGCGGCATCGATTCTGCCGCTCTCTACCGCCTATACCGTTTGTGAAGGATTAGGCCTCGAGTCGGGCGTGGAGCGAAAATTCTCCGAAGCTCCCGCCTTTTACTGGCTCTATACTGTGCTCATCGTTGCGGGAGGAGCGGTGGTCTTGATTCCCGGTCTTCCGCTGATCAAGATCGCCGTATTTTCGCAGGTGGTCAATGGCGCGGTGCTGCCGTTCGTGCTGATCTTCATGCTGCTGCTCATCAACAAAAAGGAATTGATGGGCGAATACGTAAATAAACTGACTTTCAATATCATTGCCTGGGCGACGACCGCGATCATGATTGGACTCACCGTGGCCTATGTGTACGGACTACTGCGCGGCAACGCGTGAAGCGACCAAAAAAATGTGCGACCGCACTTAAATCACAACGCCGTGACATTCCCCACCCCATCTTTTTTGGCCCGCTGAAAAGCTAGATTGGCCGCAACCATATCCTCCATCGCCACGCCCATCGCCTTATACACCGTAATTTCGCCGTCACTTCTTCGACCCTGCTTCTGACTGAGAATTACCGCTCCGAGAGTCGTGCCCATTGAACTATCCAGGTCGGCAAGTTCGCTGCATCCGACCGGAGTTGGCTGAAAAGCATCGAGCGTCTCGACAAAGAGACGATGATCTCTGGCCAGATCCTTCGGCAGTTCTCCATTCGGAGGGTGAAAGCCAACTGAGGTGACGTGCGTTCCTGGCTTTAGCCATGCAGATTCGATCACGGGTTCAGGCGAATGAGTCGCGAGGCACACAATGTCTGACTCACGCACGGCCTCTTCAACGTTTGCGATGGCACGTGCGATTTCGCTCTGCGTGGCGAGTTTCTGAGCCTCTTCGAGGCGTAATGAGCAAATATTGATACGCTCGACATTCCGTACCAAGGGGAGCAGGCGCAGGTGTTGACATCCCTGAACGCCCGCACCGATCACCGTGGCGATCTTAGAATCGGCGCGACCCAGCAGGCGAATGGAGAGAGCTGCTGCGGCAGCGGTGCGGATCGCTGTAACGTATGTTCCATCCATGATGCAGGAGGTTGCGCCTGTGTTGGGATCGAACAGGGTAATCAGAGCCAGATGATTCGGTAGTCCGATTTGCAGATTGCCGTCGAAGACGTTGACGATCTTGACGGTCAGCTGCATGCCGGGGCGCCATGCCGGCATAGTCAGGGAGAGACCTTTTCCGGGCACCGTCAGTCTTGATCTCGGAGGAGATTGAATTTCTCCCAGTTCGAGCCCTCGGAAACCATCTTCGAGAGCGTCGAGCAGTTCTCGCGGATCGAGATACTTCTTCACGTCGTTCTGGTTGAGCATCATCACCTGACTTGTGCCTTTAGTGACTTCAAAGGCGGCAAGCGAAGGTTGTTTCTTGGCTTCGCTCATTGTCGAAGAGTTCCCGGTTTCTCAAAGCTCAGTGAAAACTGTGCGGTTGTTTATCTGGCGCGGTGATATATCGCACTTATAGAAGTTTTCCAGCCGCGAGATCCTTCACCAGGCTCAAATCGGCCTCCAGAAAATCGAGGCCAAGCAACTCTTTCCGTGTTACCCACCGGATCTCGCGAAAGATTCGGTTCTCCACTTCACCTTGATATCGCCGCACTTCAAAAAAACGCAGTTCGACCGATCCGCCGCCGGGATATTCGTGGACGATGCGCGCAACCTCGGCGCCGATGTCTGCGACGATCCCGAGTTCTTCCTCGATTTCCCGCCGCATGGCGTCGCGCGGTTGTTCGCCGTCTTCGATCTTGCCTCCGGGAAATTCCCACTTCAGCGGCATGGGCTGGTGCCGTGTTCTCTGGCACGCCAGAATCAGGTCGTCTTTCACAATCAACGCGGCTACGACCCGCTTCATGACTTGCCAGCGCGAGAGGATGGGGAGCTTTTCTGTTCTTTCTCCAAGCGCCTGCCCACGAGCTGGGCAACGTATTCAATCAGGGCGCGATCCTCGGCGCCAAATGCCGCGGGGAAGTGGCTGTCGATATCGAGTTCGCCCGCAACTGCGCCATTGACGAAAACCGGGACAACGATCTCAGATTTGGTTTCGAGCGAGCACGCCAGATAACGCGGATCCTTCTTGACATCATCCACCACCACTGTTTTGCCGGACGATGCGGCCGCGCCGCAGATTCCCTGATTCAAAGGAATGCGGGTATGCGGAGTCATCGCTCCGCGATAGTGTCCGAGAACCAGCATCGGCGGATTCGCTTCCGGCTCCAGCATGTAGAAACCGACCCAGTTGTATTTGAGCATCTGTTCGTTCAGCAAAGCCGTGATGCCTGCCATGAGTTCATCTGCTGTGTGCGCTTTGTCGTTCAGGCGATCTGCGTCCTTGTGCACTTCGTTGAGCTTGTCAGGTTTCAAAGTAGTTGCCATGACAATAATCCTAAATCAAGCCGCCGCAGTTCAGCATTGCTCAGCTTCGCCGCGGTACTGGCCTTTGCGGTACTTCCGTAATCGGCCGAAGTCCTTGCTGCGCACCGAATTCCGCCGGATGAATTGCGCCTGCCAGCGCGCGTAAACCCACAACCAGAGTGGGCGCAGGAGTATTCAGGAGTTCGTCGGAGATGCAATAGACCTGCGCGGTTCGCGCGGCAGTGGTCTCAGACCAGCTTCTTTCGGCAACGATCTTTGCCAGCGGGACGCGATCGCCAGCTCCGCACCAGGCGGCGATGATGACCTCGGGATCTAATCGCGCCACCTGTTCGGCGGAACACTGTTTGCCCGCTTCGCCCAAGAAGTCGCCTCCCGCGGCATTCACCAATTCAGCGACCCAAGGTTGTGAGGCAATGACCGGCTTCCCCCATTCTTCGGCGAAGACGCGCTTTCTGGGAAGGCTAGCAGTCTGGCTTCGCACCTCTTCAATCGCCGCCTGCATCTCGTTAATCACCCGCTCGCCGCGCTCGCTTGCGTTGACTGATGAAGAGATCAAGGCGATGTCGGTGTAAATATCATCGAGCGTGCGTGGAGCGAGGCCGAGAAAGCTGATTCCGGCCTTGAGGATCTCGACGACCGCCTCTTGCTGATAAGGAACGGAAGCGATCACCAGATCGGGCCTCGCGGCGAGAATCTCGTGGGCCTTTGAGGTCCAGGAATCGGCAATGATCAGAGGCGATCGGTTGTGCGGGTCAGTCTCTAATTGGGGAACCACGTCGACACAATATTTCGTGCAAGCTACTACGCGATGCAACTCGCCCACGCTCGCCAGAATGACTGTCGCGCTGGGCTGGAGGCAAGCTATGCGGCGAGGATGATGCGAGTCGGGCATCCGTCCATTGTAGGAGACAAGCTTCTTCGCCGTTTCCTCAAATTCACTTACCACCAAGGACACTAAGGAACACGAAGGAGAACCGAATCGTGGCCGCGCGGCGCGAATTCACGCGCTGCCGAATTACAATCGCTGCTGTGTATTCGGCTGAACTCTTAGACCATTTCGAGCATCCGCGCAACGCGGGGGAAGTTGAGCCTCCCGATCGTTTTGCCCGACTGGAGAACCCGGTTTGCGGAGACGTGCTCGAGCTCACGCTTCGTCTCGAAGCTGGGAGCACGCGGATCGCCGACATTCGATTTCGCGCCAAAGGCTGCGTTCCTACCATGGCTTGCGGGTCGGCCATCACCGAGCTAGCCAAAGGTAAAAGTGTGGACGAGGCGCGGAAGATCAGCAGGGAAGAGTTGATTGAGAAAGTTGGAGGCTTGCCGCAAGCCTCGGCGCACGCTAGCCATTTGGCGGTCGACACCCTCGCCGAGCTGTTGCGGAATATCTGACTCTTCTCGGGACGCCGCGGGTTTTCCGCTCATCGCAAAACCTGCGCGATGAGCGGAAAACCCCCACGAACGTCCAATTTTACTTGGGCATCACTTCGTGCGCCAGCTTGCTGGCTACTACTTCGCGAAGTTCGTTGCGTTTCTTGCCTGCCTCGATCATCGCGTCCCGCGATCCATAATGTTTAGCCATGATAGTGGCGGTTTTGGCGTCGCTCTGGTCGAGTGCTGCCCAGTTTGGAAACATGAGGCCGACCGCAACATCCCAGTCGTTCGGTCCGTCGGTGGTCACGTTGTTCCAGACTTTGTAGTCGCTGAGTATGCCTTCCTTTTTCAGCGCGTCATACGATGGCTTAAGGTGTTCACGAAAATCTTTCCAGAATGGTTCGGCCTGACCTGGTTTGATGTGGTAATAGATCACGCGCCAGATCGGACCTTGATCATAGTTGGGATTCTGCGCCAGGGCAGGCAGCGCGCAAAGCAGCGTGAGGACAAACAGGGTCGCACAAAAAACTTTTTTCATTTTTCTCCTCTTAATTTTTTCGGATGGGATCTCTACGGGTCGAGCAATTACGCCGAAGCCTATCACCTCGGGCAGTTGTTTACAATTCGGTGTTAGGTTGATACACGTTCCAGCCTTTGGCGATGGCTATTTCTCTCAGATCAGGGTTGGGATTGATGGCATAAGGGTGCTTCGAGAGGGCCAGCATTTCGCGGTCCCAGATGGCGTTGCCGAAGGCGCAATCGGGGCGGGTTTCGGAGGAGGATTTTAGAGCGGAGAGAATAGCTTCGGGCTTGCCGGGGCCGCTCGGAATGCGGATGAGGCGGTCGGTAATTATGCGAAAGTCGCCACCATTATTTTTCTCTAGTTCTATGGCTACTTCCGTGGCCAGGATGCGATCTTCGGGAATGCCGAAGTAGCGCATGCCGCTGCGAATGATCCATTGGTTGGACGAGGAGACGGCCCACACGTCGCATGGGCTTGGTTGAGCGTCGTCGCGCAGGCGGGCGATTAATTCGCGCATCTCTGGGAAAATATTGGGAGCGATTGCCTCGGCAAAATAAGTGTCGCAGGCCCGCTGAACTACTTCTTCTCGCAGGCCGCGATGCATGGTGACCATTTCTCCGCACATGACATCTTCGGCGACTTTGCCGGCTTTGTAGTCAGCATAGCGGGCGCGCATCGAGCGCGCGACCTGGGGCGAGACCAGGTCTTGGTCTAGTTCCCATGCAAAGAATCCTTCTCCGGCATCGCCCGACCAGAGCGTGCCATCGCAGTCGAAGGTCGCGACTCGCGGCTGCAGGCTGAGAACACTTTCGATGAATTCGGTTTGGCGGGCGGTTAGCTGGGGCATGGATATCAATATAAATAGTGCGGCTTCGGGCGATCGCAGTTTTCTCGAGTAACGCAGGGAGAGCGGGAACCACGAAGGACACTAAGCATCACGAAAGAGGCGGTTTCGACTAACCGACGTTTACGCTCAAGGCCGCGTATTGTTCGGGCGTGTCGACATTGAGCGCGACCAGCGGATCGTCTACCGGAACATATTCGATTGCGGATTGATTGGCGTGTTCGATATCGCGGGCGCTGGATGAGCCTGGGGCGCTGAGGAATGCGGTCAGCATTTCGCGGCCCAGGAGAATAGGATGGCCATGCTTGCCTTCGAATTCGGGGATTACGGCCCACTTTCGGTTTCCGGTGGCGATGTCGAAGGTGGATTGCAACTTTTCGATTGTCTCCGCGCGGACGGGCGGGCGATCGACGAGGGTGACCATGGCGGCGTCGCGGCCGCGATTGAGAATCTCTTGCAGTCCGACTTGGAGCGAGCTGAACTGGCCGCGGTCGGGGTCGGGATTGATGACGAGGGCGGCTCCGTTGGCATAAATGATAGGTGCGAGCGCGGCTTGATTCTTGCCCGCGACCACGAGGACTTCGTCGACGTAGTCGAGAAAAAGGCGGATGGCAGCGGAGAGGAAGTTTTCTCCGGTGGTGCTGATCGGCTGAGGCGGCCAGGGGAGCAGGGCTTTATCGCGGCCCATGCGGGAGGATTCTCCGGCGGCTAGGATTAATCCGCAGAATGCGGCGGTGCGTGCCATGTGGGCACGATAGTCCCCGGGACGCAGGAAAAGCAACAGGCGGGAAATGCAGCGGCAGGGAAAAGCAAATGCGGGAAAAGACGGGAAAAGCAAAGACGGGATCCGCAGTCGATTAATTGAAAGTGGGCAGCTTGATCAGGTCGTCGTTGGGGACGCGCTCTACTGGGTTGCCGGCTTTGCGCCAGGCACGAAGGCCACCGGCGATGACGAAGACTTTGAATCCTAGATCTTGTAGTTGACGCGCCACACGGGCGCTGGTGGCTTCGCGCGCTCAAGTACAGTAGAGATAAATCTCGCGATCCTTGGGGAGATTCTTGACTTCTTCGATCAGGTTATTGGGCTCGATGCGGATGGATCCGGCAATGCGCTCGGAATCGGCGTCGTAATAACCGTGGCTGCGGACGTCTGCGATCAGCATGTTGTGAGCCGTGTCGGACATCAGTCGATGCGCGAGCTCTTCGGCGGGCACGCGCGGGACAATGTCGAGCAAGCGGTATTTGCGGTAGATATAGATTCGGTAGATGACGTAGACGGCGAGACCAACTCCGAAGACCATTTCCGCGGCGGATCCTGCGGAGCGGAGTCCGCGGGTAATGTCGCGCAGTATGTCGCTGCCGATATATCCCACGGCGGAGTAGGCGCCGATGTAAAGAATGGCGCCGAGAGTGTCGAATTGCAGAAAATCGCCGAGGCTCATTTTCATGCTGCCGGCCAGAGGCGGAGACATGGTGTTGATGCCGGGAATGAACTTGGCGAAGAGCAGGGTCACTTTGCCGCGGCGGTAGAAATATTCGGCGGAGCGCAGGATGCAGGTTTCAGGATTAGCGGAGAGGCGGCAGAGGAAGCCAAGCAGGGCCCATCCGCTGAAGCGCCCCATGAAGTAGAGGGCGATGTCGCCAATGACCATCGACACCAGGGCGATGCCGAAGACGAGATAGAGGTGGAGATGTCCGTAGGCGGCAACCGCTCCGGCGGTGAGTATGGCGAGCGCAGCGGGCAGCGGCAAGCCGATGGCTTCAGCCAGGCACACGATCGCGAGAAAGAGGTAGCCGTGGCGCGAAATTATCGAGAGCAGGTCGGTCATTGGGGAAACGGATTGCATTAGTATAGCAATCGCTCTGGGGGCGCTCGACCGCAGGATTGCAATTGGGTTGGATGAGAGCCGGCCGCTGAAGGACTCGGGCGCAGCATGGGGATACTGCGCCCTCTCGAAATGCAGATCTGAACTCGGACTTAAATCGACTCGCTTTTGAGTCGCAAGCTGCCGTTCACAGTATCGACGACCAGCTCTCTTCCGCCGCTACCGATGCGACCTTCGACGCGGCGGCCTCCGAATTTGCCGCTCATGGTTAGCGGAAAGTCGGATTCCAGACGGCCATTCACGGAGCTGAAGCGCACGTCCGCGTTGAGCTCGCTGGGCATCCGCAGATTGATTGAGCCATTCACGGTGCTGATTTTCAGGGTGCCGGTCCAGTCGGCGCTGCCCATATTGGCCTCGATAGAGCCGTTGACCGAGGAGACTTCGGCCCACTGCTTGGTCGAAACGTGCACCGATCCGTTCACGGAATTCGCGCGCACGAAGCGGCCCATATTTTCGGCGGTGACACCGCCGTTGATCGAGGTGGCGGCGAAGCGGATGTTCATTGGTATGCGCACAATGAAATCAACTCTGGCTTTTTCATTGTGGCTATCGACATGCCATTTGTCGCCGGGCTCGCAAGGGCCGGTCGCTCCGTGGGGGTAGATGGCGCAGATCGTTACTCCTTCGGCGTTGGGGATGACGTCGATTTTGACCTCGTCGGCGTCACGACCTGACTTCTCGGCAGTGACTTCGACCTGGTCGATGCTGCTGTCTCCGCGGGCCTCGATCTTGCCGTTGAGGTTCTTGATTTCGACGATCTGGTCAGGGGAGAGCTTGCCGGCCCAGTGGAAGTTGCGGGTCTGATCGCTGTTCTGATCTTGGGCGAGAGCGCAGGTAGCGGCCGTTGCTACGAGCACGATAGTCAGGATTGAGCAATATCGACTCTTATATTCCATTTGGACAGGCCCCCTCTGTTTCGTTTTCAGACGCTCGAGGAGTCAGACGCGGGTGGAGGCCGGAGGTTAGCAATCTTTGCGTTCGTCGAGGGAACGCCCGCCCGACCAAGTTAGGCGCGCCAGCCTCCGCGAGGTCAGGCGCGCCCGGCCGTGGTTCGCGGTTAGAACGTGTCCCAAAATGTGGAGCACTGGTGAGCAGCGGCAAAGTTGGACTCGACCACCGGCGCCGGTGGTATGAACGATTGGAACTGGTCGGTTGACGCGCTGTACGGAGACCAGACCGGCTCAGCCGAGGAGTTCGGATTTCCCGTCTTCGCGAACTGCGTCCAGTAGCTGACCATCGCATCGGAGAGCAGCACCTGTTTGTGGGAAAGCGCTGCTACCGGCAGTCCGAAAAAATTGGCGCCCTTGAACAGGTATTGCAGCTCTGAAGTATGATAGGCGCCCAAGGGGAAGGTCAATAACCCGCCAAAATACGATTGCGACGGGGGCGCGTTCTCATCGTTGAACTCATAGGTATAGGTCGTCACAAATTGTGACAGCGCTTGATCCGCATTACGCGCCGGACAACTGAAGATTCCGTCGGTACCGGAGGCACCCAAGGCCACACCGCCAGACGGGTAAATGGAATATGGGTACAATTCGAGGACGATCGGCGCCAGGGTCGATCCCCACAGGGCGGTGACGGCATTATCGTACTCAGTCGAAGTCAGTATCGGATTCCCCTGGAAGTCGTAGTCTTCGGCGACAAACAACCGCCATTCATCGTGATTGGTGCCCGAAATCACCGGCACACGATTGAATTCGCCGCTGGCAAATGCCGCGGTGATGGTCTGTGGTAGCAGGGTTCCATCCACGACCGGATACACGGGGCTGGGTTCCAGTGCGACCAGGGTCGCGGCGGGCACGGTACGCAGACACGCAGCCTTCTGGCTGGTGCATCCGACACTATCGGCGACCTGGGCGCCGGCCGCTTCGGCTTGCGCCAGCGTAGGAAGGTAGGAAAAGTAGTTTTGGAATTCCAAATACGATCCGCTTTCGGAAATCGCTCCACTGAACATGCCGGCGGAGAGGGGAGACGCGAGCTGGGCATAGACGCTCTGTCCGCCCGCAGACTCGCCGAATATCGTTACTCGATTGGGATCGCCGCCAAAGCCGGCGATGTTCCTTTTAACCCACTTGAGCGCGAATTGCTGATCCATCAAGCCATAGTTGGCGTTGAGATGGCCTTCGGCATCGATCGCCGACTGGGCAAAGAATCCCAGATACCCTAGGCGATAATTGATGGTGACGACGATCACCCCTTGTTTCACCAGTCGCACGGGGTTGTAAGGATCGCTGCCACCTGTGGTGAGTGAGCCACCGTGAATCCAAAACATAACGGGCAGGCCGCTGCCCGCGCCAGTGCCTTTGGGCGAATAGACATTCAGGAACAGGCAATCCTCGCTGCCCCCGCCGGGTTGAGTGCACTCACTACCGAATTGCGTGGCTTGCAGCAAAGAACCGGGAAAGAGCCCGTAAGGCTTGGTCGGTCGCCAGCGCCGATTTCCCACGGGCGCAGCGGCGTAGGGGATGCCGAGAAATTCGTCGATGCCATCCGCCGTTATGCCAATCACAACTCCACTCGTGGTGAGAGCAGTCGGACGGGCTGAGTCAGCGGCTGATGCGGTTCGTACAGAGCCCAGCGTGACTACGCAGATAGCCGCCACTACAAGCAAATATCTGGAAATAACCCAATGGAGCTCGAGTTCTGTGTTCGCCTTGTCGTTGTTTTTCATCGCCGATTCCTCCCATCAGTGCTTAACCCTGCTCCGCCGGGAAACCAGGACAGGAGATCTACTTCAGGTCTGAGCACCAATCTCCCTTTTTGCTTCAAAAACGGCGACCAGTATACCCATGTGGCCCGCTCGCGGCACTATGAAAGGTGTTCATCGGGAGTGCGCCGAATGGTTATGCGAGGCGTAGGGCGGAGATTTCTAACTTAGCCAGCAGCTATTTCTCTCTTGCCACCACATACTCGGGCGCCCAGAGAAGGGCACGTTTGATTTCGGAGTCAGGAAAGATGCAGATGGCCTTGCGGGCGGATTCGGCGTAACGGGCGGCTTCCTGCGTGGCGTATTCGAGAGAGCCGTAGCGTTTTAGGATGGTCAGGATATCGGCGTGGGTTACGCCATTGAAGGCGCGATCGCGGAGGACGGTTTCGATCTGCTGACGTTCGATGGTGGTGCAACGTTCGAGCGCATGAATGACGGCCATGGTGGCTTTGCCTTCGCGCAAGTCGCTGGCAACGGGCTTGCCCAGCACACTCTCTGAGGCCGTCAGGTCGAGCACATCGTCGACGATCTGGAAGGCGATGCCGAGGTCGCGTCCGTATTGGCCTAGACGGTCTTCTTGATCGGTGGTGGCTCCGCCGAGGATTGCGCCTACGCGCATGCACACCGAAAACAGGCACGCCGTCTTGCGATAGATGAGGTCGAGATGCTCCTGCGGGGAGATGAGCTGGCCGAGCTTCTCCATCTGGAGCAGTTCGCCTTCGACCAACTGCTGCGTGAGTTCGACGAGCACATCGAGAATGCGGAAATTGCGCTCCTGTACGGCGACCTTGAAGGCCTGCATGTAGAGCCAGTCTCCCGCGAGCACACACATGGAATTTCCCCAGCGCGTGTTAGCGGCAGGACGGCCGCGGCGGGTCTGTGCTTCGTCGATGATGTCATCATGGACGAGCGTTGCGGTGTGAATGATCTCGACGACTGATGCAAGCTTGACCGCGCCAGTGCCTTCATAGCCTAGAAGTTTGGCGGAGAGCAGCAGCAGCGCGGGACGAATTCGTTTGCCGCCGCCGGCGCGCAGGTATTCGCCAATCTCCGTGATCGCCGCTACGTCGGAGACGGTGTCGCGGCCGAACTGTTCTTCGATCGCGACTATGTCGTCGTGTAGAAGATCGAAGATCTCTTTCCCGTTGTTGGAGGTGGTCGTACTCAACAGTGATCCGATCCTTGAAAGAGAATTAACCGTAAGAGAATTAACCGCAGAGATCGCGGAGTACGCAGAGAACATTCGTTTCTAATGTGCTTATTCTTCAATTATTTCCTCAGCGACCTCAGCGTTCTCTGCGGTTCAAGACTTCCTAATTGCTCCGATAATTTGTGAACTGGAGATCGATGCCAAAATCCTGTTGCTTGACCATGGCAATGATCTCCTGCAGCGTGTCGCGATCTTTGCTGCTGACGCGCACCACGTCGGCCTGAATGGAGGCTTGCGCTTTCTTCTTTGAATTTTTGATCAGCTTCACGATCTCTCGCGCCTTTTCGATCGGAATGCCTTGCTGGATGGTGATCTTCTGCTTAACCGTACTGCCGGCGGATGGCTCGAGCGCGGCGTAGGTCAAGCCCTTCAGCGGAACTCCTCGTTTTACGAGTTTGGCTTGGAATACGTCATTCACCGCCTTCAGCTTGAATTCGTCTGCGGAGTGCAACATGATGGCGTCGTTTCCTTCCATCGCGATCTGCGACTTCGAGTCCTTGAGGTCGAAGCGCGTGCTGACTTCTTTCATCGCCTGCTGGATGGCGTTGTTGACTTCCGCGAGGTCGACTTTGCTGACGATATCGAAACTGTTATCGGGCATGGTTGATCACCGTCAAAGTTGCTTTCGAGAAATATGACGGACTGCAAACTCCGGATTGTCGGTTGGGGAAGGATTGAAAGCTCAGAGCCGCACGGATCGCCCACCCCAATGTGTACTCCTGAGGGTAACAGAAGAGGGATTGTCTGCGAAGGTGGGACTCCCTTGCTATTGATTAGCAAATTTCATTTCATTGTCATCCCGAACGCAGTGAGGGATCTGCATCTTGCCGGGGGTCTGCAGGTCCCTCACTCCGTTCGGGATGACAAAGCTCTGTGGGTACTCAACGAGCGATGGCTTCGCTGTTCGGCAAGAGTTCAAAAAAATCGTAGAAATTCTGTGTGGTGCGAGCGCCGACTTCTTCCGCCGACAGGTTGCGCAACTCGCCGATCTGGCGGGCTACTTCTGCAACGAATGCCGGTTCGTTGCGCTGGCCGCGATGGGGAATTGGGGCGAGGTAGGGGGAATCGGTTTCGATCAGCATACGGTCGAGGGGAACGATTTGCGCGGCGTCGCGGATGGGCTGCGCTTTGGGGAAGGTGATGTTGCCGGCAAAGGAAATGAGGAAGCCCATATCGAGAGCGCGGGTCGCGTGGGATACGCTGCCGGTGAAGCAGTGGAGAATGCCGCTGAGGCCGGTGGGGGTCCAATGATCGGCGATCATCTTCAAGCAGTCGTCCCAGGCGTTCTCGCTATTGTTGGAGGGGCGACAATGGATGATGATGGGAAGCTTTGCTTCTCTTGCTGACTCCATCTGTTTCAGGAAAACTGCTTTTTGTATTTCTCGCGGGGAGTGGTCATAAAAGTAGTCGAGGCCGATTTCTCCCCAGGCGATTACCTTGGGATGGCGCGCCCATTGCGTTAGCTGGGTGTAAGCGGCTTCGGTCGCGAGGTGAGCTTCGTGGGGATGAATTCCTACGCTCGCCCAGATTCGGGGATAGTGCGGGTTGCCATCGTATTTTTCCGCTAGCTTAATTCCGCAGTCGGCGGTGTCCGGACCTTCGCCGATGCCGATGGCGAGATAGGCTTCGATGCCATTTTGTTTGGCACGCGCCAGAACCGCGTCGCGATCGGTGTCGTAACGTTCGCCTTCAAGATGGGCGTGAGAGTCTATGAACACGGTGTTTGGCCGATGGTCGTTCGTCAATGGTCGTTCGCGAAGCGCCACGCTACTTCAATCGCGTGCCTATCGGCACATCCTCGAGAAAGCCGGCCAACACTGCTTTGCCGCCTTCGGGCGAGGCGGCTACGATCATTCCATTGGATTCGAGCCCTCTTAGCTTGCGAGGGGCGAGGTTGGCCACGACCACAACTTTGCGGCCGATCAGTGTTTCTGGTTCGTAGGATTCGGCGATGCCGGCTACTAATTGGCGGACTTCGGTACCGAGATCGACTTCGAGGCGGAGGAGTTTGTCGGCGCCTTTTACGCGCTCGGCGGCTTTCACCTGGGCTACGCGGAGTTCGACTTTGGCGAAATCGTCTATGCTGATTTTGCCGTCGGGAATTGCGGCCGCGGGCTTCGCAGGCGGTTTCGTATCCGTCGATGTTGCTACTGGCTGCTGCGCTGCGCTCGGCTGAGGCGCGCTCACTCCAACTGGCGCAACGCTCGCTGCGTTACTCTCTTCCATTTTCTGCATCCTCTCTACTGCGGATTTGTCTGCGCGGGGGAAGACGGCTTGCACCTCGCCTAACTTGGTGCCGAGGCGGAGCTGTCCCCACTGCAGTTGTTTCAAATCGAAGTTTTTGATGTCGCCGAGGCCCATCTGCGCCCAGATCCTCGCGGTGGCGTCAGGGATCACTGGATGTGCTAGCGCGGTGACAATTCTTAGGGCTTCGGCGCTGGTGTAGAGGACGGTGGCGAGGCGCGCGCGGCTTTCTTCGTCTTTCTTTTCGTCCAGTGACCAGGGCTCGTTTTCGACAATGTATTTGTCTACGGCGGCGACTAGTCCCCATGCAACTTCTAGCGCACGCGAGAACTGGTATTGATCGAAGAGCGTGCCGAAGTCGGCAATGACTTTTTTTGCGGCTTCGGCGATAGCCGCGTCCGCGGCGGTTTGCGCGGACAGGGAGGGGTAGGGGATTTCTCCCTTAAAGTAGCGCGTGATCATGGTCAGGGTACGGCTGGCTAGATTGCCGAGGCCGTTGGCCAAGTCTGAGTTGTAGCGCTGGACCAGCGCGTCGAAACTGAACGACCCATCGCTGCCGAAGACGACCTCGCGCAGCAGAAAATATCGCAGCGCATCGGTGCCGAGAGTATCAACGATGGTTTCGGCGCGGACGATATTGCCGCGCGATTTCGACATTTTACTTTCTTCAAATAGCAGCCAACCGTGGGCGGTGATGCCTTTGGGCAGTGGCAATCCGGCGGCCATCAAAAAAGCCGGCCAATAGACGCAGTGGAAGCGCACGATCTCTTTGCCGATCATGTGCACGTCGGCGGGCCAGTATTTTTCGTATTTGGTGGTGTCGGCGGAGCCGTAGCCAAGGGCGGTGATGTAGTTTGCGAGCGCATCGAGCCAGACGTAGACGATGTGCTTCGGATCGTCGGGTACGGGGATGCCCCAGGAAAACGTCGAGCGGCTGATGGAAAGATCGCGCAGACCGCTGCGCACGAAAGAGAGAACCTCGTTACGCCGCGTCTCAGGTCGTATGAAATCGGGATGCTCGGTGTAGAGTCGGATGAGCTGGTCCTGAAATGCCGAGAGCTTGAAGTAATAATTTTCTTCGTGGACGGTCTCGGTGGGGCGGCCGCAATCGGGGCAATGGGCGCCGGGTTCGGCATCGACGTAGAGCTCGTCGAAGACGCAGTATTGACCGGTATAGGTTCCTTTGTAGATGTAGCCGTTGTCGCGAATTTTGCGCCATAAGGCCTGGACGCCTTTTTTGTGCCGGTCGGAGGTGGTGCGGATGAAATCGTCCGGCGTGAGACCCATGTGCTTCCACAGGGCGCTGAATTGGGCGGAGATTTCATCGGCGAACTGCTGCGGAGTCTTGCCGGCGGCCTGGGCGGCGCGCTCGATTTTTTGTCCGTGCTCGTCGGTGCCAGTGAGGAACCATGTGTCGTCTCCGAGCATGCGGTGACGGCGCGCGATGGTGTCGCAGGCGATGGTGGTATAGGCGTGCCCGATGTGAGGGCGCGCGTTGACGTAATAGATAGGGGTCGTGATGTAAAACTTCTTCGGCATTATGTCCTTGGAGTTGAAATTCTACCGCAGCGTCCAGGCGCTATAGACAGCTGAACGACCTAATAGAAAAGAATATCCGAAGCTGTCAATTTAAGCGGCGTTAGTTGTTTTCGATTGGATGTCGCTTACATCGATTCCGATGTGTTGCAGGTGGTGCAACATGTGCCTGACGTAATCGTCGAAAACGAATTCGAGCGTCATAGGTTGGGAAGCGGCGACGGTAAGGGTATGGGACCAGGCGGGTGCGGGCACGGATTCGGCGGCAGCCAATAATTGCCGGTTGAGGGTCTGCCACACTTCGATTAACTCCCTCCAGTCGCGCTGCTGATAGCGATTGATTGCTACCCAGCGATTCTGGTCGTAGCCGGGCATAGCTAGTTTGTCTTCGGACTGCGCGCGGACAATTCGCTGATGATTGTTGGCGGCTGAATCGAGCAGATGGCCGAGCTCTTCCTTGGGAGACCACGCTGACGGCGCGCGCTTGGTCTCGGCTTTATTCTGCGGAAGCTGTTCGAGGCGGGCGGGCACGCGGTCGATAATATCGCGTAGTAGATTGAGGGTTGGCATGGGGTTCTACTCCTACTCTTTGCTGGCAAAGGCTTGCATGGCTTCCTGGAGAACGGTCTTCAGGGGCACATGATTGGCTTCCGCGAGTTTCCGGCAGTCTTCGTATTCGGGCGCATAGTTAGAGATGCTGCCATTCATGTTTGCGATCTTTATTCGCACGGGGCCCCAGGTTGTGGCCACGGTCTCCCAGCGGCGGGAGAGGGTCTGGCGCTGCTCTTCGCGGCGGCGGACGCCGAGGGTAGTGGTCTCGGCGAAAATTAAATTGGTCAGGCGATTGGCGTCTTCTGTTTTTGCGAGCACGGTGAGCAGCGCGCCTGGACGGCTCTTCTTCATCTGGATAGGAACATTGAAGACGTCGAGCGCGCCTTCGGCCAGCAGGCGCTCCATCGCATAGGCGAGGACTTGCGGGGAGAGGTCATCGAGGTTCGCTTCGAGGACAGTGATGGTTTCGCTTGCTGTGCCCGTCAATTTGCCCGCTGCGTCTTCCTGCGCGGTTTCGCCGATCGTCAGGCGCAGCAGGTTTGGATGATTGGGAAAATCTCTTGTTCCTGCGCCGTATCCTGCTCTCTCGATTTTCATGGCGGGAAAGGACGCGAAACGGCTGGCCAGGATTTTTACGATTGCTGCGCCGGTCGGAGTTACCAGTTCGACATGCGGGCCGGAGGAATAGACGGGCGCGTCGCTTAGTAATTTGAGCGTGGCTGGGGCCGGGACGGGGAGGGTTCCGTGGGCGCACTTGATCGTGCCGCCGCCCACGTTTAGCGGAGAGCAGATCCATTCATCGACCGCCAGAGATTGGGCGCCTACGGCGGCGCAGACGATGTCTACCATGGCGTCGACGGCGCCTATTTCGTGAAAGTGGACCTGTTCGATCGAGCTGTTGTGAATTTCGGCTTCGGCTTGGCCTAGCGCTTCGAAGATTGTGATGGCCGTTTTTTTAGCGCTGGCGCTGATGGCTGCACGTTCGATGATGCGGCGGATTTCTGTCAGGGCGCGACCCCGAGAATCCCGGTTGCTATCGTGGCGATGTTCGTGCGAATGACTGTGCGGATGTTTGTGATCGTGGGAATGGCAGTCTTTGTGCGAATGGGCGCCCTGATGCTCTTGGTTCTCCCAGAAGATTTCGCGGGGTAGATCTTTTTCGCCGTTGGCGTAGACGTCGACCTTGGCGGCGGAAATTCCGGATCGCGTCACGCGCGAAATTTCCAGACGGGCGCCGATATTTAATGCTGCTACGGTGTCCTCCAGAAGTTTTGGAGCGACTCCGGCATCCACCAGGGCGCCTAGAAACATGTCGCCGCTGATGCCAGAAAAACAGTCGAGGTAGGCTATGCGCATGGAAATCCGCTGCTGGCTAGCTATTGGCTTCTAGCTGAAAGCAAGAGCTGAGAGCCAAAGCCATCGCGTCACGAATTTTCATCATAGGGTGGCGCTTGTGACGCCGTCAAACTCGCCGTCACCTGTGAGTTTGTTAGAATCACCTCTTCTTCAATCATTTAGAGGGCATCCTTGTATCGATATCTGGAACGCCGGCTGATCGAGTATTTGCGCGAGTTTCTGAGGCGCACCTACGATCTCGACATCTCGAACATCGTGGTTGAACAGCCGCCGAAGATTGAATTTGGCGAGTACGCGCTGCCCCTTGCGTTTGAGCTGGCGCGCAAGCTGCGCAAGGCTCCGCGCAAAATTGCTGAGGAGATCGTGGCTGGAGTGGGCACGATTCCGGGTTTTGAAAAATTCGAGGTGGCGGGCGGCGGGTATATCAATGTGCGCGTCCGCCGCGCTGAGGTGGCGACTGCTCTCCTTGCGGATGAATCTCCTGCTGAGGAGACTCCTGCGGGTAAAGTTCTGGTTGAACATTCCAGCATTAATCCCAACAAGGCAGCGCATATAGGGCACCTGCGCAACGCCATTTTGGGTGACACGTTTGTGCGGCTGCTGCGGTTTGCGAACAGAGAAGTCGATGTGCAGAACTATATCGACAACACCGGCGCTCAGGTGGCGGACGTGGTGGTCGGCTTTATGCATATCGAGAAAAAGTCACGGGCTGAGATTGAGACGCTGGCCGCGGCTCCGCGCTTCGATTATGTGTGCTGGGATCTTTATGCGCGCGTATCGCACTGGTATGAGGAGGACAAAGCGCACCTGCGGAAGCGGGCGGAGACGCTGCACGCGATTGAGGAAGGAAATAACGAAACCGCGGCGATTGCAGACTTGATTTCGGTGGCTGTGCTGAAGCGCCATCTTGAGACCATGGATCGGCTCGATATCGAATATGACTTCCTGCCGCAGGAAAGTGAGATTCTTCATCTGCATTTTTGGGATGCGGCCTTTGCAAAACTTAAAGAAGCGGGCGTGCTTGCTTACGAGGCTGGTGGTAAGAATGCAGGCTGCTGGGTTATGCGGCGGGCGGGGACCGCAAAAGCTTTAACCGCCGAGGACGCCGAGGACGCGGAGATCAACACTACTGGGCAAGACATCGCCGAGGAAGATCAAAAGGTTATCGTCCGCTCAAACGGCACGGTCGGTTATGTGGGCAAAGATATTGCTTACCACATGTGGAAGTTTGGGCTGCTGGGGCGGGATTTTGGCTATCGCAAGTTTTATCGTTATCCAAATGCGCATGAGTGCTGGATCTCGACTACTCACGGAGAAAAAGAACATCCCCACTTTGGCGACGTGGCGGAGATTTATAACGTGATCGATGCGCGGCAGTCAGAGGCGCAGAACACGGTGATTGAGGCTCTGCGCGGGCTGGGGCATGACGAGGCGGCGGATCGATATACGCATTTTTCTTATGAGATGGTTGCTCTCACTCCTGGCTGCGCGGCTGAGCTGGGATATACGCTGAGCGAAGAGGATAAGGGGCGGTCGTGGATAGAGGTATCGGGGCGCAAGGGATTTGGCGTGAAGGCGGACGATCTTTTGGATGCGCTGATTGCTGCGGCTCGTAAGGAAGTGGATTCCCGGCATCCGGAGTTGAGCGATGCGGAGCGCGGCGGCATTGCTACGCAAATTGCGATTGGGGCGCTGCGCTACTTCATGCTGAAGTTTACGAAGCCGTCGGTGATTGCGTTTGATTTTAAAGAGGCCCTGAGTTTTGAGGGCGACACGGGACCTTACGCGCAGTATGCGGTCGTGCGGGCTTCGAATATTTTTCGCAAGGGCGGATTGGATGCCGACGATTTTTTCCGCGAGCAGGCGGTGAGAGTCTCCGCGGAGGACTTTGATAAGTATCTCGGCGGCGTGCCGGGGAACGACATTTGGGAGCTATGGCTGGCGGCGGCTAAGACTTCTTACGTGGTGGGCCAGTGTATCGCTACGACGGAGCCCGCTTATCTGGCGAAGCATACATTTCAACTGGCGCAGCTTTTTAATGCGTTCTATCACCGCTATCCGATCTTGAGCGAGGCGGATGAGGGTCGTAAGAGGTTCTTGCTGAGTACGGCGGCGGTGGTTCGGCGCGAACTGATTCGCGCTCTTGGAGTGATGGGAATCACGGTCCCTCCGGTGATGTGACGCAGACATGGAAAGCGGAGAAGCAGGGAAAAGCATAGTGCAGAGGAAAAGCTATAGACCAGGGAAAGCGCAAGGCGACAGGAAAAGCGTAGGCGAGGAAAAACCAAGGCGATTACGCAGTGTTCCTATAAGCTTACCGTATAAAATTTTTACGGTTTATATCGCGATTGCTTGAGGGACAGGGAGTGTCTTTCCCACAGCCGTTGAGCAAGTCATTGATATTACAATGGTTAAGAGCGTTCCCCCGGGCCTTGGATTGGCATCTGCCGTGCTTTAGTAGGGGCGGATCCTATTCATAGACTTTTGCTGGATCTGCAAACGGATTGCAAACAAAAAGCATCTATTTTGGCCTAGGAGCCACGAAAAGCTTATGAATCGCAGAATGTTGACATCGAGATTGAGTCTGACCCTTGTGCTGGCCGCCGTAGCGGCCGCGTCTATCGGATGTACCACGAAGAATTATGTGCGGCAGCAGACGACTCCGCTAATCAACAAGACCAATGAACTGGACGACATGACGGCGCAGAATTCGAAGGCCATCAAGGACGTCGATCAGCGCGCGCAAGCCGGAATTCAAGACGTGCAGACGCGCGCCGCAGCGGCCGACCAGAAGGCATTGGCGGCGGGAAGCGACGCCGACAAGGCACAGATGTCGGCGAACACCGCGACCCAGCGCGTCGATATGCTGACCAACACGGTCGTCAATCTGGATAATTATCGGCCGGTGGTAGAGACGGCTGTGCATTTTGGCTTCGACAAAGACAATTTGACGAAGCAAGCGCGGGAAGCCATCGACCAACTGGCCGCGAGCGTTGCCACCACCAAGGGATACATCATCACGGTAGAGGGCGCGACGGATTCGGTAGGCAGCTCGGAATATAACTATGAACTGAGCCAGCGCCGAGCGAATGCGGTGATTCAGTATCTGGCGGCGGAGAAGAGCGTTCCGGCCTACAAGATTTATCTGATCGGGCTCGGTAAGGATAAGCCGGTCGAGTCTAATAAGACGCCAGACGGGCGCGCGAAGAACCGCCGCGTGGATATACGCTTGATGACAAACACAGGCGCGGATAACAACACGCCGGCGCAAGCTCCGAGCAGCGGTAATACGACTCCGACGGCCAGCGCGGCTCCGCCATCACTGTAATTCAAGTTTCCCTCCTCCCCGGAGGATTTGCCAAATCAGGCCGTCCCGCAAGTGGGCGGCCTGAATTTTTTTGCGGTAGTCCGTCTTCTACACAAGCGGCCTTGCGCCCACGATCGGAGTTAAGGACCGCAATGGGAATGTTAGGCCAACCATCGGATTAAGATGTGGCTTATCGCAGAGCTTTTGGCCCCGAGAATTAGGTTGGTGGAGTACTTCTCCCCGTGATTTAATGCAACTCCATGCGATTCTCGTTTAGGTCTCTGCTGCCGACGATTCAAGGCATATTCCTAATCGTATTGCTGGCTTTGTGGACATACACCTTGCGCCAGCTTGCCCCGATGATCCCACCGACCCCATCTTTGCCCGAAATTAATCTCCAGCATGCGGACGCCAGAAGTTTCGATAAGTTCTGGCTAGTCGATGGTTTGGCGTCTTATTGGAGCGTCGAGACGAACCTCCCCGCAATGCCAGTTGTCGTCCCCTTATACTGGCTGGTCCATAACCGTATTGATGTTGTTCATCCATTCAACACGCCGTGGCGAATATTGGGCTTCGGCTTTGCTGGGATTGGTCTCTGGTTCTTTGTTGGCCGCTTTGTCGATGACGTTCTCGCCAGTATCCGGAGGCAGCTGAGTCCAAGATCGCGCACTTTGGACGTTGTGTTCTTCGTCTACGTAATCGCGTCCTCGTTGCTAGTTCTTGCTGACTCGAAAGTACTGAGTTTTGTACTCCACTTTGACGCGGCGTCGCTCATGATTTCGGCATTATTTTGGCTCGCGTTGGGCTTCGCAGCTCTGCTGCTCCAGGTGCGGTGGGTGCGCACACGACGTGCTTGCGTAGTGGGCACGGAATGAGTTCTGTTTGCGTCCATGCTTGATTCTTAACAGGTAGCGGGATTTTCCCCACCGCACGGTTGGTGTAGTCATGCGATTTCCTAACCGAAGAATTGCCGCCATATCCTCTCCTGACCTTTCCGCTCATCGTGCGGCTGCGACGGCGTTCTGAAGCGCTACAATAGGAGCGTGCGGATTCGATTCCTCCTGCTTGTGCTGGCATTGCTGGCGGCTTTTTCGCTGGCCCAGGACACCCCGGATAAAACCGCTCCCGCACAAACTGCGCCAGATAAATCTACTGGCAATAAGCCTGCCGCGGATAAGGCTGCCGCAGACCAAGCAGTGAAACCCAGCCCCGATTCAGAGGAAAGCTCGAGCCGCGCGTCGCGAACTGATATCAGCGCGCCTCCAGATGATGAAAAAAATCATCCCGGCAGCAAGAACGAGCTTCAGGAACTCGGGCTTCCTGATATTCCCGACAACCCCGAGCCGTCGGACGTACAGGAGTTCCATCCCTGGAATCCGATGAAGGCGATGAAAGATGTTGAGGTTGGGAATTATTACTTCAACCGCAAGAACTACAAAGCTGCGCTCGATCGTTATAAAGAAGCTCTCTATTACAAGGATAACGATGCCGTTGCCAGCTATCGTCTTGCCGTGTGCGAAGAAAAAGTTGGAGACAAAGAAGAAGCGAAGAAATACTACGCGCAGTATTTGAAAGTCTTGCCAGAGGGTCCGTTGGCCAAAGATGCGCAGGCTGCGCTGGATCGGCTGGCGAAAAGGCGATAAGGCGTTCGTTCGTCGGTGGTCGCTCGTCGTTCGCTAAGTAAAATAGTGTCGTCGTTTTTCCTAGCGACTGACGGCTATCGACCACCAACCTCCTTCTACTTTTCCACCCGCGCAAATTCTCCCGTGGTCGCGTTGACGGCGATTCGCAATTTGGCGGTTTCGCGGTCCGTGCCGTAAATTACATGCCAGAAGAGCGCGTTATCCTGCCGGTTCCATTCCAGTACGTACAGCATCGGAGTGTCGGGTTCTTTTTCGAGCAGTTTGTCTCCGCCGTGCTCCTGGGCGATGGCGAAGGCTTTGTCGGTATCGGTTTTTAGAAACTGGACGTTGAAAATCTGCGTGCTGGAATTGGTGGGGCTGTAGGTGTCGTCGACGCTGTGAGAGATGTCGCCGTTCGACCAGGTGAAGAACTTCGTCGTGTGGAGCGACGGCGATGCAAATCCGACGCGCCATTCGATTGCTTTGCCGTCATGACTCTTGCTGCCGGCGGACTCGGCACTATAGGGCTGCACGTCCTGGGCCCAGCCGCGGGCGGAAATGTAACACTTGTAGAAGGCGCTGCTGCCAGTGACTGCTTCAGGAGCTTTAGGCTGAGCGGACTCCGATGCGACCGGCTTGCTGGGTTCGGAAGAGCAGGCAGTCATCGGTATTAATGTCAGCGTTAATAGAGTGAATCCGGCTGCTAGAATTGCGAGTCCAGAGAGTAGTTTTGTCGTCATAGTTTGGTTGACGGTTTCCGATTGTTTTGTCGGTTGCAAAGTATTGTACTGACGGGTGCTATGGATTCCTATCTCGAACGTCTGCGGCAGGAACTCGAAGATGCAACAGGCGGCGCGAGTGCGGGTGCGTTGGGACAGGGTCCGGCGGGAAAATGGAACTCGGCGCAGATCATAGAGCATCTGTTTCTTACTTATAAGAACACCAACCGGGGAATTGCAAAGTGCCTGGAACGGGGCGCTCCGCTGGGCACGCGGGTAACGCTGAAGGATCGTTTCGCCAAGCTGGTCGTGGTGAATCTGGGATTCATGCCGCCAGGGCGCAAGGGGCCGGAGCGAGTGATGCCGCGAGGCATGCCACCGGAAGAAGTGCGAGGAACCATCTTTTCGGAACTGCAACAAATGTGGTTGGGATTGGAGGAGTGCGAGCGCAAGTTTGGCGCGACGGCGAAGATTATGGATCACCCGTTTCTCGGGCCGTTGACGGCGGAACAGTGGCGAAAGTTCCACTGGGTGCATGGGCGACATCACGCGCGGCAGATTCGCGAGCGCATTCGGAAATCGTAAAGGCGTTCCGCGACGAAACGCCCCCACCTGCTACTGTTTGTCTTTGTTCTTGTCGTTGTTCTTCTCGCTGTCGCTGGCGGCTTCGTTCTCACCAACTCCCGCTTTGTGCGCCTGTTCCTGCAATTCGTCGAGTTGCTGGCGAGCAGCTTCCAGTTCTTTCTGCTTCGCGTCCATGTCGGACTTGTACTGCACTTCCTCCTTGACGAATTGGACGTTGCGCGCGGTGACGCCTGGATCTGACGTCTGCGTGGCCGAGCGCAGGCGGAGTTCACGCTGGTCGAGATCGACCTCATGATTCAGCTCCGCGACCCTTGCCTTCTGCTTATCGATTTTTTCTTTCCAGTCGTCGGCCGCCTTCTGGCGATCAGCGGCAGCGTCGGACGCGGCGGGAGCGGCTGGCGCGCTCGCACTCGCGGCATCCGCTGGCGGCCCGACAACGCTAAGCGCTTGACCGGTGGGCAGATTATCGTTGTCGAAATGGCGGCTGGCAGGTGCGGAGTCGGGTTTGTTCTTGCGAACAGAGCGCGCGTAATCGCCGAGCGACTGCGCATTCGCGCCGCTGAAACTCACGAGGAGCAGAGTGCCGAAGGCTATGAAATTTGCTTTCTTCATGTGATCGTCCTTTCGAAAACAGTTGCCTGTCGCTTGCGGACCGGAAACCGGCAATTCACGAGCTGGAGGTCGCGGCTCGCGCGCCTCCGAGAAAACTTCCTATGGTGCGATCCAACTGGGCTGCTTCTTGCGCGATGCTATTGGCCAACTGACGCGCCAGGTCGGCATCACGGCTGCAGGCAAGTTGTTGTGCGTACCCGGCGATGGTCGTTAGGGAATCGCGCAGGCCGAGCGCGAGCTCGGAAGCAATTTCCTGCCGTAATTTTTGCTCGTGCCGGATGCGTTCAATATCGGTTTTATCGGTGAGGACGAGGGTTGTGCCCATTAGGCTCGCATCCTCGGCCAGAACGGGCGAGGCGGTCAGTTCGATCACGTGGTTTTCGCCGTCGCGAGTAACGTAATTCAGCAGCAGGCCTCGCACAGCGGATTTGCCGGCGAGTGCGGGAGCAAGCATCTGTTCGACTGTGATTTCCGACGCCCTTGCGTCCGACGTCGTTGACCCTGAGGTCGAGGGCGAAACATTATTTTCCGGGCGCAATCTTGCGCTACGAAAAAGATCGGAAGAATGGAGGCCGACGGGAGAGGCGAATCCGAGCAGCTTGCGTGCGGCTGCATTGGTTTGCCGCACCAGGCCGTTAGTGTTCAAGAAGAGCACGCCGCAGGAAAGATTTGAAAGGATGGTTGAGCTTAGCGTATCGGAGGCCTTGGCTTTTCGGCGCTCGGCAAGTTGCTGGGCGCTGAGCTCATGCTTTTGTTGCTTGAGTTGCTGAATGACGGCGTGATAGGCGTGTACGGGCAGTCCCTCGACAGCGAGGGGAGCCTGATTGATCTCGCCGGTTTCGCTAACCATGTTTTTGCGCAGGCGACGAATGATGAATAGCGCCAGGCCGAAGGCTGCCAGCGCGGCGAAGAGAAGCGCGGCCATGCGCAGAACCATGGGATTGATGAGCGGACTCATAGCGCCCTCCAATACCAATGCAGAAGCCGGTTGCCAAAGACAAAAGAGAAGAGCGCCATGCCGCCCAGAAATACACCGAAGGGCATCTCGTAGAAGCGAAGGGCGAGGCGCGCCGATTGCCAGGCGCGACGTCGCGGTGAAAGACGGACTGCGATGGGGGTTGCGAGTGGAGCAAGGACCGGATCAGCAGGCGAAGCGGTTTCTGCTGACGCAGCGCTTGGCAAAGCAATATCTTGCGAAGCCAGCGCCGGTGAAACCATATCTGGGCCGATTGGCGCGGAATGGTGCGCGGCATGCGCCCGAATTCGGCGAAGGCGTTTGATCCAGACGGCGAAAATTGTGGTCAGTCCAAAGAGCGAACCGGCGAGCGAAGCGGTAAAGATGGTCAGGACGGTTAGCTTGGTTCCGAGGAATGCGCCAATCATTGCCATCAGCTTGACGTCGCCGAAGCCCATGCCTTCAACGCCACGCGCCCGCAGATAAATCGCGGCGGCGCCATAAAGGAACGAAGCGCCGACGGCCGCCCCCAACAGGGAATCTGACAGCGACCAGATACGCCACGAGATCTCGCTGCGCAGCGCGGGCGAGACCATGCCGGGGATAATGCGAGAAGCCAGATCGTTCACGGGGACGACGAGACTGAATAAAATCCCGACAGCCAGGCCGGGCAGCGTCATGGCGTCGGGCAGGAGCTTAGTTTCGGCGTCGGTGAAAATCAGACCGAGCAGCAGGTAGCCGAGGACGATGCACTTCAGAGTCGCGAGCGATAAACCGAAATGCGAATAGCAAGCTAGAAAGAGCAGGCCGGTGGCGAGTTCGATGGCCAGATAGCGCGGCGATATAGGCTGTTTGCATGCGCGGCATTTTCCGCGCAGGATCAGCCAGCTGAGCACGGGGATGTTGTGGTAGAGCGGGATGAGATCTCCGCAGCGCGGGCAGGCGGAGCGCGGCGTAACCACCGACTGGGCGCGCGGCAGCCTGTAGATGCAGACGTTCAGGAAGCTGCCGAAGCTCAGCCCCAGAGCGAAGATCGCTGGCGCGAGGATCGGTTCGATGTCTACAGGTTGCATCGGCTAAGTGCCCAGTCTGCTTGAGTTTAGTTGATTATAAGCGGCTGCGGTGGGAGTGTTCCAAGTACGAAGGTCACTGTACTTCTGCGATGCGCAAGTTGTTGTGGGGACAGGAGAAACTAACCGAGGCTACGCGACCCGGGTGATTCCGTGACGCCGGGGGAGGAATATCCAAAAGACAGTTCCGGTGGCGCGGTTTGAATTGTGTCCGATCGAGTGTCCTTCTGACCGGCTGCGGACGCGGATCGAGCCCCCGTGTTTTTGCACGATGCCGCGTGAGACCCACAGGCCGAGGCCGGTTCCAGTCTCTTTTTTCGTAGTGTAAAAAGGCTCGAAAATCTGGGCTAGATCTTCGCGGGGAATTCCGCTGCCATTGTCGGCCACAGTAATGCGAACTCCTTCGCGGCCATCGCACCAGTTGCGCGCGGCGGTCACGCCTACTTGCAGACTGCCTCCATCCTCCATGGCATCGACGGCATTCACCAGAAGATTGGCCAGCAATTGGCGCAGCTCTCCAGAGTAACCGTCGACTGGGTAGTAGCCGCGATAGCGCCGAGTAACGCGAATGTGACGGCTCTCCAGTTTGCGGGAGTAAAGCAGTAAAATCTCGTCCATGATGACGGCGGGATCCATCGAAGCCGGGACACTGGTATCGCGGACAAATCCTAGCGTCTGCTGGGCGAGGCGGGCGACGCGCCCCACCTCTTGCTCGGCCTGGGTCAGATATTCCAAAGCATTGCGTGAATCGTGCCGGGCGAGGTAGAGCAGGTTGATGACGGCTTCGAGCGGATTGTTGATTTCGTGCGCCATCGAAGCCGCGAGCCGGCCAGCGGTGGCGAGCTTTTCGCTGCGGCGGATCGCTTCCTCGGAGGTCTTCTCGGCGGAAAGATCCCTGGCGATGGCCGACGCGCCGACGACCTGGCCGCGGGGGTTAAGCAGCGGCGAGACGGAGAGCAGCACAGGGCAGCGGGTGCCGTCTTTGCGCATGCGCTCAGTGCGATAGGAGGCTACGATCTCGCCGCGGTTGATCGCCTCCCGATTGTGCTGCATCTCCTGGCTACGCTCGGGCGGTATGAGCTGCCTCACGTGCATGCCAACCGCATCCTCGGCGGTGTAGCCATAGAGACTTTCGGCGGCGCGATTCCAGCTGCTGATGGTGCCCTGCGGGTCGGAGCTGTAAATGGCATCGCAGGAATATTCGACGATGGCGGCCATCTCGCTGATGGTGCGATCGGCACGCGATTTAGCCAAAGTTGTTTGCCGCGCCAGGCTGCTGGCGAAGATCGAAATCGCCAGAAAAGCGACGAGTCGCTCGACATCGGCTGCGGAGCCAATTTGAAAACTGAAGTGAGGCGGAAGCGCAAAAAAATCGAGGCAGGCGGTCGACAGCAAAGAGCCGAAAACTGCGGGGCCAAAGCCAAGGAAACGGGCGCTAAAAAGGACCGCCGCAAGCAAGAGCACAAAAAGATGGCGCTGCAGAACCGGGGCGAAAGTCCAGAGGCTGAGAGTTACCCATACCGCGAGAGCGGCAGCTGCATAATGTGCCAGCGCCGAATGACGACTCCGCGCGATCCAACTCTTCAGATTGACCCCAGTTCCAGACATTTTTAGAGCGATGCCAGCCCAGGTTTGCAGAGGCGGCGTTGTGCGAGTCCGAGGTCGCGAAAACTACGTTTGCCGTCCTCAGAAGACTGTCACCGAGAGAACTCTAACAGCAGCGAGGATTCGTGGCAACCGGTGAGCCGAAAGGCCACTAAAACGTTTAGCGCCTGCGATGCTGCAGATTTTCAACGACGCTTGTACGGGCGGAACACGCAAAAAATTTGTACCGCCGCGGCGGAGGCCAGCCGCAAAGTCTTTAAGTTTTGTGGAGAAACTTGTAATCGAGGATCGAGGCGGCCAGCGCGAACGTGTCTTCAGTCTGCTCAGCCACCTTGTCAACTGCACCCTTGGCGCGAATCAGCCTGCCCTGGCAAAGCACGTTGCTGTTTTTCTGTCCGGAGATTTCTTCGGGCATTTCAAAGATCAGCTCGACCAGCGCATTCGAGGGCAGTTGCTGCGGGCCGTGAAAGAGGACGCCTGACTGACTGATGTTCTGGATCATGCCCTCGTACCAGGTGGTGAGATTTTTTCCGCGATAGCGCAGCGGGAGGCTCGACTTCAGGCGGCGGGCGCGGGGCATCCAGGTCGCCTGCTTTTGGCCGGAGCGGCGCCGGGTCGTGGTCGTTTCCGCTACGGGTTCGTCCACCTTGTTTCCGCGGCGCATGGTCTTCCAGTCGTACTGATAGGCGGTCGCGCACACCATGCAGACCTGGTAATACTCTCCGTTGGCCGCGCGGCGCGGCCAGGAAAATTCGTGTGAACAACGACCCAGCATAAGAACGTCCATGAGTTTTTGCGGCATGATGACGAGTAGGGCTCCCGTGGAATCGGACATCTCCATCTTGCGACGGGTTCGTCATTCTGAATAGGTTACTTTCGTGTATCGTGGCTTACGCCTTATGCTTTTCCATATGGCGGCGAGCGAACAGACGCGCGCAGGTTTTGTTCTTGCGGGGGGCCGGAGTTCGCGCATGGGTTCCGATAAAGCGTTCTTGGAATTCGGTGGCGAACCCTTGCTTGAACGCGCACTGGCTGCGGTGGGGGCGGTTTGTGATCGAGTGATGATTGTCGGCGACCCAGCCAAGTTTGCGCACTATGAAGGATCGAAAAAATGGGCGATGATCGCTGACATTTTTCCGGGCTGCGGGCCTTTGGGCGGAATTCACGCCGCCCTCGCGAATTCCACAGCCGAGTTGAATGTGATGGTCGCGGTCGATATGCCTTTTGTGTCTGCCGAGCTGCTCGCGTTCCTCTTCGCAGCGGCGGAAAAGAACAACGCCATCGTCACTGTGCCGCGCGCTGGCAAGGGATTGCAGCCGCTCTGTGCCGTCTATCGCCGAGACTTCGCCGCGGTTGCCGAGCATGCGTTGCGCGCGGGGAGGAACAAGGTTGACGCCGCATTTTCCGGCGTATCGACCTACGTGATTGAGGCGAGCGAACTTGAGGCGGCGGGATTTTCTGAGCGGAGCTTTTTCAATGTGAATACGCCGCAGGATTGGATGGCGGCCAAGGGTGGGGATCGGCCATTTTCTCAATGAGTGTAATCGCCCCGGTTACAACAGCGACCGGCGTGGGAACCCTTTTCTCGCGTGCGGTGTCCGTAGTCTTATGGTGCAAGCTATGCTGTTTCGAGCGTCACTGATCGGGATAATCTTAGTTCTTGTGGCAATGGCTTGGTCCCAGTCTCCGACTGATGTGCTTACCGTCAAACTGGACAATGTGATCGGCATGGAGGAGCGTCGCACCAAGACCAATGAGATGCGGGAGTTTCTGTGGAATCATTGGATTCAGAGAAAACCTGCCAGTCTGATGCTCACTGCAGTTTCAAAGGAAGGCAAGGTGACCCACTCGAAATACAAGATCACATCGCTACCCGGTAACAGTGTCCTGCTGAAAGTGACATTTGTACGGGATCGAATCGGTGCTCAGGGGCAGGTGATCCCCAAGCCCGATGGCGGATATGAGGCGTATACAGTTGAAAGAGTCGAATCCGAAAATCCGTTTGGCTCTGGACCGGAAGCTAAAGTGACCCTTCTGCGCAGTTATGCCGCCGTGCCTTCTGCAAAGTACTGGCTTCGATTCAAGGGGTGGAATGACGTGCTAATCACATATTTCTGAAAAGCCTCCCATGGTTGACTTAACATCGCAATTTCACTCACAACCCCTGAGTCGGCACGTTACAGGGTGGATTGCCAGCCACTCGGACACGTTGTCCTTGAGCTGAGCGCCATCTCGTGCCATGCTGATAGGCATGGCTGCCGCGGAAACGCTGTCTCCCTACATCCAGTTCAAGGACGTCAACAAGGCGTTTGGCGATATAGTCGTTCTCAAGGACGTCAATTTCGACGTGCTGCCCGGAGAGATGGTGTGCATCCTCGGCCGCAGCGGCGTCGGAAAATCAGTGTCGCTGCATAACATCATGGGCTTCCTGAAGCCCGATTCCGGACGGGTGATTGTCGCTGGCCAGGACATTACCGACTATAACGAACTGCAACTTGAAGAGATTCGCAAGAAAGTCACGATGGTGTTTCAGAATGGCGCCCTCTTCGATTCGTTGAGCGTTGGTGAAAATGTGGCGTTTCCCTTGCGCGAAAAGCGGCAGCTCTCCGAAGATCAGATTCTGCAAGTCGTCGATGGCCTGCTCGAAATGGTGGGAGTGAAGGAGATGCGCGATCTATTACCCTCCGACCTTTCGACTGGCATGAAACGCTCAGTCGCCATTGCGCGGGCGCTCGCCGCCCAGCCGGAATGTGTGCTCTACGATGAGCCGACGACCATGGTCGATCCGATGATGGGCAATCTGCTCGGCGATTTAATTGCGCGGCTCAAATTGCAGCTGCACCTGACTTCGGTTGTAGTGACGCACGACATGCGTCTCGCCAAGAAGCTGGCCGACCGGATCGTGTTTCTCTATGAGGGGCGCGCGATATTCTTTGGTCCGTATAAAGACATGGAGAAATCGCGAGAGCCGATCATTCACGAATTTCTGGAACTGGACGAACTGAAGCTGGAAGCGTAACTGCCTGGCGCGACCGCGCCGACAACATCCAAATTCCGCTGAAGCCTACACGGAGGGATTTATGCCGCTGGTCAGGGTCGATTTACTCGAAGGGAAAACGCCGGAGTATCACGCACAGATTGGCCAGGTTATTTATCGCGCGATGATTGAGACGTTGAACGTCCCCAAGGATGATCGCTTTCAAATTATCGCCGAACATTCTAAGAGCAGCCTGATTTTCGATCGCGATTATCTGGGCATTCACCGGTCGGACGATTGTGTTTTCCTGCAGATCACGCTTAATAGCGGCCGGACGGTCGAAATGAAACAGCGCTTCTACAAGGCGGTCGCCGATGGATTGCACGAAACTTTGAAGCTGCGGAAGGAAGATGTGTTCATCAATCTGATCGAGGTGCAAAAAGAAAATTGGTCGTTTGGCATCGGCGAGGCGCAGTACGCCGACGCGGCTTCTAAAAGCCCTGCTGCACCAGTTCCTCCACGGTGAGCGCAGTCTGCGCGGGCGCGCCCTTCATCATCTTCTCTACGTACTTCGCGATCAGATCGGCTTCGAGGTTTACCAGATCTCCAGGCTTTAACGACCCGAGGTTGGTCATTTCCACCGTGTGCGGGATGATGGCGATGGTGCAGCGATTGCCTTCGAGCTTGGCGACCGTAAGGCTGATGCCTTCAATGCAAATCGATCCTTTGAATACGGTGTACTTCTCGATCTCGGCCGGGATTTCGATGTGCAGCCACCAGTTTTCGGAATCCTCGATTCGTTCCAGCTCAATCAGCTTGCCTACTCCATCGACGTGGCCTTGAACGATGTGGCCGCCGAAGCGGCCGTCGGCTTTCATGGGCAACTCGAGGTTAACGAGAGCGCCTTCGTGCATGCGCGAGAAGGATGTTCGCGTCCAGGTTTCGGGGGCGAGGTCGGCGCAGAACGATTTCGATTTGATGTCGAGCGCGGTCAGGCACACTCCACTTACCGCGACGCTGTCGCCGGTCTTTATTTGTTTCGGAGCTTGCGCGGCCTCGACGGTGATGCGGCGATTCTCGCCGCGCTGCTCGATCTTTGCGACCTTGCCTATTTCTTCGATAATTCCCGTGAACATGCGCAAACTCCCGTTCCTATAGCGTGTAGGGATCGCGTAAATAACCTTCAAGCGCAAAATCTTCGCCGAAGCGGTGCAACTCGTAGCGCTGCAGGTACTGCGCCTTGCCACGCAGGGCTTCATCGGCGATAAAGGGGACTGCGCCTTGTCCGAAAATCTTAGGTGCGTAATAGAGAAAGACTTTATCGACCTCGCCCGAGGCCAGCGCCGCGCCATTCACCAGTGCTCCGCCTTCGATGAGCAGGCTCGTGATTCCGAGTTCGCCTAGACTTTGGATGATGGCCGTGAAGTCGGGGCGTCCGTCAGCTGTCGCAGCTATTTGTTTTACGCGGATGCCTTTTTCTTCGAGCGCCTGTCTTGCGGATTCTTCTGCCGTGGAGTAGAGCACTAAGACGTCATTGTCGGTGGTTTGAATAAGGCGCGAGATTGGGGGAATACGCAGGTAGGAATCGAGAATGACGCGCAGCAATTTGCGCCGGCGGGGCAGGCCACTGCGGTCGGTGAGCAGCGGGTCGTCGGCCATCACGGTGCCTACGCCAGCGAGAATCGCATCGCTCTGATGGCGGAGTTGTTGGACGTGGGCGCGTGCGACCTCGCCAGTGATCCAGTGGTAGCCGCTGCGTGAGCCTTCGGATGTCGGCGTAGCTGCCCCAGGCTCTGAGCCGGGCTTGGTGGCATCGGCGATTTTGCCGTCGAGCGTCATAGCCGATTTCAGCGTGACCAGCGGTTTGCCGCGGCGAATGTACTTGGCAAAACTTTCGTTCAACTTTTTAGCTTCTGCCGCGAACAGGCCAACTTCCACCTTAATTCCGGCGGCGCGAAGCTTGGCGAATCCTTGACCGGCAACTTTTGGATTGGGATCTGTCATGGAACAGACAACGCGGACGATCCCGGCGGCAATCACGGCGTCTGCGCAGGGCGGAGTGCGGCCCTGGTGCGAGCATGGTTCAAGATTGAGGTAGAGAGTTCCGCCGCGTGTGGAGTCGCCCGCCTGCTCCAGCGCGAGAACCTCGGCGTGTTTTATGCCGTCGTAGGTGTGCGTACCGGCTCCGACCTCGTGGCCGGCGGCATCGAGCACAACAGCCCCAACTGCGGGGTTCGGCGATACGAGGCCAATGCCTGCTCGTGACAGGTCCAGCGCCCGCCGTATGTGTTGTTCGTCGATGGTCATTAAAGAACGGTCCAAGCTATTAGCTATTAGCTTCTAGCTAAAAGCCAGGAGCCAATAGTCGCACTTCACGCAAACAGCGACTCTACAAAATCCTTGGCATCGAAGGGCAGCAGATCGCCTGCTTTTTCTCCGACGCCGACATAGCGAACAGGCAATCCCAATTCCCGCGAGATTGCCACGACAACGCCGCCTTTTGCGGTGCCATCTAGTTTGGTCAGGACGATGCCGGTGACTCCGGACGATTGCGTGAACTGCCTCGCCTGTTGCAATCCATTTTGGCCGGTGGTGGCGTCCATCACCAGCAGCGTTTCGTGGGGCGCGCCGGGAACGATGCGCTGGGCGGTGCGTTTCATCTTTTCCAGTTCGAGCATCAGGTTTTGTTTGGTATGCAGGCGGCCGGCGGTATCGACGATCACGTAATCGGTCTTGCGTGAGGTTGCGGATTGCAGTGCATCGAACAAGACGGCAGAGGGGTCGCCTCCCGGCTTCGTCTTGATCACTTCCGTTCCGGTGCGTTGTCCCCAAATCTCTAGCTGCTCGATGGCCGCGGCACGGAACGTGTCGGCCGCGCACATCAGAACGGTCTTGCCCTGCGCTCGAAAGACCTGCGCTAATTTTCCGATAGTGGTCGTTTTGCCCGCGCCGTTCACGCCGACCACCATGATGACTTCGGGAGTGCCATCTACTTTGGTTACGGGCTGGGATGCGGTCGCGGTCAGAATCGCCAGAAGCTCTTCTTTCAGCAACCGCTTGAGTTCGTTCACATCTTTGATCTGCTTACGATCGGCCTTGTCGCGTAGCTTCTCCAGGACTTCATGCGTCGTGGTGGTGCCGAGGTCGGCGCCGATCAGAGTGGCTTCCAGATCATCCAGCGTGGAGCGGTCGATTTCTTTGCCGATGGAGACGACATCTTCGATACGCTCGGCCAGATTCTCGCGGGTGCGCGAGACGGCTTCCTTCATGCGCTCAATAAAGCTGGGCTTTTTTACTTCGTCCAGGCTGCCAAAAAGAGTTTGAATCATCCCCAACGATTATAGGAGAAGCAGGTGGGAAGATTTGATAATTGTGCAGTTTTGTAATTTGGTAATTTCAGATCCTCATGCAACCAGTTTCAGATTTCCAAATTATTCGATTGCAAAATTACAAATGGCTTTTTATGTCCGGCTGATTTCAATGGTGAGAGGATCGGCTGGTTGATGCGGCGCAGGAACGGGTACCGCGCGTAGATCGACTGGGATATTTTGCGTCGTCTGCTTTTGAATGACAATGTCTCCGCGATAAAACACCGCCATAAGTGCGGTGACCGCCTTGGGGTCGAGGCGTTGCCCGGAGAGATTTTCGATGATCCGCAGAGCATCCACTGGATCGTGCGCTTTCTGGTAAGGGCGGTTAGTGGTCAGAGCGTCGAACGTGTCCCCGACGGCGATGACGCGGGCCAAGAGCGGGATCTGATCACCCTTGAGGCCATAAGGATATCCGCGGCCGTTGAGGGCCTCGTGATGCAATTCAATGCCGGGCAGCATTTCGCGCAACTGCGGCACAGGGCGAAGAATGTTGGCCCCCTTGGTGGTATGGGTTTTCATGATCTCGAATTCTTCGGGAGTGAGAGCGCCGGGTTTTTTCAAGATGCGATCTTCGATACCGATCTTGCCGACGTCATGCAACTGCGCAGAGATTCGGAGAACCTCGAGGAAATCGGGAGCGAGCCCCATCTCGGTGGCGATCATCATCGAGTATTTGGTGACCCGGTCGGAATGGCCTTTTGTATACGGATCCTTTTCGTCGACCGCACCGGCCAACATTTGAATCGACCCCATGAAGAGGTTTTTATTTTCGTCGGCGGCGCGCTTCAAGTCTTCAACGAACTGTTCGAGTTCGTCTGACATGGTGTTGAAGGTGTCCGCCAGTTCCCCAATCTCGGTGCGGGTCTTGAGATGTACGCGCTGGGAGAAATCGCCGCGCGCAATTGCCCGGCTGGATTGCGCCAATACCTGCAAGGGGCTGGTGATCCGCCGCGCCGAAAGAATGCTGAGGCCAACGCTCACAAACACAGCGAGCCAAGCCAGCAAACGCCCTTTGCTCTGCATCTCGGTGATGTCGCGATAGGCGTCATCACGCGGCTTCTGCACGACCACCGCCCAATCGAGCGAGGTTACAGGGCTGTACGTTCCGAGCATTTCCGTTTTGACTTTTCCATCGGTGATGGCGAATTCGCGGGTCGCAGCCAACTGGGCTTTCGAACCTTCATCGACAAAACTGCGAACGATATCGAAGTGGTTCATGTCTTGCCCGGTGGCGTATTGTGTCGTAGCGGCCGCTACCAGCCTGCCTTGGCTGTCCACGACGTAGGGCGTCAAGCCGTTGGTGCTGACCTGTTGCAGTCGGTGGATCAGGTAGTCCATATCCATGACCGACCCGATCATCCCGAGAAAGCGTTTGTCGTACATGATCGGCGAACTGACTAGCATGACGGTGCGGGCCGATTTGCCGCTGCCGACCATCAGCGGCTGCCCGCTATAGGCGCGTCCTTCCTGGGCGGCTTGATAGGCCCGCTCCAGTTCCCGCTGTAGAAAAGCATCAGGCTCAATGCGACCTGCGGAAACGCCTTTAGCATCGGCGTTCAGCAGAGTGGCATAGTCAATGTCGTTCGAGGACGAAACGAAATTCTCGAGCATGGCGCGCAACTCTGGCGTCAGAAGGTTGTCGGCGCTAAAGTCGGCCCCGCTCGCATTGGATAACATCATCACCTGAATCGATGACGACAAATTGGCCAGCATCATGTGCAGCGCTTCTTGGTGCTGGGAAATATCGTCGGCGAGAGAACGGGTGACCGTATTCTGCAAAAGCTTTTCGTTGGTCTTCAGGCGTTCCCGGTTGAGCGCCTCGATCTGCGCCGAATAGAAGTACATGGGCAAGACACTGATGGCGAGAAGCACGCCAAGGATGACGTACAGGAGCGGAACGCGTGCGGGAATAGGTAGCTTCAAGCGCAAAAGACAGTCCTGGCGGGCCAAGTGCGGGGATGACGTGGTCCGTCTCAGTAACCATTTTAGGTTGGTTTCAGGTGCGGGCCTCAGGTGCTTAAAGTACAGTTGACCGTTACCGAAGTACCCCGAGTAAGTAACCGGCCGGTGGTCGGCGGAAATTGGGATTCTCAGTAAAAGGAGCGACCTACAGGTTTTGCGGGTAGGCGGATCTGACAAACCCGGTCTATAATATGGCGATCGGTACGGGGTGCGGCATGTGGTCCCTCAAGATTCGCTCCGATTCCTCCAGGCTGCTTGCGTTCCTTCTCGCCTTCTCCTCACTTTCGCTTGCGGGGAATACTCCCGCTGCCAGGATTACGCCCAGGACACGCCAGGAAATTATCCATGCTTTTAGTGATGAGTTGGTATTCATACGAACCAATTTCCCAATGGGGAAATCGGGGCTGAAGCTCAAGAATGGAACCACCACGCCTAACGGGCAGCAATTGCAGCAATTGATGTCGCTCTGGGGGCCGGCCGCGAAGCCGGGCGATCGCGCCCGCCTCAGCAACATTATGATCAAAGACGATTACATCCGTTTTGAGATCAATGGCGGTCCGGTCAAGAACAAGTGGTACCAGCATGTTCATCTTGATGCGGGCGTGAGTGCGACGCCCATTACGCCGGCGGATCCATCCGCTAACGCCCGTGGGTCGTACGTCGATTTGTATTTTGACAAATATGTGCCGGAAATAACGGGGCCCGAGCTGAAGCAATTGCTCCGGCCGGTATTTGATTTCGACGCGAAAACCGGAGTCGAGGCGTATCTGGAAACGGTTTCGCCACAGCTCAGGGATGCGATCAAGAATCACCATGTGCTGGTGGGAATGAATCATGACATGGTGCTTTATGCCAAGGGGCGCGCGCCGAAGAAATTGCGCGAACGCGACGGCGACGTGGAATACGAAGAATGGATCTACGGTGAGCCGCCGCAGGACGTGGATTTTGTGCGCTTTGTGGGCGACGAGGTAGTGCGCGTCGAGACCATGAAAGTGGACGGGCAGAAGATCGTGCGCGTCGATAAGGAACTGGATCTTGGAACAACGGTGGCGAAGCAAAGTGAGCGTCCGGCGAATGCGCCTACGTTGAGGCGCCCGGGAGAGGATATGCCGCAGTCGAATCCCGCAAATCCTTCGGCCATGCCGCCATCGGCGCCCCCTGCACCGCCGTCTGCGCCGGGATCGGATCCGGGGCCGCAGCTGGAAGTAGCCTCCACGCCTGTGACGAACTAACGTCTGGCGAAACTTTACAAGTTCACGACGGAGTGTTTCGCGACCGAGGTAAAGCTTCTGCTATCGACCTTCCACGCCTCGACCTTCTAAACTAGAAGAGTGAAGATTGCCCTGGGCCAGATCAACCCCACCGTCGGAGACTTTTCTGGCAATGCTGCCAAGATCATTCAGTTCGCGGTGCAGGCGCGAGACGCTGGCGCCGGCCTGATTCTTTTTCCCGAACTCTCGGTCTGCGGGTATCCGCCGCGCGATCTGGTCGAGAGGCCGTCGTTTGTGGCGCGCTGCCGGGCAACCGTGGAGAAGATTGCCGCTGAAACCCATGACATCGCCGTCATTTGCGGGACGGTCACGCCCGCCCACGCCGATTCTGGCAAGAAGGTGATGAACTCGGCCGCGCTGCTGCGCGACGGGCGCGTCGAATTCATTCAGTCGAAGATGTTGTTGCCGACTTACGACGTCTTTGACGAAATGCGTAACTTTGCGCCCGCGAAGAGCCAGCAGCTCTTTAACTTCTGTGGCAAGCAGATGGCTTTGACCATCTGCGAGGACGCCTGGAACGACAAGCGCTTTTGGAACCGCCGGATGTACGGCGTCGATCCGGTGGAGGAACTGGTGCGCGTGGGCGGAAATTTCGTGCTCAACATTTCTGCCTCGCCGTTTTGGCTGGGCAAGCGCGAGTTGCGGCGCGACATGCTGACTGCGATTGCGCGCAATCAGAAGGTTCCGGTTGCCATGGTCAATCAGGTGGGCGGCAATGACAGCCTGGTCTTCGATGGATCGAGTCTGGTGATTGCGCCGGACGGAACGGTGATTGCGCAGGGGAAATCGTTCGAAGAAGACCTGATTTATTTCGACTCGCAGCAATTGAACGGCGACATGCACGCGCAGATTGAGGGCGAGGAGGCGAGCGCATACGAGGCGTTGGTTCTCGGTACGCGCGATTATTGTCGCAAGTGCGGTTTCAAGCGGGCGATCATAGGGCTTAGCGGTGGCATCGACTCGGCGCTCACGGCCTCAATTGCGGCGGATGCGCTCGGGCCAGAGAACATTATCGGAGTGGGCATGCCGGGGCCGTATTCATCGCGCGGATCGATTGATGACGCGCGCGAATTGGCGGAGAACCTCAAAATTCGTTTTGAATTACTCTCGATTGACGAAATCTATGCTGCTACGCGGCGGACGCTGGCGCCTGTGTTTGCCGCGATGCCGGAAGATGTTACCGAAGAGAATATACAGTCGCGCGCGCGCGGGTTGCTGCTGATGGCGATGTCGAACAAATTCGGCGCGCTGGTGCTTTCGACCGGCAACAAGAGCGAGTTGGCGGTCGGCTATTGCACGCTCTACGGTGATATGGTGGGCGGACTGGCGGTGATTTCGGATGTGCCGAAGACTCTGGTGTATCGCCTGTGCGCCTACGTGAACTCGCGGCGCAAGCTGATTCCAGAGGCGACGATCGAAAAGCCACCGTCGGCGGAGCTTCGCGCGGACCAGAAGGATTCCGACTCGCTTCCACCCTATGATGTGCTCGATGCCATTCTCGAAGATTTTGTAGAAGATTTGTCGTCGGCCGAGCAGATTGCCCGCACCCACAATTTTGATCTGGAGCTGGTACGGCGGGTGATACGGATGATCGAGCGCAGCGAATACAAGCGCCAGCAGGCGGCTCCAGGAATCAAGATTTCGGCCAAGGCGTTCGGCTATGGGAGAAGATTCCCGATTGCGGCGAAGTCGGAGGTGTAAGGTGCCGCGAATCTACGATAGTGATTTTCGCGTTTGCTCGTTAACGAATGACAAACGAATGACAAGCGCGCCAGATTTTGACACAATCTAATTTCACTTCGAACCCCAATCTATGAGACGTATTCATCGCACTCTGCCCGCCGTTCTCTTGCTGTCCATGATTGCCGTTGCTCAAACCGCTCCCACGTTGCAGACCAGACCTGCCGCTAAACCGGCGGCTGCTTTGGCGGTCACGGCCGTGCTGCCCAGCGAAGAAACGGTCAACGCGTTCTTGTTTCAGATGTTTGGTTATGACCCGACTGTTACGTGGAAGGTCGGAGAGATTCGTCCGTCGGAGATTCCCGGGCTGGCGGAGGTTACGATCACGGTCAACAACGCACAGGGCTCCAACCAGAATCGACTGCTGATCAGTTCTGATGGCAAGCACGCGATTACGGGCGACGTGCTGCCTTTCGGAGCGAAGCCCTTTGAGGATGCGCGCGCGAAGCTCGAGAAGGGCGTGAACGGCCCGGCTAAGGGCCCAGCCAAAGCGCCGGTAACGATTGTCGAGTTCAGCGACATGCAATGTCCGCACTGTGCCAAGGCCGCTCCCGGAATTGAACAACTGTTGGCGCAGCAGCCGGAAGTTCGCTTCATTTTTCAGAATTTTCCTCTGCCTATGCACGATTGGGCTGAAAAGGCTGCGGACTATGTTGATTGTGTCGGGCGCGCTTCGAATGATGCAGTGTGGAAGTTTATCCAAAAGACGTTTGATGATCAGGCGAATATCACTGCCTCGAATGCCGATGAAAAGTTGAAGGCCATCGCGACCGCGTCGGGCGCGAATGGAGACGAGATCGCGGCCTGCGCCGCCAAGGGGGATACGATAGCGAGAGTTCAAACTTCTCTCGCACTCGGAAGATCGGTAGGGGTTACGGGCACGCCGACCCTCTTCGTAAACGGACGCAATGTGCCAGGCGGAGCGCCCGTCGAGGTGTTAAAGAAGATTGTGGACTTCGAGGCAAGCCAGAAGTAAGGCAAATCGGGTGATCTGGTGATCGAAACGTCGAGGGCCTGTGACTTAGGTTTCCGATCACCAGATCACCGGATGGCCAGATCACCCGATTTCTTTACTTGAGCCAGATTTCCGGGGATTCCGGGCGGTCGGGGCTGCGGACCACGTGGGGCGTGATAAGGATCAGCAGTTCGTCATGCTCTTCCTGTTTGGTCCGCTGCGAGGTCAAATAGCCCAAGCCAGCTACCGTAGAAATTGCGGGAAGCCCACTTAGGGTCCGCGCGTCGGAGTCCGTGATCATTCCCGCTACAACCGCCGGTTCGCCATCCTTCACCAGAATTCCACCTTTATATTCGCGATTAAGAATGTCAGGGATACCGTTGGTGGACACGGTTCCCAAACTACGGAATTGAATCTCCAACTCGAGAGCTACGTCGGAATTGTTGTGAATGAGCGGCTTCGCCTTAAGTGTCAGTCCAATATCCTCGTAATTTACGGATGGAAATGGCGCGGTATAGGACTGATTGCCGACGACCGACGCGATCGCGGAATTGTTGTAGATCGGCGCGAAGCTGGCATTGAGGATGGGATAGCGCTGTCCCAGCTTGAAAGTCGCGTCCTTCTCCTGTGACGCGCGCAACTGGACGTGATTAATCTGGCGGACGGAGCTTTCGTTCATACTGAGCGCGGCGGACAACTGATCGAGGCTCAGGCCCATGAAGGTGAGCCCGCCGCCAAACGTCGCCAGCGGCTGGCTGAAGGTCGAATTCTGTTGGCCTTGCAGTTGTGCCAGCAGGGCGGAGATGGTTGAATTGCCGGCCTGATTAATACCGCCCGATGAAATCAATTGGTTGATCAGGCTCTGAATGTTTTGGCCGGCCAACCCGGCGAGGGCCGCCGCTGGAATGTTATACAGATTGAAAGTGTTGGGAACATGGATGCCGATGTTGCTCATGTAGGTGTGGTCGACCTGAAAGACTTGCAGGTCGAGCATCACCTCCGGGCGTTCACCATTGAGTTGTTCGAGGAACTCGGTGGCGGCTTCGAGCGCGGCTTTTGGACCGCGCAGCGTAATCGTGCTGGCGGCGGAATTGAGACTCACGAGCTTGAACTCGAAGAGCGTGCGCAGTGAATTCACCAGCTCGTTGAGATCCTGCGGGGAATTGTTTTCGGGAACATAAAACGAGCGCAGGCCCATACGGTCGTAGACGCGATGATTTTCGGCATTGTCGACCGCGGTGAAGAGAACCTTGTCGTCGAGCGCTACGCTGAAGCTCTTGGTGACAGCGGAGGCGGCGCGGATAGCGGTGGCGAAATCAGCGCCTTGAAGTTCGAAATTCACGTGGCGGCTGGGAAACCCGTCGTCGAAAATGACCGTGAGTCCATAGCTGGTGGCGACGGCCGTGATCAGACCACGAGAATCGCCGCGATAGTGGAAATCATGAAGGGCATCAATCGGCTGGAGGGCAATCGAGTTCGAACTGGCAACTACTTGCGGCGTCTCGGTGGTGTGCACGGGCGCGGGTCCAAGCGCGTCGCGAATGCGCTGTTGGGCGAATTCGTTTTGTGGATCGAGGTTGAGCGCGGCGCGGAATTCTCCTAGCGCCTCGACCGGCTGGCCGCTGAATAAATCTTTGTTGCCACGATCGAGGTGGAGGCCGGCGAGATGCTGGCGCGTGAATTCGCGGGCCGTCAGATATTCAACATTCTGCGGAACCAGGCGGGCGGCTTCCTGAAATTCGTAAAAGGCTTGGTCGAGATTTTGCGGATTATCGTTCTGCAATTTTTCCAGCTTGACGCCGCGGGCAAAGGCTTGGCGGGCGGCTTTCAGGTCCTTCGACGGGCCATGGCAACGGGGCGCGCTGCCGGAGTTGGAGCAGAGCGACAGAGCCGAGGCTGGTGGCGCCACCGCCGGCCCGGTGGCAGCGGTTGGAGTGTCCGCAGCAAAGCACACTGCCGCCAGCAACCCAACCATTCCTGCAGACACCCATCGCATGGTAACTACTATAGAATGCCTGGCCGCCGCTGTCTTGCAAGCGAAATACTCGGAAGGGAACTACGGTCGTAACGAGGAGATAGCCGGTCGCCGAGGGGGTTGGCGCGAGAGGCCCCGGCGGCGCTCCTAATTCAGCGCAGCATGAGCCGCTCGATCCGCGTGGCGCGGCCTGTCTGGTCATCGCAATCGACGACCACTGCGCACAGTCGGACATCGCCATTGGCGGCTTCGAAGCGTGCAGGCATTCCGGTTAGAAAGCGCTCGATCACTAACTCTTTTTTTACTCCGATGACGCTGTCATAGGGGCCGGTCATGCCGACGTCGGTCAAGTAGGCAGTGCCCTTTGGCAGGATGTTTTCGTCGGCTGTGGGAATGTGCGTGTGCGTGCCGACAAAGGCCGTGACCCGGCCGTCGAGATACCATCCGAAGGCAACCTTTTCGGAGCTCGCCTCGGCGTGGAAATCGACGAAGATGATCTTCGCCTTGATCTGCTCGAGCAGGCGATCGGCGAAACGAAAAGGATCGTCGCTCGAGCCCATGAAGACGCGTCCCTGAAGATTTACGACGGCGTAGGGAACATTGTTTTTCTGGCCTTCATAGACTCCCCAGCCGGGCAAGCCTGGCGAAAAGTTGGCAGGACGCAACAGGCGGCGCGCTGGGCTGTGCGGGTTGCCATCGGCCATTTGAAAGTATTCGATGATTTCGCGTTTATCCCACACATGATTGCCGGTGGTCATGACGTCGATGCCGAGATCGAAAAGCTCTTCGGCGAGCGAGGGAGTGATTCCGAACCCAGCCGCGGCGTTCTCGCAGTTGGCGATGACGAGGTCGACGGCGTGCTGGCGTCGAAGTTCGGGCAGGCGATCTTTTACGATCGTTCGTCCGGGGCGCCCGAAAATGTCGCCGATAAAAAGAATTTTCAAGGTTCGATGGTACCACGCTGAAAACCGCGCCGGTCGGGGCAGTGGCGAAGAGAGAGGCGGCGATCGATTACTGGCCGCTGATTTCAGCCGTCTTCAGAAAATCGTAATTTCCGGACGGATTCAGAGTTATGTTCCGAACGCGGCGTGTATGCACCAGCACGTTGTCGAAGTACCACAAGTTGATTGACGGCACATCCTGCGCCAGGATTTCCTGCACTTCACCATAGAGTTGCTTACGCACCTTCTGATCAGTTTCGCGTTGCGCTTCATTGATCAGACTATCAATCCGCGGGTTGGAATAAAAACTGCGATTCCTCCCGGCTGGAGGAAAATTGCGCGAGTGAAAAACGGCGTCAAAGATGTCGGGATCTTCGATTCCGCCGGTCCAGCGCAGCGAATAGAGCTGGAAGGAACCGCTGGTGACGTCGGCAAAAAACGTGGCAAACTCGAAGGTGCGAATGTCGAGCGCAATGCCTACTCCCCGCAGTTGCTGTTGCATAACGGCAACCATCAGGCGGGTGTTTTCGTCGGTCGAGGTTTTCATCGTGAGGTGAAAGCGCACGCCGTTCACGGCTGGATGTCCGGCTGCATCCAGTAGTTGGCAAGCCTTATTCGGGTCGTAATCGTAGTGGGGCACGTCATCGTCGTAAGCCCAGCTTTGACGCGGCAGGATGCCGTAGGCAGGCTGGACTTGGTTGCGCCACAGGTACTCCATCATCGGTCGACGATCCAAAGCGTAGGCGATCGCTTGCCGGACTCGTACATCTTTCAAGATAGGATCGCGCAGATTGAATGCCAGGTAGGCCAGGCGGGTGCCGGGCCCATGCTGAACTACGAGAGAAGGATATTGTTCGAGGGTGAGTACGGTGTCGGGCGTCATGGGCGAGTTGCTAGTGACGTCGGCACTGCCTTTTCGCAACTCGAGGGCCTGGGTGGTAGCGTCTGGAACAACGGCGAAACGCACACGGGCTAGATGCGGAATTTCACCCCAGTAAGCCTCGTTGCGCTCCAGGATTACTTCTTTGTCCGTCTCCGCGCTGACGAATTTGAAAGGGCCCGTTCCGATCGGTTGGCGGGTGACCTCATCGAGCGAGCCATAGGGCACGATCCCGATCGCTCCCTCCGAGAGATTCCACAGAAGGCCGGCCCACGGCTCTTTCAGACGGAACACTACTGTCAATTCATCTGGCGTTTCGATGCGATCCACGAAACGGTAGGTGGAGGTCTTGGTGCTGCGTAGCTTGCCTTGGAGTAGAGAGTCGAAGGTCCACTTGACGTCGCGAGAAGTAAGCGGCTGCCCGTTGTGAAATGTCACTCCGCGATGCAAGTGGAAAACGTAGGTCTGCGGGTCGGGAGTTTCCCAGCGCTCGGCTAAGCCGGGCACAACGTTGAAATGCTCATCGCGCGTGAGAAGCGCGTCGAAGAGAAGTTCGTCAATCCGCTCGGAGTACGCATCGACTCCGACGCGCGGATCGAGATTCGTTGGGCTGCTCTCGATGATCATGACCAGCGTGTTGGGGTCGGGAGGCTCGGAGCAGGAGAGCAGCGGCAGCACAACTGAGAGTATTAAGAAAGAGGTTGTCATCCTGAGCGAAGCAAAGGACCTGCTTCTTGCGCGCGCCGGTGCCGCTGCGCTACGCATACGAGATCTTCCCCAGGATCGCTGGACGCTTCGCTCCTGTCGCCGATGGCACATTGCTTGGCCTGCGATGCCAGGTCTCGTGGGCGAGCAGCGCGAAAGCGACGGCCTCCTTGGCTTCTGCGGGGACGCCGAATTCATCGGAGAAATGCAGGCTGATGCTTAGCGGAGCGACGCCATCTTGCAGCATTGCCATTAGCGTCGAGTTCTTCGCGCCTCCGCCGGAGACGATCATCTGGTGATCATGCGGCTGGTGCCGGACCGCAGTTGTTGGAGAAGTGAATTTCGGCACGACGAATTGTTTTACTGCTTTCGCTATTGAATGCGCCGTTAGCGCGGTGGCGGTCGCTACGATGTCGGGCTTGCTGGCTCCGCGGCAAAGGCGAAGAAACTGCCCGACGTATTCGCGGCCAAATTCTTCGCGGCCGGCTGTGCGCGGAGGCTTGTGGCGAAAAAACGGCGCGCGCAAGAGTTGGGCAATTACCTGATCGAGAACGCGGCCGGAGGCGGCCACTTTGCCGTTGCGGTCGTAGCGCTTACCAAGCAGCTCTTCCATCACAGCATCGATGACCATGTTGCCAGGGCCGGTGTCGAAGGCGATTAGTTTTTCGAGCGACCCTCCGGCCGGAATTGCGGTGAGATTTGCGATGCCGCCGATATTCTGCGCGATGCGGCTGACGCTCGCGTCACGATAAAGAAGATAGTCAAGGAAGGGAACTAGCGGAGCGCCTTTTCCGCCGCCAGCCATATCGGCGGGACGGAAGTCAGAGATCACGGGCACGCCGAGCTTCGAGGCGATGACGGCAGGCTCGCCGGTTTGCCAGGTGACCGCTAATTTGCGTCCGAGAAAACGCTGCGGCGTTCCTTGATGATAAAGGGTCTGGCCGTGGCAGCCTACGAGGTTGAGTTTTACGCGATGCTGGCGCGCGGTTTTCGCGATGGCTTCGGCATAGAGTTCGCCGAGAAGAAAGTTCAGGCGAGCGAGATCGGCGACGCGGGCTAATTCCCCATTCATCATTCCCAGGATTGCGCGGCGCACTGGGGCGGGGAAGGGATATTCCTCGTGAGCTAGAAGTTCGAAATTTGTGCGGCGATTTTTGCCGGGGGATGTGCTTTTGGCGCGTCCAGGATGCTCGGAGGCGAACCGGACCAGCGCGACATTGATTCCGTCGGCGGAGGTGCCACTCATGACGCCGGCAACGATCATGCTCATGCGCGGGCCTTTTTCTTCTCGGCGTTCTTACCGGTGCGCGCGAGCGCAGCCATGCGGATTTCTTCGCCGAATTCCCAGAGTTGTCGGGACAGTTTCTCGACTTGCTCGGGCCTGAGCGCGGAGCGTTTTGGCGGCGCTGTCTTATCTGATTTCATCCAGCGCTTCTTGAAAGCAAGGATGCGGCGCGCTGATTCCCTGGCGCGGCGGGCAAACTTCGGATCGCGTTCAGCTTCGCGAGTCAGGGCCTCATAGGCCCGAACCACGATTTCTTCTTTGTGGCAGACCAAAGCTAGATCGCCGCCGCCGCGAATGTACTGCACGACCGACTGTTCGATGGGTGCGAAATCCTGAACGGCTCCCATTTCCATGTCATCGGAAACGATGAGTCCGGTGTAGCCGATCTTTTTTCGCAGAATGTCAGTGATCCACTTTCGCGACAATGACGCTGGAATCGATTGTTCTGTTATCGCGGGAAAGGCGGCATGCGAAACCATGACCATCGGCAGTTCGCGGCGCAGTACGCGATATGGGACTAAATCCTGCTCCCATAATTTGCGGAGCGGTTTTTCTACACTGGGGAGTTTTTGATGCGTGTCGAGGGTGGCTTCGCCCAGTCCGGGGAAATGTTTGCCGCAGCCAAGAATACCGGCTTCATTCAACCCGCGTAGAAACTCGCGCGCGTAAATGACCACCTGTTTCGGATCGTCAGAAACCGCGCGCGAACTCATCACCGAACGCGAAGCCTCGTAGGCCAGGTCGAGGACTGGAGCGAAATCGACATTGAAGCCAAGGGCCCGGCAATTTTCACCGATTATCCGTCCATGCTTGCGGAAGAGGGCGCGGCTGCCGGTGGCGAAAACCTCCGCCGCGCATGGCGACGGGCCGATCGCGCTGCGGAAACGGTCTACCGTGCCGCCTTCGAGATCGACGCAAGTGAAAAGCGGCGTGGCCACATGCTTTTGGCATTCACGAAGCAGAGTTTGCGTCTGCTCGGCTGTCTTGATGCTGCGGGCAAAGAGGATTACTCCTGCCGGCTGAGTTTTTGTAAGCAGGGAAGCTAGGCGCGGAGAAAGCTCGGCTCCGTCAAAGCCGATGATTAGGAGTTGGCCGACAGCCAGTTTCGAATCGCTCATTTCTACTTTATGACTGACCTCGGTCTGCGGTTCGCAATGCGCATGACCCTCGGCGCACTCTGCGTCTCGGCGGTTAGATTTCCTTTTTCAACTCCGCCAACAAGTTTAGCGCTTCGAGCGGCGTGAGCCGGTTCAAATCTACCTCGCGAAGCTTTTCCAGCACTGGCTGCGAGAGGGGAGTGAAGATGGTTAGCTGGGTTGGCCGCTCCGGCTCTGCGGATGCTCCCGGTGTCAGATGGTCAGTAAGGCGGCGCTCGGAGGATTCGTGCTCGGCTAGTACTTCTCTCGCCCGCACCACGACTTCGTTCGGCAGGCCAGCCAGCTTGGCTACTTCGATACCGTAGCTGCGGTCGGCGGCGCCTGGTTCTACTCGGCGGAGAAAGACTACGCTTCCTCCGGCCTCTTTGACGGAGACGTGGTAGTTCTTCACTCCACTTAATTGTTCGGCTAATTCGGTTAGCTCGAAATAGTGCGTCGCGAATAAAGTTTTGGCGCGCACTTTGGCGTGCAGATATTCGACGGCGGCCCAGGCGATTGCGAGGCCGTCGTAGGTGGAAGTGCCGCGGCCTACCTCATCCAACAAGATTAACGAGCGCGCGGTGGCGGTGTGGAGAATTGCTGCCGTCTCCGTCATCTCGACCATGAATGTGGAGCGGCCACGGGCTACGTTGTCGCTTGCGCCTATGCGGGTGAAGACGCGATCGACTATGCCGAGGCGGGCGGCGCGGGCGGGTACGAAGGAACCCATCTGTGCCATGATCACGATCAGCGCGGCTTGGCGGAGGTAAGTGCTCTTGCCGCCCATGTTGGGGCCGGTGAGGACGATGACATTGTGCGACGAATTTTGCGGTTTGTTTTGCGGAGACGAATTGAGGAAGAGATCATTGGGGACGAAGCGCTCACTGCCGGCAGCCATTTCTTGCAGTTCGATCACAGGATGCCGGCCTTCGACTATCTCCAAGTCGCCGGCGTGCTCGGCGTTGTCGACTTCGAACCGCGGGCGGCAGTAATTTCTGAGGGTGGCGATGTGGGCGAAGCAACCGAGGACGTCGACTTCGGCCAGTGCGAGCGCGGTTTGGCGGATGCGCTTGGCTTCGGCGGCGATCGCGGAACGCAGTTCTGCAAAGAGGCGGCGCTCGATTTCTACGATCTTTTCCTGGGCATCGAGAATCTTCGATTCGTATTCCTTCAGCTCGGGAGTGGTGAAGCGCTCAGCATTTATCAGCGTCTGCTTGCGCTCGTAATCGGCGGGCGAGAGATGAAGATTGGCTTTCGAAATTTCAATGTAATAGCCAAAGATGGAATTGAACTTTACTTTAAGCGATCCGATGCCGGTGCGCTCCCGCTCGCGAGTTTCTACTTGCGCCAGATATTGCTTGGAGTTGCGGCTCAGGTCGCGGAGTTCGTCGAGATCTTTGTCTACGGCGGCGGCAATCACTCCGCCATCGCTTAGGGTGAGCGGTGGCTCGGGAACCAGGGTGCGGTCGATTCGCTCCCGCAGGTCAGCCAGTTCGTCGATTGCCTTATGCAAAGCGGACAGGCGCTCTGACGTCAGTCCGGCCAATGCTGATCGCACCTTGGGGATTCGCGCCAATGACAACGACAGCGCTAACACGTCTCGTGGATTTGCGGTTTCCAGGGTTACACGGCTGAGCAGGCGTTCGAGATCGAGAATTCCATCAAGCGAGCGACGGAGGTCTTCGCGTCGCAACGTGTCTTTGACTTGAACTTCGACGGCATCGAGGCGGCCATGAATCTCGGCTTGATCTAACGACGGCCGCAGCAGCCAGGTGCGCAGCAGGCGCTTGCCCATCGGGGTTGCGGTTGCGTCGAGGCATCGGAAAAGAGTTACGCCGTGATCGGTCCCGGCAAAGAGCGGCTCGATCAGTTCGAGATTGCGCACGGTGACGGCATCGAGCACAAGGCAATTCTGCCGCTCATAGAAACCAATGCGATCGACGTGATCGAGCGTGCCGCGCTGGGTCGAGCGAATGTAATAAAGGATGGCTCCGGCCGCGGATGCCGCCGCCTGCTTGCCCGCCAGGCCGAAGCCCTCAAGCGAGAGCACGCCAAAGTGATTTTCGAGGAGGGGGATGGCGTGGTCGGGAGCGAAGATCCAATCGTCGAGGGGAGTCTCGGCCACCCCATTGGCCGACCTGGTGGGCGCTGGGCCAGTTGAGGGACCCACCGACGTTTGTTGCTCTGAGGAGGTGGTGATCTCGGGAATCTCTGTGGGCGTTCTTCTTTCAAAGAGCGGAGCCGAAGACCCATAGAGCACTTCTTTTGGGCGCAACTGTTCAAGTTCTTCTTGAACGCGCCGCGTGGCTGATTCGCCGGCGAACTCCGTGGCGCGAAACTCTCCGGTCGATAGATCGAGCGCCGCGAAACCGGCGCGATCTCCGACGCTGGCCACAGCCGCCAGGAAGTTATTTTCCTCGGCATTTAACGACGAGTCGGCGGCCGTACCCGGCGTGACCACGCGGGTTACCTCGCGACGCACGAGTTTCTTGGCGAGGCTCGGCTGTTCCACCTGTTCGCAGACTGCGACCTTGAAGCCGCGGCGAATAAGCTTTGCGATGTAGCCCTCGGCGGCATGGTAAGGCACGCCGCACATGGGGATCACTGCGCCTTTCTCTTTGTTGCGGGAGGTCAGTGTGATCTGCAATTCGCGAGCGGCGAGAACTGCGTCGTCAAAGAAAAGCTCGTAGAAATCTCCCAGACGGAAAAACAGCAAGGCATTCGGATGCTCTTTCTTGATAGCGGCATACTGCCGCATGAGCGGCGTGGAGAACTCGGACATGGAGGATTGGGTAATTTTGTAATCTCTAATTGTGTAATTTGCAACGCTGCCGCTGCTCACTACTCTAGCGCGCCTCGGCGGCATTCAGATTACAAAATTGCAAAATTGCGAGATTACAAATTCTCCATTTGACTCCCTTCGTCGATTTTGCTCTTCTTACCGCATGGAACTCCGCAAAGATCCCATCACCCGTTCTTGGGTGATTACCGGTGACGATGTCGTCGATCCTGCTCCTCGTCCGCAAGCTTGCCGGTTTTGCGGCGGTGCGGCTGATTCTGCGCAAGTCGTGGCCACGCTGCCTGGGCTCGAGGGCGGTGCTTGGTCCGCGCGATCGGTCGTCCACCCGCATGCGCTCTATCACATCGAAGGCGAACCGGCGCGGCGCGGCGACGGGCTCTACGACCGCATGGGATCGGTCGGGGCTCACGAAGTCTTGCTGGAGAATCCGCGCCACGACGGCCATCTGTGGAACGCTAGCGACGCCGAGGTAGAACAATTTCTACGTCTGATCGCTTCACGCATACAAGATCTGAAACGCGATAGCCGCTTCAAATACATCAGCATTTTCAAGAACCATGGCGCGGGCGCCGGGCAGGAGTTTGATCACCCTACTTCGCAATTGACCGCTACCACGTTTGTGCCGCGCCGCGTTCTCTACGAATTGCGCGCCGGCCGCGACTATTACGAGAGCAAGGAACGCTGCGTCTTCTGCGACATTCTCGCCCAGGAAGAACGGCAGGGACTGCGCATCGTGGAGACTCGCGGAGATTACGTCGCCTTCTGTCCTTTTGCTCCGCGCGTGCCCTATGAAACCTGGATCATGCCACGCAGCCACGAAGCTTCGTTCGAGCGCACAGGCTCTTTACGCGTGGGCACGCTGCCCGACCTCGCCGCGCTGCTCCGGCACACGCTGCAACGCATACGCACCGTGACTGAGGGTTTTCATCTCGTGCTGCACACATCGCCGAACAGCCAGCATCCTTCGGCGACGCTCGGATACTGGAAGACACTGGATGAGGACTATCACTGGCACATCGAGATTCTGCCAATTCTCGAGGCTAAGGCGCGGTCTTACACGTTCAAGGAGACTTATTATTCGCCGGTGGCGTCGGAGACGGCGGTGAAACGGCTGCGCGACGCGAAGATCTGAGTAATAAGATCTGAGCAATAGGGTTCGATTTCATCAGAGAGTCTATGCCACGAATGTTTCGCTTCGGAAAACGGCTGCCACAGAAGACACCCACCCTAGTACTCATTTTGGCCAGTCTGTACTTGGCCGGGTCGTCATTGGCGCAAACTTCTCCTTCCGCTCCTGGCGAAAAGCAGGAAGTTCTGTGGATGAAGCTGGCGGATTCCATTCTTGGCATCGACCGCGGTCTGGATGGCGTGATGGGCGTGGCTATTGTCGATCTCACGGATGGGCATAACTATCTTCTGCACGCCAACGATGTTTTTCCACAGGCGAGTTCGATCAAGATTTGCGTGCTTGCCGAACTCTATCGGCAGGCCCAGCAAGGCAAGCTGAAACTCACTGATCTTTACACCGTCGATGCCGCCGATCTGGTCCCCGACAGTGACATCATGAACGGCCTTACTCCGGGAGTCACACGCATCACCCTCCGCGATCTTGCGACCATGATGGTTGCAGTCAGCGACAACTCCGCGGCCAACGTGCTCATCGACCGCGTCGGCATGGAGAACGTGAATGCGTTTCTGAGTGCACAGGGATTACGCGACACACGGCTTCGACGCAAGATGATGGACCTCAAAGCCGCCGCCGAAGGTCGCGAAAATATTTCTACGCCTAGCGAGATGGCGAAGTTGCTACAGGCGCTCTTTCGCGGGGAGATCCTCAATAAAGAGATGACCGATGATTTTTTCAAAATGCTCTCTACGCACAAAGAGAGTTTTATTCCCCGCAATCTGCCCGAGGGTTTGAAGATCGCCAATAAGCCGGGCGAACTCGAGGGTGTGCGCAACGATTCGGGCGTGATCTTCGTCGACAAGCGCCCATACATTCTGTGCGTGATGACGACGTACCTGCGCCGCGAACGCGACGGAGAAGAGGCGATCAGCAACGTCTCGCTGGCGGCGTGGCGAATGTTTGACCGTCTGGCGCGCGGGAGCGAGTATGGCAGAGTGGTTTCGCCGGGGAATAGCGGAAGTCGATAGTCGCTGGTCGTTTGTCGCTGGGTAACGAGAGAAAACCAGAAGCAAGAGTTTCGACCAAGAACGCAAACGACGAGCGACTGACGACCAACGACTGACGACCGCCCCATGACTCTCCGCCGCCTCAAGACTTACGCTGGATCGCAAGGCTATGTTTACCAGTATTACTTCGTCGGCAAGCGTCCCTCTGCGGCTTCGAACGGCAATGAATACATTTTTGATGTCACCTCCGATCGCAAGCTAACCTATGCGGTCAGTATCTTTTTGCCGAACCCGGTTGCCACCTCGTGGGCTGAATCTCACGGACGTTCCTTGTCCGATTCCGAACAATACGCGGCGGTCAAGATGCGGCTGTTCCGCGCCTTTGACGAAGTGGAGGACATGCAGGCGAACGGGCGACAACTGCATATCGATTTGCAGTCGCTCGACGAGTCGCTGGGGTCGCTAGGCGTGGAATAGCGATGGAGTAGAGTTCGTCGAAACTTCAGAAAAATGGCGGGAGCGATTGTGTAGCTCCCGCCAAATGTTGGAACGAACTAGCTTCCCGGCGTGAACGACACGCCACGCAAAACTTCTCCGAAGCCAGCCTGACGAATGCTATAGAAGCTCTCCTTGGCGGCGACGGCGGGGTCTGTGTTCGATAAAGAATCGAAAATTACCATGAGTTGGTCCGGGTCTGCGCCGGTATCACCGTTTCCGCTCACCGTGGACGTGATTGCCCAGATGCCAGCGTAGTTGCCGATTACCGCTCCGGTAATGTTGCGCAGCCCGTCGGTCGCCGGTGCCCAGGGAAGGCCGGTGCCCACGTTGTTGCCGGTCGGATAGTTTCTAACCGTGTAGGGAACGCCCAGTCCCAAGCCGGTTTGCAGGGTGTAGGCCAGGTTCCAGGTTTGGGTCGAGGAATTGAAAACCCACTTTTGCAACCCGGCGGTGGTTTGAGCTGCGGCGTGCGTGTAGAGATCGGTTCCGCCCGTGTATCCGTCGCCTTCATCGGCAACATAAAGCGTGGTAGCGTTCGCGAACCATATGCCGAAGGGATACGCTGTGACCGTCGCCTCTTTGTTGGGAACGGCTGGGAAGCCTGCGAGGATGCACATATTGCTAGGCAGGCCGTCAGTTTGAAGGTTTTGAATGTTGTAGGCAAGAGGAGACGTGGGCAGAGTGGCCGTGGCCGACGGCAAGCCAACGCCATTCGGACACGCGGTGCCGGTGGTGTCGAGGAAGAACACCGTGTTGACGCCGTTGCTGCCGCTCCCTTTGGAGTAGTAAAGCACGTTGTTGAAGATGGTCAGGCCTCGGAAGTTGTCGTCCTTGCTGATCTTGTCAGCTTTGTAGCCGAGTTCGGTGATATTGAAGCTGCCAACGGGAGTCGGCATGCCCGGATTCTGCTGGCTTTCGGGCTGGTTCGCAGGGCTGATGATTTGCGTGCCCGCGCCGACGATGATGCCGTCGGGTTGCGGGTTGTTTCCGTTGCCGGCGTTGCCGGAGGTGTAAAGGAAGTCAGCGCCATTGCTGTTGTTCCAGATTACGGCGCGGCCGTTGTTGCCGCTATAGGCATTGGTTTCGGTGAACTGGAAGTTTCCGAAGGCGTCGACCTGCGCCTCGGCGCGGTAGATGTTCTCGCCAACGGGATTGGTCGGATCGACCGCGCCGGGTGTGTTGGCATTCGAAACGTCGAGGGCGTCGATGGGCGAGACGTATCCGGAGAAGGTTAGGTACTGGTGGTCGGTGGAGAGGTTGAGCGCCAGCTCTGACTTTGAGCTGAAACTGGTGACGAGCTGATCGCTGGTCGGCTTAATTCCGCGCTCCAAGCTGTTGGGGACTTCAAGGCTGTTGAGCACGAAGCCGAAGGGAAACATCTGATCGAGATAAATCTTAGAGGTGATGCCGAAGCTGCCGTCATAGGCGTCGTTGTTCCAGACGTCGGGATAGCTGCCATTGTAGGGCGCGCCACCGGGGGCGCCGCATCCTCCCTGGGTTTGCGCGCAATTGGGAGGCAGGATTTCGCCGACCTGGACGTTATTGGGATTGTTGTCATAAACGCTGCGGCTGACGACCAGGTTGCCGGGAAAGAAGAAAGGGAAGCGGCCGTGAGCGTCCTTGGATTTCGATTGTTGCGCAACCGCAGGGAGTGCGGCTGCGAAAGCGCCAATGGCGATGGCCGCGATGGTTTTTTTCAACGAACTGCGCAGTCCTTCTCTTCGTGGAACTTCTACGTGCATAAGATTCTCCTGGGAATAGAGTGGAAAGATTTCACGCCCCAAAAACCACCCGAATGTCAAAGAATCTAGCACCGTAAAATTACCGCTTTGTTAAATCTGCCTGCAGGTAGTGTCTGAAATGATGACGCGCAACGGAGCCATGACGATGAGTTGCCCCGTGTGACACGGGTTACAAACTCGTCTGACAGCTTATGTTTCGCTGCGCGGGCTCGGCCCGGCAAACTATAATCACTCAGGCAGGGTGGGGAAACTTTCTACCGTCCTGTGGAAACTGGAAATGATGAGCTTGATCTGGCTGCGGGTGGCGCTGGTTTGTTACGCTGCGGGATTGCTGTACGCGCTGGTGGCCCTGACGCGTACCTCGGAGATCCTCAGCAAGGTTGCGCTCCACGCCTCTTATCTGGGAATGGTGTTTCATCTTGTTTCGCTGACCGAAGCGGTTGTGCAAACCGGCCAATTGGCTTCGGCTTCGGTTCACAATGCTGAATCCCTCCTCGCCTTCCTGATCATGGTCGGCTTCATGCTTGCCTACCTGGTTTACAAGACGACAACTCCGGGCATCGTGGTCTTTCCGCTGGTCTTTCTGTTGACCTTCGTGGCCGCGAGCGGGCAACAACCTTTCGTATTTACTTCGGTTGCGGTGAAGCACGGCTGGCTGGCGGTGCACGTTCTAATGATTTTCACCGGATACGCGGCGCTCTTCTTAAGCTTCGGCGCCAGCATTCTTTACTTGCTACAGGAGCGCGCGCTGAAGGCGAAGACTAAGAGTGGAATGTTCTCGCTGCTACCATCTCTCCAGGTGATCGATGACATCGGCTATCGCTCCCTGATGCTCGGTTTTCCCTTCATGACGCTGGGATTGATTGCTGGTTCTGTGGTTGCGGTGGCGACTTACGGGCACATCGATTATTTCGATCCGAAAATTCTGCTTTCGTTGCTGATGTGGGCGGTTTATCTGCTGATGGTGTTCACGCGCTTGAATGCTGGCTGGCGCGGCCGCCGCGCCGCCATGCTCGCGAGTGCGGCTTTCGCCATGGCAATCGTGGCATGGCTCGCCAACTACTTCAGCGGAATGCACAGGTTTATTACGTCATGAGATTTCAGCTCATCGGCGTCAATCATAAGACCGCGCCGGTTGAAGTGCGCGAGCGCTTGGCGATTCCAGAATCGCGTCTGCCGGAGGCGTGCAAGCGGCTGTCTGAGCATCCGGCTGTGGCCGAAGGCATGATCGTCTCGACCTGCAATCGCGTCGAATTTATCGCCAGCATGAAAAATGGCGCGGGCGATCTGCGCGAGTTTTTGCGCGAGTATTTCGATATCGATCTCGCTCCCTTTGAAAGCCATCTCTACGAATTTCGCGAAGACGAAGCGATACGCCATATTTTTCGCGTGGCCGCCAGCCTGGATTCCATGGTCGTCGGCGAGCCGCAGATTCTCGGCCAGGTGAAGGAGGCCTACGCGACCGCACGAGCAGTAGGGGCGGTTCGAGCGCAACTCGATCAGTTGCTTACGCGGGCCTTTGCCGTGGCCAAGCGGGTGCGCACGGAAACCGCAGTTGGGTCATCATCGGTGTCGATTGCTTCGGTGGCCGTCGAACTGGCGGAAAAAATCTTCGGCAGCCTAAATGGCAAAAGTGTCTACCTGGTAGGCGCGGGCAAGATGAGCGAGTTGGCGGCTCGGCATCTGCTGGCGCGTGGCGCCGCGTCTCTCTTTGTTGCCAATCGAACTTATGACCGGGCGATTCGCCTGGCGCACAAATTTGACGGGCAGGCAATTGAATTCAGCCGGCTTTATGACACCTGCGAGCGCGCCGATATCGTGATTACTTCGACCGGTTCGCCGAACTTCATTTTCAAACGCGAACATGGCGAAAAGCTGATGGCCCTGCGCAAGAACAAGCCCATGTTCTTTATCGACATCGCGGTGCCGCGCGACGTCGATCCGGAAATGAACGAGATCGACGGCCTGTTCGTCTATGACATCGACGATCTGCAACAAGCGGTGAGTTCGCACGTCTCCGACCGCAAGAAGGAGGCGGAAAGGGCGGAGGCGATCGTCACCAATGAAGTGGCGAAATTTCACGTTCGCCTGCAGACTCTCGACGTGGTGCCGACTATCGTCAGCCTGCAGGACCATCTCGAAACCATTCGGCAGGCGGAGATTGATCGCGTGCGCGGCCGCCTTGGTTCGATGAGCACCGATCAGGAAATGGCGGTCGAAGCGCTCACGCGCGGCATCATCAATAAGATCATGCACACTCCCATCAGCACCTTGAAAACGGCCGCGCGCGATGCCGAATCGACCACGGTAATCGATCTGGTGCGACGCCTCTTTAACCTGCATGGCGAAGAAACGGACAAGGACGCTGCCGTAGCCAAAGCAGGCGCCGGATCAGGCGATGAGACTGACCGCAGAAAAGGGACGCGAAGCTGATGGCTCGTTTGCGTATAGGCTCACGCGGCTCGCAACTCGCTCTCTGGCAGGCCTATCACATTTCCGATTTGCTGCGGGCCCACGGGCACACGGTCGAACTCGAAATCATCAAGACCACTGGCGATAAAATTACCGACGTAGCACTCGCGAAGGTCGGCACCAAGGGCATGTTCACGAAGGAGATCGAAGAAGCGCTGGTTGAAAATCGCGTTGATCTGGCGGTGCACAGTCTGAAGGATTTGCCAACGGAGCTAGCCCGCGATTTCGAAATTGCGGCGATTACGGTGCGGGAAGATCCGCGCGATGTTTTTTGTTCGGCGAAATACGCGAGCATCGACGCGTTGCCGCATGGGGCGAATGTGGGCACCAGCAGCCTGCGGCGGCAAGCTCAGTTGATGGCGCTGCGACCCGATCTCAAGATTCATGCGCTGCGCGGGAATGTGGATACGCGGTTGCGTAAACTCGAATCGGGCGACTACGACGCGATCATTCTGGCCGCGGCTGGCCTCAACCGCCTGGGCAAGACGCAACGGGTACGGCAGGTGATTCCGGCAGAGGTGATGACTCCCGCGGCCGGGCAGGGCGCGCTCGGGATCGAGATTCGCAACGGAGACACGGCGACGCGAGGGCTGGTCGCATTCCTCGACGATCGCGCTGCGCGCGCCACCACTACTTGCGAGCGAGCTTTGCTGAATAAGCTTGGCGGCGGCTGCCAGGTTCCGATCGGAGCTCTCGCCGAGATTCAAGGAAGCCGCATACGGCTGAACGGCTTGGTTGCCCGTCCCGATGGTACGAAGGTGTTGCGCGAAACTCGCGAGGGTGATAACCCAATCAGGCTGGGGGAAGAGGTTGGCGAAATTCTGTTCAGCCGTGGCGGTGATGTTATTCTCGAAGAAGTCTACGGCGAAGGGTTTGCTTTGCCGCAACAACCTTAAAGGCAGGCTTAGATGTCAGGTGTCAGATCTCAAGAAAAGCCAACACCTCACACCTGTCACCTGCTACCCGTCACCTGTCACTGATCCATGAAGCCTAACGAAAATTATCCTCTGGCAGGAACACGGATCCTGGTCGGACGCGCCCGCCATCAGGCTGGCAGTCTGTCGGCGAGCCTGCGCAGCCTGGGCGCGTCTGTCATCGAAATCCCATTCATTGAGATTCGCAAGCCGCAATCTTACGAATCGCTCGATGCCGCACTGAAGAATATCCGCAACTATGACTGGCTTATCCTCACCAGCGTTAATGGCGTTGAGGCGATGTGGAAGCGGGTGCGCAAACTCCGCATTACTGGGCGGAATCTGAAGCATCTTCAGATCGGGGCGATTGGGCCGGCCACCAAGAAGGCAATCGTCAAGCATGGTCTGAAAGTGAAGATGGTTCCCGAGGAGTACATCGCCGAAGCGGTAGTCAAGAAATTGCGCGACAAGATCAGCGGCAAACGGGTTGTGCTGATCCGGGCGAAGGTGGCTCGAGATGTAATTCCGGAAGAATTGCGCGTTGCCGGGGCGACGGTCGACGTGGTTGAAGCTTATGAAACAGTGGTTCCGGAAAAATCGCGGGCGCGGCTGCGGGCGTTGATGAAAAGCTCTCGACGCCCGCATGTCGTCACCTTTACCAGTTCGTCGATGGCGAAGAATTTTGCCGAGTTGCTTGGCAACGGCACGGGGAATTCACCGGGTGCAGGTTGGCTGAAGGATGTGCAATTCGCTTCCATTGGCCCGGTAACGTCGGCGACGCTGCGAGAATTGCAGATGCCGGCTGCGATCGAGGCTCGCGAATTTACTATGGGCGGTCTGATTCGCGCCATCGTGCTGGCGCGCTACTCCGAAAACGCCGAATACTGACCCTACTCCGCCTTTGCGGCCGAGACGCCCATCTGCGGATCAATTGCGTCCAGATATTCCTGCATGCGCTTCTTGGTGTCTGTGGGCATGCCGGTGAATTCGATTCCGTTGCCTACGCCGGGATCGCAGGTGCGCACAACAGCGGTGATCTTGAGGTGTTCGGAGTCTAGCCAGAAATCAACCTTCAGGACAGTTCCGAGCGGCAGCGGCATCATACTCTCGACGTAACATCCGTTGCCGCTCACGTCGGTCGCGTTGATGCGGAGTGGCGCGTTGACCCGTTCGTCGCGTAGTTCGATCGGTAGCGAAATCTTGTGCCGGTAATAGCGACGGCGGTTCGAAGGATCTATCGACACGGTCGCGCCGTCCATCGCGAGATAGTTTCTCCACGGGCATTCCTGAGCGGCGAGCAACTTGACTCCCACCTGATTCTTCTTGATCGCGCCGGTATTCATAGCCCAGACCACGGTGCAGCGCGTTTTCTTTTCGTCGCATTGCACACCGATCGTGTCGCCGACCTTCAGTTCGGTCTCGACCCCTGAGATCAGCGCGCCGTCCGAGCTAATATTCTGGGCGCGAGCCGGCTGCGAAAAGGGACGCCCCTCGGCACTCATTCCCCAGATGCGCACCGGCAGATCGACGCTCAAGCGAGGTTCGGTTTGATGATCAGCCATGCCTTATCCTCGGATCGGTCTAAGACGATCAGTCGATGATTGATCTTAGTCGCTGGAAGTGATGATACCGCCGTTCAGTGGCGCGGCGATATTACAAAGTGCCTCGGCTTCAGTAACGAGCGGAGCACCACTTTCGGAACCTCGCGGGCCAGTTTGTCTTCGCCCCCGCTTGGGAAGAGGCCTTCCTCAAGTTCAGGAGCGGCTTTCGGCGGCCTGTTGGGCAAATTCTCGATAGCCTATGACTTCGATCTTCTGTTCGTCCAAGAACTTCCGTAACTCGGCTGAAGTCAGCAGGCGGCGCTCTTCGTCGCGCGAATCGCGCAGGCGCGTGTTGACGGCGGCTAGATCGGCGTCATTATAGCCGGGATGGCAGACCAACTCCCAGGTCCCGTCGGGCAGGGCGGCGAGAGTTTGGCGCAGCAGGGAACTGAAGCCCCCGCTCTCGCTCGCTCCGGTTTCAATCACCCCAAGGACGCCATCGGGTGTGAGCAGGCCGGCGCGTTTTGTTTGCTTTAGAAAGTGCCGGGCGAAAGTATGCAACACACGCACCTGGCTATAACGCTTCCAGAGATGAGGCTTGCCCTTGAAGAGACGCGCCGGCAACGCTTTGACGGGGACGATGGGATTGCGAATGGCGCGCACTCCGCAAATTCTGGCCGCTCGCAGCAGCGCATTAAGAATCTCCGGGAAAATGTGAGCGTGTTTGTGAGTGTCCAGGTGAGTGACTTGCAATCCGGTGGATTGAATCTTTCTGATTTGCGCGACGACTTCATCGACCAGTTGGTCGCGGTCGAAGCCTCCGAGCGTGGCGCGAGCGGCGAAGGCAGAGAGGCTGGTGTAGAAATTATCCGGCTCGGCCGAACGAATCGCTCGCAAAGTGTCGACGGTATGGGTGGGCGATACTGGAGTGCCATCGACCAGCACCACGTGGCAGCCCACGGAAAGACTGGGCGTCGCACGAGCCAGGGTGACGGCATCGTCGAACTGCGGTCCGTTCGCCATCAGGGTAGTCGACGAGACAACGCCGGCGGTATGAGTTTCCACAATGGCGCGATTGATGCCCTTGGTCAGACCAAAATCATCGGCGTTGACGATCAGCTTGCGCACCCAGAAAGTGTAGCAGTGAAACTACAGCACTCGCTTAGAGCCCACGAACGACGGAACCATCAAGGGCACGAAGTATGGGGAGGGTGTCTAACTTACGATGACCGTGGGGCAACGCTGGCAAGAACAACCGAAACCGCTTAATATGTCCACTCCGTCTGTTCCCGTCGCAGTGTCACGGCATCCATTGGGTACGAGGTCTACGATGATGACGAATGCAAGCCCAACGCAAAATGTTTCTTACCAACCGACAGCGGCAAGTGGACTGGCGATCGTTCGGGTGACGATCGGTGCGATGTTGGTTTGGGTCTTCTTCGAAAATCTGGGAAAGGGTCTCTACACTCCAGGTGGCTATGCGGGCCTGATCAACGGTTACATCAAGTCGAGTCATTCGCCCGCCGCGTGGAAGGCAGTCATGGCTTTGGCGGCGAATCATGCCGCGATGGCGGCTCCTATGCAGGCCTTGACCGAGATCGGTCTGGGGATCCTACTGGTCATCGGCCTGCTGACGCGTCCCGCGGCCTTTATAGCATTTCTGTATCTGGGCAGCCTTTGGGTGTCGGAGTGGGGCACGTCGTGGATTTGGGAGTTGCTGGTTCCGGTGATGGCAGCGCTTGGGGTCGCGGTGGGCCGCGGCGGTCGCGCGTGGGGCATCGATGCCTTGCTGGCGCGACGCAAGCCGTCTTCTCCGTGGTTTTAACTTGGGTTTTGACTTGTGAATCACGATCGCGTGCGCGTGTCGGTCGTTATCCCAACCCACAACGAAGCGCAATCGATCGGCCTCGTCCTGGCTGATCTTCAATCTGTGGCCGATATGGTCACGGAAGTCCTGGTTGTCGACAGCAATTCAACCGACGGGACTCCCGAGATCGCCGCAAAGATGGGAGCCCGCGTCCTCCACGAACCTCGACGCGGATATGGGCGCGCCTGCTTAACCGGGCTCGCGAATGCCACCACCCCTGATGTGATCGTCTTTCTCGACGGCGACTATAGCGATCGGCCGGCGGAGTTGCCGCTTCTTTTGGCTCCGATCCTTGAGGGCCGCGCAGATATCACCATCGGTTCGCGGCTAGGGAAGCGGAGCAATCGTGGGGCATTGCCTTGGCATCAGGCGTTTGGTAATCGCCTGGCGGCTGCAATGATCAGGCTTTTGTATGGTCTGAAAATAAGCGACCTCGGACCGTTCCGCGCTGGGCGAGCCGACATCCTTCACCAGCTTGACCTCCAGGAGACAACCTACGGCTGGGCGGTCGAGATAATCTTAAAAGGTGCGCTCGGCAAATTCCGCATTGTCGAAGTGCCGGTAAGCTATTATCCGCGCATTGGAAAATCGAAAATCAGCGGAACGTTGAAGGGCACAGTGGGAGCGGCATGGTTCATCCTCTCGCTGATCGTGCGCTATTATTTTCGGCGGCGGAGAACCGGAATGCCGCGGCCGGCGTAGGCCCGCTCAAAGCAGTAGGGACGAGGAGGTGTACTACGACGAGGAGGTGTACTATGATGATTTTCCGAACGCGCTTGGGATATTCCCTGCTTGTCCCTTTCTTGCTGGTGCTGAGTTCAGTTGGACAATCCGGAGGAGATGTACCTGCGGATATAAAGGACCGTGTTCTTGATCGCCTTTTTCGGTTGGACACAGCCTCTTCATCATTCCTCTCGAAGATGACTCTCCGATATGGTGATTCCGATACTCAATTAGTCGTACTGACCTATCCTGTTTATCCCGTCCACCCTGGGGGCCAGGCTGAGCTTATCAACTGCACGATTAGAGGGATGGGTAGTGACAACCTTTCGCAGTTCATTTCGAAAATGGCCGCCCAAAATCCAGGTGTCACAGACCAGGAGATCGCGGCCAAGCTGAAAGTGGTCGTTAAGCGTTCTCCCATTGGCTACGAAACTTCGAAACGTCTTTTTAAGGACCTCCGGGCTATTCGGATATCGCCCATGTCGTTGGGACGGATAGCTGTCGACGAGTATTCTGAGTACGAGTTCTGGTACAACGGTGGGCAAGAGTCCGTTCACTACAAACTCGTGGGACCGTTCAAGGATGATCCACAGGACAAGCTTGTGCAATGGATGATCAGATTTCGGACGAGTTTGCCTGAGTTAATAAGTGTCGCTTCCGCGAAGCCATGAGTTCCCCCGTACGCGCTACGCCGACAGAAGGTTATCACCGCTCCGTGGTGTCACTGGCGTGCTTCCTTCAAGCGAAGAGTCCGACGGGGAAAATCCGGTTCTCGGTTCTGCGTTTATCTCAAACTGCATGTGGATGATGATCTTATGAAGCCTCCAAGTGAGGTGGTAGCGCGTTCGTCAGGTAGCGGCCTTGTGCTGGTCGTCATGGCGAAAGCACCGAGGCCGGGCGCGGTCAAAACCCGCCTGACTTCCAGCCTTTCTCCTGAGTCTGTCACTGCTTTCTATTGCTGTCTTCTGCACGACACTCTGGCTCTGGCGCGGTCATTGAGTGACGTCGAGTTAGCCATCATGTGCCCGGCCTCAGATGTAAACGAGCTGGCGAAGTTGGCAGGCGACGGAGCGAGAGCCGTGGCGCAGAAAGGCGAGGGTCTCGCGGCGGCCCTGACGTCGGTCTTCGCGCACTTCGCAAAGCCGGGTGGGCGGGGCGTAGTTGCCTTCAACAGCGACAGCCCGCATCTTCCGGCTTCGGTTCTTCGGAGCGCATTCGACACACTCGCTGCACACGACCTGGTGGTTGGACCGACGGAGGATGGCGGCTATTATCTGGTCGGTGCGAAGGCTGCGCATCCAAGGCTGTTCGATAGCGATGGCATGGGCACTGCGAGCGCGCTTGAGGCGCTGCTGGCCCGCGCCCGCGGGTTGCAGCTCTCTGTAGGCTTCACTGATCCGTTCTATGACATCGATGTGGAGGGTGACTTAACTCGGCTTGCTTCGGAGCTGCATCTCGCCCCGGATCGGGCGCCACGAACCGCCGCTTGGCTGAAGGAGTGGGGAGCGGCGGCGGCACAGTTACGGGCAAAGTTACGAACCCGCGCGGGAGATTTGTGAAGCTCACGCCATCCCGCAGGCTCTACGCTTTGGGTGTCGTCATGCTGGTTGCGCTGACGATCTGCTCACGCCAGTCTGGTAGCAGAGGAGGATCGTCATTCCTGATTCTTCTGGCAATCGCTGGCATCGCGTACCTCTTCGCTGTCCGTGAGTTGTTCTCGACGCCAACATTCCCGCGCCGCGTCATCGTCTTAGGGCTCGCCTTGGCGGCATTGTGGCATCTCGCATTTCTATTGACACCGCCTGGTTCCGATGATGATATCCATCGCTACCTTTGGGACGGCCGCGTGCAGCGGCTCGGCTATAACCCTTACATTGTCGTTCCCAGCGATCCTGCCGTGGCTAGTTTGCACACACCCGAGACCCGCACCCTCAACAATGCATATTTACCCAGCCCCTACCCACCAGCCGCTGAGCTTTTCTTCCGCGGCGTCACTGCGATTCACGAATCGATCTTCACTCTAAAAGTAGCATTTGTGGTTTGCGATTTCGCGATCGTTTTCGTTTTGCTCGATATTCTGCGTCGCGGTGGGCAAGGAACGCATTGGGTTCTAGCCTATGCCTGGAACCCGCTGCTGGCGATAGAAGTGGCGGGCAGCGGTCATATCGACATCGTCGGCGCGCTGTTGCTCCTGCTGTCTTTCGCCGCGCTCGGACGGCGCTGGCGTGCGCTCGCAGCCCTCGCTTTCGGGTTGGCTGTAGCTGTGAAATTTCTGCCGATTGTATTGCTGCCTCTTTATTGGAAGCGGATTCGTCTCCGCGACGGCGCGCTGGCCCTTTGTGTCGTTGGACTCTTATACATTCCGTTTCTTAACCACGGCCAGATTCCAATCGGCTCGCTCGGCACTTTTGTGCGGAGTTTCCGTTTTAACGATCCGGCGTTTGCGATGATTGAGCGAGTGGCGGCTCCACAGTTGGCGGCTGCCCTGGCAGCGTTCGCCGGCTTTTTCAGCGCGATATGGTTGAGACGGAAGAGTCCCGAATTGTCGCCAGACGACTTTGCCTGGCCGATGGCGGCCTCGCTCTTGTGTGCGCCGGTCGTCTATCCGTGGTACCTTCTCTGGCTGCTACCGTTCCTGCGGTCGGCCTCGACCGTGCCGATCGTCGTCTGGACAGTGAGCATTATCCCTACGTACTATGTTTGGCATTTGCGCGCGCTCGGCCGTCCGTGGATCCTTCCTGATTGGATCATGTTGCTGGAGTACTCAGCCGTGGCCATCGCCGCCGCCGTTGTTGGGATTCGCAAGTTTAGGCGACCGGTCGCAATCGCGGGCTCAACCGACTAGGTGCTGTTTGTAAATGTGGTCTGCAACCCTGGATGAATTTCCGACTCTTGTATCCGGGAGCTTTTGCCTGTCATCCAACCAATCATCCGTTCAATTCACTGAGGAGCAAACTTCATGACAAACGCGAGCCGTGCAACGATGTTCCGATTTCTGGCTGTCGCTCTGCTTGTTTTGGCTGCCACCGCGTGGGCGCAGAATCGCCCGCCCATTCTCGAGAAGATCGCCAAAACCTATGGTCTCGATTCATATGGGCAAGTCGAGGCTATCCGCTATACCTGGAACGGCGAAATTACCGGACTTTTTAAAGCCGCGCACGTCTGGGAGTGGGAGCCCAAAACCGGCAAGGTCTCCTTTGAGGGAACAGATAAAGACGGCAAGCCGGTGAAGGTTACTTACATGCGCTCCGACCTCAGCAGCCAGCCCGACAACGTGAAAAATCAAGTCGAACCGGCTTTCGTCAACGATAACTATTGGCTGCTGTTCCCGCTGCATGCTTATTGGGATACCAGCGCCACCGTGACCGACGAGGGCATGCAAAAAGTGCCATCGGGTAAGGGCACTGCCGAGAAAGTGGTGGTGAAGTACGCGCCCGAACTAGGCGGCTACACGCCCGGCGACACCTGGGAACTCTACGTTGGCAAAGACGACCGCGTCGAATACCTCGTCTTCCGCCACGGCGGGGACAAGAAGCCGAGCGTGGTTAAGGCGACATGGGTGGCCTACAAGAAGGCAGGCCCTCTGGATATCTCGACCGATCATCGCGGTGACGCGGACGGCAAGCCGCTGCACATCTTCATTTCGAACCTGGCAGTCAAGGTGACGGGATCAGACAAATGGATCGAGGCGAAGTAGGCGGCGAGCTTCTATCGGGCAATTACTACGGTCGTACAGGAACTGCTGAGCTTGGGCAGATCGCGGGTAGCAGCCAAGCGAATCGGTAGGATTGGCCGCTCCCCGCGGACGATCGGACAATAGTAGTCTGGCTCCAACAGCGCGCCCTGCAGGCGTCGACGTCCGGCACACCCGCCATGGCATGATTCTCGAAACTCGCAAGGCTGGCAGGCGCCGGGAAGCGTGCGCGCTTGCTCGAACGGCAGCGAGTCTAGAATGTCGATGCCCATAGAGATCAAATCCGACAGCGGCTCGCCCGCGCCTGGCCAATAAACACAGGGCTGCGTAGTGGCTCGCGGAGTGACCCTTACGGTGCTTACGCCGCACCCGCCAGGGAGCGGCGGCAGGCCCGCCATCGCTCTGACCAGCGGCTCGCCGATGGCGATTACATCCGTCTCCGCAAAGAGCCGCCGGAACCCTTCCCAATACTCTTCGTAAGACAACGCATAGAGGTCGGAACGCACGGCCTGGTAGACATTCACCCGCAAAGGAGCGTCAAATTGTCTCGCCACTCGCGCGACCTCCGCGAGACGCAAGTAGTTCGACTTCATCATCACTGCGATGATCGTCACAGGGACACCGAGTCTTACGCAGCGTTCTGCTTGCTGGTGAATCAATTCCCAATTGCCTGAACCCCGCTGTGCATCCTGTTCTGCTTGCGTCGGATAGTCGAGAGAAAACTCAATATCGTGAAAGGCGCGCAACTCTTCGTCTTCCAACACAGCAACACTGTGGCCATTAGAAGTGATGGTGAGTTTGATGGATTGTGTTCGCAGATAAGCGAGTATCGCTTTGAACTCGGGATGCATTCCGTTTTCGCCCGTCCCCAGATTCACCGAGCGGACTGGCAGCCGTTCCATGACCGACTTCACTTGATCAAGCGAGAGGCGATCGGTGCGGGCTGGGTCGCGGTAGCAGAAAGAGCAGGAGAGGTTGCACTCATTGGTGAGTCCGAGCCCCAGCGAAATCGTGGCATCTTGCGTCTTCGAGGCAGATCGAATGGACGAAGATTTGTCGACGACGTGATTCATTAGAACATTCTCCATCAATCATCAAGCCAAACACGCCAAGCTGCCCTGTCTCACTAACAACTGGGTATAGCGAGCGACGGCGGCATACTCAGTCCGCCCCCCCAGTTTGCGCTCCAATTCAAAAATCCGTTCATAGTCGGCGGTGCGAGAAATCCCAGACGGTAAGTAATCCGCCAGGACGCGTACGCCCCGCTCGGCAATCACTTCGAGCGACGCCTCTTTCAGCATGTCTCGCAGACCATCTGGAGTAAATAGTCGCACCCGGCCTCCGTACAAAGACTCTTGTCCCCACTCGGCGGTGAGGTTATTTTCCGCAGCCGCCAGATCGCCTGCCTGGATAGCGGCCTTGAATACTTCGCCGGCCTGGTTGCGCACGAAGACTGACAGTATCGCCGAGGAACCACGCAAGAGGCGACCCGCGTCACGCAAAAAAACGATTGGATCGTCAACGAATTCCAGCACGTTATGGCACAGAATCAGGTCGAACGTCGCGGCGGGAAATAAATTCGTCAAGTTCGAAGCGTCCCCGCGTTGCACCGCGACCTTGTCCACAACTTCCGCTTCCTGGATTCTGCGTTTCGCGATATCGAGCATTGAGGCAGAGGAATCGAGCAGCGTAATGTGCATCCCAAGACGCGCCAGGCGAATTGCGGTTGCTCCCGTGCCGCAGCCGACATCCAGTGCGCGCAACGAGTCTTTGGTCTGAGGCATGCAAACAAACTCCTGCACATTGGCGAAGGCCAAGTCGGAGCGCAACCGGCCCTCGGGCGTCTCCAGGTAGCTGGCATACTTTTCCGCACCGCTCTCGAAGCGATCGCTTTCGTTCTTGGTAGTGATGTTCATGTGACGATGGTTCACTTGACCAGCGACGAATGACCGGCGACGAAAAATTCTTTCAGTGGCCCGGTCTCCTCGTCCACCGGCTCTCGCCTGTGCGTGAGCAGAATAGCATTTGGCGGGTGCGCGCTGGATCAAACGATTTGCTTCATCCGTTACAGTCGGCTCTACCCGCCAGCAGCGCGTTTGTTACACTGATGAGAGTGCGGCACGCCCTTACCGGCGGTACCATGAACGTCACGCACCAGCAGTCGAGAATTGGATCGCGGCAGTTGTGGGTAATCTTATGGAGGATCGCGGAGCACCCCAAGCGGTCCCACCTAACATCTGAAATAAAAAACGTGGGCGGTTAGCTCAGCTGGTTAGAGCGCCTGCCTTACAAGCAGGAGGTCGCAGGTTCGAGTCCTGCACTGCCCACCACTTATCTGTTGCCGCCGCAAGGGTGACAGGCTTCTTAGCTTTCCTAACCGAGCGGTGTTTTTTTGGGCTTGCACCCAGTTTTGTACCCACCTAAACGCTCCGTCGCATCCTGAATCGAATCTGCGGAGAGATGCACATCTCGCATCGATTGAACTATTGAACTGACTGAAGAAACCCGATGCTTCGGTGAAAGGCAGCGAAGAGTGCACGAAAATCCAAGTCACGGTGACGCTCCTGCGAATCCTTCCGGTTTATTTCTTCGGTTGCGATACGCTGACCGGAAACGATGCAATGAGGTACTTGGCCTGATCGCTATCGGGCTGGTCGAGATCCAAGTGCGGGGGAGTCGGATATAGCGTAGTGATGCCAGCTAGAAGTTGGGTGCGGAAGTAATACACCTTTCCCGGTTCGGCGGCGAAATGTGCGAGAGCCTTTAGGCCCGACTCGCCCGGTTGCGGGTTTACACACACATGATGCTCGCCCGGTCCGACGGAAACGGAAAAGTAGGAGTTATGCTTATAGGCGCCCACCCACGCTCCGTCCAGTCCGACTCTTAGAGTGGAATGTTGGTGGTTGCCCAAAGGACCGTCGTCCTGAATGAAATAAACCAGCGCCTTCCCCGGATCGGGCTGTGCGGGGGCGGGTTGGGATTGTTCTGTCTTTACATCGAAGCTGACTTTCTCAGAACCACAGGCTGCGGGATAAGCGAGAGGCTGGTCTTGGGCAAATGCGAAGGCTGCAAAAAACATGACTACGACGATTCTCATGCCATTCCTCCGTGCGCTCATTTCTTACAACTGACTATAGGCGTTTGGAGGAATCCTGTCGCTCAGCGATGATGCCTGGCATGATGCCCGCGATGGACCATTTGCATCGACGTCGCAAATTGAACTCTACCCCGCTGACCTCCTGATACATTTTAGCCGAGGGACAATCCTCGACAGCTTTCCGCACGGGCGCTGGTGATGCCTATCACGCTACGAGGCCGTTCATCCTTCTCTCTCTCTTCCTCTTCCAATACCTGAAGTAGCTCTTGGATAACGGATAGAAGTTTCTGAGGGTCTTGCTCAGCAATCACCCGCCCACAAAGTTCTATGCAACGTTGTCTGGATTCGGCTCGCAAGGGTCACCTCCAAACTCGGTACAACTCCTGGGAGCAATTCTGAAGCCAAACGATCTTCCACTGGAAGTGATCAGGTGACAGCTATTTAGGAGCTCTGTTTGGAATCGCAGTGCAAGATCCTCCGGGTAAACTTTGCTGCCCCATCACCATTGCAGATGCGAAATAGGGGATGTACTGTATTGCACCGACCTAGATATTTTGCCAAGCTAATGCTGCCACTGTATCGTCTGGAATGCTGTGCACCTTTGCGTCGAATGGAAGATAAAATTCGCAGTCTTTGTCAACAGATTGTTGCCGAACGAGACGAGAAAAAAGCCACTTCGCTGATCGTCCGGCTTCGAGATGAGTTGCACCAACACGTCGAACAATTCCGAGCGAGGCTCGGAACCTACCCAGGGATTATCGAACGTCGCAAACTAGTTCATCTCGTTCAGCCTTTCCCGCTATGCCCGATTTGCCAAGAATCCGTGGAACTCACAACCGCGAGGACGAACGAAGATGGTCTGGCGCTTCATGATGATTGCTACATTGGCATTCTCAAGTCCACGGTAAGATCGCCACAACCAAACGCCGCGGCCTAGCCGCCGCTGCGGGTTTCGATACCTTTGCGACAGCCAGTCCATGCGCTGACGGCGATGTAAAGCCGCGATACACGCCATTTTCCGCAAACCAACTACACGAAACTACGCTGGCGCGGGATAGGAGTCCTATCCGCGGAGCCCTTTCTTTTTGAGCATTTCTAATTTAGGCACGAGATAGGCTGTTAAGGCTCCCACAGCAGCGCTCAGTGGAACCACGACAATATGCCAGAGCAGCACGTGCGCTGACTGGAAGTTTGGACAATGCATTTCGAGAAGTCCAACGCCTGCGAGGCCTCCCAGGGTGCCAGCCGCAAAACCCGCGGAAATCGATCTCACGGCAAAGCCGCGCCGCAGCACCAGCCAACTCAAGAGCCCGGCCGGCACCGCATGCAGAAGGCCAGCGAGCAGGCACTTGATACCAGCAGAGATGAAATGATCCATTCCCGGATCGCGGAAGAGAAGAGCGAACACGCTCAGCAACACGGCTGTACAGATTCCCAAGAGTGCGGCCGGCGACCAGCGGCGCAAGCTTCCCGGAATCATGTCATGGACGAACTCGATATCCGCCATCAGAATAAGAAGACTCAGGGTTAAGAAAGTGATTACCCGCGTCGGCAGACTCATCTTTGCGAAGCCGTAGAATCCCGCGCGGGCAGCTCCCGCAACAGAAACCGTGATGCAGACCATGAACAACGCAATGACAAGCTTTCGGGTCGAGGGCAAAGGACGGACCGGACGGAACGAAGGCTTGATCGAAGCGATGATGCGATCCAAGGGCATCGCGTTCGTTTCGTCCGGCACGCGCGCAGCCTTGGTCAGAAGTTTGTCAATCTCTCTGTCGTTCACGAAAATCTTCTCCTTTATCGCTCGCGAACGCCGCGCTCATTGTTCTTCTCAACTTCGCGTAGGCGCGATGGGCTTTCTGCTTGACCGACCCGACGCTGGTCGAAGTCGCACGGGCGACTTCTTCAAGCGACATGCCTGCCACCTTCAGCATCTCGATGACCTCTCGCTGGCTGTCAGAAAGCGGAGCTAGCAATGTGTCGAGGTCGTACAACAGGCCGGATTCGCGCGGCCTGGCCGCTACGCCGGAAATTTCCTGCAATCTTTGTTCCCGTGCGGCGGTCCGAATCGTCCGGCGGTAATGGTCAACGCGCACATGGCGAGCGATAGCGTAAAACCACGGCAACACCTGCTCGCCTGGGCGGTACGTATGCCGGACCTTGTGAATGCGTAGCCAGGTTTCCTGAAGCAGATCGTCGGCATGGGCACGACTGGCGACCTGAACGGCAAAAAATCGACGCAGTCTCGGACTCGTGTGGCCGACCAGGGCGGTAGCTGCAGCCAAGTCCCCCTGCTGATAGCGCGCCATCAACGCCTCCAGATCGTGTTCAGGGTAGAGGACGTGGCTCGCGGGCGTGCTATCCGGACCACCGAGTTGGTGCAAACCGTTTTTCACTGACAAGCCTGACTTCCCTGCATCTAATTTAATTCGCCGCGGAACGCTAAAAAGTTACGCGTTCACCTCAAATATTTTTTCTCGCGCTGGTCACACGCCGAAAACGTAACTTTTCGCCGACCTCCATCGAATCCGTCTGTGATTGCCCTGTTTCGGAATCACACCACGCCCGTAAACGGGGTTCCCTTTCACGAAACTCTACGCCCAGATTCAAGGAGAACGGAATGCATTTGCGACGGTTCAAGCACTTCTTTGCGTGGCGCGCGTGCGCCATGCTGGCCACTTTGCTCCTGACCACCACCGCGGTCTTTGCCGCCCAGAACGAACGCAGCATGTTCGTCCTCACGAGTTCTAACAGTCCGACCGGCAATGCCGTAGTTGTATTCAAACTCAATACCGCTGGCACCCCGTCCCTCTCGCTGGTCGGTGAGTTGCCCACTGGAGGAAACGGCGGGGCGGGCACAAACGCCGGAATCCTGCAGTTCAAAGATAACCTCGGTGCGGTCGCAAATTTCGGCTCAAATACTGTCACTCAATTGGTTCGCCGCACCGATTCTATCGCCGTGGGAAAGACGATCGATCTCGCTCCCAACTGCACGAATCCGGATTCGGTCGCTCTGAGCGATCAATATCTATTCGTCGTGGGAGCAACCTGTGCCGAGAGTCATGCTTGGCCTTCGGGAAGAACCAGCGGCTCGCTCGTGACTTTGACCGACCCTTCTGCTGCGCAAATCGCAGTGGGAAAGAGCTGGGCAGCAGTCACGCTGACTTCCGGTTCCCTCCTGCAACTTCCGCTGACCGGGGTGGGAGGAGCGCTCACCGGGGCGAGTTACTCGGCGGTGCTGCCACCGGATGCCGACACGGTTCCGCTCGGCGAAGCATTTTGGGGAGATGCGCTCGGATTCACACCCGCACACAGCCTCGATAGCTTCGCAATCGTCGACCCAAACCTCAACGTTTTTCCGATAGCCGGGCCGAGCCCTGCTTATCCAACCAATGCTCCCTGCTGGGTTGCGAAAGGGCCAGGGAACATCTGGTACACGGGCAATTCGCCGGGCGAGGCCATTTCTATTTTCTTTAGCGACGGTGAGGGTGGAGTTTTCTACAAATCAGTGCCACTGCCAGGTTCGCCGTCGGATGTGACCGTATCGGCCGACCGCAAGTGGCTGGCTGTTATTTACACCTCCAACAACAACGCCTACGTTACGGTTTTCGCCATCGACCGCTATGGCGATCTGACGCCGGCCGCCACGTCGAACGCGATCGGTGTCGCGGCCTTTAACGGAGTCGCGATCAGCCAGTAGTGGTTCGTCCTCGTCATGGAAAGCCCCGGCAGCGCCCCTCGCCGGGGCTTCATTTTTTAGTGGCTGTACCTGTGACCCTGGATATTTCTCGCCGCATCGCCGTGCTCTCTAAGCGCGCCGCATCGCCAAGCAGTGACTTCCGCTCGCGCTGCGAGTTGCTGCACCAGCTGATCACGAGGAAAATTCATCACAAATGCGATGTTCCTGGGTCACAGCCTATGCTGAGGGAATCTGTCAGACTCGCAGCCATCTTATCGGCTGCTTAACCAACCGTGAACGATCGATCAATCTGGCAAGTCGAACCCTCCCGGCTGACGGCTGTCTTCCTTTTGACGGAAAACCGCCTGCTTCGCGAGGCCTTAATTCGGATCCTGTCCAAAAGAGTAGATGTGACCGTAGTCGGAGCGGTCGCGTTTGCCCCGAAGGCGCTTGACCAAATGGTGGCAAGCGCAGCCGAAGTGGTTTTGCTCGACTCTCCTGCTCTCGCGTTCCATGGCCCGAGGTTGGTTGCGACCATCGCTCGAATGCTCCCGGCGGCGAAAGTGGTCATGATCGGAATGGAGCGCGACGAGACGACTTTTCTGCGCGCGGTGCGCAACGGGGTGATGGGATACGTGCTGAAGGACGCCTCCGCTTTGGATATCGTGAACGTTGTCCGGGCGGTCGGTGCGGGTGAGACAGTTTGCCCACCCTGTTTTTCGCGGGCGCTCTTTCAGTGCGCGGCCGAACAACTCGCGGCCGCTCCGGAAGTCACTGGCTTCCATCCTCAAGCACTCAGTCGGCGGGAACAACAACTGGTGGGATTGCTCGTACTCGGCTTGACTAACAAAGAAATTGCGGCGCGGCTCCGACTGTCGGAACGAACTGTCAAGAATCATTTCTATCGTATTTTTCGCAAGGCCGGCGTGCATGATCGTATGGCGATGATCGAGCGCTGCAACGTCGGGGAAGTAACCAGCAGTTAGCATTGGACATAAAGCCTCTTATAGCAACCGTGCCGCGCCTAGGTTGCCGCTTAGAGAAAGACTTATCGACCTATTAATTAAGAAACGCCACTTCTAGAATTTGCTTCCACGTCCATCCGTTCCTTTTCTCAGGTTACCCGCCGTTATATAAGTAAATCGATGAATTACTGCAGCCGATTTCCGCGCGGCCGGGAACGTCTTAGTGGTACTTGATTAGTACCTGCACTGATCTTATAGGCCGGTCGGGCTAGGCCGACATTGAGACTTGTTCATGATGTTGCGGACAAGGTAAGAAGATTATAGGTGAGGATGTGAGCCGTTGAAGCGCATACGAGTTCTGGTCGCAAATCGGCCGCGATTGATGCGGGAACTAGTGTTGGCGACGATTGCCGATCAACCGGATATCAACATTGTAGGCGAAGTACAAAACGAAAATGAATTGGCCGCGGCCATTGACGAATCTCAGCCCGATGTCCTGATTCTGGCGCTTGACGAGGCGGAGAAGCGCAACGCGCAGTGTGGATTCTTGCTCGGCCGGTATCCGCAAATGCGGATTCTGGCGCTGGCTCCGGAGGAAAATCGCGGAACAATTTATTGGGCAATTGTAGATGTGCGGACGACGCCGCTGGAGAGTTCGGAAGTCGGTATTCTGACCGCGCTTCGCGAACACCCTTCACTTATCGGGGCGGTTCGCGCTTAGTAAAGCGCACTTCATAAAAGCGCACTTAGTAAAAGCACCTGGCATAAGTAAGATCGAGTTATCTAACTGGATGATTTGAAGCAGCTTGCAGCCGCTTCACCAATGTAACTGGAATGGCGGAGCTATAACTAGGGAACGAAGTTATGCCTGAAAATATACTTTCAAATTACTCAGCGTCAGCGAGCCTAGTCCCATCGAGCGGAATGATCTCGCGTCAACCTTTGGCGCCAGTGGATGACTTTTGTCCTGTCGAACGCTGGTACGCCCTTTCAGTTCGGGTGCGGCAGGAGAAGCTGGTTAGACGCCATTTGCAATATGAAGGAATCCATTGCTTTCTTCCCCTCTATCGCAGTGTGCGCCGTTGGAAGGATCGCCGCAAGGAATTGGACATGGCACTGTTCCCAGGCTATGTGTTCGTGAATCTTAAACTGGGCAACCGTGTGAGCGTTCTGCGAGCGCCGGGAGTGCGGCAGTTCATTATTTTCCAGGGTCAACCCGCGGTTGTGCCGGATGCCGAGATCCGGGCTCTGACATCGAGTTTTGCAGCAGGACTGCACCCGCAACCCCATCCCTATCTGTGTCAAGGGCGGAGAGTGCGGGTAAAGCGCGGCGCTCTGATAGGCACCGAAGGAATATTGCTTCGCCGCAAGGAAGGTTTTCGTCTGGTGCTTTCGATCGAGCTCATCATGCGCTCGGTGCTGCTGGAAGTCGATGAAGCCGACGTGGAACCGATCTAGAGATAGTCGGCCAGAATTGAGCCGATCCCGAAACATCGTCATAAACGGACCGCCGTTGCTGTCTTCGGCAAGCGAAGTCCGCCAATAGAACGAAACTAATATGCCTACCTGCAAAATCAGGCTTCACAACAAAGCCGTCTGCGAACCCATGAAGTTCGGCCAGTTCGGGTTCGACAGGCTCAGATTCGACCTCAAGCTAGGGCTGCGGAACAAGAGCCTCGCCGGTGTGGCCTGGATCTGTCTGTCTTGCGTATTCGCTTATTCGCAATTGGAGCCTGGGCCGGTGGCTCAGAGGTCCACAGCGGAAGCGCCCGCACCAGCGCATCGCCAACTTCCCGATATCTTTTCCTACAACTTCGACAAGGTAGCTGCTTCGGCCGATCAGATTCTCGAAGTTCTAACCAAAGAGGCCGGCTTGATGGTGGAATTTAAGCGCCTGATGGCGCGAGAGGCAGGGGTGAGTGGCCAGATCGTGGAAGAAAGCGATCTGACCGATGACGCCGTTTTCGAGCGCCTGCGCTCCGACTTGCGCGCCCGCGCGCTGGCCACACGTCTGTTGCAGCGCTATGGCTACCTGGTGCCGCAGCTGAATCCCGACTCTGACCTCGAAGCCGAGCAGAAACTGGTCCGGCAGGAGCGGGCACAGATGCTGGCGCGCGCCGCCGAACGCCGCGATTCGCTCGGGGAAGACTCGAGAGCTAGCCGCAATGCCGCCTGCGCTCAACAGAACGGGGCGGAGTGCGCGCAACCGGTCCTGCCCTCCGGGGATCGGGAAAGCTGGCCGATGAATCCGGCTGCTCCGGGATCTGCACCGGGACGGACGACGGATTCTCCGGTGCCGTGGCAACGGACCGAGGGCAGTTCTCCCGACGGAACCGTGTTTCCGAATACGTTTCCGAATATGTCTCCCGATGGCTGGGAGAATTCGCCTGATCAGCGCCAAGGCTATCCGGCCGGTTCCGGCGCGCCGGCGCCGGGGACCATGTTGGCGGCGTCAGAGAGCAATCAGAATTTCTCGCCCGGCAGGAGTCCGCGCACGGGTGGCTACGGCAGTGGGGAGAATCAATCGTTTCCCGGCGGCAATCGAGCGCCGGACGAGGCCGATCTGGCGCCGCTATACCCGCCGAGTGCGTCCTCGAACGGCGGCAGCCTGTCGCGTACGGGGAAAAATTCAGAGCGAGGCGCGGGGGCCCGCGATGCGGCTGCGAATAAAGTTCAGGACGAACAAAGCAGGGACGAACAAGGCCGGATAGTTCACCGCCCCAATCCTTACGCCGATGTGCCTTCTCTCTACGACCTCTACGTGCAGGCGCGAGCGAGCAACCGTCCGCTCGAGCGCTTTGGTCTCGACGTATTCCGCAAAGACGCGGCGAATCCGGATTACATTCCGATGGACCTTCCAGTCGGGCCGAGTTATGTTGTCGGCCCGGGAGATAGTCTCTCGATCGATCTCTGGGGTGGGGCGTCGCAGCGGTTGCTGCGGACGGTCGACCGCGAAGGCCGGGTGGCATTGCCCGAAGCGGGCCCGGTCCTCGTCTCCGGACGGACCCTGGGCGATGTGCAGGAGATCGTGCAACGCACGCTGCGCACGCAATTTCGCGACATCTCCGCCGATGTGGCGCTGCTCCGTCTACGCTCGGTGCGCATGTACGTGGTCGGCGAGGTCCGGGCGCCGGGCGCCTATGACGTGAGTTCGCTTTCGACTCCGTTGAACGCGCTCTTCGTCGCTGGCGGAGTGACGGCGCAAGGTTCGCTGCGCCGCCTGCAACACTATCGCGGTAAACAGCTGATCGAAGAAGTGGACGCCTACGATCTGCTCCTGCACGGCATTCGCGGCGACCTGGCCCGCGTCGAGAATGGCGACTCGCTGCTGGTGCCAGCGCTCGGCCCGACGGTGACGATTGAAGGCATGGTGCGTCGGCCCGCGGTGTATGAATTACGCGACGAAAAAACTTTATTGGATCTGGTCGATTTAATCAGTGCGATTGCCGGCAAGCGGCTCCGAAAAATTCACGATCTCAAGCAGCCCCAGGGAGTGCGCGGCCGCAACAGCGACAACAATCGCCTACGCCATACGCTCGGCTGGGAGCCGTCCATAACACTGGAAGACGGACTGGCGACTACCTACCGCTGGATTGAAAATGAGCTACGCCACGCCGGCCGTGTTCCCGCCAATTGCATGGCACGCAGCGTCGGCTAGAGCTTATGCTCCTCACCTCGCGCCGCAACTCTGATTGAAGAGCCACTCCTGACATCGTTCAATCAGGAGAGCAATAATTAGGAGAGCACAGACAAGATCGACCTCAACGTAGCAATCCTGCAAGCTCAAAACCAAAACCAGCATCTGTGACCTGCCCACTACTTTTGTCCACGGGATAGTGCGGCAGGTTTCTTGCCTTCCGGGCATCGATCGCCTCCGTCAAGACTTTCGCACCACCCTTCCTTCACCACGCCCTCCGCTCCAGATCTCCTCAGTTGCACTCCTCCCGAACTCCCCTGCGCCTCGTGTCTTTGAAACTTCCCACCCCGCCTGCAATGTTCTCCGTCTTATAATTTCTTGCATATGCAGGCGCTTCTCCGCAACCTACGTTTCGCCCTCCGGATGCTGGCCAGGAATCCCGGATTTACGTTGGCAGCGGTCATCACTCTGGCAGTCGGAATCGGCGCAAATACCGCCATTTTCACCGTGACCAGCGCGCTTTTGTTGCGGCCATTTCCGTATCGCGAGCCCGGCCAACTCCTCAGCGTGGACGAAAAGGACCAGAGCGGAGCACGCCCCGGCACGCTACTCTGCTACGAACTGGTGCGCGACTCCAACCGCTCGTTCGAGTCGGTCGCGGTGTGGGCCAATGACAATCTGAATCTGACCGGTTCCGGCGAGCCGTTGCAGGTGCCGGTGGCGCGCGTGTCGCCGAATTTTTTCTCCATGCTTGGTGTGCAGCCACAACTCGGGCGGCTGTTTACCGACGAGGAAGGGCGTCCCGAAGGCAAGCCGGTGGTTGTGCTCAGCGATGCGATGTGGCGGAGCCGCTTCAACGGCGATCCGAATATCATCGGCCGGACGGTTACGCTCGATGCCGCTCCATCGACCGTCGTCGGCGTGTTGCCGGGCAATATTCAGTTTCCCTTCGTTGGCCGGTCCGACATTTGGACGCCACGCTATTTCGAGTTCTCGCTGATGACTCTGCAGCGGCTCCGTTCGGGCGTGGGCTATCTTCAGATGGCGGCGCGACTGCGGCCGGAGATCACGTTGGCGCAAGCGAACGCCGAGCTCGCCGTGCTTACCCAGCTCTATCGGAAGCAGTATCCCACCGCGCCCGACGCCGATGCCTCGATCGCCCTGTCGGCGGAGAGCTTGCGCAATCTGGTTGTGGCCGACGTGCGCGGCAAAGTGCTGGTGCTTTCCGCCGCCGTCGCGGTTGTTCTGCTGATTGCCTGCGCCAATGTTGCCAGCCTGCTGCTTTCGCGAGCGCTGGCGCGAAAAAAAGAAATTGCCGTGCGTACGGCCCTCGGCGCAAGCCGCGGCCGGCTGGTGGCGCAGCTTCTCACGGAGAGCATGCTGCTTGCGCTCTTCGCCGGAGTGCTCGGCGTGGGTTTGAGCTGGGCGGCAACGCGGGCATTGCTTACCTGGGGAGCAACCCAGATTCCAGAAGGAATTCCGATCAGCCTCGATGTGCGGGTGCTGCTTTTCACGCTCGTAGTTTCGGTTGTCGCCGGAATCATTTTCGGTACGGTTCCCGCGCTGCAGCTCGCACGAACCAATCCAAATGACACGCTGCGCGACGAAGGCCGCGGCATTTCGACAGGGCACACCCGCGCGCAGATGAAGAATTTGCTGGTGATCGGACAAGTAGCCCTCTCCCTGCTGCTCTTCATCGGCGCCGGCCTATTGCTGCGCAGCTTCGTGCAACTGCTGCGTGTCGACCCCGGTTTCGATGCCGGGAACATACTCACCATGAATCTTTCGTTGCCCACCGTGAAGTATGCCAAAGCAGAGCAGCAGGTTGCGTTCTTTGACGAAGTGGTGCGCCGCGTCTCGACGCTGCCCGGAGTGCGCAGCGCCGCGACCTCTGCTACGTTGCCCTTGCACTTCATACGCGTTGGTCCCGCATTGGCGGAGGGCCAGCCCGATGTGCCCCTGCCGCAGCGTCCGTTCGTCGATATCGAAGCCATCAGCCCGCAGTGGTTCGAAACCTTGCGCGTTCCACTTCGCGGCGGCCGCGACTTCACTGCCGCCGACAAAACCGATTCGCCGAAGGTCGTAATCGTGAATGAAACCTTCGCCCGCCACTTCTGGCCTAATCAGAATCCGCTTGGCAAGCATATCGTCGTCGGCCGCGCGACTGTTCCGGCGGAGGTAATCGCCGTGGCCGCGGATATGAAGAATAAGGGCATCGATCAGGACACGCAGCCGCAACTCTACCTCCCGTTTCCGCAGTTGCCCTGGGGAGATATGAATCTTCTCGTGCGCACCGCCGTCGACCCGCGCAGCATAATCTCCGCCGTGCGGGCCGAGATCGCCGCGGTCGATCCCGACCAGCCGATTACGAAGATTCAAACCGTAGATGACATCATGGACGAGTCGCGTTCGCAGCCGCGCTTCACTATGCTGCTGCTCGGCGTTTTTTCCGCCACCGCGCTCGCCCTCGCGATCATCGGAATCTACGGCGTACTCTCCTACTCCGTGGCGCAGCGCCGCCAGGAATTTGGCATCCGCCTCGCGCTCGGCGCCGAACACGCTGATATTCTGCGCCTCGTCGTGCGCCAGGGGCTCACGCTCGCGCTTGCCGGAATTGTCACCGGCCTGATATCGGCGCTCCTGCTTACCCGGCTGATGTCGAGCATGCTCTACCATGTTGGATCGCTCGACGCGATAACTTTTTTTCTCACGCCCCTGCTGTTTCTCTGCATCGCCATATTCGCGAGTTATCTGCCCGCGCGGCGCGCCATGAAAGTAGATCCGATAGAAGCGCTGAAGTGAGAGGACTGCAATGACGTAAAAACGTTGGAGAAGGCGGCAATTACTTGCGCAACCGGCCGTTTTGTTCCCCTTACTTTAACCTGCAGGCCCGCTCCAGATCATGCTGGGAACTGGCGCCCTTTGCGGCGCCGTTTTTTTTGCGCTACGCCTGCTTGCGCGCAACGATCACCCACACCGTTCCGCGTCCCATGCAGAACCGGCACGTATCTTCGCCGAGCGATTTGCCCGTGCCGCGGCATTCCAGGCACTGCGCGACCAGGTGCAACTCCTGCAACGAGCTATCGGGAAGCTTCGCCGGATCTTTAAACACTTCAGCGTTATGCGTCGCCTTCAGCCAGAAGACTAACTTGCCTTCCATGTCCTCGCGCTCCTTACTGGTAAGTTGAGCGCAGCACTGCGGCCACCACTTAGAAATGCACGCATAACAAACCAGTTTGCCGCCACCGGCGTCGAACAACGCTCCCGGCTCAGCTCGCCGATAGTACTTATGGCACCAGTGGCAGGCGTTCACGCCCAGCAATTCAAACGCCTCCCTCAGCCGATCAAGCTCAGATTGCTGGCGCGCCAGCACCTCGTCCATAGCGGACTCGGAAGCTAAATCGGAAACTGGCTCAACCTTGTCAGGTATCGGTTCGCTCATGTCGGCAAATATCGAGATTCAGGATACACAACTCCGCGCGTCGACGTCAGGGCTGCAAGAAAAGGGGCACGCCCGAGAGCGTGCCCGAAATTATTGAAGGATGATCTGACGATTAATCCGTCACCGTCAGGCTGAACGTCGTCGTGTGTTGAATCCCGCCCTCGGTAACCGTAACCGTGACCGTAGAAGTTCCGGCCGGCGTCGGCGTCAGCAAACTAACCGCCGAAGGTCCGGATTTGCTTGGATCGGCGACCGAGGTTGCCGTGACATTGAACGTCGCCGGATTCGGAAGCGATGCCGGTGCCGTGTAATTGCCGCTGCCGTCGATTGTGCCGAACGTCGCATTTCCGCCGGCCACACCATTGACGGACCAAGTGACGGTTGTGTTGGCGGTTGAGTTGGTGACGGTCGGGGTGAAGGTTTGCGTCTGCAATGGTGCTCCAGGCAGGCTCGGATATAGCGTATTCACCGAACTGGGGCTCACGCTCACTCCCACCGCAGGAATGGTGACCGCAGCCGTACCCGGCATCCCCGAAGTCGGCGTTGCCGTGACGGTAGCGCTAGCGGGCGTAGTTCCGGTTGTCGGAGCTGTATAGAGGCCGCTCGTCGGGCTAATCGTGCCAGAGCCGCTGACCGACCAAGTCACAGTCCCGCTCGCGGTGAACTGTTGAGTTCCCCCTAGTTGCACCTGAGCACTCGCAGGAGTTACCTGCACGGGCGGCGACCCGGAACTGCCTCCGCCGCAGGCCACCAGGAATCCCGTGATGGTCAGGGCGAGACAGAGCCCAATAATTTTGTAGCGGCGAGGCAAACTTCCGCCGAACAACCCGACCATTACGATGCCGGCCAGAGGCAAGCTCAACGGCAGCCACAGCTGTTGCTTTTGGCCGATGAGCCTACGTGTAGCTTCTCCACGCTTGGCCCCACCCGCAGCTCCAGTGAACGGACCTGTGGTTTGGATAGTGATCGTTACAGTTTGGCCCCCGGTTCCCGAACTGATCTGGGTTGGGCTGAACGAGCAGGTCGCGCCTGTCGGCAGACCAGAGGTGCACGCGTAGGTGACGTTGCTGGTGAAATTGCCTCCGCCAACCGGAGCGAGCGCCATAGTGGTCGAAGTAGATTGCCCGGCTCCAGCGCTCGCAGGATTCGTGAGCGTTGGCGGCACGGTGAAGTTCTGACTGACTGTGACCGCAATGGTAGTCGTTGCGGTAAGGCTGCCCGAGGTGCCAGTGATGGTCACCGTCGTGGGACCGCTAGCCGCAGCAGAACCGCTCGCCGTCAGCGTAAGGGTGCTCGTGCTGGCGGTGCTGGTTGGGTTGAAGGTTGCGGTGACGCCGCTCGGAAGGCCGGAGGCAGCCAAGGCCACGCTGCTGCTAAATCCGTTCTGATCGCCAACCGTAATCGTGCTCGTGCCGCCGGCACCGCCCGGAGTGATTGTCAGACTGGTCGGCGAGGCCGATAGAGTGAAGCTCGGTGCTGGCGTGACCGTCAAACTGACGGTCGTGGTTGCGGTCAGGCTGCCGGAGGTGCCTGTAATGGTTACAGTGGCTGTGCCGGGCGCAGCTGAACCGCTTGCGGTCAGCGTCAAGACACTTGTTGTGGAGGTGCTCGTTGGATTGAAGGAAGCGGTGACTCCACTCGGCAGCCCCGAAGCTGCCAAGGAGACGCTCCCGGTGAATCCGTTCTGGTCGTTCACTGTAATAGTGCTGGTGCCCCCCGTGCCACCCGCTGCGATCGTTACGGCGGATGGTGCCGCCGAGAGCGTGAAGCTTGGAGAGACCGAAAGGCTGTAGGTCCAGATACCGCGGCCATAAGTAGATACCTCCAGCGCCTTGGTCCCGCCGGAATTGAACAGCTGAAGAGCGGTGACAGGCACGTTCGGCAAATAACCGGCTTGCCCGCTCCCAGGAGCCGGACCGACTTCAGTCCAGCTCGCATTCGTGGTCGAACTCACAAATATGCCGACATCGGTTCCGGCGTAAATTTGCGAAGGGCTAACGGTGGAATCCACCAGCAAGGCGTTGACTGGAGAATCCGGCAGGTTTCCGGTCCAATCGGTCCAGTCGCTAGCCTGGCCGGTGCCGCCGGCGTCGGTCGTCTTCCAGACGTGGGACGTGTTGAAGCCCATAATCCCGACATACGCTGTCTTACCGGTTGCGTCGGAGTTATCCATCGCGACGGAGGAGACGGTGTAGTTGTTATTGGCATTCCCAGGTGGCGAGACGTTGGACATCATTGTTGTTGCCGCATCGGTTGTGACCCAAACCTCGCCGCCTGTACCGAACGCGTATAGAGGGCCGTAGCCTTGAGTGGCGGCATACACAACGTTGGAGAAGCCATTGCTGTCCTTAGGCCCGCCCGCTGCCAGGGAGCGGACTTGGTTGATTTCGCCACCCGAGCACAGGGTTGAATCCAAGGTGTCGAAATCGACGCTGAGTTCGCTAAAAACGCCCGGCCCGTCGGGTGGGTTCGTGGATCCGCGCCATATGCGACAGGTGCCGATCAGCATCTCGCCGGTGTTTTGCTGATCCAAAATAAACGGAGTATAGAAGGCGCCCTGATCGATGTTTCCCTCGGAAGGGTAGCCGGGTTGAGCTTCTATGAAGGTGTTGTTTTCATTGCATCCTATGCCTGATTCGCAAATGCCGATGAGCGAATCCGTTGTAGAGGGGAACCATTCGCTGGTGTTGTTTGGATTGATGGCATTGTAGCCACCATCTCCCCCCAGAACGGTAGTGAATTGTGGGCTGGTTGTCGCCGTATCGGTTGCGGGCGAGCCATTATCCTGCGTGCCGCCCAGCAGTATGTTCTGGTCGGTCGGATGGATGGAGAAAGAAACAAACTGCGTCATCGATCCGATCGTGCCGTTGAGATTGTCGAATTGATTTGCGGTTCCGCAGGTCCCGCTGACCAGTCCCGTGAGCGAATTCAATGAGCGATAGACCCCGCCGTCATTGCCAAAGTAAGTCACCGCCTGGCCACCTACCATCTCGAATCCGAATCCGTGTTCATCAGGATGCACGCCCGAGATTTGCGGGCAGCTGTAAACCTGAGTGAGGTTTATCCAGCTATTCGGTTGGTTGCTGTCGATCGTCGCGCAACTCTGTGTTCCGCTATTCACCCGGCACTTGTAGAGGTTGACCAGTCCTGCGTACAGATCAGTGTTGCTCCCGTTTGGTATAGCTCCCAGTTCGAGATTGTAGAAAGGCTGCAACATTCCGCAGGGAGGGTTGCTTGTATCGGGGTCAAGAGTACACTGACTCGACGCTTGCACTTGCTTCCAGCTGGTTCCTCCATTCAGAGATTGCCAGATACCATAGTCCTGGAGATTCCCGTCGATAAACCAAAAGTACATTTCGTTTCGGCCGGGAACCACGGTCAATTGTCCCCGGAAGAGCGGGCAGGTAACATCATTGAGATTAGTAGAGAGCGGGCAGTTGGATAGAGAAAGAAAACTGGGGCTGGGCTGAGCGGCGAGTCGAGTCCAATTTGTTCCATTCGTCGAGCTGTATACGCCGTGGTATTGAAGAGAAGCAAAGAATTTTCCTGCGGTGGCGTTGTAGACAACGTCGGTCACAGAAAAAACCGGTGTCGTGCCGTCGGTAGGAGCCTGAGAAGTCCAACTCGCACCATCGTTGGTCGACAAATAGATTCCCCAGCTTGGATTATTGCTCCATGCGCCCGTCTGGTCTCCTACGGGAGTGTCTGCCCCCGCCGCAACCACCGTGCTCGTAGATCCCGTTGCCGTATCCCACGCGAACTTACTGAATCCCATGCCGACAAAGGAATGTCCATCGGAACTCGAAGGGACTAAGGTCCAAGTGTTGCCTTTGTCATTTGAAACCAGAATGCCGGATCCGAAGTAACTGTCGATCGCGTTATTCGGCTCACCGGTTCCAACCAAGACTACGCTGCCATCCGATTTGACGGAAACCGCTCCGTCGGTCAAAGAAGCCTGCTGGTCGGTGACCGGGGTCCAACTCACATTGGCGGAGTTGGAAGTCGCGGCATTCGTCGACTTCCACACGCCTCCCGTGGCGCCCGCGGCGTAAACTGTATTGCCAGTGGTGTCGCTGGGATCAACTGCGATCGCCGTGGAACGCCCAGAAACCAGGCCGAAAATGTCACCGTCGGACTGAAGGGGCGCGGGCCCCACGAAAATCCAGCCTGAGGATAACGGACTACTCTTCGGCGAAGTTCCCGCCTTGGCCGCTGCCGCGCGCGCAGCGCGGAGCGCCATCTTCTGCTGGTGCGCGCGCAGACGCAACGCCGCCGCCGACTGTCCTTTGGGAACCTCGCGGCCCCGCATCATCCATTGCGCTCGCCTATCGGGGCGGTCGTCGTCTTTGTCTTTCTCGTCGAAAGAATTAGAGAGCACCTTCGGCTTTGTAGCTTGCGCGAAAGCGTTAGGAGAAAGGGCAGAGGCGGCGAATAAGAGAAACAAGACTAGGGCAGCAGAAACGCTCGTCCAGAGGCTACACGAGGGCAGCAGAGCCGAACCCGTACGTCGCATGGTAACTCCGTGGCGCAAACAGAAGTTGTTTGGGGAACTTACTCGGAAGCATTATCTATGCTTCTCATTGTCTGAGCAAGTTATTCCTGTTGGGGTTGTATGGCGAGGAACTTAATTACAGGCTCAACCTAGCAAAGTTGCATACGAAACTAGTTTCGGGTTCTTCTTCGAAACCCTCACTCTGAAACTCTGAAACCTAGACTTCAGCCAATTCTTCTTCCAGTAACTGCTTGTTATAGAGATCGGTGTAATAGCCGTTGCGGGCGATGAGTTGGTCGTGGGTGCCGAGTTCTACGATGCGTCCCTGATGGAGGACGGCGATGGCGTCGGCGTTGCGCACGGTCGACACGCGATGGGAGATGAAGATCGTAGTGCGTCCGCGCATGATTTCGCGGAGATGGTTGAGAATCTTATCTTCGGTGTGCGTGTCGACGCTCGAAAGCGCGTCGTCGAGAATCAGAATGCGAGGGCTGCGCAGCAGGGCGCGGGCGATGGCGGTGCGCTGCTTCTGGCCTCCGGAGAGCGTGATGCCGCGCTCGCCGACGGTTGTGTTGTAGCCCTCGGGGAACCCCTCAATGTCGGCAGAGATGTTGGCGGCCTCGGCGGCAGCCTTGATTTCATCGAGCGTGGGAGTGGCGTCTTCGCGAGCGACCCCATAAGCAATGTTTTCGCGGATGGTGTCGCTGAAAAGAAATGTCTCCTGCGGAACGAACCCGATATTGCGCCGCAGAGAGTCGAGAGGGAAGTCGCGCAGCGGGCGCCCATCGATGAGAACCGCGCCAGGCGCGGCATCGTAAATGCGTGGAATCAGGCTGACCAGCGTAGTCTTGCCCGACCCGGTCGGGCCGACGATGGCGAGACTCGATCCGGCGGGAATGCGCAGGTTGATATCTTTGAGAACGGGCGTTCCGTTATATGCGAAGTTGAGATGGCGGAATTCGATCTCACCGATTACATCGGGTGATCGGGTGATCGGGCCCTCGGGCGATTGGGGAGCAAAATCGCGGAACCCTTGGGGTTGATTTTCAGATGACCCGATGACCCGATCGCCCGATGACCCGATCTCGTCTCTGATTTCCGGCCGCTGCGAAAGAATTTCGTTGATCCGCACCATCGACGCGGTTCCACGCTGGAAAATGTTAATCACCCATCCGAGCGCAATGACCGGCCAGGTCAGTTGCATCATGTAGGTGTTGAAGGCGACAAACGCGCCGACATCCATCGAGCCCGATAGCGAAAGGGTCGTCGTCGTTCTCAAATAGGAGACAAGGTGTACCTGCGATTGGCCGTTTATGACTTCACGTCCCCCCATCCACAGCACGATCACAACTGCCGCGCCGAGCATGAGTTCCAAGGTCGGCCAGAGCATGCCCATCAGTCGGACGAGGCCAAGGCTGCGGCGAATGTATTCCTGATTGGCATTCTCGAAAGCTGCGATCTCGGACTGCTCCTGCACATAGGCGCGGATGACGCGGGCACCCGAAAAATTTTCCTGGGCGCGGGCCGAGATGTCGGAAAACATAGCCTGAATACGCTCGAAGCGCTCATGAATGCGCCGGCCAAAATACTGGATCACCACACTCGCGATGGGCAGCGGCAGAAAGGCAAATACGGTGAGTTTGGGGCTGATGGCCAGCATGAACCCGAGCGCGCCGGCAGTGAAAACGATCGTGTTCGCCGAATACATAATGGCCGGCCCAAGCAGCATGCGGACAGCATTCAGATCGTTGGTTGCACGCGCCATGATGTCGCCGGTACGGTTGCGCTGATAGTAGGAATAAGACAGCCGCTCGAGATGCGCGAAGAGGTCGTTGCGCAGGTCGAATTCGATATCGCGAGAGATTCCGATCACTACCCAGCGGGTTAGAAACTGAAAAATGCCTTTGATCAGGGCAATGGCAATGATCATCAGCGAGTAAGTGAGAAGCTTGTGGCGAGTAACTCCGGTATTGAGGTCGTTGATGGCGCGACGCAAAACCTGCGGAAAAAGAATCCAAACGCCGTTATTGAATAAAACGCAGAACCCGCCCAGGAACAGACCGTTGCGGTGACGCTTGAGGTAGGGAACTAGGGGGCGCAGCTTCTTCGGCACCATGGTCTCGATATAGGTCCTGATACGCAGCAGTATTACGGCTTGAGGAGATTGTAGCAGCGCTGGGTCCGGATTTTCGCGACGATGGCGACAGGAAGATGAATGTCGCGGTAAGCAGCAGTGCAGTCCAGAGCGACAGCATGCCGGCAGTGAACATCAATCCTGAGTAGAGCAGATCGGCGCCTTCCATTCACTTGCTCCATTGTCGCATTCTTCATCTTTGATTTCTGAAGAATGAAAAAAAAGGCCGGGCGAGGATGGAGGTTTCCAGTAGTTTCCTCACCCGGGTCGGAGAGAGCCTTTTGCGAAAGCCGCGGTTGCCCACGGCTCCGGAGATGGGACCAGCCCACCTCTTTGAAAAAGCTAGTTTGACGGCGGCGCCTGATGCTTGCTCATGCGCGACTCATGATTGGCCTCGATCTGCGCCAGCTTAGCCTTCTGATCGGGCGTCAAAATCTGCATAATTTCCGATTTGATGCGCTCGTGCTCGACCTGCAGATCGATCATGGTCTGAGAATTTTGCGTAGCCAGCGCGCGCGTTTTATTTTCGTCAAATGGGCCGGCGGCCTCAAGAGCTTTCATGGCCTGGTGGTTCTGCTTCATCTGCTGCATCAGGGGTTGGAGCGTGGGCTTCTCTTTTTCAAAGATGGCTTTAACCTGGGCGTGCTGATCGGCGTTCAGGTCAAGCTGCCTGAGCATATGATGAAATTCGCCGCCCGGCCCGCCGTGACCGTGCATACCTTGCGCGATCGCGGCTGCCACCGCAAGCATCACAGCAGCGCCGACAATAAGAATACGGTTACGAGTAGATTTCATTGGCACTCCTTCTTGGGTCGTTTCAAACTTGGATCATTTCAAATCTTGTAGGGCTCCGGGACTCATCCCGATCGTCGTACACAGATAAGAACACTTTTTCACAAAAGAAGAGGTAAAGAGTCGGTCAATCGCGGTAAAGTTTTGTAAAGAGTATCGGGTGATCGGGTGATCGGGTGATCGGGTCATCGGGCGATCGAAGATCAAAGGCCCGCGATCTAACTCTGATGAGTCGTCGATGTCCTAAGAGTACAGACTAAATGGAACAGAACTTCAGCAAGCAAGAGGAGTTGCGGAATCGTACTAAGCAGTTTGCGCTTCGGATTATCAGATTGTTCCGGCATTTACCTCGGACCGTGGATGCGCAGGTTTTGGGTAAGCAACTACTACGGTCGGGAACTTCGATTGGAGCAAACTACCGGAGTGCCGGGCGTGCGCGGTCAAAGGCTGAGTTCATTTCGAAGATGGGGATTGTTGTGGAAGAGGCGGACGAAACGGTTTTTTGGATCGAATGCCTGATCGACTCGGGAATCGTAAAGCAGGACCTGCTCGCCGACTTGCTTTCGGAGGCAAATGAATTGGTCGCAATCTTCGCAGCTTCCCAAAGGACAGCGAGGAAATGAAAGGAGACCGAACCATCCGGCGATCCGGTCGTCTGGTCATCTAATAAAGTCAAGCGCCTTTGACCTTCGATCACCCGATGACCCGATGACCCGATCACCCGATCCTTACTAATCACAAATCTTTACCATAAACGGTGCGCCGAAGGTGTTAGATGAATAAGCGAATGGATCACGTACTCATTGTCGATGACGACGTCGAACTGTGCGGGCTGGTGCAGGAGTACCTGACCGCCGAAGGCTTCAGCCTCAAGGCTGTTCACGACGGAGAAAAGGGACTTCAGCAGGCGCTCACCAACGAATACACGCTCGTGGTGCTCGATGTTATGCTGCCTGGGATCAACGGTTTTGAAGTGCTGCGTCGCATTCGCAGCGTCTCGAAGATTCCCGTACTGCTTCTGACCGCGCGCGGCGAGGATGTCGACCGCATTGTGGGGCTCGAAATCGGCGCCGACGATTATCTTCCGAAGCCGTTCAACCCTCGCGAACTAGTCGCGCGCATCCGCGCCATCCTGCGCCGCACCAGTCCGGTTCGCGCGGCTGACGCTGTGCCCGAAGTGTTGAGTGTGGGCGATGTCGAACTCGATCCCGCAACTCGCAGCGTGTCGCGAGCGGGCCAGCCGGTCGATCTGACTTCGGTCGAATTTAATCTGCTGGAAGTGTTGTTGCGCGAAGCAGGGCGGGTGGTGACGCGCGAACGGCTGGTGAATGCCGTCCTCAGCCGCAAATTCATGCCCTTCGACCGCAGCATCGATATGCACGTCAGCAAGGTGCGGCGGAAGCTGGGCGACTCCGAAGAAGATGGCGACCACATCAAGACGATTCGCGGCGTGGGCTACATGTTTGCGCGTCCGGCGGCGAAGGCGAAAAGGTGAAGAGAGCTACGAGCTGCGAACTTCGAGCCGCGAGCTTCGAGCACGCTCTTCACGAACCGTTCTTGCTCCAAGCTCGCAGCTCGCAGCTGGTAGCGTAATCTGATCTATCGAAAAAATGAAAAGCCTCTTCCTCAAGATTTTCTTGTCGTTCTGGGCGGCCCAGGTGCTGTTCGTGGTGCTGGCAATTCTGGCCACCATCGCGCTTAGCCCGGCGCGCCATGGAATTGAGAGTGAGAGTCCGCAAATCCTGGCGGAAGCGGTCAACGCCTACCAGAGCGGCGGAGAGCGCGCCGCCCACGAATACGTCGAAGAACTCTGGCGCACGCATCACGTATGGGCTTCGGTTTTTGATCCGGCGGGCCATGAGATCACAGGGCGGCGCCCGCGTCTCGAAGACGTACGGCCGGGCGGACCGCCGTCCGACAGTCCCATGCGTGGCGGACCGCCGCGACACCGTGGCTGGCTCGACTATCTTCTGCCCGATCGCGTCATCCGGCAGGCGCTCACCTTGGATGGCAAGCGCTACACGCTCGTGCTGGTGCTCCCGCCCGGGCCCAGAGTATTTTTCGGGCCGCATGACATACCACTGCTCGGCATTGCCATCGCCATCATTACTTCAGGGCTGATGTGCTGGCTGCTGGCATGGTCGATCACCAGTCCAGTTACGCGTTTGCGCCAGGCCGCGCAGAGCCTGGCGGCGGGAGATTTAACTGCGCGCACGGGCGCTCCGCCCGGCGGCCGTCATGACGAACTAACCGAACTGATGCGCGATTTCGATCGCATGGCCGAGCGCATCGAAGGTCTGGTCGATTCGCAATCGCGGCTGCTGAAGGATGTTTCGCATGAACTGCGCTCTCCCTTGGCACGGCTGAGTGTGGCGCTCGGGCTGGCGCGGCAGAAAACTCCCGCTGACGTTGCTCCCGAGCTCGAGGCTTCGCTGCAGCGCATCGAGCTAGAAGCCGACCGCCTGAATCAGTTGATACAGCGGCTGCTGACCATTGCTCGCCTGGAGTCCGGCACCGACGGCCTGCGCAAGAGCAATCTTTCACTATTGGAATTGGTTAAACAGGTGGCCCATGACGCCGAATACGAAAAGCCGGAGCAGGCTTGCAGAGTTAGCACTCACGCTTCGACCGACGCCTCCGCCCGGGCCTCGACCAATGGCGACTTCGGCGACGAATTCCTGGTTGAAGCCGATCCCGACCTGCTGCGCAGCGCGATTGAGAATGTCGTAAGGAACGCAACGCGTTATACTGCCAAGGGTACGACGGTTGAGGTACGACTGGAACGGCAGGAGACGGCGGACGGGCAACAGGAAATTGTTGTTCGCGTGCTTGACTCCGGTCCAGGCGTTCCCGTTGAAGCCCTGCCCAAGATCTTCGAGCCCTTTTATCGGCTCGACGATGCTCGCAACCGGCAGACCGGAGGAGTGGGTTTGGGTCTGTCGATTGCGGATCGGGCAATCAGGCTGCACGGCGGGCAACTTCGCGCATCCAACCGAAAAGAGGGTGGGTTAGAGGTAGAAATGCGAATTCCGGCCGCTGCCGGGTTTGCTCTTCCCGCTCATTCCTGATACAAAAATTAATTTCAGCCACAAGCTTCGGTTTCCGGAACAACTGGCAGGGAAGCGCCTGTGGACAAGAAGCGGCTGACTGCCCAATCGGCCAAAAGCGCGGCGATGGGATTCCTCGGAGAATAGACAATAGATGTCGAGAAAATTAGGCGAAGTGCTAGCTCTGGCGGGCGTGTTCGCCCTGAGCTTGTTTTCATTAAGTTGCGGCAGTTCTTCCTATCGGCCCGCCGGAGTCTTGTACGTCCTGACCCAGGGAGAAGGCGGCACGGGGAACTTCGTCAGCTCGTTCTCCATCGATCTTTATAGTGGAAATCTCTCGCTTATCAACTCCGTCTCCGACGCTAGCACCTGCCCCACCCTGCAAAACACCCCGCCCGTGGCTTGCGGAATTCCGGTAAACATCGTGATGGGCCCGGGAGGCACGACGGCCTTCGTTCTGAATCAGGGTGTGCCGTGCCAGCCGGCCCCCTACATTCCGCCAGCCAAGCCGACCTGTGCGATCGACCCGCAGACTGGCGTAGCCACCGTCTCCGTTCCACCGACCATTTATCCATATACGGTTAACCAGGATGGCAGTCTATCGAAACCCGGTACAGCAGTACCGTTGAACAATCCGACTAACCCTCAGGACACAGAAGATGACGCCGCTTCGGCGATCTTCATGGGACGTGATGTCTCAGGGCAATTTCTGTTCGTACTCGACAAAGGCTCATCCCCCAGTCCTGCGAATAGCTTCCTGAATGGCTCCGTCCAGAATTGCCCTGCCCCTCCCGTCGCAAATACGAACTTCACGGCCTGCCCTTCGATCTCGGTGTTCGCCATGCAAGCGGGCTCTACCACGCTGACTCCGGCGACTGGCAGTCCTTTTTACCTAAGCAAAGTTCCGAGTGCGCTTTCGACAATTACGTTTACGCCGGTGGAGGGAATGTCAGAGGAGCTTCTCCTTGTCACCAACAACCACGACCTCAATCAGAGCCAGCATTACGACAACACGGTCAGCATCTATACGGTGAGTAAATCGGGAGTTCTGACCGAGCAGGTTGGTTCGCCTTACCTGGTCGCAGCCGTCGATCCCATCTCGATCCAGGCGGTTAACACGAACCCGCAGGATTCGCAGACCGGTGGCGTGTTCGTCTATGTTGGCAGTCAAAACGATAATGCGGGCCAGCTTTATCCGTTCGAGATTTGCACCGTGCAGAATACAACCTGCATCACGCAGCAGGACGTGAACAACAATCTGATGCTGCCGCTGGTGCAGCCCTGTTCCTCGCCTCCGTGCCCCAACGTCGCACCGACTTCGGCTGGCTCATACCCGGGACAGATGGTGGTCGATCCGACCAATAATTTCCTCTACGTGGCCAGCGCCTTCTCCAGCCAGGTTTTCGGATTTCACATCAACACCTCGGCGGGTACGTTGGGCGCTCTCGCGCCAGCCAATTCACCAACCGGTGCCAATCCAGTCTCGTTGGTTCTCCTGCCCAGTGTGAATAGCGTGGGCCAGAACTTCAATGGCTACGGTCAGTTTCTCTTTGTATCGAATAACGGATCGAGCAACATCACAGGCCTTACACTGAACACAACCGACGGAGCCATGGGCAATCCGATCACGGTAATCGCACCAGCGTCGCCGAGTGGTATGGCCATACAGTAGGAAAACATCGGGCGATCTGTCCATCGGGTCATCGGGCGATCGAAGGCGTTTGCTGTTGCTTTTGACTTTAGATCACCCGATGGCCGGATCACCAGATCACCCGATTCGCCAACTGCTCAGGTCGGCATTCTCAAAATTAAATACCCTCCGATAAATCCAAAGACCAGATCCGGCGACCAGGCAGCGACCGCGGGCGGAAGTTGGCTCAGATTGCCCATCGCCTCAAACAGGCCGTTGATCGTCCAATAAACTACGCCAATCCCAATCGCGGTCGCGACTCCCGCAATCGCTGATCGCTTACCCGCAGAGAGCGCAAAAGGAATGGCGAGCACCGCCATCACCAGCGTGATCAACGGGTAGGCAATCTTCTTTTGCAGTTGTACGCGCAGGCGCACTACGTCGAAGCCGCTCTCCTCCAGATCGCGAATGTAATTGCGCAGCTCGTCATAGCTCATCTCGGACGACTGCTTAATTTCTTTCTTGAAGTAAAGCGGCGCCTCCGCCAGTTCCGGATACGTGGCCACGTCGAATTTACGGTAACTGTCGATAGCAGAGCCTCTCAAACTGCGTTCCCACCCCTCTTCGTAAATCCACCTTCCCATGGAATCAGACCAGTGAGCGCGTACGGCCGTGATGCGGTGCGTGATCTGAAAAGTGTGCGGGTCGAACTGAAACACCGAAACGCCGTCAAACACATTCCGGTCGGGATCGAAAAATTGATAGTAGTAAATATCGGAGTGCTGGCCGAAGATCCACTTCCGATCAGGACGAAGATAAGTTTGCGCCGGCTTGCCCTTGATCTGGTTGCGCAGCGCATCCTGCCGTTTGTTGGTATAAGGAAGATAGAGTTGGTCGGAAAGAAAGAGCACGCCCGCAACCATGGCGGACGCGATCAGCACAGGAATAATAATGCGGTAAAGGCTGATCCCGGTGGCCTTGATCGCCGTGATTTCATTCGATCGCTGTAACAATCCAAATGTGACCAGCACCGCCAGCAGCATGCTCAGCGGAGTGGTGCTGTAAAGGAAATAAGGAACGACGTTGAGCAGGTATTCGCCCACCGTAAGCGGCGAAATCTGATTGCGCAAAATATCGCTCAGCAATTCGAACAGCGTGAAGACCAGCAGCAGCGTGAGAAACGCGGCGACAATCAACGCAAAATAAAACGCAAAACCGCGCAGCACATAATCGTCGAGGATGGTAGGAAACTGCAGATTGAACAAACGTCTCCGGAGTGCGCGATTGGCGCCGGCACTCCCGCGCGTCGCAGCCCGCATCGAATCGCCGTTCTGCGCCAGCCCTGTCGTTTTCGCAGCGGCCAGCTCCGGCGATGAAGTCTTTGACGATGACGCCTTAAACCAGGAACGCAGCCCGGCCAGTTCGATCGGGCGCCGCTCCGATTGCCAGAGCAGGAAAACTCCTCCGACAAGAAAAACGAAGTCAGCAAGCCAGACGCCGGCAGCCGGTGAGACGCGTCCCTGCTTGGCAAAAGAAACTCCGATCAAAGAGACGGAGTAGTAAACGAAGACCAGCAGAATGGTCAGGACAAATCCGCTCGATTTGCCGCCCTTTTTTGACGAGAGGCCCAGCGGAATGCCAACCAGCGCAAGCACGATGCAGGCCGTCGGTAATGCCAGCCGCCGATTGAATTCGATCAAGTCCCAGCGGCGTGTGAGCGGGTCCGAGTTTCGTGCCGTGCGCAGCAGGTCGGCAATCTTGATCTCGCCGAGCGATACAGGTTCATGCTCCTGACTGCTCTGCGCCGTCGGAACTTGCAGCGGGATGTCGGTGGTGTTGAAAGTGGAGATCTGATACTGGTCAGGATTCTTGGGATCGGTTTCGTGCGTCGAACCATTGGTCAGATGCAGGTCGAGCGTGTCCGCCCCCTGGCTGACCAGCAAACCCTCGCGTGCCAGCGTGATTCTAGGCGCTGCCGGATCGGTCAAATCGGCAAGAAACACGCCCTTCCACAACGCCCCGCCCGACATCGCCTTGACGTCCTGCACATAGAGGATGAGCTTCGGAAATCCCTCATAAAACACGCGCGGCTGAACTTCGAAAGACGCCTGCGAAGACTTGAGATTGTCTTCGAGGTGCGCGAGCGCGGCGAGTGAGCGCGGAGCCAGATAAACGCTGTTGCCGAGAGCCAGCAGCCACGCCACCAAAACAAAAATCGAGATGACGCGGAGAAAAGTCCACACGCCCAGACCGCTGGCGCGCATGGCGGTAATCTCGCTGTCCGCGGCGAGGCGGCTGAGCCCAATCAGGATTCCCAGCAGAACGCCCATCGGTATCGTGTAAGTAAGCGCGACCGGGACAGTGAAGAAAAAAACTTCGGCAACGCTGGGAAGCGGTGCGCTGTTGCGGACAACGAGTTCAAGGATGCGGCCAAGATCGCGAGTGAAAAGAACAAAAGTAAAAACCGCCGCGCCGATCAAGGCGTAGGAGACGACTTCTCCCAGGATGTAGCGCGTAAGGATGCGCATCCGCAAAGGTTGACTCAACTGCGAGGATAGCATGGAGGATGGGTGGGAGCTAAGAGGGGATTGGGGCCGCAGCAGTTAAGCTCAAGAATCGTTTGCTGGCCTGAAATCTGGATTATGATGTATCCCCAATATCGAGAGGTGATCTAATGAGGCGATGTCTTGCTTTTCTCTTTTTCTGCTCGGTCATGACAACTTCCCTAGCGGCGGAAATACCGGATGTGTCCGTCTGCGAGATTCTCGCCAAGCCTGAATCTTTCGACGGAAAGACTGTCCGCGTGAAAGGTACTGTCACTGCCGGCTTCGATGAGTTTGCTGTAAAGGATGCGAGTTGTAATCAGCCAATTAATGCGATTTGGCTTGCCTATCCAGAGGGCACTAAGGGCAAGGCAGGTCCAGCAGCGTTCGTGCAACTTCAACTGGGTCATAACAACAACGCTGCTGCTCCCACGCCGAGTCGAGCCTCCGTCAAGCTCGACAAGGACAAAGAGTTTAAGCAATTTGACTCGCTGCTCTCTTCGCCTTACAAGGCTGGCGGCATGTGCCTGGGCTGCATTCGTTACCAAGTAACAGCCAGTCTCGTGGGGCGGCTCGACGGCGTTAACGAGGCAGGTGTTGTTCGGGACAAAGCAGGCAAGTTTGTCAGCGCGAACGGCTACGGCAACCTGAATCTCTACCGAGCGCGTCTGGTGATACAAACCGTCTCGGATGTCTCGGCCCGTGAGATTGACTACTCAAGAGTCAGTGCATCGACAAAAGATGATTCCACCCGTGAATCCCCTAGTGGCGATCCGGTTGCCGCCGCACACCAGGCGGCGCACGCCTTTAGCCCCGGCAGTCAGGCTGCCAACCAAGTTGAAAGAGCGGCAGCCGCTTACGGCAAAGAAGGAGAGGCAACGGGGTGGAGGTTGGGTTCGGTAGCCCGAACGAAGTGCCGAAAAGTGATCGCCCAAAGGGCGATAAAAACTCGCCGGACGGCTTATTGTTCAACTGCACATTCGATGTGGACAGGCTTAAGGGTGAGGCACTCAGCCGTGCTATATCACATGTCGGAACACACATCGCTGACGTGCGGGATCCGCAGTTTGCTGCGGTAGAAGCGAACGCCTACGACCTCGAATATCGGGCGTGGCAAACAACTGTCCTGACTGCCGTTGCATTTCAGCAGAAAACGCTAACCTTGTCCGGCGGCTACTTGGTGTGGAACTCATCGTGGCCGGCCACGGACCGAAGCAAGATGGTTGATGCAGGAATCGTGAGTTTCCTAAGAAACTCAGCACTCCTCAAAAAGTAAACTGTAAATACCTGGAGGACACTGCTGTTGTAACATCGCCATAACACTCACAATGCAAGACACCAGACGCCTGTCTGGTCATTCCGAAAAACTAGCCCCTCTTCAGAAACAGCGCCCCCAGCGGCGGCAGCGTCAATCGCAGAGAAAATGGCCGCCCGTGAGTCTTTTCCGCCAAAGCTTCCGTGCCTCCCATGTTGCCCATGCCGCTCCCGCCGTATTCCTGGCCGTCGCTGTTGAGAAGTTCTCTCCAGTAGCCCCCCGAGGGCACACCCACCATATATCCCACTCTCGGGACGGGCGTGAAGTTGCACGCAATAAGTACGGGCTCTTCGTCCGGCTTGCCCTTCCGCAGCAGCGACACCACGCTCAGAGGCGCGTCATTGCAATCCACCCATTCAAAGCCTGCGGGGTCGTTATCGAACCAGTGCAACGCGGGCTCCTGGCGATAGAGCCGATTCAGTTGCTCGACCCAGTTCATCAGGCCGCGATGCACAGGATATTGCAGCACGTCCCAGTCGAGGCTGCGATCGTGCCCCCACTCGCTGACCTGGCCAAACTCATCGCCCATAAAGAGCAGTTTCTTGCCCGGCTGCGCAAACATGTAGGCATAGAGTAGCCGCAGATTCGCGAATCTCTGCCATTCGTCTCCCGGCATTTTTCCGATCAGCGAACCTTTGCCGTGCACCACTTCGTCGTGACTGAGCGGCAACACGAAATTTTCATGGAACGAATAGAGCATGCGAAAGGTCAGCTTGTTGTGGTGATACTGGCGATGAATCGGATCCTGGCTGAAATATTGCAGCGTGTCGTGCATCCAGCCCATGTCCCACTTGAGGCCGAATCCGAGGCCGCCAAGATGCGTCGGTCGCGAAACCATCGGATACGAAGTCGATTCTTCAGCATAGGTCTGAATATCGGGATGCTCTTTATAAGCCTCAAGATTGAAGCGCCGCAAAAAATCGATGGCCTCCAGATTTTCGCGTCCGCCGTACTTGTTCGGAATCCACTCGCCCGCGTTGCGCGAATAATCGAGATACAGCATTGAAGCGACAGCATCCACCCGCAATCCATCGGCATGATACTTATCGAGCCAAAACATGGCACTCGACATCAGGAAACTGCGCACCTCTGTGCGCCCATAATTAAAGATGAACGTCTTCCAGTCCGGATGAAAGCCCTGGCGCGCGTCAGAATGCTCAAACAAATGCGTGCCGTCAAAAAAAGCCAGCCCGTGCCCGTCGGAAGGGAAGTGCGATGGCACCCAGTCGAGAATCACAGCAATGCCATGCTGATGCAGATAGTCGACTAGGTACATGAAATCCTGCGGCGTGCCATAACGCGCCGTCGGAGAAAAGTAGCCAGTCGTTTGATATCCCCATGAACCGTAGAAGGGATGCTCCATGATTGGAAGCAGTTCGACATGCGTGAAGCCCAGCCTGTTTACATGCTCGGCAAGGCGAGGCGCAATCTCGCGATAACTCAGCGAACGGTTGCCCTCTTCAGGAATGCGCATCCACGAGCCCAGGTGAACTTCGTAGATCGAGATTGGCGCGTGTAGTGAATTGGCGTCGGCGCGCCTTTCGAGAAAAGCCGAGTCGTTCCACGTGTAATCGAGGTTCCAAACTACCGACGCGGTGCGCGGAGGCTGCTCGCTGAAAAGCGCCACTGGATCGGCTTTTTCAGTCTCGTGCCCTTGCGCATTGGAGCTGATATGGAACTTGTACAGCGTGCCCTTGCCGATCCCAGGGATAAACCCTTCCCACACTCCGGACGAGCCGCGCGCCTGCAGTTGATGCGATTGCGGATTCCAACCATTGAAGTCGCCGACCACCGACACCTTGCGCGCGTTGGGCGCCCACACACCGAAGATGGTGCCGGCCGTTCCGTTCGATTGCGCGAGATGTGCGCCCATCTTTTCATAAATCCGGTAGTGGCTGCCTTCATTGAATAAATAAAAATCTTCCGCCGTGAGCAGGGAAACGTCATAGCGAACGGGAGATTTTTCCTGAGTTGGAGCATTCGGCGTCATGATTTGGCTTCGGACTTAGTCTATTCCTTTTGCAAGCGGACTATCGGCGCTCGGTTCCTTAGAGGGTGCCCCATCCTTGCGCGTTCTTGGCGCAAGGGTGGGATCTCACAATCTGATTTTTCTCTTCGGCTGTCCAAATTCTTTCTCATCGATAGCCTTTCTGTTATCTCGCGCTTCCCGTTTTGCCCGCGCCCAACCTTCCTTCACACTCTGTCGCGCGCGCCCCAGCGCCAGCGCATCCGCCGGCACATCTTCTGTAATGCAGCTAGCGGCCGCCACGTATGCCCCTCGGCCAATCTTTACTGGAGCCACCAGCGTCGAATCGCTGCCGATGAACACTCCATCTTCGATCAGCGTCTGATGCTTGTTCACCCCGTCATAGTTGCAGGTAATCGTGCCCGCGCCGATGTTCACGCCCTCGCCAATTTCCGCATCGCCCAGATACGTAAGGTGGTTCGCTTTGGATCCCTTGCCCAGCTTCACTTTCTTGGTTTCGACAAAATTGCCGACGTGAGCGCCCTCGCCCACTTCACTTCCCGGACGCATGTGCGTGTAAGGCCCGATTACTGCGCCCGCATCGACCCGCGACTCTTCCATGAGTGTTCCCGGCCGCACCGTGACCCGGTCGCCGATGATCGAATTCTCAATAATGCTGTAAGAGCGTATGCGGCAATCGGCGCCAATCTTCGTTTGCCCCAGCAATTGCACAAACGCTTCGATCACTGTATCGGCGCCCACTTCAACGTCGTTGTCGATCACGCAGGTATGCGGATAAAAAACCGTAACTCCCGCATCCAGCAGCTCGCGGCATTTGGCCAGCCGCAGCCGCGCATCGAGCATCATCATCTCCGCGCGCGTGTTGCTACCGAGCACTTCGCCCGCGTCGTCCGTCTTGATCGCGACCACCTTCTTCCGCGCCCGCTGAAACACGTCCGCCATGTCGGTAAGGTAGTACTCGCCATGCGGATTCGCGGTCGAAAGCCGATCGATGTGCTCATATAAAGATGGAGCGTCGAAGGCGTAGAAGCCAGAGTTGATTTCGCGGATCTTTTTCTGCCGCGCGCTAGCCGACTTTTCCTCGACAATCGCCTGCACCTCCGAACCTTTGCCTTTGCGGATCACCCGCCCGTATCCAAAGGGATTGTCGAGATCGGCGCTAAGCAAAGTCATCGTCGCCTTCTGCGCGCCATGGAATTCGCTAAGCTTGCGAACGGTTTCCGCAGTAATCAGGGGAGCGTCGCCGGAGAGCACTATTACCTGCCCGTAGTTCAAGAGCGCCTCCCGCGCGGCCATCAGCGCGTGTCCCGTGCCCCGCTGTTCGGTTTGCAGCACGAAATTCACACCCGTTCCGGCAACCGCTTCGCGCACGCGTTCCGCCTCATGTCCGATGATCACGAAGATATCCTGTGCGGGCACCACCTTCTGCGCTGTAGCAATCACATGCGCCAGGATTGGCCTGCCGCCAACCTCATGCAGAACTTTAGGATGCTTCGATTTGAGCCGCGTGCCCTTGCCCGCCGCCATGATCGCAATCGCGATACGCGGCCTAGCCGTAGTCGGCGCGGAAAGTTTTGACTTGGATTTTGTTGCGGTCTGCGGCGCTTTTGCCATGCTTAAGTCAATATACCGCGACGCGAATCAACTCCGCAGCGTTTGCCGGTCCGGAGCCTGCGCCATCAGCGCCATCAGGTCATGCGCAACGCGATTGGTCGCATGCCGCGCCACCGCGCCCTCGTCGAGATAATCTCCCAGCACCGGACAAACGCCCATCGCTTCGATCGCTTCCAGATCCACGACAATCTGAGAAGCACCCTCCAGCGCATACTTCGCCTTCATCTCGTTTGAAACCTGAGTTTGATTGATCAGGGCGTAGTCGAACAGCTGCACGCCGGCATGATTATTGAGCTCGCGAATGTGATCCGAGGCAGTTAAACCAAGACTTTCATTGGCCTGCGTCATCAGGTTGCACACAAATACTTTGACCGCAGGAGACTCATCGATCGCCTGCGGAATCCCGCGCACCAGCAAATTCGGAATCAGACTGGTGAAAAGCGATCCTGGGCCAATCGTGATCAGGTCCGCATTGGCGATTGCTTCGAGCGTTTGCGGCAGCGGCTCGACGTCCGGAGGAAATAAAGCCAGCGCGCGAATCTTCCCTTTGCTTGCCGTAATCTCCGTTTCGCCGCGCACCTGCGTGCCATCGAACATCAGGGCTTCCAGTTCCACGCTGGTCATGGTAGCCGGATAAATACGCCCGCGCGTCAGCAAAATCTCCGACGACAGCCGCACCGCCTCGGCAAAATCTCCGGTGATCGAAGTGAGCGCGGCCAGAAAAAGATTCCCGAAGCTGTGTCCTTCGAGCCCCGAGCCCTTCTGAAATCGATGTTGAAACAATCTCGAAAGCAAGGCCTCGTCTTCAGACAGGGCAACGATGCAATTACGCACATCGCCCGGTGGCAGCATATTAAATTCTTTGCGCAGCCGCCCGCTCGATCCACCATCGTCGCTCACCGTCACGACGCCCGACAATTCGCGAATCGTCGGCTGGCCTGCTTCCGCCAGCGCCGGGGTCATGACGTAATGCTTCAGCCCCTTCAGCAGCGTGGAGAGGCCGGTGCCGCCGCCGATTGCGACCACGTGCAATTCAGGCCCAGCCTTGCCGGTATCAGATGAGTTCATGGTCGATGGGGGAAGCATACCGCCTCACGCAAGAAGAAAGACGAATGTGGCGAGTCGGCGCAAGCCGCTAATAAGCGCTCGCTTCTTCTTCCGCCGGCTCCTCTTCCGCGCCCGGATCTGGATAGAGCAGTTCCGTGAAACGCGGATCTTCGGCCAGATTCTGGAAGTCGGCATCGTTGCGCGCCTGGAAGCGCAGCGCCGGTTTCACCTGGATCGCCTCGTTGAGCATCTTGAGCGATTCTTCAACATGCCCGGTCAGGCAATGCAGCGCGGCCAGTCCATACAGAACATACTCGGACTTCGGATTCTGCTTCAACAGCGCGTCCAGATGCTCGCGCGCCGTGACGTAGTCGCCCGAATTCACCAGCGACGCGGCATAGTCGTAGTGCTCCTCGACCGACTTAAACTGCAGGCTGGGCGCGTCCAGATGTTTGTCGCACGTAATGATGTGCACCTGGGCGCGATCGACCAGAGACTTGTTCGGCCCGCTCAATACTTTTTGCAGATGGCCTTTGGCCTTTTCGAACTTGTGTTCCTGCAGCGCGCGCAGCCCTGACTCATAGTTCTGCACCGCCTGTGTATGCCGCGGATCTTCGGTCGCTTGTTTCTTGGGGGCTACCTTCAGTGCCATTAAACCGCCTCGAGTTCGAAATTTAGCTCAGAAATTTTAGAATTTCAATTAATGCTGGCCGCGGTTGTCAGATCGATCGACTTCCAATCGCCCTTAATAATCCCGGCGCGAATCTGCCGCGCTGTCTTGCCCTGCTTATACATCGTATACGTGTAATAAAGTTCTTTGAGGCAGGTCCCGCACTCCGCGCCATGCGTGCCTGAAAAGCAGCTGTGCAGGCTGGTGTGCCCCATGCTGCGATCGCAGTAGCAATAACAAGGCTGCTGAAAAATCACCTTAGGAATCTTTGCCGCCAGCTCATAAGCGTGCGTCTGATAAGGAAACTGCGCGTTCGCACCCCACAGCTGATCCTTGGTCAAGATCGGCGGCAACTTGTCGCCCGCCGCCGGAGCGGTGGCATTAAAATGCGGAACGCCGTCGTCATCCTCCGATTGCAGCCAAGGAGCCGACACCATCGTGACCAGCAAAAACAGCACTACCGACGCGAAAACCCGTGTACGCATGCCCCTCAACCTCAACCGCCTATTTTACCTGAAGGCGCGGGATTGGGGATTACCGCGCGGGGTTCATACTCTCGACTAAGCTAGCGAGAACGAAAAAGTTCATCCACAGACAACTCGACATCGCGGAGGATGGAGCGAAGAAGGCCGGGGCCGAGCGTTTCGCCGCTGTGCACAGGCACGGTCGTTACTCTGCCGTCGGCATGTCGCAGAAATACGTGGCTGCCCCGCGTTCGCACGACCTCAAACCCAAGTTTCTCCAGAAGGCGCACCAATTCCTTGCCTTTGAGGCGCGGAAGGCGAGTCATACCGAAATCTGTTGAATGCCCACTAGCTCAAGCGAGGGCGCGACACCGTTATCTTCCAGGCAGAGTTCCACAACCTCCCGAACGCGCTTCATGAGCGTGTCGAGATTCTTAGCTTGCGTATGGCAGCCCCGCAAGGCGGGAACGGTTGCGACGTAATAGCCGTCTTCGTCTCGTTCGATGACAACCGTGAACTTTCGCTGAGCTTTCACAATTGCGATTTTAGCATGCAGGGAGCCGGGGCTCGTCCTATCCCAGCTTCTCAAAGAAAAGACAAATCGTCTCAATCCCGCGATGAAAATTCGGAATATGAAACTTCTCATTCGGAGCATGCAAATTATCGTCCGGCAGCCCAAAGCCCATCATCACCGAAGGAATCTTCAACACATCCTGAAAATCCGTCACAATCGGAATCGACCCGCCCGAGCGAATAAACACAGTCTCTTTCTTAAACGTATCGTGCAGCGCCTCAGTCGCGGCCTGAATGTACTCGTTGTCGGTGCCAACCACGCAAGCCGGCCCTTTGCTATAAGTTTTGATCTTGATCTCGATTCCCTTAGGCGTGTTCTTCTTAACAAAGGCCGAATACCGCTTGAAAATATCCTCCGGATCCTGATTCGGCACCAGACGCATCGAAATCTTCGCCGACGCCCTCGCCGGAATCACCGTCTTCGCTCCTGGAGCCACAAATCCTCCCGGCATCCCATGCACCTCCAGCGTCGGACGCGCCCACGTCCTATACAGCACCGAATATCCCGGCTCGCCCGTCAGCACCTTCGATCCAACTTCCGTCTTCCGATAATGCTCTTCATTAAAAGGCAGCCGCTTCCACGCCTTCAGCTCATCTTTACTAGGCTTCTTCACGCCCTTATAAAATCCCGGAATCAGAATCTTCCCCTTAGCATCTTTCAACTTGCTGATAATCTCGACCAGCGCAAACAGCGGATTCGGCGCCGCCCCGCCATACATTCCCGAGTGCAGATCGGTCTTCGCTCCCTTCGCCTCAATCTCCGTATAAACCAGCCCGCGCAGCCCCACGCACAGCGTCGGAAGATTCGGCGCAAACAGCTCCGTATCGCACACCAGCGCGAAATCCGCCTTCAGCTTCGCCTTCTCTTTGCGCACATAGGCAGCAATCGATTCGCCGCCCACTTCTTCCTCGCCTTCAAAAATCACTTTGACATTAATCGGAAGCTTGCCGCCATGCGCCTTCATCAGCGACTCCAGCGCTTTCACTTCCATCCAGAGCTGCCCCTTATCGTCGACCGCCCCGCGCGCATAAAGATTATTGTTGCGCTCCGTCGGATCAAACGGCGGAGTGTGCCATTCATCCAGCGGATCAGGAGGCTGCACATCGTAATGCGCATACATCAAAACCGTAGGCTTGCCCGCCGCATGCAACCAATCGGCATAAAGCAGCGGATGCCCCTTAGTCGGAATGATCTCGACATTCTCCATCCCAATCCGCTTCAACTCCGCCGCCACAAATTCCGCCGCCTTCTGCACATCGCTCTTATGCTCATCAAGCGTGCTGATGCTAGGAATGCGAAGCAGAGTCTTCAGTTCATCAAGAAATCGAGGTTGATTGCTGCGGGCAAAATCGACTGCCGGGGAAGCCATAGTCAGGGTGCCTTTCTGGCGCGCGGGGCGCGTACTCAAGAAAATAATTGCGGAAAACGACTTAGTATATACCTGCTCGGCTGCTGAAAGTTCTCGAACGCCAAGGCGGGGTTGAGTATTAATGGTGAAATTGATTCCATAAAATCCTCTGGGTAAGAAGGAAGCTCCTGCCTTTCATTGACTTGTCGATTCCGGCGAGGTAACATCCTGCGCCATGGTCGGCGAGACCATGTTGCATTCATCTGCCATGAAGCGCCCACCACGCCTATCGGCAAGCTCAGGAGAGCTATGAACTCCCGATGCGCTCGGACCCGAGCCGCGATATCTATTTTTCTTTGCGTCTTTTCTGTAACTGTCGCATGGCCCCAGAAGATAACGGGCATCCAGCGCGACGAAGTACAGTCCATGCTGCGCGAGATTGCCTCCGACGTGAAGAAGCATTATTACGACCCAACCCTTCACGGAGTCGATTGGGATCGGAACGTGCTTGAGGCGAAGACCAGGATCGATCAGGCTAATGATCTAGGCCAGGCGCTCGCAGAAATAGCCGCACTTCTCGACTCGCTGAAGGATTCTCACACATTCTTCATACCGCCTGAACGACTTAACCGATACGATTACGGCTGGAAAGCGCAAACCATAGGGACTCACTGCTATGTAACTCATGTACACCCCGGCAGCGATGCCGAAGCCAAGGGAATCAAGCCTGGCGACGAAATATTGGCGGTTAACGGCTACGCCCCCACTAAGCAAAACCTAACAAGAATGGAGTATCTGTTGAATGTTCTGCGGCCGCAGCCGGCCCTGCACCTACAACTGCGTGCTCCCGGTGCCCAGGCTCGCGTTATTGATGTAGCCACTAAAATTATTGAAGGTAATCAGGCCAGAGATCCGAGAGATGACCTGCAGTACAAAGAACATTGGATTGATACTACGAAGCTTCAGAGGAAAGTTCGGTTCGCTGATACTGGCGACAAGCTCCTGATTTTGCAGTTCGGCGAGTTCCTCTACACTGCCGCGGAAATTGAATCCATGATCGGCAAAGCCCGCAAGCATAGTGCGCTGATCATCGACCTGCGAGGAAACGGCGGCGGCGCTACAGAGGTCCTCACTCTGTTACTTGGACGAATGTTTGATCACGACGTCAAAATTGCGGACCGTGTCGGCAGGGATGCACGCAGCTCTATGATCGCGAAAGGCCCCAGCCCCAAATTCGAAGGCAAACTAATCGTGCTGGTGGACAGCCGTTCGGCATCGGCAGCTGAGCTGTTTGCTCGTGTTGTGCAGATTGAAAAACGGGGCGTCGTATTAGGAGACGTCAGTTCAGGCCGCGTGATGGAAGCGATACGCTACCCTTACCGTAGCGGTCTCGAAAAAGTGTTCTTTTATGGCGCCTCCATCACCGACGCCGATCTGATCATGACCGACGGCAAGAGTCTTGAGCACGTTGGAGTAACGCCGGATGAGGTCATTTTGCCGACGGCGAATGATTTGGCGGCCGGTAATGATCCCGTGCTCGCGCGCGCCGCAGAAATGCTGGGTGTCACGCTCAGTCCGGAGTCTGCTGGCCAGTTATTCCCGTACGAATGGCCTCCGCAGTGAGCACTAAACCGTATGGATTCTACGACCGGCCGGGTGCCCCATCCTTAACGTCGCGTTCTGTGCGACGTTAGGGTGGGGATCTTGATCTCGACCGTGTCAGCGGGAGTCACCGCGATCCCCGTTTCTTCTCGATCTCCCTCGGTGCTGCGCTCAGCCGTCAGCATTCCGATCTCTTCAATGAGCGAAATTGGGACGTTGCAACAGTTACTTTGGGAGATTGTGCGGCTCCCCTATCAACCCGCATCGAACCTCTATCGTTTTTCCCCGAAAGCTCTCGATTCTGCGGGACATAGGATCATCGCAATCTAGAAGGTTCTTCTCGTCAGCCTTCCTTGCGGAAAAGGTATTGATGGTTACGAAGTAGTCCTTGTCAGCGAGTCGATTCCAATCGCTCAAAAGTACTCTGACGTTCTTGAATCTCGCCTCATTGTTTGCATCGACCGGCCTTTCGGCGCTCCCTAGCACTACGTCTCGATTAGGCGGATTGTACCTGCCCTGGCCGGGCAATGGGTCGCCGTCGAACATGGCAAGGACCTCGATGGGCTCGTGAATACTCTTAAGACGAGCTTCCGCTCGCGGCGAGAGTTTGACCGCTATCACAAACTCAGGCACGTCCACGGTCGGCCCAGCAGACTCCTGTGGCTTGCCCTGCGTTCGCGAGCATGAAGCCATCATGAAACAAGCGGCTGCGATGAGCACAACCATTCTTCGGGCTATCGCTTTCACACGAATACTCTACGCTGAATCTGCATGTGTTCCAACGTTCGTTAGCGCTAATAGGCGTAACACTAATCAGCCCAAGGCCCGTCGCCGCGCCATAACACCTAGCCCTGGAACCTAGCGGCGGCGAAGACGCTCAAATCAAGCCCTGGCTTCTCCCCGCCAATCACCCGCCCCATCGCCCCAGCCGTCACCGGAGCCAGCAAAATCCCATCCCGAAAATGCCCAGTAGCAACAAAATACCCCGGCGTAGGCGTTGCGCCCAGAATCGGCAGCCCGTCGGGCGTTCCCGGACGCAGCCCCGCCCATGCTTCCAGAATCCGCGCCTCCGCCAATCTCGGAACCAGATCAATCGCCGCCTGCCGCAACTTCTGAATCGTCTCCGGCACCGTCCGCTTATCGAATCCCGCTTCCTCAGCCGTCGCGCCAATCACCAGGCGCCCATCGCTCCGCGGAATCAGATAAACCTCGGGCGCCCGCACCACATGCCGCACCATTTCCTTTTCCGGCATAACAACGCACAACATCTGCCCCTTAACCGGCCGAGTAGGGAACGGATGAGGCCCAATCTGTCCCGCCCAAGCGCCAGCGCAATTCACGACGACGCCCGCAGCAAATCGAGTCTTATTAGTGACCACGCCACACGCCCAGCCATCAGCCACTTCCAAACCCATCACCTCGTCGCCAGAAGAAAAATCGACGCCCCGATGCCGCGCGGCAGCTAACGCCGCAGCGGTCACATGACGAGGATCAACGCAGCGTTCGTTAAGAAAGTACGAGGTGAACCGTCGTCCATCCCCATCGCAATTCCGAAGCGCCGGTTCTAACTCAGAGAGTGGCTGTGGCAAAGCATGTGCGTATGTTGGATCGGGATTCTGACTCAAGACAATCGTCCCCACCGACCGCAGATCAATCTTCGCCCCCGACTCATCCTCCAACTCATGCACAAACTCGGGATACATCCGCGCACTAGCCGTCGCCAGTTCCCGCAATGCAGGCTGCGTCTCGGCGGGAGAATCAACCAACATCCCTCCCGCGGCCCACGACGCCTCGCGCCCCGGCTCGCCTTTCTCCACCACCAGCACACGCAGCCCCAGCTTATTCAGTTCAATCGCCAGTGAAAGCCCAATGATTCCCGCCCCAATAACGATCGCGTCCCAGTTCTTCACAATGTCATTCTAGATGAGCTATCTTACGCCAAGTATCTGGAACGCAATTGACAGCAACCCGCATCTCACAAACAATAGGGTCTACCATTCCTTTTCAACCGGAGATCAACTTAATGTCAGAAGGTGCGCAACCTGTCGTTTACCATCCCGAGCCCCAGAGCCATGTTGTGCAGTGGGTTCTAATTGCACTGGCGGTAGTCTACGTCGCCGCATCGGCGTATTTCATTTATGCCCAGCGTCTCGAGATCGAGAAACTCACTCAGGATCAAACCTCGAGCGAAAAGCAGATTGGCGATTTAACCAAGCGCATGCAGTCCGCCGAAGCTGACTCCGAAACCCTGGCCCGTCAGCTGGGCATGACCAAGAAAGAATTGGCCACTCGCGCCGCCGCGCTGCAGCGTGAGCAGCAAGCCGCCATGGCCAGCCTCGCCGCACAGTCGGAGCAAGAGAAGAAAGATGTCAGCGCCGTTTCCGGAGAAGTGAGTTCGGTAAAGACGGACGTCGGTGGCGTAAAAACCGACGTCGCCGCCACCAAAGCTTCGCTCGACTCGACCATCGCCAAACTTCAGTCCACCATCGGCGATCTCGGACAGCAGAGCGGACTAATCGCCAACACGCGCTCGGATCTCGAAGCCCTCAAGCACAAAGGCGACCGCCAGTATTACGAATTCACCTTGCTGCAAGGAGCCAAGCCGCAGGCCTTCTCGACCGTAGCCTTGCAATTGAAGAAGACCGATCCAAAGCGCGGCAAATACACCGTTAACGTCACTGCCGACGACAAGACCATCGAAAAGAAAGATAGGAATCAAAGCGAGCCAGTGCAGTTCTACACCGGTCGCGATCACATGCTCTACGAACTGGTTGTGTGGACGGTAGATAAAAAGAAAATCACCGGCTACCTGAGCACGCCCAAGAACGCGCCGATCCCAATCACCGCGAGCCCGCAGTAGGGAATGAGGTCAGAAGTTACAAGGTCAGATTGCAGAGGTCAACATCCAACACGCGACAAGTTTGTTGGCGCTTATGGTTTTAACCTCTGCAATCTGACCTTTGACCTCAGACCTCCCCCTATCCCGCCGCAGCCGCCGAGATCTCTCCTGACGTGCGCACTTCGCGGATCAGTTTATCTTCCAGCAGTTGCTCCACGCTGCAATACTTGTCCGGCCGCGCGACGACGTTGGCGCCCGCCGCACCACTCGTCGAAGAATTGATCGCCGGTGCATTCGCCGGAACCACGCCCACTGCCTGATTGCGCCCGCCCTGTTTCGCCAGATACAGCCCGCGGTCCGCCAGTCGCAATACTTCCTCCACCGACAAATCCGAACACGCCGGCGGAAGCCACGGAAATGCCGCCCATCCCACCGAGCACGACCGTGCCAGCCGCCGCTCGTTCCCCAAATCAAATTCCACGCTGTTGATCGACCTTAGAATTCGCGCGGCCAAAAGCGCGCCGTCATTGCGCTCGGCCGCCCTGAACACCACCAGAAATTCCTCTCCACCCCACCGGATCAGAAAATCCGACTCACGCACCACCCGACTGAGCCGTTGCGCGATCTGCACCAGCACGCGATCTCCCGCATCGTGACCGTATTCGTCATTCACATCTTTGAAGTGGTCGATATCCACCAGAAAAAACATCAGGTCGCGATGATCGCGCCCATAGACTTCCGATCCGCGATAAGCGCGCACCGCCTGACTAGCGTCCGCCGGAATCATGTTCTGAAAAAACCGGCGGTTGCGCAGTCCAGTCAGCGGATCGCAGAGCGAAACCTCCTGCAATTCGCGGTTGGCCCGCGCCAACTCCGCGCTGCGCTCGGCCACTGCCCGCTCCAGCCGCTCATTCTCACGCCGATCGCGATACCGGCTCCAAAGCGTCGCACAAATCAGCAGCACGACGCCAAACGTACCCATTTCCATCCACGACGTCTGCCACCACGAACCCGAGTCCACATTGGCCGCTGGCACAATAAACGAATAAGCCGCCGACTTACTCTCTCTCAGTTGCGGAGCGTCGCAAATTACCTGGAAGCTATATTCCCCAGCGGGCAACGAAGAGTAGCGAACCTCCGACAGGTGCGTTTCGGTAAATTCCTTCTGCAGTCCCTGGAGTCGATACCGGCACGTCACATTTTCAGCATTTTCAAAAACCTGAGAATGCCCCTGCAACGTCTGCCCGTGCACCGGACGGGCCTCAGACGAAATGACAGTCGACGATGCCCCCACCATCAACAGCAAAGCGAGTCGTCGCCAATGCGAGCCGTCAAAAAGCATAGACTCCCGCATCATATGCTGGGTCTACGTCCTTAAGTAACTCGAAATCAGCCCATGCTCATTACTTTTGTAAGGAGGCATCTTCGGGTTTCAGATCACCCGACGACCCGATCGCCCGATGACCCGATGCCTTCAGGGTCTCGTCATCTTCTCCGGTTTCACCAGCGCATCAAATTCCTCGCCGCTAAGATACCCCAGCTTCAGCGCCGCCTCGCGCAGGCTCGAATGCTCCACATGCGCCGTATGCGCAATCTGCGCCGCCTTGTCATATCCCACCCTCGGAGCCAGCGCCGTCACCAGCATCAGCGAATTCTTCACATACCAATCCACCTTCGCCCGATCAACCTCAATCCCCTTCAGCATGTATTCAACATACCCATGGCAAGCGTCCGTGATCAGCGTGACCGAATGCAGAAAGTTATAAATGATCACCGGCTTATACACGTTGAGCTCAAAGTTGCCCTGCGATCCCGCCATTCCCACCGCTGCCGTAGCGCCGTGCACCTGCACGCACACCATCGTCATCGCCTCGCACTGCGTGGGATTCACCTTCCCCGGCATGATCGACGACCCCGGCTCATTCTCCGGAATCGACAACTCGCCCAGCCCGCAGCGCGGCCCCGAAGCCAGCCACCGTATATCATTCGAGATCTTCATCAGCGAAGCCGCCAGAGTTTCCATCGCCCCCTGCGCAAACACAATCTCATCGTGCGCCGACAGCGCGGCAAACTTATTCGGATGCGATCGGAAGGGAAGTCCCGTCAGCTCCGCAATCTTCTTCGCCGCCCGCTCCGCAAACTCCGGATGCGTATTCAATCCCGTCCCCACCGCCGTCCCACCAATCGCCAGATCGTAAAGCCCGTCCAGCGCCTGCTCTAACCTCTTTATATCGCGCTCCAGCAGGCTAGCCCACCCTCCGAACTCCTGCCCAAAAGTCAGCGGCACGGCATCCTGCAAATGCGTGCGCCCAATCTTCACCACCCCGTCAAACTCCTTAGCCTTAGCCGCAATCGCATCGCGCACCGTGCGAATCGCCGGAATCAAATCATTCTTCACCCGCGCCGCCGCCGCAATATGCATCGCCGCCGGAAACGTATCGTTCGACGACTGCGACATATTCACGTGATCGTTCGGATGCACCGGCTTCTTCGATCCCAATTCGCCGCCAACCATCTCAATCGCCCGGTTGGAGATCACCTCATTCACATTCATATTGGTCTGCGTGCCCGACCCCGTCTGCCAGATACGCAGCGGAAACTGATCATTCAACTTGCCCGAAATCACCTCGTCCGCAGCCGCCACAATGAGGGTAGCCAACTCGGGAGCCAGCTTCCCCAAATCCTGATTCACCAAAGCGCAAGCCTTCTTCAAAATGCCAAACGCCCAAATCATCTCCGGAGGCATCACGTCCCGCCCAATATCAAAATGCAGCAGCGAGCGCTGCGTCTGCGCTCCCCAATAAACATTGGAGGGAACCTCAATCTTCCCCATGCTGTCAGATTCAATGCGGAACTTGATTTGCGTCGGGACTTCAGTAAGGGCGGACATGAACTGATCTCCTGTGCGTCGAGCGGCAGCGACCGTGTTAGTTGATCTTGGAACCGATCATTATACGGCGCGCTCTAGCACACGGGTGCCCAGTCTTAAGGGTGCCCCGTCTCAAGGGTGCCCCGTCCTTGTGTCTGCGTTCTTTGCAGACACAGGGCGGGGTTTTTGACCCCCGACTCCCACCGAGATTCCCATCTGTTCTCTCTTCCGCGCCGTCCACTGCGACTCAATCTCGACCACTCCCTCCGCGCCCGAAACATAGTGAAGAAAACTGCTCCATGCCCAATCCTCCGGGTTCCGCACCAGGCCGCGCTTCACCGGATTGCGATGCATGTACCGTAACTTCTCGACCCGTTTGGCGTCGCTCCAAACATTGAAGTCGTAATATCGCGGCAGCCACAGCACGCCGCCCTCCGGCGTGCGCAACCTCCGCGCCACATTCTGCTTGAGCATTTGCAGCGCAACGGACAGCTCTCCCCGTTCAGGCTCACTCATCAGTAAATGAACATGTTCAGGCATGACCACGTATCCAGCGACGTAAAATCCATACCATTTTCGCGTCTGCTCAAAGGTTTGCTCGAAGATGTCGCGAGCGCGCCCAGTTCCCAGTAGCGGAGCGCGTCCATAGCAACTGAACGTCACAAAGTGCAGACAGCGTACTTCCTGAAGGCGTTTGAGGCCCCACGGCATGTCAAGCATCGTAACCCGAGAACTCGACTCTGAAAACGACCGTCACTGAAATTCCCCATTTGTCATTCCACAATTGGGAAGGTCAGAGTCCCCGCCCTGTCGCAAAGAACGCGACAAGAACGGGGCACCCACGGAATGAGCAAAAAAGACGGGTAGGCCCAAAGCGGTGCCCCCAAATGCGGGTCCCCCAAAATGCGGGTGCCCCATTCTTAAATTTCGCGCTCTTTGCGAAATTTAGAGTGGGGATTTTGATTTCCATAGCTTGGCCCGGTATTCCTCGTACTGCGCCACAAAACGCTGCCGGAGACCCCGATCCCGACGTATTCGTCACCGCGCTCGGCGACATCGCCCAAGCAAGAGGCACAGCGCAGATCGCCAAAGACGCAGGCCTCGGCCGCGAGAGCCTCTACAAAACCTGAGCGCCGGAGCACACCCCCGCTTTGAACCCATCAATTCCGTCCTGCACGCTCTAGGATCCGAGTAGTCGATATCGGAGTCTTTCATCCGGTCAATCCGCGCCAAGTCGCTCTTGATAGATTTCTTGTTCATGTCCTTAGAGCCAAATGTATTTCTTGTAGTTACAGACCACCGCGAGAAAAGCGGTGCCCCATTCTAAATTTCGCGCCCTTTGCGAAATTTAGAGTGGGAAACGCCCAACCTCATGCAAATCATAGAGCTGGCACTGTAACTATATATATGTACGGACGAACAATAAAAGAAAATGTTCCACGTGGAACATTTGTACGTACAAACAGGATTGAGAAACAGTAATGATCCACCGATTACCAAAGCTAGGTCGTTCCAGAGCCACTAACTGCTAATCTGGTAGTTAGTAAGTCCAGAGTTAGAAGACGAGTTACTACGCAATAGGTTGTCTGGAGGCGGACGGTGGGCTGGCGATTCAACGGGTACTGTGAAAGTCTTGCGATCGATCCGCGGAGGGCGCGCCAGTTTGGCGGACTGTTTTGCGCTCTGTTGGCGATCTACGCGGTCTCCATCGCGAGCTATCTTAAGTTCATCACCGGGGCTCCCGTAGTCATTGGGCTCGGCGATCTGATGAGGCCGCTGATCAAGTTTTGTGTGGTCTCGGCATTGCCCTTCGCGGTCTTGGCTTACCGCGACCAGAACTGGAGCTCCAGCGACGCCGCTCCCGTGTGCGTCGTCGCATGGGTTGCGGTGTGTGCCGTCTTTGGTCCTAAGTATGGAACCAGTTGTCCAATGGCGTTTACGCTACCGTTTGTCCCGTTCATCCTCACAGCGGTGCTCGCTCATACTCTTGCTCACGCGACTGGAAGACTGGCGGGTGGAACCGCGCTGCGCCAGCATAGTTCCTGAAGCAGGCAATGGCCGTCGAAATCCATCTCCACGCAATCACACCGTCTTGGAATTCGCCTTCATCAGGCTGACCTCGGAGGATAGTGAGTTAGATGAGGTCGAGGCGGGGGCAGAAGACGCGGCCGATGCTGGCGCCTTTGAACACAACTCGATGGCGTCGGCCATGCCTTGGCATTCCTGCTGTTTCGTGTTGACCCACTCGGCGAAGGTCGCTTTCTGGCGTGCCACGCCGTCAAGGTTGCGGCTGATGCGGCCTGTGTAGTGCGCCTTGATGCTGTCCATCTCCGCCTGAATCTGAACGATTTCTTCGGCCTTCCTGGCCCACTCCGCCTCAACCTGCTTGCGCTGCTGCGCCTCGTGAGCGTCGAGCGCATCCTGGCGCGCCTTGGCATCTCTCTGCAACTGATCGAGTGAAGTGCCAGCCGCCTCGAGAGCCATCAGCACAGCGGCGCGCTTCATGTCCTTCGACAAGTCGCGGATGTGTTCGCTGTTCAGCATCTCGACCACTTTGATGATGCTGTATCCGCGGGGCGGATTCATGATCCCAATAGCGCGATAAATATCCTCCATGGGCGACAGATCGACCTGGAAAGTCGGAACCTCTCGTGCGGACCGCACCGGCGCTTTTGGCATTGGTTGATTCAGGTCAGACATAAAATTCTCCTTCTCGCGATTGCTGTTGCTGTTTCCGTCGCTGACTTCGGCGTCCTCGGACCCACTCCTGCTGGGGTTCGCAGGATTCTTACGCCAGGGCAGTTCAAGCCATTTGTTTGGCATAGATTTGTTTTCCTTGCCAGCCTGCGTTGCAGGCCGTTTGGGTTGGAGTTCAGTCTGCAATTCGGCCCGCACGGCTTCGCGCACGGCCTCGCATACTTCCGTCTTCAGGTTGGTCCGCAGTTCGGCCCGAGATTCGGCTTGCATTTCAGCCTGCGAGATCGTGGGTGGCGCAGCGGCAACGTTCGGGACAATGTTCGGAACAGGGTTCGAAACAGTGTTCGAAACAGTGTTCAAAACAATGGTCGGATGCACGATAGTCGTGTCCACGACACTCGGTGCCACAGTTGGGGCGGCGGAGTTCGCTAGCACTGGAGGGCCTTTGGCTCTGTTTTGCTGCGGCGTCGCAAGGGAACGATCAGGGTTTGCTCGCTCCGCGACCTCTCGCTGAATTCCGATCAGGAAATCTGCGCCATCGGCACGGCAATGCCGGGTCTCGCCGTCGAAGTCATCCTGTCGCGACCGAATTCTTACATTGGATCCGACCGGGATCGGCATTTTGACCCGTAGGCACGCCCCGCCGGCGGATCTGTCTTCCATGCGCGCGGCGACCGTCTGCCATGTCCCGCTTGCGTCCTGCCACGACACGTCCACACGAGTCAAGACGGGTTTGCGGAATTCAATCGTCTGCCGTGTCGTAAACTCGGTCAGAACAGCGGTCATAGATTACCTATCGGCAAGAAGTTGAAATAGTTCAGAATGAGACAGGCAGCACGATTGGGCGGAGGCAGAAGCGTCCCGTGCGACAGGCTGGGCGAGATCGGGGTCGGAGGCGAGAAAGCCCGCTCTATCGCCGCGATTTGCGGGGCTGATAATTTCGGATTATAGATTTGGAAAAGAGTTAAGGATGCGTGTCGTTCGCGAGCTGGTGGCAGGTTGCCCAGATGCCATCGTTCACCCCGCCTTGATCGAGAAACTGGAAGCCGTAGCGAAAAGCGATTTTTTGCCGGACCGTCGCACAAATGTTGACTGGACCTGACGGCAACACGAACTCAAGCTCGACAATCTCGCCGAGCGGAACTTCCATCGTCAACATGGCGGAAATCCCAGATTCGCTGATGTCCACGGTGCGACCGATCAGCGCCCCAGACGTGCGGGAAAAAACGGTGATATCGATCTGCAATGGGAATCGCGGCGAACGGCGGGCATCGACAATTTCCTGGATGGTGCGCGCCGGAATTTGATCTTGTGCTCTCAATCGCGATGTTCTCTCTGGCTCGATGCCCGCAGGAAGGTTGGGTATTTGTCTCGTATACGTGGGTATCGGCATAAAAGCGGCGGGACTTTAGGGGCAACCGTAAGTAATAGAGGCGATGGCGCGATCGTCACACCTCAATCGGCAAAGCCGAAGCGGCTGGCGCGGACGACAGCTGGCTTTTGACCGCCGCAGCCAGGCGCGCTATACCTTCGCGAATCTGCTCGGGGGCGGCATTCGAGAAATTCAATCGCATGTGGCGGTCGGCTGGGCGGCCATTCTTGCTCATGCCGTCGTTGCCGATTCCGGGAGCGGATCGGGCAAAGAAGGAGTGGCCGGGAACGAAGGCCACGTTTTGATCGAGTGCCGAATTAAATATCGCCTGCATGTCTGATCCTGCGGGCAGAGTGACCCAAAGAAATAGTCCGCCCTGGGGGTGCGTCCAGGTTACTTCAGGCGGGAAGAAATCTTTTAGAGCTTGCAGCATGACATCGCGGCGCTCGCGATAAACGCGGCGAATCAACTGGACGTGTTGCTCGAGGAATCCGTCGCGCGCGACTTCGTAAGCGACGAACTGATTGAAGGTTGAGGTGTGCAGGTCGGCGCCCTGCTTCAGTTGCGTCAACTTGCTGATGATCTCAGGGGGTGCGACGATCCATCCAACACGCAGGCCGGGAGCGAGCGTCTTGGAGAATGTACTCAGATAAATCACGTTGCCCTCGGAATAACCGTCGTCGTGGCGAAAGTTTTTTCGGTCAAGAGCGATGAGCGGCGGCAGGTGATTGCCTTCATAGCGCAACTGGCCGTACGGGTCATCTTCGAGAATCGGAATTCCATAGCGATCCGCCTGCAAGAGGAGTTCGTGACGGCGGGCTTCCGACAACGTCGTGCCGGCAGGATTCTGAAAGTTGGGCAGTACATAGATGAACTTGGGATTCGAACGAAGAGGTTCGTCGAGTAAGTCGGTACGCAGGCCATTCTCGTCGCTCGGCACAGAAACATATTGTGAGCCGTAGATATTGAAAGCCTGCAATGCTCCAAGGTAAGTGGGCGCTTCGACAAGCACGCGATCTCCGGAGTTGATGAAGAGCTTGCCGATCAGGTCGAGGGCCTGTTGCGAGCCGGAGGTGATGAGAACGTTCTCGACCTTCGCGAGCACGCCGTCGCTCGCCATGCCGTTGGCTATGAGCTCGCGAAGCGGCCGGTAACCTTCGGTTTCGCCGTATTGCAAGGCGGTGGCGGATTGCTCGTGCAGCACCTTGTGGCAGGCCTCCTCAAAGCGCTGGACAGGGAAGACGTCGGGGGCGGGAAGGCCGCCGCCGAAGGAGATCATTCCGGGTTTTTGCGTGAACTTTAAGAGCTCGCGGATTTGCGAGCTGGTGATCCCCTTCGTGCGTGCCGCGTAACGCGTCGTCCAGCTTGTTGCCATTAAAAGTCCTTCGCCATGCCAGTTTCTAGCGCAACCTTGGCGGCCATGCTCTGGTTATTCGATGCGAAAGTTTGATTATAGGCGCCGACGATTATTGAATATGTGATCTTGGCTGGGGGCGCGACCTCGATTATTCGGGATCGCGGCGCGCTCGAAAAAATACTCAACACCTGAGGGTTTCGCACTTCGCCCTGGTTATCAGTTCAGGGCGAATTCTTTCCTCACTGTTTGCACCAGCGAAAGCGGGATGCGCACTCGTCTGACGCCAACCGACCTTCGGGAAATACCTTCAATTGCAAATCCATCGCCATCAGGAACGGGATTGGAGACTAAATGGAATTCTTCTCCGTACAGCCTTATATTTTTTTCTCTTTCGTAACCTAGTTGTTGAAGCCTTTCGCAGATGTTTTGCCGCTTCTCATTTCGATTGATCATATAAGTCCCAGGTACAGTTTCTCTTTGCGATATGTAGCTCTAATTGTAGCCGATGTTAGAGTGACGTCGTTGCCGGCTGAGGAAGATATGAACTCAGGCGCGTTGGCGCAGCTGACGGCAACAATTAAAATGGATGGCAGCGTTGAGAAAGGGGCAATGAAATGACTCCTCCAGCCACGTTGAATCCCTCGCCGTCTCGTACCGCCAGCGCATCGCCCACCACTCAATCACTAAGCGCAGAAGAATTGCGCAAGATCGACGCGTATTGGCGGGCGGCAAATTATCTTTCCGTAGGCCAGATCTATCTCTACGCCAATCCGCTTCTTCGCGAACCACTGCGGATCGAAGACGTGAAGCCTCGACTGCTGGGGCATTTCGGCACCACTCCGGGGTTGAATTTTATCTATGCCCATTTCAATCGACTGATCAAGATCTACGACCTGAACGTTATCTATATCGCGGGCCCGGGCCACGGGGGGCCGGGGATGGTCGCGAATACGTACTTAGAGGGCACTTATAGCGAGCTCTACACGAGCATCACTCAAGATGAAGCGGGTTTGCAAAAGCTGTTCAAACAGTTTTCGTTTCCGGGAGGGATTCCGAGCCACGCGGCGCCGGAGACTCCGGGCTCTATTCACGAAGGTGGCGAGCTCGGTTATTCGATCATGCATGCTTGCGGCGCGGTCTTTGACAATCCCGATCTCATTGCCTGTTGCGTAGTCGGAGATGGCGAAGCGGAGACGGGGCCGCTGGCTACGAGCTGGCATGGAAATAAATTTCTTGATCCGGTGCGCGACGGCGCGGTCTTGCCGATTCTTCATCTCAACGGCTACAAGATCGCGAATCCAACCGTGCTGGCGCGGATGAACGATCGGGAACTTACACAGCTTTTCACCGGCTACGGCTGGAAGCCCTATTTCGTCGAGGGGCACGAGCCGGAAGCGATGCATCAACTCATGGCCGGGACGCTGGACACAATAGTGAAGGAGATTCGCTCGATTCAAGATTCGGCTCGCGGGGATCAAACTCGCAGCGACAAGGCTGCAGACGGAAAAGAATCCGCCCTGCCGGTGTGGCCGATGATCGTAATGCGCAGTCCGAAGGGATGGACGGGACCGAAGGTGGTCGATGGCAAGCAGATCGAGGGGACGTGGCGGGCGCATCAGGTGCCGGTGGCGGATCTGCGGTCGAAGCCCGAGCACCTGAAGATTCTTGAAGATTGGATGCGGAGTTATCGGCCCGAAGAATTGTTTGACAAGAATGGCAAGCTGATTCCGGAGCTTGCGGAGCTGGCTCCGAAGGGCGATCGGCGGATGGGGGCGAATCCGCACGCGAACGGTGGATTGCTGTTGCGCGATCTGATTATGCCCGACTTTCGCGACTATGCGGTAAACGTCCCCCGGCCAGGAACGGAGAATGCGGAGGCCACGCGCGTGCTTGGAGGATTCTTGCGCGACGTGATGAAGTGCAATGCCGATGCGAAAAACTTTCGCGTCTTCGGTCCGGACGAGACCGCGTCGAACCGGCTGGAGGCTCTGTATGAGGTCACGGACAAAGAATGGATGGAGACGATCCTCCCGGTGGACGAACATCTGTCGCGGAGCGGGCGCGTGCTCGAGATGCTGAGCGAGCATATGTGCCAGGGGTGGCTGGAGGGGTATCTGCTCACCGGGCGCCACGGGTTCTTCTCCTGCTATGAAGCGTTTATTCACATTGTCGATTCCATGTTTAATCAGCACGCGAAATGGTTGAAGGTTACGCGCGAGATCCCGTGGCGGCGTCCGATTGCGTCGCTCAATTATTTATTGACTTCGCATGTTTGGCGGCAGGATCACAACGGATTCACTCACCAGGATCCGGGATTCATCGATCACGTGATCAATAAGAAAGCGGATGTTGTTCGCGTCTATCTTCCGCCGGACGCCAACTGCCTGCTCTCTGTCGGCGACCACTGTTTGCGCAGTAGGCATTACGTCAATGTGATCGTCGCGGGCAAGCAGCCCGCCTTACAGTACCTCAACATGGAGGCGGCGATTGAACATTGCACGACTGGCATAGGGATTTGGGATTGGGCCAGCACCGACCAAGGTGTCGAGCCCGATGTGGTGATGGCGTGCGCGGGCGACATCCCTACGCTGGAGACTCTGGCGGCGGTCGATCTTCTGCGGCAGCATTTTCCCGACATCAAGATTCGGGTGGTGAATGTGGTCGACCTGATGACCATTCAACCTTCGAGCGAGCATCCGCATGGACTTTCCGACGTTGATTTTGATTCGATGTTTACGGTCGATAAGCCGGTCATCTTCGCCTATCACGGATATCCTTGGCTGATTCATCGTCTCACTTACCGGCGGCACAATCATGACAATATGCACGTGCGCGGCTACAAGGAAGAAGGGACAACGACCACGCCTTTCGACATGACGGTGATGAACGATCTCGATCGCTTTCATCTCGCGGGAGATGTGGTGGACAGGGTGCCGCGGCTGCAGAAAGTTGGAGGCCATTTCAAGCAGATGCTGCGCAACAGACTTGTTGAGCATAAACAATACATTCGCGAACGCGGCGATGACATGCCGGAGATTCGGGACTGGACCTGGCCTTACTAATTTGGGCTTACTAATGAAGGTGCTTGTACTCAATTCCGGTTCCAGCAGCCAGAAGAGTTGCGTTTATGAAATTGGCGATGCTCTGCCTGACGACCCGCCAGCGTGTTTGTGGGAGGGGAAGGTGGAGTGGGTCGATGAGCAGGCTCACTATTCTATTAAGAATTCGCGAGGCGAGAGTGTAAACGATCAGGCTGCGGTGGCTTCTCGCGGCGAAGCCATCAGGCGATTGCTCGACACTTTGTGGAGCGGCACGACAAAGGCAATTTCCGGCGCTTCTGCAATCGATGTAGTCGGGCATCGCGTGGTTCATGGCGGACCGCATTATTTCGCGCCGGCGATGGTTACGGCTGAAGTGAAGTCGGAGATCGAAAAGGTTTCTGCCTTTGCGCCGCTGCACAACCGCGCCGAACTCGAAGGCATGGAGATCGTCGCGAAGGTGCTGGGACCAGTTCCGCAGGTTGCGGTCTTCGACACTGGATTCCATCATCAGATGCCGCTGCCGGCGGCCACTTATCCCGGGCCCTACGAATGGTTCGAGCAGGGAATTCGGCGCTACGGATTTCACGGCATCAACCATCAATATTGCGCGGAGCGGGCGGCGCAAATGCTGGGCAAGAATCTGAATTCACTGAGACTGATCACTTGCCATCTGGGCAATGGTTGCTCGCTGGCCGCGATTCGCGAAGGTCGAAGCGTAGACACGACCATGGGCTTTACTCCGCTCGAGGGCCTGATGATGGGCACGCGCTCGGGATCGGTCGACCCTGGCATTTTGACTTATCTGATGCGACAGAAGCACATTGCCGGCGAAAAGCTTGATGACGTGCTCAACAAAAAGTCGGGATTGCTGGGAATCTCGGGCATCTCGGGCGACATGCGACAGATTCTCGCCGCTACGAGAAGTGGCGACGAGCGTGCGAAGGCGCGTGCGCAACTGGCCTTTGACATGTACGTACATCGCCTGCGGTCGGGAATCGGGGCGATGATCGCGGTGCTCGGCGGGATCGACGCGCTCATATTCACTGCGGGAGTTGGCGAAAACTCAGCGGAAGTGCGCGCCGCGGCGTGCGAGAATCTGGGATTTGCAGGCGTGAGGCTTGATCGCGAGAAGAACGCGCAATCGCCAAGCACCTCGCCAAAAGAAATGAAAGGCGACGCGGATATTTCGGCGGCAGATGCGACGGTGCGCGTGTTGGTCATTCATGCGCAGGAAGATTGGATGATTGCGCGAGAGTGTTGGAATCTGGTTAGAGGGCAGTCGGCAACGGCCTGATCAACGGCGACGCGCCGGCCGCATCGAGAATTTCGCTACGCCGCCTCTCTTCGTTTTACGTGGATGTGCAACACCTTGTCTACTTCGGCGATTACGGTGCCGGATTCATCTTTTACTTCCACGGTGAAGGTGGGTTCGATTTTGCCCTCGATTTTTAATTCCGCGCGCAGCTCTTCGATCTGCTGATCGGTTAAGCGAAAGGTTGCGAGAACTTTGCCTCTTCCCGGCTTCCGGAAACGGATGCTCGCAGATTTGTCCCACACGACATAATCGGGCCCGAGATTTTCGATGAGCATCAGCATATAAAAGGGATCGGTCATGGCGTAAAGTGAGCCCCCGAAATGAGTGCCGACGTAATTGCGATTCCAGAAAGTCAGCTTCATCTCGACGTCGATCGCCTTCCAATCCGGTTGCAGACGGGTTATGCGGATGCCCGCACCGAGGAATGGCGGATAGAGATTGATTAGCCAGCGCTTTTTTCTTGCCATTTCAACCTGGGGCTTGACCGCTTCGTCAAGCTTAGCGTTGCTGCTCATAGACTGAATTGTTCGGGGTCGGCTCATCATACTCGCGGCCATATTTATTCTTGTGCGCCATGTGCTCGCCGTTTGCTTCCGGAACTCGAATTACGCCCAGAGAAGAAGCGTTCTCGCCGATGGTAATTGCGCGCGTCAGCGGCTGCGCGTTTTCCGGACCCATCCCCTCGCTCCAAATGTGCAGAGTGTAACGCCCGTAGGGAACGCTGGGCAGGCTGAGCTGACCGTCGCGGGTTGAGATGGCATAGAACGGCGTTGCAATCGTGATGACTACCGCGCTCATCTCAGGATGAATATTGCAGAAAATGTAGCTGATGCCGAGCCGGTCGAAGCGCACCATGCGTGTTGTGCCAGCCTCGTAGAGTCCGAGGTCAAAGCGCTTGCCTTCAAAAAGCGAAAAGACGTTATGGAAAAAGGGGTCGCGATTGGGAAACTCGACCATCGAACCGGCCTGCACCACCAGGATATGCGGGATGAAGCTCTTGTTTTTCTGCACCAGTCGCGGCACTTGCGACGGGCTGGCCGCCGGATTTAGATCCGTCCCAGAGGTCGCGTCAGCGGCTTCGGCTCCGGTCGTGGCCAGTGGCGTCAGCCATACGACCGTCCCGGGGAGCGTCTCACGCTTTGGCTTGGCGGACTTAGCGGCACCAATGACCTCGACGCGTCCACGCACGGTTGTGATGGTGACCTGCGTTGTTGCGTAAGGCGGCACGGCGAATGCGCCGGTCCATAACGCCGCGACCCAGATCAAGATTTTTCTGTAGCTCATCGTTAGCTCAACGTTGATGGCTCACTGCGATAACTGACTTAAAAAAGAACGCCCATCATCAGATTCAAATGTCCCGCACTGTTCGCGCCATCGGTGAGGGAAAAGGTTTTCAGGTGCCGATACTCGGCGGAAAATAAGATGTCCGAACGAGGACGGTAAATGAAGTTGACAAAAGCCGCCTGATTTTTCGCCAGCGCAGGATCCCCGTAACTCTGTACATAGGGAAAGTATTTCAGATCGCTGGCATAGGGATTATCCATGCCAAAGGCTGCGTTGAACTCCCATTTATTCGCGGGCCGGTATTTTAATTGCGCCCAGCCGCCAATCGAGTCCAAGGCTTGCACTTGAGTCGTGGCCATGGTTGGATCGCCGCTGAACAAAACACTTTGACCGAATGCACCATAGAGGCCGCCGACGGCCCTTCCGCGATAAAATTTTCCGCTCAACGATAGCTGTCGGCCGAGGGGCAGTTCAATATCGGTCATCCCCGCCCAGCCATCGACGTTGCGATTGAAGCCATAATCCTGCCGGCTGTAGTAGCCGCCAACGCCCAGCCGCAGCGACTGGCCGAAAACATTCCTGGTCCACGCGATGCGCGTGCCGTAGGCGGGCTGACGCGATTCTTCTCCGGGGCCCGCTTGCCGATAATAGTTGTCGCCAGCCGGCGCGCCTGGCTGAGTGCCGGGCGTTTCACCGGTTAGAGGGTCGAGGATTCCTCCCTGCAAAAGGAGGCTGGAGTCATCGCTCAACGCGATTTTATGCTCGACGCGTATCTGCGGCACCCAGCCCCACAAATTGCCGGCATAGGAAAGGGCTGGAATCGCGAGCGATGCGAACGAGGTTGGCGAATTTGGCGAAAAGAAGATTGCATCCTGCCCGAGCACTACAGAAGTGTTCGTCCAATCCATGCGCATAGTGGCCGTGCGCAAGCGCATGATGCCGGAATTAATTCCGTTGGGAACGGCAGGGAATCCGCCGGCGAGATCGAGTTGCAGGTCGGCCGTGGTCTTCGCGCCCGCGATGTTGGGCCCGAAGGTCTCAAATCCGATTTCGGACTGGCGCAGCGTCGCTCCGAAACTTCCGCCGGAATCGCCCGCTGGGCGGGCATAGGCGAGGGTTGGAAGATCGATGCTGTCAACTACACCTTGATTGCTCACCAGATTCATGAGCACGATGCCCGAGAGCCGTACGCGATACTTGGATGCGCTCTCGACTTTTGTCTGATACTGATCGTCGATTTTTCCGCTGAGCAGCTGATATTCCTCTTCCGCATTCGCGGCGTGCTGATTTTTCTTTCGATCGTCTTGTGCCGGATCGTCGGGAGGATTTTGCTCTGCCGAATTCGCCGTCGCCCCGTTTTGCTGCGTCTTTAATGAGCTTCCGTTGCTTGACTGTACCATTGCATTTCGCAGGACCGCATCGCCTGCTCCGGTGCCGGCGCGAACTTCGTCGAGTTCGCGACGCAGTTCGCTCGTTTCTTCGCGGGCATGCTGCCAGTCGGATCGCATCTCAGAAACCGCCGCCTGCAACTGGCGCACCTGTTCGCGCAACTCGCGCACTGAGTCATTGAGCGGCACTCCTGACGGCACTGTGGATGATTCTGGGCGGGCTGCTGGAGAAACTGGTTCTGCGTGCGTCGCCGATTCCTGCGCGACGCCGGAGGCGGTCGATAGTAAAACACATATCAGCAAGCCGCAACGCCACTGGTTGAACTTCGCCAACTCGCTCGTACTCATTTTGCCTCCGGGACCCCGTCGCAAATTAGATTGCGGTTACTCGGTTGTCGCTTCGCATGTGAAGTACATGGAAGCGCACTTTATTCTCACCCAGGTTCTTATCCAGACTCACGAGTGCACGACAGAGATTATGCCGTCTACGTCGCATGGCGGGCGGTTAGAACATTTTCTGCCGAAGGACTCAGCGGAATATTCAAACGGAATGTCGTTCCTGAACTTGACGTCTGGGCCACCGCGATATCACCGCCATGGTCCTGGAGAATCTTTTGTACGACTGTCAGTCCCATGCCCGTCCCATTTTCCTTGCCATGGCTCACAAACGGCTCGAACAGCCGGTCGCGCACGGCTTCCGCTATGCCAGGACCATTATCTTCGATGCGAACTTCCAGGTTCTCGCCTTGTCGCCGCAACGCAATCTCAATTTTTCCGGAGTCCGACGATACTGCTTCGCAGGCGTTGAGCAGGAGGTTGAGAAGGGCGCGTTCCAGCTTCTTGAAATCGAACCAGCCTTCGGTCGAGCCGTCACATGCAATACGGATTCGAATGCGCTGAAACTCGGGGTGGGCCTTGACGCCTTGCGCCGCGCGCTCCACGGCGGAACGCACGTCACCATAAGTGGGACGCAACGACTCTCTCGTGCGCGAGAATTCCAGCAAAGACTCGATCAACTCCGTCATCTGATCGACCGCGATCCTTATCTCCGCGTAAAGATCTTCGCGCTGTGATGGAGTCAGGTTGCTCTCGCACAGAAATTCAGCATTGGCGACAACCGCTGCGAGCGAATGGCGCAGGTCGTGCGAGATCGAGCTTGCCATCCGCCCAATCGTGGCGAGCCGTTCCGCGTCCAGCAATTCGCGATGGGTGCGCTGGAGATTGGTTCGCATGCGGTCGAAGGTTGCGGTGACCTCGGCGACTTCATCGCCGCCCTTCACCTGCAGGGGATAGGCATAGTCGCCCATTTCAAGCGCGCGGACTCCGGCCACCAGATTTTCGAGCGGACGGGTGAAGGTGTGTGAAATCAGAAAAACCAGCAGGCTTCCAGCCAGCACCGCGGTCAACCCGAGCGCCAGCAAAAGTTCGTTGAGGTTACTCAAGAATGCGGTCGCCTGATCAAACGATTTCAAGACCCAGAGATTCAGAGTTCGGTCGCCTGCTGCGGCCAGGTCGACCGATGTGGCAAGAAAAAGTTCTCCACCCAACCGAATCTCATCGCCTTGCGGCGGGCCACCCGCGGCGGTTTTCGGCGACACGTGCCGCAATTGCGATTCCTGGGAAGGCTTCAGAGTGCTGCGTACGATCAGATCTCCATAGCGAAACGCGACTTCACTGGCGGCCACGCGGCTGAGGTCGCGGGTAAAGCTGTCGTCGATTTCGTAGCCGAGCAGCAGATATCCCAGGACGTGTTGTCCGCTGGCTGGGCCGAAATAAATATTCTGGAGAAAAACTTCGTAAAGGTGGCCTTCGACGTACCACCAATGCCGCATTTCGTCGGGCGCAACCAGGTGCGGGAAAAAATCCTGGCCGTCGCGGACGGTGATTTCGGTTGGAGTTGCTTGCAGCGCCATCACCTTGCCGGAGGCATCGGCCAGCAAGAGCAGGTCACTGCCTGCCAGTTGCCACAAGTCGCGTGATGCGTCCTGGATGGTTGCCGGGTCGTGCGTGGTCATCAGCGCTCTTACATTTGGGAGGTCGGCGAGGAGAGCCGCCGATCGTTCGAGCGTGACTTCGCGCTGCTGCTGAAAATTGTGGAAGGCTGAAACGGAATTTTCGAGGTCGCGCTGGATTCCGAGGCGTACCTCTTGCTCGACCGTGTGCCGCACTACGAGGAGGGTTGCAAACGTGAGGGCCGCCGATACTGCGACCATGGAAAGCAGGAACTTGGTACGCAGCCGAATTCCACCCATGGTCAAAAACCTCAAAGGGATAACTGGAGATAGGTCACAAGAGGTAAGAGGTGAGAGGTCAGATTGCAGAGGTAGGACCCGACCCGGATGAAATAACGGTTAAAGGTTTTACTTCTGCAATCTTACTTCTGCAATCTGACCTCTTAACTCTGACCTTCTACCCTACGGCACAAATTTATACCCTGAACTATGCACGGTGCGGAAGTGTAAAGGATTCGCGGGATCCTTTTCCAACTTCTGCCGCAGGCGCAGAATGTGATTATCCACAGTGCGGGTGCTGGGATAATTTCTGTATCCCCAAACATGATTGAGCAGTTCTTCGCGCGACAGGACGCGCTCGGCGTTCTGGATCATAAATTTCAGCACTTTGAATTCCTGCGAAGTCAGCTGTACCAGGTTGCCGTCGCGCCACAATTCCATTTTCGTGAAATCGACCTTCACCTCGCCAAACTCAAAAGACTGGGTCAGCGGACTCTTGGCCAATGGCGAGCGCCGCATGGCGGTGCGCACGCGCGCCAGCAGTTCACGCGGGCTGAAGGGCTTGGTGACGTAGTCATGCGCTCCGAGTTCGAGCAGCAGCACCTTATCCATCACTTCGGTTCTGGCGCTCAGAATAATGATAGGGAGGGAGGGGTCAGCCTGGCTGATCTCGCGGCAGACGTCCTGACCGGGCGTGCCCGGCAAACTCAGATCGAGCACCAGGACGGCAGGCGCAGCGGCTCGAAACATCTCCAGCCCTGCGGCTCCGTTGCCTGCAATGTCGACGGCGAAGCCCTCCGCTTCAAAGAGTCGCTTGAGAGCTTTCTGCACGGCGCGATCGTCCTCGATCACCAGGATTCGCTCCGCGCCCGCCGGCGCTGCCTCGATCGTCATTGTCGCCGCCCCTGCCGCTGGTGAAGATGTATTTTTATACACAACCGACCCCGCACCATATTTGGCTTGAATCATACCTCCAAACTGTAGCGTGAAATCAGCGGAATAGCGCACTTTCGGATAGAAAGTGACATAGATTTGACAATTTGTTGACAAGGGAAAATCCCCCGGCTTTTTACAAGGGATCGCGGATTCGAGCTTCGGGCTGGCCGGCTAAGTCCATGAAGCGCGCGTCACGCGCCTCCTCATGTGCCGAAGTCAAGGCCGCGAGAGCTACTTCGCGGATGCAATCAGGATCGCGGACAATCCGCGGCGGCAGGACTCTAATCGGACGGGAACCTGAGGTGCTAGACTGCCATATTGCGGATTGCATCGAAACATTCCATGAACGTCCTGCAAGCGAAAATTCTGACCGCTTCGGTGATGATCGCCGCGATTGCCGCGCTGGCCGCCTGCGGCGATCCGAGATATCAGCCGGCGCCAATTGTCGTGACGTTCAGCACGGGATTTCCGCCTCCCACTGCGCTTGAGACCAGCGCGACGACAGGCATTGCTGCGGTCGTCACCAACGATCCCAAGAACGCCGGCGTAACTTTTTCCTGCGTTCCCTCGAAGGAGTGCGGAACATTTTCTCCAAACCCAATAGCGAGCAATGTGCCAACTACTTATCAGGCCCCGTCGACGATTCCGGCAGGCGGCAGCGTGACCATTACCGCAACCTCAGTAACCGATCCCACTAAATTCGTCTCCGCCACAATCACCATCGACGCACCGTAGGGGCAGGCGGGAAAGACTAGGAAAAGCAAGGGTCAGGAAAGGCAAAACCGGGAAAGAATGCTTTGCCTGAATTCTTAAGATTTGGGGCCCAAAGCTGCCCCCCAAACCTGACCTAAGACTTACTTTTCGTTATTTGACTTCCCGTCACTTCCCGCCGAGAATAGAAGTAGTTCTTTAAAGGCCAATTCCCACCAGTGGGGGCGTCACGGCTTCGACGGAGATGCTTGCGGCCAAGAGGCATGCCGGGGTGCACACACCCGTAATCGCGTGCAAAATGATAATTGCCAATCAACAGATGGCATACGCAGCTTAATTAATTAAGTTGCCGTCCTCCGCGGCTTTGCCCGTGGGCTGCGGTCAGGACGTCACACAGCGGGCCGCTCCTCTCTGCTACGTCTGGGCGGGGAGGCTAAGATCACAGGCTAGCGCCGACTGTTTCTTGTCCGTTCTGAGCAGCCGTCGCGAACGTCCTGGGGTAATGCCCAGGGCATGAACCGGAATAAGCATGTAGTCTCTTGACCAGTAACATTTTCGGACGCGGGTTCGACTCCCGCCGCCTCCACCATACTTTACCATTCTATTTTCAATAACATACAAAATTGGTGTTGCAAATTGTACGATGATTGTACGATGATGACGGCATGCTTACCGTCTATCGTCGTCACAATCCCGCCCTTTGCAAAAGCACAGATCGCTATTACAAGCGCTGCACCTGCCCAACCTGGGTTGAAGGAATGGTCGGCGACAAATACGTCCGCCGCAGCCTGAAAACCCGAAGCTGGGAGCGGGCGGTCGCCAAAGTGCGCACGATGGATGCGACGGGAGATCCAGCTCCTGCGCCGGCGAAAAAGGACGAGCCGGTCTCTATCGAAATGGCCGTCAACGAATATCTGGCGGACGCCAAGGCCCGCGAACTGGGAGAGGCGACGCTCTACAAGCTCAACATCATCTTCCGCAAACAGCTGTTGGCGTGGTCGAAAGCCGAAGGCTACAAGCTCCTTCGTGAATTCGACCTGCGCGCGGTCCAGGCATACCGGGCCACATGGAAGGACGGGGCTCTGGCTAAGAAGAAGAAGCAGGAACGCCTCACCGGGTTCTTCTGGTTCTGCATTCGTGCTGGATGGATTACTCAGAACCCTACGAATGGCTTGGGGCGCATCACAGTGAATCAGACGCCAACGGACTACTTCACTCGTAAAGAGTTCGATAAGATCGTTGACGCAACGTATGCGTACCGGGAAAATCGCGGGGAGACTGGGTCTGCAAACAGCACTCGCCTTCGGACGCTTACGTTCCTGATGCGGTGGAGTGGTTTGCGCATCCGGGATGCGATCACCCTTGAGAGAACACGCCTCATTGGTGACAATCTCATGCTCTATCAGGCCAAGACCGGCACGCCAGTCTACGTTCCCTTGCCTCCGCAAGTGGCCGAGGCGCTCCGCAACATTCCAAATGGCCCCAAACCAAATCCGCGTTACTTTTTCTGGACTGGGAATGGACAGCCTAAGTCAGCAGTTGCCGACTGGCAGCGCAGTTTCCGCCGCCTCTTTACGCTCGCTGGTCTTGAGAAGCCGGATGGATCGGCAAAACGTTGTTTCCCTCACATGTTCCGCGATACTTTTGCAGTGGAAATGCTGCTGGCCGGTGTCCCGATCGACCAAGTGTCGATATTGCTTGGACATAAGAGTGTGAAGATCACTGAGAAGCACTACGCTCCCTGGGTAAAAGCTCGACAAGAACAGCTCGCGTCGAGTGTGCGTAACGCGTGGCAACTGCTCGAAGAACCGAAGGCTAAACGGAAACGAGCGCACAACTCAGCTCGCCCGCTGCCGACGTTGGTGTACTCGAATCAAAACGCTCTCAGGAATGCGTAGGTTGAGGTACCCTCGTTTTCTCGCACTCTCATGTGTTCCCCATTCGAGAACGCCGTGCTCTCCTGCGAAGAGTCGTCGAACTGACTTTTCGCTCATCGCCCAAAGCTCCGCAATCTCAGGTACCGAGTAGTGCCGCTCCAGAGCAACGGAATGCAGTTCGGCCGGCTGGACGGATTTTCTTTCCTCTACTTCGGGTCGCATAATTAAGAGACTCCCAAACGGCGTTGTCCGCTAGAGGAGCGGATTTAGAACCTTCAACCGCCGCCGCATGTTAACTAACTTGATTCCAGCCGCTTTGATTGTCCAATGAATTCTGGGGCGAGAGCTATTCCCAATAGGAATAGCTCCGGTAGGAATGAAGTGATACGCGGCTCGGACGATAGCCTTTGTTGATGGTATAACTGCCCTAGTTCCCGGGATCTCCGAATTTCTTTCGAGACAGTATGAGAAGAAGGGCTTTGGAGCTACTCCGTACCGCTGTCGCGTCGGCGATAGCAGACTTTCGTCCAGGTCAGTGGGAAGCCATCGAGCGATTGTTGCGTCGCGAGCGCCTGCTTGTCGTTGAGCGCACCGGCTGGGGAAAGAGTAGCGTGTATTTCCTGGCTACACGCCTGCTAAGGGACAATGGAGCCGGATGTACCCTGCTCATCTCACCTCTTTTATCGCTTATGCGCAACCAGATTGAGAGCGCGCGTCGAATCGGGGTGCGGGCTGAGACCATTAATTCTTCAAATATGGACGAGTGGCCGCGCGTCCAAAGTGCGCTCCTTCAGAACAATGTGGACATTTTACTCATTTCTCCAGAACGATTGGCTAACGAAACTTTCATGACGGATTGCCTTTTGCCAATTGCCGCACGAATAGGCCTCCTCGTCGTTGATGAAGCTCATTGTATTTCCGACTGGGGCCATGACTTTCGCCCCGATTACCGAAGAATTGTACGAATCCTACGTGCTCTTCCGGCCAATGTTGCCGTCTTGGCAACGACCGCTACAGCGAACGACCGTGTCGTTGCCGACTTGGTCGAACAACTGGGACCAAACCTGACGGCCGTACGCGGCCCACTCAAGCGGGAAAGCCTCAAGCTCCAGAACATTGTGCTCCCGGCGAAGGCTGCACGAATGGCGTGGATTGCCCATCATGTGCCGCATCTGGCCGGCAGTGGCATCATCTACACGCTGACAGTGAGAGACGCGGAAAACCTAACTGCTTGGTTGCAATCGCGCGGAATCAATGCAAAGGCCTACCACGGCGGCACAGTCAACCGCGAAGAACTTGAAGATCACCTGCTCCGTAACGAAGTGAAGGCCTTAGTTGCTACGGTTGCCTTAGGAATGGGTTTCGACAAGCCAGATATTGGGTTCGTGATCCACTTTCAACGTCCGGCTTCGGTAGTTCACTATTACCAGCAAGTGGGGCGAGCGGGCAGAGCCGTTCAGCAAGCGTATGGCGTCCTCCTCAGCGGCGCTGAAGACGATGAGATCGCGGACTATTTTATTAACACCGCATTCCCCACAGAGGAAGAGGTCGGGCAAGTCCTTGCCGCCTTGCGCGATTCAAATGGAGGTCTGAAGGAATCCGTTCTTGAAGAGCACCTCAATCTCACGACGGGCAAGCTGAGAGCTGTCCTCAAGTTCCTACTTCTTGAATCACCGTCTCCTATCCAGAAAATTGGTCCGCGATATGTGCGAAACCCGGTGCAATGGCAGATGCCGCGGCAAAGGATCGAGAGACTCGGGGCTCTCCGCCGGCACGAACAACAGCGAATGCGCGAGTACATCGCAACCAACGGATGCCTCATGCAATTTCTTTCCGCTGAACTCAACGATCCTGCGGCAAATGCTTGCGGCAAGTGCATAAATTGTCTTCATGTGGGCTTGGGTAACGACTTTCCCGAAGAGCTTGCTGTGGCGGCGGCGGAATTTCTCAACAACCTGGACTTGCCGATCATGCCACGGAAGAAGTGGCCGACGGGTCACGCGTTTGAGGGAAACAGCGGGAATATTGGCCCAGGATTCCAAAATGAAGTTGGACGGGCGGTTTGTCGATGGGGCGATCCGGGGTTCGGAGATCTTGTAAGAAGTGGCAAGCAACAAACGGGACACTTTTCGGATCAACTTGTCACAGCAGCTGTTCGTCTGATCCGCCAACGGTGGGTTCCACAACCCGCCCCGGCATGGGTAACTTGTGTCCCGTCCCATCGACATGCCGCTCTCGTCCCCGATTTTGCTCGGCGGTTGGCTCATGAGCTTGGACTGCCATTTGTGGACTGCCTTCGGAAAGTGAGGGAGACGGAGCCCCAGAAGACTCGCCAGAACAGCGTTCAACAGGTGCACAATCTCGACAGAGCTTTTGAGGTCGATCAAAATTCCCTTCAGGCGGGCCCGGTGCTACTGATAGACGATGTGGTGGATTCACGATGGACATTTACAGTGCTAGGGTTCAAACTCCGGCAGGCAGGGAGCGGCCCGGTGTTTCCATTTGCGCTTGCAGACACCTCCGCAGAAGGCGGAGACTAGTGAAGGAATGATGCCATCCCCGACACCAGATACTCAGGCGGTCCTTCTACTCTGCGCCAAACTAGGAGAGCGCCATGACGTTGCAAATCCGCTTAGTACGAAGCAATATTCTGCCTTGGCAAGGTGGTTGCGAGAGCGTTCTCTTCGACCTAGGGATCTCCTACAAGACAGCGGTCGAATGCAACTTTCCGCGCTCAGGCTCAGCGAGGTCGGAAGAGATCAAGTCGAGCGCCTACTGGATCGCGGTGCTGCCCTCGGGATCATGGTGGAGAGGTGGACTAGTAGGGGGATATGGCTCATCAGCCGAGCAGACGAAGGATATCCAGCTCGTTACAAGACATACCTTCAACACGCGACTCCCCCGGTTATTTACGGGGTAGGGGAGCCCTCCTATTTGCAAAAGGGAGGGCTGGCGGTCGTTGGGTCGCGCCATGCCTCTGAAGAAGACCTCTCATTTGCACAACGTGTCGCCGCTGCATGTGTTGCTCAGCGGATCACGATAATTTCGGGAGCTGCAAAAGGCATCGACTCTGAGTCCATGATGTCAGCGATCAATCAGAGGGGCACGGCGATTGGTGTACTTGCCGAGGGTCTTGGTCGGGCTGCCGTCGCAGAGCCCTATCACGAAGCGATCGTCGAAGGGCGACTAACCCTGATATCTCCTTATGAACCGGAGTCGCGGTGGTTCGCTTTCACCGCGATGGAGAGAAACAAACTCATCTATGCTTTGGCCGACGCCGCTCTCATCGTCGCCTCTTCAGACGAGCAGGGCGGGACTTGGTCGGGAGCAGTTGAAGCGCTCAAGCAAGGGCAAATACCGATTTATGTGAAAGGGTCCGGCGAGATCCCCGTCGGTAATCGAAAGCTGATCCAGTCCGGGGCCCAAGAATTTCCGCACGAGCCTTGGATTAATCTGCGCCAATTGTTCGAGAACAGGTCGCCGCGCAACAAACTTTCGTTTAGCGACCAAAGCCAAACGCCTCTGGACACCAGTAGCGTCGTTTCCGTTTCAGAGCAACTCGCTCCAGATCAGCCGATATCTGCGCCGGCTCCGGGGCCCCTAGAACTATCAGCAAATCAAGATCGCAACGGGAGCGACGCTTACAATCACATTGTCGAGGCCATGCTCGAGATTCTCGCAGAACCCATCGATCAAAAGGCAGTCGCAGAGAAATTGAATGTCTTGCCGTTGCAGGCAAAAGTCTGGCTGAAACGTGCAGTCGAAGAGGGCAAAGTACGAAGGACTAAGAAACCTTTGCGATACGTTAGAACGTCAACGCCACTCTCCCTGTTTGGTCACGACTCTGAAGCCACCGTGAAGAGATCTTAAGCGGAAAAGAGCCGCGCCCATCGCTAAACCTAGCCTTTCTTATCTTGGGGGGCAAGGCTTTCAGAGATCGCGGCACGCTTCACACCGGCGATTGAGTGGCCCTGTTAGCGGCGTGCCGGACCGATTGGCTTTTTCATACTGACAACTCGGGTGGCCGCCGACAATTCAATTGGCTTTGGTGGACGACGCTGGTAAGCATATCTGCGGAGGAAGGACCGGGCGAACTCGTTCGCTAATCGTGAATCGTCGTCCTTTCTCATAATCACACACGTTTGAAAAGACAATGACTCATCCGACAGAGGCTTTACCACCACACCCTCAGCGCGATAGCCAAGGGCCGTAGGTTTGGTGAGGATGGCCACGCCGACGTGCTCAGATACCAAGTGAATTGCCTCTTGAGGCGTAATGATGTCGTGTGCGCGTTTCGGAGCAATTCCCTCACGTCGTGCCGCGGTTATGATTGCGTCGTGAATGATCGGGTGAACTCGGCGCGCGAACAGAATCCATTCGTCTTTTGCCAGATCTTGGAGGGCGAGGTGTTCCTTTTGGGCAGCCGCGTGGCCCTCTGGAAGAGCCGCATAGAGCGGCGTCAAAACGAATGGCGTGGCCTCGATCTGGGAGTCCTCCGGCGAAGCCGTCACCAGGGCCAGATTCAGTTCACCTGCAAGAACACTCCGGACCAACTCGATCGAGAACTGACTGATCAATCGAATGGCGAGGTTGGGGTACAGGGGGAGACGAACCGCAAGAAGGTCCGAAACCCAGGCTTGATCGGCCTCGTGCGAGTGTCCAATCGTCAAAACGTTCTCCGCTCCGTCATGGGCGGTACGAGCCAGATGAAAAGCCCGCTCCATATGCAAGACCGAAGAGCGAGCCTCTGCGACGAAGACTCGCCCAGCGTCGGTGAGCTCCACACGGACAACCCGTCGATTATCGCGAGTGAACAGGCGAAATCTAAGCTGCTTTTCGACCTCAGTGATTTGTCTGCTGAGCGCAGATTGGGTGAGGTGCAATCTGAGGGCGGCCTTTGTGAAGTTCAACTCTTCGCCCAAGGCAATGACTGCGTGCAGGTGGCGCACTTCTAGGTTGGGGAACATTGCAAAACACCCTTGGCGGTTGATACCTCGTGCTTCGTCCCACGGGGCTGTGCATATTCTGATGGATTTCCGCACAAGAATGATTGGTTTTCTGTTTGGTGGCCCGGATTCGGGACAGGAGTATGACGAGGGCTGGACCTAACAGGTCATAACGAAAGACCGCGGCGCTTAGGAACTGTCAGTTATTCAAGGATTTGTCATCGTCCGGAAGATCTTCAGAAACGGCGAGAATGCAGGATTGACCGTCGAATTGAATCTTGTCTGCGGAATACGCGATGGTCTTGACCTTGCCCGACTTGGTCCGAAGCCGGGTAATCGCATTCCGAATTGTTCCGCGCTGTTGTAGTTGAGCGATCATCAAGGCTCGGTCTTTAGGGTCTTCCCAAATCCGAAGTTCGCCGACCGTATGGCCGATCACTTCGGTACGCGAATAGCCGTAGCGACGCTCGAAAGCTGCATTGACGTCAAGGAATCGCCCTTCATTGACGGTCGTGATGGAGAAAGGGATCGGACTGGAACGGAAAACCTTTTGGAACTTGTCTTCCGAAACCCTACGTCCCTCTTCAGAATGCTCCAATGCTTTCTCTGTTTGGCGAAGATCCGTCAGGCGCCGCTGAAGTTCGGACCCATAGATCTCAGCACGCTCGTAGAGGCGAGAATTCTGGATGGCTGCAGCGGCTGGGATCGCTAATAACTGCGTGCGCCGGAGGTGGTCCTGAGTGAAAATGTTTGGTTGGTTGTGGCCCACCGAAAGAAGCCCCAAGGTCTGCTGTGATGCGACCAGCGGCACGCACAGCCATGATCGGATGTCGGAATGGCCCTTGAAGCTCGGCCATTCTTTCTCGTGTTTGGTATCGGTGAGCAAGACGCTGTTCTGGGTCGTCAATATGTGCAATAGGAACGGGGAGTCTGCCGCGTCGAGGGTCAGTGGATATTCCGGAGCCTTCTTGGTAACGTCGTGACGGAGTCTTTCTCGTGCCACAAGAAGCCGTGTGTCGCCCTCCAAGAGCAGCACACGTGCGCACTCACCCGGAACCAGTTCCAACAAGGACTGAAGTAGCTTGTCCAGGACAAAGTCCATCCGAAGATCTGCAGTGAGCGCGAGGGTAGCCTTGCATAGCGCATCGGATTCTTCCCTTGCGGACTCGGCTGACGCTAGGTGCCCGGCAATCTTTTCCTCCGCTTCCTTGAGTGTAGTGATGTCCTGAGCCGTTCCGACAAGACGGTAGATTCTGCCGGCGTCATCCCGTGCCGGGAAACCATGTACCGTCACCCATCGCACTTCCCCGTCGGCACGCACGATCCGAAATCTTTCATCGAAGTGTCCCGTCTGCGTTGCCTCTCCAAGTTTTGTAAGCACATGAACTCGATCTTCGGGATGGATGAGATCTTCGTACGAAGAGGGATTTTCCAGCAGACTCTGGCACGACCGCCCGGTAATCGTCTCGTAAGCCGCGTTCACGTAGAGGGCCTTCTTGGTTTCCGCGTCAATCATCCAGACGATTTCTTGAATGTTATCCGCCATCTCCTGGAGCCGTTCTTCGGTATCGAGTTGTATTTGTTGCGCACGCCGCAAAGATCTGGTGTAGAGGACAATCAGAACGGAGAGAACAGCAGCTCCGAAAAGCAAGAAAGCGGAGAATACGTCCAGTGCGCGAAGCTTGGTCCTGAACACTGCAAGAACAACAGTGAGCAAGACAATGCCAACAACCACGGGAATGAGGGTCCAGTGAGAATAAGCCGCCCATCTTCGGGGGGATTCTCGGCGGAGTGGGTAAACTTGACGCATTGCATTTGCGGGGAGCTGCGTTCACCAACACGACCACCGCGAATCGGCAATGAGATGCAGGCTTCCCGCCGAAACTGTCAGAAACGACTACAGTTTGGGCCGATATTACGCGCCCGATTCAGATGGGTCAAGAAGGCGGTGGGGATAGCTATTTATGCCGATTTGCGCAGATTTTGAATTCTTCGCAGCTCCGGAATCAGGTCTCGTGCAACATTGCTCTTGACCACATAGCCACTCACACCTGCCGCAAGCGCAGCCCATTGGAATCCGCGAGTATCGTGTTGGCTGACAATGAGAATCTCAACGGATGGAAATTCCTGCTTGATGACCTGGGCTGCTTCCAAACCATTCATGGTTGGCATCGTGATGTCGAGTAGCGCCACGTCAGGACGATGTTCTTTGATTTTATGGATTGCATCTTTCCCGTCTGTGGCCTCGCAAACAACGTCGATATCCGTTTCCGAACGGAGAATTTGGCAGATCGCGCGACGGACGTTCTCGTTGTCATCCCCTACCAGCACACGAAGTCGTCGGATCATAGCGAGGACGCTTAGACAAGCAGAATTTCTATGTACGATACGCTTCTCGCGGACCCAATGGGTATACGGCGAACACAGTATTCCAATGGTTACGAAAGTAGGAAACTAGAAGCAGAGCGCCGAGGGGCCCGCCAGCGACACTTTGACGCTGTTAAAGTAATACGGCGCATCGCAACGCCGGTATCGCACCTATGCAGTTATACGCAATACTCTCAGAATGTCATCAGGCGTTGTGCGACGTTCAGGGTAGTCATCCACAACTTGACCGATAGCTTTCAAGAAGGCATTTATCGCCGGTAGGGTCCTGAGCGAATCCTGCTCTGATTCCTCAGTTGCGTCATGCAGTGGAAACGTGTTCCCGTGGATGGACAGAGAGCCGAAGCGAAATGGCATTTCGTAAACCTGTCCGAGTCCGCATTGCATTGCGATCTGTTCAATGGGCTTTCCTTTGAACACATAGGGCGCCAATTTCGGAAGAAGCTCGGCGGTGGCATTTTGTCCTGTGGGCTTGTGTACGATACGAGCGTAGCCCTTCTCCAGATTGGCGCGCATCATCTTGACCCATTCAGAACCTATTGTCTTAACGTATTCGGCGGTGTTTGCTTCGCTTTCAGAGATCCAAAACAGCCGGATTAGATCGTCGGACAGGATTCGCATTATGCTATCGAGCGGAATCTGCAGATCGCGGATGCGGAAAGCTGCCTCCCCCCACTGAATTCCTCGGTCAATGAAATGTGCAATAACCTTCGCCTGCTCTTTGTCTGCATATTTATATCGTGGCTGATCCTTCCGCGCTTTCAGCTCATCAATACGCTCCCGCATCGCCAGTAGATACTCCTCTTCGCTGAATAAGGGCACATTTTTCATGTCGATTCAATTCGTTTGGCCGCGCAGGCGGCTTTGAAGATTGGATCCATTATCGAGTATTTTAGTCTTTGGTCATTCCGCTTAGGTAGCCGAAAGGATGGGAACTGAATGAGTACCAGGGCTTACGGTTCGAGGAGCGCTTGTAGTACTCGATAGGCTTTGTGAAGCTGCTTAGCGTCACGCTTTGCGAGCAGGGCTTGCAATTGCTGTGTTAGAAACTTGGGATCTAAGTTTGCGTTCTCGAAATGGAAGAACGCCGAGGTCGAGGCGTTTAATTCCCTAGCGAGAGCGACCATGAGTTCGAACGACGGCACTTTCTCACCACGTTCGATCCTGTCGAGGTGTTTGGGTCCAATGCCCCCTTTTTCGGGGGCGCAGCTGAGGCCGGCCGCAATCCTGAGACTGCGGAGGCGATTCGCAAACGATTCGCGATAGTCCACTTCTGCCATCTGCCCAAACGATAGGCGTTGTTAACGGCTAAAACCACAAGCGATAGGATGTATTTTCCTTGCATTACACACGCGATAGAGTTATATATCGAGCGATCTTAACTCTAAAGAGTGTTGTCTGCACTCTACCGACTACATCCCAGAGACTTGACCACGTCGATTACAGCCCGATTCGCGATGCTATCCTCTCCCACCACGTCAGCAGAGGCGTCCAGTGCTTCCGACTGCTATTTAGTGGACAGCGTCGAAATTCCAGATGAAGCCCTGATGGCTCGCACCGTCGATGGAGATAAGGAGGCGTTGGGTTGCCTCTTTCGCCGTTATGCCCGGTTGGTGCGGGCGGTCGGGTACAAGATCCTCAGGGACGATTCGGAAGCGGACGACTTGCTCCAAGAAGTTTTCCTCTTCATCCATCAGAAAAGCGCGGTGTTTGATGGCTCCAAGAGTTCTCCCCGCTCGTGGATCGTCCAGATGGCCTACCATCGGGCAATCGACCGTCGCCGCTATCTGGATTCACGACATTTCTATGCCCAGGTCGATCTGGAAGACGTTGGAAACGAACTGAGTGGCCCAGGTTCGAAAGCAACGCGATACGAAAACTCGATTGAAGAAGTGCTCGAAAGGGTTGGATTACGCCAGGTGTTCGGAGTCCTCTCCGAGATTCAGCGTCAAACCCTTGGGCTCCATTTACTCGACGGGTACACGTTTGAAGAAATCGCGGTGAAATTGGAGCAATCCCGAGGAAATGTAAAGCACCATTATTTTCGGGGATTGGAAAAACTACGGAAACAA
>DATHQD010000014.1:0-164185 GCA_035483045.1 Terriglobales bacterium
GTGTGGCTGGCGAACACGCTGATCGATCTCCCGGAAATCGGAAAACTCTATTTGCTGATTCGTCGCCAGAAGTCGAGCCCGGCGCAGAAGCGCTTTGAAAAGATAATCGAGGGCTCACCAGTTTTTGATACGCTCTTTGAAAAATACGGCGAGCGACTAGGTGCGCTGCTCGCGGAAAAAATTGAAGTAGTGGAAGGTGATGTTTCACAGCCGGCCCTGGGACTCGACTCGGAAACTGCCGCGCGCTTGCGGAACGACCTCGACCTCATCATCAACAGCTCGGGTCTCACTGATTTCAATCCCGATTTGCGTGACGCGTTAGCCGTCAACGTAGATTCGACCCATCACCTGATTGAATTCATTCGCGAGTCGAATCATGCGGCATTGCTCCATCTTTCGACTTGCTATGTAGCCGGGCAGCGCGACGGCCGCGTCAGCGAGCGATTGCGAACCAATTACACACCCGCCGGCATTCCAGATTTCGACGCGGAAAAGGAGTGGCACCGGCTGCATGAAGTGGTTAAGCAGGCCGAGGTCCGCGCCGAAGGGCCCGAGGTCGCCGAAGAATTACGCAAGCAGGCGCTCGAAAAGGAGCACGCGGCGAAAGGCCTGAGCGGTCAGGCACTGGAGAATCAGATCCGCAAAAATCGCGTTCGCTGGCTGAAGAACTATCTAACCGAAGAAGCTACGCGTCGCGCGAATGAACTGGGCTGGCCTAACACATACACATTCACCAAGAGCCTGGCCGAGTCGCTGATCTCCAAACACGGCGCCGGGCTACCGATTGCCATTGTGCGACCTGCAATCGTTGAGACTTCGGTGGCGAAGCCGTTTCGCGGATGGAACGAGGGAATCAATACTTCGGCATCGTTGTCTTATTTGTTGGGGACGGCGTTCCGCCAACTTCCCTCGAACGAACGCAAGCGTCTCGATATTATTCCCGTCGATGCCGTATGCGCGGGGATGACGCTGATTGGCGCGGCGCTGGTCGAGCGTCGGCACGATCCCCTGTATCAATTGGCAACTTCGGTCACGAATCCATGCGACATGGGTCGTTCGATTGAGTTGACCTCGCTAGGACATCGAAAGCACTATCGCGCGCAGGAAGGCCTTGAATACTGGCTGCGGCTACGAATGGACGCTATTCCAGTTTCGAAAGAGCGGTATCAACGGATGTCCGCGCCGGCGCAGAAGATGATCATCAAATCGATTCAGAGGGTCATGTCGCCGCTGCCCTCGGCGATGACCAAGCCTCTGGCGAAAACGGAGCGTAACCTGGAACGTGTGGAAAAATTGGTGGGATTGTTCGAACCATTTATTCTGCACAACGAACATGATTTCGTCGCCGACAATGTCGAGAAATTGTCGCAGGCGCTTTCGCCTGAAGAGCGCGAGATTTTCGGCTACGACACGGCCGGACTCGATTGGTTCGAGTATTGGATCGATATCCATATCCCGGCCCTGCGGCGCTGGACGTATCCGCTGATTGAAGGGCGCCCCCTGGAAGCGCGCGCGCCGCGGCTGCTGCAGATGCCGGCGCCGGCGCGGGCGGCGCCGCCAACGCCAACCGCAACCATGACGACCGAAAATGGCGATGCCATCAAGACGGGGACAGACGGAGCAACGTGGCGATATTCCTGACCGGCGGGACCGGCTACATCGGCGCTCATGTCGCCGCAAATCTGCTGGAACAACACGACGCGACTTTGAATCTGCTGGTGCGCGGCCACGATTCTCGCGATGCCGAGTTACGTCTGTGGCAGGCCCTGCAACTGCACCTGCCGTTTCCGAAATTTTATGAATATCTCCAGGCGAAAATCAGGATTTTTCGCGGCGATCTTACGTCGCCCCGCTTCGGTCTTGCGCCCGAAGATTATGACCGCCTCGTGCACACCACCGATTCGGTGATTCACTGTGCCGCATCGTTGAATCGCAAATCAGAAAAAAGTTGCTTGAACGTAAATCTGCGCGGAACGCTCGAAGTCGTGCAATTGGCGCGGCAATCGCAGTACTACCACGGCCTGCGCCGATTCTCGAATGTGAGCACAGTCGCCGTCGCCGGCAAGCGCAACCACGAAGTTATTTTCGAAGACCGATCGATTGAGTGGGAGCGTTCGGATTACGATCCCTATGCCCGCACCAAGAAATTCTGCGAGCACATGGTGCGCGAGTTGCTTCCGGATGTGCCCCTGACAATTTTCCGCCCCAGCATCGTACTCGGCGACAGCCGCTATCCGCAGACGACGCAATTCGACATGGTGCGTTCCTTCGTGTTTCTGGCAGGCTTGCCTGTATTGCCATTTCGTCCGCAGGACAAGATTGATATCGTGAACGTCGATTTTGTCGCCGATGCAATTTCTACCTTGCACATGAAAACGAATCCCGCGAATGACACCTATCACCTTTCTTCCGGCAACTCTTCGCAGACCTTTCGCGAACTAACCCGTGCGCTGGCGACCGAGCAAAACAAGCGCCCGCCGGTGTTCTTGCCGGTTTTGGAAAAGCCATTCAGCGCTACGATCGATGTGCTGGCGAATCGCAAAGGGCCAGTCGGCCACGGTGCGGCTCTGATGAAAGTGTTTCTGCCATATCTGACGTGGAATACGGTTTTCGACAACACGCGGATCACGACCGAGATGGCGCGCAAGCCAGCGCCCTTCTCGCAATATAGTTTTCCGCTCCTGCGATTCAGCCGCGAGCACAATTTTGCCTACCCGTATCAAGCTTGGCCAGAAAGCACGAAAGCCGGAGGCTCCGCCGCATGATGGACTTCGTGCTGGAAGCCTGGGTTTCGAGCATCATCGAAGGCAAGAAAATCCAGTGGATGATGGGCAAGCGCGAACCGTGGCAGCCTGGAGAAAAACTGAAGCTGCTCTTCGCCGGCTACAACGGCACCCGCAACACAGGCTCAGATGTGCGCGTGGAAGAAATGCTGCGTCAGATTCGCCGGATTCTAGGCCCAGAAAACGTCGACCTCAGCATGATGACGTTTAATTTCGATCGGTCGCGCGGATATTTCGAAGGCACGTCGCAGGTTCGGTTGCCGGATATTTTCCCGCCCTTCCTCGCGAATGAAGTTCCGAAACATCATGGCGTGGTCGCCTGCGAAGGCTCGATGTTCAAATCGAAATTTGCCAACGCGCTGGCGACTATGATGATCGGGTCGCTCGGCATCGCCGCTGCTGAAAATAAACTGTCGATCGGCTACGGCGCCGAAGCGGGACACATGGATCCGCTTGTGGCCAAAATGTGCGGCCGCTACTGCAAGAATTCTCTTGTCATCACTCGCAATGACGAGTCGCGAAAAATCCTCCGCGAACTAGGTGTGCCAACGGAATTAGGCACGGACACAGCGTGGACCTTTGAGCCAATGGGCGCCGAGTACGGACAGAAAGCCCTGCGCGATGTTGGTTGGGATGGCAAAACTCCCGTGCTGGTGGTCTGCCCGATCAATCCTTTCGAGTGGCCGGTAAAAGCGTCGGTCGCAAAAGCCGCGTTGCACAGCCTGACTGGAGCATATAAAGAAAGCCACTATCGTGGGCCCTACTTTCACAATGCCGGCCCAGAGGCGGATCGCGCCTACGAATATTATTTGAATTCGATCGCCAATGCCGTGGCGGCGTTTCGCCAAAAGAAAAATGTATTTGTAATTATGGCGGCGACCGAGCGTATGGATGCGCGCCCTTGCCGCCGTATCTCGGAGAAACTCGGCGGCGTTCCGGTTTTGACCTCGGACGATTACAACATGTATCAACTAGTCAGTATTCTGCGTGCTTGCCGCATGATGGTGTCGTCCCGTTATCACGGAATAGTAACCTCGATGCCCGCTCTGGTCGCCTCAGCGGGCATCACCATGGATGAGCGCATTCGCAATCTGATGAATGAGCGCAAGCACCCCGAGCTGTTGATGAACGTCGACGATCCCGATCTCGAGCCGCGCACACTGGCAGCCCTTGAGATTCTGGATCGCGAGGGCGAGCGCATCGCCGACGGAATCGCGCGGACCGTGGTTAGAAATCTGAAACTCATGGCGCGCATGGGTGTTTATTTCGAGGAAGAAGTGCAAAGGCGGTACCCGGAGTTTCCCACCCGGCGCGGGGAGTGGAGCTGGGAAGATTACCTGCCGCCAATGAGCGCGGGCCTGAATCAACTGGTAGCGGCCTACGCCTAGAGGTTGATTTCCTTCGTTAACCTTCGTGTCTGTGTGGTTTCCGTATTTGTGTAGCCGGTGCGGCGCGAAAGTTAGCGAAGAAGCTCTTGAAATAAATTCAGTATCGGAATCGTTAGCACAGAATCTCATGTCTTTTCTCGAAGATATTTTCGCTAGCCTTGAGCGTAGCGGTGACGATGTCGTGATACAGGAACTGCGCGACGGGCAGACGGCTTCGCTTACAGGATTGCAGTTGCTTGCTAACGTGCAAGTGGCGCGCGCGTATCTGCGGCGGTTGCGGCTGAAAAACGGCGACCGCTGCGCATTGCTGGCGCACAATTCGATGCTTTGGGTCGCGATGGATTTGGCGATCATGGCCGAAGGATTAACGGCGGTGCCGCTCTATGCGCGGCAAGCGCCGACCGAATTGGTTGCCATGATGAAAGATTGCTGGCCCTCCGTAATTGCTTGCGGCGACCAATCGCTCGCAGGCTCGATCGTAGAAACGTGGCCGGAAGCTCCGCCCCATTTCTGCTTCGAAAATGTTTTCACTCCCACCCGCGGGCCCGTTGAAAATCCGTCGTTAGCGGCTAAAGACGAAGATGTCGTGACCGTCATCTACACCTCGGGCACCTCGGGCGAGGCCAAAGGCGTCATGCTGAACGCATCCAATGTCGGATACATGCTGGGCCGCACTTCGGGGCGACTGGACCAACTGATGAGCGTTGGTTCGAAAAAGACGCGTCCCGGCCAGGATGCCGTCTTTCATTACCTGCCGCTTTGTTTTGCGGGCTCATGGCTCATGATGCTGACCTGCCTTTTGCGCGGAAGCAAGCTGACACTGAACAGCGATCTTGCGAAAATTGCCGCTGACATGCGCCTCACGGCACCGGATTATTTTCTCAATGTCCCCGCGCTTCTCGAGCGCATGCGCAAAGCTGTCGATGAGCAACTCTGGAAAACAGGCGGTTTTCCATTGAAGGTCTACACCAAGGCGAAGGGTGCGTGGGTGCGGCGGCAGGAGGGCCAAACCCGCGCTGGCGACGCGGTTTGGCTCGCCCTCGCCAATCGCCTCGTATTTCCCACCATCAGAAAAAAAATGATTGGCCGCAATTTGCGAGCGCTGATCTGTGGCTCAGCGCCACTGAATATCGAGACGCAGCTGTTCTTTATGATGCTGGGAATTCCGGTTTTGCAGGTCTACGGGCTGACGGAAACAACCGCGATTTGCACCATGGATGATCCGGACAGCGAAGTGACACCAGGCCGTGTTGGGCCCGCGATTTCCGGCGTTCAGATGAAGATTGGTGACAACGACGAAATTGTGGTGCAGGGCCCCAATATTTTTCCCGGATACTGGGGGCGCCCGGAGGAGACTGCCAAAGTGTTGCGCGATGGCTGGTTTCACACCGGCGATCAGGGTGAAGTCGATGCAAACGGAAATTGGAAGATTGTCGGCCGCATCAAGAGTCTGATTGTTCTTGGGTCGGGGCACAACGTCGCCCCGGAGCCCATTGAAGATAGAATTCTGCGCGAACTGCCGGAAGCAATACAGGTTGTCCTCGTAGGCAACGGGCGCGGCTATCTGGGCGCGCTGGTAACAGGTAAAGTAAACGGCGAGAAAGTTCAGGCGGCGCTCGATGCGATTAATCCCGAACTTCCTCACTATAGGCAGGTTCGAGCTTTTCATTTGGTCGAAGAAGCCTTCACCATCGAAAGTGGGTTGCTAACGGCCAATGGCAAGCTGAAGCGCGATTTGATTGCCGAGCGCTTTGGCAAACAAATCGACGCAATGTATCTCGCCTCGAAGAACCAAATGACGCCGACGACAGTATGAACGATTTCAAAGGGCAGACCCTCTCGTGGCAAATCGTGAATGGAGCGATCGAGTTGTCGCTCCATCGCGAGGCTTGCAACGAGATTGGCTCGCTCACGCTCGAGGAGTTGGAAGAGTTTGTGTCGGCCTTGCCTGCGCTGGCCAATGATGCGCACGCTTTGATTATCCATTCGACGTTGAAAGCGGGGTTTTCAGCGGGCGCGGATCTGCGCGAACTTTTCCAACGTTCGCAAGGAATGGATAAAGACGCCGCCTTGCAGGGGGTGCGCTCATTCTTGCAACGCATTCACGCCGTGATGAATACGATTGACGCCCTGCCACTGACCACGATCGCCGCGGTGCACGGTGTAACTTTCGGCGGCGGATTCGAACTGGCACTGGTATGCGACCTTATTATTGCCGACCGTATGGCCCGATTTTGCTTTCCGGAGCTGCGGCTGGGTCTCATTCCCGGCTTCGGCGGAATCCCGCGGCTGAAGCGGGATTTGGGCAACGCAGTCGTCCGCGATCTGCTGCTCACCGGGCGCAGTTTTAATGTAATGAAGGCGCAACAGACTGGGCTGGTGAGCCAGATTGCAGCCGAGGGCGAGGCGTTGCGGGTCGCGCGCGCTACCGCCAGTCAAGCCGGAAAATTTGATAAGCAAACCGCGTCAGCTGCGAAAAAGTTTGTGAAACCGATTCCGTATGAAGAGTTAAAACGCGAAATCGATATTTTCTGCGACCTTTATTCCCGTCCTGCGGTCGAGGAAGGACTGCGCAAGTTTGTCGAGAATGAAGGTGTACAGCCGTATCTACCCTGATTTGTAATTGGGGAATTGTAATATCGTAAGGACTCACATTTATGGCAGCGCCTACCATCGACCACACACTCGATGAAGTCTTGAATCTGGCAGCTTCGCATTTCAAGGTGCCGCGGGAAAAACTTACGCCCGACGCCGACTTTTTTAAAACGCTCGGCATCGACAGTCTGCAAGCGCTCGATTTGCTTACCCGTCTCGAACAGCACTTCCGCATCGAATTGCCGGATTACGAACTGCAAGGAGTGTCAGATTTCCGCACGCTGGCGAATCGAATTCAGTCGCGGCTGTAAGATAACAACTCTAAATGCTTGATCTCCGTCAATATGCCAGCCTCGGCGCGGCGCTCAAAGATGCGCTCGATCGTTGGCCCAACGAAACCTGCCTGATTGAAGCTGATCGCGACCGCGAAAAAGTCCGGCTCACCTACTCTGATTTCAAGGAAATGTCGCGCCCACTCTGCCGCGCCCTTCAGGACGCCGATTTCAAAGCAGGTGATCGCGCGGCAATCATCATGACCAATCAGTCCAAGTGGCTGATCTCGGCATACTCGATTTTCTTCTGTGGCGGAGTGCTGATCCCACTCGATTTCAAATTGTCCGCGACCGAACATTTGCAACTGCTGGCGCATTCGAAGGCCCGCTTTCTCGTGGTTGAATATTACTTGTGGCGCGCTATCACGCAAGCGCCCGACTTTGCGAACCTGGCCGCGCAAATCGTTCTGGTCACGGAAGCCCCGCCGGGCGCGGACTTGCGCGGAGCTTATCGCTGGGAAGAATTCAAGCGTAAGGGTGAGCCACAATTCGTTGCGCGTCAGCGTGAAGACACAGCCTGCATTGTGTATTCGTCGGGCACCGGCGGCCGGCCCAAAGGCTGCGTGCTCACGCATGACAGTTATCTCGAGCAATGCGCCGCTCTAACCGCGTGGTATCCGTTTTCGCCGGGCGTGCGCTATCTCAGCATTTTGCCCACGAATCATGCCATCGATTTCATGGTCGGATTCATTGGGCCTTTCGTTTGCGGAGCCTGTGTCGTGCATCTGCGGACGCTGCGCCCGGAATTTGTGCGCGACGCCTTTGTGCGCTACCGCATTACTTATGTGAGCCTGGTGCCGATGGTGTTGAAGAATCTGGAACGCGGGTTGCGCGCCAAGTTCGACGAGCTGAAGCCAGGCAAGCGCTGGATGCTCGACCGCTTAATCGGATTGAACAAAATGCTGACCCGATCGCGCCCGCGCGTTGCCATCAGCCGGCGTCTGTTGCCCGACGTGCACAAAGCCTTTGGCGGAGAGTTGCGCGCGCTGATTGTCGGTGGCGCTTTTACCGATCCTTCCACACTACAGTTTTTCTATGATCTCGGAATTCCCGTGACTTGCGGATATGGGCTCACGGAAGCCTGCACCGCCGTGACGCTTAACGATCTGAAACCATTTCGCGCCGATACCGTGGGCAAGCCGCTTCCCGGAAGCGAGGTGCGCATTCTAAATCCGGACGGCGATGGCATTGGCGAGGTGGCAGTACGCAGCCGCGCGGTCATGTCGCATTATCTGGATGACCCTGAACTAACGGCGCAGACGATCGTCGAAGGTTGGCTGCTGACAGGCGATCTGGGCCGCTTTGATCCCAAGGGCCGCGAGCACCTGCAACTTTTCGGCCGCAAGAAAAACATGATCGTCACGGCTGGCGGGAAAAATATTTATCCCGAGGATATCGAGTCTGCGTTTGAGGGCTCGCCAGTGAAAGAATATTGCGTTTTTGCCGCGAATTACTTGTGGCCGCAAAAAGCGCTGGGGAACGAGATGCTCGTGCTGGTGGTGCGATTAGAACAGAACCAGCAATTCGACGATAAACTGGGCGACGAGATTATGACACGAAACCGGCGGTTACCTGACTTCAAGCGTGTGGGCGGTTACCTCGTGTGGGACAAAGATTTTCCGCGAACCGCGTCGCTGAAGATAAAGCGCGGAGAACTGGCTGCGGAGATTGGAACCGGGGCGGCGCGGGCATCCGTCGTTGAGATTTAACTTCTGGCCTGTCGCTTAAGGTCACGAAATCGTAGTGATTCGAAAAATGGAGTTAGCAAATGCTAACAGCGAATAGCGAAGACCCTTACCGTGACCGAAACACTTCTTGCGATTATTAATCCGGCGGCGGGTGGCGGACGTTGCGGCCACCGCGTGGGAGCGGTACTTGATCGCCTGCGCAAAGCGGGCATCGTCGTGGAAACAAAGGAGACTTCATCGGCTGGTCATGCCACCCGAATTGCCCGCGAAGCCTATGCGCACGGCTATCGGAAATTTATCGCGGTCGGAGGAGACGGGACTTCCTACGAAATCGTCAACGGATTATTCCCCGAGAGCAGCGAGCCGAGGTCTGAGCTCCCGCGTGTTGCGTCCCAAGAGAACCTCCGTGCTGATGAACAAACGCCCACTCTTGGGTTTCTTCCGCTCGGCACGGGCAATTCTTTTTTGCGCGATTTCAGCGATCGCAACGCCAGCGACCACGGCTTGGAATACGCGATTCAAGCACTATTGGCGAGGCGTTCGCGACCTTGCGACGTTCTTCGGCTGACGCACAAAGACGGCCAGATTTATTACACCAACCTGTTGAGCGTAGGTTTTGCTGCCGATGTCGCAACTTTGCGGCACCGGCGATTTCAAGCACTTGGGCAGTTTGGATATCTTCTTTCTATCTTTGTCTGTCTGGCGCGGCTGAATCGACGCGCGTTTCCCGTGCGCTTCGAAGATCAAAAAGACTTCGATGCGCGGCGCTGCTTGTTTCTTACGTTTAACAACAGTAAATTTACCGGCGGCACTATGATGATTGCCCCCGACGCAGTCACCGACGACGGATTGATCGAGTATGTCCGATGGGGACCAATCGGAAGGCTGGGACTGATTCGCAATTTGTCGACTCTTTATAACGGCACGCACACACGCCATCCGCTGGCCGAGCATCACGCCGTTCGGCGACTCGAGTTTCAATTAGACCGGCCAGTGGATGTGATGGTCGACGGCGAGGTATTGACGGTGGAGTGTCAGTCAATCGACGTGCTGCCGTCGGCGCTGCGCGTGGTGGTGTGATAACCGCAACCTTTTTCTCAAGAATATCGTGATATAAAAACTGCATGTCGCAAGAGCGTAGACAACGACAGAAAGAAAAACAGGGAATGACTTCGAGCCGGAACTGGGGGCGAATCGCACTCTATGCCGTGCTCATCGTCGCCGCTTTCGGGTTGGCTTACTATCTCGGCAACCGCACTCAGCACAAGCACGATGGTTTCGCCCGCTGTTTGAAAGATCGCGGCGTAAAAATGTATGGCGCCTATTGGTGTCCCCATTGCCAGGAGCAAAAAGAAGAGTTCGGCGCATCGTTCGAATACGCTCCCTATATCGAGTGCGGCATCCAGGGCAATCTCCATGGAGTCGCCCAGGTTTGCAAGGACGAGGGCATCAAGCATTATCCCACCTGGCAGTTTCCGCCCACTGGAGAGCGCGTAGAGCGTATTTTTAGCCTCGAAGAGCTAAGCGACCGAACCGGATGCTCGCTGCCGTGAGCCAGATGATGCAGCGCGACCTTACGCAACGCTTGATGAGCCTGGTAGCGATTCTGGCGGTGTGCGGAATTGTAGTGTCGTCCACCTCGCTGCAACATCATTATGCGAAATCAAAGACGGCCTACTGCGATATCGGAGAGACTTTCAATTGCGACATTGTAAACCGCAGCGAATATTCGTCGATTCTTGGAATACCGGTTGCGCTGATAGGAATGCTTGGCTATGCTGCGCTCGCCGGCTTGGCAACCCTGTATCGCGAGCGCCGTGAAACTCCGGCGATACTCTTTGCCGGCGCCGCAGCAGGTTTGGCCTTTGCTCTGTATCTCACCTACATTGAAGGCCACGTGTTGGGTGTCTGGTGCATTTTATGCTTGAGTTCGCTGGCATTGATCGCGACGATGACGATTTTGTCTGGTCTAATCTGGTGGAGAGGCCGTAATCGCTAGCCAGTAGGCAATCGCCAACTCACTTCATGTCCCGACCGCAGACTCGAAAAGCACAGTCGACAAAAAAAGAGGTGGTCGCTGCCCTTCCCATTGCGGGCGGTCAACTCTTCCTGCATGAACTGCGCAGCCAGGTCTTTGGAAACACGCGACTGCTGCGGGTTTGGCTGCCTCCTGATTACCAGGGCTCCGGCGCTGCACACTATCCAATTCTTTATTTAAATGATGGGCAGAACTTGTTCGAAGCGGCGACGGCATTCGCCGGAGTGCACTGGCAGGCCGGCGAAACCGCAACCCGACTGGTCGGCGAGAAAAAAATCCCCCCGCTGATTATTGTGGGCATCGACAACACAAAAAGCCGCATCCAGGAATACATTCCGTATAAATCCAAAGATCCGAGAGTTACAAATCCCAAGGGAAGAAGCTTTCCGGAATTTCTACAGCGTGAAGTGATGCCGCTCATCGAAGAGCGCTACAGAGTGCGGAAGGGGCCGCAAAACACAGGACTCGGCGGCTCGTCACTCGGTGGACTAATTACGCTCTATACGCAGTTCGCCATGCCGGGGGTATTTGGCCGATTGCTGATCGAGAGCCCTTCCCTATCTGTGGCGAACAAGAAAATCCTCGAAGAGAACCGTCGATTCTGCGGCTGGCCCGAGCGCATTTATCTTGCGATGGGCACTCGAGAAGTAGGCGATGTGGATAAGGACGCAAAGATCGTCGATGGCGTGCGTGAACTGGAATTCATGCTGCGTGCGTGTGGTCTGGGTGAAGACCGTCTGAAGGTCCGCATCGATGAGGGCGCAGGACACAGCGAAGCAGCCTGGGCAGCGCGGTTTCCCGAGGCGCTGGAATTTCTTTACTCCGCTCGCGATGACAAATCTTGAAGGTTCGTTTCCGCATTGATGGGTTATTATTATCGGTCTTCTTTTCCAGAGAACCTTGTCGGGGGCGTTTAATGAACATTCGCAGGCGGATGGTTTGGTGTGTCCTGGTTGTAGCGCTGGCAACTTCGGCGCTCGCGCAGTCTTATAACGAAGCACAATTCAAGGGTTTGAAGTGGCGCGATATCGGCCCGTTTCGTGGCGGCCGCGTACTCGCGGTAACTGGAGTTACCGGAAGTCCCTTCACTTATTACTTCGGCAGCGTTGCCGGCGGCGTGTGGCGCACCACCGATGGCGGAGTTAGCTGGCAGCCTATTTCCGACAAAACCATGATCTCGTCGATCGGAGCGATTGCCGTCTCGGAATCAAATCCCTCTGTAATTTACGTAGGAACCGGCGAGTCCTGCCTCCGCGGAAATATATCGTACGGCGATGGAATGTATAAGACGACCGATGGCGGCAAGACCTGGCAGCATATCGGATTGAAGGACACGCAACACATTGCGCGCGTCTGGATCGATCCGCGCAACTCTGATCATGTGCTGGTCGCCGCGCTGGGCCACGCTTATGGCCCAAATCCTGATCGTGGCATTTATCGGACGACCGATGGCGGCAAGACATGGGATAGGATCCTTTACAAGGACGACAAGTCCGGCGGAATCGACCTCGCCGTCGATCCACATAATTCCAACGTCGTCTTCGCCGCGCTTTATCAGATTCAACGCTTGCCTTGGGGACTCGAAAGCGGCGGCCCGGGCAGCGGATTGTATCGCTCAACCGACGGCGGAAATACCTGGAAACATCTCGAAGGCAAAGGCCTGCCAGACGGAATTCTGGGCCGCATTGGAGTCAGCATTTCCGGCGCCGATTCGAATCGCGTGTACGCGCTTATCGAGTCGAAAGAGAGCGGGCTCTATCGCTCCGACGATGGCGGCGAAACCTGGTCGCGCGTCAACGACGATCAGCGGCTCACCCAACGCGCCTGGTACTTCACGCACATTTTTGCCGATCCCAGAAGCGCCGACACCGTGTACATGCTCAATACCGGATTGTTTCGCTCCACCGATGGTGGAAAATCGCTGAATCTTCTTCCCGCTCCACACGGCGATCATCACGGCTTTTGGCTTGATCCGCAGAATCCGAATCGCATGATCAACGGCAATGACGGCGGCGCGACCATATCTGTAGACGGCGGAAAGAGTTGGTCAACGCAATACAATCAACCGACGGCGCAGTTCTATCACGTCGCGGCTGACAACGATTTTCTCTACAAAGTTTACGGCGCGCAGCAGGACAATTCGACCGTCGGCATCGCCAGCCGAACCGACGATGGCTACGTCGGTCGGCAGCACTGGTTCGATGCGGGCGGAGGCGAGAGCGGTTACCTGGCGCCCGATCCGCGCGACTCCAACATTATTTATGCGGGCTCGGGCAGCGGAGTCGTCACTCGCCTCGATCGTCGCAGCAATCAGGAGCAGGACATCACGGTGTGGCCCGAAGATACTTCCGGCCACGGCGTAGGCGATCTAAAATTCCGCCTGGGATGGACCCAGCCAATCGAAATCTCGCCGCACGATCCGAATACGATTTACACCACGGCGGAGCTAGTCTTTAAGACGACCGATGAAGGCAAAAGTTGGACCGCGATCAGTCCCGACCTCACGCGCAACGACAAGGCCAAGCAAGTTTCCGCCGGTGGTCCGCTGACCAAAGACAACACTTCGGTCGAGTACTACGACACCGTATTTACAATCGCCGAATCGCCCGTGCAGAAGGATCTCATCTGGGCCGGCACCGACGACGGCTTGATTCACCTCACCCGGGACGGTGGAAAAAACTGGGCCAACGTGACACCGAAGGGCGTTCCGGAGTGGAGCCTGGTCAGCCTGATCGACGCGTCGCCGCACGACGCAGGAACAGCATATGCAGCCGTCGACACGCACAAACTCGACGATCTGAGACCTTACCTTTTCAAGACAACGGATTTCGGCAAGACGTGGACAAAGATCACAAAGGGCATTCCCGATGGCGCGTACACGCACGTCGTACGCGAAGATCCAGCCAAAAAAAATCTTTTATATGCGGGAACAGAAACCGGGATTTACGTTTCGTTCGACGGTGGGGCGAACTGGCAATCGTTGCAGCTGAATCTGCCGAATGCTCCCATCCACGACCTGATCGTAAAGAATGACGATCTGGTAGTGGCAACGCATGGCCGGGCGTTCTGGATTCTCGATGACATCACGCCGCTGCGCGCCGCGATGCCACAAGCGGCAACTGCGGTCGCCCTTTACAAGCCGCGTTTAACCTACCGTATGCGCTGGCCCGATTTTTTTGAGCGGCGCCAACCCGTTGGCGAGAGTGCTCCCAACGGCGCGCTTATTTATTACTATTTCCCAACCGCGCCCAAGGGAGTCGTGGCGCTCGAATTCCTCGATGCGTCCGGAAAAGTCGTCCGCCGTTATTCGAACGAAGAAAAGAAGGAAGCCGACACCCCGCCAGAGTGGCCCGATCAGACCCCTCCAGACGAAAAGATTCCCACGGATGCAGGCCTGAATCGATTTGTGTGGGATTTGCGCTGGCAGGGCGCGACTCCGCTCGCAGGCGAACCGGGTGCGGAATTCCGCAATCGCGGGCCGATGGTGCCGGCAGGCGCCTACCAGGTGCGGCTCACAGCGGAAGGCAAATCGTATACGTCGTCGCTAGAGTTGAAGGTCGACCCGCGCGTAAAAGTGTCGAATGACGATCTGGCGAAGCAAAACGATTTGGCGCTCAAGATCGTCGGGCTCGTCTCCGAGATTCACCAGGCGGTTGGGACGATCCGCGAGGTTCGTACCGAGACCCGTGGACTCAGTCGGCGCTTCGGCGACGACACGCACTACGCCTCTGTCATTTCGGCCACCAAAGATTTCGACAAGAAGAGCCTCGAGGTAGAGTCGCAACTGCTTCAGGTGAACGCGAAGAGTTCGGAATCGAACCTGAACTATCCCGTGCTTACCGACGAGCGGCTGCACTCATTGCTCTTCAGCGTTGACTCCGCCGATGTCGCGCCCACCAAGCAACAGTATGAGGTTTATGACTCGCTCGAAAAAGAGGCGCGCCCGCTGCTGGCCCGCTATCACGAACTCATCTCGAAAGACCTGGTGGCGTTGAATGAGATGGTGAATAAGGAGAACGTGCCGGTGCTATATGTGCCGACGGCAAATGATAGTAAGACGGGCAAATGATAATGATAGGCGCGGGCGCAACCGCATTCGATGAAAGTTATCAAGTCGTGCGCATACGGGTCTAGCGCAGAACGTAGCGCAATGGGACAATAGATAAATGCAAAGATCTCTGACTACAGCACTACTATTGGCCGTGGGGATGATGTTGGCCGGAACTGGCTATGGCCAGCAAACTCCGGCAAGCACTCCGTCGGCATCGAATCCATCGGCTCCAGCAGCCACAACAACGACGAAGACTCCAGCCAAGAAAACGGGAACGGCGACGAAGAGTGCGGCACCGGCGCCGCTCACCACGCGAAAACAAAAGTTCAGCTACGCGCTCGGCATGAACATAGGGAACGGCCTCGGCGGCAATCTGAAAAAGCAAGGCATAGAGGTAGATTGGAACATCGTAGCCAAGGGATTGAAGGATGCCATAGCCGGCGGCAAGACGCAGCTAACCGAGGAAGAAGCGCAGGCCGTGCTCAAAGAAGTTCAAACCGAAGTTCAGAAGCAGCAACAGGAAAAAATGAAAGAAGCTTCCGACAAGAACAAAGCCGACGGCGAAGCATTTCTAGCTGCCAACAAAGGCAAAGATGGTGTGGTTACGTTGCCAGATGGTTTGCAATACAAAATTCTCACCGCCGGTACTGGGCCAAAGCCTGCAGCGACAGATTCCGTGGTGTGCAACTACCGCGGTACGCTCATCAATGGCACGGAATTCGACAGTTCCTACAAGCGCGGCCAGCCGGCGACATTTGGCGTAAGTCAAGTGATCAAAGGATGGACGGAAGCGCTTCAACTTATGCCGGTGGGATCGAAGTGGCAACTTTTTATCCCCTCGAATCTAGCCTACGGCCCACGCGGCGCGGGCGCGGAGATTGGGCCGGACTCGACCCTGGTCTTCGAAGTCGAGCTACTCTCTATTCAGGATAAGACGAAAAAAGACGAGAAGAGCAAGGACGACAAGGGCGACGATAAAGATAAAGATAAAAAAGACGACAAGAAGTAACGGAATTTTCGTATCAGAAGAAGAGCCGGGCGCCCCCGCCCGGCTTATTCTTGTTCTTGGTATCGCAGCGGTTCACCCCGCCGACAAACGGCCTGTTCTCAACGTCGGCTTCAGCCGCTGAGGGAAACGCTGGCAGCGCACCCCTATTCGTAGCGCAGCGCTTCGATCGGATCGAGTCGCGACGCCCGAATAGCCGGAACCATGCCGCTGATCAACCCGACGGCAGTAAGAATAAGAATGGCGACGATCAGTGTGATCGGATTAATTACCAGCCGTATGTCTCCCCCTTCGGCATGCTTAGCCATCGCACTGTAAAGCGTGAGCCTGCCCACACTGAGCGAGACGATATAGGCAAGGATGATGCCCAAGAGCCCGCCAAGAAAAGTTATCGTCAGAGCTTCGGCCAGAAACTGAAAAAAAATGTGCCGCCGCCGTGCTCCCAGCGCTTTTTCGATGCCGATTTCACGCGTGCGCTGTGTGACCGAGACCAGCATGATATTCATCAGGCCCACGCCGCCAATGCCCAGCGTGAGCGTGCCGATGAAGCCGAGCAGAACTTTGAGCCCAAGAGCTACGGTCTCGAAGTGCTTAACCTGCTCCATCAGGTTAAAGACATAAAGAGCGCGGCGGTCGGTGGGATTGAATCTGTGTTGCTGCGCCATGATGTAGCGCACCGATTGCTCTATGCGCTCATAATCATTGGTCTCATAGTCGAACCAGATCGAGTCAAGGTAATGCGTGTCCTTCAGATCGCCCATGGTGGTGAAAGGCACATAGATGACGCGATTGATATTGTCGTCGCCGGGTTGCATTTTAGGGTCGAGAACGCCGATGACTTCAAAGCTGACGCCATCGACGCGTATGTATTCGCCAAGAGCATTGCGTCCGGAGAAAAGCTTGTCTTTCGTATCGGAGCCGATGACCGCAACCCGCGCGCGCTGGATCTGATCTTCGGGATTGTAGAACCGGCCCTGCATCATGGAAAAAGAGCGGATATGAAAAGAGTTGGGATATTCGCCGTTGACGTTGATAGTGTAAGAGCGCGTGTCGTATTGCACCGTGGAATTCTTGAAGCAATTGGGAGTGATATGGGTGATCTGCGGAATGTTGGCGGAGAGCAATTCGACGTCATCCAGTGTAAAGCGGAGCGGCACACCGGCCTTTTGACCACCAGCCTGCATGGTGGAGCGGCCAGGAACTACGATCATGAGCTTCGTCCCGAAGTTCGCCATGATGTTGGTGATGGCATTGCCGAAGCCGTTGCCGTAGGAGAGAAGCATGACCACGGTCGCAATGCCCCAGGCCATACCAAGCATGGTGAGGGCCGTCCGGCGCCGGTTATGGCGCATCGCGTCGTAGGATTCCTGAAGAAGGTCTTGCAGCATTCGCAGTTGATTAATTTCTGATTTGTGATTTCAAACCTTCAGCGTCATCTGTCGCTGCGTCGCGAAGGTCGCCGCGAATCTTGCGGTCGTGATCTGGTAGACAAAGCTTTCTCGGCCGCTCGCGTCGCGCCTCGATCCCATGCGCACCCCGCCAATTTTCTCGACCGCCTTCCGCGAGCGCAAATTCTGCGGACCTATAAGAAAGACAACGTTGTTCACGAATTTAAAGGCATGTCTCAGCATCAACTCTTTCATCTCTCTGTTGTAGATGCCGCCCCAGTGCGACCGCGCCAGAAACGTCCAGCCGATCTCAATCTCGCTCTTTTCTTCATCGTATCCATGAAATCGCGACGACCCGATGACCCTGCCATCCTTCGAATCGATAGCGATCATCGCTCCGCCGGATTCCAACGCATCGTGAAAAAAGGTCTTAAAAACTTCCACCTTGTAGCGGTCGCTGCTCGGATGCTGCTCCCAAATGAGCGGGTCAGACGCCACCGCATAAAGGTCATCAAAATCCTCCAGCCGCAAAGGCCTGAGCGCCAAAAGTTCTCCCGTCAAACTGGGTTGGAGATCAAAGGACATGATTATTCCTGCCTCAGAGCTTCCACCGGTTGCAGCCGCGCCGCCTTACGCGCGGGATAAAGCCCCGCTGCGACCCCCGCGAGAGTCAGGCTGGCAATCGCGAGAATAGCGGTCTTAGGAACCAGTCGTGGCGGATCGAACCCTCCCGCTCCATTGGCATTGCCGAGGAGGGCCATAAGTCCCGCGGCCATCGCCATTCCGATCAGTCCGCTGACGAGAGTCAGCAAAACGCCTTCGGCAAAAAATTGCAGCAGGATACTCCGGTTCGTAGCGCCCAAAGCTTTGCGCAATCCGATTTCGCGCGTCCGCTCTGTAACCGCGATCAGCATGATGTTGATCACCCCGATCGCCCCGAGCGCCAGAGTGATGAGCCCTACGGTGCCAAGGAATTCATTCATCGCATCGAAGATCGTGCCCATCGTCTGCGCCTGCTGCACCGTGTCCCACCCCTCGAACGCATCTTCATCGTGATAATCGAAATGGTGATTGCGCGCGATCACGCGCCGCGCTTCATCCTGCGCCAGCACGTGTTCATTTGCGACACGAGGCTGATAATAAATGTAGGAAACAGCATCGAAGGCCTCTTCACCCTTCAGCGGAAAATCGCTGCGCATCACCTGAAACGGTATGTAGGCGCGCGTGTTAGTCATATTGTCGTCGCCGCGGCCGACGCGTTGGAGCGTCCCGATGACTTCGAAGCGATAGCCGTTGACCACAATGAACGAGCCCAGGGCAGGGCGGCCGGGGAAAAGATGGTGCGTCATCTCGTCGCCCAAAACAATCACGTTGCGCTTCTGCGTTTCGTCGAGATCATTAAGCCATCGCCCCTGTTTCAGTGGCAGAAAGCGAATCTGGCCATATTGCGGCTCAACCCCATCCAACTGCCCGCTGGCGCTGGCGAATTCGCTGACCGCGTTCACGTTGTCGGTGACTAGCGCGGGAGTAATCGTCTTCACGTGTGGAGCTTCCTTGCGTATGTCGAGATAATCCTGGTAAGTGAGCCGGTACTGCCGCGCCGAGTTCATGCTGCCCGCAACCGCTGGCGCGCGCCCGGGAAACATCATGATGATGTTCTCGCCATACTCCGAAAGGTTGCGCTGGTTGCCCGCTCTGAAGCCCTCGCCCAACCCGACCAGCAAAAGCAGCGAACCCACTCCCCACGCGATGCCAAACATAGTCAGAAACGAACGCAGCTTATGCGCCCAAAGGGTGCCAAAAATCTGCGCGAAAACATCAATCACCATTTGCATGGGTAGTAAGTCCGGAGCGGGGAGCTAGCCGCTGAATATGCTCCTTTGTTACTAGAATAGCAAGGGTACGGACACTGGTACACAGGCAAGTTTTGGGCTGGACGGGCCTTTCGAGGCCCGTGCTCTTCCCCAAACAGTAAAAGTCGCGGGCGTTGCGACTCGAATTGACATAGCTATACTAAATAGCTATCATGATAAAGGCTATGAAAGTTAGCGTCGCAGATGCGAAGAACAAGCTCCCGGAGTTGATTAAAGCCGTAGAGGATGGAGAGCCTGTAACTATCTGCCGCCGCGGCGTTCCCGTAGTGGATATAGTCCGCACAAGAAAAGCAACCGGCAGAAAGAGGTTACTGGGCACACTCTCAGGCAAGATCGAAGTCCTCGACCCGAATTGGTGGAAGCCAATGATCGACGAAGAGGTAGAGACTTTCCTAGCGGGGAAGGATTGAGTGCGCATCCTGCTGGACACGTCAGTTCTGATCTTCGCCGCGATATCGCCGGAGCGTCTTAGCAAACGTGCCACCGTCGTTTTAGAGAATGACGCGAATCTCCTGGAGTTGAGCGCGGTATCTCTCTCCGAAATCGCGATCAAGGCCGCGTTAGGAAAGCTGAGAATCACAGCCGCCGTTGCCCGCCGGGCGGTAGAAGACCTGGGCATCCGCGTCCTACCCTACACAGCCGATCATGCATTCGAGTTGTTCGACTTACCGCTCCATCATGGCGACCCGTTTGATCGGCAGATCATCGCGCAAGCCTTGTCAGAGAAGATTCCGATTCTAACTTCCGACGAGAAATTCAGCCTATACAAGGGTCTCAAACTCATCTGGTGAACTTCGGTATCGCGAAGGTTTGAACTGACCGATTTTTCCTTCGGGGCCTTTGTGGTCAACGGTCTCGCAAAATGAGCCCCACTCTGCCCGGAATCCCGATTGACAAGCATATTTCGACTGCTCTAGCATTAGATTGATGAATCCGCTAATGCACCGTCGCCATCACCACCACGACCATACGGCGCTCGTGTCGGCGGAGACCATCGGATAACCAAGCACTTATAGGAAATCCAAGCCCGCTGACGCAGAACTAGCGCAGCGGGCTTTCACTTTTTGCGCGAGTCCGACAAGAGATTCGGAGGACGTGATGAAGATTGATTTTGACAAAATGCAAGGTCTGGCGCCCGCAGTCATTCAGGACGCAGCCACCAGCGAACTGTTGATGGTAGGCTTCATGAACCAACCGGCGCTGGAAATGACGCTCCGCACCGGATTCGTGACCTTCTACAGCCGCACTCGCGAAAAACTCTGGACCAAGGGCGAAACCTCCGGCAATCGCCTGAAAGTGATCGAGGCGTTGACCGACTGCGATCGCGACACTATGCTCTTTCGAGTTCAAGTGCTCGGCGACGGCAAAGTCTGCCACACTGGAACCCGTTCCTGCTTTACCGAGAAACTACCTTTAGAAAGCGCGTCCCAAACCATGCCACCTGGGCAAGAAAAAAGTAAAGAAAAAACGCTCAACGGGACGGCGCGATGAAATTGCGCCTGGGCATCCCCAAAGGAAGTTTGCAGGAAGCCACGCTCAACCTTTTTGCGCGCGCGGGTCTACGCGTCTACACCAACGCCCGCTCCTATTTCGCCAACACCGATGATCCCGAAATAGAATGCCTCCTGATTCGTGCCCAGGAAATGGCGCGCTACGTCGAAAATGGCGCGCTCGATGCGGGGCTGACCGGCCTCGATTGGGTGCTCGAAAGCGGCCTCACGGTCGTCAAAGTGGCTGACCTGATTTATTCCAAACAGAGCATGGGCAAAGTCAAATGGGTGTTGGCCGTGCCCGAGGATTCGAGCTTCCACAAACTCGAAGACCTCCGCGGTCGAATCATCGCCACCGAATTAGTAAGTTTCACCCGCAATTATTTTGCGACCCGAAACGTCGACGTGCGAGTCGAATTTTCATGGGGCGCCACTGAAATCAAGCCGCCATTACTAGCGGATGCAATCGTCGAAGTGACCGAAACCGGTAGTTCGTTGCGCGCCAATCATCTGCGAATTCTTGAAACCGTTCTTGAGTCAAATACGCAATTGGTGGCGAACCAAGCCGCGTGGGCTGACTCCGGGCGTCGGCAAAAAATTGAAAATCTAGCCGTGATGTTGAGCGGAGCCATCGCCGCGCTAGGCCGCGTCGGTCTGATGCTCAACGTCCGCAAAGCAGACCTGGCCGCGGTTCTCAGCCTCCTGCCCGCGCTCCAGAATCCGACGGTCGCACCCCTGGCCGATGGCGAGTGGGTCGCCGTCAACACCGTGATTGAGGAGCAAACTGCCTGGTCGCTGATTCCAAAACTGAAGCAAGCCAATGCCCAGGGCATCGTCGAATATCCGCTGAACAAGGTGGTCATGTGATACGGAAAAAGGCCAGGCCCGTCGCAACGAAAAGCAACGCAACGAAAAGCAAAACGATGAGCGAAGCGACGAGTCATGATGTCGTGCGCATTCTCGAAGACGACGCTGCTGCAAAATTCGTCAACACCGTTGCTGGCCGGGCCTCCACAGACCTCGCCGATATCGAGCTGGTGGTTCGCCGCATCGTCGCTGACGTTAAGGGCAACGGCGATCGCGCCCTCCGCCGCTACGCTGCCCGTTGGGACGGATTAAAGAAGAGCGAGCCCTTGCTCGTTCCCGAAGATGAGCTTCATCAGGCGTGGGAGCAAATCGCTCCAGACCTGCGACAAGCAATTGAGCACGCTGCAGGAAATATTCGTCGCTACGCGGAGTGGCAACTGCCCGCCGAGTGGCAACGCGAAATTGAGCCCGGCGTAACCGTCGGCCAGTTAGTGCGCCCGCTCGAATCCATCGGATGCTACGTTCCCGGCGGCCGTTATCCCTTGCCCTCTACCGTGCTGATGACGGTAATCCCCGCGCAGGTCGCCGGCGTCCGCGAGATTCGAGTTGTCTCGCCCAAGCCCGCGCAAGCGACATTAGCTGCGGCAGCATTTCTAGGTGTGCGTGAATTCTATCGAGTCGGCGGAGCCCAGGCGATCGCTGCGCTAGCTTACGGAACAAAAGAGATTCCCCGCGTCGACAAAATCGTCGGCCCCGGCAACCGCTACGTGACCGCCGCCAAGAAGCTCGTCGCTTTCGATTGCGCCATCGAATTCCTCGCCGGCCCCACCGAAGCAATCGTCATCAGCGAAGACGGAGATCCAGCTTGCATTGCATCCGATCTGGTGGCGCAAGCCGAGCACGATCCAGACACACTGTGCCTTTTCATCACCACCTCGCTTCAGTTAGCGAAAAAAGTTCAGAACGAAATACAAGAGCGCACTCGGACGAATCCAATTGCCGCCCAATCGCTGTCGCGTCGCGGTGCTATTCTTTGCTTCGATTCGCTGGTGCGGGCAATCGAAGCGTCGAATCGCATCGCCCCCGAGCATCTCACCCTTCCCGCGAAACTCGCTCCCCTGGTGCTGCACGCCGGTGCAGTTTTCCTCGATGAGTTCACGCCTCAGGCTGCCGGCGACTATGTCTCCGGACCGAACCATGTCTTGCCCACCGCCGCCATGGCGCGTGTGCGCGGCGGTCTCAGCGTTCTGGATTTCGTCCGCATAATCGGCTGCCAGAAAGTTTCACGCGAAGGAATAAAACAAATCGGTCCGCCCGGAATAACGCTCGCGATGGCCGAAGGCCTGAAGGGACATGCGGAAGCCTTTCGCGTGAGGTGCTCTCATGCTTGAAGCACGCGAGGCCGTAAAAAATCTCCGCGAGTATCACCCGCCGCTCGCCGGCCGCACCGGCCTGCGCCTCGATTTCAACGAGAGCACCGTCGGATGCTCGCCGCGAGTGCTGGCCAGTTTGCGCTCCCTCGACGCCGATCTACTTGCCCGTTATCCCGAGCGCGAGCCGGCAGAAAAAGAAATTGCAAGCTTTCTCGGACTCCATCCGGCGCAGGTCTTGCTAACCAACGGAGTCGACGAAGCGATCCATCTGCTCTGTTCGACCTACCTCAATCCCGCCGACGAAGTCCTCATCGCAGTGCCCACCTTCGCCATGTATGCAGTATTTGCGCAGGCCGAAGGCGCAAGCATCATCGAAGTGCCGGCTCGCGACAATTTTGCATTTCCTACGGAAGATGTGCTCGCCAAAATCAGCCCACGCACCCGCCTCATCGCCATCGCGAATCCCAACAACCCCACCGGAACCGCAGTCGCGGAAAGTGTTCTGATGCGAATCGTCCAAGCCTCGCCACAAGCCGCTGTTCTCGTCGACGAGGCGTACTTTGAATTTCACGGCGAAACAGTCATTGACCAATTGCGACGCACTGCGCCCGTCGAAAATCTTTTCCTTGCCAGAACTTTTTCCAAAGCCTACGGCTTGGCTGGCTTGCGTATCGGCATTCTTGCAGGAATGCCGAAGCAGATGGCGATGGTCCGCCGCGTCGCCTCACCCTACAGCGTCAATGCCGCCGCACTCGCGGTTTTGCCCGAAGCTCTGCAAGATCAGGATTACGTCGCCCACTACGTCGCCGAAGTCCGCCGCAGTCGCGAGCGCTTGCAACGTGCGCTGGCAGATCTCGGATTGCAATACTGGCCCAGTCACGCAAACTTTGTGCTCGTCCGCATCGGTTCCACCCACTCAGAGTTTGTCAGAACGCTACGCGATCGCGGAATCCTGGTGCGCGACCGAAGCTCCGACCCCTGCTGCGAAGGCTGTGTCCGCCTCACCGTGGGGACGGACGAACACACGCAAACCCTCATCCATGCGCTGCGCGAAGTAGTCGAGCAGCTTGGATTGCGTAGCCCTTCAGAGATTCTCCCAAACGGAGTGCGAGCGTGAGAAAAGCCAAACTGCATCGCAAAACGGCAGAAACAGAAATCCAAATTGCGCTCACCCTCGAGGGCCGCGGTAAGTACGAAGTCTCCACTGGCATTCGCTTTCTCGACCACATGCTGGAATTATTCGCGCGTCATGGCGGATTCGACCTGAAACTCAGCGCTCTCGGTGACCTCGACGTCGATCAGCATCACACGGTCGAGGATGTTGGTATCAGTCTCGGCGAGGTGTTCGACCGCGCACTGGGCGACCGGCGCGGCATTCTGCGCGCCGGCTATTTTCTGATGACCATGGATGAAACTCTCGGTCTGGCAGCCGTCGACTTCGGCGGCCGCGCAGTTGCCGTAGTGCAAACGAAAGTTAGCGCAACGCGGGTCGGCGATCTGCAGTCAGAATTGGTGGCCGACTTTTTCGAAGGCTTCGCGCGGGGAGCACGCGCCAATGTTCATGTTCGCGTGATGTATGGACGATCAAGCCACCATAAGATCGAGGCGCTATTCAAGGCTTTCGCGCGAGCGCTTCGTGTCGCCTGCTCGCGCGACCGCCGTCTGGGGAAAATGCTGCCCAGCACCAAAGGTCTCCTATGATCGCGAACAATACGACCGCGAAAAATAAGATCGCTGAAACTATCGCCATCGTCGATTACGGCGCCGGCAATCTGAATTCCGTGAAAAAAGCATTCGATCATCTCGGCGCTAATGTCGTTGTCACTTCAGAGCCTGGAAAGCTTGCAGCTGCCGGCAAGATCGTTCTGCCCGGCGTCGGCCATTTTTCCGCGCTCGGCGGTCTAGTCAACATGGGATTGCGAGAAGCCGTGCTGCGAGCCACGCGCGCCGGCAAACCGCTTCTCGGAATCTGCCTCGGCATGCAGTGGCTATTTGAGGGTAGTGACGAGGCGCCGCAACTAGCGGGCGCGGGAATCTTTCCCGGACGATGCTGCCCGTTTCCATCATCCGTGAAATCGCCCCATGTGGGATGGAACTCACTGACAGTCCGCGAAGACTCACGTTTGCTGCGCGATATCGCACCCGAATCCTTTGTCTACTTTACCCATTCGTTTCAAGCTCCAGTTGTTGCCGCTACCGCCGCGTCGGCCGAATACGGCACCCGGTTTTCCGCCGTCGTCGAAAAAGAAAATATTTTCGGCGTGCAGTTCCATCCCGAGAAATCGTGGAATGTAGGCCTGCGCATGCTCAAGAACTTTTGCGAGCTCGATTAGAGAAATTGGTTTTCTGATTCCGATGATTCTGAATTGCGAGGATGACTAAGTGCTGACCAGGCGTATTATCGCCTGTCTCGATATGGAAGGCGGTCGCGTCGTCAAGGGCGTGCGGTTTGTCAACCTGCGCGACGCTGGCGACCCGGCGGAATGTGCTGCCGCGCACGCTCGCGATGGCGCCGACGAAATCGTTCTGCTCGATATCACGGCCACCAGCGACAATCGCAAGACGATGCTCGACGTAGTGTCGCGCACCGCCCGCAGCCTATTTGTACCTTTCACTGTAGGCGGAGGAATCCGCGAACTCTCGGACGCTGCCGAAGTTTTTGATGCCGGCGCCGATAAGATTGCAATCAACTCCGCCGCCGTGAAAGACCCGAGCCTGATTGCGAAAATCGCCGCGCGCTTTGGCTCGCAAGCGGTCGTGGTGGCGATCGATGCGCGGCGGGTAAACAATCGCCCAACAAAGAGCGGCTTCGCAGTCTTTACCGCCGGCGGACGCACACCTACAGGCCGCGACGCGGTCCACTGGGCGCGCGAAGCGACTGCTGCCGGTGCCGGAGAAATCCTGCTGACGTCGATGGACCGCGACGGGACCAAGTCCGGCTTCGATTGCGAGCTAACAAAGCTTGTGGCCGACGCAGTTTCCATCCCCGTGATCGCCTCCGGCGGCGCTGGTTCGCCCCAGCACTTCATCGACGTCTTCCGCGACGGCCGCGCCGACGCTGCCCTGGCCGCTTCCATCTTCCACTTCGGCCTCGAAAACATCGGACAGTTGAAGCTCCAACTGCAAGCCGCGAATGTACCCGTGAGGTGGCCATGCTGATTCCATCCATCGATCTCATGGGCGGCAAAATCGTGCAGCTGGTTCAAGGCGAAAAGAAGAAATTAGAGTTCGACAACTTCGACTACTGGATCGATCGCTTCTCGAAGTACCCCATTGTTCAACTCATCGACCTCGACGCCGCACGCGGCACAGGCAACAATCGCGCGATCGTAAAGCAGATCGTCGCTCGACTGAATTGCCAGGTTGGTGGCGGCATTCGCCACAGTGCAACCGTTCAAGAACTTCTAGACCTCGGCGCGCAAAAAGTAATCATCGGCTCCGCCCTGCTAACCGAAGGCAAAATCAATCGCGATTATGCGCGCGAGTTGTCCGAAGCGATTCCAGCCGCGGCCCTCGTGTTTGCGCTCGACTCACGTGGAGGCAAGGTTGCCATCGACGGATGGCGCACCGAAACAGCGATCACTGCCTTCGATATGATTAGAGACCTGGAACCCTTTTGCGAGACCTTCCTCTACACCCACATCGACACCGAAGGTTTGATGGGTGGAATCCCGATGCAAACAGTTCATGCGATCCGCCGCGCCACCACGAGACATCTGGTCGTAGCGGGCGGCATCACCGAACAGCGGGAGGTCGATACTCTCGACGCCTTGGGGATTGATGCCGTAGTAGGCATGGCGCTCTACAGTGGAAAAATTCTCGGCTGAACGATATTGTCCTGCCAGCGCAAAAGCATATCGCGTCAAAACTCGGCAGAACACAATCCCGCCATGCCTCTGAGGTTAGCCTCCGCAGCCTACAATCTTTGCGCAAAGAAAGGAGTCGTTTGTCGTTCCCCGTCGATATTGATATCCGAAAGCGTTGCGGCTGGCGCGGCTTCTGGCGATGTGATAATTTTCCCCTACGCCATTTTCGCCTCGGACGTCGATAGCCGTAAGCGACTAACAATAAAGAAGAGCCGACGTTATGCCGGGTTTTTCTGACAGCTCAACTAAACTCGAAGTCACTCAACTTCTCAAAGCGTGGGGTACCGGAGACGACAAAGCCCTCGACCAACTGACTCCGGTCGTGCAGCACGAACTTCACCGCCTCGCCCACCGCTGTATGTCCAGAGAAAGGCCCGGTCACACCCTGCAAACCACAGCTCTGGTCAACGAGGTCTACCTTCGCCTGGTCGACGTCAACGCCGTGGAGTGGCAGGATCGCGCCCACTTTTTCGCCATTTCCGCCCGCATGATGCGACGCATACTCACCGATTTTGCGCGTTCGCGCAATTACCAAAAGCGCGGTGCCGGAGCCGTGCAGGTTTCCTTCGATGAAGCTTTCATCGTTACTCCAGAAAAAGATGGCGACATCATGGCCGTCGATGAAGCGCTGACCGAGTTCGCCGTCCTTTATCCAAGACAGAGCCAAGTCGTAGAGCTGCGCTTCTTCGGCGGCCTCGAAGTCAAAGAGACCGCCGAGGCACTCAAAATATCGCCCGAGACCGTCAAGCGCGATTGGCGATTTGCCAAAGCGTGGCTGCGGCGCGCTCTGTCCGGTGAAACCATCGCCGACGCGATCGACGACAACAACGCAGAACCTAACCACGAACCAAGGAAAGAGACCGCCTGAATCCCAGCGGAGCGACGAACGATGGACGAGAGGGAAGTCGAACGCGCACGCCGGCTGGAGCAGCTCTATCACTCCGCCCTTGAGCATCCCGAGGCCGAGCGCGCCAACTTTATCGCCGCTGAATGCGGCCCCGATTCTGCCCTCCGCCTGGAACTTGAATCGCTTCTCGCGCACGACAAAGCCGACAGTTTCATCGAAGAGCCAGCCCTCGAAGTGGCCGCCCGCATGGTCGCTAAGCAGCGCCGCCGCTCCGGCGATGACAGCGGAGGAGTGGTTCTCGGGCAGACCGTCTCCCACTATCACATTCTCGAAAAATTGGGCGGCGGCGGAATGGGCGTCGTCTACAAAGCTCGCGATACGCGCCTCGGCCGCCTCGTTGCGCTGAAATTCCTCCCTGAAGATTTTGCCGCCGATCCTACCGCCATCGTCCGATTCCAGCGCGAGGCCCGCGCCGCCAGCTCTCTCAACCATCGCAATATTTGCACCATCTATGACATCGGCGAAGAGGCTGGGCGAGCCTTCATCGCCATGGAGTACCTCGACGGCGAGACGTTGAAACATCTCATCGAATCTGGCCCGCTCCCGACCGCTCGCCTATTGCCCCTCGCCATCCAAATCACCGAAGCCCTCGAAGCCGCGCACACTCAAGGCATCATCCATCGCGATGTGAAGCCCGCCAACATTTTCGTCACCCAGCGCGGCCAGGTCAAAGTCCTCGACTTCGGGCTCGCAAAAGTTTCGCCTCAGCGCCAAACCATGGCCACTGGCCCCACCGCTCCCACGCTTTCCGACGGACGCTCCCACGACCAACTCACCAGCCCCGGCATGGCTCTCGGCACCGTCGCCTACATGTCGCCTGAGCAGGCGCGCGGCGAAGAACTCGACATCCGCACCGATTTGTTCAGCCTCGGCGCCGTTTTCTACGAGATGGCGACTGGTCGCCGCGCCTTCGATGGCAACACCGCCGCAGTAGTTTTCGACGCCATCCTCAATCGCGACCCGCTCTCCATCTCGAATCTCGATCCCGCTCTCCCCGAGGGCCTTCGTCACGTCATGGCCAAGGCTCTCGCGAAAGATCGACAGGATCGCTACCAGAGCGCGACTGAAATCCTCGACGACTTGAAGGCCATCGCCGCCGGCCGGCGCGCCCGCGTTGCCCGCGCCTTGTCGAACCGCAAGCTGTGGATCGCAGCCATCGCAACCCTCGCCATAGTGGCGGTGGTCGTCATTGCCCTCACCATCCGCCAGCGTCGACTACATCAACTCAGCGAGCAAGACACGCTGGTGCTCGCCGATTTCAGTAACAGAACCGGAGACCCGGTTTTCGACGATACGTTGAAGCAGGCCATTTCGGTGCAGTTGGCGCAATCGCCATTTCTAAATATTCTCTCCGACGCCAAGACTCGCTCCATTTTGCGGCTGATGGCTAAGCCGCCGGGCACGAAGTTGACTCCGGATATCGCGCGCGACGTCTGCCAACGTGCAGCCGCCAAAGCCTACATCGCCGGTTCCATTGCCAGCCTCGGCAGCGAATATGTTATCGGTGTCGATGCCATCAATTGCCAGACCGGTGACGCTCTGGCGCAGGAGCAAGTCACCGCCGCCAACAAAGAGCAGGTCTTGAAGGCGTTGGGAGGAGCCACCACCAAGCTTCGCTCGCGCCTCGGCGAATCGCTCGCCAGCATTCAGAAGTTTGACACTCCAATGGGCGAAGACACCACGCCTTCGATCGAGGCCGTCAAGTTTCTCTCTCTGGGCAGAAAAGCGCAGCAGGAAAAAGGAGGCGACGCAGCGGTTCCATATTTCAAGCACGCCATCGCGCTCGATCCAAACTTCGCCGCCGCCTATGCCGCGCTCGGCACGACCTATTTCAACCTGCGCCAGCCAGCGCTCGCCAACGAAAACCTGAAAAAAGCCTTCGAACTGCGAGACCGTGTCAGCGACCGTGAACGCTACTGGTTCTCCGCCTATTACTACCACCTGGTAATTGGCGATTTGGATAAAGCAGTCGAAACCTATCAGCTGTGGGCCGAAGATTATCCCCGCGACAATGCCCCGCGCGGCAATCTGGGAGCGATTTACGGATACCTCGGCCAATACGATAAAGGCGTAACCGAACTGCTCGAAGACCTCCGCCTCAACCCAGACACCGTGGCTGGTTACAACAATCTCATGAGCCACTACTCCGCTCTCAATCGTCTGGAAGAAGCCAAAGCCGCCTATCAGCGCGCCAAAGCGCGCAACCTCGACGCTCCTTTCCTCCACTGGAATTTATATGGAATCGCTTTCCTGCAAAAAGACGCAGCCGAAATGCAACGTCAGTCAACCTGGGCAACCGGCAAGCCGCAGGGAGAAAACATGCTGCTCTCCGCCCAGTCTGACACCGAGGCCTACGCCGGCCATCTCGGCCGCGCGCGTGAACTCACGCAACAGGCCATGCAATCCGCTGCACAGAACGATCAGCGGGAATCCGTCGGCCAATGGCAGATGAACGCCGCCTTGCGTGAAGCCGAGTTTGGCAACACAACCCGAGCCCGCCAGCAGATCGAAGAAGTCCTGATAAAGTCGCCGAACCGCGATATGCAAATCCTGGGCGCTCTTGCCCTGGCGCGTACTGGAGACTCGGCGCGCGCTCAGCAAATGGCCGACGACCTGGCCAAACAATTCCCGCAAGATACCGTCGTCAACCGCTACTGGCTGCCCACGATTCGAGGCGCCATCGAAATCAACCGCAAAAATCCCGCGAAGGCGATCGACGCCCTCGCCATCTCCGTGCCCTACGAACTCGGCAATCCCTCGCCGCAAGCCGAGATAGGAGCCTACCTTTATCCCGCCTACATTCGCGGCCAGTCTTATCTGCTCTTGCAGGATGGTGAGAAAGCCTCTGGAGAGTTCCAGAAATTTCTTACCCATCCGGGCATCTCGGTCAATTGTCCGCTGGGCAGCCTGGCCCATCTTCAACTCGGCCGCGCTTATGCGCTAATGCATGATCCCGCCAAAGCGCACGCCGCCTATGATGATTTCTTCGTCTTGTGGAAAGACGCCGACCCCGACGTACCCGTCTTGAAGGAGGCCAAAGCAGAATATGCCAAGCTGCAATAACTCTTCGAATTACCGCGCTCGGCAAAGGCACGCTCTTCAACCCTTGAACTCGATCATAATGATGCTGATCTCAAGCGGTCCCAGGTTCTCTACCGTGTGCGGAGGAAGCGGCTGCGTCCGCTGTGCGCAAGGAGTTTCGGGCCCCGCTCCAGCCCGCCGGCTGTCAAACAAAATACAGCCCTGGTCATCTCTTCGGATGAAATGACTGAAGCTCTCGACATAAGCGACGCCGCCCCAGCGGTGAGTGTGCAGCGGCACTACATCTCCTGCCGCAATGCGAGTTTTGATAACGCGCACCCGTTCGTCCTCGAGCAGCAATCGATGGTGGGCCGGCGCCGCCGTGAGGGCGTCGAGCGAATCGGGCCAAGGCCATTCTTTCGGATTCGGAATAACGGGATTCTGGCTCACGCGTTCCTCAACCGGCCCATTCTACAAAAACTGTGCTGTTGCCGTTGAGAAGGTCCACTTTGTGAGTCCGCCGATCGGGATAAATGCTTCAGCCGGAAGATTGCTCTACGCCACCCCGCCGCAAAAAACTGACCGAAACCGCCAGGCGGCTTCGGTCAGCAAGATTCAATTCCAGCGGCGGATATAGATCGACTTATTTATTGTCTTCTCTGGCTTCTGCGATATGAGCCTGATGACCTGCTTCCGACACGGCCTGTACAAAAGCCTCACCGCTTCGCGGCGTCTGCGCCCTGCCGGACAGAATATTGCGGAACATCATGTGCCTGCCATAAATCGCGCGCGTCGAATCGTTATCTTGCTCCACGACCGCGCCTTCCAACGTCAAGCCCGCGAACACGCCCTTCGAGCGTGAGTAGGTCAAGACTTCAGTATTCAGCAGGATGTCAGTTCCGGCTGAAGTGTGTCGGCCAACCGGGCCCGCCGCCACCGATCCTTCACCGGTCATTTCGAACTTGCTCGAGAGCAGATGCTGCAAACCACGGTCGTTCATAACCAGCATGACCAAATCCACACCTTCGACGCCGATCTGCAAGCCCCAGCTTCCGCCGCCAACCGAGACAAATGCCGGAGCGCTCCAGCCGTCCGCCGTGCGGCAGGTAGCTACACCGCGCCCGTGCTTGGCGCCAATAATAAAGCCGCCCTTGATAAGATTCGGCACTACCAGGACGCACTTCGCGCCATTCAATACTTCTTCCGGAATCCCTTTATCGGGCGTCGACATAATCGATTGCAGAACGTCTACGGATTTCTGCAAGCGCTCGACCGTATCTTCACGATCCGAGCCAGCGAAGGCGAAAGTTCCCGCCAAGCCGATCAAACTCATCAACACCACCGACATTATTTTCTTCATGAATTGTTCCTTTCAGTATCTGCGGACCTAAGAGGGGAAGACTCCAGATGGGCTGACTTAGCTCAGATGACCTGAAAGAGAGAGAAGAAGTGCTCGTCTCAAGAGCTATGTTCGCACAGCGGCATGAGAGTATCTGGTCTGCATTGCTCACTTTCCGAGAGAGCGCGTTCTCTGCCCGTTGTGAGCAATCTTGCACAGAATAAATAGCAGCAAGATGTCATTAATTAAGTTGGCAAAAGGAAAGACCTAAGGTCAATCGCCAATGGAACGCGCTCTTCGCCAATTGCGCGATCGTTTTCGCAGGCGGCTAGCCTCAACCAGGGCAGCCGTCTCGAATCTCTTCGCCGCCGTGACTCCGCCCGTGAGAGGTTTCGCGTCGCAGAGAATGTGTCCATTCTGCGGGCTGATTACGCCTCGCTCCAAATCGTCATGCCTGGAGTGCGGCAAGTCGCTCGCTCCGGCAACAAGATAACGAATTTTCGGGGCCCGCTCATTTTTCGGCGACCCTCAAATGAGACTAGGAGATCGATCATGCTTTGGACAATTTTCGTAGTGCTTCTGATTCTGTGGCTGCTTGGCTTTAGCCTTCATATCGCCGGCGGCCTGATTCACTTGCTGCTGGTGGTTGCGCTCGTAGTGTTGGTCATCAACCTGATAAGCGGTCGGCGCATCGCATAAACAATATTCTGAAAAACCCCGACCTTGTCTCTGCTTTTGGGTGGCGCAGCGGTTCACCGCTGCGATAAACGGCTTGTTTTGAATGCTGGCTTTAGGCGCCGTGGGAGACATCGTGTGCCCAACGAAGTCTTTTACCACTCCGTGACGCTGCGGCTGCGGTGAGAGCGGCTGGCGTAGTGTCTGCCGACGGACTATCAGCCCCGCGAGCGCGCGCCCCCGATGCTGAGTGCGATTCCGCCCGCGATCAGCACTGCGCTAATAATCGGCGAAACTCGCTCACTATGAGTCGTCTGAACTCCGAGACTGGCCCCGCCGATCTTAACGCCTTCTGTTTGAGTGTGGGGGATAGGTACCACCAAAGAAGCGACGCCGAGCACAATTAGGACGATCCCGGCAAGTAACAGAATTTTCATATCGAATCCTCGCAGCGAATGGGACTTCCTAGCCAAAAGAAAGCGCGCCCCGCAAACAGTCAGTCGTGCAGAACCACTCCGAGCAGCGAACTGTGAACTTGCAACCCGCCTTCCGGGCCGCCAGAGTAATCGACAAACCCCAGCTTTCTAAACCGGTTCATAAAAAAGCTCACCCGCGAACGCGTCGTCCCGACCATCTCCGCCAGACTCTCCTGGCTGATCTTCGGGATCACCGTCTCCGGCACGCCCTCCTTACCGAAATGAGCCAGCAGCAAGAGGATTCGCGCTAATCGTTTTTCGCTGGAGTTAAACAACTGGTCGACGAGATCTTCTTCGTACCGCACATTTCGCGCCAGCAAATACGCCACAAACATCTCCGAGAGCGCCGGCTCGCGATGCAGCGCGTCCATCATGACTTTCTTGTCGATGCGCTGAATCTCACAATCGGTTAAGGCCGCCGCCGATCCCATGCGCAGCGCCTGCCCAGCCAGCGAGCCTTCGCCAAAAAAATTGCCGTCGGTTAGCATGCCGATTGTCGCTTCTCGCCCCGTTTTCGAGACGACCGTAAGCTTTACTTTGCCTTTTTGGATAAAGAAGACTGCATCTGCCTTGTCCCCCTGAGCGAAGATTCCTTCCTTCTTCACAAAGTTCAGGTTTTTCCGGCCGTCGCCGATGGTGGCGAGGAAAAGGTTTGGATCGAACCCGCGGATTTTCCGCTTAGCTAATGGAGGGCTACCCATCAAACGCAATTCTATCGCCGAAAGCTTGTTTTTACGCAAGAATTGTCGCCGCCTCAGGCGCAGGGCTGAAAGTGACCGAATTGGCAGCAAACCCATCTCTATGGTCTCCTGTGCCATCGTTTGGGAGAACGAGCACCCAGCCCCGTCGTGCCCAAAACATCCGCCGCTTAGAAGTTGATCTCTCCGTCACGTAAGCGTTGCCAGACTTCTCGCTAAAAAGTCGCATCCGTCTCAGGCGCAGCTTAAAGGGAACTGGCTGGTTCGCGTCAGTTCTACCTCCGCGGCAAGTCGTCACGCCGCTGAGCCTCAAGCCGCTGAGCCCTGAGCCTTGCCTCCCGCCGCTGCGTCGGCTTCACATTCAGCACGAAGTGAACCGTCGCCCACAGAAAGTGATCTCCGTCAGACTTCGACACCAGCGCATCCACGGACTGCAACGCAGTGGACGGTATTTCCAGGTGATCGACCAGCATCACGATCGGTATCTCGGGCCGCTCCTGCTTGATTTCATCGGCAATGGCAGTCCCATCCACATGGGATAGATGATGTTCCAGCACCACTGCGTCGACCGACCTCGACATCAAAAGGCGCAGACCGTCCGAACCATTGGTCGCGGTTGCCAGTTCATATCCCTTTTCTTTCAATACGCTGAGCTGAGTTAGATCCCTGTGTATACAAAGGAGTGTGCTGGTGGTACCCATAAGACGAATCTACTAAGGATGCGTCCCTAATTCTGTTCACAATTGCACATGCGGGTGAAATGCCGCGCGGATAGCCACTTTTGAAAGCGCTATACCGAAAAGCTGTCGAAGATGAGCGATTGTGAACAGACGCTCCCGAACCGCGGCTATAAGCTATTGCGATAGGTCGCTGAGTCACGGATGCGAAGAATCGATGCGGACCCATCCCCGGCCCGTGTTGTTTCTTCTCTGGTGGCGCGGCAGCAACAAGCCGCGTCACATCTTTCTACTGTTCAGTGATTGCCGACACGATATGCCGAAGGCAGAAATAATGATGACCGCTGCCCTCAGGGCCGCTTGTAAACCGCTCCGCCCTTCATCACAAACTCCACCTTCTCCATCGCAGAAACATCCGCCAGCGGATCGCCGGGCACCGCCACAATATCCGCCAACTTTCCCGCCTCAACCGTCCCCAATTCCTTCTGCGTTCCCAGCAACTCCGCCGCGCTCGACGTAGCCGCGCGAATCGCCTGCGCCGGAGTCATCCCAAATTTCACCATCGACGAAAATTCCTTCGCCGGATTAATCTTCCAATCGAATCCGCCCGCATCCGTCCCAAAAGCAATCTTCACACCCGCCTTCATCGCCCGCCGAAACGTGTCTTCATGAATCGAAATCATCTTCAACCACACCGGAGAGCCAGTCGCCGCCCGCCCCTGCGCCACATATTCGCCAACGTAAATTGTCGGCACATAAAAAATTCCCCGTGCCGCCATGGTCTTCAAATCCGCATCCGTGATGTAGTTACCATGCTCGATCGAATCCACTCCCGCCTCGACCGAGTTATGCACACCATTTAGCGCCATGGCATGAGAAGCCACCTTCCGCCGCTCGCGATGCGCCTCATCCACAATCGATCTTAGCTCGTCCATCGTGAATGTCGGAATATCATCGAGCACGCCATCGTCGCGCACCCAATACGAGCGGTCGCTATAAACTTTGATCCAGTCCGCTCCATGGCTGATCTGCTCGCGCACCGCCTGCCGCGCATTGTCCGCCCCATCCACCAACTGCACCCCATGCGGCACCGCCACATTCGGAGCGTACCCCTGCAGCGGATAAGCTCCCGTCACATCCATCGCACGCGTCGCCGCTTGCATTCGCGGCCCAGGAATAATTCCGTTGTTGATCGCCTTCTTCACGTCAACATCGGCGTAGCCCGCGCCCTCCGTCTCCACGTCCCGGATCGACGTGAACCCATACTCCAGCGCCCTCCGTGCATTCACCGTCGCCAGAATCGTTCGATACTCCGGCGACTCCTTCAGCAACTGCTCGTCATAATCCGCAGCCGTGATGTCTCCCTGCAGCAAAATGTGCGTATGTGTGTCCATCAGCCCAGGCAGGCACGTAGATCGCGACAGATCGATCACATCCACTCCGCCAGGAGCAGTCGCCCCAACCTCCTTAATCTTCCCATCCTCCACCACGATCACCACATTCTTGCGCAGCGAATCCCCCCGCCCATCAAAAAGATTCCCGCACTTCAACGCCACCGTCTTGGGTGTGGATGCCGTCGTTGACATTTGCGCCACGCAATATCCGGCCATTGCTGCGACCAGACAAAGCACCGCAATTCTTTGCTTCATGATTTTCTCCAAACGATTTGCGGCTACTTACTGTCCTTCTCTTTACTCTTCGAATCTTCCGCAGGCGCAACCGCCCCCGGCATCACTTTCAGCGGAGCCGACCGTTTTTCATCCAGTTCAGGATGCGGCAGCGGCTTTCGCGGCAGCATCTGATCGCGCATCGCCGTGTTGTAGACGAAGATGGCCTCCACCGTCGCCGCCTGCGCCAGGTCCGGCCCCTGTAGCCGTTCGTAAGTGTCCATGTTCGAGTGATGCGTCCGCGACCCGTAGTCCATTCGATCCTGTATGAACTGGAAGCCAGGAATTCCAACCGCATCAAACGATTCGTGATCCGTCCCGCCCGTATTGCGCGTAGTGATCGTCGTGACCCCAAGATCCTTCAGCGGTTCCATCCACTGCGCAAAAATCGGAGCCTCCGCTGAATTCTCCTGCAAATAAATTCCGAGAATCTTGCCCGTGCCATTGTCGACGTTAAAGTATCCGGAGATCTTCGTCTGCTCCGGCTTCAGCACGATAGGCCCGCCCGCCTTGCGCATCCACTCCGGCTTCTCCAATTCCTCAGGGGCCGTAGAAAGCGGCACATAGCCAAAATGCTGCTTCACATATCCCGCCGAGCCAAACAATCCCTGCTCCTCGCCCGTCCACAGCCCAATCCGAATCGTCCGTCGCGGCTTCACCTGCAGCGCATTCAGAATCCGCATCACCTCCATCGCCACCACCGTGCCCGCGCCATTATCGGTAGCGCCCGTCCCCGCAATCCACGAATCCAGATGCCCTCCCACCATTACCACCTCATCCTTCAGCGCAGGATCGGTCCCAGGAATTTCCGCAATCGTATCGAACCCATGCTCATGGTCGCCAAAAAACTTGGAGTCGATATTCATCTCAATGCTCACCGGCACATTAGCCTTGAGCAGCCGATACACACGCCCATAATTTTCAATCGCCGTCACCGCCACCGGAACCGGATCGGCATCGTCGCGCAGGTAAGAAGTCTTCGTCAAAAATGATCCATTGTCGTCAAAGATCGTCCCGCCCGAACCGCCGCCGTTCTGCCCGTCGCGGCTGGGAAGAATCACCGCCAGAGCGTGCTCCGAAGCCAGGAATTTTGCCGTCTTCTCCCGCAGATTCCGCCGCTTTATATAATCCGGCACTCTCTCCGAAAACGACTTGGGCTTTTCCAGCGGGTAATCCGCAACCTTGGCGAGATCTTTCTCCTCCATCCGCGTAAACAGCGGCTTATCCACCGGATTCACCTCCCGCATCTCCCCCAGCAAAACAATCTTTCCCGCCAGCTTGCCCTTATATTGATCGAAATCCTTCTCCTCCTTGATATCGACCCACACCGCCGGCCCGCTCACCGCGCCGTTAGTAGCAGGCGACCAGGGTGCCGCTTGCGCAATAAAAACAGCTGTATCCGGCGACGTCATCCTCACCCAGGTGTTCAACTGCTGCCAGCCCATGCCAAACTCACCCCAATCCTCCAGATGCGCATTGCTGCACCCCATCGCCGTCAGCTGATCGCGCGTCCATTCATTGGCCTTCTTCACATTGGGCGACCCAGTCAGCCGCGGACCAATCCCATCCGCCAGCCCCGACGCATACTCCATCACATGCGAATGCGCGATACCCTCATCGCGTATCCGCTGGTACATCGTGTAATCGATATTTTCTTTGGCCGGCTGCGCCTGTTCATAAGCCGGTTTGTCCGCATCCGCCGCTGCCGACTTCTTGTTCTTGTCGGCGGCCAAAATCGTTAGCGGCAAAATAAAGCACAGCAACAACCCAAAACTAATCTTGAAACTGGTCTGGTTTCGCATGGATTCGATTTTCTCCCGAGAAAAGTTCCCCAGAAGAGTAGCAGAAATGTGATTTTCAGTGACGATCCATGTGGAGCGGACACTTCTGTCCGCTGCCTTTGACGGGCGAGAATCGTGAACGCTGGGCAACAGCGTGGGTAACAACGACAGTCAACCGGAAAATGCGCGCCTTTTATATTCTTGGCCCGCGGAAGCCCTATCTCCGCCGGTGCTACTCTACGCCCGCCAGCGCTGCGTTCAATCCCACAATATCGGCACCCAGGTCTTTGCCGTCGGTGCCTGCCTTCTTGTAGGGACTGGTGGAGAGAAGTTCGTAGTTTCCGCCGTCGCCGTCGTTGTAGTTCGTGAATTCAACGTCAGCGATGGTCTTCGGAAACAGGTTACTTGCCGGCCAACTTGAGGGAGGAAATTCAGGCGGGGTCGCGATGATACCGTTGCTCACGAACTTGTAGGTTTCAAAGCATCTTTTTATGGTGGTCCGGGGCACGTCATGGGCGGAGCAACTCTCGTCGCCTCCCGTGTTCCACACCGGATAACGTGTGCTGAGCAGGAGGTTGTTAGTGAAAACGAATCCATGCATCGGCGCGGTCCTAATGTCGTTTCCGATGAACATCGTGTTGCCAGCCAGATCGGGGAAGCCGGTAATGTGGTTGACCGTGACGGTGTTGAGCGCGTTCCTTTTCCATGAGTTCGAGAGCTGGAGGACGGCGCCATTCCCCTTGTATTTCGAGATGCTAATGTCGTCGAGAACGACGTCGTGAATGCTCCAGCGCGTACCCGCGAACGCTTCGCCTCCATCTCTCCCGTTTCCGGAGCGAGAGGTTGCCAACTGAAGTCCGGCTCCTGCATGCGAAACGTAAACGTATCGTATGGTGACGTCGGTCACTTCGCACCGCGGACAACCGTTGCCACCGTGGCGCCTGTGCTGGTTCTTGGGAGTGAGCAAAATGCCATAACCACTCTGAGTGAAACCGCCCCAGACATTTTCCATGAGATTGGCCTCCACTAGGACGCGAACCGCGTTCTTCAGTTCGAAGTGATTCCTGACGACAAAGGGATGCCCGTCGGCTCCGCCAATGAAAGACGGACTGCCGGGCATCCACTGCCAGGGCTTCCAAAAGTGATTGCCGATGACCTCGATATTCGTGGGCGTCGATTGAGCCGTGCCACCCCCGAACATCACAGCCTCGCCCGCAGCTTCGAGGAAGTTGTTCTGGATCAGGAAAGGACCATCCGGAGTGTCGCTGGCGCCGCCTTCAACCGCTTGAGAATCGACACAAAGTCCTGTAACAGCGATGCAATGGAAATCGCTGAAATAAGAATCGATCACGGCGCCGTTGGTCATGCCGTCGAGGCTTACGCCGACGTAGGTCTCATCCTGGGTCGCGCCGTGCAGCCAGGAGCGGTCGACGATGATGTGATCGGATGTCTGCTGACTCGAAACCAGGCGCGCCGGCAGTGGAATTCCGGCGGTCCGGGTGAGTTGCAGTCCGATGAAGCGATAAAAATTGGCGCCGGGTGCCAATCGGAACGGCCCATCGCCCTCGGTCTGAATCTGTACCTCTGCCATGACGTTCGCGGGATTAGCGCAGCTATATTGCGGGCGCCCTTCGAGGGAAGCGATTCCGGCATAACAGGGCGTGGCGCGGCTGCCTTCTGCGGGCAGAGCGCTGTCGGGAGCGCTCGTGCGAATCCAGATCCAGTGGTTAATGTCGCAATTTTTGGCGGGGACGATGAACTGCCCGGTAAAGGTTGCGCCCGCCTGAAGCTGAACGATGTCGCCGCAGTTGGCGTTGTTCAGAGCCGATTGCAGGTCGTCGCCCGCGTTCACGCTGATGATCGCTCCCGGCGCGGGCGTACCCGACATCGCAGTCGACACCGTCGCCGTAGGCAATTGCGCCGGGCCGTCGTAACCCTGGGCCAGGCAGCGCGATGCCAACATTACGTACATCGCCAGGAGGCACATCGCACCGCTCAGGCGTTGTTGCCGCGTTGAGAAGAATCGGGAATGGGAGTCTGCGAAAGAATTGCGCGATTGAATATGAGCCGATATACAAATCATTGCGAGCCTCTTCTAGGAAATCGAGCCGATTGGCGGATAATCCCCGAGGCTGAATGTATATGGACACGGCGAAAGGCTCCATCGCCAGAAGTTCATTCTCGATACTCGTTAGTGCAGCGCCGTCCTGGTTTGGGAATTTGAGCGCTGCCCTTGGGAGCAAACCTAGCTACATAAATCGTCGCGAGAGCTTGATCGCAAACGATTTCCGTCACCAGACAATAAGACTCAGGATGGATGCAGTGTAATAACTACCCAGAAGTGTCGATTTAACCACAAACCTGCCCAGCATTATCAGGCACTTACATGTACATACATTAAAGTACATATATAAATGCCATAACGAATGTTCCACGTGGAACATTCGTACATACAAAAAAGCACTAACAAATGTTCCACGTGGAACATATCACCATTTTCCAAGACCCTCGATCCGGCAACTTAGGTACTGTGTACCTGGCACTGGCAACCGCTTTACGAGAAGCGGACCTTCACGTCCGGGCCCTTCTCCAAATGGATGCTTTCTATGAATCGCACCCGCCCCGTCTTTAAGGTCAGGATCACCGACGAGGTCCGGGTCCCTTCGGCAAAGAAGCGGACCCCTTTCAGCAGAGCGCCCTCGGTGACGCCCGTAGCTCCGAAGATCATCTGCTTTCCCGGAGCCAGGTCTTCGGCCTCATAAATCCTTTTCGCGTCTTTGATCCCCATCTTGGCGATGCGCTCTTCCAGTTCGGGCTTGTCGATCACCAGCCGGCCGAGCATGTATCCGTTCAGGCAGCGGATTGCGGCCGCGGTGATCACGCCTTCGGGAGCTCCGCCTGAGCCCATGACCGCGTGGACTCCGGTTCCCATCACTGCGGCGGCTATGCCTGCCGAGAGGTCGCCGTCGCCGATCAGCTTGATGCGGGCGCCGGCTTTCCGAATGTCGGTGATCAGTTTCTCGTGGCGCGGACGGTCGAGTACTACTATGACCAGGTCGTCTACGCCGCGCTGCATACGGCGCGCGATGTTCTTCAGGTTGACGGCTACGGGGGCATCCAGGTCGATGGCGTTCTTGCACGATGGGCCGACTACGATTTTTTCCATATAGCAGTCGGGGGCGTGGAGCAGGCCACCTTTCTCTGACGCTGCCAGGACGGTGATTGCTCCGGGGGCGCCGGTGGCGCAGAGGTTGGTGCCTTCGAGGGGATCGACGGCGATGTCGACTTGTGGAACGTCGCGTCCGTCGCGGTAGGGGCCGCCTACCTGCTCGCCTATGTAGAGCATGGGAGCATCGTCGCGCTCGCCCTCGCCGATCACGATGGTGCCACGCATGGGGACGGTGTCCATGGTCTTGCGCATGGCCTCGGTCGCGACCTGGTCGCTGAGCGGACGGTCTCCCTGTCCCATGGTGCGCGCCGACTCGATGGCGGCGTTCTCGACTACGCGCAGGAATTCCAGCGCCAGATCGCTTTCCAGGTTCTCGCCAAAATTCTTTGCGAACGGCTCGGAACGGGTGGTTTGGGTAGCCATGACTCCTCCTGAAGGTAGATGCGCGACAGGGAAATATATTCTCTTCGGGCGCGAGATGGAAGGGCTGGGGTCAGAGTTGACAATCTTTGGTTACGGGTTGCAAGTTCGCAATTTGCGAACTATGATATTCGCAATTTGCGAAGTTAGGAGATGACGTGGGCACCGTCGGCCGCAGGAAGGTCAAAGAGGCTGCTGAATATTCTGCGCTGCTGTTGCGCGCGTTGCCGGGCGTCATTCGCAGCGAGGCGGAGAATGAGCGGTACATCGCGATGCTCGAGGAGCTCGACGGCAAGGGCAATCGGATGACAGCTCCGGAACGCCGGATGGCGGAACTCCTGACCCTGCTGATCGAAAACTTCGAAGAGGAGCGCTACGCGCTCAAGGCGGCTTGTCCGGTGGAGATTCTTAAGGAGTTGATGAGTGCGAATAATTTGAAGCAGAAAGACCTGCTGGACGTTTTTGGCACGCCTAGCATCGTCTCGGAAATTCTGCACGGGAAGCGACGGCTTACGATTGAACACATCCGCCGGCTTAGCCGGCGATTCCGCGTCTCTGCCGGAGTGTTTATTTAGGGAACTGACCGCCCAACGAATGCTACGCTATCTCGCCAACGGGGTGACGCAGCCTGGCGAGAATGGCCATTTCGAAAAGAACCGCGATGACCAACTGAATCGCAATCCCAAGGTACAATTCAAGCGATAAATAATTGAAGGGCAATGTCTGAAATGCGCCAGCGGGCGTAAGTAGAGCAAAAACGCCTTGTCCACGATTCGCTGAATGGACACCGACAGCGGTGCCAAGGACGATGGCAGCCAAGTAATAGAGGCCGAGAAACAGCACACCCTTAAGAACCGGGGCCCTCATCCGTGTCAGCCGAGACCACTGAATAAACGTGATGTCGCGAGTGATAAAAACCAGCACCACCAAAAATTCGATCGACCCCACCCTTAACGCTTCCGCTTCAAAGCCCAAATTGTTTTTCCAGGCGAACAGTCCCCACACCAGCAGTCCGTATCCCACCGCTGCTGACAGCCCTAGCCATGGCCACTGCGGCCCATCCTCGGCAAACATTGGCCAACGGGTCGAACTGCGGGTTCGCCACCAGACCCGCAGCCTCTCCGACGACTTCAACATGGCGAGGCCCATGACGAACAGAATTGCGCCATTCACAGTAACCATGAACTGTACAAACGAGTCCCAGCTGCCCAAAGGAAAATGAGGGATATACAGTGCGTAGATTACGAAGTTGAGGAAGGCCGCGCAACCGACCGCTTGCCATCGAGAGAGTGGCCTCATTTGGTCGTAGTCTTTTGTCAGAGTCTGCAAGAGCGTTAGCACCAGCCATGCACCAAGCGTCAAATAGAGCAATAAGCTCACTTCGACCCAGGGAACGGGATGGCCGAAAATTGTGGGAAGCCCGAAGACTGCGTCGTTGTTAAATAGCGGTATGAATCCTGCCAGCGGACTGAGCGCTGCCGCGCCGGAAAAGTTGCCATCCCTGGTCAGCACCATGAGAGCGCAGAGAATGTACAGTCCAAACGTTCCGATAAGGCCCATACCGCGGCTTCGGGCTTCAAACAGATTGGAAAGCCACAGGCCAGCCACACCGAGGAAGATCGCCCCCGAAGTGATCAAAAGATAAGCATCGGCGAAATTTCCCAGCGAAACGCGCGCCATCAGTGCGGCTAATAGAGCGATGGGCAGACAGCACAGGACGATGAAGTACGCCAATAGAGGCTCGCCGAAGAGTTTCCCGGCGAGCAACTCCCCGGCGCTCAGCCTCGTGGATCGTTGAAAGTCCCAGGTCTTTCGCTCTCGCTCCCCTGAAATCGACTGCGCGCACGAAAACAGCGACCAGAATGTCAGAATGCCCAGTTGGGCATACATCAGTATGCGGTAAAAGCCGAACCACACGATAAATGGGGTCTCTCGGTCCATTTCCGCTAGTCGCTCGGCTCTAAGGTGTACTGATTGTCGGTGCATGAGCGCCATCTCCGATGCGCGCGAACCCCAGCACCCCAACCAAATTAAGATCGCGATCACAACCACCACCACAGCCACGGTCAGAGCCCTCGTCGGACGCAGTTCAGCTCGAAAATGCCGCACGAACTCGGGGTTCTTCCAGATCGGCATCATCACATCACCTCGTGCGACGAGACCTTCATGTACATTTCTTCCACAGTCTTTTTCACTTCATGGAACGACACGATTCGCACTCCGCCGTTAATCAAATCAGCCAGCACCTGCGACAGCTCATCATCCGACCCAGAAAAGAAAAACTCTCCGTCGCGTTCGCTGAGCTTCAACTCCGCAGCGCATGCCAATCGTCCGAGCACGGCCTGAATCTGCGCACGACCATCGCCCAGCCATTGCAGTCTTACGGTTCGTAAGGGAGTCACAGCCAACATCACTTCTTCCAATCGTCCGCTGCGCACCAGCCTGCCTTTTTCCATAACTCCGATCGACGTGCAGAAGCCCTCCAACTCGGTAAGGATGTGCGACGAAATTAGAATCGTCGCTCCTTCATCCCGGGCAGAACGCAATAAGTTTCGTAGTTCGATTCGTGCCTTAGGATCGAGCCCTGACGCCGGCTCGTCCAAAACCAACACCTTCGGACGATGGATCATAGCCCGCGCAATTCCCAACCGCTGTTTCATCCCTCGCGACAAGCCACGAATCATTCCATCCCGCTTTACTTCGAGGCCCGCCTGCGCGATCACTTCATCAACCCGCGCGAGAATCTCCGACTCCGGCATCTTGTAAGCGTGGGCAAAGTAATCCAGATACTCCCAGACTTTCAAATCGTCATACACAGAAAAGAAGTCAGACAGATATCCGATATACTTCCGCGCCTCTTCCGGGTTACCAAGTACGTCCATCCCGGCAATGCGCACACTTCCCTGCGTCGGCTCTAGCAACCCGCACATCATGCGGATCGTTGTCGTCTTTCCGGCGCCGTTCGGCCCAATCAGACCATAAATTTCTCCGCTGGAAATGGTGAGCGTCAGATTTTCGACCGCTGCCAGATCGTCAAACTCCTTGCGCAGATTGGTAAGCTCGATCATTGACGCCATTTATCTCCTCGAAAATCTTGCAACAGTATAAGGGCGGTGGTCTATTTCTTGTGTAGTTATCGGAAAGTTTGGGCGCAGTAGGGGTGCTTCGACTGCGGTTGAGCTTCGCATTCGCGAAGCTCAAGCTCCGCTCAGCATGACAAGATTGCGGGGGAGGGTGACAGGGCCGGATTACTAAGGGCAGCCTGGCATCATCGGCCGATTCTGAGACTAGGAAGATTGCTTCTCAAGTGCAAGCGTCCTAGTCGTTGAGTGCAGTTTCAATTTCCTGCCTGAATAACCCCAGTCTTCAAGAGTGCTTGCAGATCCTCGACCCGTCAGCGGCTGAAGCCGTCATTGGGGACAAACTGTTTATTGCAGCGCTGAAGCGCTGCGCCACCCAAAGGCGACACCCAAAAGCGCCACCCAAAAGCGAGGGCTCGTTGTGCGGTCGGAGTGAGTTCCCACTCTTGCGCACAAAACGCGCAAGAATGGGGCACCCTTGTTTTGGGTGATGACAGACAGGTTACGGCACGGCTAAAGCCGTGCCCTTTCAAAGCGAGTTCAAATCAAAGCAAATTCAAATCAGATCAAGTTCAAATCAGAGCGAATTCAAATCAGAACAAATTCAAATCGATCAACTGGGCGGCTAGAACGCGTCGATGCCGGTTACGCTGGCTCCGATGATCAATGTGTGGATGTCGTGGGTGCCTTCGTAGGTTTTTACGGATTCCAGGTTCATGAGGTGGCGCATGATGGGGTAGTCGTCGGCTACTCCGTTGGCTCCGAGGACGTCTCTTGAGAGGCGGGCGCACTCCAGGGCCATCCAGACGTTGTTTCGTTTCGCCATGGAGATGTGCTGGTGTTCGACTTTTCCGGCGTCTTTCAGACGGCCTACCTGCAGGACTAATAGCTGGGCTTTGGTGATTTCGCTGATCATCCAGGTTAGTTTTTCCTGGATCAGTTGGTGCGAGGCTATGGGCTGGTCGCGAAATTGTTTTCTTAGTAATGAATATTGCAGGGCGCAGTCGTAGCAGGCCATGGCGGCACCGACCGCTCCCCAGGAGATGCCGTAGCGGGCCTGGTTGAGGCACATCAGCGGAGATTTCAGGCCTCCGGTGCCGGGGAGCAGGTTGGATTCGGGGATGTGGACGTCTTGCAGCGAGAGGCCTGAGGTTACGGAGGCGCGGAGGGACCACTTGCCGTGGATGTCGCTGGCTTTGAAGCCGGGGCGGTCGGTCTCGACTAAGAATCCGCGAATTTTGTCATTTTCATTTTCAACTTTGGCCCAGATGATGGCTACGTCGGCGATGGTGCCGGAGGTGATCCACATTTTTTCTCCGTTGAGGACGTATTCGTTGCCGACTTTTTTGGCGCGGGTGCGCATGCCTCCGGGGTTGGAGCCGAAGTCGGGCTCGGTCAGGCCGAAGCAGCCTAGCTTTTCTCCTTTTTGCATGGCGGGGAGCCAGGTATTTTTTTGCTCGTCGGAGCCGAAGGCGTGGATGGGATACATGACCAGCGCCGACTGCACGCTGACGAAGGAGCGGACGCCGGAGTCTCCGCGCTCTAGTTCCTGGGTGACGAGGCCGTATTCGACGTTGGACATGCCGGCGCAGCCGTAGCCTTGGAGGGATGCTCCGAAGAATCCGAGGTCGGCCATGGGCTTGACTAGTTCGCGGGGGAAGCGGCCGGCGCGGTTGCACTCTTCGATGATGGGGATGAGGTTGTCTTCGATGAAGTGGCGGGCGGTGTCGCGGACGAGGCGCTCGTCGTCGGTGAGCAGGGTATCGAGGCCTATGAAGTCTACTCCTCGGAATTTGATGGCTGGCATTGGTGGCACCTCTTCTTGTGTGGCGGGAAACTAATTACCGTAGCAGAGGGGCGGCGTGGTGGGCAATGCGGTCGGCTTGGTCGGCGGGCTTAGGCGAGGGTTTTTACCACTAAGGTCACTAAGGATGACAATCGACGCGGCATTCGGTAACAATGATTTGTCCTGGATCAAAATCAAGAAGAGGTGCGGAGATTTATGAGCGACACGCGGGAATTTTTGCGGCATACGCTGGCTACGGTTGCTTATCGGGGGGCGAAGGCGATTCGGGGGGCTGGGGCGGAGTTTGCGGGGTATGGGGCGGGCGAGAGTGGGCGCACTCCGGTGAGGATTCTGGCGCATATTGGCGACTTGATGGACTGGGGGCTCGCCATGGCCGACGGGCGCCGCGAATGGAAGGATTCCTTGCCGCTGCCGTGGGACAAGGAGTGCGAGCGTTTCTTTACGGCGTTGAAGAAGTTTGACGAGTATCTGGCTTCGGGGAAGCCTCTGGAAGTGTCGGAGGAGAAATTGTTTCAGGGGCCGATTGCGGATGCGCTTACGCATGTGGGGCAGATTGCGATGCTGCGGCGGTTGGCGGGAGTGGCGATCAAGGGAGAGAATTATTTTGTGGCTGAGGTGACGGTGGGGCGAGTGGGGGCGGAACAGGCTCCGCCGCGGAAAGAGTTTTGACGGTTGGAGACGGTTGCGGTGGGTAAAATGGTGAAGCGCGGCTTTGCTAGAGGCGCGCAGGAGGTTCGATGGATTCGGGTGATACGGCAACGGCTGAGGCGGGCGCGGTTCCGCAGCTCCCCAATCATAAGGTGAAGGTGAAGAAGGCGGGGCAGCGGGCCTGCAATGAGAAAAACGAGAAGGGAAAGTTTTGCGGCGGGCACCTTAAGCGCTGGTTTTATGTGGCGGACGTGCTGGAGCAGGAGTGCGGGTGCGTGGAGAAGGCGTGGGGAGCGGATGCGGAAGTGTATCGCTGCGAATTTTGCCAGACGCTTTATTTGCCGAATCCGGAGGATGCGCGCGGGATGAATGTGGCGGGGCCGGGACAGTTGTCGGTGTTTGGATTTGCGGGGCCGGCGAAGGAAGGGAAGTAGGGGCGGGAAAAACAGGAAAAGCTAAGGCAGGTGACAGGAAAAGCAAAAACCAGGGAAAAGCAAAAACTGAGTTGAAGCTTTCCTGCGACCTGTCGGCTGCGACCTGTCCCCTGATTCATTGTGAATACTTCTGAACTTATCTTCGATTGGAATCGGCGGGACTTGCTGGAGTGGCGGCCGTCGAAAGCGGTGCGGCTTACGGATGAGACTTTGCGGGATGGGCTGCAGTCGCCTTCGGTGCGCGATCCTACGATTGAGCAAAAGCTGGAGATTCTGCACTTGATGGAAGCGCTTGGCATTAACACGCTTGACCTTGGGCTTCCGGGAGCGGGGGCGCGGGCAGTTGAGCATGTTACGGCACTGGCACGCGAAATTGTTGCGCAGAAGATGAAGATCACGGCGTACTGTGCTGCCCGAACGCACGAGAATGACATTCGACCGGTCGCCGAGATCGTGCAGAAGACTGGGCTGCCGATCGAGGTGGCGGCGTTTATTGGATCGAGCCCGATCCGGCGCTACGCTGAGGGGTGGGATGGCGAGTTTCTTTTGCAGACGACGGAGAAGGCGGTTAGGTACGCGGTGTCGCTGGGGCTTGAGGTGATGTACGTCACGGAAGACACGACGCGGTGCGATCCGGCGACGGTGAAGCAACTTTATTCGACGGCGATTAATTGTGGAGCGCGGACGGTGGTGATGTGCGATACGGCGGGACATGCTACGCCGGTGGGCGCGGGTGCGCTGGTTAAGTTTGTGGTCGACGAGGTGGTTAAGCCTAGCGGTGAAAAAATTCGCGTTGAATGGCATGGGCATTGCGATCGCGGACTGGCGGTGGCTAATTCGATGGCGGCGCTGATGGCGGGCGCGGATTGCGTGCATGCTACGGCGTTGGGAATTGGGGAGCGCGTCGGCAATACGCAGATGGATCAGATGCTGGTGAATCTCAAGCTGATGGGCATCGCTCCTTGGGACCGGCAGGATTTGACTAAGTTGAAGGAATATTGCGCGGCCGTGTCGATTGCGACTGGCGTGCCGATTCCGGCGAATTATCCGGTGGTGGGTGAGGATGCGTTTCGCACGGCTACGGGGGTTCATGCTGCGGCGGTGATTAAGGCTTATAAGAAAAAGGATATTGAGCTGGCGAATGCGGTGTATTCAGGCGTCCCCTCGCATTATTTCGGGCTGGAACAGGTGATCGATATTGGGCCGATGAGTGGGAAGTCGAATGTGCTTTTCTGGCTGGAGCGGCGTGGGCTGGACGCTAGCGACGAGGTGGTGGAGCGCATCTACAAACGGGCCAAAGCTAGCGACCACACGCTTTGCGAGGCGGAGATTATGGAGTGCGTGCAGGCGCGGTGAGTATTGACAGACAGTCTGATCTCAGCGCCTAAAGGCGCAATCAAGACGAAATTTGTTATCGCAGCGCTGAAGTGCTGCGACTCCCGAAAGCAACGGCGCGTGGTGCGGTCGGTGTGATCTCCCACTCTTGCGCACAGAACGCGCAAGAATGGGGCACCCTCGTTTTGGGGAGCGAAAAAACGAGGCTTGATGGCCGGCACGACGACCGGCGCTACAATCAGGGTGCTTGACACTCGATTCTTCCTGCTGTAGTGTCCGCGTGCAAAGGCGTGCACGAGGAGCCCATGGAATCTGACGATTCGAAGCCTGCGGCTACGCCGAAGTCGCGCCGTGTGACGGAGGCTTCGCGCAAAAAGTCGACGGCGGTTACGATCCGCGATGTGGCGGAGCGCAGCGGATTTTCTTCGGCCACGGTTTCGATTGTGCTGAACAATGCGCCGCTGGCGCGATACATTCCTGACATCACTAAAGGACGCATCCAGCGGGCGGCTTCGCAGCTGGGGTATCGTCCTAATCTGTTTGCGAGGTCGCTGCGAGGACGGCGCAGCCACACGGTCGGCGTCATGGTGTTTGACATGACCGATCCTTATTGCACGCTGGTGTTGCGGGGCATCGAGAACACGCTTTACCAGTCGTCGTTTTTGCCGATTCTTACGGATGTGCACAATGAGCGCAGCCGGTTTGAACGGTATCTGGAGATGCTGCTGGACCGGCGCATTGAGGGGTTGGTTGTTCTCGCTAATTGGCTGTTCGTCGACATTAATGTGCTCGCCGATCTGGAGAAAAATAATATTCCGACGGCGATTGTGGGACGCGAGCTGAATCATGACAACATCAGCTCGGTGATTGTCGATAACAATCTGGGAGCGCGCGCCGCTTTCGAACACCTGTATTCACTGGGGCATCGGAAGATCGCGTTTATACGCGGGCCGCGCGCACTCTCGGATACAGAGCCACGGTGGCGCGGGGTGCGGGCGGCGGCGCGCGAGCGCAATTTGAAACTTGACTCGCGGCTGGTGGTTGATCTGCCGGAGTCGGGCGATCCGTTTTCGAGTTTTGAAGTGGGCTATAAGTTGACGGAGGAGTTGCTGCACCGGCGGCATCCGTTCACGGCGCTGATGGCTTTTGACGATATGACGGCGTTCGGCGCGATTCGGGCGCTGGCCAAGGCGGGAGTTCGCGTTCCGGATCAGTGCTCCGTCGTGGGTTTCGACGATGTGTCGCCGGCAGCGATTTATTCTCCGGCGCTGACCACGGTGCGCCAGCCCATGGAAGCGATGGGAACTGCCGCCGCCACACTTGTGCTGGAAGCCATCCACGCTACTCTCGAAAAGAAGCCGACCCCGACCATTCACCGCCGCATCGTTCCCGAACTGATCGTGCGCGAGTCGACCCGCAGCGTAAAGTGATTCGTCCTTGGCACAGGACTCCGCTTTTCTCTTGACGGGCGGGTGCCCATCCAAGCAGTATTGATACGTTTTAATAAGGGCATTTTGCCGTTTTTCTACTATAGGGCGGTAGACGGCGAAAATCTGGACGGAATAAAGAATGAGCTCTAATACGGGAGGCTGATCATGAATTGGAGAAACGCAGCGGGCAGGGCGGCACCGCGGAATTTTCTTACGGTTTGTATTTTGTTTCTGTGCGCGAGTTCTATAGCCCTTGCCCAGGCCGGCAGAGGTAGCGTCAGCGGCTTGGTTTCCGATGCTTCTGGGGCGATCGTCAAGGGCGCCAGCGTGACGGCGGTCAGCCAAGCGACCGGAGTGAAAGTGCACACCGTTACCAGCGACGCCGGCTTATACAGCTTTGTAGCGCTGAACCCTGGGACCTATGTAATCACGGGAAGTCAGAAGGGATTCGAAAGCGTAGTTCAGAACAATGTGACGGTGAGCGTGGATCAGGTCACAACTGTCAATATCACTCTGCCCGTTGGAAGCATGACCGAAACGGTTGAAGTGACAAGCGCGCCCGAACTGGTGGATACGAGCAACTCCACGGTGGGCCAATTGATTGATTCAGCCACCATCGATCGCGTGCCGTTGCTGACGCGCAATGTGTTCGATCTGGTGCAATTGAGCGCGGGCGTGACCCCGGCCAATGGAGCACCGAACTCCTCGACTTCGCAGGCTATCGTCAACATATCGAGCGGACGTCCGGGGATCGATGTATCGTCGTACACCATCAACGGCGCCATTCAGGGATCGGTTTACTACATGCTCGATGGCAGCCCGCTTGGTGTAGCTGAAAACAATATCTCGGCCATTCTGCCGGCCATGGAGATTCCAGAGGATGGAGTGGATGAGTTCCGTGTCGAAACCCAGAATACCCCGGCCTCTTATCAGAGTGGTGGCGCGGGAGTCATCAGCCTGGTTAGCAAATCGGGCAGCAACCAGTTCCACGGTGATGCTTTTGTAGTCCTACGCCCGGACATCCTCGCGGCCAACGAATACTTCAACAAGCAAGGCCAGCTATTGGCTGGGACGCCTAATGAATCGCCGAGCTTTCATCGCTACCAGGAAGGCGGCGCTATTGGCGGCCCAATCAAGCGCGACAAGCTTTTCTTCTTCGGGGATTATGAGGCTACGCAAGAAAAACTCTTTGATAATTCAGCGCAGTTTACGGTTCCCACCACGGCAGAGCGGAACGGCGATTTTTCCAACGACGCCTATACGATTTATAACCCGCTGGCTCCCGATGATGGTAGCGGAAATCGGGTTGAGTTCCCGACGCACAACATACTTACGAGCTATCCCGGCCTTACTCTCAGCCCGACAGCGGTGGCTATGCTGTCTCATTTTCCCAAGTGCAATTATCCCAACCCCTCGACTTGCGATGCGGACACGGGAAACCATATAGGCAACTTTCAGCTTCCTGGGTTGGACCCGATAACCTCGCAGAGATTCGACGTTCGTGTGGACTTCTATAGGAGCGAACGGCAGCGCTTGTTCTCGCGCTTTTCTTTTGCCAGGCTGTCAACCGCCGGGGTTAACGCTTTCGGCAACGATTGGGATCCGGATTACGCTCAGAACATCACCAACGCGCGCAACTTCATCATTGGCGACGATTACACCATAAATCCCACGACCGTTTTGCAGTTGCGCTACTCTTTTACGCGGCATTATGAGAATCAGGGGGGTGCCCAGGGGCAGAACGGCTTCGACATCACTTCGATCGGATTTCCTTCGTCGCTGGCGGCAGCTGAAGTCGACAAGCTAATCCCTATTGCTTTTTTTACCGACGTAAACGCGCCCAACGGCACCTCCGATGGGGTCGGCGGTACCGCGAATTACAACACTTTCGTTTATGCCAGCATGAACCACGATGCGAGCGCGACCCTAACGAAAGTCGCGGGCAAGCACGAGCTCAGCTTCGGCGGGGAATATATGAAGAGGTTCTTGAACGTGGGCCAACCGCCCGCACCGTCGGGCTGGTACTACTTCGATATTTCCGCTACCGACCAGCAAACTTCACCGTCGTCCGGAATGACGGCGGGAGGCAGCGATTTCGCTTCGTTCCTGCTGGGCATGGGGAGTATCCCGGGCAACGAATCGGTGAATTTCACGCAGGATCTTTTTTCCGCGGTCGCGAGTCCGTATTATGCGGCCTTCGCGCAGGATACCTACCATGTCAGCCACAATCTCACAATTACTGCGGGGTTTCGCTGGGACATCTTTGGCGGAAAGACGGAGCGCCATAACCGCCTGGAATATTTCGATCCGACGGCCACGGGTACGTCAGGTCCTGCGGGTACGTGGCCCGGCGGCAGCTTCACGGGCGGCGAAGTATTCGTCACCGGCGGCAACCGATCTCCTTTTACTACCAATTGGGCGAACTTCGCTCCACGGTTGGGTTTTGCCTGGGAGGCGAGAAAGCACTTTGTAGTTCGCGGCGGCGCCGGTTACTACTATGGGCCGAGCGTACACATGGTGAGTGGATCGTTGCAGGACAGCGATGGATACTCCACGAGCAACAACTGGAACGGCACCTGTCTTAACTCTGACGGCAACACAGTATTCAACGGTACCGCCCAGTGCGGTGCTAATGTCGCGGGGAACGTCAATAGCATTACCGGCGATTTTTCACTGAGTAATCCATTCCCAGTTGATATGGGAGCGGGTTTGCTTCCGCCATCGCAATTGCATCCGAATGGATTGCTGACGAACATTGGGGCGAATCTAAACACGGTGTTGCATTCGCAGCGCACGACCGTAACTTATAACTTCAATTTCGGCCTGGAGTATGAACTTCCACATCAGATCGTTGTCAGTGCCGCCTACGTCGGCAGCCGTGGTCTCTTCCTTCCGTTTGGCAATCCTGTGGTCGATCTGAACCAACTTACTCTGAGCCAGATCAATCAGATCGGGAATACCCCTGCGTGTATAAGTAATAGTCCGACGTGTCCGGCGCAATTCATAGCCGCCGAGCCTTACCCCCAATTCAACACCGGGTCCATCAGCATAACCGGCCAAACCAACGGCGTCGAAGTGAACGGCTATCCCGGTGGCGATTCCGAATACAGCTCTCTGCAGACGAAGGTGCAGAAGCGGTTGACCAATCACTTCACCACGCTGGCCTCATTCACCTGGGGCAAGCTGATTACGGACGACGGCAATCCTCCTTTGGGCTTCGTCGGCTTTCACCTCGGGTCGGTGCAGGACTGGCGGAACTTAAGTTATGAGCATTCCGTCAGTCCTCAGGATGTGAAGTATCAATTTACGTGGCAGGCATCTTACGACCTGCCTGTGGGCAAGGGCAGGGCGCTGAATCTTAGTGGAGTGTCGAATGCCATTCTCGGCAACTGGACGGTTGACGGGATCTTCTATCTGAGCTCGGGTATTCCCATTGCTTCTCCGTATGTGGGGGATAATCAATACCTCAATCAGCGGGCCGACCTAACTTGCGACCCCAGCAAGGGTGCGCCGCGTACGGCGGCGGTTTGGTTCTTACCCAACTGCTTCGCCGTGCCTGGAACCGAAAACGGCGGCGCGGGCAACCAGTTTATTCCGGGGAGTGCGCCGGCGTATCTCGATCGCCTGCGCACGATGGGCGCCAACAATCTGGATCTCACGTTCTCGAAGACTTTCAAGTTAGGTGAGAAGCGGGATATTCGCTTCGATATTTCGTCTTATAACGTGGCGAACCGGCCACAGTTTTCGGCGCCGAATGTGCCCACTGCGAGCAGTGGGTGGACGACCGGCCCGACTGGGAACGAGTTTGGGCAGATCACGACAACCTCTAACACACCGCGTCAATTTCAGTTTGGATCGAGATTTACGTTCTGATCGATTTCAGTCTGGAAACTTGGGATCAAAGAAGAAATCCTGGCTTTGAACGAGCCAGGATTTTTCATTTGATTCCTCAATTTTGAAACTCAATCAGACGAACTATCCGCGTACCCGTCAGTCGGCTACCACAGCCTCTTTTCGCGCGACGGTCAGGACGGCCAGTCCGTGGTCGAGATCGGCGATCAGGTCGTCGACGTGTTCGATGCCTACGGAGATGCGGATCATCTGGTCGGTCACTCCCATTTTCTGGCGGAGTTCGGGCGCGATCATGGCGTGCGAGGTGAGGACTGGGATGGTGACTAGCGAGTCGACTCCGCCGAGGCTGGGGGCGAGGGTAAATAGATCGAGGGCCTCGGCTACGCGGCAGGCGTCGGCTCCGTTGCCTTCGACTTCGAAACTGAGGACTCCCGCGGCGCCTGCCATCTGCTTTTTGGCGATGGCGTAGTCGGGGTGATCTTTGAGGAAGGGATAGTGGACGCGCGCGACTTTTGGATGCTGGCTGAGGAATTCGGCGACGCGGAGGGCACTTTGATTTTGGCGCTCGACGCGGACGGCTAGAGTTTTGATGCCGCGCAGGAGGAGAAAAGCGGCGTGGGGATCGATGCAGCAGCCTAGCGTGGTGCGGGTGTGGTGAATCTGGTCGATGAGGTCGCGGCGGCCGGTGGCGATCCCGCAGATTAGGTCGGAGTGTCCGGCAAAGTATTTGGTGCCGGAATGGAGAACCAGATCGATGCCCCATTCGGCGGGACGGCAATTGATGGGCGTGGCGAAGGTGGAGTCGATGGTTGTGATCAGGTTGTGTTTGCGGGCTAGTGCTGAGATTTTTTCCAGATCGACTACGCGGACTGTCGGATTTGTGGGCGATTCGATGTGAAGTAATTTCGTGTTGGGGCGGATGGCGTGCTCGTGGTGGGCTATGTCGTTGGTGTCGACGAAGGTGGTTTCGACTCCTAGCTTGGGCAGCCACTGCGAGAGAAATTTGCTGACGCCTCCGTAGATATCGCGCTGGGCTACGATGTGGTCGCCGGCTTTTACTAACGAAAGAATCGATGTGGTGATGGCGGCCATGCCGGAAGAGAAGAGCAGCGCGGCGTCGGTGCCTTCGAGTTGGGCGATGGCATTTTCGGCAACGGTGTTCGTGGGGTTGCCGTAGCGGGTGTAGAAGCTGTCGGTCGGAGTGACGCGAAGCTGCTCCTGCATATCGGTGACTTCGAAGGTCGAGGTCTGGTAAATCGGCGTGGCTAGCGGGCCGTTCTTTTTGGCGAGGCTGGTGGTGCCGCGGACGGCTTCGGTTTCCTGACGGAATCTGTGTTTTTTCATGATCGATCTCCTGCGCGAGTTCTCAGTTGTCAGTTCTCAGTTGTCAGTTAATCCGGCTTGACGCTTCTGAGATCTAGATTTCTATCCTCGTACGGCCGCGGCATTCAGGGCGGGCACGGGCGCTAGCCATTCGGCGGACCTGGAGTGGCGGCCGTTTACTAGTTTGTCAAATTCGTGTTGCAGGGCGCGAGTGACCGGGCCGGCTTTGCCGTCGCCGATGGTGCGAAAATCGATTTCGCGGAGGGCAACGACTTCGGCGGCAGTGCCGCAGACAAAAACTTCGTCCGCAATGTAGAGCTGATCGCGTGAGATGGGCTCTTCGACCACGGAGTAGCCTAAATCGCGGGCGAGCGTGATGAGGCTGTCGCGCGTGATGCCTTCTAGGATTCCGGCGCGCGGCGAAGTGGAGATCGTTTTTTCGCCATTCTTATCACGCACGATAAAAAGATTTTCGCCGGTGCATTCGGCTACGTAGCCGTCGGGGCCGAGCATGATGGCTTCGTCGAATCCGGCGCGATGGGATTCGGTTTTGGCGAGAATCGAGCTTACATAGTTACCCGAGACTTTGGCTTTGGTCATCATGATGTTCGGATGCAGGCGGGTGAAGGATGCAATGTTGGCGCGGATGCCGCGCTCTTTCGCTTCGGCGCCTAGAAAATTCTTCCACTCCCACACGGCGACTACGAAGCGTGGCGTGCCGGATTCTACGGTCATCATCATGGCGCCGTCGAGGTAAATCATGGGGCGGATGTAGCATGCGGAATATTCGTTGGCGGCGATGGTCTGGTTGATCGCGGCCTTGACCTGATCGGCGGTGACGGGCAGGTCGCGGAATCCGACGATGTGAGCGGAATCGAGGAGGCGCTCGACGTGCTCATCCATCCGGAAAACGGCGGGGCCTTGATCGGTGGAGTAGCAGCGGATGCCTTCGAAGACGCTGAAGCCGAATTGCATTCCGGCGCTGATGAAGGGGACTACGCCTTCGCTGGCGGGGCGGAGAGAGTTGTCGATCCAGATGTAACGGGCGGCGGACATAACGATCCTTTGTTCAAGCTGGAATTCATTAAGATTACCTGCGCTGGGCGGACGCGGCAAGCCGCGTTTAGCGTGGCTGAATCGATTGAGATGTGCATTCCCTCGTCGGCTGAATCCGGCTTGATTTCGCGGGTTACGGCACGGCTGGAAGCCGCGCCCTTTCAAAGCAAATTCAAAGCAAAGCAATTCAAGCCAAAGTAAATGCAGACTGAGCCGCGACGTGCTACTGCGGAGTTGAGGAGGGGATAGGCGGGTGGGACGCCCCTACACAGGCGCCGAGACGGCGGCGCTACTTTATAATGGCGCGGCTATGGAAACGGGGCTTAAGGACCGCGTTGCTATTGTGGCGGCGTCGAGTCAGGGGATTGGGCGGGCTACGGCGGAGGGCTTTGCGGCGGAGGGTTGCGCCCTGGCGATATGCGCGCGCAATCGGGAGGCGCTCAATGCGGTCGCGGAGAAAATTCGCGGGCAGTACAAGACAGAGGTGTTCGCCGAGGCGTTTGATGTGGCGGATGCGGTCGCGGTCCGCGATTTCGTCAACTCGGTTGTGGGGAGATTTGGCGGCGTCGATATTTGCGTGACCAATGCGGGAGGGCCTCCGGCTAAGGGATTTCTGGCGACGACGATCGAAGAGTGGAAGCGCGCGGTGGAAGTCAACTTTATGAGCACGGTCTACTTTGCCCATGAGGTGATCCCGCACATGCAGAAGAAAAAGTGGGGTCGAATTATTACGGTCACCTCGATTACTACGAAGCAGCCGGTGGCGGATCTGGTGTATTCGAATGCGGTGCGGGCGGCGGTGGTTGGGCTGGTGAAGAGCCTGGCGAATGAGTTCGGCAAGGATGGCATCCTGGTGAATAATGTTGGGCCGGGATTTACGGCAACTGACCGTTTGAAAGAACTGGCGCGCTCGCGCTCTGAGGGTTCGGGCAAGAGCGAAGAAGAAATATTTGAGGGCTGGGCAGCGGAGACGGCGCTGAAGCGAGTGGGCGATCCGCGAGAGGTTGCCGATACGATTGTCTGGCTGTCCAGCGAGCGGGCTTCTTATATCACGGGACAGACTTTGTTGGTGGATGGCGGCCTTTATAAGGGATTGTGATTTTATCGGGAGACATTCTTTATGAAAAAGAAAAAAGTGAAAGCGAGCGCGAAGAAATCGGCGGCGGGGAAAAAGACTACGGTTTCGCGACCCGCTAGTAAGGTCGCGCTTCAAGGGACTATGCCGAAGGGCAAGGCTCGCAAGGGTGAGCTGCGACATGTTCCGTGGAGTTCTGTGGCGGTTGAGGCGCTGAATCCTTTGCTGGGGCTGCATTTTGTGGTGGGCGAAAACATTATGCTGGCTCGCGTGCTTTTGAAAAAGGGATGTGTGGTGCCGGAGCATAGCCATCCTAACGAGCAGGTTACTTTTATTGCGGAAGGCGCGCTTAAGTTCAAGATCGACGGCAAAGAGATTGTGGTGAATTCGGGAGAGGTGCTGACTATTCCACCGAATATGCCGCATTCGGCGGAGGCGCTGGAAGATACGGTGGATTTCGATGTATTTAATCCCCCGCGCGCTGACTGGATCAATAGGACGAACAACTACTTGCGGTGAGCGAAAACGGAGCGACAGTTGCAGTGTGGCAGGGCGGTGGGAGTCAAAATCCCCGCCCTGTCTCTGCAAAAAGCGCAGAGACAAGGACGGGGCACCCGGATGACGGGGCACCCTTGGGGTGTTTCTTTCGTCTTCGGTTAGGACGGGCGTGCCGTATCATGTCTGGAGGCGGGGGTTTGTATTCCCGCGGATAACTGGATCACGCTTTCTTGTCGACTCCTTCAAAGATGGAAGCTGCTCGCCGCCTGCGGTGTATAGCTTGCGGTGCTACGCCCGATTTGGCGGCGGCGGATTTTCGCTGTGCTTCATGCGGGGATTTGCTGGAATTCATTTTTCCGGGATGGGCTTCGGGGACGGCGGCTTTTGAGCTGGCTGTATTGAAGGCTTTGTGGCTGGCTCGGCGCACTTCACGCGAAGCGCTTGACCAGAGCGGAGTCTGGCGGTTTCGCGAACTGCTTCCACATATTCCTCCCGAGCATGCGATCACGCTGCGGGAAGGGAATACTCCGCTTTATCACATGCCTCGATGCGCTCGCGTGGCGGGAGTGGATCATCTACTCGCCAAACATCAGGGGATGAATCCTACGGCATCGTTCAAGGATACGGGGATGACGTTGGCGGCCTCGTCGGCGCATCAGAAGAATTTCAAGTGGGTGGCTTGCGCTTCGACGGGAAACACTTCGGCTTCGATGGCGGCTTATGCGGCGCGTGGCGGGATGAACAGCCTGGTGCTGATTCCGGATGGGAAAATTTCGTGGGGGAAGCTTTCGCAGTCGCTCGACTATGGGGCGCTGACCTGCCAGTTGCGGACGGATTTTGATGGATGTGTGCGCATACTGAATGAGCTGGTTCGGCAGAAGCCGGTGTATCTGCTGAATTCGGTGAATCCTTATCGCATTGAAGGGCAGAAGACGGCGGCGATTGAGTTGATGGAGCAACTGGGGTGGGAGCCTCCGGACCACATTATTGTTCCGGGAGGGAATCTTGGGAACAGTTCGGCAATCGGGAAGGCGCTGATTGAAATGTATGAGTTGAAGCTGATTTCGCGGCTGCCGAAGCTTTCGATTATTCAGGCGGAGGGGGCGAATCCGTTTTATCGCAGCGTGAAAGAGTTTGGCGGGAAGAAACTGGAGCCGATGACGGCGGACACGCTGGCTACGGCGATACGGATTGGGAATCCGGCATCGTGGAAGAAGGCGCTGCGCGTGTTGCAGGCTACGGGCGGGGAAGTTGAAGAGGTTAGCGAGATTGAGATTGCGATTGCTAAGGCTGAAATTGGGGCTGATGGGATTGGGTGCGAGCCGGCGTCGGCGGTTACTTTGGCGGGGCTGAAGAAGCTGCGGCAGCGTGGATTTGTTACGGCGGGGGAATCGGTTGTTTTGATTTTGACGGGACATTTGCTTAAGGATCCGGATTTTACGATTCAGTTTCATCGGGGCGATTTGTTCGAAGGTGTGCCCGACGAACTCGCGGGAGGGCAAGCAAAACATTTACAGCGTGGTCCTGTTGTGCTCGACGCGAATTTGGGAGCGGTCGTTGCCGCGCTCGACGCGGCTGAGAGACTTTAGGGTTACGGCTCAGCGTGGAAAAGGGCAGGCCAGCAGTCAATTGCGCCGACAAAACCAGGTCCTTCGCTTCGCTCAGGATGACAATTGAGATTGGGGCTTTTTTTTATCGCAGCGGTGAACGGCTGCGCCGTGCAAAAAAAACCGGCGGTTGGCATTTAGGTGAAGGTAGGGGTCCTTCGACTTCGCCGAGCCATTCGCTTTGCTCACGGCTCGGCGGCGCTCAGGATGACAACTTTTATGATGGCGATGATGACAACGTTTTGTGAGTGCGAGAAAGTTAGCCACTACCCCAATAGAAATTCGTAGCACTCTGCCCGAAACTCGTGTATAAAACACAGTTCAACCTCCGTCGCGACGGTTAGCGATTCTGGATGGGCTAGAATCGGGCTAACGCCTTCCATTTCTATTGTTTCGGCCGAATTTGGTCGCCGCGGAATTTGCTCTCAAACTATGCCTTCACGTCCTGCATCTTTAGATAGATCGTTGCGCTTGGCGCTGCCGGCGACGTCTGCCAATCTGGGGCCGGCGTTTGACGCGGCGGCCCTTGCGCTGGATTTTCATCTGCGATTGCGGGCTGAGCGCGCGCCTGATTTCTTTGTCACTGCGGAGGGGCGCGACGCGCAGATTTGCAGCCGGATGGAGAACCATCTCATCGTCACGACTTATTGCGAGGTGCTCGAATCAGAGAATCGCAAGATCGCGCCGCTGCGCATACATATTGAAAACGAGATTCCGATTGGGCGCGGTTGCGGATCGTCGGCTGCGGCGCGGCTGGCGGGAATTGCACTGGCGGTGCACTTTGGACATCTGCGCTGGAAGGATGATCGGATTGTCGGCGAGGCTTCGATGCGCGAGCAGCATCCGGATAACGCTTCGGCGTGCTGGATGGGCGCGCTGACGGTGGCGCGCATGGCGAATCAGGTGCAGGCGCAGGTGGTCGAGGTGAAGCCGAAAGGGAAGTGGCCGCTCCTGCTGGCGGTTCCGGATGCTCCGCTTTCGACGGAGCAGGCGCGGCGGGTGCTGCCGTTTCAGTATTCGCGCGCTGATGTGACGACCAACATTCAGAATGCGATGCTCCTGCTGGCGGCGTTTACGCAGGATCGTCAGGATCTGCTCTCGTCTGCGCTTGAAGACCGCGTGCATCAACCTTATCGGGCGCCGCTTTGTCCGCTGCTGCCGGCGCTGAAGGAGTTGACCGGAGAATCGGGCGTGCTGGGCGCGGCGCTCAGCGGAGCGGGGCCGTCGGTGCTGGTGTTTCTTGATCCCAAAGTGCCGACGAAAAAGGCTAAGCAGCGGATCGCGGCTCATCTCGCCAAGCGCCGGCTTACGGCCGAACTCATTCTCACAGAGATCGCGCAACATGGTGGACGCGACGGCGCGGACTGGAAGAAGCATCACGGGTCGGCGAAGAAGTAGTTCCTCTACTTGCGGCTCGCCGGGGGCACGATTCCGTTCATGCGCAGGTATTCCACCATTTGTCCGTAGTGATCATAGCCATGCCATGTGAACAGCATGGCCAGGCTGAGTCGCGTGGTTTTTGACTTGCCGTCGAAACTGGTAATCGGTTCTACGACATTCGCTTCGGTAATGGTGGCGATGGCTTTGTGAGCGTAGGCGAAGGAGTCTTTCAGATATTTGAGGATTTCGGCCTTCGTCTTCACGCTATCGGGTCCCTTCTCGTCGTTCACTTCCACGGGCGATTTTTCGCCGAGAATCAAGGATGCGACCAGGTAGTTGGTGGCAGCGTAATGCTTGACTTGTTCGGCGAATGTTCGGACGCCTTTGAACTCGCCGTTGGTTGGGGCGAAGCTGTATTTGTCCTCTGGCATAGCTTCGGCGGCGGAAACAAAGTCACGCTCTATTCGTTTGGTCGTGGCGTCGATTACTTCACTGATGGTTTTCTTTTCAGCGTTAGTTTGGGCTTGCGTTTGAGTCAGTCCGATGCTGCAAAGGGCTAACGTGGCCAGCAAGGTCGCGACGATCGTTTTCATGTTGCCTCCAAATTAAGTTGAGGTTCCGTTCATCTCGATAATGGTTCGGTTGAAAGATGCGTTCCCTCGGCGGCTGAAGCCGCGATGGGAAATGCGAGTTCACGGCATGGCTAAAGCCACGCCCTTTCAAAGCGAGTGAAACTGAGCCAGTACGTCAATCTCTCACTACTGCGGGCGCCAGGTCGAGTTCGCTGGCGGTGATGCGATGGCCGCGCAGGGCGAATACTCCTAGGGCTAACACGGCTGCGGCTGCGCCGAGGGCGTCGGGGACGCCGATTCGTTTTGCCAGCGCGCCCCAGAGCGTAGCGCCTATGGCCATGCCTCCTTGCAATACGAGGAGATAAAACGACAGAGCACGAGCGCGTATGTAGGCGGGACACATGGTTTGCGCGGCTACGTTGAGGCAGGCTAGGATGCCGATCCAGGCGGCGCCTGCTATCAGCATCAGAGCGCACAGCAGGATGAAGTTTTCGGCGCGTCCGGCGGCGAAGGTCATGGCGGCGAAGATCAGGATGGCGGCTCCGACTACGCCATCGACGGAAAGTCTTTCGCGCAGGCGGGGAAGGGCTAATGCTCCGAGGAGCGCGCCCAGGCCGAAAGAGCCGAGGAGCAGACCGTATCCGCTTGCGCCGTAGGGAATGGCGATGATGGGCAGCAAGGCTAAGAGGGCGACGGCGGCGAGGCTGAAGGTTCCGGTGCGGAGGAGGACGGATTTCGCCAATCCGCTTTCGCGTACGTAGGTAAAGCCGTCGGCGATGGCTGACCAGACGCGCTGGGGACTGGGGTGAGGCTCGACCGGGCGGCGCCAGCGATAGAGAAAGAGGATGACGCCGAAAAAAGATAGCGCATTCAGCATGAAGGTCATGCCGCAGCCTATGGCGGCTACGACGAGGCCGCCTAGCGCGGGCCCTACGGCTCTGGCTACGTTGAAGCCGGCGGAGTTGAGCGCGACGGCTGAGGCGTGTTGCTTGCGTGAGACTAATTCGGGCGTAATCGCCTGCCATGCGGGATCGTTCATCACGGCGCCCAGGCCTAGCAGGAACGTGAACAGAAGCAGAACCCACGGTCCGACGCAACTGGTGAGCGTCATGATGCCGAGGGTGGCTGAGGCTAAGACCATCCATCCCTGGGTGAGCAGGAGGAATCGGCGGCGGTCGACCATGTCGGCGAGGGCTCCGGCGGGGAGGATGACGAGGAAGACCGGCAGCGAGGCGGCGGCTTGCACGAGGCCGATCATCAGCGGGTCGGTGGTCATCTGCGTCATCTCCCAACCCGCGCCCACGTTTTGCATCCAGGTGCCGATGTAGGAGATAACCGATGCGATCCACAGGGAGCGGAATAGCGGCTCGCCTAGCGGAGCCCAAGGAGACAGGGAACGCCTGCTGGCGATGGGGCTGATCGGCATTTTGATCATTTCGGCCATGAGAAAAATCTTTGGAGAACAGCGGTCGACGACTAATTACTAACGATTAACGACTGATCCCGAAATGGCCATTCGCGGCGCCGCCAGGACCGCACCATGTAAATCGCCAGTCCAACTATCAGGATTACTCCAGCGTAGCGGATTTCGCGGAGAAAATTTTTTCTTGAAATCAGGATGAAGGTAAAGCTGGCCGCCGCGATCAGGGCGGGGAGTGGATACAGCCACATGCGAAATGGACGCGGCAGATCGGGGCGACGGATGCGCAGCACGATCACTCCTATGCTCTGCACCAGAAACTGGAGCACGATGCGGATGACGATCAGCGCGGCGATCAGGTCGGCCAGGCGCAAGAAACAGAACAGGGCGGCGACTCCGGCTAGCGCCAGCAACGAAACATAAGGGAACTGATACTTGGGATGCACACGGGCGAAAGAGCGGAAATAATTGCCATCGAGCGCGGCGGCGTAGGGCACACGCGAATAGCCTAGGGTCAGAGAGAAAACGGAAGCGAAGGCGGTCCACATTACTAGCACCGAAATCAGTGAAGCCGCGCCCTGGCCGTAGACGCGTTGCATCATGGTCGAAACTATATAGAGCTTCGTGTCGGAGGTGCCAGCCTGTACCAATTCGCGCCAAGGAATGACCCCGAGGATGCTGACGTTCATTACGATATAAAGACTCGCGACGGCGAGAATGGATAGCAACAGGGCGCGGGGAATATTTTTTCCAGGGTTCTTGACTTCGTCACCCAGGAAACAGACGTTGTAGTAGCCGCCGATGTCGTAGGAGGCGATGAGCATGGCGCCGCCTAGTCCGCGAAAAAAGTCGCGGGAAAAGGAAAATGCTCCGGGCGGGAGATCGAAGGCCTGATGGGCGTTGAAGTGAGTGAGGCCGGTGAAGATGATCCATCCGATGGTGGCCATGACCCCGGCCCAGAGGACATTGGTGAGGCGCGAGATGGCGGTGATTCGGCGGTAGAGAAGGAATGCGGTGAGGGCGCAGACGCCGATGGCGAGGAACGTGGCGGGCATCGCTACCCAGGAGAGTTGGAGCGGGCCGATTATCGGGAGGGTCAGGCTCCAGGAGCGAGACGACCAGACGTGTTCGAGATTTGGCCAGAAGAAGGCGGCGTATTGCGAGAGGCCGATGGCACCGGAGGCGATCGAGAGCGGAGCGCTGAAGGACAATTGCCAGATAAATAAGAAGGAGACGAGGCGACCGAGTTTTTGCGGCCCGTAGATCTCTTTTAGGTAACGGTAGGAACCGCCAGAGCCGGGGAGTGCCGCGCCTAGCTCTGCCCAGACCAGGCCGTCGCAGATGGCTAGCAGCGCGCCTAGGATCCAGCCTAGCATTGCTTGCGGGCCGCCCATAGCGGTGACGATCAGGGGGATGGTGATGAAGGGGCCCACGCCGATCATGTCGATCATGTTGAGCGCGGTGGCGGAGCCGAGGCCGATGCCGCGGACGAGAGGTGTTCCGGTCGATGAGGTGTTTTCGGAGCTGTCGGTGATTTGCATGGATCACTTGCGTCGTTCGCTGTTCGTCGTTCGCCGACCCCGAAACGACCGACCGCGCGACGAATAGCGAACAGCGAACTACCAGCGATTACTGCCCGCTCACCAAATTCACAAACAGCCGCACCGCTCCCGGAACGCCAGCCGGCAGCTGCCGGAAGAACGCGTATCCCGTATAGATATAAGTCCCATTGCCGTAGTGCGCCACTAGCAGGCCGCCTTTTTGTTCGAAGCATGCTCGCTGGGCGTCCGGGGATGAACTCTGATTCTTTTGTTGCAACATCGCGCGACATGCTTCTTCATCCGACGGATCATGCGACTCGAGCAGTGGAGTAAACTTCGAATCCCACTGGGTCATAAAGTACAAGCCGCGCTCCTGCACCCAGCCGTCGAAATCTTTTTGCGTGATTTCGTTGGGAGAATGGAAGATGGGGTTGGCAGGATCGAGAATCACGATCGGGGCCTCTTCGACCGAAACCCGCGCCCGGCCCAGGGTTGTGGGATACGGCGTGTATTTGCCGGAATTAAAATCGATCGGCACGCCGAACGATCCCAGTGTGTTGTATTGCACGACCAGGCGCCCGCCGTTTGCGACGAAATCAAGCAGCCGCTTGTTGTTGTCAATCACGCCTTTCTGGGTATCGTATGCGCGGATGCCGAGCACGATTGTCTGGTACTTGATCAGGTCCTCGCTGGCCAGCTTGTCAGCCGGAATCATCGTCACGTTCATCCCGAGCTGCTCGAGCACTGTCGGAATATCATCGCCCGCGCCCATGATGTATCCAAGTTTTAGGTCCTTGGGAATTTTTACATCGACGATGCTGACGCTTTGGATTGCGGGCTGATAGTAGTAAAACGTGCCGAGATCTTCGCGCGTGACGACGGTGTAGCCCTCATCATATTTGCGGTTCCCACTCGTCAGTTCAGCAAAAATGTGAGTGTGCTCCTCTTTCAGGTCCCCCGGCTCGATTCGAAACGTTACATCCTTTGACTGGTCCTTCGCAATCTTCAGCGTCTCGCGCGACGGATCAGCATGCCAGCCATCTGGAACTCTTAGAGCGATCTGCGCCTCCGAACCGTCGCCCTGATCGCGGATGTTGCTTCTTACTTTGGAATCTCCGTGCAAATCTATCGGGAAAACTGCACTGGATGGCGACAGTCCAACTGAGTAAGCGGGTGCCACTGCTACGGGTCGCTCCGCAAGATTGCCTGATGCGTCCTTATAACGCACCATGCAAACGGCCTTTACCAGTTGTCCCTTCGCGTAGTTTGCGTCAGCCTCGACCGGGAACGGCGGAAACGGAAGGGTCTGATATTCAGGTTGGTCAATCGTGTTCAGCGCGTCGCGCTCAGGATCATGGCGATGCCAGTACGGCCGAGTAATCTGCGCGTCCTGTGGAACGTGGACTCGAAAATGTACCGTCAATTCGTTGCCTGAGCGACTCCTCTTCAGTTCTTCAAACTTCCATCCCCGAGGCAACTTTAGACTAACGACCGCGTTTTCGTTTACGGAAGTCGCGACGGACAGCCTCGCAGTCAACTCAAATGACTCACCCTGCACCGCCATGAAGGCAGCTTCGGGGGTCTCGCCTACGGGCGCATCCACGACAGCGCTCAATTTAGCTCCCGCAGCAATCGCTCGGGCGTCCATAAGCTGCCCCAACAGCTTTTGCAACAGCTGCAGCCGAAGGTAAGCCTTGTCGGGATCCGCGAGTTGTGAGCCCATAACATCATTGAACGACTGAGCGGTCAGGGTGGCAGCGGTAGCTAGAGCGGCGTCGAGCGCTTCGGAATGATCCTTGGCCGCAACAGCGTCGTCGATTTTGGCGCTAATTTCTGAGAGCCTTCCGCGCAGCCACGGCACCTTCTTCTCTTCGTCGCCTAGCCTCGCGGCCAGACCAGGCAAGGTCGTGTCAATCCCATCGAAGAAATCCTGTTCGTGCCCGTCTTTGTCCTTCGGCGAATCGACCACCGAATCCACGAGCTTGTAATAGGCAAACCGATCACCTTTGGGAACCGAGACACCGCCCAACGCTTGCGATTGCTGATGACGCAATCCCTCGATCGCAAACTGCACGTACGATTCGCCGAGCAACGGGTCTTCTTTCCCGGTGTTCAGCTTGACCGTGTAGTTGGCTGGGTCGCAGGTCGAAGCGCCGAAGCCGCATACGTTGCCGATGTACAACTTTTTCGGCTGCCAGGGCTGCAATCCTTCTTTAATTTGCTCCGGAAAGCGATTCGGATCGGCGGCTGCTCGAAACGCTTCTTTCGTCAGGATCGCCGACGCCTGGTGGTGCCCGTGGCCATCGCGCTCCGTTCCTGAAAAGCGCGCAATGAGCACATCCGGACGAAACGTGCGGACCACGCGCACGATGTCGGCGAGCGCGATGTCATGCCCTTGCCATTTCTGAAAAGTTTCTTCCGGAGTTTTCGAATATCCGAAATCCGCGACTCGCGAAAATCGTTGCTCCACGCCGTAGTAGCGGTCGGCGGCCAACACCTCCAGGGTCCGCACCACACCCAGCACATCGAACAGGTTGCTGCCGAGTTTGTTTTGCCCGCCTTCACCTCGGTTCAGCGTCATCAAGAGCGTCGAGACGCCTTTGCCACGCGCCTCGAGCGTCAACATGCCTCCGTCTTCGTCATCTGGATGGGCGTCAACCTGCATCAGTCGCCCTGTCGTCTGCAGGCGGCGCAGCATCAGCTTCAGGCCGTTGGCTCCGGTGTCTTGCGGGAGCGGCTCGTAATAACGATCGGTGGGATGATCGGCGGAATGATCCGCGGGGCGATCGGAGTTGTGATCGATTGCGGGATGATCGGGCGGCTGTGCGGCCGCTGCGGCCAGCATCAGGACCGGGCATAGTACGATAGCGAGCCGACTGCGCATCGGTTGCGACAATCGGAGCGTAGGTTTCTTTCGCGTTGCAGACATTCGCATTGCAAACATGACCATCTGATGGATTTTACTCAATGAAGGGAGCAAATATATTGTGCGTGTGCGCGAATTGCGGCTCATTCTTTCGCAGGCATCCCTTGGGCCGCGGCGAATTTCTGCTGGCATTCTGCCGCCGTTTGCACAATGCGGCGGAAATCTGGATCGGTGCGCACGTTTGCGAGAAGCGGGTCGGATTGCAAAGCCTGGTGCGCGCAATAATTGCCGGCTACGGCCTGGCGCAAAAACGCGAAGGCGATCTGGGTTTCGCCACAAGCGGCCAGCAATGCGCCCTGCTGATACTTCAATTCGGGATTCTGCTTCGCTAGTAATTCGGATTGCGCCTGCTCGGCTAAACGATGAATGTCGGTGGCGGGCGCTTTGTCGAGGCATGCCTGCACCATTGCGCGCATCCACATGGGATTGTCGGTCATCTGCGCTGTGGCTTGGCGAGCCTCCGTCATCTTTCCCTGGCGCATGAGGACGGAGACGCGGACGGCATTCGACCACTCCGAACCGGCGTCTTGTTCGATGAATTCCAGCGCGCGCGCTGTTTTGCCGGTTTCGGCAAAAGCGAGGGCGCAGGTTCGCCAGTTGTAGTTGGAATCGATCTTCAAGGTTTTGTCGCACTCGCTCTGTGATTCATCGAGCCGACCAGCGTAGCGCAGAACATAAGACATCGAGAAATGTGCGAAGGCAGCGTCGGGACGCTTGCGGACTAATGTGCGGGCTTCGTCATAGGCGCGGTCAAGGTTGCCACCTTCGGCTTCATTTGCTGCTAACAGGCCAGCGGCGCTGACTCGGCCCGGTTCGAGCGAAAGCGCGCGTTGGTAGGCGGTGTTGGAACGCTGATATGCGACATCGCCTCCGTCGGAGTAGATCGCATCGAAATAATAGCGACGGCCGAGCGCCTCCCATGCGGGTGCGTAGTTTGGATCCTGGCTGACGACGTTTTCTAGAATCGTAATCGCGGCCTTGTTGGATTTGACTTCGTGCGGAATGGCGAGGGTGCGAAGATAGGCGTCGTAGGCCGCGCGGTTTGCGGGGGCGCTCGCCGTTTCCACCGCTCCTTGGTTGATGCCCAAAGCTGGCACGAGTTCGAGGCGAACTTTTTTCGCCATTTGGTTGCGTAGATCAATCAGGCTATCGGTTGGCGAAGTGAGCGTGCCCGTCCAGATTACTTTATTTTCTTTGACGTCGACCGCTTCGAGGGTGACCTGGACGGTCTTGCCTTGTCGCAGAAAGTGGCCGACAACCACGGTGCTGACGCCTAATTCGTGGCCGGCTTTCGCCGGGTCTGATTCGTCACCGTATTTTTGTGTCGCGGTTGAGGGACGGATCTCCAGCGAATGGGCGTAGGTGAGCGCGTTGGCGATTTCGTCGGCCAGCGCGAAGCGCAGGAACTCGCTTTCGGCGTCGTTGTTTATATTTTGCAGAGGCAGGACGGCGATGGTGCGGTTCGTATCTTTCAGCGGCGTCACTCGATGTTTCAACCACCACGTTCCTACGGCCGCGACCACCGTAACGAGCGCGGCTGCAAGGCCGATCATGATCCAGAGCTGGCTCGATTTGTTTTGCTGAAAGGTCTTCGGCATCGGGCGCATGCTGACAGCTTGGCGAAAGCTGCTGCGCAGGGCCGGATCTGTGCCTTTCTTTATTAACTTTTCGAGATCGGCCTTCATTTCGGTGGCGTTTTTATAGCGGAGGTTGCGGTCTTTCTCCATCGCTTTGCCGATGATGGCTTCGAGTTCGGGCGGGACGGCGGGATTGATGGAGCGAGGGGATGCGGGTTTTGAATTGATGACGGCGTGGAGCGTCATCACTACGTTCGTGCCAGTGAAGGGTTTCTTGCCGGTGGCCATTTCGAAGAGCACGACGCCAAACGAGAAGATGTCACTGCGCACGTCGAGGTCTTCGGAGCGGGCTTGCTCGGGCGACATGTAGACGGCGGTTCCGGGGATGACGCCTACTTGTGTCAGCGATTCTTCTAACGACGAATCGGTGGTCATGCCGAGACTCTGGTCTTTCGCAAGTTTGGCCAAGCCGAAGTCTAGAATCTTTACCTGCCCACTGGGAGTGAGAAAAATGTTGGCCGGCTTGATGTCGCGATGGACGATTCCTTTGGCGTGGGAGGCGGCCAACGCGTCGGCCACCTGCACGGCGATATCGAGCAGGTCTTCGATGTCGAGAGGCCGGCCATGGATGCGCTGCTTAAGGCTTTCGCCTTCGAGTTTTTCCATGACGATGAAGGGGTGGCCGTTGTTGTCTTCGATATCGTGAATTGTGCAGATATTGGGGTGGTTGAGCTGGGAGGCAGCGCGGGCCTCGCGCATAAAGCGGTCGAGTGCGCGCTTGTCGTTGACGAGGTGTTCGGGGATGAATTTCAGCGCGACATGACGGCCTAGGCGCAGATCTTCCGCTTCGTAAACCACTCCCATACCGCCGCCGCCGAGCTTGGACAGAACGTGGTAGTGGGATACGGTTTGGCCGATGAGCTCCATAATTATGTGATGCGAATCCTGTGCTGCGGGCGCGTTTGCCCGCGAAGGCGTAATGGTAGGCGGTCGGCGCGGCTGGGTCAACCGAGAGGCTAGCGAATCAGTGCGGCCGATGAGCCTACCCATTTCATATTCTTGTTGTGATCGACACCCATCATGAGGCCGCGGCCCATGCGGACAATCGTCAGCACGGGCACGAGCGTATCGAGCCACACATACATGATGCGCAATTCGACTTTTGTTGAGCCGTAGGGAGTTTCGACTACGGGCGTGAAATTTAGCCGCTCTTGCAGGATGTAGGTGCTGCGTTTTGCGGATGGGATGGCGTCGATGTCGGCGCGCGAGGGGGCAATTACTACTCCCAGACCGGCGAATGAGTAGAGTGGCTTGAGAACGAAATTTTCGAGATCGGCGGGGACTTCAGGCAGTTGATCGAGAAACCATGTGCGCGGAACTGACGGGTGCTTTAGATAAGAAATGGAATATTTGCTGATGCGGAAATACCAGTTGGGATGGCCGGCCCACTCGACCTCGAGATCGTCGCGGAAATCGAAGGGGGGCGCTATGTCCTTGCGTTCCAGTTCATCGACGATCGTGCGATTGTAGATTCGCTCAATTGGGATTTGCTTGCCGTTTTCTTCGTAAAACAACTGGCGACCCTGTTGGCGAATCTTGGTGATGCAGACGGTACGAATTCCTAACAACTTTTCAGTGAGCAGGAAATCGGGACGGGTTTTTTGTTCTTCGGGATGTACTTCCATCAATACCACATTCGCCGGATCGTGGCCGGCCACGATTGCGTCTCTTAGGAGTTGGGCGTAGGAAGTCGAATCCAAGTTATTCAAGAAATAGCGAAGGTTCGTGTCGAGCTGGAATACATCGCTGTAGGCTTGCGCTAAGACGGGCTGATAGGCGTAGAGGGAAGGGAAAGCTTGCAACTCGACTAACTTTGGTTGTAAGTCGCCTTTGGAGTCGCGAACCAGGCCGAAATCGACTTGGATAAACATGGGATGCGGCGATTCATTGGGCACGCGAAACTGCGCCGGAATAGAAGCTTCGGAGCGGGCGCGATAATTTTGATTCTCCACTAACTGGAGAATCAGGGATTTGCCATCTTCGGCCATGCGCCGAACTAGAGCGTCGGGGAAGAAGCATGGAGTCTCGCAGAGGGCGAAAGGGACTTCCATTCCGCAGCGCGAGGCCATCTCGCGCTGAAGGTGGTCGTATTTTTCTTGTGTGAAGCGCGCGTTGAAGTCTTGCCGATAGGAGGGGATCATTGACGTTGAATGCGCGCTACCTGATCTCGATGCTCTCCGCTCCTCGGCGGTGAAAAATCTTTACGCCTCAATCAAAAATTGCCCACTCCGCATAATTTGTTCGCCGTCGACCCAGATATCGAATTTTCTTCCGACCACATCGATGTGGGTCGATGAGAACCACTCGGCACCGGTGTGCGCGCCGTAGGGATTTCCGAAGGCGATGTGCACGCCGGGATATTTCTCGTCCTGCAGGATTTCGCCGATTACGTCTTTCAGTTCGATGTTGGTGCCGATGGCAAACTCGCCTACGCGATTGCTATTTTCGTCGGTGTGGGTGTAGGCCCAGAAGTCGTTTTTTAATTCTTTGTTGGCGGAGTGCGCTTCGATCAGGCGATTCTCTTTCACGAGAATGGTCAACGGATTCGCCTTTAAATCGCCAAACTTCGCGCACAGATAATCGCCGACAACTCCGTCGATGACAAAGGTGCCGTTAACTTCGCCGGGCGTGGTGAAGACCTCGCCGCCGGGAAGGTTCCCCCATTTTTCGGTACTGATGATTCCACTGGTTTTTACCCAGCGATAATTCGGATTCAGATCGGCCACGAGGTCCGTACCTGAAGGGGTGGTCGCGCGAACTTGTTTTGCCTTACGCACGGTTTCCAGCACTTTCACGCTGAGGCGGTCGACTTTTTGGAAATCGGCGCGCATGCCTTCCAGCATGATGCGCTTGTTGATGTTGACCATGTGCGCATGGCGGATTTTGTGCCGGTTAACGATATCGGTCATCTGCATGCGCGAGCGGAGTTCGTTGGTCTGCGCCTGCACGGCAAAAATGCTGACCTGGCTCGATTCGAGGTCTTCCGCGATGGGCAGCGGCAAATCCGTGAGCGGACGAGTGGCCACATCTTCGAGGACCCAGGTTTTATATGTACAGCCCAACTCCTCGAGTTCGTGAACGATGGCCGCGGCGATTTCCAGGCTGACTTCGTCGGTGATGACCGTAACTTTTTCGGACGGCTGGACGCGCAAACACACGCGTACCGCATTCCGCGCCCCGATGGTTAGTTGGGGATCAAAAGTCATATGATTCAGTTGCCGGTCGGATTCTGCGTGCAATTGTGTGTCAGTTTTCATCAAGCTCATTAGACGGCGCGCGCGGTGGGCAAACTGTTTGCTTCGTTGACGCCCACTTCTGTCTCCTCAATGATGTAGTCCATTACGGCCTTCATGTCGCCGGTTCTGCGATAGACCTCTAATTGCCGGTCGGCGCCGGTGCCCATCTTCATAATCTCGCGGATGTATTCGACCTCTTCGCGGCAATCGAGTTCGTCGAGCACATCATCGACGAAGGCGAGATATTCTTCGATCAGTTCACGCTCGGGAACTTCCATCTGCTTGCCGAAATCGATCAGTTTTCCGTTGATGCCGTAGCGGGCGGCGCGCCACTTATTCTCCATGAGCAGAGACCTGCGGTAGAGGCGGAAACCCTGGTTCTGGGAGTAAAGCTTATAGAGCTTCGCCACGGTTGCCTGAATGAGGGCAGCGAGCGCGATGGTTTCGTCGAGGCGCATGGGCAGATCGCAGACTCGGAATTCGAGCGTGGGGAAGAATGGATGGGGGCGGATGTCCCACCAGATTTTCTTGGCATTGTCGATCGAGTTTGTCTTCACGAGTAGCTTGACGTAATTTTCGTATTCGCCCCAGCTGGGAAAATAGTCGGGAAGATTAGTGCGGGGAAATTTGTCGAAGACTTTGCAACGATAGGAATGGAGGCCGGTATCCATTCCGAGCCAGAACGGAGAGTTCGAAGAAAGCGCGAGCAGGTGCGGGACGAAATAACGGGCATGATTCATCAGGTGGATGAGGGTTTCGCGATCTTCGATGCCAATGTGCACATGGAGGCCAAAGATCAGGTTGGCGCGGGCTACCAGTTGCATGTCTTCGACGATGTTTTTGTAGCGCTCTCCGGGAGTAAGCGCCTGCACACGCCAATCGGCGAAAGGATGGGTTGCGGCGGAAGCTATGCGCAAATTATTCTCGCGGGCCAGGCGGATGATGTGATGGCGGAGATTTCTCAGCTCTTCGCGGGCATCCTTAATGTTGGCGCAAATGGAGGTGCCTACTTCGACGACGGATTGATGCATCTCCGTCTTAACTCGCTCCTGCAGAACCAACTTGCCCTTCTCAATAATCTCGGCGTGGATGTGCGAGCGAAGATCCCGAGTTTCGGGATCGACGGTCTGATATTCCTCTTCGATTCCTAGCGTAAACGTAGGCTTCATCGCAGCATCCCGGAGTTGCCCTGGGTAAGGGGCAGTAAGTCAAAATAGTATATCAATGAGCGGGTTTGGCGCGGACGGTCCTTGACCGATTGGCTCTGTTTGCGAGACAAAGGCCACCCCGAGAGTGCGCTCAGGGCAGGCTAAGGTTCACGAAGGAAGCCGTTGCTGCCACTTTGTGCCCCTCGTAGTTCATGGGTTACGCCTTTTTCCGGAGCTTTGGCGTTGCGCTCTCTGTTTGTGTTGGGCCATTCAGAAATGTGGCCCAGCGCAGTTCGTTCACTGGATTTTCTTCGCCCAGGGCTTTCTTTACCGCCATGTCGGCCACGGCATCTACGATCCATTCGAAATTTTGCTGGCCTACGGAGGTGATCTCGGCGTCGGGCGCGGGATTCATGAAGTCGATGGCGTAGGGGATGCCGCCCTCGACCGCGAACTCGACTGTGTTCAGGTCGTAGCCTAGAGCGCGGCATAGGGCCAGCGCGTCTTTTTCGATGCGCTCTTTTAATTTTGTTCCGGGCTGCGGGTTGCCTTTTACGTAACGCTCGTGATGCGGGGCTCTCGGATCGTACCTCATGATGTGGACTTTTTCCTGGCCGACTACGTAACAGCGGTAATAATCTTCGAACTCGACGCCATGTTGGAGGGTCATGCAAAGATCGCCAGTCTGGTTGTAGAAATGGAAAAACTCTTCGGGAGAGTGGACTTTGTATACGTGCTTCCAACCTCCGCCGGAGTAGGGTTTTAAGAATGCCGGGAAGCCGACGTAGGCAAAGAGTTCTTCCCAGTTCAGCGGATAGATGAGGTTGCGCATCGACTTATCGGTGGTGTCAGGAGGATGTTCGTGGTGCGGCAAAATCACGGTGGGGGGAATGGCCACGCCCATCTTATGGGCGAGCGCGTAGTTGAAGAACTTATCGTCGGCGGTCCACCAGAAGGGATTGTTGATGACAATTGTCCCGTGGAGCACGGCGTTCTTTAAATAGGCGCGATAGAAAGGGATGTCCTGCGAAATGCGGTCGATGATGACGTCGTGTTTTTTCGGCTCATCCATGCGAATGCCGCCGATTTCCACGAACTCGGCAGAGACGCCGTCGATTTTCATGGCATTGATTTTGTCAACCAGGGCGGGTGGAAAGGTGTTTTCCATGCCGAAGAGAATTCCGATTTTCTTGTTTGCCATAAGTGATTCTCGCTAGATTGCGATCGCCAGTCGAAGCCTGACGAGCGATTGCGCGGACTCCTTCGTCAAAAATATTTTCCTGCCATGCGTTGCCACAGAGGCCAATCGTGTTTGCTGTTGTCTCCGTAAATATCGAGCCAATGCGGAATGCCCTTGCCGTGGAGAATGGCGGACATCTTTACGTTGGCGTCGAGGCACATATCCCAGTCCGATGATCCGAGGACGATTTTCATCTGGCGGATGCGGCTCAGGAACCAGTCGTCGTTCATGTTGGAAAGATAGTCTGGAGGATTGTTGAAGTAGACATTGTCGTCGTAGTAGCCGTCGAGAAAGCTTTTGATGTCGAACGATCCGCTCATGGTCGCGCAGCCCGATACTAAATCGGGATGGCGCATCGCAAAATTGAAAGCATGGTAGCCTCCAAAACTACAGCCGGTTGTGGCGATTTGCGGCGACCAGTTTCTCCATTTCAAGTAGGGCAGAAATTCATTGAGCAGGTAGCGTTCGTACTGAACGTGGCGCCAGATGCGGGCTCCGGGATGGACGCTTTTGTTGTACCAACTCTCGGAGTCAACGCCGTCAACGCAGAAGACCTGGAGCGCTCCGCCTTCCAATTTGCCGGCGAGGGCGTGGATCATGCCGGCATCTTCATATTCAAAGAAGCGACCCTGGGAGGTGGGGAAAACGAGGAGGGGCTGGCCGGCGTGACCGTAAATGAGAGACTCCATGTCGCGGCCTAATTCGTGGCTGTATTGCTTGTTATATTCGCGGTTCATCTGCGCGAGGATTGTAACCGAAGAAGGGGCGGAACGAAGAGCAAAAGAGAGTTGAAACGTCAGCCGTAGTTAATGACTGATGGATTGGGAACGGCGATCGATCTTCAAGTGTTTGAGCTTCGATTGCAGCGTAGTGCGCTTCAAACCGAGACGCGTGGCGGCGCCGCGGAGTCCGCCTAACTGCCCACGGCTTTCGCGGAGAGCTTGCAGAATGTGCTCGCGCTCCGTGGTCTCCAGAGTCTCGTCCACTTTTGCCGCGGCCGCAACGGCGCTGGTTGGCTGCATTTCACTCAAGGGCGCGACCAGCACAGAACCTTGCGTGAGAATCACGGAGCGCTCGATAAAGTTTTCCAGTTCGCGCACGTTGCCGGGCCACTGCCACTCCATCAGGGCGTCCATGGTTTTCCTGGGAATGCTGGTGATCGACTTGTTCATGCGGCGGGCGCACTTCTGGACAAAGTGTTCGACGAGTAAGCGGATGTCCTCGCGGCGCTCCCGCAATGGCGGGACGCGTATGGGAAAAACATTGAGGCGATAATATAAATCACTGCGAAATTCCTTTTCGCGTACAGCCGCGCCTAGATCGACGTTGGTTGCGGCGATCAGGCGAAAGTCGACCTTCAGCGTCTGCGTTCCGCCTAAGCGCTCGAATTCCTGGTCCTGCAAAACCCGCAGCAGTTTGGGTTGAAGGCTGAGGGAAATGTCTCCAATCTCGTCGAGGAATAGAGTGCCCTTGTCGGCGAGTTCAAGGCGTCCAATTTTCTTGCTTACGGCACCGGTGAAGGCGCCCTTCTCATTGCCGAACAGTTCGCTCTCGAGAAGGCCGGAGGGAATGGCGGCACAATTCATTTTAATGAAGCTGGTATGGGTGCGCTGGCTCAAGCGGTGTATGGCGCGAGCAATCAGTTCCTTTCCGGTGCCAGTTTCGCCGAGCAGCAGCACGGTAGCGTCGCTGGATGCGACCCTGGCTACGTTCTCCATTACGGATTGGAGGGCTTTGCTCTGTCCGATGATTTCGCCGAAGCCGAGTTCGGTATTGATTTCCTGTTCGAGGTACAGTTTCTCCTCGGTCAGTTTTGTTTTGGCTTCGCAGACTTCTTGTACCAGGCGGGCGATTGCCTCCTCGGCTTTCTTGCGTTCGGTAATGTCTTCGACCAGTCCCATATGCCAGGGCTGTTCTCCTTTGTTGGCCATGGGGACACCGAGAACTCTCACCCAGCGCACCGACCCATCAGGGCGCAGATACCTTTTCTCCAACTCTTGCTGGGGCGCTATTTCGTCGGCTAATTCGCCCAGGTATTCTTGGGTCAGGGCGATATCGTCGGGGTGGGTAATGGCGGCCAAGTCGGTTTGTAGTAAAACTTCTTCGGTGCGCCCGGTAATTTCGCAAAACTTGGCATTAACTTGCAGGAGTCGGCCGGTGCGAGAATCGACCAGCGCAATACCGGCGGGAGATCGCTCGTATACCGTGCGAAAGCGAAGTTCGCTTTCCTGCAGCATTGCGGCTGCCCGCTTGCGCTCGGTGATGTCCTGGCAAGTACCCACTAGGCGCGTCGGCCGTCCTTGTCCGTCCCGAAAAACCTTCCAGCGCTCCTCCAAGACTTTGACGCGGCCGTCTGCCATGACGATCCGGTATTCGACCGTGGAGGGCGCGCCCTTTTCGAGCGAAGCCTCAAAGGCCGCATCCACTTTCGCACGATCCTCCGGATGAACAAGTTTCACAAAGCTTGGGCGCCTGGGGCAAAAGGTGGCGGGATCAGTCTCAAATATGCGGTGTGTCTGTTGGGACCAGGTTATGTCAAGACTCGGCAACTCGGTTTCCCAACTGCCCACTTTTGCCACCGCTTGGGCCTCGACCAAGCGAGCGCGTTCTGCCTCCAATTGCTCTGCGATCTTGTGCTGCTCCCGCTCACTGTTTCGGAGGGCTTCTTCCGCTTGTTTGCGCTCGGTGACATCCCGCACGACGCAGGCAACCCGATCAATCCCAGTTGAACCTTCGATCGGCAAGTAGGTGCAGGCGATGTCCCGTACACCCAGCCCGGGGTACTCAGTCTCGCCCTCGTAGCTGACGATGTGGCCGGCGAAACTCTCATCTAGTTTTTCTTTGACGATCATTTCATAGAATTCAGGAGGGACGACCTCGGTCACATGACGCCCGACGAACTGCGCTTTGCTCATTCCTCGATAGCGCAACGCGGCCCGGTTCGCGAGCAGGTAGCGGCCGTCACGGCCGATGACTACGATCATCTCTTCCAGATTCTCGACAACTCTTTCGAACTCGCGCAGCCTGTCGTCAGCGTGCTTGCGCGCGGTGATATTGCGGGAGACTGCGACGACATATTCCCGCTCCAACTGGACCCGGCGCATATTTACTTCCACCGGAAATGTCGTTCCATCCTTCCGACGGTGGAGCGTTTCCATAAGTACGAACCCTGATTGCCGCAACTGTTGCACCGCCAAGGCGGCCGAACTTTCATCGGTATTAGGATCGATGTCAAAAACAGTCATCGACAAAAGCTCTTCCCGGCTATATCCCAGCTCCAGGTATGACTTTTCATTCACATCGAGAAAACGCAGGCTCTCCGGGTCGATCACCTTGATGGCATCGTTGGATTGATCGAGGAGAGTACGGAACAAAGTCAGGCCGTCGAGGAGCAGTTTCTGGTCGCGGGCGGTCTGGAGCAACTGCTCGTTGCTCACGCGCAGCGCCTTCTCGGCACGCCATCGGTCGGTCACGTCATGCGCTATGCCGCGGACGATCGGTTCCGGCACTCCTTCAGTGCGAAGCGTGTTGTGAAATTGCCAGACCCGCTGTTCTCCGGAACGGGTCATGACCTTGAGGAGTCCGTGCGCTTCGCCTGCGCGCTCGATCTCACGCAAATAAGCATCGAATTCGTGGCGAAATCTGGGATCGATAAAATCCCGCATGGGGGTGCGCAGTATTTCCTCTACGCTGTAGCCGAGGAGGCGAGCGGGCACGGGATTAATGGATAGGAATCGGCCTTTGAGGTCGTGGACGCAGAGCAGGTCTTGGCTGTGCTCGACCAGATCGCGATACCAATCGACGTTCGCTTCGAGAGCGCGGCGGATTGGATCCCAGCCGATTGACGCTTCTTCAGGAAAGTGACGCTTTCCTTCTACAGGGTGCAATGCCATGGCTCACCCTTCGGCGGTCCATCAGGAATCTTAGTAACTCCTTGCCAGATTCGATCCGGAGGCCGCGTACTTATTCTCAGACGCTGTCGTAACAGCGCTCGTATTATAACAACTCAACATACGCCGATTCAGTGTTCGGGAGTAGATAAGGAGATAGCATTATTGTGCTCGGGGTGCAAATAGCACTAAGAGTGGGCGGAGTGCACTAATGAACCATGCGCTCAAAAAACGGACTTTTTCCTATTTGCCGCCCAACCGCCCGGTGACTATTGGATTCCGGTACTCGGGCGGGATTCACAGAGACTTGCGGGGCATGGGAACGGGTGGAGGCGGAGGGCAGATTAAAAAGAGTGAGAATGAAGCTCTGAGTTGCCGAGTCTTGACTCGGGGCAAGTGCGAGGCTAGCCTGATTGCACGGTTTCCTGACCGGTCGCGGAGGGCGCGCTATGAATTTCTTGTCCGCGTGGTTACTTCTCTTCGGTGTTTCGCTTGCTCAAGCTGCGGACACGCCCGGTATTAAGATGACGATCGAGTATGGACCGCCGCGAAACGGGAGCCGGCGAACCATTTACTTTCAGGCTGACCGCAAGCGCTTCGCATATCAAAATTCTTTTGGGCAGCAGCAGGCGGATGGTTCCGTCAAACCGATCTACGGGCCGCATCTTGTTTCTATTACGCGCTGTGACTTGGGACAGGCTTTTGAGTTGAACCTTGACACGCGCGAATATACGTCGGCGCCATTTCCACCTAAGCCATTCACGAAGGAAGAAATGGAGAAACGCGGAATGCGTAGCCGCTTGCCCTATGTCTCGGATAAGCCGACGTTGCGAATCGAGACAACGACCACCGACACCGGGGAGCGGAAGGAAATTTTTGGGCAGACAGCGCGGCATGTCATTACTACTAGAAAACAGACGCCGCTCGAAGGTTCTGTCTCGCAGGGACAGGAATCGGTAACGGATGGCTGGTATATCGATTCGAAGACGGTTGATTCGGATATCGATCTGTACCAGCGGCTGTCGTGCGACCGGGAGCGGCCTCGAGGAAAGAAAGATCACGCTTATATACGCGCGGTCGTTGGGAGTCAGCCGCTGGATCGGGCGGAGTTTGTCGACGTCGGTGAGCCTGAGACCGGCTTTACTGTGGAGTCAGTGACGACAGTCAAGGGCGCTTACAGGCTGCATGATGGAACCGAGAAGCAGTTGGATTCGAAGAATGAAATGCGAGTCATAGAGATCGAGAAAGGCCCGCTCGACGCCGCGCTCTTTGAGATTCCAGAGGGATTCAAGCTTGTGGACCACATAGAGCACAATCCGCCACAATCGGCTTTTTTCAGCCAGTCGAAGAACTTCTGGCAACAGGCTTGGAAGAGCGTCGCCGACCTTCTTCGCTAGGCCTTTTCTTCAGTGGTTACTGCTCTGCTAATTCTTCCTGAAGTGAATTTGAGACGGGCACCGCCACTGGCTTTTTGGCGCGGGTGGTGGTGATCACGATTACGCTGACTAACACCAGGAGCGTTCCAAGGATGGTGCGTGGACCTACGGTTTCGCCTCCGAGGAAGTAGCCTACGGTCACAGCCACTACCGGGTTCACGTAGGCGTAGGTGCCGACTTTGGTGGGCGACTGATGGTGGATGAGCCAGACGTAGGCGGTGAAGCCGATGATGGAGCCCGCGACGATGAGGTAGGCGAGGGCGAACCAGGCTCCGCGGGACATGGATTGAATGTGGAAATCGCGGAAGTTGCCCAGAGCTGCGGCTACCAGGCCTAGCATGATTCCTCCGGTGAGCATTTGGGCGGCGGCGCTCATGGCTTTCGATTCGGGCAGGGGAAGCTTGCGGGTGAGGGATGAGGCGATCGACCAGCTGATCGAGGCCAGGACGAGAGCCGTGGCCCCCTTGGGATCGATTGGGGCTTCGCCAAAGCTTACGCTATGGCTCACCAGCACACCCACGCCGCCGATTCCGACGAGCAAAGCTAACGCGAGGCGGGCGGTGAGCTTCTGGGTGCGGAGGATGAGGATTTCGGAGAGCGCCATGAATACGGGGATAGTGGCGAGCATGACGGCGGCAATGCCGGAAGGAACGCGTTGTTCGGCCCAGAAGAGGCATCCGTAATCGACGACGAAGATACAGATAGCCAGGAGGGTGGCGGCTCCCCACTCGCGCGGCGATGGGTTGGGAGTTCCTTTCAGGCGCATCCACAGATAGAGGGCGATGCCGGCGATGAAGAAGCGCATGGCGGCGAAAAGGAAGGGCGGGACTTCGTGGACGCCTATACGGATCGCGAGGAAGGTCGAGCCCCAGACAAAATAAATGATGGCGAAGGCCAGAAGGGTCTTCCAGAGTGGCGGATGGGAAGGTGCTTCCATAGGGAGTAGATCGTTGGGAAGGGCGGGGGGACGCAGAGATTTTCGGCGACTGAGGTTAGCCTAATTGAAGTTGGCTGACAACGAGCGATTTGGCGTGCTCGATGGCGTGCACGGCCGCTTCTCGAGTTACGCTGGGGAAGTCGTCGAGAAACGCATCAAGCGTTTGCCCGCCTTCCAGATAATCCAGTAAAGCCTGAAACGGCACGCGCGTGCCAGTAAAGATTGGAGTCCCACCGAGAATGTCCGGATCTTTCGTGATTACGCTACTGTATTGGACAGGCATGTTGGTTAAATAGCCTCGGCTCTAAGTCTACTCTCTACGCATAAGCGTTCAAATTGGCGAAAACAGTGGCGACTGCCGAGCTGCGCTCGGCTGGACAGACGAGGGCGTCTGTCCCTACGCGATCAAAGTCTCAATTTTCTTCACGAACTGCCAATCCAGATTCCAACTACGAATACGAGCACTCCTCCTACTACTACCTGGAAGGCTGCCGAAAGCAGTGGGGTATCCATGTAGCGATTTCTGATCCAGGCTATGGTGGCTAGCTCTAGCGCCACGATGATTACCGCCGCGGTGAAGGCGGCGTGGAAGTTTGACAGCAGGAAGGGGAGGGTGTGGCCGATGCCGCCGGCGGCGGTCATTAATCCTGTGACGGCGCCGCGGAGCATGGGACGGCCGCGGCCGGTCATGGATCCGTCATCGGAGAGGGCTTCGGCGAAGGCCATCGAAATTCCGGCTCCGATGGATGCCGCCAGTCCTACCACGAAGGCGTCATGGCTGCTTTTTGTTGCGAATGCGGCGGCGAACACTGGAGCCAGCGTCGAGACCGATCCGTCCATCAGGCCGGCCAAGCCTGGCTGGACGATTTGCAGAACAAACAGGCGCCGCTGGGCGACGTCTTCTGCGCTTTTCTCCGCGGGCGTGATGCTTTCGGACATCGCCTCCGCAGCCACCTGATGCTTGCGCTCGACCTCTTCCAGGTCGCCGAGAAGCTTGCGGATTCCGGCGTCGGTGACCTGGCGCATCGCTTTTTGGTAGAAGCGGCGGGTTTCCAGTTCCATCAGTTCGGCTTGCTTGCGGGCATCGGCGATTTTTAGGGGGCGCGTCAGCCACATCGGCCGGCGCTGTACAAAGCCCTTTACGTCCTGGCGGCGGAGCAGGGGAATGTGTTCGCCGAAGCGGGTGCGGAAGGTTTCGAACAGGGTTGCGCGATGGCCGGACTCCTCAACGGCCATGTCATCGAAGAGCTTGGCTGTGGCGGGATAGGACTCGCGCAGGCCGTCGGCGAAATCGGCGTAGACGCGGCCATCCTCTTCTTCGAGGGAGATGGCGAGCGCCAGGATTTCGCGCTCGGTTAGATCTTTGAAGTTTCGGGCCATGCGACAAGTTTACTTTTTCTGGCTTGGGTTTCAACCGGAGGGATTAATACAGTCCTAACCGTGTCGATACCTTCGTAACATTTTCAGCCATCGCCTAAATCAGGTTTAATCACACATCCCCGATTTGGAGTTTGAGGCTTGAATGGAGGCCGAAGAGAGGCTTATGAGAAGAATCGCAATTTTTGTCATGCTGGGCGCGTCGTTCGCTAACGCTCGGGACCATCAGGCGCCGCAGTCAGGCACGCTGCTGCAGATGGATTCGGTGCAATGCGGCACGGAGCAGAAGGGCGACAAGAGTCTTGCCGGCGAAATCATCGGCACAGACAATACCCATCAGAAAATGCACACCTTGCTCTGCCAGGAATATCTGTTGCAGGCCGACCACCTTGTCTACCGCATTCGTCCTAAGGACGACAAGCATCCGGCACTGCTGCCGGTGGGCGCGAAGGCGCAATTCCGCATCGAGAAGGATTACCTGAAGCTGCGGGTGGAAGACCTTGGCGACAAAGGGAAGGAACGTGAATACATTGTCGTCTCGATGACGCCGCGCACGGAAGTGCAGACGGCGGATAACCACCAGACGGATAACCACAAATAAGCTGCCGGAGTCTTGCGGGGTGGACGCGCCCGTCCGCCCCGCACGGCAACTCTTGCAGCAACTAACCAGGCAGGGTTTGCCTATTCTTCTGGTCGCGGCAACTCCTTGGGAATTTGAGGCCCTGCAAACGATACAAAATACTCGGCGCGGGCTGCGCTGAATGCGCCAACGTGAATGGAATTGGGCGTGCTTTAACCTCACTGAACGTTCAACAAAAATTTCTTCAGCCGGTTGAATTCATCTTCATCTTTTTGCGCCGAAGAATTTTTCTGCGGGACGCTACTTCAAAAATTTACTGTGAGGTTTGTTTATGTCTGTCTCCGCGATTCTTAGCAGCGCCTTCAATCAGCCGCAGATCGGTTCCAGCAACAATCCTTACCAGCAGAGCATCAGCCAGTTGGGGAAGGATTTGCAGTCGGGAAATCTATCGGCGGCACAATCGGATTTTGCCAGCTTGCAGGCAGCGTTCTCTCAGCCATCCACAACTACGGGAGCGAGCACGACTCCTCCGAGTCAATCAACGCGCAGCCCCATCGCGCAGGTCTTTAGCCAACTCAGCAGCGATCTGCAATCGGGGAATCTGTCGGCTGCACAAAAAGATTTTTCCACGGCTCAACAGGATTTACAGAGTAGGGGAAGATCGCTGCCGTTCAACTCGCACTACCTTGCCGGAGGCAGCAACTCGGGCAGTCAGAATTCGCTGTTGCAGGATCTGAATCAGATTGGGCAGAGCCTGTCGTCGACGAGCCAAACTGGAGCGCAGCAAGCCTATGCCAGCTTGCAGCAGGAACTACAAGATTTCTCGCTGGGCGGCGGCGCCACGGAGGCGCTGAATAATCTTCCGTTGTCGTTGGCTGCTTAAGTAGTTTTTAGGGGACCAGGCGAGGCTTAGCGTGGTCCCCTCGTCGCGCGGGGAAGGTTTGGGCGCTGTAGGGGTGCTTCGACTGCGATGAGCTTCGCATTCGCGAAGCTCAAGCTCCGCTCAGCATGACAAGATTGTGGGGATCTTAACGGAGAGCCAGATGGTTCTAGCCGCCCTGCTTCAGTTCGGTCAAGACCTGGCGGGCGATTTCTTTCAGGGTTTCGAATACGCCTACGCCTTGGAAGGCGACGGCTTCGACGACCGGCTCGTTCTTCTTGCGCAGTTCTTTGGAGAGAGCGTCGATGGGCAGAACGTTGGGCAGGTCGCGCTTGTTTAATTGCAGGACGTAGGGAATTTTGTTGAAGTCGTAGCCGTGCTCTTTCAGGTTGTCCATCAGGTTGTCGAGGGCCTCGACATTGGCGTCCTGGCGCTCCTGCTGGGAATCGGCCACGAAGACGATGCCGTCCACGCCGCGCAGAATGAGCTTGCGGCTGGCGTCATAAAAGACCTGGCCGGGAACGGTGTAGAGGTGGATGCGGGTCTTGAAGCCGCGCACCGAGCCGAGATCGAGCGGGAGGAAGTCGAAGAAGAGGGTACGATCGGTCTCGGTGGCGAGCGAGATCATCTTGCCCTTTTGCTGTTCGGCTGTTTTCTGGAAAATGAACTGGAGATTCGTCGTTTTGCCGCCTAATCCGGCGCCATAGTAGACGATCTTGCAGTTGATCTCGCGCGCTGCGAAGTTGATGAAACTCAAAAGGTTCCTCGGGAAAACCGGCGAACAGAAACGCCGCGAAAAAGATGCTCGCGAACTGCTCCCTCGATGCGCGAGTGTGTCTTTGAAAATCTCGCTACAAATTCGCTTGACTACAGTATCGGTTACTGCTGGTTTTTATACCACACCGGAAGGCTCGGGTGCAGGTTACCCATGTTACTAGTGGCAGTCGGCAGCTGCTAGTTGCCAGAACAATGCATCCGCGGTTCCGCACTTATTGAGGCGTTGGCAGCGGATAATATCCGGCTTTGGCATAGACCTTGACGTTGGGACGCTTTACCCGCACCTCGATCTCGCGGTAACCTCCGATGCCGGCCCTGGGTGAATAACCGAGCGTGTATTGATTGCGCGCGCCTCCGATAGCTTGCGAATAGGCTCGTTCGATCGAAGCCTGCGTATTTTCGCCGAGCACGTTGCCTCCTCCGGTCGCGGCGACGTATTTGGGGAGAATGTCGCTGTAGCCCAACAGCTTGGTCGTTTTGGGCAGGTGAATGCGCTGGAGGCGGTCATAGATGGGGATAGCGGCTCCTTCCACTCCGAGCGCGTAAACGGTGATGTTCTGGGTTAGCAGCACTTTCAAGGTGTCTTTGTAGCTGGCGGAGGAGTTGAGCTCGCGTCCGTCGCTGATGATGAAAATAATCTTGCGGCGCGACCGGTCGCGTTTGGAAAGGTCGCGGGCCGCCCGCAGGATGGCATCATTCAAGACACGCGCTTCACGCGGAGGGTTGTAAACCGGGGGCGCGGGAACGTCGACCTGGTTTCCATTGATAATCGGTCCGCCAGGGCCGAGCGGGCCGTTGATGACCGGAGGGCCGTTATTCTCGCCCTTGAAGCTTTTGACTTCGTTCAGTGCTGCAGTCAGCGGCTGACCGGCGGTGGTGAAATCTTCGATCTGGCTAACCGTGCTGCTGTAGCTGTAGATGGCGACTTCATCGAACTGGCTGAAAGCTCCCTGCAAGGCGGACAGCGTGTCCTGCACTTTTTTCAAACCGACGTCGGCCATGCCAGTGTCGAAGATCACGGCTGCCGAGAGGGCAAAGGGATCGCTGGTGAAGAACGTCAGAGTCTGCCTCTTACCGCCCTCGAGGACATAAAAATCCTCGGGTCGGAGTCCACCCATGAGATGCCCATCGCGATCGGCGACAGTAACCGGAACCATCACGAGGTTCTTGACGTACTTGATGACGTAATCGAGGTCTTGCCCCGTCTCCGCGTCCTTCGGGACGCTGCCGGCGGGGACGGTCTTGACCGGAGCCATGGGCGGCGGGGGCGGGATAGTGGAGTCCGAATCGCTCCGGGGAATGTCGTTGGACGTGTTCACGCTGGAACTCTCGCCGGTGGGCGCATCGGTTTGCGAGCCGTTATCGGCGCCGGGGCGCGGGCTAGGTGGCGGCAGGGGGCGCGTAGCGGAGGGCGCATCCGGGATACTGGTGTCAGGGTGCTGTTGAGCCGTCAACGAGGCCGCCAGCAGCAAGGTCAGACCTAATAATATTAGTAGTGCCCCAATTTTTGTGGTCATCCCGGAACCCTCTATCTTTCTTTCTTTCCTTTGTCGTCTTCTTCCACTTTGCGGCAGGCTCGGGTACCTGTTCCGGCCCTAGCCGTTTTTTCGTAATTGAGATGCCCAGGCGCGCCCGTCCGGTGCATCTAACCGTTACAGCCTGTTACAGGATAGACTAGCAAAATCCAGGGATAAAGAATGTGATGCCAAAAGTACATTGTAAACTGTCATTACGTACGGGATTATTAGCTTACGCGCTGGTCACTCTTGTAGCGTTTGCAGTGATGGCGAGTCTGGTAACCGCGTTGTCACGGCGGGTTGACGCCCAGAATTCCCAGGTTCCTCCTCCTCCGACGCCACCGCCGAGCTCGTCGACGGGACCGACGTACAATACGAATTCCGATCCCAATGGTCGCTCCAGTTCAAGTGACCAATCCCAAGATCAGTCGCAGGACCAGCCGGCCACGACGTTGAAGGTGAATGTTGAAGTGGTGCAGCTGTTTTTCAACGTGAAAGACAAGCATGGCGCGCTCATCCCCCACCTCAATAAGGAAAACTTCGACATCTTTGAGGATGGCAAACAGCAGACGATTAAATATTTCAAAGCGGAATCGGATCTGCCGCTGACGCTCGGCATTCTCATCGATTCTAGCGGCAGCCAGACGCGCGTGCTGGACATGGAAAAAGAAGTGGGTGGCTCGTTCCTGGAAAGCATATTGCGGCCGAAGGATGAGGCGTTCGTCATCAGCTTCGACGTGGATATCACGCTGTTGCAGGATTTTACGACGTCGGTGAGCCGGCTGAGACATGCGCTGAATGAGGCGAGGATCAACACGGGCGGAGTCAGCTGTGCGGGTGGGCCGATTGGGCCGCAGGGGCCGATTCCGTGCTCTTCTACAGGGCCGCGGGGGACGGCGCTTTATGACGCAGTTTATCTTGCGTCGCACGATGAATTCAGCCATGAAGTAGGGCGCAAGGCGATGATCCTGCTGACCGACGGAGAGGACGAAGGCAGCCGGCTGAAAATTAAAGACGCGGTTGAAGCGGCCCAGAAGGCGGACGCGATCTGTTACGTGCTGCTGATCGCGGACCGTGGTTTTTATGGCTTCGGCGGTTATCACGGCGACTCCGAGATGAAAAAGCTGACGCAGGAGACCGGCGGGCGCGTCATCGAAGTTGGCAACAAGATCGATAAGCTGCGCCAGGCTTTTGACCAGATTGCGCAGGAACTGCGCAGCCAGTACAACATTGGCTATACGCCGACCAATGCGGCGCGGGACGGCTCATTCCGCAAGGTTGAGATCAAGCCCAAGGATGGGGACTATAAGGTGCAGGCGCGCAGCGGATATTACGCCGTGGCTCGGCAGGAAGACCAGTAGCGAAGAGACGGAAGCTCACTTGCGCTGCTCTTGAGCGGACGCTTAACGCGCTTGCGAGAAATCCTCGACCGCGAATAGCTCGCCCCCACGATCGGCGATGCCGATTCCGATGGAATCCATGTCGCGGTCGAGAACATTAGCGCGATGAGCGGGCGATTTCATGAACTGCGAGTGGATGAAAATCGGTGTTGGCCCCTCGCACACATTTTCCGAAAGCCAACTGAAATGCGCGCCCGCCTGCTTGACGCGGGCTGAGAGGCTCGGTTCGCCCTCAAAGGCGTGCTGCGCCATGCCGCGTTCGGCCATTAGCGTCGCATGACGGCGGGCGGCCGCGGCTAGCGATTCATCCCAACGCAGCGGAGCTAATCCCTGGGCCTGCCTTGCCTGGTTGACTGAGGCGAAGAGTTCGCGTTCCGCGCGAGTTATCGATGTCTCGCCGTAAGCCGACCAACAGAGCATAATAACCGCCGCTGCCGCCGCGGCCAGTCGAGTTCTGATTCGCATGGGTAGTCTCCACACATATAGAACCCGGCCTGCCATGGTATCGGCAAGTTACTAACGACCAGAGTTGCTGGGGTGCGAATGCTACTGACTAAAAACCCGCTATGCGAACTGAAGTTGCGCCGTGATTGGCCTAGGCGGTGCGCGGCTTCTTTTTGGGACGGTTCTTGATGGGGATCACGAACTTCAATCCTGACCAGACTTCGGTGACGGCGCAGACTTTTATGTCGACCAGGCCGGCGGCGAGGCCGCTCTCGCGAATTTCGCCTTCGGTAAGGTCGGTGGCGACGCCCGAACTTTTCTTGGGCCAGGAGATCCAAAGCATGCCGGCGGGCGCTAGCGCTTTCGCGGCCGGCATTAATTCGAGATCAAGCACCGCGGATGATTTAGCGAAGAGGAAGATGAAGTCGAGATCTCGTTCGGCGCGGCTGAGAGTGTTTTGAATCTGGCATTTGGCGAGGGCTTCGCGAAGTTCGGATTTGACTTCGTCAGGCACGTGCAAGAGCGCGGCGCGGAAGTTGTCTTTGAGACCCAGCTTTTTTGCCAGCGGAGTTCCGGAATATCCGGCCATAGGGATTCGAAATGCGACTAGGGTCTCATTATTGCTTGGGGGAGTAGTAGCCCTTCTTGGCGCGCACTTTCAGATTTCGATCTTGCGCGAGAATTTCGATCGTGCGGTAACGGCCGTCCGGCGTGAAGTTTGCGGGCTTGTAGGCTAGCGCATATTGACTGCGCAATTCCTCCTGGATGGAGAGGAATGAATCGGAGACGTCGCGCATCTGGAAGGGGAAAAATGCGCGGCCGCCGGTGGCCTCTGCAATGCGCTCGAGCGTCTTGTCGCCTTTCCCCTTCATGCCGCTGATGTTGGTGCTTATGGTGTAAACGATGGTATCGGCGCGGAGCGCCATTTCGATCGATTCTTCGCGAGTGACGTGGCTCAGGTTATCTTCGCCGTCGCTTAGCAGAATGATGGCGCGCCGGACGGGACCGGTCTGCACCTGCTTCAGGAGTTTGTCGCGGCAAGCGAAGTAGAGGGCGTCATACATGGCGGTGCCGCCGCCGGCGCGCAACATGCGGACTCCGTTCGAAAGACTTTCTGTGCTGTCGGTGAAATCCTGAGTGACCTCCGGAGTGGCGTCGAAACCGACGACGAAGGCTTTGTCATCGCGCGGCCGAATGATGGAATTGAGAAACTCGATGGCAGCTTCCTGCTCGAACTTGAAGCGGTCGCGCACGGAGTTGCTGGCATCGACAAGCAATCCCACTTGCAGAGGCAGATTGGTCTCGTGCTCAAAGCCGTGGAGTTCCGTAGGGAGTTGGTCGTCCATTACCCTGAAGTCACTGCTCGTCAGGTCTTTGATATATCGGCCGTGACGGTCGGTGACGGTGAAGACGACGTGGACTTCGTTGACTCTGGTCCGGATTGTGGTGACGGACTCGTCGGACTCGGAATTGTCGGGCGGAGTGGCACCTTGTCCGGCAGCCGGCGGAGGCGTCCCGGCGGGTGCCCCACTGGCAGGCGGCGTTTGGCCGCTACTGGCGGGCTGGGCGTTTGTTTTGTCGGGTGAAGTCGGCGCTGCCGCTGGCGCAGAAGCAGGCGTGGAAGCCGGGGGCGGAGTCTGGGCGACAACACTGGCAGCCAGCGTGAGAAAAACGAGAAGCAGGAAAATGCGTGATTTCATCGGGGCGATTGCTTTTATTGATTGAATTATATCCTGTAGGCCGACTATGGCCGCGCTAACTTCCGTAATCTGATCTACCGCACCTGACCTTACCGAACCTTGACGGCCTGTTTCTCTAAACTAGCGAGGAGAGCATTAAGTTCCTCAGGCAGCGGACTGGAGATCTCAAGCGCTTTCTTGGTGCGCGGATGAGTCAACTCGAGCGTTGCGGAGTGCAGAAAATTTCGGCCGAGCGCGAGGATTGCGGGCATGCCGGCTACGCGGCGCTTATTCGACTGGGAGCGCAGTTCGCCTGGCGCGCCGTAGAGCGAGTCGCCGACTACGGGATGTCCGAGCGACGACATGTGCACGCGAATCTGGTGGGTGCGTCCCGTCTCGATTTTGAGTTCGACGAGCGCGAATTTGCCATAGGGCGAGTCGATCTTTCTTTGCACTACGTAGTGCGTCACTGCGTCGCGGCCACCGAAGCCTCGCGTGGTCATGCGCGTTCGCTTTTGCGAATGGCGGCTGATCGGGCTTTGAATGGTGCCGCGATCTTGCTTGGGCCAGCCGTGGACGAGCGCAATGTAGGTCTTGTGCACCTCGCGGGCGCTGAATTGCTTGGCCAGCCGGCGATGCGATTCATCATTTTTCGCTACGACCATCAAGCCGCTGGTTGCGCGATCTAGTCGATGAACGATGCCGGGACGCAGATCGCCGCCGACTGCGGAGAGAGTGCCAAAGTGATGCAGCAGGGCATTGACCAGCGTTCCGCGATTGCGCGCGTCGTCGGTGGCTCCGGCGCCGGCGTGCACCATCATTCCGGCGGGCTTGTTGACGATGGCGAGGTCGTCGTCTTCATAGACTATGTCGAGCGCGATTTCTTCGGCTATGGCTCGGAGGGGCGGGGCGTGGGGTGGTTTGGTGACGGTGATTTTTTCATCACCGGTGCCTCTCAATCGCAGGGACGCTTTCGCGGCCGTATTGTCTACTAATACCTCGCCTTTCGCGATGATTTGCTGCACGCGAGCGCGACTGACTTCTGATCCGACGAGTTCGGAAAGCTGCGCGGCAAGATATTGATCGAGGCGCTGGCCTCCGGCTTCGGGAGGCGTGGTTATGGTGAGGGGAAAGGCGGGCATTCAGCACTCAGCATTCAGCATTCAGCGGGCAAGCGCAAGGAGAAACTTCTAAAGGGACTAGCCGGATTTCTGAGTGCTGAGCGCTGGGAGCCTCGAGCTGCTTTTGAACCACCAGATCAAGCCGCCGCTGATGACCAGCAGAATCGAGATCAACTGCGTGCCGGTCATGAGGCCGCCGAAGACTTCGCCGCGTCCGGGATCGTCGCGCAGGAACTCTATGAAGTAGCGCTCGATTCCGTAGAGGATCATGAAGGTTCCCCAGACCTGGCCGTCGAATTTTTTTCGCGGGAGGAGCCAGGTCAAAAACAGAAAATTGATAAATTCGGCGGCGGCTTCGATGAGTTGCGTGGGCTCGATTCTGACCCCTAGCGGGGTTCCGCTGACGGAATTTGCCAGTGGGTTGGTGAAGACTATTCCCCAGAAGTGATTGGTGGGCTTGCCATAACAGCAGCCTGCGGAGAAGCAGCCGAAGCGGCCTAGGACGTGGCCAAATGCTAAGCCGGGAGCAAAGCCGTCGGTGGTGCGGAGCACCGGCATGTGATGACGGCGCATGTACCATGCGGCCATGAGGAGGGCAGCGATAAGTCCGCCGGAGAATACGCCTCCAGCTTGCAGCGTGTTCAGGCTGAAAATTTCGCGCCAGTTGTTGGAGTAGGTGCTCCAGTCATTGATGATGTAGAGAATTTTTGCGCCGATGATGCCGGCGAGGACGACGAGAATGCCTAGATTCCATGCGTCGTCGCCATTGATGCCTTGCTTCTCGGAGTTGCGGACGCTGATCCAGAGGCCGATCAGGACGCCTGACGCGACGAGGAATCCGTAGGTGGGCAGATAGAAACTGCCAATATGAAAAAGTTGCGGGAACACGGTTGTTTAGATGCTCCGGAAGCGGGGTAAGTTCTAAGTCTAGCAGGAAATCAGTTGCAGCTCTCAGTTGTCAGTTATCAGTTGAAGCGGGTCGTTCTCACGCAGGCTTCGTATTGGAAATGGTCGTTGTCCGGAAGGGAAGGTGTTACTGAGAGCTGACAACTGAAAGCTGACAGCTAAAAGACAAGCCGACCCGCTATGCCGTGTGGTGGGCCGAGAATGAACCCGTCTCAGACGGTGGGAACCCGCCGCGACCCATTAGGCTTTTCCGCATGGCGGAACGTAGCACACCGGATCTTTTTGCGAGTCGAGTCCCCGTTCATTCGGCATTGGTTCAAAAATCGGTTACCACCAACACCAACCTTGCAGGTCGGCTTTCACATAGGATGCTAGGAAAACGGGAGCGGATTCGCAAGAGGAAAATGCAAAATAGTTGGCAGGAAGTTTGCAAGAGGACGGGTTACTAAGGTGTGAAAAAGATGAACGCAGTATTTCAACCCGTGCGGCGTGTATCTTCTAAAACTTCATCGAGCGCGCTGGCGAGTTTGCTGGCGCGCTGCCGCGCTTCGGGCGAAACCGGTTCCAGTCGCCGCTTCAGCAGATGATATTCATCGGCAATATTCAGCGCCGCGAGGACTGCGAGGCGCACCGAATCGACCGTCGCCGTTTGCTGCGACACGGCGCGCATTTTGCCATCGACGTACTCGGCAAGCTTTACGATGTAGTCGGCGTCGGAGCCGCGAAGGTTGTAAACCTGATCAAAGATTTCGACACGCACGCTGCCGCTGACGGCGGTGGGCACAGGCATTTCTCTGGGTGGAGTCATTTTCGCACGACCCTCTTTCGCCGGCGAATCAGCTGCTGTCGAATTGGTCGCTGTCGAATCAGCGGCTAACTCATCACGATTCAACGAATCCGACAACGGTTCCTTGCTCGCACTGACCATTTCACTCCTCGGCGCCGGCTGCTCTGTCACTTGCGATTAACTGGCGGCCTGTTCCTGCGTCAGAGTCTCCATTTGGCTCAACAACTTTTCTACGCGGATGCGAATGTCTTCACGATCCTTACGCAGTTGGACGAGTTCGCGCCGCATGGTTTCGTTCTCTTCTTCGCGCTCTTCGAGTTGCTCGCGCAACCGCTTGGCATCGCGCTCGGCGGTCGCTCGGGCATCTTTGGCGGCCTTGTACAACTCTATGGTGCGATAAATTTTCTCTTCCAGCGCCTGAAAATCTTCAGCCGGAACCTCGGCAGATACCTCTTCGACGGTTTTCACAGACATGGGCACTCACTTTCGAGGGCGTAAAGCAGCGTTGACGGGAAGTATAGCGCAGTTTGCTGTGGAAGAGCCGCACGTTTTGGCGTACTTCGTGCACCTGCTCTGGACGATGCAGATTTCTTCGCGCATTCGCGTGTGGCTTGGATTCAGCGCCGCAACTTTTCCAAACGACGCGCCGCTTCGTTGAGCGTCTCCGGCTTTTTGCAGAAGGCGAAACGCACTTGTTGGGATCCATCTTTTGGATGCTTGTAGAAACTCGATCCGGGCACGCAGGCGATGCCGACTTCTTTTACCAGGTGCCTTGCGAACTCGACGTCGTTCGCGAAACCGAAGGCGCTGATATCGGTCATCACGTAATACGCGCCACGCGGACGATAACAGAGGAAGCCCGCTTTTTCGAGGGCGGGGATCAGGTGATCGCGGCGCGTGCGGTAACGGTCGGCCAGTTCGCGGTAGTAACTTTCCGGCAGGCTTAGTGCGGCCGCTCCGGCCTCCTGCAAGGGCGCGGGGGCTCCCACGGTCAAAAAGTCGTGGACCTTGCGGATTGCGTTGGTGATCGCGGGGGGTGCAACTGCCCAGCCGACGCGCCATCCCGTGACGCTGTAGCTTTTGGATAGGCCGTTAATAGTGATCGTGCGATCGCGCATGCCGTCGAGGCTGGCGAGCGAAATGTGTTCCGATCCGTCGTAGAGAATGTGCTCGTAGATTTCGTCGGTGATGGCGAGCACGTTGTATTCGACGCAGAGGTCGCGAATCAGTTCGAGCTCTTTGCGGTTGAACACTTTGCCGGTCGGGTTATTGGGCGTGTTGACGATGATGGCCTTGGTGGTATGAGTTGCGGCTTGATGTTGACCGATCTTAGGCTGAAATGCTTCGCGTAGTTCTTGCTCGTCAAAGGTCCACTCGCCGTGGGGCGCTTGCGGCGGGTGCAAGCTGACGAAGCGCGGCTTGGCTCCGCTGAGAATTGAGTCGGGGCCGTAATTCTCGTAGAAAGGTTCGAAGACCACCACCTCGTCGCCCTTGTTGCACACTGCGAGCAGCGTTGCGATCATCGCTTCGGTCGAGCCGCAACACACGACAATTTCCTTCTCCGGATCGATCTCGATGCCCTGCCATAGCTGCATCTGGCGGACGATCGCGTTGCGCAGGCTCTTCGCTCCCCAGGTGATGGCATATTGATTGACGTCGGCGGCGATGGCTTCCTGCGCGGCGCGCTTGATTTCGGCGGGAGCGGAGAAATCAGGGAAGCCCTGCGCCAGATTGACCGCGTCATATTGCATCGCCTGGCGAGTCATCTCGCGGATCACGGACTCGGTAAAATGCTCAACCTTGTCGGAGAGAAAATGCCTGGGATGGGTGGAAACTTGGGTCATGGAAAGTAAGGCTAGCACAAATTGATTTCGCGACGGAGACACCGTTCGACTGGGCTCAGGGCGGGCTACGGTAGGTAGAGATGCATAAATCTTTACGCTCGCCGCACGCCGCCCAGCGCTTCGAGAGCCTTCGTGAACTGTCTTGCCCATTGCGCTACTTCATCGTCGCGCAGCGTTCGATCGCTTGACTGGAACTTCGCTCGCATCAGGATTGAGTATTTGGCCGTGCCGACTTTGTCACCTCTGAAAATTTCTACTGGGAAGAAACTCCGCAGTTCAGCAATTCCTAATCCACTAACGCTCTCATGAATCTTCTCGAACTCGACGCTGTCGTCGAACGCGAAGGAGAAGTCGCGTTCCACGGTAGGGAAGCGGGTCAGAGCTTCGTAACGGGGCTGGCGGAGATCGTGCTGGTAGAGGCGGTCTAGATAGATCTCGGCTATGAAGATATCCTGACGCAGTTTGCGGGCTGCGGCCAGGTCGGGATGAATCTGGCCAAACCGGGCTACGGTCGCGCCATCCATGATGGCGCGAGCGGAGCGGCCGGGATGATAGTAGTCGGCGGTTTTGTCGTCGTAATAGAGCGTCCAATGAGTGAAAGGGGCGAGTAGGTTTTCGACGTCACCCTTCAGATCGAAGAAGGTCAAGGGACGCGCGCCGGCGCCGGGAGTTAGTCCGCGCACTATCTCCGCGTCGACGTTGCCGGTCGCGCCGATGGAGATGCGCTTCAACTCGCGGGGCATGCTTACTACGTTCGCATCGGCCGTGGATGCTTCGAATATGTTTCCGGCTTCGAAGAGGCGGACGTCGTCGCTGCCACGATTGAGGTTGTAGGCCAGCATGTTGAGCATGCTGGGGACGAGCGAGGGGCGCATCACGGAGGCTTCGTCGCTCAGCGGGTTGGCGAGATCGAGTTCGGGAGCGGTTGAGAAACGGCGGGCGTCGTCTTTTGAAATGAAGGTGAGCGAGATGGCTTCGTTGTAACCGAGCGCCAGGAGCGAGGAGCGGAGGCGCGCGTCTTTGTGCGCATCGGGCAGATCGCGGACTTCGCCGCTATAGGCGGGAAGCGTGTTGGGAAATTTGTCGTAACCGTGCAGGCGGGCGAGTTCTTCGATGATGTCGATTTCGCGCTCGATATCGAGACGCCAGCTGGGAATGTGGATGAGGAATTTATCTTCGGCGCCCGCGAGCAAGGTGAAACCGAGGCGAGTGAGGATGCGATTGATTTCGAGGGTCCTGAGTTGTTCGCCGAGAATTCGGCGCACTTCGCGCAGGTCGAGCTCTACGGGAGCGAGATCGAGTTGGCGGGCGATTACGTCGACGGCGTCGCCGATGAGCGTGCCGCCTCCGGAAGCGAGGATGAGTTCCGCGACGCGATTGGCCGAAGGGACGGTCGATTCGAAATCGGCTCCGCGCTCGAAGCGGTGCGAGGCGTCGGTGTGCAGGCCGTGGCGCTTCGACATGCGGCGCACGGTGACTGGATCGAACCAAGCCGACTCGATCAGGATATTTTTTGTGCGCTCAGTGATCATGGTGTCGAAGCCGCCCATTACTCCGGCTAGGCCGACGGGCTTTTTTGCGTCGGCTACGACCAGGTCTTCGGGTGAGAGTTTGCGCTCGACGCCGTCTAGTGTCTTGAGTGTTTCGCCTTCGCGGGCTCTGCGAATAATTAGGCGACGGCCTTCGAGTAGGTCAAGATCGAAGACGTGGGTGGGCTTGCCGCTCTCCCAGAGAACGTAGTTGGTGGCGTCGACGGCGTTGCTGATGGGGCGCTGATCGAGCAGTTGCAGACGATGGGCGATATGCGCGAGCGAGGGCTTGATGACCGCGCCGCGAATCTCGCGGGCGGTGAAACGCGGGCAGAGCTCGGGCTCCTGAGTGTCGATGGTGACTTCAGACTTGCCTTGCGGGGCGGGCAGTTTAGGCTCGATCGGGCGAAGTGGCAGATCGTAGAGGGCTGAGGCCTCGCGCGCCACGCCGTAATGATTCATCGCATCGGGACGGTTGGTGGTGATCTCCATTTCGAAGATGGTGTTTTCGCCTTTGCCGGAGATGCCTTCTACGGCTACGCCGGCGAGGGTGAGTTCTTCGGCGAGACGAGGGTAATCAACGGGAATCTCAACAAAGTCGCGCAGCCAATGGGGGCTAATTTTCATGAAGGAAATTCACTTTACTGCTTGTTCTCCTGAGCGAAGCGAGAGACCTGCTTTTTGGCGGTGTACGGGACAGCAGGTCCTTCGCTTCGCTCAGAATGACAACAATATGGATGTCTCAGGCAAACTGCTCCAAGAAACGTACATCTCCTTGAAAGAAAAGCTGAATATCATCGACGCCATATTTCATAATCGCTATGCGTTCTACGCCCATGCCGAAGGCGAAGCCTGAAACTTTTGTCGCGTCGTAATCTACGAATCCGTACACATTTGGATCGACCATGCCGCAGCCCAGGAGTTCGATCCATCCGCTGGCTTTGCAGTTGCGGCAAGGAGCGCCGTCGCGCGTGCCTTTGCCGTCGCAGAAGATGCAGCTGATTTGCACGTCGGCGCTGGGCTCGGTGAAGGGGAAGAACGACGGATAGAAACGCGTCTTCACGCTTGATCCGAACATGGCTTTCATGGCGTGGTCTAGCGTGCCCTTCAGATCGCAGAAGGTGATGTTGGTGTCGACGGCGAGGCCCTCGATCTGATGGAAGATGGGCGAGTGGGTGGCGTCGAGGGCATCGTTGCGATGAACTTTTCCCGGACAGACCACGCGCACCGGCGGCTTCATTTTTTGCATGGTGCGAATCTGCACCGGCGACGTGTGCGTGCGCAGGAGCAGGCGGTCGCGCAGGGGCTTCGACTCCTGGCCGGCGATGAAGAGTGTGTCTTGCGTGTCGCGCGCGGGATGATTGGGTGGAAAATTCAGTGCTTCGAAATTGTAGAAATCAGTTTCTATCTCTGGTCCTTCTTCGACGGAGTAGCCTAGATTGCGGAAGACGGCGATCATCTCGTTCATCGTTTTGATGACGGGATGCTCGGCGCCTAAGGGGCGGCGGATGCCGGGGAGGGTAATGTCCAGGCGCTCGGCGGCTAGTTTGCTTGAGGACGCTCCGCTCTGAATGCGGGCTAGCGTGGCGTCGACTTTCTGCTCGACTTTTGTCTTGAGTTCGTTGACGCGCTGGCCTACTTCGCGCTTGGCATCTTTCGGCGCGGCTTTCAGCCAGAGGTCGTTGAGTTGGGTGAGGACTCCGTTCTTGCGTGCCATCCAGTGATCGCGGAAGGCTTTCCAGTCGTTCTCGGAGGAGACTGTGGCGGACTCTTGATCTAGTGCGGACAGAACTTCGCGCGTGGCGCCGTCGAGCGCGGCGGACGAGAAGTCGGTTAATTTGGGAACTGTGTATGGCATGCTTCCGAACAGCAATCAAAGCAGCGTCACCCTGAGCGAAGCGAACGACCCCTACCCACCCGAAGATGTCGGCGAGAATAGGGGTCCTTCGACTCCGCAGAACGATCGCTTCGCGAATCGTTCTGCTCCGCTCAGGATGACAACAAAGGTAAGACTGAAATCTGACGACTAATTACGGGCGGCTGAGAGCTACGCCGCTGCGGCCGCGTTTGCCTTCTTGGCCTGCTCGGCCAGACTGCCAAATCCTGCGGGATCGTTTACTGCCAGATCGGCGAGGATTTTGCGGTCGAGTTCTACGCCTGCTTTTTTCAGGCCGCTGATGAACTGGTTGTAGTTCAGGCCGTTCAGGCGGGCGGCGGCTCCGATGCGCACGATCCAGATGGAGCGGTACTGGCGCTTTTTCTGTTTGCGGCCGGAGTAGGCAAACTTCAGCGCACGATCGACGGCTTCTTTCGCCGAGCGGTAAAGCTTGGATTTAGTTAGGAAATATCCACTGGCGCGTTCAAGAATCTTTTTGCGCTTGGCGCGGCGTTTGGTTCCGCGTTTTACACGAGGCATTGCTGTTCTCCTTTTTATTTCGTATGGCGGCTGGAGGTAAGGAGGCTTCTACCACGTTTCCACGAAGGAAAGGGATTTCCGAAGCCCGACCTCTTCACGCGCCGCTGCGGAGTGTTGCGTTCCGCAGACTTTTGCATACTCGTTAAGGACGGCGACCTGCGCTCAGCGAAGCCAAAGTGACGCCGTCGGTCTTTGTCCATCACATATACGGGATCATGCGCGCTGCTTTTTTGTAATCTCCGTCACTCACCAAGGTGGGCTGGCCCAACTTCTTCTTGCGCTTTTTGGCTTTGGAGGACAAGATGTGACGCAAGCCCGCCTTGTGACGCAGAATTTTCCCCGTACCGGTTTTCTTGAAGCGCTTGGCGGCGCCCTTGTGTGTTTTTAGTTTAGGCATAAAGTCAGTTCTCAGTTCTCAGTTGTCAGTTCTCAGTTGGATCGTCACAGTTAAGTGCGCGGATGATTGCGCGACGAGGTTTCACTGATGACTGACAACTGATAGCTGACGACTGATTTTACGCTGTTTGCGCGCCGCCTCGCGGCGCTTGCGGCGGTGCGGGCTTTGGCGGCGCTGGTTTCTCTTTTGCTCCGCCTTCTTTCTTATTCGGCGCCAGAATCAGGTGCAGCGTATTGCCTTCCTGGCGCGGGCGGAACTCCACCAGGCCTCGCTGGTCGACGTCTTTAATCAGACGTTCCAGAATCTGGCGGCCCAGGCTTTGCCGCGTCATTTCGCGTCCACGGAAGAAGATAGTCGCTTTGACTTTGTCTCCTTCGTCGAGGAAGCGCAGCACGTGATTCTTTTTGGTTTCGTAGTCGTGATCGTCTACGTTGATACGAAACTTCACTTCTTTGACTGTAATAACTTTTTGCTTCTTCTTAGCTTCGCGCTCGCGTTTTTCGTTCTGGTACAGGAATTTCCCGTAATCCATGATGCGGCAAACCGGCGGTTGCGCGGTCGGGGAAATCTCTACCAGGTCGAGGTTTCTTTCGCGGGCCATCTTGAGCGCTTCGAAGGGAGGCATTACGCCGATCTGTTCCCCTTCGTCACCGATCACGCGGACTTCGCGCGCCCGGATGCGCTCATTCATGCGGATAAAACGCTTGTCGATACCGTCCTCCGTCTGCTTGTCTGACCGGCTGATCTAAAGGCTGATCCAACGGAAAAGATGCTTAAAAAGTATAGCATGGCCCGACCGGAGCTACTTACCGCCTGTCGGCAGCGATCTTGGAGGCGCTGCGATCGAGAATTTGCTCTAGAGGGAACAGTTCGAGGCTGGTTACGCTGCCGTGACTTTCGAACTGCGCAAACGGCGATAGAGCCGCATATAGTCGTCGACCATACGGCGCGCGGTAAAGCGCTCGCGGGCGCGATTGTAGGCGCGCGTGCCATAGAGGCGGGCGAGTTCGCTATCTCCGTTGAGTTGGCTTAGTACTTCATCAAGGCTCTCGGCGTTGTTGCGCTCGAAGTACAGGGCGGCGTCGCCCCAGAGCTCGCGATAGACCTCCGTGTCATTTGCAACCAGCGCGCAGCGCGAGAAAGCGGCTTCGACCGACGCCAGGCCGGTTGGCTCATATTGCGAAGTCGCGGCAAAGATTGTTGACTTGCTGTAGAGGGAGCGGAGTTGCGATTCGGTCTGCGCACCTTTGACCGATATCTCATGTTCGCCAGTGGAAACGCGAACGTCTGCGCGGATGGGTACAGCCGGGGCGGGAATGGGATTATCGGCTCCTACAATGCACACGGGCAGCCGGTGCGTATGCTGGGTGAGCAAAGCCACTTGCTTTCCCGTATCCCACAAGCGTCCGATGGCGAGGACGGATTCTTCCTTGGTGACAAAGGGATTGAAATAAATTGGATTGCGGCCGGGGGGAATTACGTGTCCCTCGAAGCCGTCGCCGTAGGCGATACGCAGCATATCGTTCATCCAGCGCGAAGTGGTGACGACGGTTTCGGCGCGCTTGAGGCCAGCGACGATGGTGTCCCGATACCAGTTGAGCCAGGCCGAGGCGGCGGGTTCGTGCCCGTGAATGCTCAGCCACCAGGTGATGACATCGCCGTGGGCCACAACGAGGCGCGGCGTAGCCACGGGAAGCGCGCCAAAACTGAGCTGATTCAAATGCAGAAAATCGGGGCGTGTGTCGCGCACGATCGTACATAGATAATCCTGCGCGGCATGAAAGTCCTGCACACCTTCCTGCATCCAGTCGAGACGAAACGCGGTGGGAATGTATTCGAGGCCGTGGAGAGAATCCATCCAGGCAGTCTGATGGGGGAGCGGAATTTCTCCGAAACTGACGAGCGTAACCTGGGCGCCGTGAGTTACCAGACCGGAGACCAATTCGCGCGAATATGTCCACACTCCGCTGAAGGTGTCGGTCGTGACCAATACGCGCACAGAACCCCCTGGATACGAGGGCTGGGAGAGCCCTCGGACCGCGTGGATCTAGTTTAGGGGGTGCGGGCTGCGGAGGGAAGAGTTTTCTGTGGGACAGTGTACCCAGTACCCGGAAGCAAACCAAAGGCTGTGCCACTTGTCGGCAGATCGACTAGGTACCGGGTACTGAGCACTGAGTACTGCTTTATGTAGAATCTGCCCATTGCGTCATTGCGCGGTGATCGGCGAAATGATCGTGCGGAGTGAATGTTTTCGGACGCGTCAGGATTCGCATCGTCCACAGGAGATCGTCGAGAGAGGTGCCAAAGCCGAAGTGGGCGTCGACAAACGCGAGCTTGGACTTGGGCAGAAAATGGCGGCCGGAGAGCAGCACCACGGGAGCATCAGGGACGAGAAATTTCATCTCCTGAGCAAGTTCTGAGCCCGACATTGAAGGCATTTCATAGTCGAGAAGGGCGAGATCGAAATAAGTACTTTTACAGAGCGCGAGCGCTTCGATTGGGTCATTCACTGTGATCATTTGAAAACCGCATTCTTGCAGGACACTGCTGAGCAATCGGCTGGATTTAGGATTGTCGTCCACGTAAAGCACGGTCGTTCGGGTGTGCATCGTAACCTCGCTTTCTTTCCTGAAGAACGGTTGGTGGGCGCCGCCCTTGCAAGGTGATGTGGTAGAGATTTGTAAATGATTGGGGCGAGGCGGATCGAGCGATTGGGCTGCTTTGCAGTTGGATTTGCCTGCTTCTTTGTTGGACTTAGCGAAATGACCATGAAGACGAAGTTCAACAGCAGCGGACAGGAGTGTCCGCTCCACTCGAGCGCTACGATGCGGATGCAGCCATGCGCTCGGAGCCGGGCTTTTTTTCGGCAGGCTCACGCCACGGCAAGGTGAATTTAAAAGTCGAACCACGGCCGGGATCGGATTTGACCCAGATCTTTCCACCGCTGCGTTCGACAATTTTTTTGCAGATGGAGAGGCCGATGCCGTTGCCGGAGTATTCGGCGCGCGTGTGCAGGCGCTGGAAGACAACGAAAATATTCTCGAGATATTCGGGCGCAATGCCAATACCGTTATCGCTTACGCTGAACAACCAATTCAAATCTGCTTTCTCGGCTTGTGCAAATTCGGCCTGCACGAAAATTTTGGGCGGTTCGCTGCCGCGGAATTTGATGGCGTTGCCGATCAGATTCTGCAGGAGTTGGGTGATCTCCGAGTGATCGGCCCAGACCATGGGTAACTGGGTGTGGGTGACTTGGGCGTGGCTCTCTTTGATTGCCGGCTCGAGATTTTGCAGGATCTCTTGCATCACTGCCTGACAATCGACCTCTACAAGAGCGTTGGAAGTGCGGCCTACACGCGAGAAGGCCAACAGGTCTTGAATCAGGGTTTGCATGCGCAGCGCACCTTCGCTGGCATAGGCGATAAATTTGTCGGCGTTTTCGTCGAGCTTGCCGCGATAGCGCTCGCCCAGCAATTGCGTGTAGGCCGCGACCATGCGCAGCGGCTCCTGCAAATCGTGGGATGCGATGTAGGCGAACTGTTCGAGTTCGGCGTTGGAGCGGGCGAGTTGTTCGACCTTGCGGGCCAGATCTTCTTCAGCCTTGCGGCGCAAGCGAAGCAGGTCTTTTTCCTGCAAAGCGCGGCGGATGGCTTCGGGGAGCCGTGCCAGCCCATCTTTTAAAACGTAATCGGTGACGCCGAGTTTGATGCATTCGACTGCAGTGACGTCTCCGAGCGCGCCGGAGACGAGAATCAGAGGAATGTCAAACCCGTGACGGCGCAGGACTTCGACCGCTTCCACGCCTTTCCACTGCGGGAGGTTGTAGTCGGCGAGGACGACGTCGGGAGGGTGGGCGCGAAGTTGCTGTTTGAAGGCAGCTTCGGATTGTACTACGGCGGTTGTGACCGCGAAGCCTCCCTTGCGCAGAGCCTGCGCGATCAGTTCCGCGTCCATGTTGCTGTCTTCAACGTGCAGGACGTGAAGTGGAGTCGGCGCAAGCGCCGATGGGTTAGCGGGGGTCATTTTTTGTTCCTGGGAGATTTGATCCGGCCAGCGTGGTTCCAGCGTGGGGCTGGCCGTTTTGCGTTACGGGAGGCTGATTGATGACTAGCCAATACAGTCCAATGGTCTTGACCGTGCTGCGGAACTGTTCGAAGTCCACCGGTTTTTGGATATAACTGTTGACGCCGAGGTTGTAACTGGCGACCAGGTCGCGTTCTTCTTTCGACGAAGTCATGATGACGATCGGGATGCTCTTGAGCCGAGGATCGCTTTTGACCTGTTTGAGGACTTCCATGCCATCGACTTTCGGTAGTTTCAGGTCGAGGAGCACGAGCTTGGGGGGGCGGTCAAATGAGCGGCCGGCGAACTTTCCGCGACAGAACAGGAAGTCGAGGCCTTCCTCGCCGTCGCGAACTATGAAGATATTGTTGGCCAGGTTCTCGCGCCGCAACGCGTGCAGGGCAAGATCCAGGTCGTCCTGATTGTCCTCTACCAACAGTATGTCGAGATTTTCCGAGCTCATGATTGGCCTCCCGCCGTGGCTCCATTACTTTTCGCTTCCACCTTTTTCTCCAGACCGAGTGTGAAATAGAAAGCTGCACCCTTGTCGACTTCCCCGTCGGCCCATACCCGGCCACCATGTTTTTGCACAATACGTTGCACGGTGGCCAGGCCTATGCCGGTGCCTTCAAAATCCTCCGCTAGATGCAACCGTTGAAACACGCCAAATAATTTATCGACATACTTCATGCTGAAGCCAATGCCATTGTCGCGGACCATGAAAACCGGCTGGCCGTTTTCTCCTTTGTCGAGTTGGCTGACTTCAATGGCGGCGCGTGTACGCGGACGGGTAAATTTCAACGCATTGGTCAGCAGGTTTTGAAAGACCTGCTTTACGAGGACGGCGTCGCAATCGACCGTGGGCAGATCGTCGATTACCCAGTCGACGCGGCGCCCATGGCTTTCTGACTCGAGCATGACAATCACCTCGGCGACGATGGCGTTCAGTTCGGTTGGACGGCAATTAAGCGCATGACGCCCCACCCGCGCCAGGTTGAGCAATTCGTCGACCAGCAGGCCCATCTTTTGCGTTCCGGCCTGGATGCGATCGAGGTGGCGTTGGGCGGCGGGATTAAGGTTCGCGCCGAGTTCTTCCACCAGCATCTGGGAAAAGCCACTGATATGGCGCAAGGGGGCGCGCAAATCGTGCGATACCGAGTAACTGAAGGCTTCGAGTTCCTTGTTGGCGGCTTCCAGTTGGGCAGTGCGCTCAAGCACGCGGATTTCCAGTTCGTCATTGAGTTTGCGGATCTCGCGTTCGTCTTCTTTTCTCTGGGTGACGTCGCGAAAGGCGGCTACTCCGCCACGGATTGCTCCGCTCTTGTCCCTGAGCGGGCCCGCGCTCACTTCGATAAAGGCCCCTTCCGGCAGTTGTCGATTGCGCAGGAACATCTCCGTGCCGCAATGTTCTCCACGAATCGCACGCAGCAAGGGATTCTGGTCAGGGGGAAATGGCGTCACCGTGTCGGGCAAGAAGATGCCGTAGTGGTCCGACCAGTTTTCGCTGCCCACGTTAGCCGCACCGAGGCCAACGATTCTCTCCGCCGCGGGGTTCCAGATGGTGAATTTCCCCTGCTGGTCGGCCACTACCAAGCCCTCGGACATACTGTCCAGCACCGAGCGTAGCGTGAGGGTCTGCGTTTCGAGGGCGTGCCGGGAACGGATTAGTTCTTCCGTTTGCCGCGACAATTCCTCCGCCTGCGCGGCCAGAGCGGCTTCCACCTGTTTCCGCTCGGTGACGTTGTGGAGAACGGCGACACCTCCGCACAAACCGCCCGCAGCGTCCATGAGTGGGCGTGCCGTGACTTCCAAAACTTTTCGCGGCGCACTCTCCGGCGGCTGCACGATCAGTTCCACTTGCACCGATTCCCCGCGCAAAGCCCGCACCAGCGGAAGGCGATCCGGCGGATACGGCGTGATTCCGTCCGGCAGGAAAACTTTGTAGTGCGGAGTCCACTGCTCAGTGGGCAAGTCCTCAGCCCCGCGGCCCATCAGATTGCGCGCGGCATCGTTCCAGATGAGAAAGTGACCATCCTGGTCGGCCGCAATCAGGCCCTCGCCCATGTTATCGAGGACCAGCTTGAACATGACGGTCTGCGCCTCCAAGGCTTTTCGCGAGTGGGCCAGTTCTTCGGCTTGGCGCAAGAGTTCCTCGGTCTGCTTGGCCAGAAGTTCCTCGGCTTTTTTGCGCGCCGTGATGTCGATGTTGGCCTCCAGCACGCGGGTTGGTTGCCCGCTGGCATCACGGTGTAATACCCACAGGCTGGAGACAACAATGCTGCTGCCATCGCGCTTGCGGTGGATCAACTCGCCTTCCCAAACGCCGGTGCCTCGAAATTGTTCTTCGATGGCGTGCAGGGGCTGGGAGAAGCTCGTGCGCAGCAATTCGTGCGAGATTTGGCCCACCGCTTCTTGTTTGGAGAAGCCATACAGTTTTTCGGCGCCCAGATTCCAAAGCACGATTCGGCCCTCCATGTCGCGCACAAGAACCTGAGCGAGATCCAAAATCTTGGATTGATCGCGCAGGCTTTCTTCGGCCCGCTTTCTTTCCGTGATGTCGGCACGTATGGCCACGTATTGCCGCGGTTTGCCTTTCGCGGTTAACGTCGGAACGATAGTGGTGTCGACCCAGTAGACCGAGCCGTCCTTAGCCCGGTTCCTGATTTCGCCGTGCCAGACTTTGCCGTTCGCAATGGTGCGGTACATCTGCTGGAAGAATTCTTTGGGATGGTGGCCGGAGTTGAGGATGCGGTGGTTCTGGCCCATCAGTTCGGACTTGGAATATTGGCTGATGGTGCAGAACTTGGCATTTACGTAGGTAATCGTGCCTCGGACGTCGGTTACGGCAACGATGGCATGCTGATCGAGGGCGAACCTTTGGTCGGCCAGCTCTTTCAGCGCCTTTTCGCTGGCAGCGAGGCTGTTTTTCAATAGCTCTTCCGAGCGTTTGCGCTCGGTGATATCACGGGCGATCTTGGAGGCACCAACTGCGATCCCGTCGGCGTTCCTAATGGGGGAGATCGTTACGGAAACCTGGACCGGACGGCCATCCTTTCGAATCCGCACGGTGTCGAAGTGGTCGATTTTCTGGCCATGACTGATTCGTTCCAGAAGGGTGTGCTCTTCGTCGGGGCGGTCGGCGGGCATAAGCATCGTCATTGGTTTGCCGAGGACTTCTTGTGCGGTGTAACCGAACAGCCGGGTTGCTCCCGCATTCCAGGCGGTTATCGTGCCTGTCAGTGTCTTGCTGATAATGGCGTCGTCGGAGGATTCGACGATGGCCGCCAGGCGTTCGGCGATTTCCTGCGCCCGTTTGCGGTCCTGGATCTCCGACTGCAACGCCGCGGTCCGCTGGTGTACGCGCTGTTCCAGTTCGGAGTTGAGGGTGTTGATCTGGGTCTGCGCGCGAGCGCTAATATCCATTTCGCGGTTGACGGCGAACCGGGCCAATACCCATAGACCTACTCCCAGAAGCGCACCTATGATGGCGATGAGCTTGGTCAACAGTTGGCCGGCACTCGCTCTTTGCGTGCGCTGGCTCAGCAGCCTGGCTTCTTCGGCGTACATGTCTCCGGTAGTTGTGGCTACAACATCAATGTGCTTTTCGATCGTCAGCGCGTCGCTGCCGCCGAGATAGCCAGGCGACTCACGGCGTTTGGCGATGATGCCTTCGGCAAAATCGAGGGCGGCGCCCACCTGGGGTTCGAGCACGTCAAGGCGCCGTTGCTGGCTGAGGTTGTCCGCGGTCAAAGACCGCAACTCGGCTTCGTCAGCGAATATATTGTGGCGGTTGCTCTGGTAGTTAACCAGCAACGGCTCTTGTCCGCTAAGGGCAAACGCCCGGGCGCTGGTTTCGGCTACGATCACATGGCGGGTGGTGCGCTGGATCGTCTCCATCACCTCATAAGTGTGGGCTACCCGGTAGTCGTCCTCCGCTGCCCGTCGCGCGCTGCGCCAGCCCGAGTAACCGAGGAAGATGGTCAGAAGAATCGCGACGATGAACCCGGCAGTGATCTTGCGGCGGAGCGGTGTGTCGATGGGCGCGTCGAGCCGCTTGCGCTCGGCGATTTGCCGTTCCAGATCGCGATTCATTTGCTGCAAGTGGGCCCGCTCGGGCAGCGAGATAACCTTCGGAACGAGCGGTATGAGCATCGCCGCCGTCAGCACGGACACCGCCGCCGTGATCGCCTTGATGGTGCCGGCGAGCAGGTAATCTCCGTGCCAGACATTCCAGATTTCGAGAACGTGGGTCGTGCCGCAAGCCAGGATGAAGATGCCGAACATCCAGAAAATCTTGTTGAAAGGGAGGTCCCGATTCTTGCGGATGAAATAGACGAGGATGAGCGGGATGCAGTAATACGAGAATGCGATCAGGCCATCAGAGATCACGTGCAGCCACAAAATCCGCGGATTCCACAGGTAGCAGAAGCCGTGCGGCATGAAGTCAGACGAGCTTAGTTGTTGCCACCATCCCATATCTTGAATCTAGCCTCGCCTGCAAGAGCCATCGGCAAGACGGCCGAAGAGTCACAAAAACGGGCTGTTACTAAGGGTCGGGGCACTCAGGAGCAGACTTTGCGTCTCCATCTCCCCATGCCTGATTCGGTCACGCGCCTGTCGCCTGTTTGGGTTCGTGCGTTAGTCCTGCTGTTCCTTCCAACTGGCGGCGCAGTTTCTTGACCAGTGCGTGGACGGACTGAATTTTTTCGCTGGCGGCCAGGGGCAATTCTGGGGTGTCGAGGGCAAGTTCACTGGAGAGGAGCAGGGCGGTCACCGTATCGTTTAATTCGCCTTGGAGGCGGCCAATGGCGGATTGGCGGGCCTGTATTTCTTCGCGCTTGCGGCGCTGCACAGCGGCGCGAACATCGCGGACGAGGCGATCGACGCCGCTGATCGCAAGGTTGACCTGCACCGGAATGGCAGTGCCTAAATGTTCGAGGGTGGCGTCGGCTTCCCTGGGCTCGGCTTCGAGAAGATGCTGATCGAATACTGCGGCCGAGTAGCACCCGGCGCGCAAGAGCGTGGCGGCACGGGGCAAACTTTCGGCCACGGTAACGTCTTCGCCAGTTCCACCATGGAGCGCTGTGGCGCATTCGGTGGCGCGATCACTTGGTGTCACGAGAAGAATCATGCTGAACGCTAGGCATCCTGCGGGCCAAATGCCATTCTCTGAATATGAGTGGGTTAGCTAGATGCGCTTCGGCTTGACGTTCCATTTTGGGCGGGATGGGGGACGGTTAATTCGTAATTGGTAATTTGCAATCGCTAATTGAGAATCCGAGTCAATCAGAAATTACAAATTACAAATTACAAATTCAACTACCTCGCCTCGTACTCCTTCAGCTTGCGGTAGAGAGTGGTTTTGCCGATGCCGAGGAGGCGCGCCGCCAGCATTTTGTCTCCGTTGACCTGGGTGAGCGCGCTCAGAATGCTTTGTTTTTCCAGTTCGGCCATAGGGACAATGCCGTTGGTCGGGTGGCTCATGGCCATCATGTCGGCGGGCGCGCCGTAAATCTGCGTGGGGAGGTCGCGCAGCTGAATCTCGTTTGCGCTAGTGAGTGCGCAGGCGCGTTCGAGCGAGTTTTCGAGTTCGCGGACGTTTCCCGGCCAGTCGTAATTAAGGAGCGCTTTGAGTGCCTCGTCTGAAATCTTTTTTTCCATGCCGGCATCGTGGCCGATGCGCTCGAGAATATGGGCGACGAGCAGCGGGATGTCCTGGCGGCGCTCGCGCAGCGGTGGAATGCGCAGGGTAAGGACGTTGAGACGGAAGAAAAGATCGCGGCGGAAGGTGCCGTCCGCGACCGACCGTTCGAGGTCGCGGTTGGTGGCGGCAAGAATACGCACATTGATGGAGACGCGCTTGACGCTGCCGACGGGACGAATTTCTTTCTCTTGAATCGCGCGCAGCAGCTTGGCTTGCAGATCGACGGGGAGCTCTCCTATCTCGTCGAGAAAAACGGTACCGCCTTCAGCGATGGCGAGCAATCCATCCTTGGGATTTGTGGCCCCGGTGAAGGCTCCGCGGACGTGGCCGAAGAGCTCGCTTTCAATCAACGTCGGCACAAGCGATCCGCAATCGACGGGAATGAAGGGTTTGTTGCGGAAGATGCCGGAGAAGTGAATCGACTTTGCGACCAACTCCTTGCCGGTGCCACTCTCGCCGAGGATGAGCACGGGATGGATGCTCTGTCCCGCCTTGGCGATGATGCGGTAGAGTTTTTCCATATCGGGAGCGCGCCCGACGAGGTTGCCGAAGCCCTGGCGCGATTTGATGGTCTCGCGGAGAACGCGGTTTTCGCTCTTCAGTCGCAGATGACCAGCGACGCGCTCCAAGAGTAGGCGGAGTTCTTCCATGCTGAAGGGCTTGGTGACGTAGTCATAGGCGCCATCCTTCATCGCCTGTACGGCGGACTGCACCGTTCCGTGGCCGGTGACTACGATGACCAGCGCCTCGGCGCGATGCTTTCTGATGTTATGCAGAGCATCGAGTCCGCCTGAGCCGGGCAGCCGCAGGTCGAGGAGGACGGCGTCGGTGCTCGAGCTGTCGAGCAGGCGGTAGGCCTGTTCAGCGGACTCGGCGGTCTGGGTGTTGAAGCCGAGCGACTGCGCCACCTCGCGGCAAGCCTCGCGAATAGAGCGGTCGTCGTCGACGATGAGAAGGTTGAGGAAATTCGCTCCTTCGATCTGCGGCGGGCGGCTGTGGGTGAGCACGGCGGCGGTGGATGCGCTGAACATAGTGAAACTCCTGGGTGTAATTTTGACGAGTAAGTCAATCAACCATTCCGGCTCGAACCACTCTCGTCCTGTTCTGATGATTCGGGGATCGAGTTCATGGCGGCGACGGATTCGAGGGCGGGGAAAAACACTTCGATTGAAGTGCCTCGACCGGGCTCGCTCTGCACCTCGATGACGCCGCCCGCCGCGCTGACGATGCGTTGCACGGTGGCTAGGCCGAGGCCGGTACCCCGGCCCGGATTCTTGGTGGTAAAGAAAGGCTCGAAGAGACGGGCTTGGGTGGCAGCGTCCATGCCGCAGCCATTGTCTGTGACCGCGAGAGCCACGGCGCGGCGTGCGATGACCGATGCTCCTGGGAACTTAGTTGCTCTGGTCGTCAGCCTAATTTTTCCGCCGTGGGGCATGGCATCGCGCGCGTTCAGTACCAGGTTCAGGAGAATCTGGCGCAACTGAGCCGGGTCGACGAAGACAAGCCCGGCGTCGGCGCGGGGCTCCAAATCGACGATGGCCACACGCGTGGGTTTGCGAACGTTGACTGGAAACTCATCGAGAAGCAGAACCAATTCAATCTGTTCGCCGATCAGCCGTTGCAAGAGGTTTTTGGTGGAAGCCACGATTTCGTTGATTCTTACGGGGCGCGGGTCGGCGGATTGCTTGCGGGCGATGGACAATAGTTGGTGGGTTAGCGCCGCACCGTGCTCCCCGGCCATACGGACTTCATCGACGTGCTGGCTGAGCTCGCTGGTCGTGCGACGGCCGCTTTCGATGGCGAGGCTGTCCAATGCGCCGTTGTTGAGGGCATTTTTTTCGAGGCCGGCGGTCAATAGATCGCAGTAGAGGAGAATGCCGGTGAGCAGGTTGTTGAAGTCATGGGCGATGCCCCCCGCGAGGCGGCCAATGACCTCCATTTTTTCGGCTTCGCGCAGATGTTCCTTTATGAGGCGGCGCTCGGTGGCATCCTCGACAAGGGCGATCAGAAAGGCGGGCTGGCGCCGGGCGTCGCGGCCAAGGGACACGGTTAGATGGCCCCAGAGTTCGGAGCCATCTTTGCGCAGATAGTGCTTTTCGATCTCAAAGCAGGCGCGCTGGCCGCGGATTAGTTCCTCGATACGTCGTTGGTCGGGAGAAATTGCGCTGGGAGGCGAATCGGGGGAGGAATCGTGTTGCTCCAGAATTGGACCGGGCGAAGAATGAGGCTGGTTGCCGGTTCCGAGAGCGAGTGCGCAGGCGTGCGTGCCGGCGAGTTCCTGTGAAGTGTATCCGAGCAGACGACTAAGCGCTGGATTCGCTTCCAGAATCTGGCCATCGAGTTGGCAGATGCCGATTCCAATAGCGGCCTCTTCGAACATGGCTCGCAGGCGATGATCACGGTCGTAATCGTATGCCGCCGGAAGCTGAGTCAGGACATTCATAAGACAACATTGGTCTCTGCTCCTAGGTCTCGGATCGTAGGACAGAGAGTGTGGCGCGCGACACTTGCTCAGATTCCACTGCGGGAAATCTATCCGTGCTTTTCCGCTAATGATCCGGAGTGAAACCTAATTGGGGAAAGTTTAGAGCGAATCGGATTGCGGCAAAGTGCGGTGCGTCACAGCAAATTTGTGATGATTCCGGAGAGGCGCAACGAGGTCGTTGACCGCAAAACTTTGCACTCGCGTCCGCATCCCGCGCGGAAATGCGGCTCCGTGCGAGGTATAATTCGGCTGCCTTTATGCGGCTCGCGACGATCTCTTGTGGGGGAGGTCGTTCGGGGCCGAGGGCATTCCGAAGCGGCGTTCAAGAAAAATTCAATTCTGAAAATCGTGGGAGACTACTATGAAACTGCGCATCGTTGCGATCACCCTGGCTCTGTTTTTCGTGGCCACATTGGCGTATTCACAATCGTGGATTCCGTTGGTCAACCAACCAAACGATACTCTCGGGCTGGGCAATCCTTTATTGCTGACCGACGGCACCGTGATCCTGCATCAGGCTTGCGGACCACAGTGGTACAAGCTGACGCCGGATCAATTTGGCAACTACGTAAATGGCACATGGTCGCGGATTGCATCGCTGCCTGCGGGCTATGCTCCGCTTTATTTCGGATCAGCAGTGTTGCCGGACGGACGAGTGGTGATGGAGGGTGGCGAATATAACGCGCCCAATGGGCCGAACAGTTGCGACGGTGTGTGGACGACTCTCGGTGCCATTTACGATCCGATCAAAAATAAGTGGACATCGATTGCCCCGCCAACCGGCTGGGGCAGCATCGGAGACGCGCAGTCGGTCATTCTTCCGAATGGACTTTACATGCAGGCGAATTGCTGCACGACGGAGCAGGCGATTCTTAACCCGGCCAACCTTACCTGGAGCATCACCGGCAAAGGGAAAGCCGACGTTAATGACGAGGAGGGTTGGAATCTTTTGCCGGATGGAACCGTGCTCACGGTAGATGCCTACGTTTTTAAGAAGAACTCGACAGGGAAGAATTACGAAATCTACAATCCCGCGACGGGCACTTGGAGAAGCGGGCCGAAGAGTGGAACAATCGTTCAACTGTGGGATTCGTATCCGGATGCGCGGTACTCCTCGCACGAAGTTGGCCCCGCGGTGTTGCGGTATGACGGCACGGTTTTCTATACCGGCGCGAATGGCGCGCCCGGAGAACCGGGCCACACATCTATCTACGACACCAACACCAAAACTTGGACAGCAGGCCCCGATTTTCCCGGCGATCTCGATATCGCTGACGGCCCCGCATCGATACTGCCCAATGGCAACGTGCTCATGCTGACCAGCCCAGGCATCTTTAATCTTGGCGGCGTCTTCCTGGAGTGGGATGGAACCAGCTTTACGGATGTCACCAAGGGCAATACCGACGCGCCCAATATTTCCTCTTACTATGGAAATATGCTGGTGCTGCCGACGGGCGAAGTTCTGTTTACGGATTTCGGCAACGTCTGGGTTTATCGGCCGAAGGGAAGCCCGAATCCGGCGTGGCTGCCGCAAATCACGTCCGCGCCTACGACGGTGAGCCGTCAAACGTCGTATGTTGTATCGGGCTACAACCTGAACGGTTTCACGCAGGGGGCGGCCTATGGAGATGACGCGCAGGCGGCAACGAATTATCCACTGGTGCGCATCACCAACCGAGTCACGGGTAACGTCTACTATGCGCGCACCTCCAATCCGAGCACGATGGGCATTGCCTACACGGGCGTGGCCTCTACGAATTTCGTGGTCTCGGCCAAAACTGAAACCGGCCTCAGCAATTTGCAGGTGGTGGTGAATGGGCTGGCTTCCGCTCCGGTCACGGTCAATGTGCGGTAGACGGAGAACGAGCAGTAGAAGAATTTCTAGCGTTAGTTATGAGGGTTCCATTCGAGAACCCTCGATCATTTAGCCGATGGCGCTGACATTTGCGAGCATTGCTTAGTCGTCAGCGCCGTCGTTATCGGGCGGTGTGGGCGGCCCCTTTTGCGCGTCTGGCCCGAGGAAGTAACTGGCATCCACCAACGCCGGAACCGGCGTGTAAGAGCGAAATGAGCCGGTGAAGAAGTTGCTCAGATCGGTCGTGGCGCGTGCGTCGGCGACTCCCAGGGCGCCTTCAGTGATGCCATAGACCGCTTCGATTGTGCGGAGAATACTGCCAAAGTCATAGTTCTCGTTGTCGATATAGCCTGGCGGCGTGTAGGCGGAAACGACGATGAGGGGAACGCGGAATCCAAGTTGATAATCGCCCACGCAGTTGCTTGAGGTGCACGGCAGACCGGCCAGACTGGGCGCGGGTTGATGATCGGACCAGCCTCCCCAATCGTCCCAGGTGATGATGATCGCGGTGTTGTTCCAGAACGTCTGTCCGGCGTCCGTTGTTCCCGCCGCGCACGCGGGATTCAACCCAATGGCATTGATGACGGCTGTCACCCACGACGGGCCATAGTAGTTGTTCGATCCGCTGCCGGCATGGTCGGACCAGTTGCCGTTGGGAATCACCCAGCTCACGCTGGGAAGGTTGCAGTTGGTGATGTCGTTGAGGACGTCCGCGCCCTTGTAATTAAGATCGACGTTGAGCTGCCATTCCGTGCCAGTACACTCCAGGGCCGAGCTGTGCTTAGTTTTGAATTTCGGCACGCAAATGTCTTGAATGGAATTCGGGGCAGTCCATATGTCACCGGCGTCGGGAGCGTAATACTTCCAGGTGACGGATTGCGCGTCGAGCACACTGCCCATGGTCGCTTTATTGTCGCAAAAACTTCCCACCGGGTTGGTGGGGAAGACCAGGGCGGTATTGGTTAACTGGCATTCCTGCACCGATTCATCGTCATAGGGAATGCAGCCCTCGCCGAGAGTGCTGAGCTGCGGAGAAAGCAGCCAGTTCGTGGCTTTTTTCGGAGCCAGACAGCCAGCGTTGGTCTCGGACGGAGCAAAATTCTCCGAGACGAAAGTGGAGTTGGCATCCTCCGCAAAGGAGCGCGCTGAGGTCCCACTGAAAAGAAATTGATGGGCTGGATAGCTGGGTCCCTGATTGGTCTGATACATGAAGTTCGCCCAGCCGTATTGCTCCGCATAGGTCAGGTAGGGATCGAGCAGGTAGCCGGGCTTGCCGTCATAATTGGTAACGGACTCATTGAGGACGAAGCGATAAGAATTTTGCCCTTTCACATTCTGTTGTATCTGCCAGGCGCCATCGTTGCGGCAGGCGTATCCATTCGCCGGGTCGGGGTCACACATCTGCGAAAACGCTTTATGGGAGTGAGCCGGATCGGTGCTGCCCTGCATCGGAAGGCTCGTCAATGTAACCGGCACGACGTCGCCCGATCGATTCGAAAGTCCGCAGGGCGAGATGTTGTAGCAACTTGTAGTTACAGGGTTGGGTGTGCACGCGCTTGAGCCGCTGGCACCGTTGGGGATGGTGCAGAGCGGAGTCAAATAGTGGAAGAGATTGTCGGGCGTCCGATTCTCCTGGACGATCACCACTACATGCTTGATTTGCGCAGGGAAAGATGGCGTCCTCAGCGCAGGAGTCTTCGATTGCGCGATTAGGGCCGTGGAGAGAGCGAGCAACAGCGGAGCCATGGCGAGGGACTTCATCGATGACCTTTCTGCTGACTACTTCTTGTTAACCACCAGGCGCAACGGCCGAGCGGCGGCGAAACCGGTGCGGGCGCGTGACCAACCGGTTTTTTTGCAGCGAGCATCTGAAACCGAGCGTCCCGCGCTCCATTTGGGGGGTAGAGGAGCGCCAGTAAGTCTGAAACAAGCCAACCGGTTCGTCAAATTAATTCTTCGATAAAACTTAGAAAGTAGTGCATAACGTAGTGCATAACGACAGCTAGCACCAGCGGCACATACCCACTGTCGCGTCATGACCAAGAGTCATTATGTGAACGGAGCCAAGCAAGATTCCTGCGAACCGATTTACGCTCTCCCCGCAATCGGCATCCTAAGCGCGGCATCAGCCATGAATGGAGAACTGTATCTTGAAAAATCTTGAAGGACTGAAAGTCGCAATTTTAATCGCTGACGGATTTGAAGAAGTAGAAATGGTGAAGCCTCGACGGGCGCTCGACGAGGCCGGGGGCGAGACGCGCATAGTCTCTCCCAAGGGTACGAGCGTGCGCTCGTGGAGTTTCACGGAGTGGAGCGCGGAGTATCCGGTGGACGTGGCTCTGGATAAGGCGCGCCCCGAAGATTTCGAGGCGCTTCTATTGCCGGGCGGCGTAATGAATCCGGATAAACTGCGCATGGACCCGAGCGCGGTAGCATTCGTGAAGGCTTTTTTCGACGCGGAGAAGCCGGTCGCGGTGATTTGCCACGGACCGTGGACGGTGATCGAAGCGGGAGCGGCGAGCGGAAGAAAGATCACTTCGTGGCCTTCAGTGAAAAGCGATCTGCACAACGCCGGAGCGAAGTGGGTGGATGAGGAGGTCGTGGTGGATGGAAATCTGGTATCGAGCCGGAAGCCCGACGATATTCCAGCGTTCAACCGGGAGATGATCAAGCTGTTTGGCGGTGCGCGAGCGCGGCAGAAGCCGGCCGCCTGAGCCAGATAATTGGCAGGCGGTACTAGCTATGATGATCGTGGAGACGCGGCGAGGTCGCGTCTCCACTAAAATCAGATTGGGCAAACATGCCGTCTCACGCCAATCGACTCGCGATCGCGCTGTTAACTCTAGCGGTGTTGCTGGAGTGCGCGTGCGGGCGTCCGCCAACTGAAAACGCCTCGAGCTCCGATTCGCAGAGCTTGCCCTTTGATCGCCAGCCACATTCGAGCGGCATATCGCCGAGCCAGACGCTGGTTCCGTCGGGCACGAAATTACCAGAGGGAACTCCGATACCGATTCGCCTGCAGAGTGCGATGTCGAGCGCCACGTCGCGCGCGGGTGACAGCTTCTATGGCAGCGTCGATGAGGCAGTGGAAGTTGACGGCCAGACGGTGATCGCTCGCGACACTCCGGTGACGGGGCGTGTGCTGGAGGCGAAGGCCGCGGTCGGGCCTCGCGATCGTGCAACTGAAAGCTCGAATGAAAGTGCGATCGAGCCCGGGTATCTTCGCATCGTTCTGGTCAGTTTAAGAGTTGGCCGCAAGTCGGTCGCGATTGAGACGTCCAGCATCTTTGCCAGAGGCGGTTCGCGCGACGAACGCAAGACGGCGACGGGCGGGGCTTACGGTGGTCGTCCGACAGACGATAAAGATAAAAACGATAAGAACAGGGATGCTGTTTTCGGGCTGGACCGTCGTCTCAACTTCCGGCTGGCGCAGGCAGCGGATTTGCAGTAAGAGTGAGCGGGCGAATCCGCCATTGCAGGGCGGCGGAACACTTTGCTTGCACTACCACCGCCGAATTTCTTGCATTTTGTAAAACTCCTACATAAATAAGCGACGCCTCCTACCAGCAATCGTGTAGAGCAATCGGCATTTTTCTTGGTTTCAATGAGTAAGTAACCCACCGCTGGGCAGCCAGTAGGCATCTCACTGGGGCTACAAGAATCGATAGGGTCGGGCACGGAGGCATGGATGCTGTCGGATTACGCGATGATGATATTTGCGGCGATAATCATCGCCGCGACGAGCGTCGTGATGACGGCGCTGGCAGTGCAATTCATGCAATGGCTGCTGGAGATTGGTGAATTTCTCCAAAGAGTGCCGATCAGGCGCGCCGATCGCTTCGCTATCAGTGAGGCGACAACACTTATGCCTGCGCGTGAGATGGCCGGCAACTAAAGCAAAAAAGGGGACGTTGAAAACAAACCGAGGCAGTAGAAGCGGAATCTAAACTTTCATATGGTCTTGTGGTTTTCGGCGCGGTCGAGCCTGGGTTGTTCGGCGAAGCGGCGTCAAGTGCTTTACTGTAGAGTGTGTTGTCGTGCCCTGGACGTGAGATCGACTTGTGTGCAGGACAGACGTTTTTTGAGTTGACCTCCAACGTTGCCGGACCGGCAAGTCTCCGCCCATTCAATCCACGAAACCCGCAGCGGTAGAGCAGGACCGGGCAAACGAGGGATGGTGGGCCAGAGGAATCACAATGCAAAACCGTTTCATTCAAACGCTGATGTTGGCGCTGGCAGGGATGACGATCATGCTGACGCTTTCAGCAAAGTCCTTCGCACAAATTGGAGTGGCAATTACTTTCGGCCCGCCTGCGATCCCTGTTTATGATCAACCGATTTGCCCGGGCGATGGCTACCTGTGGACACCTGGTTACTGGGCCTGGGACTACGACTATGACGATTATTATTGGGTTCCGGGCACGTGGGTGCTGGCTCCCGAGGTCGGCTTTCTGTGGACGCCGGGCTGGTGGGGGTGGGGTGATGGAGCGTTTCTCTGGCATGAAGGTTATTGGGGGCCGCAGATCGGTTTCTACGGCGGAATCAATTACGGCTTCGGATATTTTGGTGTCGGGTTTCAGGGCGGACGTTGGGATGGCGGACACTTTTTCTATAACCGCGCCGTGATGAACGTGAATGTCACGGAGATTCACAACGTCTATAACACGAATGTCGTCGTCAACAACAATACCCGTATCAGCTATAACGGCGGCAACGGAGGGGTCGATAGACGGCCCACTCCTGAAGAAGAGGCTGCGGCCCGCGAACGACATGTTGGGCCCGTGGCGACGCAGACTCAGCATATGCAGGCGGCGCGATCAGACCCGCAGCAACGCGCATCGACGAACATGGGACGGCCTGCGGTCGCGGCGACCGCTCGTCCCGGTGAATTTAAAGGTGCCGGTGTCGTACAGGCTAAAGAAGCCGGGGGACGTTACACGCCTCCACCAAATCGCGGAAATCAGGCGCGTGGGAATGAGGCCCGGCCGGAAAACAACGCGGCGCGGCCGGAGAACAATGCTCGTCCCGAGAATAATGCCGCGCGTCCGAGCGCCACGCACGTGAGCGAACTCCCACCGGCGGAACGGATGGCGGCTCCGAATACGGGGGATGCGAAGCAGGACAAGAAGCTCCAGCAGCAGCAGGAAAAACTCTATAGCCAGCAGCAGAAAGAGCGGCAAAAGGTAGCGCAGCAGCAGCAGAAAGAGGATCAGAGGCTGGCGACTCAAAAGGCGTCCGATGCGCAAAAGCAGCAGCAGGAGCAGCGACACTCGCAGCAGACGCAACAATTGCAGCAGAAGCACACCCAGCAGACGCAGCAGATGCAGCAGCGCGTGCAGGCGGCTCGGCCAGCGGGGAGACCTCCCAAATAAGGCTCTTTGATTGGTTGCACAAATCTGGATTGCGTTGCACAAATCTGAGAGGCAAGCTGCTTAATCGCGGCTTGCCTCTCACTTATTAAAGGAACTTAGGTTTTATGCATTCGAGCGCCGTGAAATTTTGGGAAGCTGCGCACCATATGGTGGATGGCTTCATCGCACGCCTGCCTTCATTGATAGTCGCCTGCATTGTTTTTCTCGTGTTCTACGTGTTGAGCGTGGCCGTCAGCCAGGTCATTTTGCAGACGACGCGCAAGCATCGCGCTAACCTGGGAGTGGTCTTCGCGCGTCTGATTGGGGCGGCGACGGTTCTGCTTGGCTTCCTGGTGTCGTTTTCCGTGGTTGCGCCTTCGTTTCAGGCTGGCGATCTGATCAAGGTGCTGGGCATAGGCGGCGTGGCCATCGGCTTTGCCTTCCAGAACATATTGCAAAATTTTCTCGCCGGCTTGTTGTTGCTGTGGGCGGAACCGTTTCGCATCGGGGATGAGATCAAGCTGGATCCTTACGAGGGCACGGTGGAGGAAATTCAGACGCGGGCTACGATCATCAAGACTTACGATGGAAGACGCGTAGTGATTCCAAATGCGGATTTGTTTACTCACTCCGTGATTGTTAATACGGCGCTCGACAATCGGCGCTGGGAGTATGACTTGGCGGTGAAGGGCAGCGACAACCTGGGACAACTTAAATCTTTCATTACTGACACGGTGAGCAAAGTGGACGGCGTATTGCCCGATCCAAAGCCAGAGGCGCTGGTTATGGATCTGGGCGACGCGGATCTGGGCACGATCAAGGTGCGAGTTTTGTGGTGGACGAAGGCTCCTCATCATCACGACATGCTTTCGTCGTACGACAAGGTGCTCACGGCGCTAAAAAAGGCTCTTCATCCTGCCCAGGCTGCGCAAAATCGGGCGGCGTGATTACTTGCGTTGCAGAACCCCTTTCTCTTGTCCGCTATCGGGGAGATAAAAATGCTTGTGACGATTGCGGTAATTCTGGTGATTCTGTGGTTGCTGGGAATGGTTTCATTTCATGCCCTCGGCGCCTATGTACATCTGCTGCTCATCCTTGCGATCATCATGGTGCTGATCAGGATTATTCAGGGCAGAAATCCACTCTAGACTCGACCGAACAGATTAAGTCCCGTACCGATGGTCGAAGCTCTCGTGTGGAAGAGCCGAGGGCAGGGCTGCGGCGCGGATATCCTTGCTCTCCACGATTGGTTTTGGATAACCATGGCGGGCCACGTTCAACATCGCTTCGCCGATCTGCTTCGTGGTCGCAGAACTTTCATCGCGTGACTGTTTCCTTTCAATTTGGCCGCGGCACTTTAGCGACGCCAATATAGATGATTCTGAAGCGGGATGCGCCTGAGCTATTCAGGGCTTCGGCCATGGGAGGGGTCGCTCGATGTGGCGACGTTAAGGTCGACGTGCAATCGTCGCGCGGGTAGGATGTCTGGCGGATAGCAGTTCCCGTCATTATTATAGGCAGCGCGGTTGTAGGTAGCGCTGCATCCCTTGGCGAAATCAGTCCGCTTCGGCGATTGCGCGAACTGCCAGACATCGGCGAAGGCAAGGCCGCTCGCCACAGAGGTGAGATTCTTTTGCGAAACAGTGCAGCCGGGGGATGGCGGACAGGAATCATTGACGACCCAGTATTTTATTTTTCTCGCGCCCGCATTCTTGCGAATATCTTCCGCCGTCACCACTGAAACGCCGGAACCCTCTTTTGCTGCTATGCCTGAACAATACACGCCTGCGCCGAAGTGCGCGGCGGTTACTCCATCGACCCAGGCTAGAAGATAGGATCGTTGTTCGGGAAGCAATCGGCCACCTTGTTCCTGGTCGAGAAAGATTATAGAGTCAGGCGGGAATCCTTCGCTCAGCGCCGCTTTCGCCGCTGCAGCAGCATCGGAGCGACCCAACTTCGCCGCATCTCCGGCTGACTTGATTTCGGCGTAGGAGCGGCCGTTGAACAGGATGAGGAAGCCGAAACCCGCGGACTGGATGGCCTTCCGCTTTCCGACCCAGGAATTTCTCTTGGCACCCGGCGGATTATTCAGCCAATAGCCGGAGTAAGAGAAGGTGCGGCGCAGAATTTTCAGGTCGACATCGCCAGGGTAATCGTTGCGATCGAAGCCGATATATCCAGCCGCCGAGTGCTCAGCGGTCGGCGCTTGCGAATAGAGACCGCTGACAGACGCCAACATCATTGCAGTGACTGAGATTAAACTCCGGGGCGCGATCAGGCGGTCATCTCCTGACCCTGCCTGCGGTCTGGCTTCGCGGTTGCCGCGGGCAAGCGCAGGCGGAAGGTTGTGCCGGCGTTGACCACAGTGTCGAAGTCGACCGAGCCGTAGTGCCACTGCATAATCTGGTAGGTTTGCGCGAGGCCGATCCCGCTGCCCCCCTGAGTACTTTTGGTGGTGAAATAGAGCTCGAAAATTTTCTCCTGCGCCTCGGGAGGAATGCCGCAGCCCTGATCGATAATTTCGGCGATAATCATATCGTCATCGCGCCTCGCCTTCATGGTCAGCGTTCCACCAGTCGTCATGGATTGGACACCATTGACGACCAGATTCAAGATCGCCTGCTTCATCAAGTCGGCATCCACGTGCACCAGGAGCGCATCATCCTCGCTGCGGGAGACCCCGTTTAAAGGGTTCCCGGGCAATTCAAGCACGATCTTCACGCCGTGGCGGGAGGCATCGGGCGCGGCCAGCACCGATACGTCTTCGAGAAGCTTGCGCAGGTCGACGTCATCGAGCCGCAAATCGCGAGGGCGGGTGAAGTCGACGAGGATTTGCACCACGCGGTCGAGGCGATGGATCTCACTGCCGATAATATCCATGTGGCGGCGCGTGTCGGGGTCATCCTCATGCATCTTGTTCTGCAGTAACTGCAAATGGAGCACGATGGCGTTGATTGGATTCTTGACTTCGTGGGCGACGCCGCGGGTGAGGCGTCCGCTGGCGGAGAGGCGGCGCGAGATTTCAATTTCGTCTTCAATGCGGCGCACGGATTCGGCGTCGCGCATGGTGAGCAGCGCGCCGATCGGCGTTCCTTTTTCCTGAATAAAGTCGAGCGACACCTGTACCCGGCGGCCGTCGACGGCGTCGAATTCGTACTGCACCAACGGGCGCTGCTTCTGGAAGGCGGGAAGAACAACCGCGCCCAGAACCGTGCCGTCGGAGAAAATTTCTTCGGCGGTGCGGCCCAGGATTTCGCGTCGTGGGCGCCCGAGGAATTTTTCCGCCGAAGCGCTCACCAGCACCACGCGCGAATCGCGGGTGAAGAGCATTAAACCGTCCTGGAGCTTGGTCATGACCTGCTCAACGTTATCTTTCAGGGCTGAGAAAATCTGATTGGTATCGCGAATCTGGCGGCCGAGGTGAGCGATCTTGAGCGAAACGAGACCAACTTCGTCCTCGGAACCGGATTCTTCGGCGGGCAAGAGATCGCCGGCGCTGGCGCTGTCGAGGTTGCGGCTGATGGCTTTCAGCGGGCCAAGCGCGACATTGGAGACGGCGGCTGCCAGCACGAGCGAACAAAAAATCGCGAGCACCGAAAAGAATGCTGCCTGCTGCAATTTCGGCGTGAGTTCGTTGCGCAAGAAAACGGTGGAGACGCCGACCCGGACGCTGCCAAATGTTTGGCCGTCTAGTTCAACTCCGATGCTCACGTCATAGACCGAGCCTGGGGCATATATAAGACGCAGCTGACGGCGAAAGCTGGCGTCGCGCAGCACGCGCAATGGGACACGATAGGGGATCGGCTTGCCGTTCAGCGCCGGGTTGGTGTCGAGAATGGCTACGCCGTTCGGATCGATGATGGCGGCGTCATAGATGATGCGAGAATTGCCGACCACCGATTCCAGCATGTCGTTGAGGTTGGGATCGGTTTGGAGGTAATTGGTAATAGCGATACGCATCGCCTTCGGGTCTTCAGTGTTGATCCGCGTGCTGCTGAGATCGGGCACCGCCTTGGAGGCGGCGTATTCCAGTTGATTGGTGAGTTGGGAGGCGGTTTCATCGGCCCAGAGCAAGCGCTGGCGCAGGAGTTGGGAGAGGTAAACCCAGGAAAAGCCGACGACCAGCGCCGTGAACAGCGTGGTGATCACGAGCACGATGATGAATTTGCGAGTCATTAATGACAGTTATCAGTTGTCAGTCATCAGTCGTCAGTTGTAATCGCGCTGAAAACTGATAACTGACAACTGACACCTCTTTTTCTCACCCCTCTTCGGCTAATACCGCATCCTGAGGGCGGCCGTATTCTTTCAATTTGTTATGCAGGGTCTTGAGGCTGATGCCTAGCATCTCGGCCGCCCTCGTTTTGTTGTTGTTTGTTGCCTGCAGAGTCTTCAGGATAAGTAACTTCTCCGCCTCTTCTACCGTCGTGCCCACGCCGAGGTGCACAGCGTCGGGATCGTTGACCACCGGGCGCACGCTCTGGCCAAAGCCGGGAGGCAGGTGCTTGGTTTCGATCAGGCCGCTTTCGCAAACAATCACGGCCCGTTCGAGAGTGTTGCGTAACTCGCGCACGTTGCCCGGCCAGGAGTAACTCTGGAAGACATTGAGCACGGCTTCGCTGACGTCTGCTACCTTGCGACTGTGCTTCTCGTTCATATCCGCGAGCAGGCTCTTGACTAACTCGCGTATGTCATCCTTATGCTCGCGCAGCGCCGGCATGTGAATATTGAAAACGTTGAGGCGGTAATAGAGGTCCTGGCGCAGTTCTCCGTTGGCCACGGCGTCGTCGGGAATTTTGTTAGTGGCGGCAAGGACGCGCACGTCCACGGCTGTCTCGACCTTACTGCCGAGCCGCCGCAACTTATGATCTTCGAGCACGCGCAGTAACTTGGCTTGGGTGCCCACGGGCATTTCGCCGATCTCATCGAGCAGCAAAGTTCCACCTTCGGCGAGTTCGAAGCAGCCGGTGCGGCGCTCGGCGGCGCCCGTGAATGCGCCTTTTTCGTGGCCGAAAATTTCGCTCTCGATCAGCGTCTCTGGTATAGCGGCGCAATTGATGGGGATAAAAGGCTTGCCGCGGCGCGGGCTGAGATCGTGAATGGTGCGCGCCACGAGTTCCTTGCCGGTGCCGCTCGCCCCGGTGATCAAAACGGACGCGGTGCTGGGAGCGACTTGCTCGATGAGGTGAAAGATTTCCTGCATCTTTGTGGAGGCGCCCACCAGGCTTCCGAGCGCTCCTTTATCGCGTAAGCGGCGGCGCAGAGATTCATTTTCGACGCGAGCGTTCAGGATCTCGCCGATGTTGGTGAGGATGGAGCGCAGGCGGCGGAAGTCGATAGGCTTCTCGATGTAATCCTGGACGCCGAGACGTCCGGCGTGGAAGGCGGTATCGGTTGCCTTCTGAGCGGTGACCATGACCACGGCGATCGACTGCGCCAGATCGGCCAGGCGCTCGACCAGTTCCATGCCACCCATGCGCGGCATTTTTACGTCGGTAATAACGATGGAGGGAGCGAAGATCGGAATTTTTTCCAGCGCCTCCTGGCCATCGACTGCGGTGTCGGTGCGATAGCCCCAGCCGGAGACAAGTTCGGCCAAGCCGGTTCGTTCGTTTTCTTCGTCTTCTACGATCAGCACTCGTTCCTGGGTCATATTCCTCTAGTCATAGGTGGGCACAGCTATTCAGCATTATTCAGGGAAGTGCCGCGCCCCGCAACCCGTCGAACAAAGCGATATCAATTTGAGATTAGTACGGGCGCGATCCCCAGCCCGAGACTTAAGGGGGTCGCACACAAAGCCGAGCAACGGCCCGCACCCGTATAGTACCTGCCTCAAATGAGCAAAAAGGAACAGATTGCGAATTTCGATCGTGCGATTCTGCAACGTGCGAATTGCCATAAGCGTGGCTGCTCTCTGCCTGATCACAAAAATGTTCGGTATAAACTCTTAAACTTTTTGCAAAAACGTCCGTTTGCTGTAAAATTCGGTGTTTCCCAGTGCAGCCTTCCGAGCGAGCCGTAAGGGTTTATTGATTCCGGTTCTATTTCAATAGTTTGTTGTGGATTTGATTTCGGAGGAACTCCATGTCGCTTTGTCACCCAACCTACAAAAGATGCGCGAGTGTCGCACTCGTTCTGGTTGTTCTCATTGCGTTGCCATCATTTTTGACGGCACAGACTGCGCCCGCACCGAAGCCGGCACCTGTAATGTCGAATGACTCGTTTCCCTCGGTCGAGTTATTCGTTGGGTATCAATGGTTAAATCCGGGTGGCAATGTTCCGGATACGAGCTCCCCGCCGAATGCTGTGCAACTACCCTCGATGTCGAAGGGCATTGGCATCAGCGGAGCTTATAACTTCACCAGGTATCTTTCTCTGGAAGCCAATTACGGCGGAAATTCGAACTCGAGCAATTCCAGCATCAATACCTGGACCGGGGGACCGAAGTTGACCTACCGCGGCGAGGGTGTGAACTTCTTCGTGCACACACTTCTCGGACTCGAACGCCTTCAGACTAATAGTGCGCCAGTTAGCAATGGAGTCGGCGCGATTCTTGGCGGCGGTATGGATATCAAGCTATGGAGGCATGTCAACATACGGGTGTTTGAAGCCGACTTCCAGTGGTCGCACCAAAACTTTAGTAAAGTTGTGCCGGCAGACGATTCCTCATTGCGGCGTCCAAACTACGACGGTGCGCTACTGCGCACGGGGCTGGTGTTCACCACTGGCGGCGAAGCCCCCGAACTTCCGGTATCGGCCTCGCTCTCATTGCAGCCGACAGAAGTTATGGTGGGTGAGCCGGTGCATGGCACAGCTGTAGCCAACAACTTCAATCCCAAACACACGCTGACTTATACCTGGGCGAGCAGCGGTGGGAAGCTCGACGCCAAGGATACTTCCGCGAACATCGACACCAACGGCCTCAGCGGTGGTAGCTACACGGTCACCGTGACCGTGACCGATCCGAAGGCCAAGAAGAACAATGTTGCCAGCGCGACTTCGAGCTTTACAGTGAAGGAGCCGCCGAAGAATCCGCCGCAATTCTCCTGCTCGGCGAACCCGTCGATGGTTCAGGCGGGCCAGCCGGCGACCATCACCTGCACCTGCACCAGTCCGGATAACGTTCCGGTGACGGTCGGTGGATGGAGCGCGACGGGCGGCAGCCTCTCGGGCAGTGGAAGCTCCGCAACCCTGACAACTACTGGCGCCCCGTCAGGGACGATCACGATTAGCGCTACTTGTACGGACTCGCGCGGCTTGACAGCTTCGACGACGAGTTCGGTGACGGTCGAAAATCCGCCACCTCCTCCGCCGCAGGCCACCAAGGTAAACGAGTGCGCGTACCCGAACGAAAAGAAACTGTGGCGTGTCGACAACACCTGCAAAGCCGAACTGGACGATGTTGCGCTGAAATTGCAGCAGGATCCGGATGCCAAGCTGATTGTCGTCGGAAACGCTGACCCGGCAGAAGTCACCAAGTCGAAGCATAAGAACCTGGCGGCCGAACGGGCGCTCAATGTGAAGGCCTACATCTCGGGTGGCGAGGCGAAACAGAACATCGATCCCAGCCGCATCGAGGCGCGCACCGGTAACGCCGGTACGGCGACGTCGGAACAGTGGATCGTTCCGTCCGGCGCGACCTTCCCCGAGGCTGGTAGCACGACGCCGGTCGACGAGACGAAGGTAATGCCTGTTCCGGATCATCCGAAGCCGGTCGCCAAAAAGAAGAAAAAGGCCGAATAGCACGCTTTTTGGCCGATTTAGCACGAAAGGCCGGTGGGGGTTCACCCTACCGGCCTTTCTATTTTTCGATCTTCGGTAACCTTGCTCGCGTCGTGCTAGCCTGTCAATGTTGGGCGGACGCGAATATCGTTCGCAGGGGTCAACCTACGCGCATGGAATCTACAGGGCAACAGAAAGTTCTCCGTACCTCTTTACTGCTTCTCGCTATCACTTTCCTCAGCACCGCGCTGCTGGCCTCTGGGCCCTGGCAGGTATTAGGTCCGGACGGCGGGGATGCCCGCAGCCTGGCCTACGACGCTCACAATCCTGATCACATTTTGCTGGGCACCAGCACCGGCCAGATGTTTGCTTCGAACGATGCCGGACGCACCTGGTCGCGCCTCGCTCGTCTCGGCGGCGATGACTACGTGCTCGACCATATCTCCATCGATCCCCAGGACCCCCGGCGGATATATGTTTCGGCCTGGAGCGTGTCGAGCCAGCAGATTGGCGAAGTCTTCCGCACGCACGACGGCGGCGCCAACTGGCAAACCTTGCCGGCGATGCATGGCAAATCGATCCGCGCCATGGCGATGTATAAGGGCGACTCCCGGATCATGGTCGCGGGCGCGCTCGATGGCGTCTTCCGCACCAAGGATGGCGGTGATACGTGGGAGCGCCTGTCGCCTGCGAACTCAGCCGACATCAAGAATATCGAATCGATCGCGATCGATCCGAAGGACCCCAACACCGTCTACGCCGGAACCTGGCACTTGGCCTGGAAGACGGCGGATGGCGGCGCCAACTGGCAGCATATTAATAAGGGCATGATCGACGACTCCGACGTGTTCTCGGTGATTGTCGACCACGACAATCCTGCGGTCGTATTCGCCAGCGCCTGCTCTGGAATTTATAAGAGCGAGAGCGCGGGCAACCTATTCTCGAAGATTCAGGGGATTCCGTTTTCGGCGCGCCGCACGCGTGTGTTGAAGCAGGATCCGACCAATGAAAATATCGTCTACGCCGGAACCACGGAAGGCCTGTGGAAGACGACTGACCTCGGCAAGGCGTGGAAGCGCGTCAGCGATCCTGAAGTCGTCGTCAACGACGTCCTCGTCGATCCGCGCGATTCGAATCGCGTGCTGCTCGCAACCGATCGCAGCGGCGTGATGGCCTCGACCGACGGCGCCTCGAGTTGGACGACCTCTAATAAAGGCTATGCCCATCGCTACGTGTCCGCGATCTTGGCTGATAACAAAGATGCGAGCACGCTTTATGTCGGCGTGGTCAATGACCGCGAATACGGCGGTGTGTTCCACTCCAACGATGCCGGTCAGCACTGGCTGCAGAAGGCGGCTGGCCTGGGCGGAAAAGATGTATTCGCGCTGAAGCAGGCTGCGAACGGTACGCTCATCGCCGGCACCAACCACGGCATCTACTATCTCGAGCACAATGGCACGCAATGGCATCCGATGAACGTGATCGTCGTCGAGCACACTTCGAAGGTTGCTCGCAAGGGTGCTAAACCGGTCACCAAGACAGCGATCGAAAAGAAAGAACTGGTGGCGCGAGTCAACGATCTCGAACTTGGCACGGTGCGCTGGCTGGCTGCAACGACCAACGGCATCTACGTCAGCACCGACCTGGGTAAAACCTGGAAGGGCGGAGCGGTGCTCGGACAGGAAGACTTTGTTTCTGTGCGTGCCGACGGTTCGACGTTGGTCGCGGCTACGCGCTCGCGCGTATTCGTCTCGAAGGATCGCGGCTTGGTCTGGCAACAGGCAAGTGGACTGCCGACGTACCTCGTGGGCATCCGCAGCCTGGCACTTGGTTCGGAGGGACAGATCATGGTTGCGGCGCGCGAAGGCGCGTATCGCAGCGAAGACTGGGGCTCGAGCTGGGAGCATGTCGTGAACGGCTTGCCTGGCAAGGACATCACGTCTGTCAGCTTCGATTCGATACACCATCGCATGCTCGCTACCAGCGACACGACGGGCGTGATCTTCGAAAGCCGCGACAGTGGGCGTTCGTGGCAGCGCGGTCCGGATGCGGGATTCCCGCTGCGCCGGGTCAGCGTCATCGGCGGTCGCCTGGTTGGGGCGACTCCATTTGACGGCGTGATCCTGCAACCGGAGAACGAGTCGATCAGCGCCGCGGCCGAGGCTGGCAGCAGCGAGTAGGCCACCAACTAAGACACCAATACCAGCCGGGGAGCGGAGACGCGCCCCGGTTTTTTCTTGTGCGCTTTTCTTGCATGCTCATCGCGCCGGGCTTGCCTTCCTGGCGAGGGTGCGGAACAATCCTCTTGTCACCGCCATGCGATTCGCTTTCACGGCCACGCTCGCGCTTGGGCTGAGTCTCCTTTGCTGGGGAATGAGTTTCCGCGGACAAGAGGCGACAGGCCCTGCAAGAGCTTCGGAGCAGGCGCCAGCTGCGGCGCTCGCACCTCCGCCTCCGGATACCAGTGCGGCTGCGGAAAAGAAAGCTCCCGAGAGCGACGCTGGGCAGAAAGCACCCGAGCCAAACACGGAAGGTAAAACAGCGCCTGATTCAGCAACCACCGACTCGGCGAAGACTAACTCAGCGAAGACTAACTCAGCGAACCCTGATAATGGGCCGGATTCAACACAGCCGGATTCGGCAAAGACAGACCCCGCTAAGGCGGACTCCACCAAACCCGGTTCCTCCAGCGCCCCCGCTTCGAGCGCGGAAACAAGGAGCGGAGTCACCAAGCGCCCATCGCGTAGCGCATCCGGGCCACCCGCTGCTCCGCGAAAAATTGTAGTTCGCCAGGGTGGTGCTAAAGAGCCCGCAACGCAGATTGCTCCGGGCATGACTCCAGCGGAGGCCGCCCGCGAGCGGCAGAACGCAGAGCAGTGGCTGCGAGCCGCAGGGGAGCAACTGCCGCAGTTGGAAGTGCTTCCGGATGTCCATCAACAAGAAACAGTCGTCCAGATCCGCAACTACATGGATGGCGCCCGCTCCGCGCTAAAGGAAGGCGATGTGCGCCGAGCGAGCACGCTGGCGGAGAAAGCGCACTTGCTGGCCGACGATTTGCTAAGGCGGTAGAGAATGTAGCGGGTGACAGGTCGCAGGTGACAGGAAAAGCCTTTACTCGTCACCTGCGACCTGTCACCTGCGCCGTCGGCCTACTCACTGGTGAAGTAATCCACCGTCACCGGATTCTCGAACAAAGAATAATCGCGCGTCACGACGGTGATTCCGCTGTCGGTGACGAAGTAGCGCTCACGGTCGGCCTCCACATCATAGCCAACGGTTGTGCCCTCGGGGATATGCACGTCGCGGTCGATGATGGCTTTGCGAATGCGGCAACTGCGGCCCACGTTCACGTGCGAGAACAGGATGCTGCTGTCGATTTCGCTGTAGGAATTAATGCGTACGTCGGGAGAGAGCACGCAATTCTGGACGAGGCCGCCGGAGATAATGCAGCCGGAAGAGATCAGCGAGTCGAGCGAGCGGCCCATGCGGCCACTCTCGGCGAATACGAATTTAGCCGGCGGATACTGCCGCTGGTGGGTGCGAATCGGCCATTGTTCATCGTAAAGATTAAAGACCGGAGAAACCGAAACCAGATCCATATTGGCTTCGTAGTAGGCTTCGAGTGTGCCCACGTCGCGCCAGTAAAGAGCCTCTTTCTTGTTTTCGTCGACAAAGTTAAACGAGTAGACGCGGTAGTCGCCCAGCATCTTGGGCAGAATATTCTTGCCGAAGTCATGACTTGAATCCGGATCTTCCGCGTCTTTGAGCAGCACGGGAATGAGCACATCGGTGTTGAAAATATAGATGCCCATCGATGCTGAAATCTTCGCCGGGTCGTAAGGCGATCGAATGTCGGTGTGTTGCGGTTTCTCGAGAAAGCCGACGATGCGGGAATCGCGATCGATGTCGACCACGCCAAAATGGCGGCTTTCGGCCGGGTCGGTCGTCAAGGTGGCCACAGTGACATCGGCGGCCGCATCGACATGCTGCTTCAGCATGCGCTCGTAATTCATTTTGTAGATGTGATCGCCGGAGAGGATGATCACGTACTTTGGCTGCTCGGAGCCGATGGAATAAATATTCTGATAGACGGCGTCGGCCGTCCCCATGTACCAGTTTTCGCTGACCCGCTTCATGGGCGGCAGGATTTCGATGAACTCGCCTATCTCGCGGCCGAAAATGTTCCAGCCTTCGCGGATCTGGCGATTGAGCGAGAGCGCTTTATATTGCGTGAGAATAAAGACGCGGCGCAGACCGGAGTTAACGCAGTTGGAAAGCGTGATGTCGATGATGCGATAGATGCCGCCAAAGGTTACGGCCGGCTTGGCGCGGTCTCGCGTGAGCGGATAGAGGCGCTCGCCAGCGCCACCGGCGAGCAAGATTCCAAGCGTATCTTTCATCATTGGCAGACTCTAGGATGCAACAATCCACAGGGATGCTGCTCCGCCTCAACGCGAAATACTAGCATAGGCGTAGAGTCCTTATCGGTGTCGCGGGATACAAAAAAGTTTTGTAAAAGAAAAGGGGATGCTAAGCACGCCGCCCGGACGGTCGGTTTTCGAACGAAGGCCGCGGACAGGAGTGTCCGCTGCACACTAGCTTCAGCAGTGCACGATTTTGTCGCTCTTGATGCCGCGCGTGGCGTTGCGCGAATCGACGACCAGTTGAGCCTCACCCACAATCTTCTTGTAATCGTAGTCAGAATGATCGGTGACGATGAGCACGCAGTCGTATTGGCTGAGATTATCGAGGGGCGAGCACTTCATCTGGAGGTCATATTTGCGGCCGCGGCCGACGAAGGGGAAATAGGGATCGTTATAGCTGACCGCTGCGCCTTCTTTTTGCAACAGTTCGATGATGGTGAGAGCGGGCGACTCGCGCAGGTCGTCAATATCTTTTTTGTAAGCCACGCCCAGCACTAGAATCTTGGATCCGTTGATCGCCTTTTTCCGCCGATTGAGAGCGGAGATGGTCGAAGCGATCACGTTGTAGGGCATGGCCACGTTGATCTCGCCGGCCAGTTCGATGAAGCGTGTGCGGAAGTCAAACTCCTTCGCCTTCCAGGAAAGATAAAACGGATCGACCGGAATGCAGTGTCCGCCCAGACCAGGCCCGGGATAAAAGGGATGGAAGCCGAAGGGCTTGGTGGCGGCGGCGTCGATGATCTCCCAGATGTTGAGGTCCATGCGCAGGCAGAGCATCTTGAGTTCGTTCACCAGCGCGATGTTGACGCAGCGATAAATGTTTTCGAGGAGCTTCGTCATCTCCGCCGCAGCGGGTGACGAAACGGGAACGGTGCGGCGAAAAATCGAGCCGTAGAGCGCAGCGGCAATGGCACTGGCTTGCGGATCAAGCCCGCCAATCACCTTTGGAATATCGTGGCGAGCTACCTGCGTGTTGCCGGGATCCTCGCGCTCGGGCGAGAACGCAACCCAGATTTCGTTGTCTCCGGCTGCGCCTTCGCGCGAAGCCTTCAGGCCAGCCTTGTTTTCTTTTTCGAGAATTGGAATCAACACTTCTTCGGTGGTGCCGGGGTAAGTCGTGCTCTCGAGAATGACGATCTGTCCCGCGCGCAGATAGGGCGCCACGGCGTGAGCGGTGTTCGTGATGTAGCTGAGATCGGGCTCGTGATATTCGTTGAGTGGCGTGGGGACGCAAATAATGATCGCGTCCATGGCGGTGATCTGTGAATAATCTGCGGTTGCTTTGAAGCCATTTGACTTGGCCGCCGCGATTTCTTCGGGCGTGATGCGGAAAATATAAGTGCCGCCGCTCGCGAGCGTGTCGATTTTTCTCTGATCGATGTCGAAACCGGTGACAGGAAATTTCTGCTCGCTATAAAGGAGGGCGAGCGGCAGTCCGACATAGCCCAGGCCGATGATTCCGACGTTAGCGCGGCGGGTTTCGATGCGGCCCTTCAGGTCTGTAAATAGCGAAGAAGCGCTGAGTTGAGTGGTCATGAGCAACGACTAATTCTAGCATTCGAAGGTCGCACCGGAGATGGGGAAACCTCGATTAATCTTTGATTTTCGCAAGATTTTCACGCCATCTCGCAGTGCTCCTACCCACATTGATTACTGCGGTAATCATGTTTCGCACGTAGGTGATTTCCTTAGTAACATGCGGAATGCGGTGAGAAGCACGGTGCCTTCCGCGTCAGATGCGACTTTTACGATTCCTCCTCATCCTCGTGATCCTCATCGCGGTCGCCAGCCAGGCGGCGCGATTTCTGGTCGTCGACCATCCGGAGAAATCTGATGCCATCGTGGTGCTGGCTGGGGAAACGGATGTTCGTCCCGCTCGCGCTCTTGAGTTGCTGCGGCTGGGAATCGCGCCGCGCGTGTTTCTGGATGCCGAGACGCGAGACCTGATCTACGATCAACGACTGACCGAAATCGCGCAGCGGTACATCAACAGTCTCGGAGCAGGAAACCAAATGTCGGTGTGTGCGATCGCCGGTTTTTCTACTCACGCGGAGGTCGACGATGTGGGTCGATGCCTGCAGTCGGTGGGAGCGCATCGCGTGTTGATCGTCACCTCCGATTATCACACGCGTCGCGCCTTGACGATTTTTCGTCATCAACTGCCGCAATATCAGTTCAGCATAGCGGCGGCGAGTGATCCGTCGCGTTTCGGCTCCGCCTGGTGGACGAACCGCGAATGGGCCAAGGTTACGCTGGATGAGTGGTTGAAGCTGTTGTGGTGGGAAGTCGTGGATCGGTGGAGGTAAGAGAGCACCCAGTACCCGGCACCCAGTACCCAGCGAAGAACCTCCGGTCGCCGCCGCGTTATGAGTCGCTGCATTTACTGAGTACTGGGTACTGAGTGCTGGCAACTTTTTTTATATTGCGATAGTTTGAAGTTGGAGGTTTCATGGCTCAAGTAACAATTACGTTGCGCCCTAACGGTCCATTGCGCGTAGAGGATCCTAACGGCCTTGTCGAAGTGGTAGACGCCGAAGGCAATAAATTCGATCTGACTGGCAAGCCGGCGTTTTCGCTGTGCCGCTGCGGAGCATCCGCCAACAAGCCTTTCTGCGACGGCAGCCACAAAGCGCTGTTCCCAGCGCCTGTCGTAGCGATCAAGACTGAGTAAAAGTTCAGGTCTCAGGTTTTCGGGTCTTTGGTTTCAGGAAAACCGGATCCGATTTTCTTATTAGCGTAATATTTGTGCCCATTCGAATCGTGCTAAAATCCCGTGCTAGATAATTGCTGGCTCGCCAGAAATACTCTCACGCGATCTAACCCAAGCCGGCGAAGGCGGCCATCCAACAAATCGGATTGGTCCCACTGGTGAAACCTCCCCCCAAAGGAGCAGCGAACTATGAAAATTCCAATGCAACCTCAGAGCTGGCTCTCTGGATTGTGCCGGCTAGCGGCAAGCGCTGCGCTGGCTTTGGGAGTGCTACTGCCGTCGCTGATCGCAAGCCCGGCGGCGGCGCAGACTTACACTTACAGCGTCGTGTATTCGTTTGCCGGCGCGCCGAATGATGGCTCATATCCTACGGCGGGGTTGGTTCTGGACGCACAAGGCAATCTCTATGGCACCACTTCCGCCGGCGGTACGTTCAATTACGGGACTGTGTTCAAACTTGCCGCGGCTGGGAGCGAAACCGTGCTGTACAACTTCGCAGGAAGTCCAGACGGCGAGATTCCTAATGCCAGTTTAGTCATGGATGTTCAGGGCAACCTTTACGGTACAACAGAAAGCGGAGGCGTAAGCTCTCTGGGAACGGTGTTCAAGGTAAGCCCGACGGGCAACGAAACCGTGCTCTACCGTTTCGCGAAAGTTGCGAAGAATGGCGCAAACCCAAACGGTGTGGTGCGAGACGCGCAGGGCAACCTCTACGGTACAACCCATCGCGGAGGCGACGGCAGTCCCTCCGCTGGAACTGTATTCAAAGTAGATACAGCCGGCGATGAGACGGTGCTCCATTCCTTCGGGAAGAACGACGGCAGCGGATTGTATCCCCACTCAAATTTAGTCTTTGATTCTCAGGGCAACCTATATGGTACGACCGCATATGAGGTCGGTGGCAGTCCCATCGATCCCGGAGGAACCATCTTCAGAATCGATGAAACGGGCAATTTTGCATCGCTCTACACCTTTACCAGCGTTGGGTATCCACTTGCCGGGGTAGTGCTGGACGCACAGGGTAATCTCTATGGCACGACGTATGGAGCGGCGAGCGGCCATGGCACAGTGTATAAGCTGGATACGGACGGCAACCTGACCGTGCTCTATGGCTTCACTGGAAAAAAAGGAGACGGCAACCATCCCGATGGGGGCGTGGTGATGGACGGTCAGGGCAACCTCTACGGGACGACCTATAAGGGTGGCACTGCGAACTATGGGACCGTGTACGAGGTCGATACGAGCGGCAAGGAAACCGTGCTCCACAGCTTCACCGGCGTGAATGGAGATGGCGCATATCCCTACGGAGATTTAGTGTTCGATACCGCGGGCGACCTCTATGGCATTGCATCCCGTGGCGGCGCCCACAACCAGGGAACGGTGTTTAAGCTGACGCATCAGTAATTAGCAATACTGGACGCGAACATGCTGCCAGGGGGCTCCTGTCACCTGCCTATCCACTAGTGCTACGACTTCTGGTGCGAATAGCTCTGTCCCTAACTGCTAGACTCTGCTCAGAGCACCAATGCCACGCCTTTTCTATCTCGGAGCCGTGCCGGGCTTGGCGGCGTTACTATTTTCGCCTGTGCCGACGCTCGCGCAGACGTCTGCGCCCGCGACCGCTCATGTGCAGCACATCGTCTTGCATGAAACTGGCGGTGGGCTGGAAGTCGAGATACAGACTTCCGGAGCGGCCGTCGCGCCCGACACTCAGGCCATCACCGGGCCGGACCGCATCGTGGTGGATTTTCCCGGAGCGATTCCTGCCGCCGAGTTACGCGCCCTGAAAGTGAATCGCGGTCCGCTCAAAGGAATTCGCGCTGGATTGTTTTTCAGCAACCCTCCGATAACGCGCGTCGTGCTTGACCTTTCGGAACCGGAGGCCTATCAGGTTTCGGCCAGCCAGAACGCGGTTGTCGTCAGGTTGAATGCGGTTAAGCTAAATTCGGTGAGCTCAAATTCCGTCAAGTTGAATTCGGCTAAGTTTCCCCCCGCCAATTCTGCGCCCAAGCCAGCTCTGCTTCCAGCCGTCGGAACTCAGCCGTCCGGTGTAGCGGCGCGGGCTGAGGCCAGACTGCAAAATGCCTCGCTGGCTGCGCATACCAGTGCAACCGTTCCAACCATATCTCCGGTGTCTTCCTCAATCGCTAGCGCGGCCCCACCGCCGGCCGTAAGCCCGGCGCTCCCGGTTGCGACAGCGGCGCAACCTGCGGCGGTGTCTGTGAGTTTTGTCAACGGGTTGCTGAGCATTCACGCCGAAAAAGCCACGCTGGCGCAGGTGTTATTCGAAGTGCAGCGCCAAACCCGCGCCGACATTGCGATACCGGCGGGTGCCGAGCAGGAGGAAGTGGCCGCCGATCTCGGTCCCGCTCCCGCGCGCGACGTGCTGGCGGCCTTACTCAACGGTTCCCACTACAACTTTATTTTTGTGGGCAACGAACTCAGCCTCGACCAGGTGATCCTCACGCTGCGCCAGTCCAACCCCTTCTAACCCGCGCTGTACTCATCATGCGATTCGACCAGAAGCCGCCCGCCACCAGTGATACGTTGAGGGCGCCTTGGGGAATCCTGTAGGACCGCCTGCTAGAAATCGGCAAATACATCCCCTGAGGGTCCAGTGTACAGATAGATTATTTCGCCACCCCGAATGTGCTCATCTAATCGACAGCGCATAACTGCTAAGCGCCGCATCCCCGCTCACAAAAGAGGACGAGTGAACAAGAAGCTGGTGAAGATGGCTCCTTCGACAACCGAAACAACGATATCGACTCGAGCCGAGAAGAAGCAGGTCGAGGAGCGGCTGGCGATTGGCCCGCACGTGGTCTACGAAACCATTCGGCGCGAGGGCGAAGAGGAACTGGCGCGTCCAGCGTCCGCATTGGCCTGGTCGGCGCTGGCAGCTGGCCTGTCGATGGGCTTTTCGTTCGTAGCCGAGGCACTCCTCAGCAGTCATTTGCCCGATCTGCCCTGGCGCCCGCTGATTTCCCGCGCCGGATACTGCGTCGGCTTTCTCATCGTTATCCTGGGGCGGCAGCAGCTCTTTACCGAAAACACCCTCACGGTTGTGCTGCCCCTGCTGGTGAAGAAAGATCTCTCCACCTTGTTGCGTATGCTGCGCCTGTGGGCCGTCGTACTGACGGCAAATCTGGTGGGAACGTTTTTGTTCGCACTCTGCATCGGGAAAATCCGTATCTTCGATGCGCACACGCAAGAAACCTTGAACAGTATCGGCGTGGCGCATCTGGGAGCGGGTTTCGGGACGGTGCTGATGCGCGCGATTTTCGCAGGCTGGCTGATCGCATTAATGGTGTGGCTGCTCCCGGGAGCGGAATCGTCACGCATCGCCATCATCATCATCATCACGTATCTGGTCGGAATCAGCGGCTTCAACCACGTGATCGCCGGCTCAACGACGATGTTTTTTCTGATCGTGACGAAAGTCATTACCTGGAAAATCTACGTGGCGCAATTCCTGATTCCAACATTGCTGGGAAATGTTATTGGAGGATTTGCGCTAGTAGCCGCGCTCGGCCATGCGCAGGTGGTGGGCGGGAAAGAATAATCGCGGGAATGAATTAGAATAAGTTTGGCGGCGATCCTCTCACCGAAGTCTCCCAGCTACGACCCGCTAATCAACCGTACCACCACGGGAGACGCGCCGTTGCCGACAATCGGCGTCCCACTGGCCGTGGTTCCGCAACCGGCGAGGTTGATGACCTGGGTGCGGATGTGGCCACTGGCTGGGCTGAATGTCCCATTGGGATTCAGAAAAAGCTGCAGAAAGCCGATGATCTGAACCGTGGGGTACGTAGGAGGCAAGCCGCTTACGCTATCCACATTAATCACGGGCACGGTCACTAGCGAATCACTGACCATCACATCGTATCCCTTTGTGCCGGGAATCGGGTTGTCATCACCGGCCAGGAACTGGAACGGCGGTGGTGTGTCGACGGAGATGTCGACCCTGTCACCTTTGCTTGCGGTGGCGTGGGTCATGTCATTGACAGGGTCAGCAGTCTCAACGTCTCGAGCGGTGGGAGACGTTTCAGACGTTTGATCGACGCTAACCGTGGCGTTGCACGCGACAGGAGTTTGTACGCAGCCTGCAATACTCAACTGGTAATTGTCGAATCCAGTACAGCCGGAGCATGTGACGGAGGACGCACTGGGTGCCGGAAAGCTGCCCGTAGTGGGGTCAGAAGTGCCAGGATAATACCGCCACGCGGTCGGTGGTGGGCCCAATGCCGGTGAGATCCCGGTGCAGTCCGTGTTGTATGGGGTTGTGCAAACATTCCGCAGATGGGTGGGTCCAACCGACGGAGTCGCCCAGCCGAGCAAACCGGTATCAAGGATGGCCCCGGTCATGGGATCGAAGATCTGAGCACTGGTAGCGCCGGTCTCCCCCGGGGACATATTTGGCAGCAGCCACGGCTTTACGCAAAGAGGTGCGACCAGCGGCCTCGTCCCGCCGGACGACACCCCGCTTGTTGCCGACGGATTGTAAGCCTCCGCTGTAGCCGACGCGGCCACCGCAACCTGGGTGCTCCCCCATATACGCGCGAAAAATGTCGGTAGATTCACTTGAATCTTTACATTGACGGTGGGATTGGTGACGCTCAAAGGCGCGGTGGCAGGGATCGTGATCTGGGAGGAAGTCAGGTTCGCTCCTCCCACTTGGTTTTGTTCCGCGACCTGGAGAGCGACGGCTGTCGCGAGGGTCCACGCAGTGGCCATCAAACCGTCCGCGACAGCGTTCGGGTCCGAGGTTGCCCCAGAGTTTGCGAGCACACGTGCGGCCGCCAATGCCGCGCTATCGGCCGCGAGTTGCGCCTCGCTGCGCGCGGTGTAGATCGTTACCACGTCGATCGAGAGCGCGGCCATCGCTCCTACAACGAAGAGCATGAACACCGCGACCAACGTGATGATGACACCCTGCTCTTTACCTTTTCCAATTCGCAAGTTAGTTCGAAGTGGTCGCAAGCATCCTCACAACTGGTTGTGGACCATGGAACTCTCGGTCAACTGGGTTATGGCCGCGTAAGTTGCGCCCGGAAATAACAATTGAATCGCACTGTTGAACTTCCAGTGGTATGGATAAGTGACGGTAACGCTGGTGCCAACAGCTACCGGCGGCCCCGACGCACACGGTGGCGTGGCGGTACAGGCTGGTCCAGCGGCGCATACGCAGCCGCGGTTAATGGTGATGACGAGATCGTTGCTGCTGGTGTATGCGCTGTTACATCCGGAGATTGTGTAGGTCCATGTCAAGCCAGACGGAGGGGATACCGTAGGCGCACCGCAAGGAGCATTGGGCAGCACTCCATTGGCGCCCAGCGAGTTGATGACAGCAGTCACCACAGCCTGCAGAGAGGCGGGGTTGGCATTGCTCGATTGAATATCGCTGGTCGGTTGTGCGCCGGCGAGGATAGCGGCCTCCTGGGCAGCCTGTTCGATTTTCTGCTTCTGATTAAAAGCGCCGCTGAAATCGTAGATGCCCACGACGAACACCACCAGCAGCGGCAGTGTGATGGCAAATTCCAGCAACGCCGAACCACGTTCCCCGGCAAACAGGTCGTCGGCAATTAACTTGTGGGCAAACAGATGGACAAAGCCGGCCGCGGCACGCCGCGCGCCTTTCGAGCGGTGAAGCCCACCGCGTTGTCGCGTCACGCGCAACCCAGTCATCTAGTTTTCCATCCTGCTTTGCGCCTGCGCTGACATTACTACCGACTGCAAGTTGAGAGAGGTGAATGGCAGGTAGAAGTTAAATGGATATTGAAAGCTCACAGTGACTCCACATTGTGGCGGCTGGGTCGAGGAGGCCGGAGAATTCAGTAGCACCTGTTGGCAGAGAATAATGTTGTTGGCGCTTTTCTTACACGTTACGGGCAGAGCAGCAGGCACACAAGAGGGCGGAGTAGGCATGGCGGATGGGATCGAAATCTGACTCGGATCGAGATTGGACGCTTGCATCACCGCAGTGACCGTCGTGTCCACGGAAATCGGAAAGGTGCTCGCTCCGCAGGTGGCGCACCCTTCGCGCGCCGCCATGATCGCTCCTTGCTGCGCCGCCTGCTGGATAGTGGAGTAGATGTTGAAGGCTCGTCCAAACCAGACAATGCCTAGCAGCAACATGAATACGAGAGGGAGCACCATGGCGGCTTCCGCAATCTCCGCGCCGTCACCGCCTTTGAGTTGGTGAATAATTCGATTGAGTTTCATCTGGCCCGCAGTCCTGCCGTATGCTGCTTCGATAAGTTACCAATTATCCGTCTATCCATCGCAAGCAATCACAATTTACATTTTTCCCAGCATTCTACCGACGCCATAGAACAAAACTGTCAACGCCATGGCGACGCCGAACGGAATCTTGGTGGACTGCGGATCGTCGAGCGATACTTCCAAGCCCGGCATCCGCAGGCTGAAAAGCGCGGCCAGTAGCCGCGCAATGTTGCGGAGCGTGCGTTTCAGCCGGCCCTTCCATACGACTAGTCCCAGCGCCATCACTCCTGCAACCAGAATTGTGCCGATTAGCACAGACATCAATTGCCGCGGGCCAAGGCATGCGCCTAAAGCTCCGGCCAACTTCCAATCGCCGGCGCCGAGGCTGCGGATTAACACGAAAGGCAGCAACACTCCCAGGCCCAGCAACGCTCCTAGCAGCGCGGTTTTCAATCCCGGCCAGCGGTAGAGAGCCATGTTAACCACGATCCCGGCCGCTAATCCCGATACGGTGAGCCAGTTTGGAATGCGCCGATAGCGCCAATCGATAACACCGGCGACGACTGCAATCAGTATTGCCGGAATCCACGGCCCAATCTGAAGCCCTTGCAGCCAAGGCCCGTACTGAAGCATGATTGCCGCTGCCAGACAGGCGCCTCCGCGCATTTCGCTTAGAGTACTTTAGGGCTTTCTGGCGGGACACTCAAGAGGGAAGTTCGAACAGCAGTTGTCAGTTTCCAGCTCCCAATTCTCAATGACATTCAGCGGAGACTTTGCTTTTTCTGGGAATTGAGAACCGAGAAGTGCGAACCTATTTCACCGCTCGCCGCGGAACACTGGATTCGTCTTTAAATGCTCGGGGAAATGCTCCTCATACGAGGCGAGGGTCGGGCAGATAACGTGATGGGCCTCGTTGAATCCGAACTCGCGCATCTCGCGCATCGCTTCGTCGGCGGTCCAGTGTTCGTCGGCCATGCGATAGGCGGCGATCATCATGCCGGTGCGGTCGTCTCCCAGGCGGCAATGGACGAAAACTTTCTTGTCAGGATTTTCGCGCATCAGCCTTAGAAACTTTGCGAAGGTTTCGTCATGCGGAAACGGGCAGTGCCAGGGAATGGCGACATAGCGCATACCGAGGCGGCGCACCTCTTTTCCTTCGGTCCTAGTGCGGTTGCCGCGCGTGTCGACGACGATGCCGACGCCCATCCTTGATAGCGCTTTGAAACCTGCATGGTTCGGTTGGGCTCCGCGAAAGAGCCTGGGCGTTACTTCGCCAAAATCGCCGATGCCTGTGACCCTGCGTCTCTCGCCGTAGGCGCGGCCAGAATGCCCTGAGGCGTCACCCGCCTCGGGTTGCGGCGCCGCGCTGCCAGAGATAACGATGGTCAGCAGCAAAAGCAGGGCGAATGATCGAAGACAATACCAGGTCTTTTTCATAAAAAGACGCAGAGGTAAGATGCTGTGAACCCGGTAGACGTTGGAGATGAATTGACAGCGCCTACAGCATTGAAAACAAAATAAAAAGGCCTGGTTTCCCAGGCCTTCAATCAAAATCTAGTTTATTTTAGCGGGGCACGGGAGCGGCCGAATTTCGCTCGGCGACAACTTTCTTGGCATTGTCGGCCAGGGCGCGCGCCTGCGGCATCAGTTCGAGGGCTTTGATCACGTCAGGGTCTGTTTCCGCGCGAACCTTCAGGCCTTCCTCCTGGCCAAAAGCATCGACGAAAATTTCGCTCTTCAGATTCGAACGCAGCCAATCGTTGCTCTCGATCATCTCCGCCTCGGTGTAGGGGATTTTCTCTTCATCGAGGAATTTGCGGAAGTCCTGCAGTACGGCGTCGTCCGCTTCGAAGCCCTGCGTGACCTTGTGGGTCAGCGCGTAATGCTTGGCAAAGTTAAACAAAGCATAATGTTGCAGCAAAGCGTCCTGGAACTTATTCGATTTGTAGGGCGCGAGCTTCACATCGGGAGTGATGCCACCGCCACCATAGACCGTGCGCCCGCCGTCGGTGAGCTTCACTTCGTGATTCGCATTATTCTCCTCGCTCTCGCGATTGTAGTAATAGTCGTAGAGCGACAAGTTCGAATAATCGCGCTGAATCAGGCGTCCGCTAGGCGTGTAATACTTCGCGGTGGTGAGGGCGAGGCCGGTATTCTCGGCCAGAGGATAGACAGTCTGCACCAATCCTTTGCCGAAAGTTACTTCGCCTACGATCAATCCGCGATCATGATCTTGAATAGCGCCCGCGACAATTTCTGCCGCCGATGCCGTCCCGCGATTGACGAGGACAACTAGCGGATAATCTTTGCCGCCATTGCCGTGGGCTGCGACGTAACGCTTTTCAGGTGACGAGCGGCCGTGATGCGAGACGATCAGCTGTCCCTTCTTCAAGAACTTATCGGCGACGCCGACGCCTTCGCTGAGCAGGCCACCGGGATTCTGGCGGAGGTCGAGGACCAAGCCCTTTAGGTCGCCCATCTGATCGAGCGCTTCAGCGACTTCGTGTTCGGTTGTTTCCTGGAAACCGGAGACGTGCATGTATCCGATGCCCGGCTTGATCATGAAGTGAAGGTCGACGCTGTAACGCGGAATCTCGTCGCGAACGACGGCAAACTCGAGTGGATGATCGGAGCCTTCGCGGAGCATGGTGATGCGGACCGTGGTGCCCTTCGGTCCCTTGAGCAGATCGGCGACATCCGAGGTGCTCATATTGTCGGTCGGCTTGCCATCGATAGCGGCGATGATGTCGCCGGGGCGGATGCCGGCGCGATAGGCCGGAGTGCCGACGAAGGGAGCGATGACGATAACTTTATTGTTGCGCGGGCCAACCGTCATGCCGACGCCGTAATACTTGCCGCGCTGTTCTTCGCGCAGGGCAGAGTAGGACTTGGGATCGAAAAAGTTGGAGTGCGGGTCGAGCTGGTGCAACATGCTGGGAATGGCGCCGTTATAAATCGCCTTGTCGGGATTCACCGGATCGGCATAATTCTGCTCGATGGTTTCGTAGACCTCGGTGAACTGCTTCAGGCTGTCGCGAACGTCGGAATCGCTGCTGGGTGTGGCGGCAGGGCTGATTCTCTGCGCGAAGAGCATGCCGAGCACGCCGAAGAGAGCCAGGACAAAAATAATCAGAAAAAGGGAACGAAAGTGCGAACGATGAGAACCAGACATGTGTCGAAATCCTTGGGCAGGAACTTGGAGGGATCCACCCGCCCATCCTATCGCAGTATAGCATGCGAAAGCGCCTACCTACTTGGATGCGGAAACCCGCCGGAAGTTACTCTGGGCGCGCGAGTTTTGGAAGAATCTGGGCGGCCGCCGCTCGCGGTTTGTGAGCTCCCGGACGGTGGATTCAGCGGCCTTGAAGTCAAGGACTGTAGGAAAGTGACGATCTGCCAGCGCTCTGGCTCGGGCAATTTCGACCATACCGGCATACCGCGGCGGACGACGCCGTTCGTCAGGATCCAGAACAACGCACCCGGCGTTGCCTGCTGTACCTCGTCGCGCAATAAACTTACGCCGCGTCGCGTGCCTCCTGCTTTTTCACCATGGCATTCGGCGCAATGCTGCTGGTAGAGTTTTCCGCCGGCGGCGACGGCGTCCGTGTCGCCTTCGAGAGGATTCCTTTTCTGTTTAGCTCTTTCGAGGGCTTCCGTCATAGCGGCGTAGGGTGACTTTTTACCCATACGGAGAGAGTCGTTCTGATTCTGCGCCGGAGCCTGCGAGAAGGCGAACATGCCAAACGCTAAGAGGATGGTGCCAAGGGCTGGAATCTTCAGGTGCTTGAGCGCTCGGGAAATAGCGAAGTCAGGCTTCATGGTCGCGCCCCGAATAACTGTCCTACCAACTCGCCGAAACTCGCGAATTCCCGGGAGAGGCCCCAGCGCAATAGAAGGCGATGGCTGTTGTCGTTCAGACCGAAGCCGCTGGAGAGCCGGAAAGTCCAGTCGGACGGAAGATTCCACGCGACTACTGGCGCGAGGTAGTGTGACGTATCGTGGAGGCCTAGGCTCTGGGTGTCGCCGAGGCCGCCATACATCTCCACGCCCGCTAGGAAATTCTCGCGGCAGAAATTGCACCGGTTGGGCGAAGCTTTCAACGCGAGCGGGCGGCTGGCGCCGATGGCGTAGGCGAACTCCCACGGTTCACTAGGCAGTAGATTCTTGGTGACGATGGGATTGAGGGCGACATTCCAGCCCTTAAATGTGCTCGACAGCAGAAGCTTCATCTCCAGTTCGTGATCATGTTCTTTGCGGAGGATGCCGTTCGGAACGGCGTAGTCGGATTCTACGTCGTGACCTTCGACCTCTTTCAAAATCTTATCCGCGGCATTCGTATTCTCGAACTCGATATAGAGGACCGGGTTGACGACGTGCTCACGCTGCAGCAGGCGAAAGCGATTCTCCCACCTCGTGCCGGTGAAAATCGTGCTGTCATTAAAGGTCGTCTGGCCGGCAATATAGAGTTCGCTCGTCCACCAGGCGGTCGCGCCGTATTCGAATTCCGTCCAGAAGGCGTGGAAGTCGTTGCCGTTACGCTGTGTGCCGAACGTGGAAAAATACTCAATTTCGAGGCTGCCTGGCTCCTCGAGGTAATGATCGTAGGTCACGATGTACGGGCTTTCCTGCGCCATGAGAGTGGTTGCCGGGCAAAAAAGTAAAAACAACGTCAGCATGACAAGGGCAACAGGAAAGTGACTGGGAAAGCTGTGTCGACCAGATGGTGCTGGCGCGCGAACGAGCACCGGCGTTGGAGTTTCGATGTGCAATGTTATTTCCCTGATTTTCTAGTTGCGACTGAGTTGCAATAAGGATTACAATTTCAGGTTAGGGTGCGCCCGCTGGGGTTGTCAATGAGCCACGCGAGATTTCGTCGCAAGCTATTTGCAACGCAGTCGCAACTAAGAAAAGAGACTCCCGATGCCTCTTCCAGAAACCGAAATTCCCGGCCGGTTGCAAACGCAATTGGCGGAGCGCGGAATCCGCATGACCGGCCCGCGGCGCGCGATATTAAGCGTGATTGAAACCGCTAGCAAACATCTCGACGCCAGCCAGATTTTGCGCAAGGCGCGAAATGTGGACGCCTCCGTAGATCGCAGCACTGTCTACCGCACGCTCGACCTGCTCAAACGGCAAGGCTTGATCGATGAATTGGACTTGATGCATCTGAATGGCGAAGGCCATTACTACGAGCGCAAACTCGGCCGCGATCACATACACATGGCATGCCTGCGCTGCGGGAAAATTACGGAGTTCGTCAGCAAGACCTTTGAGGCACTGAAGAAGCAGTTAGAACGCGATTGCCAATTCCACATCGTCGTGGCGCGACTGGAAGTTGGCGGCTATTGTTCGTCATGTCGGCACTGAATGCCGGATGAGAACCGCAGCCAAGCAGGATCAGTTGCGGGTTAACTCTCCCTCGGTGACTCCGGCCAGGGTGACGAAACGAATGACTCCGTTGGCATCCTCGAAGACCAGGGCCGTCTTCCCGTGATTTACTACTGCGCTCACCAGATGGCCGTACGATTTGGGAATGCCGCCATGGGCCGGAGTGGTGTCGTAGCGCGCCAGTTCTCCTTCTTTCATGCCGGTGACGCTGACGAAGCGGATGACGCCTTCCGCATCTTCAAACACCAGGCCAGTGCCGATCGAGTCGGGGATGACCGCTGCTAGCCTGCCGTAGGATTTCGGCACGGCACCTTGGGTCGGCGTCCGGGTGTAAGAGTCGGTTGCCTGCTGTCCCGCCGTGGATTTCGTGATCATGATCACTCCGAGCAAGAGTGCGACGCATAAAACCAACAGCACCTGTCTGCGCATAGACTGCCCGTCCTTTTTGACTTGAAGATGTTTGCGGAGGAGTGAATCGACTGCTGTAAATGTGCTCCGAATGTCGTGGTAATTACGGTTCGACCAGAATCTTGTGCATCATGCCAAGATCCTCGTGCAGCAGGATATGACAGTGAAACACAAACGTTCCCGCAGTCGTCGGGTCGCGGAAATCCATGCGAACCTTCACGCTGTGATAGGGACCGCTGCCCGACCAATAAGGAATCGCAATCGTGTCCAGCAGTAATGGCTGCCCCAGCGGCTTCCCATCGATCTCAATCACCTTAAAGTGAATCTGGTGGATGTGGAAGGCATGAGTTTCGAGGGCGCGGTTTTCGATTGTCCAGTCTTCTACTGCTCCAACCTTGGTAGTAATCGCCGGCTTCTCGTCGGGCTCGAATACTTTCTGCTTCTGGCCATCGACAGTAACGTAAAACTGGATGGGGCCATTCGTTCCGCCAAACTCCTCGGAGAAATAAAGCTTGCGCTCGGCCGTTACCTTCACATTGCTCAGGTCCGAAAACTTGAGTGCCGCTGGCGATGCGGGCGCGGATGACTTCGGCGTGTTCAATGACTTCGGCGTGCTCGATGACGAGAGTGAAGACTTCGTCTGATTCTGAGTAACCTGAATATTTGCGAGCGTCTCGGCCAGATCGGCGTTGCCTGTCGGCCCCGTCGAATAGGCCTGGGTGTAGAAGACTCCGCTTTCCCCGGCTGCAGGAGCGGTCACGATAAACTCAGCCCGCCCCGCGGGCGGAATCAGAATCGTCTTTTCATATCTGACATCCGCAAGAGGATAGCCATCGAGGGCGATGATCTGCATCTTCTCTGGCTTTTCATTGACGACCACTTGCAGTTGGAGGAAGTCCTGCAACGAGGCATTGGCCACGCGCCAGAATTGCTGCTCGCCAGGCTGCATTTGAATGGTGGGCGGCGTCCCAATAAAAGGAGCGATATTGTAGTTCACGCTCAACTCGTAGGGTCCGGGGATCCACGGCACGAGATATTGCTGGCGAATCACGAAGACGCGTTCGGTGAGCCCCTGCACTTCCGGGCGATACTTCTCCATGCCCTCGACAACGATGGCGCCGGCGGCACCGCCATTCACCTGAAATTCGGTGAAGCCGTGTACGTGGGGATGGTACCAATACAGGCCGGGCGGTTCCGTCGGCGGAATCTGAATGCTGTAGTGAAATCCTGGAGAGCCGGGCTGAATCAGGGTGTCGATGACATCATCCTGATGGCAGACTGGCGGAACATTCAAGCCATGAAAATGAACGTTCGTGGAGTCGATCGTCGCATCGCCGCCGTCGCCGCAAGTCTGGCCTTGCGATTTCGGCATCTTCATCTTCATCGCATCGTTATCGCGTATGCGGTTGAGGATATCGAGCTCAAGCTGGTCGCCAGGGTCGAGGCGCAGAGTCGGAGCTTCTTCGATCTGGCCGGAGGCGTTGTATTTATAGCAATAGTGGGTATAGCCGGCCTGATCGACGGAGTGCGCGAGAATGAACTGAGCCTTGAGAACGCCGTTCTGTGAAGCGATGCTATAGGGGTCGGCGATTACGCCGCCGTTGGCGGGGCGAGCGGGACAGTCATCCGCCGCAGCGCTCAGAAAAGAGAATCCACAGAGTACGATTGCCGGCAACCACTTCGACAGCGAGCGCATAAACAGTTCCTTCACGCTTACCTTACCAGTTTTCTAAGATCGCCCAGAGAACCGCTAGTAACGCGAATGCGGCTCGCCAAAGGCGTTGTCAGTTATCAGTTATCAGTTTTCAGTAACTGCAAAAAAGCCTTAGCTGACCACTGAAAACTGATAACTGACGACTGACTAAAACGATCGCGGCGGGAACACACCGATGGACAGTAGCCCCAGGGAGTTTGGATCCGCAAACGGCGAGCCCTTTACTTCCTCCATCGAACAGGTCTGGCCCTTCACCGTCAGACTTATAAGCGCAATCCCCGACGGGTTGCCATACTCCGCTACGTAGACGCCGCCGCCATTTCCGGTTTGACTGGCTAAGCCGAGTCCCGCCAGATACGACCAGTTTGCCGATTGGCCGCTGACGGTTTTGGATTTGCAACCGCCTGAAAGTACACCCGTGGCCGCGTTGAAGAACATCGCGCTGACACTCGCTCCCTGCGTATTGACAACGTAGAGCACAGTCTCATCCGGACTTAGCATGATGGTGCTCGAGCTAATACTCTTGTTGTCCGCATACAAAACCGTCGGAGTCAGTCGTCCGGAGGAAATATCGGAAACTTCGACCATTACTGACGTAGAAGTATCGCCGAAAATCGCGTAGTGTCCATCGCTGGTGATGTCGGTGGAATTTGGATAGGTGGCATCCATCGAATTCAATGTGGCAGTCGAATATTGCTCGTCGCCATTCGATACGGGAGAGCCGGCGGAAATGTTGAAGGATTGAATCGAGCCGTCCGTATAAGTCGCAATCAGCATGCGGCCGTGGATGGCCATCCCGTTGACCACGCCGCCCCCGAGTCCGGCCACGGAGACGTCGGCGATAAAAGACAAACTGCACCCCGACTGCACCGCAAACGTCCCAATCGTGTTGCTGTCTGTGAAGCTGGCATAAAGATACTGGCTGTTCATCACCATGCCAATGCCGTTGGTGGTGCCAAGATCGGTCGGCGATCCGGTGGCGCTGCCGCCAATCGTCAGCGTATTCATCGCGACGCCGACGATCTCTCCACTAGCGGCTGACGACGCATAGACGCACTGCTGGCCTCCGCTATTGAGCACGCTAATCCGGTTGGCCCCAAAAAAACCGCCCGAGATGCCAAAACCGAAAGTTTTTATCTGCTGCGGCGAACCTAGAAGCCCGCCGGCCTCCACCGTATAAACGCTGATGCTGTTAATAAAAGGGTAGGGTAGATCGTCATTGGTGATGACGTATTGAGTCGCCGCGAGGGCGAACTCGCCTAAGGCAAGGACCCCCGCCATCAGCGCAGCAGCCCGCAGCAACCAGCACTTGGATGGTCTCTTCATAAGCTGTTCCGTTTAGGCTGCAGGCGGGGGAGCCACTTCGATTGAGTAGATCACACATCGGACGGTGGCTCAATTACTACGCTCGAAATTCGCTTGCGATAGTGTCCCGAAGTGCAATTAATTGCCTTTAACCGGCAGCGCCGTTCCGTTGCCTCAGCCCGATGGCCGGATTAGGCCGCTAGAAGGAGCGAGGCGGGAAAGTGGCGATCGACAGTAATCCCTGGCTGTTGGGATCGGCGAAGGGTGAGCCCCTGACTTCGTGCATCGAACAGGTCTGACCGTTCACGGTTAGGCTCATCAGCGCAATCGCCGAAGGAGCGCCGAACTCCGCGACATAAACGCCGCCGCCATTGCCGGTTTCACTGGCTAGGCCGAGACTCGCCAGGTATGACCAATCCGTCGACTGTCCGCTGACTCGCGCCGACTGGCAGCCGCCGGAGAGCGCGCCAGTGGCCGCGTTAAAAAAGAAGGCGGTGACGCTGGCTCCCTGAGTGTTAATCACGTAGAGCACAGTTTCGTCCGGACTCAGCATCACGTTGCTGGAACTGATGCTGCCCTTGCCGCCATAAACGACGGTCGGAGTCAATTTGCCCGAGGAAATATCTGATACCTCGACGACCTCCGAGGTCGAAGTGTCGCCGAAGATGGCGTAGTGTCCGTCGCTCGTGATATCGATGGAATTGGGATAAGTGGCGTCCATCGAATTCAGCGTGGCAGTTGAGTATTGCTCGTCGCCATTCGACACGGGGGAGCCCGCGGAAATATTAAACGATTGGATCGAGCCGTCAGTATACGTGGCAATCAGCATCGAGCCCATCGAGCCCGTCGAGCTATGGATCGCCATTCCATTAATCACGCCGCCCGCAAGCCCGCTGACCATAATGTCGTTGATGAATGTCAAGCCGCATCCCGACTGGATGGAAAAAGTTCCAATCGTATTTGAATCGGTGAAGCTGGCATAGAGATATTGGCCGCCGATAGCCAGCCCGATGCCGTTAGTGGTGCCGCGATCGGTCGGCGATCCAGTAGCGCTGCCGCCCACGGTCATGGTCGAGATTGCGATCCCCGCAATGTTTCCAGTAGAAGACACCGATGCGTAGACACATTGCTGGCCTCCGCTATCGAGCGTCACGATCCGGTGGGCGCCGAAAAAGCCGGCTACGTTTCCAAACCCGCCAATTTGTACTTGCTGCTGCAAGGTAAGCGCTCCGCCCGGCCCCACGGTGTAGAAGCTGATCCCAGGATCGTCATTGGTGATGACGTATGAGGTTGCGCTTGCGGCCGGTAGGCACGCGGTGAGAACGCCCGCCAGCAGCGCAACGGCGCGCAACAGCCCGTAGTTTAACGTGTGCTGCATGGGGCATTCCTTCGGGAGGGGAAACTACTCCGCTAGAGTAGATCACAGCTGCCAGGATGGAACAAGAAGCTTGACGGAAGTTGCGAAACGGAGTCCGCAAGATTTTGCGGTTCCGAAATTTTGCGCTTCTAGGTTCGAGTCAGCTTTGTAATAAGGTCGCGATGCTGCGGATAGAGCTCGATTAATTGCACGCGCTTTGCCAGTTCAAAGTCATCAAAGTCAAAGCCCGGAGCGACGGTGCATCCGACCAGCGCGAACGACTTCTCATCTCTTATATGCGAAGCGAACCAGCATCCCGCTCCAACTACTGCCTGTAGAACCTCGCCAGCTTCCGGATCGCTGCCAAGTTGAATCTCCGAATACTGGCCGTCCGGGTCGATGACATGAATGGTGAGCGACGCTCCAAGATGGAAATGCCAAAGCTCATCGGATTGCAGGCGATGGAAGGCGGAAAAATTCTTGCCGTCGAGCAGGAAATAAATCGCTGTCGAGACCGGGCGGGGACCTGAAAACTGCGGTGGCAATTCCTCCAAAACCAGATCGGCGCGGTAGGTCTGGCGATAATAGCCGCCTTCGGGATGAGGCTGCAGCCCCAGGGTTCGAATCCAATAAAGCGCGTCTTTGATCATCTGATATCTCTCGCCAAAATCATGCCTGCTAAAATCATGCCCGCTAAATCATGCCCGCTAAATCATGCCTGCTAAAATCTAATAGCGCCCTTGAGGGCGACTCTGATCGGCTCCGACCGCCGTGAGTGCTTTGAGGGTCTCCGCTTGTTGAAGAGAATGTATCCGGCAATCCTTCTGTTCGCATCGATTATTCCAGCCAGGGCGCAACCGCCCTCCGCTCCCGGCAAACCGCTTCCGCCTGGACCTATGCAGGCGAAAGTAAGAGCTGCCTGCAGGCAATGCCACAACACCAGCCGCATCACCGAGCAGCACCTGACGCGCGAGCAATGGTCCGCGCAGTTTGAAAAGATGGAAGGCCTTGGCGCCGTGATTCCGGACGCCGATCGCGCCGCCATGCTGAATTATCTTGTGAAGAACTTTGGGCCACAAAAGGGAGCCGCGAAAAAGTCAGCGAGTGCCATTAACTAGTTTTGGTGTGGAGCGGACGCCCCCGTCCGCGAAATCTCCGAAGCGCACGGACGACGCTGAGCAAAGCGCTGCCGACCCAACGCACGAAGTGGCGCTACAGCAGCGCTGCCCGTAATCAAGCTCACACGATCGAGCTCTAACTAGCGTCAGCATGAGCTGACGCATGTAATCCTTCAAGTGATTGTTTAGGTACAGGGAAGCTCGCGTTCTATTTTTTCTCGGCGCTCTCTGCGTCCTCTGCGGTAGAGTGTCTCTCCGGACGCAACAAAGGAAACAGAATCACATCCCGGATCGTATGCGAGTCGGTGATGAGCATGGCCAGCCGATCCACTCCAATGCCAACTCCGCCCGCCGGAGGCATGCCATAGCTCAGCGCTCTTACATAATCCGAATCCATCTGGTGCGCTTCCTCGTCGCCGCGCTCGCGCTCTTTCAGTTGCGCCTCAAAGCGGGCGCGCTGATCTTCGGGGTCATTCAGTTCGCTGAAGCCATTGGCAATCTCCATCTTCCCCGCGAAGATCTCGAAGCGCTCGGTCCAGTCCGGCTCATCCGGCTTCTGCTTCGACAGCGGAGACACTGCGGTAGGGAATTCATAAATAATCGTTGGCTGCATCAGGTGCTCTTCGGCGATCGCCTCAAAAATCGCAGCAATCGCGGCACCCGCGCTGCCACCCTTTTCCAACTCTTTACGGATGAGCTGAAAGACGATCTGAAGCTTGCTTTGCTTTCCCACGAAGACGACGCCTTTAGCATCCATCGTGGCTTGCATTGAGTTTATTGTCCTGTCCAAAAATGTAGCGAGGGTTTCATCGCTGGAATAATCAATCAGGTTAGGTTTCGGGCCAGCGTCTTCCGGCCAAAACTTGCCGATCGCCTCTCTCATCGTCATCCGCCGCCAGTTCGCGTGCGCCCAGTCAATCTCGTACTCGCCCCACTTCGTCTTCGTCCCGCCCGTAACATCCTTCACCGCCTGCTCAATCGATCCCTGCGTCGTATCCAAAATGCCGAGGTAATCGGTGTAAGCCTGGTAAGCCTCGAGCATGGTGAACTCCGGATTCCATCTCCATCCGAGCCCCTCGTTGCGGAAGTTGCGATTGATCTCATAGACGCGATCGAACCCGCCCACCGTCAGCCGCTTCAGATAAAGTTCGGGAGCGATGCGCAGAAACAGATCCATATCGAGCGTGTTGTGATGCGTCTTAAACGGACGCGCCACCGCTCCGCCCGCAATCGGATGCATCATCGGCGTCTCGACTTCCATGAATCCCTGCCCATCGAAATACCGGCGCAAAGATTGCGTCAACTTGCTACGCTTTAAAAATACTTCGCGCACCTCCGGATTCATCACCAGATCGACATAGCGCTGCCGATAGCGCAACTCCACATCCGTAAGCCCGTGAAATTTTTCCGGCAAAGGCAGCAGGTCTTTCGACAGAAACGTCAGTTCCTCGGCATGAATGCTAAGTTCGCCCGTGCGTGTGCGAAACACATATCCGCGCACTCCAATGTGATCGCCGAGGTCAAGCAGCTTCCACAGTTCGTAGCCCGCATCGCCGATCGCATCCTTCTTGACGTAGATCTGGAGCCGATGCCCATCCTGCTGAAGATGCGCGAACCCGGCCTTGCCCATCAGCCGAATCGCCATGATGCGCCCCGCAATCCGCACCGTCACCCGCGGAGATTCCAATTCCTCCGTCGTCTGCCCACCATACTCGGCGAGAATCTGCGCCACCGTATGACTGTAATTAAACTTTCGCGGATAAGCGGGATGCCCGAGAGCCTCAATCTTCTTCAGCTTCTCGCGCCGTATTTCATAAATATTTTCGTCGAGTGCCAATGAGTGTCCTTAAACGAACGTCTTTGAGCTGAATGTGGCTGTGACTGCAGATTCGCCGTAGTTGCGTGAACCACTGATTATAAACATACAGCGTAGACATACAGAGCAACTCCAAGCGGTGCATTCCTTTCGTGAACCTCAGTGCCCTCTGTGGTTAGCGATTAGCAAGCGCGCCAGTTAGCCCTGCCTTATACGCTGGATTCCAGCGCCCCTACGTTATGCGCTGTATTGATGTGCTTTAAGGCGGCTTGCTAGGTTTAACAAGGTGTAGATAGTTTTCGTGAGCTCGGGTAGTGAAAACTCTGTTGAGGATGGTCTTATGAAATTTCGTGCGCTTAATATCTTTCATTTGCTTCTCATCGAAGCGATTCTATGCGGCGCAATTCTCGCGCAAAACTCCGCGCCACTCTATCCTGACACCCCGCACCCGACTCCGGCTCCCGATTCGGATCAGAACGCTCCGCCGGCGGTAAATCAGAATACCGGCCAGAACGATATGCCGGTATTTCGCGTTACCGTGAGCGAGCGCACGACCAAAGCCGTTAACTACCGCAACCGCGGCGGCTCGACGATGGTTGATTTCAGGGGCACCGACCTGCTGCCGGACGTTGATGGCCACGCGAAAGTCGATAGCAAGAACGGCCGCATGACTGTCAATGTTGAACTAAAGCACCTGCCGCCCGCGAACAGCTTCGGAGGCCAGTTCCTGACTTACGTCTTGTGGGCGATTACTCCGGAGGGCCGCGCCGTGAATCTTGGCGAAGTAGTGCCGCGCGACAATGGCAAAGATAAGTTGTCCGTCACCACCGATCTCCAGGCTTTCGGCCTTATCGTTACGGCCGAGCCATATTATGCCGTCACCTATCCCAGTAATAAGGTGGTAGCGGAAAATATTCTTCGCTCCGAAACCAAGGGCTTTGAAGAGCCGATCGACGCCAAGTTCGATGTGCTCGAAGGCGGACAGTACACCATCGACATTCCCGGAGATCAGTTGCCCTCAAGCCAGGCCAGTCTCGACGTCCCGCTCGATCTGCTGGAAGCGCGCAACGCCGTCGTAATCGCCAAGGCAGCTGGTGCACAGCAGTATGCGCCCGACAGCCTGACCAAAGCCGAAGACATGTTGCAGCGCGCCGAAGACTACTATCAGCGCAAGCAGGGAATCACGCCGATTGGAACTGCGGCACGCGGTGCGACACAGATGGCGGAGGATGCCCGCGTGTTGACACTCAGGCGCGAGCGCGAAGCCAAGATCGAAGCCGACCGCCGCGCTCACGAAGAAGCGCAGGCGAAGGCTGAAGCCGACGCAGCCGCCGCGCAAGCGCAAGCGGCACAAGCCCAAGCTCAAGCCGATGAAGACGCACGCCGCCGTGCGGAGGCCGAGCGCGCCGAAGCCGAAGCGCAGCGTCAGCAAGCCGAAGCTCTAGCGCAGCAGCAGGCCGCGCAGGCGCAACAAGCGCAGGCACAGGCCGCAGCCGCCGCCGCGCAGCAGGCAGCCAATGAAGCCGACCAGCAGCGTCAGGAAGCGATTCGCCAAAAAGAGGAAATGCGGCAGCGCCTCCTGGCGCAACTGAATCAGGTTCTGCAAACGCGCGATACCGCACGCGGCCTGATCGTCAGCATGCCCGACGTTTTGTTCGCATTCAATCAACACACGCTTAAGCCGGACGCGCGGGAGCGCCTGGCAAGAATTTCCGGAATCGTGCTGGCCTATCCTGACCTGAAGCTCGAAATCGATGGCTACACAGATTCCGTCGGCAGCGACGAATACAATCAAACTCTTTCCGACAAACGCGCCGAAGCGGTGCGGGATTACCTGGTGAACTCGGGAGTGTCGATGAACAACGTAGTCGCGCGCGGCCTCGGTAAGTCCGATCCAGTAGCCAACAACGGCACCGCCGCTGGACGCCAGTTAAATCGTCGCGTGGAGATGATCGTTTCAGGTGACGTAATCGGAACTCAGCTGGGCCCGAACACCGAAGGCTCGCAAGCGCAATTGCCGGGGAGTCGCCAGTAAGATTAATGCCCAGAGTGTCACCCTGCCACTTGCTGACGAGCAAGTGATGCCCTAGTGGTTTTTTTGCGTCGAATTTTGCCTCAAGCTTGGCGCTACCTATCCTCCGCTGAAGGCATCCAAAAAACAAACAACGGGCACTGAGGGCCCGGAAGATGCCCACAATCAGGTTTTGCGGCATGCTCTTACTCGCAGTCGTGTGCCTCATCGGCGGGGTAGAGAACGCTCATGGCAATCTGCCCTGGCCCGAGGCCAAGAAAGAATCGATGCGGCTGCGACTGGTAGCGCTGGCCTGGAATCATTCGCGATCATCATTTTTCGCCGGCGAAGAGATTTTTGTGGCTGAGAAAGAATTGACAAAAGATGAAACGCGATTAGTGAAACTGGTCTACGAGTTTCTTCCTTATCAGCCCCGTCTCTCGGAGCAGGGGCTTAACTATTCCACTTTGCACGAATTGCGGGCAGTGAGAGATCCGCATTGCGATGAAACGCTGACCCAAATCACGACCGGCCAGGAGGGCGACTGGCGCCAGCAGCAATCGCAGCTCAAGTATTCGACCGACGCACCGCCGCTAAATTTCACGCGTCACAAGACTCCGCTGCCCTGCTATGTCACGAACGCCGAAGATTACACCAAGCCCATTCACAGCGAATCGGAATCTGAACCGGCAACGCCGCAGCTGATCCCTCGTCCCTGATCCAGAGCAATAATGATCCAGAGCAAAGGCTTGAGGAGTCGACGGATCGAGGACACGCCCGCATCCTGCTCGGCACTTCTAAGCTTGCACTCCACATCTCATACTTATTCGATGGTCTCGGATGCCAACACTCGAACTTTGAGCTCGTTCCTCGACTATCTGCGAGTCGAGCGCGGATCGGCCAAATTGACGATTGCGGCCTATGCCAGCGACCTGGCGCAGTTCAGTTCATTTCTTGATAAGCAGCGGCGAACGCTTGATGCGGCGCGGCGCGAGGATGTGCGCGAGTTCATGCAGGAATTGTTTTCTAACTCTCTCGACGGACGGTCAGTCGGAAGAAAGCTCTCAGCGATACGACACCTTTATCGTTATCTGCTGCTCGATGGAAAGGTAGAAAAAGATCCCACGCTAAACATCGACTTGCCCAGGCAATGGAAAGTTCTGCCGAAGGCACTGAGCCGCGACGAAGTGGGAGCCATGCTGGGCGGAAAAAAGCTCGGCGAAATAGAGATGGGTAGAAATCAGACGCCCGGAGCAACGCCACGAAAACAAACGGCGCGCAGTCAAGCCTTATCACTGCGCGATCGCGCCATGCTTGAATTGCTTTATGGTGGAGGCGTTCGCGTATCCGAAGTAGCCGATGCGCGACTCGAAGACTTGAAACTGGAAATGGGGTACATACTGGTCCGCGGCAAAGGCGACAAGGAACGCATGGTTCCCCTCGGAGTGCCTGCGCAGCAGGCATTGCAGCGTTACTTGCAGAGCGGAAGGCCAGCGTTTACAAGCTCGAACAATAAAATCAAGAAAAGTTCGCCGCTTTTATTCATCGGCGCCGGCGGCCGTCGCCTGACTCGCCAGCGCCTGTGGCAGTTGGTCGGCGAGGCTGGCATCGCCGCAGGGCTACCTGCCGGGCGCCGGGTCAGTCCGCACATGCTGCGTCATTCCTGTGCTACGCATATGGTCGAGAATGGGGCTGATTTGCGGACAGTGCAGACTATTCTCGGCCATGCCGATATTTCGACGACGCAGATTTATACCCATGTTGCGCTCGATCGGCTGAAGAGCGTTTACGCGAAGCATCATCCGCGAGCGAAAGGGAAATGATTTGTAAGTAGCGATTCTATGAAACAGTCCCGCACCATCGTCGAACTCGCGACTGACGACTTCCTCCGCCATTTGCGTGAGCGCAACGCGTCGGCGCACACGATCAAGGCGTACGCCGGAGATCTCAACTGCTTCTCGGAATACATTGGAGCGCGCGATTGGAAAACGATCGACCACATCGCCATCCGCGGTTTTCTCTCCCATCTCTACGATAAGGGATTGAGCAAAACCTCCGTAGCGCGCGCGTTGGCGGCCGTGCGCTCGCTCTATCGCTGGCTCGCGCAAGAAGGAGTCGTCGAGCAGAACCCTGCGAAGCTCGTCTCAACGCCGAGGCTCGCGAAGAAATTGCCGCGCGTGCCGACGATCGAAGAGATGAATTCGATGCTCGACCGCAAAATGCCGGAGGTCGCGTCGTTTCCCGAGCGCGATCGCCTGCTCTTCGAACTGCTCTACGGCTGCGGCATTCGCAACTCCGAGCTGGTCGGCATCAACCTCGACGACATCAGCATGAGCAACGGAGCCATTCTGATTCGCGGTAAAGGGAAAAAAGAGCGCTACGTTCCGTTCGGAGGCTCGGTGGTGGCGGCGCTGGCCATCTATCTGCCCTGGCGACAGCAACTGCTGACAACTCTAAAGAATAAGACGTCCGGAAAATTTGTGTCCGCTCTGCTCATCAACCAGCGCGGTGGACGGCTGACCACCCGCAGCGTAGGCCGCATCGTCAAGCGCATCGCCACTGCCAAGGGACTGTCTCCCGAGGTCCATCCTCACACGCTGCGCCACGCCTTCGGCACGCACATGCTCGAAGAGGGAGCGGACCTGCGCGCCATTCAGGAACTGCTAGGCCACGAGCGTCTCGCCACCACGCAGCGCTACACCCAACTTTCCGTCAAGCACATGATGAATGTCTACGACCAGACGCATCCGCGGGCAAAGTGAGCCCATGGCCGAGGCGCTTCTCACATACCACATTGGAAAAAGCCTTCATTACCCCGGTAACTTTCCTCGCGCACTCGCGTGCCTCAAGATGGTAACAAGCGGTTTCCTCGCCCGCGTTGCTCTACGATGGAAAGTAGGCGATGAACAAGATTTTCAAAGAAAGCATTCTGCTGCTGTCGTTGTTTATGATTGCGGCGCTGGTGCAGTTTTTCGCGCAGTCGCTGCCCATGGCGCTCTGTTTTTATTTCCTGCCCACTTTGTATTCGGCCTACTTTTTTGGCCGGCGTCACGCTACGCTTACCGCTTTTGCCTGCGTATTCCTCGTGGTCCTGCTGGATTTTCTGAACAACCTGATGCCCACGCACCGCACTTTAACGTTGCCGGGAGAGAGACTTTTCAACTTCGCTATCTGGGCGGGCATTCTCGCGGTGACGGGGTATGTCATGGGAACGCTTTACGAGCGCAAGCAGGCAATGACTTCCGACATACGGGAAAGTTTCAGCGGCCTCTTGCTGGTGCTGCAACACTTCATGGCCAACGAGAAGCTTGGCTCTGGCGAAAGCCAGCGCGTCGTTCAGGCATCGGCAAAAATAGCCGAAGCTATGGGTCTCGGTTCCGATCGTGTGGAACTGGTGCGCTCGGCGGTCTTGCTGCGCGATCTGAGCAAACTCGGCATCAGCAATGACATTCTTTACAAAGCTGCGGATATGAGCCGCGAACAAATTGTGGCGAGCTTCCGTAAGCCGCGCAAGTCTGATCCGCGCACACAGGCTGTCGGCAACTCACTGCGGCGGGTGATTCCGATTATTGTGGCGCAGCAGATTGTGGAAGAGCAGGGGTCGCGTGCGATCAACATTCCGATCGAGGCGCACATACTGGCAGTGGCGGATGCACATCAGAAAATGATCAGCGGCGTGGGCGGCAAGCCGATGTCGCCGCAGGAGGCCGAGCAGGAGATTTTGGCGGGGTCGGGCAAGCGATTCCACAGCGGCGTGGTGGATGCCTTCGCGAAGGTCATAGTCGACCGGGCCCGGGGCGCAGGCGCATAAAAAGAGATCGGAGATTGGTGTGCGCAATAGTCGCGACATTCGAGACACTGATCCTGGACACTAATGAGGCGCCTTTCCCGAGAGCGTCGCACTCCTCGAATCGACGTCTGAATTAGTTCCCGGTTGATGCTGTTTCTTTCCAGCCACCTGTTTTTCTCTCAACTCCTGCCACATCGCCACTACTGTTGATTTCAACTCTGCGGTCAGCTGCTCATAAGCGGCTTCGCTCGCCTCGGCGAGCGGCGGAGGTAGAATCGGCTTGCCAAAGACGATTTGCAGATCGGCGAACTTCGGAAATTTCTTGTGCCGCGGCCACGCCTCATAAAAACCCTCGATCGCGACCGGGACAATCGGAGCCTGCGTGTAAATGGAAAGAATCGCAGCTCCCTTGCGGAATATTCGCGGCGTGCCATCGTTGCAGCGCTCGCCTTCGGGATAGAGAATCAGAATGCGTCCTTGATTGAGGCCGAAAGCGCCGGCGCGCATCGCGGGCACGAGGTTCGCGTCGGGGTCGAGGACGATCACGCGCAGCCAGCGCGCCAATTGCCGCATGAATCCTGCTCCGAAAATCTCGCTGGTGCCGAGCGCGAAGCACTGGCGAAAAAGCGACCAGGGCAGCGCTGGAGCCATGATCAGCGGATCGACGTAGCTCTGATGATTGGAGCAGATCAGGTACGGGCCCTGGGTGGGGAGATTTTCGATGCCGCTGGTTTTGAGGTTGAACCGGTCGAGCGCGAAAAGATGAAGCAACTTTCCCAGCATGAAGAAAAAAACTTCGGCAAGAACGTTGTGGCGCGCCAGCGCCAGAACTTCGGGATCGGTTACGGGTTCGCTTAGGATTGTCGACCACGGAGGAGCAGCCGCAACGGCTTGCCCCTCACCGCGGCCAGCGCTGGCGAGAAGCAGGTCAACCAGGTCGCGCACCGAATAGATTTCCGCGAGCTGCGACTCCGGCACTTTCCCGCCAAGTTGCTGCTCAAGCGCGGTCAGCAATTCAACCCGCTGCATGGAGTCGAGTCCAAGATCGAGTTCGAGATTATGGCTGGGGCGAATGTTGTCGAGCGGACTGCGTGAAGCTTCGCGCACGATTTCCAAGGCGCGCTTCACCTCCTCGCGCTCCAGCCACGACTGCTCTTCAGGAGTTAGCGGAGTTTCCGAAGCGAGTGGTTTTTCCGAGCTCGCGCCGCCGTCGCTGCCATTCGGACCAAGTTGACGTTCCCGCACCGTCTTCTCAATCTGGAAACGCTTCAATTTGCGCGTTGTGGTGCGCGGCAGCTCTTCCTGCCAGATGTCATAACTCCCCAGACGCTTGGTAGAAGCAATTTTGTGAGAGAGAGCTTCGATTTCGCCGCGAATTGCCTCTTTTGAGTTGACGATCCTGCGCTCCCGTAACAATTCAAAATTCGGCACGACCACGGCGTGCAGTCGCTCCGATGTCGGATCTCCGGGCCGCGCCTCCAGCGCCATCACGCAGATCTCCTTCACGTACAGCGCCTGAAGATAGTGCGCCTCGACCTCCTCGGGATAGACATTCTTCCCGTTCGCGAGCACGATGACCTCCTTGCGCCGTCCGGTGATAAAGAGGTTGCCGCCAGAATCGAAGTATCCGAGATCGCCGGTGTAGAGCCAGCCATCGCGCAGCACTTCCGCCGTCGCTTCAGGCCGTTTCCAATATCCCTTCATCACGATCTCGCCGCGAATGGCAATCTCGCCAACGGGCTGCGCGCCATCTTCGGCCGGTTTCGGATCGACGATCTTGCCCTCAATGCCGGGAAGTGGAGGCCCGACCGACCCAAATACGATATGCCCGGGCGGGTTTAGGAAGGCGCCCCCCGTGGTTTCGGTGAGGCCGTAAGCGTTGAGAACGTCAATACCAAAAGAATAAAAGTCGCGGGCAATAGCCGGATCGAACCGCGATCCTCCAGTGACCAGATAACGCATACGGCTGCCGAATGTGGCGTGAATCTTTCCGAAAAACAATTTGCCGGCATTGATTCCGGCGTGCCGCAGCGCGCGGTTGAGAGCCATCAGTGTACGCACGATCCGCAGCGTCATCTTGCCGCGCTTGTTCAGTTCTTTGAAAATCTTTTCGTGAATCAGATAAAAAAACTGAGGCACCACGCAAAACGCGGTGATGTTGCGCTCCTGCAAAGCGCGTAGCAGTTCGGTGGTGTTAAGGGTCTCAAGATAAACAACGCGCGTGCCGTTGAACAGAGGCAGAAAGAGATTGGCCATCTGCGCCAACACGTGAAACATGGGAAGAATTCCTAGCAGCGCATCGCTCGGACCCACCTTAATCACGGTGAGCACCGAGTTCGCCTCACCGATTAGATTGGCATGGGTAAGCATGACGCCCTTGGGGTCCGCCGTGGTTCCCGAGGTGTAGAGCAGGGCGGCGAGATCGCTCTCCGCCGGGATAATGTGCTGAAAGTCGCCGGGGCCAGCGGCAAGGATGGAATCAAGATCGGCAGCAAAGCTTTCTGTAATTTGCAGCCTCCGCATGCCGCGGTCAGCGCGTTCTGTGCGATGAGTGGGAGCCGCTGTCGCGAGATTCGTTGCCACCAGCTCCGCGGCGGTCGAAGTCATCACCATGGCCAGGTTTAGTCCCTCGATCGCTTCGGACGCCACCGCCAGATGCTTCACATCGCAGAAGAGAAGAGAAGCGTCGCTGTCGATCAGCAACTTCTTGACCTGGTCAGCATGGAAAGCGGTGTCGAGAGGGACGGCAGTCCGCCCCGCGGCGATGATTCCCAGATATGCCGCTACCCAGCGAGGATGGTTGGCAGCCAGAATCGCAACGCGCGCGTCCCGTGGCACACGCGTCGAAAGCCAATTCGCCACGCTCTCCGACATGCGGGTAAGCTCCGCGAAAGTGACGCGCTCGACCGTCTGCTGGCGCTGAATTTCAAGGGCAATATTATCGGGAAATTTACGGGCCGATTCCTGGAAACGCTGGTAGAAAGTGGGCATGTTCGTGGTGAATATACTAAAAGCAGCCGGGGAAAACTAGGAATCGACCTGATGTTTCATCGCGATAAAGGCGACTGCAGGCGATATCCCACTCTTCAGTTTTGAGTTTTCCGCGCCGTGCTGATCGTTATCCGTCCTTCGCCAATCCTCCCGCATCTAATGTGCTAGGCTTTAACTGGTAATTCAGGACGCGTGTCCTCTGAAGGATTTCTGTTTTGATCAACACTTTGCTGGGCAAGGTTTTCGGGACGAAGAATGAGCGTGAGGTCAAGCGCCTGATGCCGCGCGTCACGGCGATCAATGCCCTCGAGGCGGAGATGCGGAAGCTCTCCGACGACGAACTCCGCGGCAAAACGGCAGAGTTTCGCGCGCGCATTCAGGAGCGTCTTGGCCCGACCGCCGGCGGGTCCGATGGTGATACTGATTCCGCAGACACCGATCTCCTGGATATCGATCGCCAGAAAGAGATCGAAGCCGAGCGCGGCGAAGTGGTCAAAGCTGTTCTCGACGAGTTGCTCGAAGAGGCGTTTGCTGTTGTTCGTGAAGCTGGAAGACGCGTGCTAAACATGCGGCACTTCGACGTGCAGTTGATCGGCGGCATGGTGCTGCACGAAGGCAAAATTGCCGAGATGAAAACCGGCGAAGGCAAGACCCTGGTCGCGACGCTGCCCGTCTATTTGAACGCGCTTAGCGGGCGCGGTGTGCACGTCGTCACAGTCAACGATTATCTGGCCAAGCGCGACTCCGAGTGGATGGGCAAGCTCTACAGTTTTCTCGGGCTGACGGTGGGCGTGATCGTTCACGACCTTGATGACGAGCAGCGCCGAGCCGCTTATGCCGCAGACGTGACTTACGGCACGAACAACGAATTCGGATTCGACTATCTCCGCGACAACATGAAGTTCGACCTGCGCGATTGCGTGCAGCGCGTGCACAACTTCGCCATTGTCGATGAAGTCGATTCGATCCTGATCGACGAAGCGCGGACGCCGCTGATCATTTCGGGCGCGAGCGAAGAATCCACCGACAAGTATTACAAGGTTAATCGCATTATCCCGAAGCTTGAAAAGGGCGAGGAAATCGATACGCAGCCGGGCGAGCCGAAGATCATGACCGGCGACTATGTCGTCGATGAAAAACACCGCAACGTCACGGTCAGCGACGAAGGCTGGGAGAAAGTCGAAAAGCTGCTGGGCATCGGCAACATCGCTGACCCGGAAAACTGGGCGCTGAAGCATCACGTGGAGACGGCTGTCAAAGCGCACGCGCTTTATAAGCGCGATGTGGAATACGTGGTCAAAGACGGCGAGGTGATCATCGTCGATGAATTCACCGGTCGCCTGATGCCGGGTCGGCGCTGGTCAGACGGATTACACCAGGCGATTGAAGCCAAAGAGAACGTAAAAATCGAGCGCGAAAATCAGACGCTCGCGACCATTACCTTCCAGAATTATTTTCGCATGTATAAAAAGCTCGGTGGGATGACAGGCACGGCGGAAACTGAAGCGCCGGAGTTCGACAAGATTTACCGGCTTGAGGTTGTGGTTATTCCCACCAACCGGGTGCTGTTGCGCAAAGAGAATCCCGACATTGTCTACCGCACGGAAAAGGAAAAATATTTCGCGGCGGCGGATGAGATTCAGCGGCTGCACGAGAGCGATCAGCCGGTACTGGTCGGTACAACCTCGATTGAAAAATCGGAGCATATTTCGGAGTTGCTGAAGAAGAAGGGAATCAAGCACGTCGTTTTGAACGCGAAATATCACGAGCGCGAAGCCGAAATTGTGGCGCAGGCCGGACGCAAAGGCATGGTCACGATCGCGACTAACATGGCGGGCCGCGGCACCGACATTCTGCTCGGCGGCAATCCTGAATTCATGGCCAAGCAGGAGCTGGTCAAGAAGGGAATCGCGCAGCAGCTGCGTGTGGCCCAGGGCAAAATCGAGGGCCCGCAGGAAGACAGCGAGATTTCAGTTTTCTATTACGCCGGCAACGAATACACGGTTCCGACTGTGGCCTGGAGCGAAACCTACGCCCGTTACAAAGCCCAGACCGATAAAGAGCACGACGACGTGATCGCCGCCGGCGGCCTGCACATCCTCGGCACCGAGCGCCACGAGTCCCGCCGCATCGATAACCAGCTGCGCGGGCGCGCCGGTCGCCAGGGTGATCCCGGTTCTTCCCGCTTTTATCTGGCACTCGAGGACGACCTGATGCGCATCTTCGCCAAAGAATGGGTCTCCACGCTGCTGCAGCGCCTCGGCATGGAAGAAGGCGTGCCCATCGAGTCGAAGTTGATTACGCGCCGCATTGAGACCGCGCAGAAGGCAGTCGAAGGCCAGCACTTCGAGTCACGCAAACATTTGCTCGAGTACGACGACGTCATGAACAAGCAGCGCGAGGCCGTCTATGGCCTGCGCCGCCGCTTGCTCGAAGGCATGGACCAGAAAGACCTGATCCTGGAAGATTATGTTTCAGGAATTCTAGGCCGGCTTCTGGAAGAGTGTTGCCCGCCCAAGGCCCACGCCGACGACTGGAACATCAAAGGTCTGAAAGATGCGGTATTCACGCACTTCGGTGTCGACATTCTCGCCGAAGGAGTTAAGGCTGAGTCGTTAAACCGTGAAGAACTTGGCGACGCGATTTTCGCAAAGCTCAAAGAACGGTACGACGCGAAAGAAGCGCTGATAGGCCCCGATGCCATGCGCCATCACGAGCGCATGATCATGCTCAGCGTCCTCGACCAGCAGTGGAAAGATCATCTGCTGGGCATGGACCATCTGAAAGAGGGAATCGGTCTGCGCGGTTATGGCCAGCACGATCCCTTGGTCGAATACAAGCGCGAATCGTTTGAGATGTTCGAAGCCATGATGCAGCGCTTCCAGGAAGACACGGTCCGCTATCTCTACCTGATGCAGATTCTGGAGCGGCCAGTCGAGGCTTCGCTCAGTTCCCCGCCGCAACAAGGCCCGCCGGAGCACGGGCTAGGTCCAGGAGTTCCCGCGTCACGGGATGGCGATGGAAACGGAAAGCGTCCGCCGCGCATGGTTTCCACCTCAGCGGACGAATTGGAAGAAGCCT
>DATHQD010000015.1:0-154082 GCA_035483045.1 Terriglobales bacterium
GGAGCCGTTGGTCAGGCGAACGATCCCCAACCCGTCGTCATTCGTGTCCGGTGCGGAGTTGGGCAATGCCCACAGCGCGCTCAGGTTTGTGCTCGTGTTCGGCAACGTGAGCGATGCCTGGAAAATGTAGTACCGGCCGTCGGCCGTCCAGTTGCCGCAGCATGCGCTCGACGCGTACTGCCAGGCCCCCAGCAGAGCGTGCGGGTTGGAGCCATCTTGGCCGACCTCCCAGATCGAGGTCGTGTTCTGAGCCGCGTCGCTGACCGTGAAGCGGATCCGTTGACCGTCGGGCGAAAAGTGCGGCGCAAATATCGATCCCTTCGCCGTATACAGCTCGTGCTTCTGCGTGCCAGCCGCGCCGGCTACATAGAGCACTGCGCCTTGGCTGAATACCAGATGCTGGCCGTCCGCTGACCAGGATGCGTCGCGTCCCGCGAGATCGCCGATTCGCTGCGGAGAGCCGGTCCCGACCGGCAACGTCCAGAATTCATCGTCGCTTGATCCGGTCCGAACGGGCGCAACCAGCAGCCGGCTGCGATCCGGCGACAGGTCCAGAGCCTGCAGGTTTGAGAATGGACTGGCCACCAGCGATCGCCCCGAGTCAGGGAGCGATACTTTCGCAATCACACGGTTCGCCGCCGGCAATTCGGTCACGAAAAGCTCAGAGTCATCCGCCAACAAATTCGTCTTGCGAAATCCGTCGTGCGTCACCTGAGTAATCGAAGTCACTCTTGGCGCGGCCGTCGGCGCCGCTCCGCATACGCGTGCGGAGAATGGATCAGCCAAGGCAAGAAATCCGACTAATCCCACAATCGTGAGAAACAAACGAATCTTGAAAACCGCTGTGTTCGCAGACGGAGTGCTCATGCGGCGATGTTAACAATGAAGATAATGCCCGGAAACGCATAAAAGTAATGGGTAGGGTACGAGGGTAATCGAAAACACCGGCGGGTGACACAGGGCTTTGACCTCGTTGGAAGCAGAACGCGGCCACTCGTCAAGGAATTATCTCAACTGGTGATCAAGTGTGCAGTACTTTTGGGGCGCACTAGTCCGTGCACTCCGACACTAGGTACTGTTACAGTTTGAACTGTAACAGTACCCGACACTAGCATTCATTTTCGGGTCGGCAAACATAGCGTAAGATGTTGTCGTCCGAGATGATGACTGTTGCAAAATCCCCGTTACAGGTAGTGTTTCAAGAAGTCCTGGATGGGTGATGTCGAAACTAGCCTTCTCCCGTCGACTTCTCCGTTGCACCCTCATAAAGTGTTGCAGGTGGACGACGCGCGAACAGACTGGCCGCTTTAACGAATAAGAAGCGAGCAATGAAAATGACGGTGCGAGTGGGAGGACGAGGGGCCATGCGTCTGGCAGCGATGAGTCTGATCTTGGCGATGTGCGCCTTGGGGCAGGAGCGGCCGAAGATCACCGGTATCTCTCACCTGAGCATCTACACTTCAGATCCAGCAAAGGCCGAGCGCTTTTATGTGCACGACCTGGGCGCGATGAAGGGCACAGACCCGCAGAATCCCGCCGGGGTTCGTTACTACTTCAACGCAGTACAGTTCGTCGAAGTGCTGCCTCTGCCCGGAGGGCCTGTCTCAGTCAATCGTTTCGACCATGCCGGATTCAATACGGCAAACGCGGAGAGCATGCGGAGATACCTTGAATCTCGCGGTGTGGCTGTGCCTGCGAGGGTGACCGAGGCCAGCGATGGAAGTCAGTACTTCGAGGTGAAGGATCCCGAAGGAAACCGAATCGAGTTCGTCGAGCCGTCGACACATCCGATTTATGTGCCGACGAATCCACTCAGCAACCACATCATTCACATCGGCTACCTGGTTCACGATGCTTCGGTTGAAGACGGGTTCTACCGCACTCTGCTGGGCTTCCGGCCTTATTGGCACGGCGGCATGAAAGATGACGAAACGGACTGGATTTCTCAGCAGGCGCCGGAGGGCAGTGACTGGGTCGAATATATGATGGTTAAGGGACCGGAGAAAACTGGGATTCCACCCGCGATGTCGCAGGACACGCTGGGCGTGCTCGATCACTTCGCGCTGGGTGTCCAGAATATGGAGAAAGCGGTAACTCTGCTCCACGAAGGTGACAGGCTTACGGCCAAGCACTCGCCGCCGCAAATAGGGCGCGACGGCAAGTGGCAATTCAACCTGTACGACCCCGACGGAATTCGGACGGAACTGATGGAGTTTCAGCCCTCGGTGAAGCCTTGCTGCTCTCCGTTCCTGGCGCCAAGCCCTACAAAATGAGTGGCAACTGAGTTGCCACAGTGAAACCAAAAATGGAATACGAGGACGAGAGTTACGACGGCTCGGGGATTGTCTCGATTCGGCCCAGCAAGAATCCATAACCAGCGATGCCGACGATCAGAAACGCGGCGGCTGCGCCGAAGGCCCAAAAGAAGGAGTGCGAGGCTTGAAAGACATAACCGGTTACGATCGGTGCGGCAACGGCCGAGAGTTGACTGCTGAAATTCAAGATTCCCCCTAAGGTTCCCACGCTTTCTCGCGGTGCAACCAACGAAGGTAGAGACCAAGCCACAGGCGCGGTTGCGGACAATCCCCCAATTGCCAGACTGATCCAAACGAGGGCGATCGTGGCGGTCTGCGCATACGCTGCTCCTAGCACTGCAAGACCGAGCATAGTGCCTCCGATGAGGACAGCCTGCCGGACGAATGATTCATCACGACCTCGCTGGATCAATTTGTCCACCAGCCAGCCACCCATGAGAAGGTCGGTGAAGGTTGCAAGGAGCCACGGCACGCTGGTGTACAAAGCGGAGTTCAGCAAATCGATGTGATGCGTTGACGAGAAATACGAAGGCAGCCACGTCAACAAGAGATAGAAAGTGTAGTTGTAGGAGGCAAAGCCGAGCACGAGCCCCCAAACCTTTCGCTGGCGCAACAAGTATCCAAGAGGTACGCCCTTCGCGGCCCTGACGCGGTCCTCAGGCTGGGCTCCACCATGGCGGATGAAATCGCGCTCCGCCTCGCACAGCGATTTGTCTTCGCTTGGATTCCGGTAGAACGAATAAAAGAGAACAAAATAAAACAAACTGAGGAATCCCGTCGCTGCGAAACTCCATCGCCATCCAAACCGCAACAACAGGAACCCAAGAGCAGGGACGCCAATGGCAGAGGCGAACTTTGCGGCGGAGTCAAAGATCGCCGTCGCCAAGCTCCGCTCTTTCGTCGGGAACCAGTACCCGATGGCTTTCGCATTCGCCGGAAACGTGGGAGCCTCGCCCACTCCGAGCAGAAGACGCGCCCCCAGAAAGCTCGTTAGTCCCGTCGAAATCGCCGCCGCAAATGAGGCCGCGCTCCACAAGAGCGCTGCGATCCGGCCCACTAGCTTAACTCCAACCCGGTCCAGGATGAGGCCTGAGGGAAGCTGAAAGACCGCGTAGGTCCAACTATAGGCGCTCAGCAAGTAGCCAAATGCCACGCTAGAGATTCCGAATGCATTGTGGAGCGCTTCTTGGGAGACCGAGAGATTCACCCGGTCGAAGTAGTTCACCAACACGCCAAATCCCAACAGGCAGGCCATGCCCCAACGCCGCCGAGGAACGGAGCGCGCTCCCATAATCGTCACCTTCGCCTACTCGCTCACCGACGTAATAATGGGCTTCGGCATTTGGAGAGCAATCTTCTGCTGAACGTCGGCCGACGAGCCGCCCAGCAACACGTTGTAGGTGCCTGCGTCGGCATGCCACGCTGCCGCGCCCACATCATAGAAACTAAAGCTGCGCGGATCGAGGTCGACAACGACATGCTTGATCTCTCCTGGTTGCAGCATGACGCGTTCGAATTGTTTCAATTCCTTCGCCGGCCGGGGCACAGTTGGCGATGCTTCGCTTACATAGAGCTGGGCGACGGTAGCTCCGGCGCGTTTGCCAGCATTCGTCACGTCGAAGCTGATGGAGAAGCGGCCCTCGCCTGTCGGAGTAGCTTTGAGGTGGGTGAACGAAAACGTCGTGTAAGAGAGTCCAAATCCAAACGGAAAGAGCGGCTCGACATGAGTGTGCTCATAACCGCGATAGCCCATAAAGATGCCTTCCCGGTAGACGATCTTGTCGGTTCCCGGATCGGGATAGTAGCTGGCGAAGCTGGGGTTGTCGGCAACGTTCTTCTCCCAGCTGATGGGCAGATGGCCGGACGGATTCGTCTCTCCGAAGAGCAGCCGGGCCGCGGCAGTGCCGCCCTCTTCGCCCGCATACCACGTGGCGAGGATGCCCTGAACTTTATCTTTCCAGTGTGAGACATCAACGCTACCACCTGAAGTGATGACCACGATGGTTTTCTTTCCGATTGCAGCGACTTGTTCGATGAGTTGCTCCTGCCCGACTGGCAGCTCAAAGCTCCGGTCTCCACCTTCGGACTCGGACAATGCGTTGAATCCGACCGCCAGCACCACCGCGTCGGCGTGAGACGCCATTTCGAGAGCGTCGTCCTCGACGATGGTACTGAGCGGCACGATACCGACACGCATCCCCGAAACGGAAGCCGACTGTGTTGCGAGTTGTTCCAGCACGACCTTCTGCGGCCCTTTGGAGAGCTCCAGGGTCGTTTGGTTGAGAATCGCCTTGGGTACGACAGAACTGTCAAAGACGGTCGCATCGTCGACTAGCAGCCGATACCTTCCGTCAGTCTGCACGAACACTGCGAATTTGCCCGCGGCATCTGCCCAGTAGTAGCCGGTCCACCGGCCACTCGTCGTCGGTCGCTGGTAGGGGTTGGAATTCCTATGCGACGTGAGCGCGTTCAGTTCCTGCTCTTCTGGCTCGCGGCGAGTGGAGCCGAGGAGCAGCATCAGTCGCTCGACGCTTGTGCCAGTCTCCCCGCCCTGCAGATCAGCATTGGCAAACGTGGTGTGTGTCACACCGGGGGTCGAGCCTTGGGCATCGGTAGTGAATTGTGTGAGTCGGGACATTTCGTTGATGCTGCGAATGCCGCGTGCGTAGAGCACAGTGGAATTAGATCCGTCGCCCAAATAGTTGCTGATGCCGGCGAGCAAATTCGTCGTGGCGAAGCTCACGACTTCGCCACTACCCCCACCCGTAGTGATTGTCTGAGTTGCGGTGGGTCCGATCACAGCGATCGTTTTAATCTTTGTTCGATCGAGCGGTAGGGCGTTTTGGTCATTTTGCAGAAGCACCGCGCCCTCCAACGCAGCTTGCAGCGAGGCCTCCCGACCGCGCAGGTTGTAGCGCGGTATGCTTGTGTCGAGTGCCGGGTGATCGAGCCAACCGAAGTCAACGGCCACGCGCAGGATCCGGCGCACCTTGTCATCGAGCTCTGCTTGCGTGATGGTTCCGGCCTTGAGCAGCGGAATCAGGACATCCTGGTTGTAATGAACGCCGAACGGCATCTCGAGGTCGAGGCCCCCGTTTACGGCCGCAGTAGCGTCGTAAGTCGCGACCCAATCGGACATGATGATGCCGGGAAAGTGCCACTGCTCTTTTGCCACTTCAACGTTAAGTCGGCGATTCTGCGTCATGTGTTCGCCGTTGGTGAGATTGTAGGAGTCCATGATCGCGCCAACTTTGCCTACCTTGACGGCAGCTTCGAACACCGGCATGTAGATTTCCCGTAGCGCCCGCTCGTCGATGACGGAATCGGTATCGTGCCGTAAATACTCGGAATTATTGCCGAGATAATGCTTGACGGTGGCGGAGACGCCTTCCTTCTGCACGCCCTGGATGTATGCGACGGCGATCTGGCTGGCAAGGAATGGATCTTCACCGAAATATTCAAAGTTACGCCCGTTCATGGGGGCGCGGTAGATGTTGACACCCGGACCCAGCAGGAACACCGCCCCACGGGAGCGGCAATCGCGTCCCAGTTCTTCGCCCACGCGGAGCGCGAGCGCTTTGTCCCACGAAGCCGCCAATCCGATGCCAGCCGCGTAAGCAATGGTCGGAGCTGGAATATGAGCTCCTACTGGACCGTCGGCCATCTGGAAGAAAGGAATATGGAGGCGTGGCACAGGGTGAGTGCGAAACGGAGTATCACCGCCGAGGAGATCGATCTTCTCGTCAAGGGTCATTGCGCCCACTAATTCATTGACACGTTTGTCCACCGCCGCGGCATCGTTGGCAACGAACTGCGCAAAAGCGGAGACACTTGTCAACAGGAGCGCAACTATGAGGAGGCTACGGCATACACAATGGTTCGAATTTGTGGGCATCGTGACATTCTCCTCCGGGAAATGGTACGACGAAAGGGGCCGCATCAGAACGGTATCCATGAACACCACGACGGCGTACCAATTGATAAGGACTGCGCGATCGGGCGGCCCTTGATTATGCTCGTTCACGAGGTATGCCGAGTGCCGTTTTGCAATCTTCGGCGGGCGGTAAGCGCGTGATCGGCGTGCCGCCCGAATCCTCAGCGGGGCATGAGCCGGAAGAATAGGGCCTGCTTGGCAACAGGTTCTACTTTTGTCTCCAGCGCAGCCATCTGAGTCTGACTTAGTGGGGTGAAGGAGCGGGCGAGCTCGACGCATTCCTCAACCTGCTCGACGGAGTCGCATCCGATTATTGCCGTGCTGATGGGTAATGACAGAGTGTAGAAGAAGGTTTCCTGTTTCGTCAGCGTACCCGGAATTGTAGTGATTGCGCCTCGGCCTTCCCATGAATGTTTTTGTTGTTCCACGGGCGGCGGCGTCCAACTGGAAAGAATGCGGCCGCGTGCCATCACCTTCATTCCGATAATCCCCATCTGTTTCTCGACGGCCAGCGGAAGGAGATCTTTTTCAAAACTGTAATAGTATTTGTCGGCCGCATTGACACCCATCAGAACGGTGTCAAAGGGAAACCGGTTGATGCATTCGATCAGCGCTTCGGGACGGAAGCGTCCGGTGACGCCCAGATGGCGCACCATTTTCTGATCGCGCGCTTGAACCAGGGCTTCGATCGCACCACCTTTTCCAAAAATCTGGTCGATGTCCTCCTGAATTCCAACATCGTGCAGTTGCCATGAGTCAATGTGATCGGTATCGAGCAGCTTGAGAGACACGTCGAGATTTTTAAGCGCGGCGTCGCGGGTTCGCTCTTTGGTCTTGGTTGCGATAAAAATGTGGTCCCGGCTGCCCTTGAGACCCTTTCCAAGATAGTGTTCACTCCACCTGTCAGGTCCGCCGTAAATGGCGGAGGTATCGAAATAATTCACTCCTAAGTCGAGCGCGCGTTGGATCATCTGCAGGGCCAAGCTTTCGTTACCGGCCTTCTCCAACGCTCCCTGGCCGCCAAGACCAAAAATCCCGACCCGAAATCCTGTCTTACCCAGATTACGCGTCGGCATCATGTCTTGGATGGTGACGGCCTTTGCCGCAACTGGACTGTTTTCCGTTGACGTCGCTTCGCCAGATGCAGAGGCGGCGATTACTCCTGCAGACAGACCAGCTGCTATCGATGCTGCCCCTGTCTTAAGGAAACCCCGGCGGTTCTGGTTACCGCCATCCTGCGGTGTGTCTTTCGTTTTCATGGCTATCGCTCCAGCTCGTCCGGAATAGGTCATCCGAAATAGAATACCGATTTTCTTCGGGACCTGATCGGATCGATGCGAGTATATTGTTCTCTATCCGACCCAGTCAATCGTGTGTAGAGGAGCAAGTCAAAATGGAAATGACGCGCCGACAATTTGCCCTGTCCCTTGCAGCAGCCGCCTACCTGCCCCCCGCTTTGTTCAAGCCGCTTTCCCCATTAGGCGTTCCCCGCGGCGTCATTCCCGGCCGAGTCACTTGGGCGCACGATCCGGCGGCTGTGACCTGGGATGGCACAGGTTCGTGGTGGACCGATGCCCACAATGACCAGTCTGTAATTGACCGCATGGTTTCCCGGTCCATTTGCGGTCTTACAAACCAAAAAAGCGACGCCGAGGCATGGAACTCCATCTTTCAATACTTCAATCGCACTCATGGTCGCGGCAAAGCCGGATACAAAACTGGGGAGAAGATTGCGATCAAGGCGAACCTGAACAACACAACGGACCATGGCACAATCGAACGCCTGAACTCCTCGCCCCATTTGATCCTTTCGCTCGTCGGACAGTTGACCGGCCCGGGGCGAGTGCCGAAATCATCGATCACCATCTTCGATTCCAGCCGGTGGATCCCGGGCAATCTCTACGACAAGATTCACCATGAATTTCCCGGCGTGGCGTTTGTGGACCACATCGGAGGGGATGGACGCGCAAAGGCCGAGTTCAAACCCAACGCGATTCCTTTCTCAGTTGAAACCCATAACGCCACGGGACTCGATACCACCGTGGTTGAGGCTGCCTACTTAATAGATGCTGCCGTGTTGAGAGCGCATGTGAGTACAGGGGTGACACTTTGCGCGAAGAATCTGTTCGGCGCTACGAGTATCAACACCGACTGGCGCAAGAACGCGCACGACGGTTTCCAACACAACAGCGATGGTTCGGCGAGTTATTCCGCGTTCACAGATTATCTGGGTCATAAAGACCTCGGCGAGAAAACCATCCTTTTTATTATTGATGGGCTCTATGGAAACGACAACGTGGATGGTCCGCCTCATCGCAAGTGGAAGATGGCGCCATTCAACGATGCTTGGCCGAACAGCATTTTTATGTCGCTTGACGGCGTAGCGATCGATTCCGTCGGCTTCGATTTTCTCACTTCGGAATGGCCCGATCTTCCGGATATCGCGAATGCCGATAACTACCTGCGCGAATCCGCCCTGGCGAATAATCCACCTTCGAAGACTCTCTATGATCCTGAACGCGACGGTGTCCGATGCCGCAGCCTTGGCGTACACGAACATTGGAACAATGGGACAGACAAGAAGTACTCGCGCAATCTCGGAAAAGCGCACGGGATCGAACTTTTCCAAGTCTGAAGTTTAGAACATATTCGATCCGCTCACCGCCGCTGATTGGTGGAGTTGCGGAACTGCAGATGGGTTATCGGTACTCAGGGAGGCAGGATGAGCCGAAGAGTCTTTTCCTTATGCTTCGTAGCGGCATCGTTGCTACCGGCAACCGCATTTTCCCAATCATTTTTGAGCCAGTATAAAGGCTTGCCTTATCACGACAGCCGCTATAGTGGCGGTCCACAAAAAATACCGGGCAAGGTCTTGTGCGCCTACTATGACCTGGGCGGCGAGGGAGTCGCGTATCACGACACCGATGCAAAGAATCACGGCAGCGGAGAGTTGAATCCGGCTAACGGCACCTATCTCAATGAATTTCGTATCCATGAGGGAGTGGATACTTCCTACACGAAATTCAACCGGAAGCCGGATCCGGTTGACGACAACCCTTTCGACAAGGTCGTTCCTCCTGCAGACCTGCTCTATGTTGGCTGGACCGAGCCCGGAGAGTGGTTCAACATTACGGTAGATGTGGCACAGTCGGGAACATACGCAGCCGATTTCCTTTACACATCGAATCGCGGCGGCACAATATCACTCGACGTGAATGGCAAGGACGCAACCGGACCTCTCGAGATCGCCACGACAAATGATCCCGCAGACCCGCTTGCCTGGCGTCAATGGCACCATTGGAATCTGGCTGCGCAACTTTTCAAAGTCCCTCTGAGCAAAGGGAAAAATGTGTTCACCGTACACATAGTGACGAACGGGAACATGAATCTGGCTTATTTCGACTTCAAGCCGGTCCACGAATGAAATGGAAGCTTTTCGACGGGGTCACCTCACCTGCGAACTTCTGCAGTTGCCGACTGGCGGCCTTACTTCGTGGTCAGGGAGCAATAACGCCTTCTAACAAACACTCGCTAACGAAGATACCATCGGAGGCGATTCCATGTGGAATGACTCGCTAATGCACAGCAGAATTCCATGGAAATACGTCGGTGTCTACTACTCGATAGCGTGCGGAGTAACCTGGGCATTCTGGACTCCGCTGATTCTAGGAGCGGACGGACTACATTGGTTATCAGTTAAACCGTCGCCTGCAGTTCTCCTCCCCTTAGGCACGCTGGGGCCGCTTTTTGGATGCTTTGTAAGTCATCGACTTCAGTACGGAACCTGGCAAGCAGTACGACTGTTTCCTCGATCAAAACTGCGCCTTCTGTGGTTGTTACTAGGGCCAATGCTGGTCGTGTTTTGTTTCTTAATCGTATCCCCTGTCCTTCGCGCAAAAGGTGCTCCCGATTCATGGCACTGGCACTTCGGCGTAGTCCCAGAGTTGTGTGCGGTGATCTACAGCTATAGTCTTCCTGGTGGGCCATTAGGTGAGGAATTTGGTTGGAGAGGATTTCTTCAGGCGAGGTTGCAGGAGTCGTTACCTCCATGGATCGCCGCAATCGTTGTGGCGGTCATGTGGTCCGCATGGCACTGGCCACTGTTTCTCATCCCCGGATGGACCACGGCGACGCCGATGATTTTTCTGTCCATAGTGACTGGCCTTTCGGTAGTAATGGCATTCGGGTTCAATGCTTCGGGGAAGTCAGTCGTGGTCGCTATTCTTATGCACTCGGCATTTAATACCTCCGCGATGTTCGGTGACCGTTTTACAGCGGGAACGCAAATGCGCGAGTATCCGTCTCCAGAATCGTTCATCGCGCTCGGTTTTTTCTTGGTCGGAGCGGTCTTAGTGGTGCTCACGCGAGGACAACTTTCAGCTCCAAGGCAAGAGCCCCTAAATTTCCGGAGAAGCGCTGCCTAGCTGTGCTCGTGGGTGATAAATCTCGACATCACCGAGTGACGCGAAGTATTCGAAGCGGTCCTCCAGTCAAACGAAGCAAATAGTATTGACTGTACATGGCCGGAATAAGATTCTTACTAAGAACGCGAGAAGCGCGAGTCACAGCACCGCCAATCCCGACCGAAACGACTCAACCCACTGTCACGCGCAGTCCCGTCGCATGGGGAACAATAACGGAGAACTTGCCCTGCGTGAGCGATTCGTTCTTCGTTGAGGTTGTGATGTGCGCTTCGCGGCTGTCTAGTGCCGGTGCGTGTAATGTCTCGGTTTGCACCACTCCACTCGCGTCGCGACCAAAGTCGAGTTCCACCTCAAGGTCTGCTGCCGCGTCCTTGTTCAGAATGATCACGGAAGTGTGGCCGCCAGGCAGTTTCGCGGCATACGTCGTTGCATTGACTCCCGCATCCTGCAGCTTCGTCGAGAAGTCGGTCTTTAACTCGGACTTTAACAGTGTTCCGCCGCTGAATGAGCCCGCAAACTTGAGCCCATACGCGACTGGCTCCAACGCATAGTCCGAGCCAAATGTCGCAATCGGTGTATAGAAAGGATGCGGATGCGCGGCAATCTGTTCGGGAGTTTCGCCCTTGGCTTCGAGAAGCGCGTCGCCGGGAAGAGATCCGCCAACGGAATTGGCCACAGATTTGCCAGTACCACCGTGCAGATTGACGCCGGAATAGTTATTACTGGCCAACAGCAGCGAATAGTCGGCGGACCAAAGCGCAGCGGCAAATACGTCGGAGACACCGGGCTTGCCTCCGCGATAGCAAGTGTTGCCTTCGGTCATGCGTACGCGCGCACCCATCTTGCTGGCTGCGGCCGATGCGATATTCGCCGTGTTCTGTACCTTTTGCATCGTTGCCGGTTTCAGCAGGTTCGGAATGTTGACCTCGGGGTTCGTCGCCGGGCCGCCAAAGTAATAATGATGAGTGAGGGTGGTTACGCGGGGCGGGGCCTGTATGGAAGGCCCCTGTATGGAAGGCCAAAGATCCGCAATCTCGGTCAGCCATGACACCCCGCCGACAACATCGGGCATGCCGAACTTTGCTGTCGGCACCGCAGCTGCGATAGCGCGCGCCAGCGCGAGCCATTCTTGCAGGTATGTCTTGGCCGACCATGTCTTCGGATCGCGCAGGTGCCGATCAAATAGATCCACCTCGTTTCCGACCTGGAAATACTCGAGGCGGTCGCCCAGCGTCTCGGCTACAAAGACCGCTTCCTCGGCGGCGCGTGCCGGTGTATTTGTGCCCATTCCGATGCCATAGATGCAGTTCCAACCAGTGGCCTGGAGGAAATCCGCCAGGTTCCTCACTGCCTCGGGCGTCACCGCATAGTAATGCGCTTTCGGCTCGCCCTCGACCTCACGCACTTGAGGATGCTCCGGTTCGGGAGAGTCAGGCTTAGGTTTCCAGAAAGCAAACTCGCTGGTGTTGCCGCCAAGGCGCAGAACGCCAGTTGACGAAAGCGTTTTGAACTCGCGAATCAATCCGCTGTTCTGCGCCGAAAAAAAACTCGGATCTGCGAGTTGCTGCACTTCATAAGATAGGCCGACAAAATCGATCGGCATATGCGGACCAGTCGCATCCCTGGGGATGCTGAGGGCAACCCGAACCTTGCTTTGGCCCTGCGCGTGAAGACGTGCTGCAGCTACGGTGCAGGCGGCGCTGGCAAGAAATCTTCGTCGTGTGAGCATCGGATTTCTCGATTCTTTTCTTTACTGCTGGCCCAGAGCGCCACTAATCAATCGGACACTAATCAATCGGACCAGGGGGCCGGCTTGCGGTCCCAGCGGTGCCGCTTCAACTCCGCCAGCAGAGCCGGCGAGAGTGCGCCCAAATCGCTCAGCGCAGTATTTTCGCGGACGTGTTGCGATTTCCTCATCCCGACCACGGTGGTACTGACCGCAGGATGAGAGAGCACAAAGCGCAGTGCCATCTCTGGAAGGGACATTCCCGGCGGCAAAATCTGTTTGAGTTTGTCTACACGTTCCATAGTGTTGGCGAGATTCTCGGGATTGAAGTAGCGCGACCGCCAGTCAGTGGAGGGGAATTTTGTGTCTTTTGTCATTTTTCCACCGAGGCTGCCTTCATCGAGCGCAACCCTGGCGATGACTCCGATGTTCAGCTCCTGGCAGGCGGGAAATAGTTCGTCTTCGGGTGACTGATCGAAGATGCTGTAGATTACCTGCACCGCGTCGACTAATCCGGTGCGAATGGCCTTGATTCCGTTCTCCGGTTCCCAGCGATTCAAGCTCAGCCCGAAATCGCGGATGGTGCCATCACGTTTGAGTTTCTCCACCGTCTTGCGGAAATCAGGTTCGTCGGCCCATTCGTCCGTCCAGACGTGGAACTGAAGAAGCCCGATGGAATCGGTTGCGAGCTGTTTACGGATCAGATCGGCGTATTTGAAAACATGGTTGGGCGGAAAGACATCGTCGTATTCGTAGCTGGGCTGCGCCGGCCAGCGTTCATTTTTCGGTGGAATTTTTGACGCTGCATAAAGCTGCTTGCCCTTGTTCTTGGCAATCGTCTGTCCAAGAAGTCCGTCGCTTTTGCCTTCGCCATAGGCCCAGGCGGTATCAAAAAAGTTGCAGCCGAGATCGACGGAGAGTTGCAGTGCTTCGAGCGATTGCTTGTCGTCCGAACCACTCCATCCACCCATGCCCCAAAGTCCGGGTGCGATGTCACTGATTTCGATTCCAGTACGGCCAAACTTGCGATATCTCATTTGCCATCCCTAACAAAATCGGCGTTAATTTGGTCTCGAGAAGCGAACATCCCTTTAATTCCGAACGCAGGCATAATGAAGTTGCGCTTGAGATATCCCCTGAACGGCACACGAGTTGGGAACACTATTTATTTAGCAATAACGAACTCCGCACTCGGGCCCTCTGCAGAGTTGGGGCCGATCCACACAGTGGCGTTCCCCGGTTCCACCAGGTCCTGCATATTAATGTTCCAGAACGCGAGTTCATTCCGGCCTATGGTGAAGTCGACCCGCTGTGATTCTCCCGGCGCCAACGTAATTCTCCGGAATCCTTCCAGCTCTCTTACCGGAAGAGCTATGCTGGTTCCCCGAATGCGCAGGTAAAGCTCCACAACTTCATCACCGGCGCGCGGTCCGGAATCTTTTACGGTCGTAGACACATGCATCGCCTCCGCCTCGTGGTTCAGCGCATCCGCGCTCAACTGGGTTGTGCTCAACTGTAAAGGAGAGTAAGAAAACGTGGTGTAGGTGAGTCCGTAGCCAAACGGAAACAGCGGAGTATTCTGTTCATCGACATAGCGCGCATGATATTTCTCGTGGTTGTCGGCCGGCGGATGAGTGAGGTCAACACCGCCGGCCGGGCGCCCGGTATTTAAAGCGTCGTAGTAGAGTGGTTCTTGGCCCACGGCACGAGGCATTGAAACCGTGAGCTTGCCGCTAGGATTGACATCGCCGAACAGCACTCGCACCAGTGCGGGGCCCGCTTGAACTCCTGGAAACCAAGCCTGCAAAATTGCTGGAACGTGATTCGCGGCCCAGTTGAGGGTGAGTGGCCGGCCGCTGAAGACGATCAAGACGATCGGTTTACCGACGGCGGCGACTGCCTCCAAAAGCTGCTGCTGGTTTCCCGGAAATCCGAGATGGGCGCGGGAAGCCGCCTCCCCAGTCATCCATAGGGAGTCTTCTCCAAGTGCCATGAGGACGATATCCGCCTGTTTCGCCGCGGCAACTGCTTCGGCAAAACCAGTGTCGTCGTTAGTCAAGATTTTCGTGCCAGCTGCGTAGAGCACCCGCCCGCCCGCCTGTAGCATGCGAGAGGTCAGCGCCGCTCGCAACGTCACGACATCCGCCGCATCGCCCCGCGCACGCCAGGAACCCAACATGTCGGCGGCGCTATCCGCAAGCGGGCCGATTAGCGCGATGTTGCGGGTTTTTGGATCCAGCGGGAGGGTGGTTTGCCCGCCCGAGTTGGCGTTTTTCAAGAGTACAAAGGAACGTTCGGCAACCGTGCGAGCAAATTCCACGTCTCCCGCGTCGCTTTGCGACTTTCCCCCGCCTGCCGGTTCAGGAGAGTATGGATGGTCAAACAGTCCCAGCGCAAATTTGATCCGCAAAACTCGGCGAACAGCTTGATTAATGGTCTCTTGCGGCACCTCTCCAGACCCCACCAGGTCCGATAAGTAACGGGAATATGAGTTGCTTTCGAGGTCTATATCGACCCCCGCCGAAAGGGCCTTCAGCGCGGCTGTTCTCCCATCCAATGCAGTCCCATGGGCGATCGTTTCCCTTATTGCTCCATAATCACTAATCACGACCCCTTTGAAACCCCACTCCTCGCGCAGTACATGAGTCAGGGTGAAAGCGTTCGATGTGGCAGGCACCCCGTTGATTGTATTAAAGGCACTCATAACCGATCCGGCACCTGCTTCGACTGCAGCGTGGAAGGGCGGGAGATACACCTGACGCAAAGTGCGGTCGGATAACTCAACGGAGTTGTAGTCCTTCCCCCCTTGCGCGGCCCCATAGCCAACGAAATGCTTAACGCAAGCCAGCATCGATTGAGGATCGTCCAGATGAGTGCCTTGATATCCTCGTACATAAGCGGCAGCCATTACAGATCCCAGGTAGGGATCTTCGCCCGCCCCTTCCACGATGCGTCCCCATCGCGCATCGCGTGCGATATCAACCATGGGTGAATAGGTCCAGCGGATACCCTCTCTAGTCGCCTCCTTGGCAGCAATACGCGAAGCTCGTTCGACTATCGATGGGTCCCAAGTTGAGGCCATCGCCAACGGTACCGGAAATATTGTGCGATATCCGTGGATTACGTCCAATGCGAAGACGAGGGGAATATGCAGGCGCGATTTCTCTATGGCAAGCTTCTGCAACACATTCGTTTCCGCCGCGCCAGTGATGTTCTCGATCGAGCCGACATTCCCCTGGGCAATCTGTTCACGATAATCCGGATGTGGCGCACCCGGTCCGGTCGAACTATCGGCAAAATGCACGAGCTGCCCGATTTTTTCTTCCAGCGTCATGTCGCCGAGCAATTTGGTAATGCGTTGCTCGGTTTGAGGATTATCAAGCGGCGGTGCGGCCGCGAGGACCTGCGCTCGAAGTAACTCAAGAGGACATGCGAAGGCAATGACAAGACACAAACCACGAACGAAAGACATGCTGGACGCCATAGGCCTGACGCATTCTCGTGATGGTAGTTAGCGCTCGCGCAGGCTCCCACACGCCGCGCTTGAATCTCGCAGTGAACCGCCAAAGAGACTACCAAAAAACCGGTATTCTAGCAATTGATTACAGCATTGGAGTTTCGATCGTATCTTCGATATTTCAACATGTATACTCTGCGATAACTCGCATATCGGGGAGCTATCGTCACGTCTCATAGGGGCAAACTCGCGCAACTTAGAGGTCTGGCGAAAGATTGTCCACCAGAGTTTGCGATGTCGCTCCCCGGAATCGTTCGATCTTTACTTTGGGAAAGATGGTTTGCTCCCCGGCTGCATTCGCGGCGTGTTCCTGTCGGGAACAGAAGGCCCATAATCGAGGACAAAATATGTACGGGAAGAAAATGCTGTTGGGCACATGCATAGCCGTGGCAGCTCTAGTTCCTGGTGCGGCCAGGCTGTGGACCCAGTCCGCCCAACCTTCTACTGGTATTGAAGCGGCCGGTTCTGCAGCCCCCAAAGCTGCGGAGCAGGTTTACAAGAATATCCAGGTACTTAAGGGAGTTCCAGCCGACCAACTCATTCCGGCCATGCAATTCATCACGGCCTCCCTGGGAGTGCAATGCGATTTCTGTCATTTGGAAAAGGCGTTTGAAAAAGATGACAAGGAAACCAAGCAGAAAGCGCGCAAGATGATACGCATGATGCTTGCTATCAATCAGGAGAACTTCGATGGTCATCGGGAGGTGACCTGCTACTCCTGTCACCGAGGCGCGCACAAACCGGTGAATGTGCCCGTCATCAGCGAGGAAAAATACAAAGTCGTTGCTGAAGAAAAGACGGGACACGAGGAACCGAACACTGCCAACCTGCCGAGCGCCGATCAAATTCTTGGAAAGTTTCTGCAGACGATTGGCGGCGTTGAGGCGGCGGCAAGAATTTCATCTCGCATTCAGAAGGGAACATTAACTGTCGACTCGAAACAATTCGCCGTAGAAGTGTTCGCCAAGGGGCCAGCTAAACGAGTGACCACGGTACATTTTCCCGGTGGGGATAGCGTTACAGGGACTAACGGGAAAGAAGGCTGGTTGAACACTCCCGGCCGTCCCGTGCACGCTATGACTCCCCCCGAAGTGGCTGCTGCCAGCATGGACGCGGAACTGTTCTTCTCCGCCAGCCTCCGGCAAATTTTCAAGGAGTTGCGCGTCGAACAGCAAGGACAAATCGACGGCCGACCAGTTTACGTTCTGACCGGTATAACGGAAAATCTTCCACCAGCGCAGCTTTATTTTGATGAACAGTCGGGGCTGCTGGTACGCGTCTTGCGTTATGCGGAAACGCCGCTCGGCCTCAATCCCGCACAAATCGATTACGCGGATTATCGTGAGGAAGGCGGTGTGAAAACCCCGTTCCGCTGGACCATCGCCCGTCCCAGTGGAGCTTTCACTATTCAGATTGAGCAGATGCAACAGAACGTGCCGATCGAGGAGAGCAAATTCGCCGAGCCCGCATCCGCGCCATGATCGAACTCGGTCTGTGACACCTCGCGTCGCTACTGGTTGACTCCGCTGGAGAGAAAACCTCCGTCGACGACCAGAGTCTGCCCGGTAACAAAAGATGCGGCATCGGAGGAGAGGTAGACTGCTGCTCCGACGAGCTCTTCGGTCCTGCCGAAGCGGCCCATCGGCGTTCGTAAGAGGAGCTCCTGGCCGCGCGGCGTATTGTCGAGCAGTTCTGCATTCAGACCGGTGCGTATAACGCCGGGCGCGATGGCATTCACCGTAACGCCCTTCTTTGACCACTCCACGGCAAGCGAGCGCGTGAGTGAGACAACGCCTGCCTTGCTGGCAGCATATGCGGCGACTTCGCTGAGCGCAACGAAGCTGTTGAGAGACGCGATGTTGACGATGCGGCCGTAACCACGTTCCAGCATGTGCCGGCCGAAGATCTGGCACGCGCGCAACGTTCCTGTGAGGTTCGTGTCCAGGATAGCGGCCCATTCGTCTTCTGGCATAGTGAGCGTGGGAGTGCGCTTGATTTTTCCGGCGCAGTTAATAAGGATGTTCACTTTGCCGAAGCGCTGGAGTGTAGCCGCCAGTAATTGTTCAAGCGAAGCCCGGTTGCACACATCCGAGCGGATCCGCAGGGTCTGGCGTCCACGCCGTTCGATTTCGGCCGCTGTTTCTTCGACCTGTTCCTGGCGGCGCGCCGAGGCGATTACATCGGCTCCGGCGTCGGCGACGCCGAGGCTCAGGGTGCGTCCGATCCCGGAGGTGCCTCCGATTACGACGGCGATTTTGCCTGCGAGGCTGAGGATATTGGTCGTCATTAGTATTATTAGTATTATTGTTTCTGCACTCCGCTTGCGATCAGACCTGCTTCGCCCAGCCAGGCAAGGATACTGAACTCAGTCTTCAGGAACTCAATCCTCAGAAACTCTAGCGCTCGATGCGCGCCGATCCGCCTTTGGCGAGGGCTCGCACCTGATCCACCGTCGCCATGGTTGTGTCGCCGGGGAAAGTGGTCAACAACGCGCCGTGCGCCCATCCCAGGTTGATGGCTTCCGCGGGCGGTTCACCGGTCAACAAGCCATAGATGAAGCCGGACGCAAAGCCGTCCCCGCCTCCCACACGATCCAGCACCTCCAACTCTGCCGTGGGTGCAGTGAAAGTCTTGCCGTCGATCCAGGCAACCGCGCTCCAAGTATGGCGGTTGGTCGAGTGCACATGGCGCAGCGTGGTGGCCACCACTTTCACTTGGGGATGCTTCTTCACCACTTTGTCGATCATGCCGAAGAAGACGCTGGGGTCGAGTTTCGACTTGGCCGCGATTTCCGGCCCCGGGATGCCCAGCCCTTTCTGCAGGTCCTCTTCGTTGCCCAACAGCACATCGACGTTTTCCACAATTCGGCCGATGATCTTCACGGAGTGCTCGTTGCCACCGGAAATCTTCCACAGTTTCTCGCGGAAATTGAGATCGAACGACGTGATTGCACCTGCGGCCTTGGCTTCCTTCATCATTTCCGCAGCCAGCTCCGCCGTGGTCGGCGACAGCGCCGCAAAGATCCCTCCGCTATGCACCCAGCGTACGCCCTCGGCGAAAATCGCCTTCCAGTCGAAATCTCCCGGCTTGAGTTGCGCAGCGGCCTCATTCGCCCGGTTGTAAAAGACCACCGGAGCGCGCACACCAAACCCACGGTCGCTATACACGGTGGCCATATTGGGACCGGTAACGCCATCGTGTTTGAAGCGCTTATAGAACGGCGTTACGCCCATCGCGCGGACACGTTCGGCAATCAGGTCGCCGATCGGATAGTCGGACACGGCCGAGGCGATTCCCGTCTTCAGGCCAAAACAATCCGAGAGGTTGGCAGCCACATTGAACTCGCCGCCGCTGACGTGAATCTTGCACTCCGTTGCTTTGCGAAAGGGGATGATCCCCGGATCGAGCCGATGCACCAGCGCTCCCAACGATAGAAAATCCAACTGAGCATGCGTGCGAATATTCAACCCACCACCCATCGGTCGTTCACTCCTTTCGCAATTTACCGCGGTAGGCCCACAGTCCCAGCCCAGGGTTTGGAATAAAGAAGACCTCTTCGCCGCTAACACGGTTGTAGCCGTAGCGAAGCTTCTGCGGATCGTAGTGCGTGAGCATGGTGTTCAAATCACTATACTCAAAGCCCACGCCTTCAACTTCTTCCTGGCTTAGATGACCCGGGCACCACCTGATGGTGAAGCGCCCTTCGGAGGAGCCGTGTATGAGATGAGCTGCAGCACTCAGGTCGCTACGGAGATCCGAATTGGCACTCACGGCTTCGAGCGTGGCGGGAGTTCCGCGGTAGCCATATTTGCGGATCAGCGTATCGATATTTCTGTCTTCGCCAAATTCTTTTACTCCCGGCGCGAGAATGATCAGCTCGGCGCCGTCCGCCAATGCCATGCGGGTGCGGTAGACAGCCTTGTTGCCCAGCCAGGTGCTGTGAAATTCGTGCGGATCGAGATAAACGACAGCCTTGCGGATGGGTGCGTCCAACGTCTCGAAGTTTACTTTCAGGCTCAGCGCAGCGGCGCGGTGAAAGCACTCAACATCGTCGCCGATAAAAAGGCCGCGCACGGCAAGCCGGTCGCCATCGGTGCGTCCGACAACGGTGAGCACGTAGACAATGGGCAGATGTCGCAGGAAACGATCGGACGCGTAATTGAGAACGTTGCGCACGGGATTCTCGGCGCGGCCCATAATGCGCTCCATCCCATAAACCGCGCCTAAATAATGGCTGCGGTTGATGCTCTCTCGGCCTCCCGTGCCTACAAGGATGTTCTTGTTGTAATTGGCCATGCCTATAACTTCATGGGGCACGACTTGGCCGATGGAGAGGATGAGATCGAAACCTCCACGTGTGATGAGCCGGTTGACCTGTGCCGGCCAAGCGTAGTTCAGTTTACCTTCCGATTGCTGGTGGATGAACTCCGCCGGGACCTCGCCAAGGGTCTCAACATCGGTTCGCCAGTTATGCACGCGGAAAAGCTCTAGCGGCATAGCTCCGAACATTCGCGCGATCTTTTCGGGACCCATCGCCGTATGCGTGCCGAGCGCAGGCAGAACCGCCTGAAGCCGGTTGCCGAAATACTCCCACGCAAAGCGCGTCAGGTCGCCGGCGCGGGAATGCACGCGGCTCTGATCCGGCGGCACAACGAGCACGCGATTTCGTTCTCCCAGCTTCGCGAGACTTTCGACCAGCAGATCATGCAACTGGGGTAGAGATAAATCGGTTTCAACGCTACCCGTGGCGCAGTAGAGGCTCATGCGGCGAGTTCCACCTTCTTTAGTCCGGGAGCGAGCAGCCAGAGGACGACCAGAGCCAAGAGGTAAGCGCTGGCGGCGATGCCGAAGAGACTCGTGTAGCTGTGCGTCAGTTGCAGAATATGGCCGGCGAAGAAGGCAAAAAGCGCGCTGCCGGCGGATCCCGCCATGCCGCCGATACCGACCACCGAGCCTACCGCGCCGCGCGGAAACATATCCGAAGATGTTGTGAACAGATTGGCCGACCAGCCCTGGTGCGCACCCGCAGCCAGGCTGATCAGTGCAATCGCCGTCCACATCGACTTGACACTACTGGCCGTATAGATCGGGACGACCAGGCAAGCGCAGAACAGCATCGCCGCAAGCCGCGCGTAATTGGAAGACAATCCCAGGCGACGGAAGGGCGAGGGCAACCAGCCTCCGCCGATGCTGCCAATCGCCGACACGTTATAGATGATGATCAGCGGCAGTCCGAGATGCGAAAGATTCAAGTTGAATTTGGCGCTAAAGTAGGACGGGAGCCAGAACAGATAGAAATACCAGATCGGATCAGTGAGGAACTTCGCGACCGAAAATGCCCAAGTCTGGCGGAAACTTAGCAATCGACGCCAGGGCACGAACGGAGACGGGCCCATTTCTACGGCTGCCTCCTGATAGATGTGCCGCAGTTCGCCGGCTGTAAGCATGGGATGATCGGCGGGCCTGCGGTAATTACGAAACCACCAAAGAATCCAGAGCAGGCTAAACAGGCCAGTCGTCAAAAAGGCGGCGTGCCAGCCGTAGCGCAGCGTCACCCAGGGAACGATGGCCGGAGCCAGAACGGCTCCAACATTGGCTCCCGAGTTGAAGATGCCTGTAGCGAGCGAGCGTTCATTCTGCGGAAACCACTCGGCCACGGTCTTGATCGCGGCGGGGAAGTTGCCGGATTCGCCGAGTCCGAGGAAGAAGCGCGCAAAGCCGAACTCCAACACGGTGTTCGCCAGCGCGTGGCCCATGGCGGAGAGGCTCCAGACCGCCATCACCAACATATAGCCGATGCGCGTGCCCAGCTTGTCGATCAACCGGCCGGCGGCCAGCAGGCCAATTGCGTAGGCGATCTGAAACGCGTCCACGATGTAGCCGTAGCCTACCTCCGTCATGCCGATGCTGTGCTCTAGAGTGGGCTTGAGAATGGCGATGACCTGGCGGTCCATGTAATTGATCGAGGTGGCGACGAACAACATGGCGCAGACGGTCCAGCGCACGCGCCCGAGCCGCACGCCGGGAGATGATCCCGGAGATGAGCCGCTTTTCGCGTTGCTGTCGAAAACGGTTGTATCCGCCATGCCGCAGCTCCTACAGGTGATATGCCTTTTTGACCAAGCCGTAGGCGAGGTCGTGCGCCACTTCCAAAGCTTCTTCTTCCTCCAGCCGATGGTCGGCGACCAGCTTCGCGAGGAAGGCGCAATCCATGCGTCGCGCCGCATCATGCCGCGCCGGAATAGAGAGGAAGGCACGAGTATCGTCGTTAAACCCCACGGTATTGTAGAAGCCCGCCGTCTCCGTCACACGTTCGCGGAATCGCATCATTCCTTCCGGACTGTCGTGAAACCACCACGGCGGCCCCAGCCGAAGGCACGGATAGTGCCCGGCGAGCGGAGCCAGTTCCCGGCTGTAGGTCGACTCATCCAGCGTGAAAAGAATGATCGTCAGATCGCGCTCGTTGCCGAACTGATCGAGCAGCGGGCGAAGCGCGTCCACATAGTTGGTTGGCATCGGGATGTCCGCACCCACATCGCGGCCGTATCGTTCGAAAAGTTTGCGATTGTGGTTGCGCGCGCTGCCGGGGTGAATCTGCATGACCAGCCGATCTTCGAGGCTCATGCGCGCCATTTCCGTCAGCATCTGGGCGCGGAAAAGTTCCTGCTGCTGGAAATCGGCGTTACCGGCAATCACATGCCGAAAAAGTTCCGCAGCTTCTGCTGTGGGAAGATTAGCGGTTCGCGCAGTGGGATGCCCGTGGTCGGTTGCGGTGCAGCCGAGTTCTCGGAAGCGGATACGCGTCGCACGCAACGCGTTCAGGTAGCCCGTCCATGTCGAGGTATCTTCCCCGGTCTTCTGGCCGAACTCTAAGACATTTTCGACGAATCCAGAAAACTCAGGATCGACAACCGGATCGGGCCGGAAGGTCGGCAGGATCCTCGCTTTCCAGTTCGATTCGCGGATCGCCTTGTGATCGGCCAGCGCGTCGAGCGGAGAATCGGTTGTCGCCAGCACTTCCAAATTGAAACGCCCGTAGAGAGCGCGCGGCAGGAACCCTGGCGTGCGTAACTTTTCCGAGATCGCGTCGAAGTACATGTCGGCGGTCTTCTCCGACAGTCGCTCGTTGAGTCCGAAAAGTTCCTGGAAGGCAAAGTCGAGCCACAGGCGCGTCGGTGTTCCGCGGAACAGATAGTAACGGCTCGCGAAGATGCGCCAGACCTTCCTTGCATCCTTCAGCTGCGGCTGCCCAATTTCGAGATCGTCGAGCGAGATTCCCTGGCTGTAGAGCATTCGGAAGACGTAGTGATCGGGCTGCACGAAGAGCTTTGCGGGATCGGGGAAAGGTTCGTTTTTTGCAAACCATGCCGCTTGCGTGTGCCCATGAGGACTGATGATGGGCCACGTTCGCACATGCTCATAGAGCGTCCTGGCTATCTTTCGCGTACTGGGTTCGGCTGGAAACAGACGGTCTGGATGGATCAGCATGGTTCAGACTCTAATCTTTTCGGTGAATCAACATATTGGTGCTCCCTATTTCAGGGTCAGGAATACTACACCGTAGCCGTTGAAAACTACCGTCATCTGTGGACCCGGCGTGACGGAGGTCGCGGTGGGGCCTGTGGTCACGTTAGTGTTGGCGTCGATAGTCAACAAACTGCCCGACTGGAAAGAGCCCAACGCGGAAATATCGATACTGATGGTTCGCGGTGCGCCGGGACCGTTGTTGTCGTTGGCTGAGTTGAGGGCGCGGTTCGACAGCATGATCACGACACTGCCGTCGGGATTTTGCACCGACAGGATTTCGATTTCCGCGTCGTCGGTATTGGTGAATTGCAGAATACTTGCCCCAGGCGGGGAAGGGAACATGCGGGCCAGCCAGTAATCGACCCAGTAGCTAAGCTGGAGCTGCGCTTGCGAGGTCGTGACATTGACTTCTCCAAATTGCGCGTCGGCCGCAAAATCCCAGTGGTAAAGCGCTTGTATGCCAGCCTTACCAAGCTGGGAAAAAACATAAGGCCGCCAGGCGGTAAAGAAAGCGCTCGACCCACGCTGGTCGGTGACAAATGGAGTACCGTTGCAGGCGCTGATGCCGCCCCCTTTGTCATAATCCGCGTTCACGTTGTTTTCGGTCACCCACACCGGTACCGAGACTAATGCCGGATTCGTGGCCATCTGCGAATAGAAAAGCTCAACGTCGGTGACAAACGCCGGAATTGTGCCGAAGACCGTAGCATCGTCGTCCTTCTGATTGCAGGTAGAGTAGAAGTGTGTGGCCATCGCATCCACCTGAGCGGTCACACCGGTCACGAATGGCGGAATCCAGTTCTCCGCTTGCCCGGAGAAATCCGCCAGCTCGACGGCGGCGAACTTGAGCGATGGATCGATTGCCTGCATCGCCGGCACCAGAGTGTTGTACATCGTTACGTACTGCTGCGGCGTCAGGTTGTTGTTAATGTTGGGCTCGTTGTAAATTCCCCACCATGTAATCGTGTCAGTTGGGTACGCTGCCGACACGTAGGTCTGGTCATTCGCAGTAAAGCCGCCAGTGTCGTAGTACTGCACCAGATTCTGCGCGTAGCCGGCAAATTGCTGAAAAGTGAGATCCGTAAAACTATTGCTGCTGTCGTCGCCAGAGTACATAAAAGGCGGCGCCTTCGCGATCTGAAACTCGGGGCTGTGGTCGCCCACGCCCAGCACTGGCTGGGTGATGGCATCGAGAATCGTAAAGTTCCATGCCGTCGAACCGCTGCCCGCTACTCCCTGAGGTATGCCTTCTGAAACTCCCTGCAAGCGGATATGCTGCGGGAGCAAATTTCCCAAGGTTGTGTTCAAGCCAGCATAATCCTGAAAAACCGTGTAATCCCATTCGGCCGGCTGGAACGATGTGGACATCGCAACGCGAAACTCACCGTTGGCGCCGGGCATGATTTGCGCCCACGCCCCAATGTTCAAAGTAAGATTCGCCGTGCTCGAAAGCGTTCCAGTACTGGCGGTAACGGTCAGAGGATAAGTTCCCGCCGAAGCGGTTCCCGCATTGAACGTAACGCTCCCAGTGGAGCCGTTCCCCGGCGATTGGATTTGGTCGGTCGCGCCCGGAGGCAACCCGGCGACGTTAAGCGTCACACTGCCCGTGGTGCCGCTTAGAACGACAGTTGCGTTGACGGTCGTCGAGCTCTGTCCCTGGAAGACTTGGGTTGTGTTAGTCGCAAGAGAAAGCGTCAGGGAACTGGGAGGTGAACTCATGCCTCCTCCGCCACAACCCGCTGAGAAAGACAGCAAAATAAAAAACGCGAAACGCCAACGCCGAAGTATTTCGATTCTGCGCATCCTCCACCCCTATTGATTCTTGTCGGGCACAGCCTCGACCTTTAGCCGCTGCTGACGAGCGGCATCGTTGCCCGGGTCTACTTTCAAAACCCCGTCGAGTGTTTCCAAAGCGTGCTTCCGATCTTTCAAGATCGAGTAAACCTGCGCAAGTTCCAAGTACGCCGGAGTGTAGTACGGGTCCATCTGGATCGATTCTTTGAAAAGGGCTATGGCAGCGGTTACCTGCCCCTGTTGCATCAGCAAGCGAGCAAGCTGTGTTCGCACTTCGACAGACTGTGACCGGGCATCAATCGCCTTTTGCAGGGCCTGGGTGGCGCGCTCCTTTTCCCCCGGACGCGCGAAGCGGAGAACCAGCCCATAGGTACCCTGGATCTCGGGATCACCCGGGAATGCAGCGGCGGCTTGATCGAGGAGTGCGAGACCCTTCCCGCTCAGCTCCGGGTAGCGCGCGCCAACCTGCGCATAAGCCAGCGCCAGGTTTCGCAAACTTGGCTGCGCGTCACCAGAGCCGGAAGCTTTTGTGTCGTAAATCAAATCCGTGGAAGGCGGTGACGCACCACCTTGCGGGACCGCGGGGATTTCAGACGGAGTCCGGAGAATACGGTGGTCTGTAAGCGAAGAATGGCCGATATTTTCAGTCGGCTGCTTCGGCATATGGCACTGAATGCAGTCGTTGGGTGGCGAGGTGGCTTGTCTCTGCGCTAGCGGCTCGCGGCAACTGTCGCTAGCGTGGCAGCTCAGACATCGGCTTCGGAAAAAATCCGCCGCCTGATCGCCGTGAAGTTGAACGTGAGGATCGTGGCATGAGATGCAGCCGAGCCGACCCTCGCTGGCAGTCCAACAACGGCTCATCTTTAATTGTTCGAACTGATCGAGCGCGATGAAATGATTTCCCTTGATCGTCTGAGGAACCGAAAATATATCCTGCACATTCCCCATCGCGGTTCCAGGCCGGAAGTCAAGATAAGTCTTGCCAGGCTGAAGGACTCGAGCATCTCCAGCCAGGTGACACTGCGCACAGACGTCGTCTCTAATTTCGGACCGCAACTTCCTGGGATTAACGATGGAAAAGTCGATCGGTCCGTCGAATGATATTCCAGACAAATCATCCTGAGTGCGTTGCGCTACATGAATGGCGCCCGGCCCGTGGCAGCGCTCGCACCCGACCGTCAAAAAGCGAAAGGGAGGCTGCTGAAAGCGGTAGTGGCTGCCGGCGACGAGCTGCGGCCAGCCCGTGTGACAGTCAACGCACAAGTCAACCACGCGACGCGTGAAACCGCGGAATGTGCCTTCGGCATAACCAGGCGATAAATCCCAACCTCGAATACGCGTGTAGTACGAGATCGGCGAGACGAACAGCGAATCGCCTTTGGCTACGAGATAACTCTTTCCTACATCGCCGGCGCCCACAGTGTAGGCGATTTCGTGGCTTTCAGAAAAAACATTATGGCCTTTGCCGTCGTTCCCGGATTCTTCGTGGATGATTTTTCCATCGCGCGCGTAAATCGAATAGGACCGGTTTCGCTTCTCGTTGATCAGCCTTATAGGCTTTGCCAATTCGCGCAGATCTTCAGCAGAGGGAATTGAAACGGATCTTCCCATCCCAGTCTGTTTGAACTGCGCATAGATTGTGGAGTGGCATTTTCGACAAGCTTCGTCCCCGACATATTCCACGCCAGCCCGCGCATTCAAGTACTGGTCCGATGTTGACGCAGGAGCGGGCTGAATGCCAGTCTGACGCTCTTCCGCACCACGCAGACCCGCGCAAACCAGACAGATTGCCGCGAGCCCAACGATTCGTATTCCCCGAAGACGAATCTTGAGCGGGAGAAAAGGAACAATCAAGAGACGCGTGGCGAGCCGCTTCATTATCCGCCAAATCATGATCCGCAAAATCATGGAGCCCCGGGATTCTTATGTGGGCCGATCCCTTTTCCTTCCTCAATCGAGTAAATCTGATCCGCGGCAAGATTGCCGAGACGCTCTACCAACCCGCTGGGCCAGGAGATTTCGATGCTATCGATCTTGCTAGTGGTTCCCAGGCCGAAGTGCAGCCGAAGGTCGTTTTGCGAAAGATAGCTGCCGCCTCCGCGAACTTCATTGAATTGCGTAAGTTTTCCAGCGCGCATCGTGAGGCGCGCGCCGATAGCGGCGCGGTTACTTTTCGTGCCCTGCAGGTTGAATTCAACCCAGTGATTTCCATTGACGAGATGATTGCGCAAGAGAGTCGGAGGTTCGCCGACGTTCAAAATTAAGGCGTCGATAGCGCCATCATTCCAAATGTCGCCAAACGCAACCCCGCGGCGTGAAGCCAGCGGCAAATTGGTGAGTCCCGAAGCGGCGGAAGCGTCTTCAAATGTCCCGTCGTGCTTATTAAGATGTAGAAAGAGTGGTTCCCGGTAGCGCGCGCCTTCCTTTATTGTGTCCACTTGCGGATAAACATGGCCATTGGCAATGAAAATATCTGGCCAGCCATCGTTATCGAAATCCACGAAGCCAGTTCCCCAGGCTACATAAGGAATGCTCGACTGAGCGATTTGCGCCGTCCGGCTGGCGTCTTCAAAGCCTTGGGGACCAAGGTTGCGATAGAGGGTTTTGGGTTGATCGGAAAACGTCGTGTCGATGATGTCGAGCCATCCGTCGTGGTTATAGTCGCCGAAATCCACTCCCATGTTGCCCTGCTCGAGCCCTTCACCACTCAGAGCCACACCGGCCAGCAGAGCTACGTCGGTAAACGTGCCGTTATGATTGTTGTGGTAGAGATAGTTCGCGCCCGCATCGTTGGCGACAAGCAGATCTGGCCAACCATCGTTGTCGTAATCACCCCACACAACGCCTAGTCCGAAGCGGCCTTCCGAATCGTGAACCCCCGCGCGCGCAGAGACTTCTTCAAACGTGCCGTCGCCACGGTTGTGGTAGAGGAGATCGCTCTCACCCTGAAGGCCCCAAGGACCACATTGAACCAGCAAACCTTTGTAGCGGCAAAATTTGCCCTTGCCGAACTCCGGTAAATTGTCGAGATCGACGTGCACATAGCGGGAGACAAATAAATCCACATGGCCGTCGCGGTCATAGTCGGCCCAAGCCGCGCCTGTGCTGAATCCGCCGCCGCGGACACCAGCTTTTTCGGTGACATCTTCGAACTTGCACTTACCGAGGTTGCGATAGAGCACGTTGCCGCCGTATCCGGTGACATAAATGTCTAGCCAGCCGTCGTTATCGAAATCGGCCACAGCCACGCCCATGCCCCATCCACGTCGAGTCAGGCCCGCCGATTTGGTAATGTCCTTGAAAGTCCCGTCCGGTTCCTGGTGGTACAAGGTGATCATGGGGTCGCCACCCTCGCGGTAGCGATCCACGGTTGAACCGTTAACGGTCACAATATCCAGCTTGCCGTCGTTGTCGCAATCAAACAGACCGACTCCGCCGCTCATCGATTCGATGACGTAACGTTTGTCTTGCGAGGATTGATGCGGCACGGTCAGGCCGCTTTGCCGACCGACGTCTTCAAATACTGGGCCGGTATACGTGGAAGATTTCGTTTGGGCGCGGACGGGCAACACGCAGATCAGCAACGCGCAGACAAGGATTCCGCCGGCGGCCAAGTGCGTTGCTACGAGCTTAAGGCGCATCCAGCGTGAATCCTATCACGGGTATTTCGTGCTATCGCCGACGTGCGAGGCGTCAATTCACCGTCAGAGTAATGGGGACGCTTGCGTCGGCGGTGCTGTTCGATCCATTGCCTACGTTGCTTTCGGTAAACGCGTAAACGCTCACCGTGTAACTGCCTGGGGGCGTGCCGTTGTTAGGGGGCGGAGTTCCCGAAGTGCTTCCGCCGCCGCAGCTGGCTCCCGTACAAATGATCGCCGCAAGCAGCGCGCAGCCGTAAAGCCACGTGCGGCCTCGCCTGCGCTCAGCAGATGCCACAACCATCGAAACGAGAAAGCCTGCCATTAGTGACGTTGCCAGCCAGATGCGCGTCTTAGGATTGAAAAAGAGAGGCGGAGCCGAATTCGCACCGCTCGAGTTCGCCGTGGTAGTAACAGCTACCGTGACGCTCTCTGAAGCATTGGAGTTAACGACATACTTGTTTAGAGGGTCAGTCGTTGTGATCGCACAACTTGACTTCGGCGCAGCAGTACTGCATGAGAAATAGACATAGCCTGTGCCGGCTGTAAGCGTGGGCATAAACGTACTGGTGTTGCCACTCGTCGCTCCAGCTGTCACGGTAATGGAAGGGGGAGTTCCCATCTCCGGAGCACTTACCGAAGCAGAAGGTTGATATTGCCGAACATAGTCCAGCATCATGATTGCCGGATTGGGGGTTGACGAGCTGGGTGTTCCACCCAGGGTACCTCCGACTGCGATGTTCGTGATGAGAAAAATCTGAAGGTTAAAAGGCCATGTATCTCCAGAGGAAAGGTTGCTTGGCGTAGTGATGTAGTACGGCTGCAGCGGGTTGTCGATATAGAACTGCTGCATGTTGGCAGACCAAATCATGCCATACGTATGAAACGCGGTATTGTTGGCTTGGCCTGCCGGGAAAGTGTAAGCTCCGTTCGGTTGCACGCCCGCTCCGTCGGTCGCACTTGTGTGGATTGTGGTCCTGTTCCCTCCGGGACCTGGTCCGCTATCAACTTGAGTGGACCAAACCTCCATGAAATCGGTTTCGCCGCACGCCGGCCAGGGACTTGTGTTGATGTCGGTGCCGAGGGACCAAAAAGCGGGCCAAAGACCCTGGTTAGTTGTGTCAGGTAGCTGGATGCTCGCCTCGATCCGGCCGTACTGAAAATTCTCCAATGCTTGCGTCTTCATGCGAGCCGAAAACCAGGTTCCGCCAGTGTCTATCGCTTGAATAACGAGGTGCCCACTGCCGTCGAGATAGGCGTTGGATGTGCTCGTCGAGAAAGTGCTGGGACAGTTACTCGGGTTTCCCGAATATCCGGGAGGCCCGCAGTACGTCTCAATTTCATTATTGCCAAAGCCGCCGTTTCCGAGATCGAAGGCCCATACCGTGGTGTCGGGCGGACCTGCCGTCGCAGCGTTAAATTCCTCGCACCATTGCGGAGTCCATGTAACCGCGCCCTGCGGGTCGCTCGGAACGCCGCTGCAGCTCGCTTGCGCATGGGCTCGTCCCGTGCCGACGAAGAACAAAACCACGATCGCGAGAAAGTGTCTCGATCGGCAGATGAAACGCCAATCCATTCGAATGCTCATTGGGGTTCTCGTCTTTCGCAGAAATACGAACGCGTGAGTGCTCAGTTTTCTCGCCAGAAAACCGATTTTCCACATGGATAACATAGCTGCGGGACAGGAGTCAATGACTTCCGTACTGGCACAGGTTTTTCGGAGATTGCAGAATAAGGTAGAGAGTCGGGCGATAAGCAGTCTTTATGGCTGGGCGTAGTAACCGCTACTCGTGCGAGCCGTCGTCCCCGGCTTGTCGACCGTGATCCCGAGTGCATGGTATTCGCCAAACGCCTGGTCCGCCCGAGCGCCGTCAAACGAGAGGACATAAAAGCTATCGGCGTCTGCGATGCATTCTGCGATCGCGCCGACGAGATCATTGACGGAATTAAGGACGCGCCCGCCGCTGTGAACTGCGAGGACCTGCAGGCCCATGTTGCCGAACGTTGCCTGAGCAGGCGAGCTTATGCCTTTCAAAAAATTCTTGTAGTCCAGAATCCGATTTCCAACTGCATCCGTCTGACCGAGAGGGTCAATGCTGTAAAGAGTAATGCGGGACTGTCTGAGTCCAGTGGTGGTCGTCACGATTGAGTGGAAGAGCTGCTGGCTGTCTTTAGTGGAAAGTTCAACGGTCACCCCTGAGAGCATCGGCCATCCCGGACTGAACCAAATCATCAGTTTCCTGCCGGGTCGTGTTCCTTCGTACGCCACAAGCTGGGTCAGGGTCTTGATCGACAGGTTAAAACGCTCTAGCGCGCCGTAGAACCCGTTAGCCTGAACAGCGGATCGCAGTCCGGTTGCGTATTGGTCGTAGAGCGCCGCCAGGGCAGTCCCATTGCGAGAGGAACCGTTCTGCATCTTCGCTCCAGCCTGAGTCAGTAGGACGAGCGACACTGGCTGCGCCAGCTTGCCGCCGTTCTGCAGCAGAAACTTCTTCAATTCTTCTCGTTCGTAAGTGACGGTCTCGTAGGAAGCGTTGATAGCATCGATCACGAGAACGATTTCAACAGTCGGCTTGACAGTCGAACCCGCTCCGCTGTCCACGGCGCGAAACAAGAGGATGTTCTTCGGCTGTTTATCGTCCAGAAGAGTGAAGTCTTGCTTCTGCAACCCGCGAACGGCTGCGCCCGATCCGTCCGTCACCTGCACGTCGAGTATGATTTGCCGGCTCGTTCCCCCTGGCGCTGGAAGTGCAGGGGTGGCAGGCCGGGGTTGCAGCTGGTTATCTTGACTGGTTTGTCCCGATACAGAGAACGGCAGAAAAAAGAGTGGCAGAAAAAACAGGACAAGAAACGACCGAGAGAATCGACCCATGTTGCCTCGCCTCGTCTTGGAATTGTCCACCTAACGCCCGATCGGCAGAATGCGCACTGCCGGATTTTCGAGAACTGCTCAATCTTACACACCCGCCGAAATAAATTAAATTTTTTTGGATGACATCTTCGCGCGGCCGGCATGGTGCGAACCCGTGATCCGAATCCCTGATCCGGATCCCCGAGAAGACCGGTCTTCCAGGAATTGTTTTTGTGTTATCGTCTTACGAATTCTCGTTCCGCCCGCAATCGATTGACAGTCACAGCGAGTGCGGTTTCTCCGCAAGAGATACGGAGGATGAAATGCATCGGCATCGTTTAGACACTTCCTGGTTGAAGCTCCTTTACCAGTTCTCCGCCGTCGTCTTGGCGCTTGTGGCAACCGGTTGCGGGGGCGGAGGTTCGTCTTCAAACCCGCCACCGCCACCACCACCGCCGACCGCAGCTACACCTGCCTTCTGGCCGGTGCCAGGCGCGTACAGTCAGATTCTGGCCGGGCAGACAGTGACTCTAACGGACAGCAGTTCTGGCGCAACTATTTATTACACGACGAATGGAACCACGCCAACGACTTCGTCGACGCAATACTCGGGCCCGATTACGGTGACGTCGACAACCACGATCGAGGCGATTGCCGGGGGCGCAAGCTACACAGCGAGCGCCGTGGCAAGTGGAACTTACACGCTAACTCCGCCGGGGAACGGACCTACGGTTTCGGTGATAGTGACCACCGACAACCAAGCCATGCAGATGGCGCCACAGACAAGCATTAGTTTCTCCACCGCGAGTGGCGGCAGCAATTCGGTTTACATGGATGAAACCCAGGTTTATCAGCCGATCGAAGGGTTTGGAGCGGCTACTACCGACTCGGCGATGTATTTGCTGAACGAGGTAGCGAAGGTCAACCAGTTGTCCCAATTCACCCAGACCATGAACGACTTGTTCACTCGTCAAGGCAACGGGATTGGGATCAGCTTCATTCGCAATCCGATGGGCGCGTCTGACATTGCGCGATCTGTGTATTCGTTTGATGACAACAACGGCGTGGCCGATCCCACGTTGGCGAACTTTTCGATTGCCCATGACCAGGCGGATATTATTCCGCTGATATTGCAGGCTCAACAACTCAACCCGCAACTCAAGATCATGGCAAATCCCTGGAGTCCTCCGGCCTGGATGAAAGACTCGGGATCCATGATAGGCGGGTCCCTACTGTCCAGTATGTACACTCCCTTCGCCAACTATTTCGTCAAGTACCTCCAGGCATATGCGAAGGCAGGTATTAACATCAACTACATTTCCTTGCAGAACGAACCGCTGTACAACCCCACGAGCTATCCAGGCATGTGCATGCCCGCGGCCCCAGTTTTTCCTTCAACTGACTGCCCATCGCAAACTGCTCAATCGCAGACCGATGAGATGACAGCTTTGTTTACTTACGTGCTGCCAGCGCTGTCTACAGCGGGCCTTAATACCAAGGTGCTGGTTTACGACCACAATTGGAACCGGCCGGATTATCCGCAAGATGTTCTGATGAATCAAAGCCTGAGCCAGATCGCCGGCGTCGCATGGCACGGATATGGCGGCGCGCCGGGGGAGATGACTCCCATCCAGAATATGTTTCCCGGCGTGGGCACCTACGAAACGGAGCACTCTGGTTTCGTCACGAATTCCGGCCAAAGTAGATTAGACTTCGAGGAAATAACTCAGTGCATGAGGAACTGGGCCAGGTCTTACGTTAAGTGGAGTTTGGCACTGGACGAGAATCAAGGCCCGCACACAGGCGGTTGCGGCACCTGCACTCCGCTCGTAACCGTGAACAGTTCGACCGGCAATATCACCTACGGCACCGAGTTCTACACCATGGGCCAATACAGCAAGTATGTGCTGCCAGGCGCCAACCGCGTTTATTCGAGCAATGCTCTGGGCATTGTGACGACGGCATTCGTCAACCCCGCGCCCAATAATTCGAGGGTATTGGTGGCCTTCAACGATTCAAACCAGAGCCAGACATTTCAGGTGCAATGGGGAACGCAGTCGTTTACTTACACTCTTCCTTCTCTGGCGGCAGCGACCTTCACTTGGAATGGAACGCAAACCGGAACTCCCGCATATACCGTTAGCGCAACTTCGCAGATCATGGCGTCCAGCTTCAACAGCACCGCGGGCAGCAACACCGCGGGGAACTACTTGACCTGGGGACTGTCGACCGAGCTCACTTCAGACACGAATGGCGGTTATGACGTTGGATACTCTAATGATGGAGATTACGCGGTTTACAAGAATGTGGACTTCGGAACAGGAGTCTCCACTGTAACTTCTCGTCTCGCCTGCCTGGGAGGCAACGGTGGCGGGAACTGCGGAGGCACTCTCCAGTTCTACCTGGACAGCACTTCCGGCACACTCGTGGCTTCCGTCACTATCCCCTCGACTGGGGGATGGGAGACTTGGCAGACAACTACGCCAGTAAGCGCAACAGGGGCGAGCAACGTTCATGACTTGTACGTGGTGTTCAAGGCTCCTGCGAGCGGCACCACAAGCCTGGGCAATATCAACTGGTTCCAATTCAATTGAGTGCTGCGAGCTACGCCCGCGTCGCTACGCGTGCGATCCTGCGGGTTAAGAACGTTATCGTGAGTCTCGGGACGTTAGCTCAATCGGGATAGGGCGCGCCCGGCCGCACAACGCGGATGTCGTGATCGGTGAAAGTGTAGTGCATTGCCGAATCATCGTATCTCGGCATGTGGCAGGAAGCGCAATCCTTTGTGCTTACCTTGCAGGCCGGACCCGAATGGTCGGCGGTTGGCTTTGTGGAAGTCGCTGCCTGGTGGCAGCTCAAGCAATTCTTGTCATAGGAACCTAAATCGCGCACGAGCTCCTGGTGGGGATCGTGGCAGGCTGTGCAAGTGATGCGAGCGTCCCCTTTCGTTCCCCAGCACCGGCTCTTTTCCAGGCGATAAGGCTGAGCCCGTATGTTGGCCATCCCCACAAGACCGGCAAGTTTGACGTCCCACCATGTGCTGTGGCATGAACCGCAGAAATCTGCGGCATCAACCGCGGTGAGCTTGGCGGGATTGAAGATCAGGCCTGCTTCCTGTCCGGTTTGCTCCGCGACTACGTGATTGAGACCCGGCCCGTGACACGCTTCACAGTTGATCCCGAGTGTCATTCGGGCACGGTCAAACTTGTCATTGATCGTCGAGGCGGTTGAATGGCAGGCGAAACAACGGACAAGCTCAGCGCCGGTTACGGGCCGCCCCATGGCCTGCTCCAGATCCTGCGGCTCGGTAAGGCCGCGGCTGGGCGTGAACGCGAGAGCTTTCAGAGTATCGAAGTACGAAACGCGGCTTTCGTAGAAATTTCCGCCGCGCTCGAAGAGGTACGACTGGCCAATATGACCGTCGCCAAACGACCAAGTCAATGGAGCGGAGATGCTATGCGCACCGTCCGTAATCGTGTAGACTCCTTTGCTTTCTCCTGTCCCAATCTGGTAACTGATTCGGCCCGCCTGAAAAGTCAGCCGACCGTGCGCTTCCAGAATTCCTGAGTCAGCCGCGCGGCCGGACGTGCGCCCCATGGGCGTATTCTTCTGCGACGCCGCTTTCCCTGCATGACATTTGGCGCACTCCGCTGGACCAACGTACTCATCTGCGGAGGGAGTGCTGTGTCTTGGCCACCAACTGCGATAGAGGAGCCGGTCCTCTGTAGCCATCTGCGCCTGCAGCAGGTTCGGCGAAGGCGCATGGGTCGCGAAAAGTAGGCAGCAAGCAGCGAAACGCAATACAAAGCGCTTGCTAGTCCAGCGCCGGTGCATCATGGTGGCTATCCCGTATTTAGCTGAGCTGCATGGATTGCCGTTCTCGCATTCGCCGTCCCTATCCACGCGTCAGCTTGTTTCGGCCACGGCGCGATCCGAACGATTCGCAGAAAGTCCGCTCTGTCTATGTGTAACCGAAGCCGGAAGGAGCGCGCTCGCAGTCGAATTGCGCACGATGAATTCGGGTTCAATGGCGATTTCCGGTACCCAGTCTTCGCGCTCTTCGATCCGGTTCAACAAAGTGCGCGCTGCGATCTCCCCCATCTTTTGCAGCGGTTGGCGCACGGTCGTGAGACTCGGGTTGTTATGCAAGGCGATTCTTATATCGTCGAAGCCCACTACCGATACATCTTCGGGAACTCGCAACCCCGCTTCCTGGAACGCTCGGATGGAGCCGATCGCGGAAATATCATTATAGGCAAACAAAGCCGTGAACGGCCGCTTGCGGGCCAGTAGCTCTTTCGCGAAGGGATAACCCAACTGAGGTGTGGAGTCGTCGCCCTGGAGTTGAACGACAAGTTCCGGCCGGATGGGGATACCGAGTTCTTCCGCAACTTCGCGGATGGCCTTCCAGCGGTCCTCCGCATCCGGACTTACCTTATGTCCCTTCATCAACGCAATTTCGCGGTGCCCCAGTTCGATCAGATGGTTCAGCGCCAACCATGCTCCTCTGCGGTGGTCCATAACGATATTTGTGACACCTTCCATCTGGCGGTGCCCGGGGATGGCGACCGTCGGCAATGCCAATGGACGATCAATGAAGGTGTCCACCGTAATGAAACCTTCGACGCCGCGGTCCATAAGCATATGTGAATAGGTTTCAAGGAGCCTGGGGTCGTGGCGGTGAGCGACGGTAAGAAAGAAGAAATCCTTCTGTCGAAGGTATCGTTCGATGCCGCTGATGATCGGCGAACCATAAAAGTCACCAATCTCCTGGGTGACCACGCCGATCATATAGGTGCGTTTCACTCCCAAATTGCGGGCGTAGAAACTGGGACGGTAATCCAACTCGCGAGCAGCGGCGAGAATCCGCTCTTGTGTGTGCAAGGGAACAGATCGGGACGCCGCAGTTTTGTTCAGCACCGCGGAACAGGTCCCCTTAGTGAGACCTACGCGCTCAGCCACCATTTTCAAGGTGACATGACCGATTTTTTTCTCGCGCCCCTTCTTGTTAGGGGCTGTTATTTTGGCCATCGCTCCTCCACGGAAACGGCGCTCAGGACGGCGCCATGCCGAGGCGACCAAGTGCTGCATTCTACCTCATGCCGACCTCGCCGCAAAGCTAGCGATATGAGAACCAGCTAGAATACCGGTTTTCATATACCAATATTTTAGAATATCGGTATTTTTCGCTTGACAACACAAACCCCCTTGGGGCTAAATGGCGGGCTAGTAGAAATAAGTTAGTCGGGCCCCACACGAACGTGATGGGTGATTCCCAGGAGGCTCCATGAAGAGTATCTGGGTTGGGCTGCTGGTTGCCGGGCTGGTGCTGATTCTCGCATCGGCCGTAGTCGCGCAAGAGACTACCGGCATCATTCAGGGCACCGTCGCGGACGCGGCGGGTTTAGTCGTCGCGGGAGCGTCGGTCTCCGTCGTGAGCGATACCACCGATTACACGCGCACCGTGACTAGTGGTTCAGACGGAAGTTTTGCCTTTACAGAGCTTCCTCCCGGTCACTATCACGTCAAGGTGACGAAGGAAGGGTTCAAGACGCAAAACCAACAGGGCATCGAGCTGCACGCCCAGTCGACTGTCGTTGCTAATGTGAAACTTGCGGTGGGTAGCGTTTCCGAGGCCGTGACGGTGGAAGCCAACCCATTGCAGGTGGAGACCACCAACGGGACATTAGGCGACGTACTGGAGTCCGCGGAGGTTAAAGAATTACCTTTGAATGGGCTCAACTTCATCGGTCTCACGCTCCTGGTCCCAGGAGCTTCAACGATGGACGGATTCAACGCCAGCACGAAGGGCGTCCTGGGCGGCTCGGACATCGTGTTCAGTGGCGGACAGCGCACCGGCAACGTGTTTACGATAGACGGCGCCCCGAACAACGACAATGGCTCGCAACGCACGATTCTGGCTTACCCCTCGATCGATGCCATCTCGGAAGTCAAGATTGTGACGAACTCCTATCCAGCCGAATACGGCCAAGCCGGGGGAGCGCAAGTCAACATTGTCACCAAGAGCGGTACGAACAGTTTCCACGGATCGGTTTATTATTTCGGGCGAAATGACGCATTGAATGCCAACCAATGGTTCAACAAGAACACTGTGCCTGAAATACCGATAGGCGAATTGCGCCGAAACGACTTTGGTGGAACGGTTGGCGGTCCGGTCCTCAAGGACAAGCTCTTCTTTTTCTTTTCGCAGGAATTTAACCGAGAGATCGACGGGGATCTCCATACCGGACAGACTCCCAGCGCCGCCGAACTCGCAGGGGATTTCACGGGCACTACAACCGGCGGCCACCTGACGAATTGTTACTACAACGCCAGCGCGCCGCAATTTGGGATTATTGATTTTCCTGTCACGGATCCTGGAGGGGCTCCGGGTAATACTCTAACCAACATCAATTCTACGGTCGAGGGGGCCAGTCCTGCCGGGGCACTGATTACCCAAATGTATCCCGCAGCCAATGTCACTCCCACCGCTTCCAACCCATGCCCAAATCCCGACTATAAACAGACTCTTAAATCGCCACAGAACTTGTGGCAAACCTTTGCTCGGGGCGACTATTACCTGAACAAGTCCACCTCTTTGATGCTGACATATACCCAGTCTCATTGGAGCCAGCCAACGCCCAGCATTCCGAACGGAGAATGGGGCGACACTGGATTCCCTGCGGTGGATTCCTCATGGGCGCAGCCCTCGAGGATCGCGGCGATTCGACTTACAAAAACGCTTGGACCTACGGCGGTCAATGATTTCCAGTTCAGCTACTCCGGCAATAGGATTTACATCACCCAGGGCGGCACGGACCCCGGTCTTTCCCAGCAGATTTACGCAGCAAGCCCCCCAGCCTTCCCGCTATCGGGAAAAACCGCGGGAAAGGATCTTTCGCCCCCTGTCTTCTGGGGTCCCGGTGGCTACAGTACTCTGTGGAACGCAGCCCCCTGGTATAACCGGATGGACCGGTACACTTTTTCGGACGACTACAGCAAAGTGGTAGGCAAGCATCAATTGAAGATCGGCGCCTTGATCGCTCACAATCTCAAGGACCAGGCAAACAATGGCGACTTCAACGAATCCCCAGCCTTTTGGGGTCCCGGTGGCACTTGCACCGAGGGTGGTACGCCTGGCACCCCGGGTAACAACTGCGATAGCGGTGCGTGGGGCAATACCGGAGCAACCACGGGTAACGCTATTGCGAGCATGCTGCTGAATGGCACCGTGTATGGCTATGGCGAGTCCAGTAACTTACACAAGGCCGCCGGCCGCTATCAGGATTATGAGTTTTATGGTCAAGATGCATGGAGAGTCAGTCACAACGTAACCGTCACCTATGGCCTCCGCTGGTCAATTCTGATGCAGCCCTACGCTGCTGACAACGAACTCGCTTTCTGGAACCCCAGCGTGTTCAATTCCAGCTTGCCGGGAGGAAACGCCTGTAACGGGCTCATTGAGGCTCCAGGGAGCAAGGTTACCTGCACGACCGCCGGCTTTACCGGGGGTTTTCAAACCTCTTCGAATCGCTCCATCGCTCCCAACACCTACCACAACTTTGCCCCCCGGCTGGGAATCGCATGGGATGTGTTCGGTGACGGAAAAACGGCTCTTCGGGCGGGGGTAGGACAGTTCTTCGTGCGATATCAACTCGATCCGTTCATCATCCAGGGTACGCAGAATCCACCCTTCGTTCAAAAAGATAGTGGTGTCCGATTCTTAGACGGAGTTGTGCCGCCGGGTCAGGCAGGAGCGAACTTTGGCTATCCAGCGTTCGGGCGAACCAACTCAGCCAAGATTCCGAATAACTGGCAATGGAACGTCACCGTGTCGCGCGAGTTGTTCCGAAACAACACGATGGAACTAAGCTATGTGGGAAACCGTGGTAATCATTTGCAGGACTACACTGACGTTGCCCAAGTAACGCCGATCGCGGGCAATCCCGTTTCCGCAACAGGTGCCCAGAATGTTTGCGGGGCCCCTTACGCGACTAACGGTTTGCCGGTCGCCGTTCCTGTCGGTGATACTTGCCGGCAGTACTACGCAATCTTCCACATCAATAACAACGGGAACAACGACGCTCCGTTCCGTCCGTACATGGGCAATTACTTCGGCCAAGCCACGTCGGGCCAGGCGCAGTTCCCGGTCGCCGACTTTGAAGGTTACTCCACGTACCACGCGCTGCAGGGGTTGTGGAAGGGAAGGATTGACAAGAGAGGATCGATCTACCAGTTCTCCTATACGTGGTCGAAGGCCCTGGCGCTGCAAGGCATCCAAGGGCTAATTGGCCAGGGAGCCACCGATGTCTTTAGCGACAACCTGAATCCTCGCCAAGACTATGGACCTACCGGGTTCGATCGCCGCAACATCTTTACTGGCGCTGTGGTCTATGCTCTTCCTACCTTTAGCAGCGGGAATGCGTTCGAGCGAAACGTCCTGGGCGGCTGGGATGTAGATCCGATCATCACCTTCGAGAGCGGTGTTCCCGTAGTGCCCATGACAGGTTCTGATCTGTGGGGAACTGGCACCAATCAGGATCGGCCTAACCGTGTCCCCGGCCAACCCTGCCGTGCGAGCGGCACAGGAATCGAAAGCCAGTGGATAAATCCCAAAGCATTCAGCCTCTATGGATTGCCGCTGGGAACCGATGGAACCGCTTCGCTCGGGAATTGTTACGGGCCCGGTGAGAACAACTGGGATATAGGGGTTCACAAGGACTTCAAAGTTTCAGAGCGGATGAATATACAATTCCGCCTTGAAATGTTCAACGCCTTCAACAAAACACAGTTTCAAGGGGTAAACGGCGGTTTGGGCGGGGCTCAGCTTTGTTTTGGGGACGCTAATGGTAACTTTGTCCCCGTTAACCCTCCAGTCCCCTCATCATCAAGTAGCCCTCTCGTCAACGATCAGTGCTACCTGACCGGAAATCCTCTCGGCCAAGTACAAACCATACCGACGAATGCGTATCAAATCATTCCAGGCCCCGGCGGAGTCAGTAGTACGCTGCTCTCCCCCAATTCTATTTCGTCCTCGGGTTTTGGTCAGGCCACTTTCACTCGACCGGCCCGGCAGATTCAGTACGCGCTCAGATTTACCTTCTGAGTCTTGACGGGTAAGTGGCTGCAGGGTCTAATGGAGGCGAGGTTCGAAAGAGCTTCGCCTCTCATTATTTTGATTGGAAATCTTCCAGTGCTCTTCCACAAGTGTTTCCCGGGTTTTTCGTCCTGCCTGACTGCTCGTTTACTGCTTAGTTCGCTTCTGCTAGCAAGTGTTGCAGCCGCTCAGTCCGCGCCCGATCCGCTCAATCAGCATTACAGCGCGGCGCAGACCTTCCAGTTGGGTGGAGACTTTGAACGCGCGCAAGCGGAATACAATCAAGTGCTGGCTCTTGCGTTGCAACGCATGGCCAGTCTCGTAGCAGCCGAGAAAAACGATTCAGAAAAAGCCACCCGTTTACTCGAAGACGCGGTGGCGGTCGAGCCTTCCTATCTGGACGCACGCATCGATCTTGCCCAGTTCTACTTTCGGGCGGGCCATTTGGATCGGGCGAACGCTCAGGTCGCTGAGGTGGTCAAAGCCGATCCGCGCAACTTTCGAGCCTTGCAACTGCTGGGAAATGTCGAGTTCGCCCAAGGCAACTTTGCGGCGGCCGCGGAGCACCTTCATACAGCTCTGGGCCTGCAAGGGGACTTCGACACGGCGTACTCACTGGCGCTCGCCTACCTCAGTCAGCAGAAGTTGGCGGAAACCAAGCTTTTGTTTGACGAGATCCTGAACGATATGGGCTCGACCCCGCAGCTTCACGTTCTCCTCGGGCGGGCGTATCGCGAGACGGGCTACCTGGATGAAGCGATCCGTGAATTCAAAAAAGCCATCGAGTTGGATCCGAAATATCCGAGGGTTCACTACTATCTCGCGCTGGCATATCTTGGACAGGGGGAAAAGGAACGCTTTCCGACGGCGCGCCCGCTTTTTGAGCAAGAGCTGGCGATCAACCCGAAGGAGTTCTTCAGTACTTTTTTCTTAGGCGTAATTCATCTGGAGGACCGCGATTTTCCCACCGCCGAAGACTACCTGAAAAAAGCGGTGCAGTTACAACCCGATAATCCCGACCCCCTCCTTTATCTGGGCCAGGTCTATGTCGAGACGAACCGCCCGGAACTGGCCATTGCGGCCTTGAGGAAATCGATCGATCTAACGACCGACCCCTCTCGCAACCACTATCAGGTATCGAAAGCACACACCATGATCGGCCAGATCTTGATTAAGATGGGGAAGCAGGATGAAGCAGAGGCCGAACTGAAGCGTTCGCAGGCTCTGAGGGAGCAGGCCTTTCAGAACGACAAAGAGAGACAGGACGCGCATGACATGGGCCAGCATGAGCTGCTTCCTGATCTGCAGAACGGGCAGGAAAAACCCGCGTTGCTTGAGAATCGTCCCCCACTCGACGCCGCTGGGGAGAAAAAGGCGCAGGAACTCAGTGCAGCGCTGGCTGAGATCCTGGCGAATGCCTACAACAATCTGGGAGTAATTCAGGCACGAGGCGAACGCTACGCCCAAGCAGCAGATTACTTTCGAAACGCCGCGCAATGGAAACCGGATCTGCCGGGGCTTGACCGCAATTGGGGATTAGCCAGTTTCCGCGCCCAGCGCTTCGAAGAGGCGATCGGGCCGCTGGCACGTCAGGTCGCCAGTCAACCTGGCGATGCCAAGGCGCTGGACGCGCTCGGAGTGAGTTACTTCGCGACCGATAAATTCGGCAAGACGGTTGAGGTGTTTCGGCCTGTGCTGGCGGATCTTCCCGATGATCCCGGAGTGCTCTATGCATTGGGAGTTTCCCTGGTCCGCACCGGGGACTCTGCTACAGCGGCGGGCGTTTTCAGCCGCATGCTGGAGAAGAACCCGAATGTTGCGGAAATCCATGTTCTCCTGGGCCAAGCCGATGCTGATCAGAATCAGTACACTCCAGCGGTCGCTGAGTTTTCGCGCGCCCTGGAACTTGATCCCAAGATAGAAGGAGCGCATTTTGGTCGGGGAATTATTCTGCTTCATGAGGGAAAAGTCGACGAATCGGTGGGGGAATTTCGCGCAGAGCTGGAGGCGCACCCTGGCGATGCCAAGGCCAAGTATCATCTGGCTTACGGCCTGCTGATGAAGCAACAGAAAGATCAGGCATTCACCTTGCTGTCAGAAGTGGTTCGCGACAAGCCCGATTATGCAGACGCTCAATATCAGCTCGGCAAGATTCTGCTGGAGCGAGGAGAGGTCAAAGCCGCAATTGAACGACTGGAAATCGCCGTGCGTCTGGATCCCACAAAAGACTACAACTACTTTCAGTTAAGCGCCGCCTACCGCCGCGACGGGCGGCTTGAGGACGCTCAACACGCTCTCCAGGACTATCAAAAACTGAAAGAAAAAGAGCGGGGAACCGAGCACCCGTGATGGCTAGCAGCGAGTCGTACATGAGGGAACTCGGAACGCGAAAGACGTGGCGGGAGGTTGCCGTTTACACGCTTGCTCTTTTCGCGGTGCTTGCGTTTTTCGCCGCATCGGCGGCAGCGGGCCATGATTCGCAGGACGAGGATGCGCAGAAAGTGTCCGGGGCAGTCAAGCTCATTCAAGCTGGAAAACTCGACGAGGCCGAAGCGCGGCTCTGGGAGGTGCTAACCCGGCATCCGGAGAATGCCGAAGCCTTGAACCTGCTGGGAACGATCCGCTTGCAGCAGAAACGCTTTGCAGAGTCGGAAACACTGCTGCGTCGGGCAATCAGCCTGGCTCCAGACTTACTACCGGCCTACATGAATTTGGCGCGAGTCTTCCATGCGCAAGCCGAAACAGACAAGGAGGTCGCCGCGCTGCTCGATGCCGCGCGTGTCTCTCCGAGCGACGCAGAGGTTAACTGCGACTTGGCGGCGGCATACTTGAAGGAGAATAATTTTCACCTCGCCCTTGGAGCGCTCGAACGAATTTCTGGTGCGCGCCGTCCGGATGCCGCATTACCTCTGTTGGCAGCCAGCTACCTGGGGTTGGGCCGAGTTGCGGACGCTCGAGCGCTTGCGCCGGCGATCGCAACGCGCGCGGCGAAAAACCCGGGGCTCCGCGTGGAGTTCGCGGAAGTACTCTTGGATTTCAATCTCACAGACGATGCGCTCGCTATGCTGGAAATCGCACAGAAACAGCAGGCTCCCACGGCTGAACTGTTCTTTGCGCTAGGCCGGGCACGGGAACGCAAGGGCGAACTCACACTGGCCCAAAAGGACTTTCGACGAGCTGTAGACTTGGACCCAAACTCACCCAACGCCCTGCAAGCCTTGGCACGTATGCTGGCCGGCCAGGGCCAGTGGGAAAAATCTCTGGAGCTACTCAGCCGGGCCCGCACCGCCTTGCCCGACTCGCCGGACGTTTTGCGCAAGTTCGCTGCAGCCAGCCTGCATGCAGGACACACGGCAGACGCGCTGAGCGCGGCCCAGCAGCTTGTAAAGTTGCGGCCCGACGATCCGGACGCCTTGTATCTGCTGGGCGTTACACAACTTCAGAACGGGGATACGGAAGAGGCGCGCAGCACTCTTGAGGGCTTCGCAAAGCTGCGTCCCCAGGACCCACTTGCGTTCCTCGCGCTGGGGATGGTTGCGACTAGTCTGCGTGACTTTCCGGTCGCGCGGGCAAACTTCGAGCAATCCATCAAGCTCGATCCAAATCAAGCGGAGGCCTACTATCAGTTGGCCTTGATTTTTCGTGACCAGGGCGACAATCGCGCCGCTATTTCTCAGTTGGAGAAAGTGATCGCCGTCGACACTCAGCGCGCCGAGGCTCATGCTCTGCTGGGAACCCTCTACTTACTGGAGCGAGATTATGTTAAGGCTCAGGTTCAGTTGACGCGCGCGGAAGAACTGGCCCCCAATGCTCCCGATACTCACTACCAGTTGGGCCTGCTCTTTGCTCGCTTGAACCAACGAGATCATGCCCAGCGCGAAATGGACGAATTCCGCAAGTTGAAGGACAAAGAACATCCGGGCGCCATGCCACCCGGAGGAAAGCCGGCCACGTCGTCGCCACCGCCGTATCCTCCATCGTGATCCGAACCCAGTCACCGCTCTGTTGGTCGTTGCGCTTGGGATTTTCGCGCGTTCTTGTCGCTCTATTACTCCCATTCATAGCCTTGTTTAGCGTTTCGCTACGGCTCTTCGGCCAAGCCGCGCCGAGCCCGCACCAAGCGAGTGATCTTCCGCAACTCGTGGACATCACCGATTCCACGGGCATTAAATTCGAACATATGTCGTCATCCGACAAGAAATATATTGTTGAGTCCATGGGCGGCGGAGTGGCGCTGATTGATTATGACCGCGATGGCCTACCCGACATTTACTTTACAAACGCACCCACCGTAGAGATGGAGCTTGCAGGCAAGAAAGCTCGCAGTGCTTTGTACCACAACAATGGCGATGGAACATTTACTGACGTGACCGACAAGGCGGGTGTGGGATATCCGTGCTTCGCCATGGGAGCGGTGGTCGGGGACTATAACAACGACGGGTGGCCGGACTTACTGGTGACCTGCCTCGGCGGAGTTGTCCTCTACCGCAACAACGGCGATGGGACGTTCACGGATGTGACCAAACAGGCGGGACTCAGCGACACGCAGTATGCGACCGGCGCGGCTTTCGGGGACTATGACAACGACGGATGGGTGGACCTTTTCGTCTCCCATTACGTCGACTTCCACCTCGAGGACCTTCCCAAATTTGGTTCGAGCAAGACCTGCCAGTATCACGGTCTTTCCGTCCAGTGCGGTCCAAGAGGCTTGAAAGGTGCTGGCGATCTCCTCTTCCACAACAACGGGGATGGGACCTTCACGGATGTATCGAAGGCTGCCGGTGTCGACGATCCGCACGGCTATTACGGCTTAGGCGCCGTTTGGTCGGACTTCAATGATGATGGTCGACTGGATCTCTTTGTCGCCAACGATTCCACACCAAATTTCCTCTATCGCAACGATGGGAAGGGTCATTTCACGGAAGTTGGATTCCTCGCCGGGACAGCCGTGAGCCAGGATGGGTCGGAACAAGCCGGCATGGGAGTCGCTCTCGGCGATTATCTGCATACCGGCCGCCTCTCTATTTTTGTCACCCACTTTTCGGACGAGTACGCGGCACTGTTTCGAAACGATGGCGGGATGAGCTTCACCGACGTTTCCTTTCAGGCGGGTGTCGCGGCGCCTACCATTCCCTACGTTGGCTGGGGCACGGCATTTTTCGACTTTGATAACGACGGTTGGCCAGACCTTTTTATGGTGAACGGGCATGTCTACCCACAAGTGGACACTCTCGATGTCGGGGCCAGATATCGGGAGCCAAAACTCCTCTTCCTGAATCGGCACGACGGTACGTTTCGCAATATCAGCGAACTGGTTGGACCCGCGATCCAGATTCCGCAGGTCAGCCGCGGCGCAGCCTTCGGCGATCTCTTTAACGATGGCCACGTCGACATTGTCGTCGAGAATGTGGATGGCAAGCCCATGATTTTACGCAACGAGAGTGGGAACCATAACCACTGGATCGGATTCGAACTCGCGGGCACGAAGAGCAATCGTCTGGCACTGAATGCGCGCATCAAAGCTGTCGCCGGCGATTTGGTTCAAGTAGATGAAGTCCGTAGCGGAGGAAGTTACTTGTCGCAGAACGACCTTCGAATCCACTTCGGTCTCGCTTCCCACGAGCGCCTGGACCGCGTGGAGATTCTCTGGCCCTCGGGCAAGACCGAAATCGTAAACAATCTGGCGGCCGATCACTTCTACGCGGTCAAGGAAGGAGAAGGAGTTGTGCCCCGCGACCGAGTGCGGCCAGCTGCCGCGCCACGGCACTGACTCTCGAGATCTAAGAGTGCTTCGAGGTTTGCGCTCAAGTCGCAAATTTGGCCCACTACCGCATCCGCTAATTGTTTGCTAGAATACCGGTTTTCTGGTAGCCTGCCTTGTCGGCGACGTCCCTCTCTGGAGGACGAAAAGGAGATCACCGTATCCCCTGGACGATCTGCAGTCCATTCGTCATTGCGATGTAGCAGGTGTTTGAGAGCTCGAGATTTGCGTAACTCGATCCAAAATGGGAGAACCATGAAACTGCACAAATACTTTGTCCGAACTGCCCCTTCGGCGGCCGGTATTGCGATCCTCGTTGTTGCCCTGTCGCCCGTTTACGCGCAGCGCGGCTCGAACACACCAGCGGCAATCTGGATGAATAGAAGCCTTACGCCGGACGAGCGGGCTGCGCTGGTCGTGAAGGAGATGACGCTCGACGAAAAAATTTCCCTTTTGCATGGGACCGGCATGGTTGGTCTTAGCCCGATGAGCCCGCTGGCCGTGAAATCCGACGGCGGCGCGGGATATGTCGTGGGTATTCCACGGCTGGGGATTCCCGACATCCAGATGTCCGACGCGGCTTATGGTGTGAGGAATAGTGGGGAGAATGGCCGTTATTCCACCGCCTTGCCGAACAATCTCGCCAGTGCGGCAAGTTGGGACCTGGACGCGGCGTATGAATATGGTGCGTTGATTGGCCGCGAGCTGCGAGCCCAGGGCTACAACATGTCATTGGGCGGGGGCGTGAATCTGACGCGTGAGCCTCGTAATGGACGCACTTTCGAATATTTGGGCGAGGATCCCGTCCTGGCAGGAAAGATGGTCGGCCAGGTTATGAAGGGGGAGCAGGCGCAACACGTGATTGGCGACATGAAGCACTATGCGCTCAACGATCAGGAGAGCGGACGCAACGCGGTTAACGTCAACATCGATAAACGATCGATGAGAGAGAGCGACCTTCTGGCCTTCGAGATCGGCTTGCGCGAGTCCGACGTCGCGGCGGTGATGTGTTCCTACAATCGGGTGAATGGCGACTTTGCATGTGAAAACAAGTACATGTTGACTGACGTATTGAAGAAAGACTGGAACTTCAAGGGTTTTGTTTTGTCAGACTGGCAGGGTACGCACAGTGTAGCGAAGGCGTCGGCGGCCGGATTGGATCACGAGGAGCCCGGTGAAATCTTTTACGGGGAGGCCATGAAGAAGGCGGTCGAGTCCGGCACGGTACCCTTGGCGGAAGTGAATGATCATGTTCACCGGATTCTGCGGTCCATGTTTGCAGCCGGCGTGATCGATGATCCTCCGCAGAAGAGCGTTGTCGATGTCATTGGCGGGTTTGAGGTAGCGCAGAAGATCGCAGAGCAGAGTATCGTACTGCTGAAGAACGGCGGAGCCCAACTTCCGCTCGATGCTTCCAAGCTTCGAACCGTCGCGGTGATCGGCGCTCATTCTGACGTTGGCATGCTCTCGGGCGGCGGTTCGGCGCAGGTAGATCCGCCGGGAGGAAATGCCATCATGCCGCCCGGGGAAGGGCGAACGACCTGGCAAGCTCACATTTGGTTTCCGACGTCACCGCTGAAAGTCATACAAGCCAGGGTTCCCGGCGCCAAAGTTCAATACGATCCGGGAACGGACTTATCCACGGCAGCAGCGCTGGCGAAAACCGCGGATGTTGCCATTGTGTTCGCACACCAGTGGGAGAGCGAAGGAATGGACCTCGAGAGCCTATCGCTTCCTGACCGTCAGGATGATTTGATCGCGAAGGTCGCGGAAGCAAATCCACATACCATTGTGGTGCTCGAGAATGGAAGTCCGGTAACGATGCCATGGGCTGGCCAGGTGGCCGCTATCGTGGAAGCCTGGTATCCAGGCAGCCGGGGAGCAGACGCGGTTGGCAGCGTTCTTTTTGGCGACGTGAATCCCAGCGCCAAGCTTCCAATTACTTTTCCCAGGAGCGATGGCGACCTGCCGCATCCCACGCTGGTGAAGCCACCGCGTAAGTCGAACACCGATCCTTCGGATCCAGAACCATGGAGAGCGATCGCAAAGGGCCTGCCTGCCTTTCAGGTCACTTATGACGAAGGGCTGAAGGTTGGTTATAAGTGGTATGACGCGGAACGGAAAGATGTGCTGTTTCCTTTCGGCTATGGGCTTTCCTACACGAGCTATAGTTATTCTGATCTTAAGGTGACTTCAGGGAAGAGTGTCCGCTTGAGTTTCCATCTGGCGAATACCGGCGCCCGGGCGGGCGCGGAGATTGCCGAGGTATATGCAGTCTTGCCGGCCAGTGCAGGAGAGCCACCGAAGCGTCTGGTGGGGTGGAGTAAGGTCAAACTTGATCCGGGCGAGAATAAGGAAGTTACAATCGAGATTGATCCGTGGTATCTCTCCATCTTCAACGTCGACCGTGATGCCTGGCAGTCGCTACCCGGAGAATACACGTTCCTCGTAGGAGGCTCCTCGCGCGATCTGCCGTTGAAGGAATCGGTCAATCTGAAATAATGAGCCGCCTGGACCGGAGCTAGGGCTGCTGCGGTGTCGCGGCTTTTTCCGTTTCGTTGCGTGCCGGCGCGAGTTCAACCGCCTCGTGGGAGCGTCCATACGCCTGATTGCCCGAACGGCTCCTCTGCTGTTCTGCCAAAGTATTCAAGCGGGCAAAAATCGCGCGCTCCTGTCCGGCTTTCTCGGGAAGGTTCGCCTTGGCGTAGGCTTTCGCGAGATTAAAATGCACCTTTGGACTACCCGGGGCAAGCTTGCTGGCGCGCTCGAATTCAAGCACGGCCTGCTCGTTCTGACCCAGTTCGAGGCTTGCACGTCCCAGGACGTAGTGCGATTCGGAGGAATCGGGAGCGAGCTCCACGGCTCGCTGCGCGGACGCCAACGCCTCTGTCGGACGTTGCTGTTTTAGCGCTACTGACGCCAGGCTGATGTATGGCAGTTCGCTCCGCGGCGAAATTTGCGATTCTGCGCGCAGTTCTATTTCCGCCTCGTCAAATTGGGAGAGCGCGATCAGTGCCGTTCCATAGGCATAGTGGAGAAACGGGACAGAGGGATATTCCTTCAACAGAGCCTGGAATTTAGGAAAAGCCTGGTCGTATTTGCTGTTCAGCAGAAGGGCAGCGATCTCGCCCGCGGACCGCACCAGAGTGCTTTGTGACGGCTCCAGTTGGTCAGGCAGCAATGGCATACGGAGCAGCGTCATCCCGAGAGCGATTTGAATTTCGTTTGCAACCGTTCCCGAAAGCGCTCCCGGCAGCAGCGTCTCCATGGCGCTTTCGAACTGGCCATTTCGATTCTGCAGTACAGCCAGGTGATATCTTGCCATGCCTTCTGCTTCAGAGCTTCCACCGAAGCCCATGTCCTCGCCGCGTTGCAAATGGATAAGGGCATTCTTGTAATCCTTCGTCTCGAATTCACAAAGCCCCATCACCGCCCATGCGGTGCCAACGTTCGGGTGACGCTCCACCCAGTTCTCGAGTTCGGAAATGGCCTCGGGATAGTGCCCGGCGGAGTACTGGAGCATGGCCAGACTCCATCGGCCGTCATCCCATTCCGGCCGCAATTGCACGGCCCGCTGATAATTCTGAATTGCCTGGTCCATGTTGCCCGCCGCCTGCGCCGCCGTCGCTCGGCGCGACAGTTCGTCAAAACTGCCGCCACCAAGTTCGCTAGATGTGTGCGCAGCCCCTTGCAGATTTCCTTCAGACCGTGCCGCAGTATGACTCGAATAGAGCAGCGCGATTCTTTCCTCGGGCCGCGACTTTTCGGGCGCGAATTTATCGGCGAGAGCAAGTTCGGCTGCAGCCTTCTCTTTTTTGCCAACTGCTTGCAGAACTTCACCCAGTGTTCTGTGGGACACTGACGAATCGGGCGCCCGCTGCACCGCTTCCTCCGCTGCATGCAAGGCTTCTTGCGGGTGTTGCAAACGAAGCTCCAGCTGACTTATTTCGATCCACGGTAACGCGCTTTTTGGTGAGATGCTGGCTTCCTCGCGCTCCTGCTTCAGCGCTTCTTCGTCCCGCCCGGCGGAAGCAAGCGCCTTCCCATACGCGTAGTGCAGGTACGGAGTGCCTGGGTAGTCCTTTGATAACGATGAAAATGCCGCGAGCGCTTTGGCGGAATTATTCTGCGCCAGAGCTGAAGCAGCCTCGCCAGTTGCGTGAATCAGCGCATCTTGCGAAGGATCTATCTCTTTAGGCAAGAGCGGCACCCGAAGTATCGCCAAGGCCAACGCAATTTTTATCTGCGGCGCCATCTCGCTCTGCCCAAATGTCGAAGCGAGCAGGGTAGCCGCCTGATCGAGTTCGCCACTTCGAATCAGCAGCTGAGCGAGATGATACTTCGAAACGCGCCCAATCTCCGGATCGTCGTCTCCAAGGGTGAGCCCTTTTTGCAGATGTTCCAGAGAATTCGCGTAATCCTTGCTCTCAAACTCGCAGAGCCCGAGAAAATTCCATGCTGGCCCTGCACTCGGCGCGAGTTCGACGACCTTTTGGAACGCCGGAATTGCTTCTGCATAGTGGTCCCCGTCATAAAGGAGCGTTCCAAGGTTCCACCAGCCCTCTCCCCACTCCGGATTCACCTCCAAGGCGCGGCGATAGTCTCGAATTGCTTCGTCAACGTGGCCAGCTTCCTGCGCAGCCGCCGCCGATTTTGCAATAGCTTCAAAGTCCGCCGTCCCGGCATTGTCTTGCGAAGCTGCACTGTTTTGCGCGAGGACCGCAATTGTTGACCAGCACACCAGAATGATTGCCAGACGGAATCGAGGATGCGGCAGGTCTGTTTGTTGCACTTGCATGACGGATCTCCCGCCGGCGGGAGGGTTGTAATTCTTGACGATAACATAGGCCCGGCGTGGAAGCAGGAACCTGCGAACTGGTAAGGCAGAACCGTGCTGACAGAGCTAAACATCGAACGGACGCCGTTTCTGCCTCATGCTATTCTGCTGCCTACAATGCGGCGGGAGCTTCGCAAACTTTCGAACGGACAGCCCGTGCTCCTGTCTCGTCGCCGCTTTCTTCAGGGCATGTCTCTTCTACCTTGCACCCTTTCTCCGCGGCTATTTCCTTTTCTTGGAGCGTCGTCTCCCGCGCCGCCGTATGCCTTTGAAGAGATTCCTCCGGCAAAGAGCGGCATCAACTGGGTCCACACCGCAGGGAAGTCCCCTGAGAAGTACTTGCCAGAGACGAGCGGCGCTGGCTGCGCCTTCCTTGATTACGACAACGACGGCTGGATGGACATCTATCTGGTGAACAGCGGCAAATGCGATTTTTACACCCCCCCTCGGCCGCTGCGCAATGCGCTCTACCGCAACAACCGCGACGGTACGTTCACCGATGTGACCGAAAAAGCTGGCGTCTCCGGCGGCGGATACGGTATGGGATGCGCGGTTGGCGACTACGATGGCGATGGCTTCCCCGATCTGTTCGTCACCCAATTCGGCCGCAGCATCCTCTATCACAACAACGGTGACGGAACTTTCACGGATGTTACGGAGAAAGCGGGCGTCGCGGCTCCCGGTTGGAGCTCCAGCGCGGTCTGGTTCGACTACGACAACGACGGCCGGCTTGACCTCTTCGTTTGTCAATTCGCGGAGTTCGACAAATCACTCCCATGCGGCGTTGACCTGGACGGCACTCATCACTACTGTATCCCTCGCATCTTCAATCCGCGGCCAAGCTGGCTTTTTCATAACAACGGCGACGGCACCTTCTCGGATGTCAGCAAAGAGTCCGGAATTTCTGCTCACCTTGGGAAAGCCTGGGGAGTCGTGGCTACCGATGTAAATAATGATGGCTTGATGGATCTTTTTGTCGCCAACGACACGGTGGCGAATTTTCTTTTTATCAACCGCGGCGGTCGCTTCGAGGAGGTAGGCCTCGCCGCCGATGTTGCCTACAGTGCGGACGGCCGGGCACGTTCCGGTATGGGCGTGGATTCGGCAGACTTCAACGAAGATGGCTGGATGGACCTCTTCGTCGCGAACATCGACCAGGAGATTTGTTCTCTCTATCGGAACAATCACGACGAGACGTTCGACGATCTCTCCATGCCCCTGGGCGTTGGCATGTCTACCCGCTGGATGAGCGGGTGGGGACTCAAGTTTTTCGATTATGACAATGACGGCAACCTGGATCTGATAATTGCCAACGGGTTCCCCGATGATCTCGTCGACGAGCTGTCTCATCAGGTTACTTACAAGGAGCCTCTCCTGCTGTTCCGGAACGACGGCAAGTCATTCAAGGATGTAAGCAGTCAAAGCGGCCCTGTTTTTTCGAAATCATTTCCCGCGCGCGGGCTGGCCATCGGCGATTTCAATAACGACGGAGCTGTGGATGTGCTGATTTCCAACAATGATGGCGCTCCTGTTCTTTTGCGCAACAATGTCGGCATAAACAATCATTGGCTCGGCGTTCGTCTAATCGGCCGGAAGTCAAACCCGGATGCCATCGGCGCGCGCCTCACGTTCCAGGCCGGCGACCTCAAGCGCAGCCGCATGAAAGTTGGCGGAGGAAGCTTTTTGTCGGCTCACGATCCGCGTATCGTCCTGGGAATTGGCAGCCGCACAAAATTGGATTCTCTCGAAGTAAAGTGGCCACAACCAAGTGGCGCCGTCCAGCGCTTCACAAATTTGCCACTTGATCGCTACATCACCATCGTCGAGGGAATTGAGAAGTGGGAGTAGGGCCTTCCAGGCGTCAGCCTCGCGGTACAAAAAGGTAAGCTGAAAGATTGTTTGTCATCACCCGAACATCAGACCAGTTTGCTAGTCGCGGAAGCGAGACACGAAGCTATAATTCTCGGCATATGATGCAGGCCGCATCACCCCCAGCGGTGGAGATCCACGGTCCGCCACCACAGGCGCAGCTATCGCCGGAACTGCAAGGCGCTCCCGCCGTTCTGCGATCAGAAGGGTCAGCGCTTCGCGCGCTATTGCTGACGGCGGCGCTGATCTTTGCCGCTGCGACCTTGGTGTATAGCTGCGTGTGGATGTATTACGTTCGGGTTCAGCCGCACGTAGAACTGGGCATGGATACAACGTTTTCGCCCTCGTCCCGGACGACCGAGATCACGGTGGTTCAGAAAGGCGGTCCGGCGGAAGACGCCGGTCTCCGAACCCACGACCGCATCATCGAAGTGAATGGAGAAAAACTGGGCCCCTACTCAGATTCGGCGTGGTTCAGGGGACGGCCGGGCGATGTGGTTGTCCTTACGATTCAACGGGCGGGCGTGCAACAACCGCTTGTGATAAGCGCCAAGTTTCGCGCCACCGCTCACTCAAGGCCGCCACTGGCTCGGGAAGTCGCCCTGCAGATTATGGGAGGTTACCCGGTCCTTTTTCTGATCGTCGGTTTGTCCGTCCTCTTTATGCGGCTAGAGGACCCGAGCGCCTGGCTCTTAGCGCTTCTCTTTGCCGGTTTTATTGCAGTCTCGGACCTTCCAGGCTCGTTCAGCGTTTTGCCCCGAACCATTCTTTGGTTGATGCTGGGCTACCGTGCTTTTTTCGTGGCTGCAGTCGCTCCGTTGTTTTACTACTTTTTTGCCGTATTTCCGGCACGATCTCCGCTTGACCGACATTTTCCCTGGCTGAAATGGGCGCTGCTGGCCATCGGCGTGTCTTTCGGCGTTTTTGGTCTGGATAGTGGCTCGCCCAGGCCCTGGCCCGTGTTGGTGAGGTTTTTGGGCCAGCGGACGGCTGGCCATACGGTCCTGACTTTCATTTATGGCTGCCTGGTTCTAGGTCTGGTTTCACTGACCTGGAACGCATTTGTTCTCTCCACAAAAGAAGCCCGGCGAAAAATCCGGGTGATTTTCTGGGGAACTGTGGTGAGTGTGACACCAGCGGCGATCACGCGCGGCGCAGCGGACTTTTTTCAAATTCATGTTCCATTCTGGCTGGATGTCTTTTCCGTCCTCTTGCTTTTTATTTTCCCAGTGTCATTTGCATACGCGGTAGTAAAGCATCGCGTGCTTGACATTCCAGTCTTGCTTCGTCGCAGTGCCCGGTATCTTCTGGTCAGGCGGGGTCTGATCGTCTTCGTGCTGCTCCTGGCAATCTCCGCAACGGTGCTGTTCACGCTTTCCTTCTCGAGATTGTTTGCAGTGGGATCTACGTCCGCGATGGCGATCGGCGTCGGCTTCGGTGTGATGCTTGCCTGGGTCTCGACCCCGGGACTGAAGCAAGCTACGGGACGAATTGACCGAGCGTTCTTTCGCGGCGCGTATGATGCCCGCAGAATCCTGCAGGATTTAACCGAGAAGGCGCGCACGGTCAATGCAAGGCAAGAATTGGCACTGGAAATGGTCCCTCGGGTCGGCGAAGCTCTTCACCCGAGCTGGTCTGCGGTGTATGTGGAAGCCGGGCCGGATTACCTGGAAAGCGACGACGCGATATTGACGTTGGCGTTGAAGAGAATCCGCAAAGACTCTCCCGGACTGGCGTGCCTGCGAGAGGATGGCGAGCTGTGGGATGCGTCGCTGAGTCCGCCCGCCGATCCGGTACTTTTCCTCTTCGCTCCGCTCACGCCGGAGTGCATCGTTCCCTTCCCAAGCCGCTCGGGCAGCTTACTGGGACTATTTGTGCTGGGCCCGCGGCTATCCGATGAGCCTTATTCCAGCGAGGACAAAATGCTTCTCCGCTCGGTTGCCAGCCAAGCGGGTGTGACGCTGGAGAATCTGAGTTTGGCCGAAAACATCGCCGAACGTCTGCAGGCGGAAAGAGCGGTTTCCCAGGAAATGGAAATCGCCCGGCAAGTGCAGCGGAAGTTGTTTCCTCAAAAGCTTCCGAAGGTGACGACGCTGGAATATGCTGGTGGCTGCCATCAGGCACGCGCGGTAGGTGGAGACTATTACGACTTCGTGGAGTTAGGCACGGAACGCATCGGGCTGGTGCTGGCCGATGTGGCCGGCAAAGGAATGTCTGCCGCTCTACTGATGGCCAATTTGCAGGCGAGCATCCGCAGCCAATATTCAGTGGCATCGGAAAACCTTCCCCAAATTTTAGAGTCGGTGAACCGCCTTTTCTATGAGAACACGGAGCCGAACCGGTACACGACTTTGTTTGCCGGCAGCTACGATGGCGCCAACCGCAGATTGCGGTATGTGAATTGCGGCCACAATCCCCCTCTGGTGCTCCGGCAGGATGGAAGCGTTGAAGGGCTCCCGGCTACAGCGACCGTCCTGGGCCTGTTTGAACAATGGCAGTGTTCGACCGACGAAGTGCAGCTTCAGCCGGGAGATCTCCTGGTTTTATACAGCGACGGTGTAACCGAAGCCTCGAACGAGCGCGAGGAAGAATTCGGGGAGTCGCGGCTTATCCAGGTCCTGAAAGCAAACAGAAGTCTTGAGCCTTCAGCTTTGCTGACAAAGTTGCTGGAAGATGTACATACGTTCAGCGCCGGAAAGCAATCGGATGACGTAACCGCAATAGTGGTACGGGTTCGCTAAAGACACAATATCTATTTTGTCACGCGAGGTCAGCAAGAATTGGCAACGCCTGGAAAATTTACGCTCACTGCGGTGCTGCTTCTCGCCCTGATGGCATTGCTAGCAGGTGGAGCAGCGAGACGCGAATCCGCGACCATTGATGAAGTCGCTCACACTGGCGCTGGGGTGAGCTATCTCCAAAAATTGGATATGCGCATGAACGAAGAGCATCCTCCGCTGGCCAAAGTGTTGGCCGCGCTGCCGCTGGTTCTGCGAGGAGCGCATGCCGACTACTCCCATCTCTCCTGGACGTTCAGCAACAAGATGTTCTACCAGTATTTAGGCGAATGGGTCTTTGGCGATTGGTTCCTCATGCACTGGAATGATCCTTATTCCACCCTGCGGTGGGCGCGTGCGCCTATGTTGTTGATGACCTTGTTATTGGGACTCATCCTTTATATATATGGCTCTCGGCTGGGCAGCGCCTGGGGAGGCTTGCTCTGTCTCTCTGCCTTCGTGACCATGCCCGCCTTTATTGCGTTTGGCCCTCTTGTGATTACCGACATCGCCGTCGCGCTGTTCTGGGTACTGGCGGTTTGGCAACTTCCGAATATGTGGCGCTCGCCCACCCGGGGAACAGTGGTCAAGTTTGGTCTGGCATTGGCCGGTGCCTTCCTTTCCAAGTTTTCCTCGGGACTATTGCTCTTCGTTTTCGTTGCCTTCGCGCTGAGTCTGCGATTCAAGCCGCTACCGGAGCAACCGGCAGAGAAGATCGAACTACGCCGTTGGCGCCAGCGGGGGTGGCGCAATCTTGGAAAAGGAATTCTCTGGGCCGCGTTGTTCGTCTACCTCGTGTATTTGGTTCTCTCCTGGAACCAACCAACAGATTTCTTTCAGATGATCCCGCATTTCCCTGCTTCCCCGCTGCTGCGGCGGTTAGTCATGCCCATCGCCCTCTACTTACGCGGTCTGATGGGATTTGTATTCAGTGCAGGAAGCCGGCCCACTTTCATTCTCGGTCATCCTTATCCGCATGGAGTCTGGTTCTATTTTCCCGTACTCTTTCTTTTGAAATCGCAGTTGACGTTCCTTTTGCTTTTGCTTCTTGCCGCCGCAACAGCCTTACTCGTGAGGCGCCGTTCGCCCGCGCCGTTTGTGGTACTCCCCGGCGCGGAGATGCGCTGGCGAAGTATCTGGGTTTCACTGGTAGTTTTCGTCGCCGCCTGCATGCTTAGCCGATTGGACATCAGTATTCGCCATTTCTCGATCGCACTGGCGCTGATTGTTCTGCTGCTAGCCCCGCTTCCGCGTGCACTGGAGCTGCTCGGCCAGTCGAGCCCGCGAACGGCAAACGTCGGAAAGTGGCTGACCATAGCCCTCGCCCTCGCTTCCATCGTTACGGCAATACGCGCTTACCCCAACTATTTCCCTTACCTGAACAGTCTTAGCATGGGTCGTCCGGGCTACGCTTTGGTCAACGACTCGAACCTCGACTGGAACCACGCTCTTCCCGAGATTGAGACTTTTGTGCGCCAGCGCGGTCTGAAGCAGATTCTGCTCGATCAGTATGCATTCGCCGAGCCTGAACGTTACGTTCCCCAGGCGCTGCTTTGGGATTGCCAGCAACCCGCGGTCCACGATGGCGGCCAATGGACGGCCGTTTCCGCCAACTATATGGAGGAGTCTGCCAATTGTATTTGGCTCCTGCAGTATCCGCACCAGGTTCTCGCCGGCGGCAGTATGTACGCGATCCAACTTCCCCAGGTCATTCCAGCGGCAGGCCAGCCCGGTGGACCGCCATTGCCGGCGGATTACCACTATTTCGCGGGTCTGTCGTCGGGAGGTTTCGACCCGCGCTCAGTATTCTTGAACTGTATGCGCGATCCGCGGCAACTCCAGCCGACCATGGACCGCATGGTGGCGATGATGGCATCCTACAATAACAAGAAGTGAACACGTCTCGCGGCGGTGCACTTCCTTCCGTAACATTCATACCCAAAGAAGCGGCTGGCGAATGGGGTAATTCCGGATGATCTCTTTGTCCGTCGGATCTGGATCCAACGTCTTCCAGAGATCGATGTATTTCTGCTCGTGGCAGGCTATGCCCGAGAACAGTAGACCGGGCGAGCGAACAGGCAAGGCATCGAAATGCTCCACGTCCCGCGCCCACTTCCATGCGCTCTTATCCTTAAGGTACGGATAGATGAACTCGGCTGCCTTGCAGAGCCCACGGCCGTCTGCAAGACGGAAAGTCGGCGGATCCGGAGCAAGCCCTTTGAGCGATTGGCAAAGTCCCGCCATGACGTCGAAGTTGAAGATCGAATAGCTGTATGGCTTGGTACGCGCCAGTTCCCGGGGGAAGGATCCATTCTCATCCATTTGATTGGGTAGCAGAATATCCCGGTAGCGCTGGTAGACCTCTCTGCGCGCGGCATCATCGCCCGCCAACCTGGCAAACTCGACAGCCTGCAAGGCCCAGCAGAAGGCGTGGTTGTTGGTAGTATCGCGCTCTTTCATTCCCGGCTCGCTGTGAGAAAGCCAGTCCAGATAGCTGGCGAACCAATTCTTCATCGCAGCTCCGTCTTGCGGACTCAGCATGCCAGACATCAGAAAGCTCGCCGCTCTCGCCACTTCGACCAAATGCAGCGTATCGATGATGCCGTAGGAGCGGCCCGTCGAAGATCCTTGTACCGCTTGAGCGTAGAGCAGGTTCGGATTCATCCGCGTTTCAGGGGAGACAAACCAGGCGCGCAGGTGAGTGCAGGCCTGCTGCCCGTAACCGCGTTCGCCGGTCAGCAGCCAGGCGGCGGTTAGAGCGGGCATCTGGATGGAGAGCGCCACCATCACCTTGCGATGCTCATCGAAATTGTCCGGATTGCTCTGTCCATCACGATTGATGTAGGGCCCATTCGGGTCCTTCGGGTTGGGCCAGAAGTAATCCGCTTGGGAATAGAAATCGTGCAATCCACCTGCACTGCGCTTGGCGGGGAACGCCGTGATCGTAAGGGGCGCTTGAGAAACATACTTGGCGCCGGCTTCCAGAATTCGCTTGCGGTCCATTTCGCTGACCAGGCGGAAGGCTCCGGACTTCTCAGGGTGGTCTGACCGACTGAAGGCGAACCGGGTGGCAGTCAGACAACCGGCCGCCGCGGCCGCTTCCAAAAATCTTCTTCTCGAGAGCGTATGGGGTTGGAGCATCTCGGATTCTCTTTTTCTAGCTGAGGAATATAGATCCCCGTACAGCCTTGCGCGGTCGCCAATTGACGTGGCGCCGAGTCGATAACGTACATCATTCTTACTCAGGTATTATGGTTCCTCCGGCTTCATCGTAGCTTTCCACGAGTGGAAATGACAGGACACGGAATCCCAGAGGCTGCACCACTGAATCACCTTGTCGGGCGCGTTTTGTCTGTACTTGCGGTGCTGGCTGGACTCGCCGCGTTGACTGCGACTGCTCAGGTGGTCCAGCCCAAAGCGCCCGAGGTACAAACCGCGACGCCACTATCCGTGGAGCGGGCATCGGCGGGAGATTCGCCGGATGAACCTGGCCCGCTGGCCACGGATCTTTCCCCAGCATTGACGCATGCGGCCATAAGCAAGGCCGCGCAAAAAGTCGCCGACTGGCAGCTTGCGCGTGCCGAACCGGTCTTCAACCAGCAATGGACCTACGCGGCTCTTTACGATGGGCTGCTGGCCGCTTCGAAGACAACCGGCGATCCCCGCTATCACGATGCGATGGTGAAGATGGCGGCTCGCTTCGATTGGAAACTGGTTGATGCGCGATTTCCCCACGCGGACGATATGGCGTTGGGCCGGTCCTATGTGGACTTGTATCTTGAGACGCGCGACCCGATCAGGATAGCCGATACCAAGGCGATCATGGACCGCCTGATCGTTCGGCCCGACGATCCGGAGAAGTTGCTTTGGTGGTGGTGCGATGCGCTTTTCATGGCTCCCCCGGTGCTGGCGAAGATGTCTGCCGCGACCGGTGATCGGCGCTATCTCGACTACATGGATCGCGAGTGGTGGCAGACCTCAGCGAGTTTGTATGACCCGGCGGAGCATCTTTACTTCCGCGACAGCCGTTACCTCGCGCAGAAGGAGAAGAATGGCCAGAAAATTTTCTGGTCGCGCGGAAATGGCTGGGTCATGGGCGCCTTCGCGAAGGTGCTTCAGGTAATGTCGAAGGACTATCCCAGCCGTGAAAAGTACATTACTCAATACAAAGAAATGGCCAACCGAGTCGCAGCGATTCAAGGCAAGGACGGGCTTTGGCGCAGCGGGCTGCTCGATCCGGAGTCCTACGAGCTACCGGAGGTTTCAGGCTCTGCCTTCTTCACATATTCACTGGCGTGGGGCATCAACCACGGCGTTCTGGACCGCGCAAAATTCCAGCCTGTAGTAGAGCGAGCCTGGGCGGGAATTTTGTCGCACATCTATGCAGATGGCCGCCTGGGTTCAATCCAGCCTATCGATGGGCAGCCCGGCAAGTTCAAACCTTCCGCCAGTTCGGTATACGGAGTTGGAGCATTTCTATTGGCTGCATCGGAGCTCGACGCGCTGGCTCAGAATGCCGCTGTCCTGCGTCCCAACAAAATTCCTTCGCAAAAATGAAGAGCCTCAGAGCAAGAAGGCGCGGCAGACGGCCTACGATTATCGACGTTGCAAGGGAAGGCACATAAACGGGAGCGGCCGTTTTATTTTTCTTTGACCTTGATGACGAAATAGAGGAAGCTTCCGCCCTGGGGCAAGATTTGATGGGGCACAGTCGCGGGAATGTGAACGATGTCCCCTTGATTCAGGGTTGTTTCAACTCCGTTGAGTACGGATTTGCCTCGGATCTCTCCCGGGCTTACGGTGTTGCCATCCTGCACCGTGCCGCCAGTTAAGAGTTTGGCGCTGCCTTGTACCACGAAGAAAACGTCTGCATAGTTCTCATGAACCTCCGCTCGGCCATCCTGGTGGCGAAGCGCAATCATCGTGAAGTGGTTGGGGTACTCATTCAGCTTGCTGCTTGCCCCGTCGGGGCCTTTTGCCCTTTCGTCGAGGTCCCGAGCTTTTTCGATCAATTGACTTTGCGTTAGGTGATCAACAGTGAGTGTTTGAGCACCGGCGAAAGGAACCACAGACGCGGCAAGAGCGAGACCTGCAATCAGTTTCATGAATAACCTCGGGAACAGATCCACATCGATTTCGAAATCATCCGCTCAACCATCCACCATCGACGACCAACACATGGCCATGCACATAATCGCTTGCGCTCGACGCAAGGAACACGGCTGCGCCCGCCAGATCGTCTGGACAACCCCATCGTCCCGCGGGAATCCGCTCAATGATTTGACGGGACCGCTCCGGGTTTTTCCGCAATGCCTCGGTATTGTCGGTAGTCATGTAGCCGGGCGCAATGGCGTTCACGTTCACACCCTTTGCTGCCCACTCATTGGCGAATGCCTTCGTCAGTTGCCCGACGCCTCCCTTGGCCGCGGCGTATGAGGGAACAAAGACTCCGCCCTGAAATGTCAGGACGGAAGCAATATTGATGACCTTGCCCGAACCCTGCGCCAGCATATGCTTGCCTGCGTACTTTGTCAGCCGGAACACGCTGGTGAGATTCGTATCGATCACTGCCTGCCAATCTTCTTCAGAGTGCTCCACGGCGGGCGCACGCCGAATGATTCCGGCGTTGTTGACGAGAATGTCGATGGTGCCAAAGTGTTCGACCACCTGTTCAATGAGCAATGAACAAACCGAGGCGTCGCTTACATCGCCAACCACCGCGAAGTGATTCGCCCCGATCCTGCTCAACATTTGCTGCGTGTCTTTGGGTGCGGTGCGCGAGCCATGGATCGCTACGTTTGCGCCCGCTTCCGCCAGTGCGATCGCGATCCCAGCGCCCAGTCCGCGAGACGAACCTGTAACCAGCGCGCTCTTACCCTTCAGGCTGAATCGCTCCAATATCACGGCGCTTCCTTCCCGTTAGAGCAAATCCGCAATTGCCAAGGCATCCATATCGCTGTAGACCTGATTCTCCCCACCCATGCCCCAACAGAACGTGTAGTTCTTAGTCCCAACACCGGCGTGAATCGACCAGCCTGGAGAAACGACAATTTGTTTGTTGGCGATCACTAGGTTGCGTGTCTGCTTGCCAGGACCCATCAGATGAACCACTCGTTGGTGCGCCTCGATGTCGAAATAAAGATAAACTTCCGACCGCCTCATGTGCGTATGGGGAGGCATCGTGTTCCAGACACTTCCAGGTGCGAGCCGTGTAAAGCCCATGACAAGTTGGGAACTGCGCGTTCCCTCCAGGTGAATGAGTTTCGTTATCTCGCGCAGATTCGCGTTTTCAGCGGCGCCGAGCATAACTTTTGCCTGTTCGGCTGAGCGAATGAGTTGAGTCGGGTGCTTGGCATGAGCCGGATAGCTCAGCAGATAGAATTCGGCCGGATGCGCGGGATCGGCGCTGGAGAAGACAATTTCTTCGTTTCCGCGGCCAACATACAAGCCATCGAGCTTCTTAATCTCAAACGGGATGCCGTTCACAGTGACTACACCCGCGCCTCCGATATTCAGGATGCCGAGTTCACGCCGCTCGGTAAAGTACGATGCCTTGAGCGCGTCGTCGGTGCGCAAAAACAGCGGTCCGCTGGTTGGTACCGCGGAGCCGATCACTGCGCGGTCAAGATCGACATAGGTCAATCCAATCGCGCCGGCATGAAAGAGATCGTCAATAAGAAACGTCTCGCGCAATTCGTCGGTGGTCATCGTACGATAGCGGATCGCGTCGGCCATTTGCAGTATTTTCACTGCCCTTACATCTCCTTCTGCTATGAGAAATAAGGAATAACGATAGCACAGCGAACCAGCAGCCACGGATGCGCGTTGTGAATCAGGATTTCCTCTATTTCGAGCTACTGATGTGGCGATAAAAGCTTAGTTTGCTTCCGCTTCTGACGTTCAAAATAAGTGGATAACGTTATAATAAATTCCTTTTGGAAACCGCCGAGGCTCTCTCCTATTGAGGGTCCTGCTTGATGATCATTACTCATACTCGGTCGAGGACCTCGCGGTGCCAGGGTTTGCGACCTGGCCTATTGATTTATCTTTGGGTGATCAGCCTATCGGCATTGTTCGCTGTCCTTCAGCCTCGCGCATGGGCCCAGCAGTTGCGCCTTACGAATCCGATTAGCATCGATCGCACCGAAGAAATAGTCGAGATACCGCTGGAGCAAGTTTGCCATCGCCTGCATTTCTCCGCCGCACAGTTGCAGGCGCTCGTCGCTACGGACGTTGCGACCAAACAGCGCATTCCAAGCCAGCTTTACAGTAGTCGCCGTGACGCCGACCCAGATACGCTGCTCCTGCTGGTTCAGTTGGCGGCTAAGGGCGAAGTAAATGTCGCTTTCAAGTTGGACGCGGCAGCGCCGCCCCAAGAACCCTTGGTATTCGGCCGCGTAATTCCTGAGCGCAAAGATGACTTTGCCTGGGAGAATAAAGTTGTAGCCTATCGAATCTACGGTCCGGCACTGGAGGCGACGGGCGAGATCTCCTCCGGGATCGACGTGTGGTCGAAGCGCATCCCGAATTTTGTAGTAAACAGTTTCTATAAGCAGGACCACGAAGCTGCTGTCACGCACAATCCCGCATTGTCGTACCACCACGACAACGGAATCGGACTTGATTCTTATGATGTGGGGCTCTCCCGAGGTTGCGGAGGTACAGCTGTCTGGGCCGATGACAAGCTCAATGTTTCAAAGAATTATACAGTCGCAAAAATCCTGGCTTCGGGGCCGATTCGTTTTGAATTCGAGGTGTCCTACGCACCGTGGCAGGCGGGCGGAAAAATTGTTTCCGAAACTAAGCGCATCACTTTGGATGCGGGTTCCCATCTGAACAAAATCGTGTCGACCTTCACCTTCGATGGAGGCTCGTTTTTAGAGTTGGCGGCAGGTATCGCGATTCACGAAGGAGGCGAGATCACATTGCCGGCTGGAAAAAGCCTTGCCTCTGTGTGGGACACGCCGCAAAATCCATCCGCTGACAGGATTGCAACTGGCCTGGTATCACTGCCTGCCGAACATGCGAGAACAATGAGTGCAGCGAATCACGCACTGATGATTTTTCAGCGGCACTCGGGTGAATCGTTCACGTACTTCGCTGGCTCGGGCTGGTCTAAGGCCGACATGCCGACGCAGGCAGACTGGAGTGCGTATCTCGCGCGTTTCCAGGAGTTGCGGGAACACCCAATCGCCTTTGCCTGGATAAAGCGATGACTGCTTGAACAGAGCCCCGACTTCTGGAGATATTGAAGGCGAGCCACATCCATTCGGCCAAGTGGTCCCGTCTAGATTTTGACCGACTCACAGTATCAAACTATCCGTGCGACGCCGGGAATTCGCCGCAAGGCTGCGGTGACGCTCCAGCTGAGCGCGAGCGTTCCGAGGAGTACCACCGATCCTTTCGCGATGGCGGGGAGCGCGGCTTTCAGCAGAGCGTACTGCAGCCAGCTCACGAAGGCGTAGTGGATGAGATACATGCCGTAAGCGTTGTCGCGGAGGCTGTCCAGTACGCGGTTGCGCGTCTCTGCGAATCGGACAAACAAAGCGAGAAAGGCAAACGAGGATGCTGCGCAGGAAAGAGCGAAGCTGATCCCGCCGATCGCTATCCACATTTGCGGGGAGCCCTTCGCTGAAAAACTCGCGATGGCAATTGCCGTGGCGGCAACAAAGGTGATTAGCGCTGCCACGCACCACAGGATCCAACGCCGAGCGAGTTTCCCGTCCGGCGCGAGCAGTCCTCCGTTGAAGCCACAGGCCCCAACTCCCGCTCCCACGAGGAAATACACCAAATAGTGAAGAGGCCGGCTGGACTGAAAGAAAAAGGGTCCGAAGCTAAACCAGTCGGCCGGACCAAAGACCAACGAAAGCGGAACATACGCGAGAGCAGAAACCGTTACCAGCAATGCAAAGAAAAGGATGGGGCGGCGCGACAGACCTGCCAAGCCCCGTCCAAGAGCCGCGCCCCAATTTGGGATCAACACCAACAGAGTCGCAGCGATGCAATCGAACGCGAGCAGAACCCAAATGAACCATGCCGGACCCGCTGGCCAATAGCCGAGCGATCGCCACTGATGCCAGAAGCCAGCCAATCCCGTGGATGTTCCAGTAAGAAGATAGGTCGGGTAATAGGCGAGCGGTGCGATCAGGCCAGCAGCTACGACAAACGGCACTCCCAGCCTGAGAACGCGGTCACGCAAAAAGCCGGCGGCTCCCTTGTGATCGAGGCTTCTCCACACAAACAGTCCGGAGAGAAAGAACATCAGCGACATGAAAAAAACATCGTTGAATCCGACGAACAAAGCGAAGCCGCTCCAGCGTTGGCTATCGACCACGGGGAAGGCTGGCCACCAGCGGGGCTGCGTGACCAGCGAGGCGGGCGCCGGTGGCGCGAAGGGATGGTACGCCAGCACCGCATGATGGGCGAGCACCAAGACAGTGATGAACGCTCGCAGGTATCCAATGGGTAAGTTGTACGAACTCGCGGGCTTCGATACGACATCAGGCTGCCCGATCGTGGCTGGCGTAGGTAAAGTCGCAACTTCACTCATCGTTGCTTCTCCTCGGTGTTCTCCTTGGAATAGATAGTTACGCCTGCAACGCAAGCGACACAGATCGTTCCGAGGTGGGTGCCAACTTCTGACTGGCAGTTCCTGCCAGACGACGGATTGCGAGCATCCCGAACAGCAGTGTCACTCCCACAAGCACCCCGGCACAGAGGAGCGGGGACCCATGACTCGAAGGACCTGCCGCACCGCTCGGCAGTTGATCGAGATTCGGAACGCCCGCCACCCAAAGTCCCAGCTTGTCCAGATAGAACGCCGGCGATAGGAACTCAATCGGTTGAACAGATTTCGGCAGAGGATAGAACAAACCTCCGAGATGCATCATCGGCAGATAAGCGAGATTGATGAAGGCGGCTGCGCTCTTGCTGGAGGCGCGTGTGCCGATGAAGAAACCAACGGCGCAGAACGGCAGCGATCCCAGAATGTCGAGCAAAGAAACGGCGAGGATTTGGCCCAGGCTCAGTCGCACATGCCCGAGGGTCAGCGCGGGCACGATCAGCGTAACCATGATGATCGCGGCGAACGTCATCGTCATGAACATCTTGGCTAGAAAATAGGCGGCGGGCGGCATCGGCAACGCGCGCTTCAAACTCAGAAGGCCGTGGTCTCGCTCCTGGGCCACAATCATGCCGAAGCCGAACATTCCAGGACCCATCACTCCGAATACGGACCAGTTCACGAACATGATCTTCGCGAAGGTTGGATCGCCATGGCTCATGCTTCCTGCCAGCAAGATTCCGAATAGCACGTACAACGCAATCGGCAGCAGCAGGAACGGGATGGCAAACGCAGGCGTGCGCAGCGCCCGTATAAATTCGTATTTTGCCTCGGCGAAATAAGCTCCCAACAGGCGCCCGCCGGGCATGGTTGCACTCCCGTTCAATTCGAAAGACAAAGTCGTCGCATTCATGACGTGGCCTCCTGAGTGGTTTCCTGGGTAAGTTCGGTGAAGGCTTCCGCCAGCCCGGCGCGGTGCACTTCCAGCTCCCGGAGCTTCGGATCCGCGATCAGCAGGCGCCGCGCAACTTCCTCGGCGTCGGCCACCGTGATGTGAAGCAAGTTTCGGTCGCGGGCCACGCTCTCCACGCCCGGCCAGGTGGCGATTTCCTCGAAGGTGAGTGTGGTCGAGCAGGTAATTCGCTTGCGTGAGACAAGCGCGCGCATCTCGCTCACCGTTCCGGACGCAATCAAGCGCCCCTTGGCCAGGACCACCACGCGATCCGCGAGTGCCTGCGCTTCTTCCAGATAGTGCGTGGTCAGGACGATAGACGATCCCCGAGTTACCAGATTGCGTAGTGTCTCCCACATCAGTCCGCGCGCCTGCACATCCATGCCAACGGTGGGCTCATCGAGGAACAGTAGCTTCGGACGACCGCAGACCGCCACAGCGAACTGCGCCTGCCGCTTCTGCCCGGCAGAAAGTTTTCCATAGGGGTGATCGGCGAGAGGCGTCATGTGCGTCATCTCGAGCACCTCCTTCGGCGTGAACGGCTTCGGATAATAATGACCGACCAGGTCGATATGTTCGCGCACTCGCAGGTCTTCGGCGAGTGTTACTTCCTGCATCATGACCCCGACTTGGCGCCGCGCTTCCAAACGCTGCGGCGGCAGGCGGAACAGGCTGACCGTGCCTGCATCGGGCTGCTGCAACCCCAACATGAGGGAAATCGCAGTGGTCTTTCCCGCACCGTTCGGTCCGAGAACCGCCAGCAACTCGCCTCGCCGCACATCGAGGTTGAGCCCGTCAAGCGCAAGAACTTTTCCAAAGCGCTTGCTCACACCCGACAACTCGGCCAGATATTCATCATTCATGGTTCGCGACCTCCATCGAATGCGAGTCTGCACCGCGGGTTTTAGTTTGGGAATTCGATTTTGACCAACTGGAGAAATGAGGGGACGAAGTGGAGGAAGAAGATCAGAAAGGGTTTGCGGAAATGGTTTTCAGCTTTTCGGAATAAGTTCGCCCGGACTGAAGCCGCACACCGCCTTGTAGCGTGATTACATAATCTCCGTGCGCACCCGGCTGCAGTTCCTTAATCCTGCTGATATTGACAATGATCGAGCGGTGGATCCGCAAGAAGATCTCGGGATCAAGCGATTTCTCGAGCGTGTTCATCGCAACATGGAGCAGGTGATTGGCGCGCCCGGTATGCAATTGGACATAGTTTTCGGCGGCTTCCATCCAATCCACGTCTTCGAGATCGACGAACACCGTCTTGCCGGCTGACCGCACTGCCAGTCGCTTCAAGTAGCGCCGCGGGGTGGCAAGCGACTCCAGCAGACAGATGATCTGGCGGCTGGCGTCGTCCGCAGGACTGGAATAAAGCCGAGTCTTGGCTCTTGCCAGCGCCTGCGTAAACCGCTCTTCGGTCACCGGCTTCAACAAGTAATCGATGGCATTGATTTCGAATGCCTGAATTGCGAAGCGGTCGTGGGCGGTCACGAATACGAGCGGAGGCATGCGCTCCGCCCCTACTTCGCGCACGACTGCGAATCCATCCATCTCCGGCATCTGGACGTCCAGAAAGACCAAGTCTGGCCGCGAGTTTCCAATCGCGGTTACGGCTTCCCGGCCATTCCGAGCTTCCGGGATGGATGCGATTTCCGGGTCTCTGGAGAGCAGCATGCGCAGGCCTTCCCGCGCTAGCGGCTCATCGTCAACGATTAGCGTCGTGAAGGGCATGCAGTTCCATTACTTCGGTCTCGAAAGTGCCAGGCACGACGTGATATGGAATGGTTATCGTCACCATTGCCCCACGGGGCTCGCCGTTCCCGGTGTTCAATTGAGCTTCCTCACCGTAGAGTTGTTTAAGGCGCGCCCGCGTGTTCGCCAGTCCGATCCCGGTGGAATGCTTTCCGACGGGACCTTTCGATGAGAAACCAGGGCCGTCGTCTTGCACACTAAGCTTCAGCGTATCGTTCAAGCGGACCGCGCTGATTTTGATTCTGCCAGCCGCGGCACTTTTCCCCACGCCATGCCGGATCGCGTTCTCGACAACCGGCTGCAGAACCATTTGGGGCAGAGCCGCATCGAGAATTGCGGGATCGGCTGAGATCTCTACCCGCAGGCGATCCTGAAAACGCACCTGCTCGATCGACAGGTAGAGCTGTAGGTACTCCAGTTCGCGGCGCAGCGGGACTTCCTGCGCCTCCACATCTTCCAGCACACAGCGGAGAAGATCGCTCAGATGCGCGAGCGTCTGTTCGGCCTCCTTCGATTTCTGCTGGCGCACCAGCACCATAATTGCGTTCAGCGTGTTGAACAGAAAATGCGGCTGCAACTGCATCTTCAGCACGCCGAGCTGGGCCTGCACGAGCTGCGACTGCAATCCCGAAGCGCGAAGCTCCAGCCGCAGCGCCTCCTGCTTGCGTTCCTGATAGTTCTGGTAGTAGCCAATGCCATACTGCACGCCCAGCACTTCCCAATAGGTCATGATGCCGGTGTGAAACCCGATGACGAGCAGGAAAGCAAACGTGGTCACGAACGTGTTCATGAGTCCAGGAAAGACTCCAAGATGAGAAAGTATCGCGCTCTCCAGAATCAGTTGAACGAGTGTCACCACCACGCCCAACAGCAGATGCAGCGCCACACGCCGCACCCAATTGCGCCGTTCGATGGGAAAGCGGCGGCCAAGCCAGAGAATCCCCGGCATCAAGAGGGCCCACAGGTAAACCCCCACGAGCCATGAGATAAGGTAATGCCACCAGGGCGTGGGGTCACGCGAGAAGAATTTTTGGGACATGGCCTGGCTGAAGAAGAAAATGCCAATGACTGTCCAAATCAGAAAGTACAGCGGGTACCTTCGCAGGTCGCGTTTGAGCGCACTGTCCATCAGAAGGGTAGCTTACCCCAAAATCGCTAGTTCACGCTCAAAGTTAGAATCGCCCCAGGCTGATTCCAGGCCACCGAGGAGCTTTTGATCAGCAGGCGCGCGTCGTGAGCGGCGCATCTCTGTCTTGTACCTGGCGAGATATCTGTCTGAGGGTGCGCAAAATTGAGGAGACTAAGGCAGCAGCTGACGGTCAGCGCGACAGCCATGCGGCTTGCAAACGACGCAGACCTTCTCGCGCCTGGACATTGTTACGATCAAGCTTTAAAACCAGTCCATATTCATAGCGCGCCTGACGATAATTGCCGCGTGTCATTGAAGAATAAGCCTGGCTCAGCAGATCCGGGATGTCCTGTCGGCTGAAACCGTCGACCATCAGAGCCGGTTCCACAGCGCGTTTTCTGGGCTTTGGTGCGGCTGGTGGCGGAGTTTGCTTGTCGTCGTCGTTGTCGCGGGAGGCAGAAGACGCGGCGACTGAGCCGTGGGCGGTTGTATTGTCGGCTGCAGGTTGATTGTGGTCGCTCGACTCAATCGATCGAGCGGAAGCGGTCGGGGACGGGTCGGCAGGCTTCTGAGACGTCTCTACCGCTGGAGGCGATGCCGGAGTTCCTGAGACGGTTGCGCTCTCATTTGTCGGATGATCGCTTGGCGGCTGCGCCACGACCGGCTGCAAGGTTGGTACGGTTGCAGGGTTTGAAGAGGCCGGAACTGCGGATGTCTGTATAACGGCTGCGGCAACTGCCGTCTGTGGATTCTGAGGATGGGAAGGCGCGACGTTGTGCTCGTCAGCAGCGGGGCGAGGAACTGGCGCCGAGTAGTCACTGACCTCTACGGTGCCTGAAGTCAGGGTTCTGATCTGGCTCTCGAGTCTCACAACGAGCGGAGGAAACGCGCCTGTTTGCGAACGAATATAGAACGCCCAGCACGCCGCCGCGATGAGGATGACGGCAGAACCGAGAATCAGACGCGGCCAGATTCGCTGCGAAGTTGTTTCAAGTTGAGGGGCACGCCGACCGATTACTGGAGTTGGCGGCTGCTTGGCGACCACCTTTTCAGCGGCAGCGGTCGCGGGCGGGGTGAGCGGTGCGCGAGCAGATTGCTCCAGGAAGGCCTGCCGCATTTCCTCGCAAGTCTGGAAACGATCCTTGGGATCTTTAGCGAGGGCCTTGCGGATGACGGCATCGATTCCGCCGGGAATCGCGGGGTTAATGAGCGCCGGCGCGACGGGATCCTCATTCACGATCTTGTAGAGCACAGTCGCGATATCGCCACCAAAGGGCCGTTCGCGGGTAAGCAATTCATAAAAGACTGCACCCAGGGAAAAGATGTCGGCGCGATGATCCACTTTCTTGCCGGTGATCTGTTCGGGAGCCATATAGCCGGGCGTACCGATGACTAGGCCGGTCATGGTGAGGGAGGTGTTCTCGATTTTGGCAATTCCGAAGTCGAGGACTTTGATGGCCCCTTCTTCGGTCACCATGAGGTTGGCCGGTTTCAGGTCGCGGTGAATGACGCCGCGGGCGTGCGCAAAACCGACCGCGGCTGAAATCTGATCAGCCCAGGAGAGCAGCATCGCGAGCGAAGGTACGCCAGTATCCGCCAATAGTTCGGCCAGGGTGGTTCCCTTGACGAACTGCATGCTCAAGTAAATGGCGCCGTTTTCTTCGCCAACATCGTAGATGGTAATGATATTGGGATGATCCAGTCCACCGGCCGCTTTGGCTTCCTGCTTGAGCCTCTCAATCATTTGCGTGCGATCGGGAGCACTACGATCGATCAGAATAGTCTTGAGCGCGACGGTGCGGGCAATGACGGGGTCGAATGCTTTGTAAACGGCTCCCATGGCGCCGCGCCCTAACTCTTCCTGAATCTGGTAACGGCTCAATGCGGTTAGATGCGCTTGGCTTGCCGCGCGCGAGGGCCCAGAGGTGGCTTGGTCAGCAAATCTCGTCCGCTCAACCGTGTCGTTGGGTGGTTTCGCCGGTTCCATGAGATATCTCTAATGCGCTGTCATCAATCCGCTGACATCGCAAATATGCGCAGACGCACAAGTATCGAGACTATGTGCGGCGTGTTCAATCATAGCCCCGGTAAGTTTCGCTTCCCACTTACTTTAGTTTTGCCTGGGCTATCTATCTTCTTTCACTCGTTCTTTAGCGAGAGAAAATGGATACTTGCGAACTTTTATGAAGTCGTGGAAGCCCATTTGCTTCTCCTGCTCTTCGAAGCAGCCGAGCGAGCGCTCTCGTCTCGAACGCTGCTCGGTCGGGATTGTTCTCGCCGTTGTTCTTATGGTCGGAGCATCGATCACGGCTTGCGCCAAAGACGCTCCCCTGACCGCCGTGGTTTTGTTCGACGGCCCCCAGGGCGCGGCGTATGTACAGATCACGGACGCGACCCTCAATGGAAAGATTGAAGTTCGCAGCTGCGATGGGATTTCGAAGCTGGACAAGAATACTTACAACGGATTTCCGCGCGCCTCGCTGGCGGGGGCTAGTTCGCTTCAGCGCGGCGCAGACGGCGTACTTACACTAACGGTAAACGGCAAGTCGGTTTGTGTTGTTCCCACCAATCTGAAATTCGAACGGAACGTTGAACTCACGCCAGCGGCGGCGGCGGAACAGGCTATGATTCATGGCACCCCTGTCTCTTCGTCGCCTCGCGATGCCATCATCCCAGGATTCAAGCCCGGAGTGCAGTTGGTGTTTGTCGCCGCTCCGGACGTCGAACTTGCTGATTTCCTGCGGGCGCAACGCGCGAACAGGCTGAGAGACTGGGAGGATTTCGCAACACGTTATCCGTCTTCCGATCGGCGGTCGTCCGCTCAAAATGCTATCGCCGGATTTCATCAGCTGGCAGCCGAGGCAGCTTTTGCGCAGTATCGAAGTTTGAGCGGCGCCAAAAAACAAGACTTCGCCCTGCTGCGACAGGCGTGCGAGGAGTCACAAACCGCCAGCCAGTCGTCTCCCGACTACAAACCCGCCGCCCGGTTAATGGACGACCTAGGGCGCGAATTGGACAACCTGGCACAAGCGGATCAAACGCGCCTCCAGGCGTACCGAAAAGCCCTGCAAGACCATACGCCTGGGTATTCGCAGCTGTCTGCTGCCAAGGTGCAAGTAGAACGGCTGTTGGAAGTGCGGCCAGACTATGCTCCACTGCTTAGTCTGCAGCGCGAGATTGCCGCCGAACAGCGGAAACTGGAAACGACCATTGTTAACGCGCAGGTGTTGATAGCAGAGTCGCATTACGATCAGGCCGTCAACTCGCTGGGTCCTTATGTCGCGTTCGCTTCCGAAATGCCCCGCGTAGATGCCGTGCTCGATGCGGCCTTCAAACACCACTACGAACACGGACGAAAGCTGGCGGCCGGTCAGGAATGGGAAAAAGCAATCGCGGAATTTGGCAGAGCGGCGGCGATCCGGCCCGACCGCAAGGATGTCCATTCAGCCGCCGACAACGCTGCCGCTCAACTTGAGGCGGAACGCAATCAGCAGGCGGCGGACTCCGCAGTTGTCGAGAGTGACGAGTACGCGCGGAAGAACCAGTTTGTCGAGGCCTATAACGTGCTCGCTGACTTGCCCGAGAAACAACGCGCCCTGGTAACGGCGCAGCTCGCGGCGTTGTCGCACAACTATATCGGCGCCGCTGTGCAGCGTGCACAGAGAATCCAGGAGGGGCACGTTCCAATCAAAAACCCGGCTGACGAGAAAGCGGCGCTGGAGGCCTTTGTTCTGTGGGATCGCGCCAGCTCGCTAGGTGATGACCCGGCAATCACCCTCAAGCGCGATTTCCTTTCCGCCAAGATCAGTGCTTACTACTTCGACCAAGCCAATCGATATCTGCAGAGGGGTTCGGAATCCGGAACCTGTGTTGGATGGCTTTATCTGCAACAAGCGGCGCGTTACGGGATTACCAATGTCGACAGTCTGAAAGAAGAGATGGCCCGCTACGAGCCACTGTATCAACGGCGGTCCCAACTCTCGGTGGGTATCGTGTTTCGCGATCAAACCTCACGTGGCGACAGCCATGGCTTCGCCGATCAGCTTGCGGACGCGATCTCCAGCGGGCTGGATTCCTCGATGATGCCGATCGTGGTCATGCGTAATCCCTCGGAGGGCCAGGAAGCGCAACAGCCCACCTTCACGCTCGTGGGACAAGTTCTTGAACATCGCGTGGTCAAGACGCCGAGGCTCGAGGCTCCGGAATCGAAATACCGGGCGGCGGCGCGCGAGACAAAAAATCCGGCCTGGCTGCAAATCGAAAGCGACTATGAATCGGCTCAACAGCAGCTCAGCGCGGCGCAACACGCGCTGGCCGACGCCCAGGCACAACACAAGAAGAAGCAAGTGATTGCGGATGCCACCGACGCAATGCAACAGGCGCAGAAGAGCGTCGACGACTTGCGACATAAGTTGGACACCACAGAGCAGAGCCACATGGAGGCCGTTATTGAGTCTTATCACTACACCAAGAAGACCATTGATCTGACGGCATCGGCGGAGATCGAATTCCAGTTTCGCGACCGGGCGGGTAATGTTGTCGGACAAGCTGGCGATGTGCGTAAGGACAAACACACCACGATCGTCGTTGTGCAGGACGTCAAAGCGGACGATACCGAAGGAATCACCAATCGGGGCGTGGAACCGGACGGAGCGCAGTTTCTGACTGATCTAGAAATTGATTCCCGGAATGCCCTGGTGAAAGCGGTACGGGAAAAAGTGGCGGAGTTGCCGGCGGCAGTCCTGCAGGCGGCTAAAACACGGGCGCAACAAGGCGACACGGACGGGGCCGCAGAATTGTTTGTGTTGTATTTGAGCGCGACTCCTCAGGGTGAATCTCCGGGGCGAGATGAGGCGGTTAAGTTTCTGCGCGATCAGTTCAATTTAGCGGTGTCGGACGATACTAAGCTGGCAGCTGTGAATTGACGGCATTCGGCGCCTGGCAATGTTCCAAGCATGCGAGTACCTTGGTACTCTTTCCTTCTGTGTTTTCAGGCGCACAATAGAAAGTGATCGTCGAGTGGTAGCGCGAAGGAAAGCTCCCTCTCCCCTACCACAAATCCTAATCGCAGATCATGCATTTTGGAGCCTGCCATGGCCGAGCTGTTTCTCAAATTTGAAGACCAGGTCTTACAAGAGCTCTTGCTCTCGGGCGGCACAGTCACCATTGGCCGGCAGCCCGACAATGTCTTTCGCATCGACAATCCTGCCGTCTCCGGACATCACGCCAGGGTCTCCGCGGAGGGCGATCAGTATGTGATTGAAGATGTTGAGAGCTTTAATGGGACCTACGTCAATGGTCAACGCATCAGCAAAGTGGTTTTGAAGCACGGAGATAACGTCACAATCGGTAAGCACACGATCGAATTTCGGGACGAGGTACGTCAGATCGCGACGCCGTATGGAATCGTCAATGGCGTTGGCGGGCAATTGCCGAAGCCGCCCCAACTTGATCCCACTATGGTGTTGGATACGGCAAAAGCGAAAGAAATGCTCACGCAAGCAGCCGCAGCATCTTCCGCCGGCTCGGTCGTGGTCCGCAGAGTCGGCATTGGTCAAAGCCAGTCGCCAGTCAATACGACGCCCGTGATACATCAGGCCATTGGCACGTTGACCATCGTCAAAGGTCGAACCGACCAGCAGCGCTACGTCCTAACCGGCAAACTGACCCTGATCGGGAAATCGAAGATGGCCGGCATTAGGCTAAAGCGCTGGTTCGCTCCCCGCGTTGCAGCCTTGATTTATCGATCCGAGGACGGCTACTTCATCGCTGCTTCCGAAAGCAAGATACCGATAAGGGTGAACGATGTCGTGGTCGACGGCGGCCAAAAACAACTTGAAGCTGGTGACGTGATCGAACTCGCAGATATTAAAGCAGTTTTTGCTACATAACCGGACGCTCCGAGGCAAAACCGTCAATTCCCAGAGCTTTGTTCGTAAAAGTTTGTAAATGGCGATGCCCGCCCTGAACCGCCCAAACTCTTGATTTCGGTTTGACTGTATCCCGCCTGATCTTCCCAACAGTCAGCTAGCAGCTACAGTGTCGACCTTATGTTCAGCAATGAACAGCAAGGTTCACACTCTTAGCTAATTTTTGAATCTGACCTGTGCAAAAATCCACTTGAAGCTGACATGCCGTTGTGGCATAAATCGGGGATACCCTTGGGGAGCTAGAACTTTTTTCTGAACCGTGCATCTATTGGATCATCGAAGAGCTAGGAGATGCGTATGGCAACGAAGCTCGTCCAGATTGAAAATGACAACGAAATTCAGCAACGCCTCGCAGCAGAACGCATGCGTCTGCGCAAGATTGCCGGCCTTGATCGGCCGACCCACTTCCACCGGCCGGTGGAGCGTGCATTTACGGCCGAAGAACGCAGCAAGGTTACGATCCTGTTTGGCGGTTTTACCTGGAAGCACGAAGATCTGATTCGCGCGGTATTCCAAGGCTGCGGATATCGTTGCGAGAAACTCCCAGTTCCTGATGTGCCCGCCTTCCAGACCGGTAAAGAATTCGGCAACAACGGCCAATGCAATCCGACCTACTTCACGGTTGGGAACCTCGTGCAGTATCTGCAATTCCTCGAAAAAGAAGGCGTTACCCGCAAAGACATTCTGGACAATTACGTTTTCTTTACCGCCGGTTCCTGCGGCCCCTGCCGCTTCGGCATGTACGAGGCGGAGTATCGCTTCGCGCTGAAGAACGCCGGTTTTGACGGCTTCCGCGTGCTCTTGTTCAAGGATAGCGATGGAATCAAGGCCGCCTCGGGTGAGCCCGGTTTGAAATTTACGGTCGACTTTGGTTTCGGCATGTTGAACGCCATGCACCTCGGCGACGTTTTCAACGACATGATCCATCAGATCCGCCCCTTTGAAGTAAAAAAAGGCGAAACCGATCGCGTCTTTCGCGAGACCGTCGATGGCCTTTGCGACGACCTCAGAAACCGCGACTCCTTTGAGATCGAAGAACGCGCTCCGAACTGGGCGAAGCCGAAGTTTAAGAGCAATAAAATCTTGCGCAACACTTTCAACGTGTTCGGCAAAATGAATGAGCACTTGCGCGGCAAAGACTATCTTAATGCTCTGGCCGCCGCGCGCGAAAAAATGGACGGCATCGAAGTTGACCGCACCAAAGTAAAGCCAGTAGTGAAGATTACCGGGGAGTTCTGGGCGCAGATTACCGAGGGTGACGGCAACTTCCACATGTTCGAATTCCTCGAGCGCGAGGGCGCGCAAGTGCTCGTCGAGCCCATCGCCACTTGGGTTGCCTACCTTATGTATCAGGCCAAGGCCCACGCCAAGGCAAAATGGCCCGTCAACCGCCCGCACCGCAATCCGCAGTGGTGGGAACTGAAAAAGCATATTGCGAACGATCTTGGGCTGCGCAAAAAACTGATGGGGATTGGCGTCGGTGAATGGATGTGGAACGGCCTCTATCACCGCACGATCAAGAATCTCGGAGGCCTAACCCACCACTTAGTGCCGCAAACCGAACTGGCCGAAATGGCGCATCCTTTCTACAACCAGTTTGCGCGCGGCGGAGAAGGTCATCTCGAAGTCGGAAAGAACGTCTATTACACCGTCCACCATCTTTGCCATATGGTGCTGGCGCTGAAGCCGTTCGGCTGCATGCCGTCGTCTCAATCCGACGGAGTGCAATCTGCAGTAGTGAATAAATTCAAAGACATGATCTTCCTGCCCATCGAAACCTCCGGCGAAGGCGAGGTCAACGCACACAGTCGTGTGCAAATGGCGTTGGGCGAAGCCAAAGTGAAAGCCAAAACGGAGTTTGAGCAATGCCTGAAATCCACCGGCAAAACCCTCGACGACATTAAAGAATACATAGACGAGCATTCCGAACTAAGGCGCCCCTTCTATCACGTGCCGCATCGCGAAGGAATTGCTGGCACGGCGGCGCAGTTCATTCTGCACGTCAACGATCGCATCAATCGCGATCGTTCGTCATGGTTCCCGGCGCGTCGCAGCCGCATACCAGGAGCCGCTCTTCTCAAAGAAGCTGCCTAACCGATCTGGGCCAGCAGTGCGTTGTCTCTGCTGGTCCTTTACCGTTCCCGCTGAATCCCGATCGGAGATGGAATGCACGACCATTCGAGTGGACATAGTCAGCAGCCAGCCCAGTTTGTTCCCCTTGCGCGGATTACTCCAGCGCCCTATCAGAAGCCGCACGACCACCACACGCAATTTCTTGTAGGGCTCGACGTGGGCTCGACCACTGTTAAAGCCACAGTGGTAAATGCTGCGACCGACGAGATCCTCTGGCAGGACTACCAGCGTCACGAAACCAAGCAGCCGGAAAAAACGCTAGAATTCCTGCGGCGCATGGAAACCGAAGTCGGCATCAACCGCCACAACACGCGCATGTTCATGACCGGCTCCGGTGGAGGCACGATTGCCGAACAAATCGGCGCAAAATTTGTGCAGGAAGTCACCGCCGTCTCGCTGGCCGTCGAAAAGCTTCATCCCGAAGTCTATTCCGTGATCGAACTCGGCGGGCAGGATGCGAAGATCATCGTCTTCAAAGACGACGACGAAACGGGACGCAAGAAAAAAATCCCGTCGATGAACGACAAATGCGCCGGCGGCACCGGCGCGGTCATCGACAAGATCAATGCCAAGCTGAAGATTCCGACAGCCGAACTCGCGTTGCAGGGCTACCACGGAATCAAGCTCCACAAAGTAGCAGGGAAGTGCGGCGTTTTCGCCGAGACCGACATCAACGGCCTGCAAAAAGTAGGAACCCCGCCAGACGAATTGATGGCCTCATTATTCGAAGCCATCGTGCTGCAAAACCTGAGCGTCCTGACGCGCGGCCACACATTGCGCCCGCATGTGCTGCTACTGGGCGGGCCGAACAGCTTTATCAAGGGCATGCGCGAGGCGTGGCAGGCGAACATTCCGCGCATGTGGCAGGAGCGTAAAGTTGCCGTCCCCGACGGTGCGAAGCCCGCTGATCTGATCAAAGTTCCGAATAACGCGCAATATTTCGCCGCGCTCGGCGCCATCGAATTCGGGAAGAGTGAAGACGATTGTGTCGGCTGCTATCAGGGCTACGAAAAGCTGCTGTACTACATCGAGTTCGGCCGCCAGGAAGAAAAATCAAAATCCGGTGCCAAGGGGCTGGTCTCGAAAGACGGAGAGCTCGACGGGTTTAAAGAATCCTATCGCCGCAAGAAATTTACTCCCGCAACTTTTCAGAAGGGTCAGACGGTTGGTGGTTTTATCGGCATTGACGGTGGCTCTACGTCGACCAAGGCCGTTCTGTTAGATGATCGGGGCGAGATTCTGTGCAAGGCTTATCAGCTTTCGAATGGAAATCCCATTCAGGACACGATCGAGATGTTCGAGAACCTGCGCGGACAGGTCGAAGCGCAGAATGCCAAGCTAGAAGTCCTCGGAGTCGCGACGACTGGCTACGCCAAAGACATTCTCAAAGATGTTTTGCATGCCGATGTGGCGCTGGTGGAGACGGTGGCGCACACCGAATCGGCGCTTAAGTTTTACGAGGATCCGCACGTCATCGTCGACGTGGGTGGGCAGGACATCAAGATCATCATCCTTCACAACGGCAGAGTGAAAGATTTCAAGCTCAACACGCAGTGCTCTGCGGGCAACGGATACTTTCTGCAATCGACTGCCGAAGGCTTCGGATTAGGCGTAGAGCAATATGCCGATCTCGCTTTCGCAGCCCAGTCGATGCCCGTCTTCGGCTATGGCTGCGCGGTATTTATGCAGTCCGACATCGTCAACTTCCAGCGTCAAGGCTGGCGCGCCGAAGAAATCCTGGCCGGCCTCGCCGCCGTACTCCCGAAGAATGTATTTCTCTACGTCGCCAGCATCCCGAATCTGGCGGCGCTGGGCACGCGCTTCGTTCTGCAAGGCGGAACGCAAAACAACATGGCTGTAGTAAAAGCCGAGGTCGATTTCATCAACAACAGCTTCCGCGCCGCCGGGAAAAAGCCCGAGATCATCGTGCATGAGTTCTGCGGCGAGTCCGGCGCAATCGGCGCCGCCGTCGAATCGCTGCGTCTGTGGCGCAACGGCCAGCAGACAACTTTCGTCGGACTGGACGCCGTGCGAAAAATCAAATATCGCACCACCCGAAACGAGGAGACGCGCTGCCATTTCTGCAAGAACGATTGCTTGCGCACCTTTATCGATATCAGAACCGCGCCTACGGACGACATGAGCTTTATCCCCATAAAGAAAGTCACGAAGGTTCCGCTGATGCATGGAGAGCAGCGCCTCATCATCGCGACCTGCGAAAAAGGTTTAGTCGAAGATGTCAACGACATGAAAGACATCAAGGCCGGACTCGACGAGATTAAGGGAAAATATCCTAATTTCGTAGACTTCGCTGCCCGCGAGGTCTTTCGGCCAGTGAATGCGAAGAGTGTCGCCGACCCGATTCCAACCGCAAAATTCTGGAACAAAACGAACAAAGAACGCATTCCGCTCATGCAACATCGCAAGAAACTTCGCGTGGGCATTCCCCGCGTGCTGAACATCTACAGCTATGCTCCCCTTTTCAACGGATATCTCGAGAGTCTGGGTGTGCAGCCCGAAAATGTCATTTACTCCGACTACACCAGTTCCGACCTCTATCGAGCCGGAGCCAGTCGCGGTGCCATCGACCCGTGTTTCCCGGCGAAGATCGGTATTTCGCACGTCTATAACCTCATCCAGGAAAAGCACCGCAAGAAGCCGCTCGACGTCATCTTCTTCCCCATGTACGACGTGCTGACGTCGCCGCTGATGAAGATCGTGGGCACGAATGCGTGCCCAACCGTGACCGCCACGCCGGAAACAGTGAAGGCCGCGTTCACCAAAGAGAACGATGTCTTCGCCGAGCACAATGTGAAATACATCGATCCAGTGCTGAATTTTGCGGATCGCAAGCTTTTCGCTCATCAAATGCTGCAAGCGTGGCAGCCGATTCTTGGTTTGTCACAAGAGGAGAACGACCGCGCGGTTGAAGTGGGCTACAAGGCGCTGGCCGACTACGAAAGCAGTATCCGTCGCCGGGCGCGCGAGGTGATGGACCAACTAGAGCGCGAAGACCGCATCGGCATCGTCATGCTTGGGCGTCCGTATCACCATGACCCTGGGCTGAATCACGAGATCATGGAGGAATTCCAGAAGCTGGGCTATCCCATCTTTTCGCAGAACACTTTGCCCCTAGATGAAGATCTGCTCGAGCGTTTATTCGGCGATGAGGTGCGGGCTGGAGTAATCAGCCATCCGCTCGATATCACCGATGCCTGGAAAAATTCTTACTCCTGCAGCACCAACCATAAAGTCTGGGCGGCGAAATTCACCGCCCGCCACCCCAATCTGGTGGCGCTCGAAATCTCCAGTTTTAAGTGCGGCCATGATGCGCCGATCTACGGTGTGGTCGAAGGCATTATCGAGCAGTCTGGCACGCCCTATTTCTGTTTCAAAGATCTGGACGAGAACAAGCCCACGGGCTCGATCAGGATTCGTGTCGAGACGATTGATTACTTCCTGCGGCGGTATCGCGAAGAGGTGATTCGAAAGCGCAAAGCTGCTGAGGAGATCGAAGCCCAACTGGCAGCCTATGAAAATCAACTGCGCACGCAGTTGCAGCCAGAGTCGTACGCGAATGAAGTGGCAGCCGACTAGATTCCCAAAAAAGCTGCTGAGAACTTGACGCTCTCAGCAGCTTCCAGGGAAATTAGTATCCACCCTAGTCGGTATCAGGCGGATCCACCTCAACGCTGTCATTCTTAATAAAAAAGCTTCCCTCCAGCGGCGCCTGAATGGTTGTGTACTTCGACGGCGCGTGATGGAAGTTGAAAAAGTCGTGGAGATCATTGGTCGCTCGGGCGTCAGCCATTCCAAGGCTGCCAAGATCAAAGATCCCTTCGATCGCTTTCAGGATGCTGCCAAAATCATATTTCGAGTTGCTGATATATCCGACCTTAGATGAGTAAGCCGAAACCACCAACAGCGGCACGCGAAAGCCCAGTTGATAGTCATTCTGATTCGCGCCAGTCTGGAACACCGGCTGCACGTGATCGTACCAGCCTCCCCAATCGTCCCAAGTAATAAAGATAGCGGTATCTTTCCAATAGCCAGTGCCGTCGTCGCAGCTCGTGTTATTCCCGATTGCATTGACGATAGCCGCAACCCACGACGGCCCTTGACCGCTGTTAATCGGATGGTCCGAATACTGACCCGCCGGAGTTACCCAACTCACCTGCGAAAGGGAGCAGTTAGCAATGTCATTCAAGACATCGGGCGGAATCTGGTCGACGTAACCGTTCGATTCACCTTTCGTCCAGTCTGGTCCCGTGCATAAGCCGTTCACGGGCATGCAAATATTCGAGAGCGAATTCGGCGCGACCCACAGACTGCTCTGCCCTTGGGCATAGTAGGTCCAGGTGATCTTAGGGCTAGCCTGACTCAACAGGTAATCCATGGCGTTGCGGGTAAAGCATTCCGCAACTTCATCGCCGGGAGTTTCCGTGCCATAAGGCGGCGCCCCGCTTCCATTCGGGCGGATCAGTTGCACGGACTCCCCTGAACCGCAGCCGTAATTAGTATCGCTATTCTCCGATACAAACACACCCAGCGCATCGTCTGCCGCAGTCGGTGCCGAAGTGGCGCCAAAAATAAACTGATGCGCCGGATAACTAGGGCCTTGATTGGTCTGGTACATCCGATTGGCCCATCCATAAGTCGTCGCTAAGATGACATACGGATCGAGAACGCCGCCCTTGCTGCCATTGCCATTAGTTACGGGCGAGTTATACACGTACATAAATTGAGAATAGTTGTTCGCCGGAACCACACAGCCAAAAATATTTGCTCCACAGACCGCCGGAACGTTGGCAGCCGGTTTGCCGCTGATCCCCTGGTTTTCATACTCGAAATTAAACCCGCTGATGGTTCCGTTGAGCTTCGGTCCACCATGGCTGTGGTCGAGATCGAAGTTAGTGGCCAGTCCTACGGGAGTGAGCGGAACGGTCTGGCCATCGGCATTCACATAAGTCGATGCAATGTCGTATGTTCCTCCCGCGCCGGTCGCGCTACATCCCGGAACGCCGCCATTGGCGGTGCATAGTCCCTGAAAAAGATTGTCAGGCGTGCGGTTTTCCTGAAAGATCACAATCACATGCTTAAACGGAGTGTTGCTGTATTGGGCGTGAGCGGCGGTTGCCACGAGAGTGGCGGCGAAAAGTAACAAAACCCTGGGGTTGGATTTCATAGCGATTCTCCTGTTTCGAACGAGGTTCAGGAATTGGCAGGTGGACGAGGTGAACGACGCCAAAGGGGCGATGCACCTCCTGTCTCCAGTTCGTCATAACCCCTGAGTTGGATGAATGACTCGCCGCGTTAGAAAATTAATTTCTCGCGACATCATTTTCCTGCATAAAACCGTGCAACAAATTGCAGTGTGCACGGGTTCACTTGAAATGACTCTATAATAATGCGGTCAAAGAAGGACGAGCGAGTATGTTCCGACCTACAAGATGCCTGGCGCTTATCTTCATAGCTAGTACTTTACCTGCCGCATTAGCCGCCAATCGCGCCCCGGTACTAACATGCGAGAACCTGTCCTCTGTCAAGTTGTCGCACACCACCATTACAGCGGCCGAATCAATACCCGCAGGCAACTACACTGCGCCTGACGGCGAAGTCTTCAAGAACATGCCCGCGTTCTGTCGGGTCGCCGCCACGCTCACTCCCACCAGCGATTCGTCGATCGGAATCGAAGTTTGGATGCCATCCGCAACCTGGAATGGAAAGTTTGAAGGCGTCGGGAACGGCGGCTACGCCGGATTGATCCCTTACTCCGCAATCGCTCCAGGCGTGTCCCTCGGCTACGCGACCGTCGGCACCGACACTGGCCACATAGGCTCTTCCACCGATGATGGCTCCTTCGCCCTGGGACACCCCGAAAAAATAATCGATTTTGGATATCGTTCGATCCATCTCATGACCTTCATCGGCAAACAGATATCATCTGCTTTCTACGGCGAGGACCCGCTGCATTCCTACTTCACCGGCTGCTCAACCGGCGGCCGGCAAGCACTCATGGAGGCGCAACGCTACGCAAACGATTATGACGGCATCGTTGCCGGCGATCCCGTCGCGCACTACACACACCATCATGTCGGCGGCAATCTCTGGGTCGTCTGGCAGATGTTCAATAATCCCGCCAGCACAGTTTTCACCACGCAAGATACGCTCCTAGGCAACGCCGTCAATGCCGCGTGCGATGCGCTTGATGGAGTCGCCGATGGCGTGCTCAACGATCCGCGGCGCTGCCATTATGATCCCGCGGCGCTGCAATGCACCAGCTCGCAGATGCCTCCGAGTTGTCTCACCGCCGAGCAGATCGAAGCGGTTCGACACTTGTGGACTGGCCCGGATGAGATGGTAGGGAAGTCCGGCTATTATCCGCCGTTTGAGCGCGGCGGCGAAATCGACGGCTGGCCCTCAAGTATCTCGCCGGAACGGCCACCCGCGCCGCAAACCGACAGTCACGCGCAGATCGGGATTCCATTCTTCGAATATTTCGTCTTCGATAATTCCAATTGGAATTTCCCAACCTTCGACTGGGCGACCGATCCAGCCTACGTCGAGAGCAAAGTCGTAGTTCCCGGTCAAACTCTGGCTTCAGTTCTGAATTCGATCGATCCCGACCTGCAGCCGTTCGAGGCGCGAGGCGGCAAACTCATTCAATACCACGGTTTCAGCGATCCCGAAGTGCCTCCTCTGAGCAGCATTAATTATTTCGAGAGCGTAGTTAAATTTCCTAGCGGATCACCCGAGTGGCAGCAAACCAGCGAATTTTACCGCCTCTTCATGGTTCCAGGAATGAATCACTGCAAAGGCGGCCCCGGCGCAAATGTCTTCGATATGCTCTCACCGCTGGTTGATTGGGTCGAGCAAGACGTCGCGCCCAATCGAATTCTCGCCACACATTACGTCAACAACGAGCCGGATCAAGGCGTCGCATTCACGCGTCCGTTATGCTCCTATCCGCGAGAAGCCGTATATAAAGGAAGTGGCAACACAAACGACGCAGCCAATTTCGCGTGCAAGTAATCGATAGCAAAAATCTGCGTTCGACTGCGACTACTGCATCTCCAGCAGCGCAGCCATCGTTCCCACGCCATCCCACAGGTTTTGCAGTCGAAGATTCTCATTGGCCGCGTGTTGATTGTCATCGTAATTGGCGATGGGCACGGTGATCGTCCGCGTTTTGGCGGCACGCTCCATCGCTCCGAGCGGAACGCTGCCGCCCATCGTGGGCAATAACACGACCTCGCCACGCGCACTCTCAACCGCTCGAATCACTTCCTGCGCGATGGGCAGATCCATAGGCGTGCGCACCGCGTTGTACCCAGCCTGATCGCGCACCACCAGCGCGACCTTCGCATGAGTCGTAAGCACCTCGCGCGTGGGTTCACTGTCGACAATGAAATATCCGCGCGACCGAATGTAGTCCATCACCCGTTTCTGTTGCTCTTGCCAATCAACACCCACCACTAGGCGCAGGTCGATATCAGCCGTAGCAGTCGGCGGAATCACGTTCGTGGCGCGCGCGCCCGTCTGTCCGGAAGAAATCCCGTTGATATTTAACGAAGGCCGATTAATCAGTTCAAGAAGATGCTTGCCCGCTCCATCGACATGCCCCAGCCAAAATGATCCCATCAGCATTTGATCATTCACCGGAGCATGAGCCAGCGCGTCACGTTCCATCTCCGTAAGCGGGGCAATCCCGTCATAGAAATGCGGCACCAGAACGCGCCCGTCTTCATCTTTCATTCCGGCCAGCAATTGTGCCAGCATCATCGCCGGATTCGGCGCCCAATTTCCATAGTGTCCGCTGTGCAATCCATGATGCGGGCCATAGACGGTGATCTCAAGATGCGCGTCCCCTCTCGCTCCAAAAACAACCGTCTGCTTCCCGCTCTGGTCAACGGGCCCGTCACAGACAAGCCAAACGTCGCCGTGAATCAGATCGCGATTCGCATCTAGAATCTCTTCGAGATGAGGCGATCCCGCCTCCTCCTCGCCCTCCCACACAAACCGAATATTCGCGCGCAAAGGAATCTTGGCCGCTCGCAGCGCATCGAGCGCGGTGAGTTGAGCAAAGATGGCGGCTTTGTCATCTCCGGCCGACCGGGCGTAAATGCGCGGCTCGCCGTTCACTTCGCGAATCGCTGGGGTGAAAGGCGACCCGCCCTCCCACTCCGACGGCGTCACCGGTTGCCCATCATAATGCGCATAGAAAACGATCGTATGTTGCGCACCAGGCACATCGATTTTTCCGTAGACAATCGACGGCGATGTCGGCATTGACAGCAGTCGCGAATCGACCCCGCGTTTCTTGAGCATTTCGACGAGGAGATCAGCATTGCGCTTGAGATTCGCCGGATCAGCGGCAACGTTCGGTATGGATAGAAATTCGCTGAACTGCGTTGTCAACTCCGCCCGATGCGCGTCAGTATATTGACGCGCAATTTCTGCCGGAGTTTGCGCGATCAGCGCGATCGCGGCGCACAAGAAAATCCAACATAGGACGATGAGTCTCAGACGCATCGTCACACTATACATTTTTCTCGTCGCGATGGAACCGGTCAGCGTGGGCTCAAGTTTTTCCGCATCCACTCCCACGCACTCGACACTATGTCGGCAATATTGTGTTGGGCGGTCCATCCAAGCACTTTTTGAGACTTCGACGGATCGGCCACCAAGGCCGGAGGATCGCCTGGGCGCCGCGGTTCCATCTTTCGCCGAACTGCTTGTCCAGTAGCGCGTTCTGCCGCTCGGATGACTTCGAGAACCGAATGTCCCTTGCCGGTTCCTAGATTGATGGCCTGCGAGTCACCACCTTTTTCCAGGTATTGCAGTGCGCGGACATGGGCGTCGGCAAGATCGTTGACGTGAATGTAGTCGCGGATGCACGTACCGTCCGCAGTGGGGTAATCGGAGCCGAAGACCTTCAACTCGGGCCCGTGCTCGGTTGTCGCGGCAAGAGCCAGTGGAATGAGATGGGGTTCTGGGTCATGGAGTTCGCCAATCTCGCCGCTTCCGTCGGCTCCAGCCGCGTTGAAGTAGCGCAGGCTTATCGAGCGCATGCCATAAGCGCGGCTATAAGCGTCCAGGGCATTTTCGAAAAAAAGCTTAGAAGCGCCATAGGGGTTGACGGGATCGCGCAGCGTCTGCTCATCGATCGGAATTTTCGCGGGGGTGCCGTAGACAGCGCAGGTGGAGGAGAAAACGAAGCGGCGAATTCCGGCGTCCAGCGTAGAGTTCAGTAGGCCCAGCGCGGCGAGAACATTGTTCTGAAAATACTTTCGTGGGTTTTCGACCGACTCTCCAACATAGGCATGGGCGGCAAAATGCATCACCGCGTCCACACGCGCCAGCACAGGCCGAAGCCTGGCTTCGTCGACGATATCGCCTTCAACGAGTTCGAACCCATGGGCCAGGCGCCGGAAACCGGTGGAAAGATTGTCGTATATCACGACCTCATAGCCGGAACGGCGAAGAGCGCGCGCTGCATGACTGCCGATGTAGCCCGCTCCCCCGGTTACCAGTATTGCCAAGGAAGAACCTCCGATACTTCGAATGATAGCTTGATACGGCTTTCCTACGCGCAACGGCTTAAGGCATCATGAGCAGCTGATTATCCAGCACATAGCACCGATAGAAGCCGTACGCCTCTCGTGCACACTGAAGTCTACTAATCCCGCGTCAGCACGATCAACCTTCGGCAGGTCTTCGTGCTCTTCCTCAGCCCGTGGGCGGGCCCGAGGCCGTTGATCGTTCCTGTTCCGAATGAAGCTTCTCCAATTTGACCAGTCGTTGCCCGACATCCGTTGTCTCGATCACGGGATCGGCCAATTGGTCAAAAATGCCGCAGCCATCTGCGAACGCGGCCGGCATCATAAAGACAGGCAAAAAGGACGGTTTTCACCTCGCTCTCCTATTGGATTTCGCCTCGTTGGTGGTGACCCAGAAGGATGTTCCTCGACGAGCAGCGGCATCGGCCCAACCTGATTACGAGTAATCCGACTCGCCCGCGAGCGTTGCCTTCGTGGAATTTGACGCAATCGCCTGGCGATCGCTCACTGTACAAGCCCCCTCCTTGATGGCCTCTTTCAGTCCTTTCATATCCGTGCCGAACTGCTTTTCGCGCCGAAAAGCCCGTTCCAAATAATCGAAAAGGAGCTGGTGATTTGGTGAATGTTTGGCGGTGAGGCGAGAATGGCAAAGAAGCCCACTCCGGGAAGGAGATTTTTGATTTTCATACTCTGATCCTCCTGGATCGATTCGGTTGAGGCGAAGACGGTCGAACTACTACCGCGAGTAAGAGGTGGAAGCTTGGACTAACAAACGATGAATGTTAAAGATGAGTTATGGCAATGTGAATTCTGGCCGAGAGCTGAATCAGCCTCTCCTCATAATGGCGCGACCAAATCTATAGGGGAAGTTCCTGCGAAGCGCGCGGACGGCCCGCCTCAGTTTCCTGCATTGGTGGGCGGAGCATCTTCTGGACGGCGGGGACCGTGGATTATCCGATCGGCGGGAATTCAGCCTCGCTGGTTCTGTTCACCAATTAGCCTGCTCAGACAGGGTCACAACAACCGGGTTGAGGTCGATTGCGAGATTTGTTCGTAGTCCATTTAGCGAAGGCAGGCCGAGCATGAGCTGAATAATGACCTCCCCCGAAAGTACATATCCGGCACAAGGTCAGCCAGTTCGAGGCACCTTATCACCATCGGACCACTTTTCGCCCCAAACTTTGTTAACGTCTTTTGCGGTCGTGCGAATTATTTCAAGCAAAAACAGCAAATGTAAACCCCGCTCCCGAGTATCGCGAGAATCACAGCGCAGGCAAGCATGACGGAGATGGGCGGGCAAATCCGAGGATGGTCCATTGTTTTGTTAGGCGAAAAGCCACCCGGCTTTTTGGCAGGGCTTACCATATCCAGGGTCTGTTAGGCCAAAGTTAAAAACCTTCCACTGCTCTTCTATTCTGAAATGAAAAGTACGTGCTGGAAAACGTAGGTCCGGGCTACCACGTCTGGAAACCAAAGTCCTAGATCGCGTGCACAGCGCGCAGTTTGAGGCTACCGGTGTCGGTGAAAATTGTGGGTACGCCAGCGTAACGACGAAGCCAGTGCCGCCTGATAGAAATGCTCCTGCCTCGACTCCCTTCCCTTGACCTTGACTTCGGTACGCCTGTTCCAGGCCGATGGCAACGGCACATCGTCCGTGGTAGTGGGTGCATAGACATTTTTTTCCTCTACACCCCGCCCGAGAGAGTCCGCAGGGGTGCGCCCACACCTCGGCTCGTAATTCAGTCCATTTTTCGAATCCGACGCGAACGCGTGAAGACGATCTCGGATGGCGTTGATCCTCTGCCTGCTTTCTTCGGACGCTGGCTAGGAGTGCGCGGCAAGGTTTGTTAAGGAATTGTTACAAAACGTGTTTGGGAAGAAGGCGCGGACAGATTTCACAGTCTTTTAACGTTGGGGCGTTGACCCGCCATATAGAATCCGCGATTGCCATCCGACACCTCAAAAGCACGTCACTCAGGGGTAATAAGTGTGCGAGCGTATATGCCTTGTGTTGTTTATCGGGTTGTGAATGGCCTAATGCTCGTGCTCCTCGGGTTGTCGTGTAGTGCCGCGCAGGAGCAAGCTCAGACAGCCGCGGACAAGGCCGCGATTAACGGGAAAGTGACTGATCGGACAGGCGCGGTCGTGCGCGATGCGAAAGCGGTGCTCACGAGCGCTACGGGCGCGAGCCTCGCAATTCCGGTCAATGACGAGGGCATGTATTCCGTTCCCGAAATTTACCCGGGGACTTACACGTTGACCGTATCAGCGGCCAATTTCGCCGATGTTGTGTTCGACAACATCAGACTTTTGTCGGGCCGAAAGTTGACGCTGGATGCGACCCTAGAACCCGCGAGCGAAAAGTCGACAGTCGAGGCTGCTGGCGAGAAGCAGGTGAGACAAGGCGCCGCTTCTCCCGCTCACACAGCTACGGCGGGCAAGGGCGCCGTTCGTGGAACAGTGACCGACCAAACTGGGGCCGTTGTAGCCGGCGCACAAGCCGTGCTCACGGGACCCGCGAGCGAGAAGGTTGAAGTCACGGTCGACGTTGACGGGACGTATTCTTTCACTGGGCTTAAGGCTGGAACTTACACGCTAACTGTAACCGCTCCCAATTTCGCTCCGAGGGTCTTCGACAACCTCACTCTGACGGCCGGGCTCGAATTAAGCCTGGACGCTCAATTGCAACCCGCCAGCGCAAAGGCCGAAGAAGTGAACGTCGAATCCGGCAATCTCGGGCGAGTCGAGACAGAGACTTCCACAGTATCCGGCACAATCACGCAAAAAGAAGTGGTGTCGATCGGGCTCAACGGACGTAACTTCACTCAACTCATCGCACTCGCGCCCGGTGTGAGTAATCAGACCGGGCAAGACGAGGCCAAGGTGGGAGTAGTCGGCAGTGTGAAGTACAGCGTGAATGGCGGCCGGGTCGAGTACAACACCTTTGAGGTCGATGGCAGCGATGTGCTCAACACTGGCCTGAACGGCGCCTCGAGCACGCTCGCCGTCTACCCCAGCTTAGATGCCATTCAGGAAGTCAAAGTGCTAACCTCCAACTACGGGGCACAGTACGGGCGCACCGCGTCGGGGACGGTTCAGGTCACCACGAAATCCGGAGGGCCCAAGTTTCACGGAAAGGTCTACGACTTCATTCGCAACGAAGCGTTTAACTCGCGTAATTACTTCGATATTGTATATACGTCTCCGCCGCCTCCCGGGCAGCTTACCGGCGGCCAGACATTTGGCACCAAGGCCCCGCTCTACCGGCGTCAGGATTTCGGCGGTACGATCGGCGGTCCAATCTACATTCCCGGCGTTCTTAATACCAAGAAAAACAAGAGCTTTTTCTTTTACTCCGAGGAGTTCCGCCTTGAGAAAACGCCCACGGAGTTCAACCAGGCAGTGCCGGGATTGAAAGAGCGTGGGTTGATCATGACGCCACAGGGAGTACAGAAGAACCTGCAGACCAGCTCGAATGGGGTGGTTTATCAAGACTTCGATTTCAGCGATGTCTGCCCGTTGGGTGGGGCGAATGGCTTTTCCCGTGCTCAGTTCCCGGACTGCCCGGGCATCCTCGAGAGCAATGGTCTCAATACGATTAACAGTAACCATTTGGAAGAGGTCGTGGCGCCAGGTTCTGTAGCCACGTATAGCGTGGACAAGAACGCAGTGGCGATCTTGAATTCGAACCTTATCCCGTTGCCCAATGCCCCTTATGGTTGCAACTTCAGCGTCGTCAATTTCAACCCCGCCAGCCCCGACCCGAGCGACCCGAATCGCTGTTACGTCGCCGCCGTTTCCCCTTCCACCTATTGGCGCGAGGAGTTGTTCCGCATCGATCATCTGGTGACCGACAAGATCAAAGTTTCATTTCGCTACATTCACGATTCCTGGAATACGACCGTGCTGACGCCGCAGTGGGGCGTGGTGCGCGACACGTTCCCCACCGTGCAGAACACCTTCATCGGGCCGGGTACAAGCCTGGTGGCGGGAGTCACCCAGACCATATCGCCAACGCTGCTGAACGATCTGATCATTAGCTATGTCAATTCGAACATTACACTGACCGACCTGAATGGGCCTGGTGGCGCCGTGTTCCAACGGGATCCTACGCTCGACCAGCCGCTCGTTGCCGATCCGTCAGCTCCCGGGCAGTGCAATCCCATGCTTAGCGTTGACCCCGCGACTGGTATCCCGCAATGCGCCATGGGCTACATTTTCAAGAACGGTTTTGGTGGAAAAATGCCGGGCCTCGCCTTCCTCGGCACCAATGCCGCGTACGGCGGCACAGGCTTTGCCGTCGATCCCTCCTATATGCCATGGGGACACAGCAATCCGACCTACGCCGTCCGCGACGACATCGGCAAAGCCTTCGGCAAACACACTCTGCAATTTGGCGCGCAATACGTGTACTCCCAACGAAATCAAAATAACAACGCCATCGGCGCAGCTTCTGGCGACGTGCAGGGCCTGTTGACTTATAGCAATCTCGCGCACAGCACTGGAAACGCCTTCGCTGATTTTCTGGTGGAATCGACTCTGAATCCACCGCACAACCCGCAAGGATTCATCCAGAGCTTCACCCAGGATTCCGCCCAGCACCGTTATTACCAGCGATACCAGATTGGCGAGCCGTATGTTCAAGACGACTGGAAGGTAACTCCCCGGCTGACCTTAAATCTGGGCCTGCGAATCAGTTTGTTTGGCACCTATCGCGAGAAGAACCGTAACGCGTGGAACTGGGAACCGGCACGATTCAATGCATCGCGATTTGCGGTAGATCCCGTTTACGGTGAGCTTCTCGATAAGACTGCCGGATCGACTCCGGTGCCGTTTAATCCCGTCACTTTCCAATTAGATTCCGGCGTGGTGAGCGACTTGGGCCTGGTTCGGTGCGGTTACAGCGGTACACCCGCAAGCTGCATGAACGGGCATTTATTCAACACGGCACCGCGAATTGGTTTTGCCTGGGATCCGCAGGGCAACGGCAAGACATCGATCCGTGGTGGCTATGGCATCTTTTTTGAGCATGGCACCGGCAACGAAGCGAACACCGGCTCCCTCGAAGCTAGCGCACCCGTCGTGCTCAGCATGACGCAACAACTCCCCGTCAGCTTCCCCTGCATCGGTAACGTCGGATACGGCTCTGCGTTTGACCCGACCAATGCCGCATGCGCGAGCTCCGCGGCCACGAAAACTTCGGTGCAGCCCACCGCAGGCTCTGTCTTTCCCCTCGATGTCACCTCGATTCCGACCAAGGCAATCTGGCCCTATGCGCAGCAGTGGAGTTTCGGGGTTCAGCGGGAATTGACTCGCGCCCTGGTGCTCAACGTTGCCTATGTGGGGAGCAAAGGAACGCATCTGACGGTCGAGCGTCAGCTGAACCAGTTAGCACCACTACCGCCAAACCAGAATCCGTTCGGCCCGAACGAGCCGATGACCATTACGGATTGCACGGTTCCTTCAAACGGAGCACCAGGGCCAGGGAATTACCCTGGAGATGGCACTACTGCGTTTCTTCTCCAGAATGGAACCCAGGTAACGCCGCAAAACCCCGCCTATATGTATTTGCAGGCGGCATGTACGAATCCGAACATCCCCAATGTCAATTCGCTCCCCGGACGACCCTACCCGGGGTTGGGGAGAATTTTCTCGTTGCAGAATGTGGCCAATTCGAACTATAACGCGCTACAGACAACCCTACGGCACAGCAGCGGACCGCTCACGCTCGGGGTTTCGTATTCCTACAGCCATTCGATTGACGACGCTTCGGATCGAAGTGATCCGGTGCTGGTCAATTCTTACGATCTGACTGAGAACCGGGCCAGTTCGAGTTTTGACGAACGTCACCTGCTGAATATCAGCTACGTGTATCAGTTGCCGCTCAAGGATTTTCCTCGCCGTTTCAGCAACTGGGCCAACGAAGTGCCGACGGACCCTAATGCGCCCAAAACCAACTGCTGTTCGAGGCTGTCGAACTCGCTTCTCGACGGTTGGGAGCTTTCGGGAGTAACGCTGGTCGCGTCAGGCACGCCCTTTACAGTCATCAACAGCGCTGGCAACACCGGCATTTCCCTGACCGACAATGCCGGGGTTTCGAGCGGGCTCGGCATAGCGGATTCTTACCCCGACGTAGTCAAGGGACAGCAGGCGCCAGTCAGTAATCCTCAAAGCTTTGGCCCTCTCATCGGCAATCCTTCCCAGTTTGTGGCTCCGCGAGGACTGACTTTCGGGGACGCTGGCCGGAACTTCCTGAACAATCCGAGGCGGACGAACTTCGACGTTTCGCTGCTGAAGAATTTCAAGATCCGCGAGACCGGCTATCTTCAGTTCCGGGCGGAAGCCTTTAATGTTTTTAATCACACTCAGTTCCGGATCTACGATCCCGATAACCAGGGCAGCACAGGGAATAACATCATCAGCTGTTATGCCGGCCCAGTGTACTCCGCGGGCTTTAAGGGGAGCGCAGCCGATTGCGTCACCGGCGCTTCTTTCTTGCACCCGGTCGATGCGCATCGGCCCCGCACCATACAGTTTGGTCTCAAGCTAGGCTTCTAGGACTTGCACGTCATGAGGACATTAACTAAAGATCGAGCATTATGTGGGGCGCATCCTGAAACGCTTTCGCTCCGATGTTTAGGAGCGGGCGCGAAGAGTCTGCTGCTGGCATTGCTGGCCGGCGCGATGATGCTTTCGGCGTGCGGGAGCGCCAGTTCCGGCGGCGGCTCGCAGATACCCCTAACGCTTTCGGGCAACTGGCAGTTCACGATGGCGCCTCCGTCCGATGGTTCGTTTCTCGGTGGCCTGCAGGGTGGGTTTCTTCTGCAGAACAACGGCTCGGTAACAGGAGCCGTCACCTACACGGTCTCATTGCCGCAACTCTTGATCCCGTGCAGCACCGGATCGGCGGCGATCAGTGGAACGATCAACAGCCAAAATATGTGGACCCTCACCGCGGTAGCGGGCACACAGACCTTTACTCTCCAAGGAGCACAGAGTCTCGATAGTTCGACAATGGCGGGTACCTACACTTCAACGGCCGGCACCTCAGGAGATGGTGCACCTTGCGGAACCGCACAAACGGGACTGCAATGGAGCGCAGTTCTCGTGCCGCCGCTCGCGGGCCCGATCCAAGGGAACTTTCACAGCACGGGCGGTGCGGCAGGCCTGAACGAGCAAGATTTCGTGGTGTCGGGGTCCATCACGCAAGCGGCGAACACCGGAGCCAGCACTACCGCCCTCACCGGCAATTTGAATTTCTTGAATTCGTTAACGAATGCAAGCGACTACCCCTGTTTCACTTTTGCGTCGCTGAGCGGCCAAATCAGCGGCAATTCCGTCACTCTGCAGATCACCGGGTCGGACGGAGCGGAGTGGGGTCTGATCGGGGAACCGGTTGGTTCACTAGGAGCCACCGGCGTCAATCCCGTTACCCTCGACTCCGTAAAGGGCGGATTCGTGCTGCAGGGTGCCGGACCATCCTACTCAGTGGTTACGACGTCTTGCCCGGGCAACCTTGGCAGCATAACCACCGCCGGAGATTTCGGGAATATCTGTCTGGCGCTGAATGGTACGGCGGCCTGTCAACAGCCGATCACGCTGACTCCGTCCGCTCTGACATTCCCCTCTCAAACAGTGGGCTCGCCTCTGACTACGCAAACGATCACGCTGGCAAATGTCTCTGCCTCGATCATGGGCGGCGTGACGTTGACTTTAACAAATAGCAGTGGTCCGCAAAACTTCACGGAGACCGACACTTGCGGCTTAGAAGGGGTATCTTCGCAGGGGCAGCCCTTCGACCTGTATCCGCAGCAGCCTTGTGTCATAACCATTGCATTTACTCCATTGGAAAACTGTGCGGCCGGAACTATCGCGGCCCAGTGTCTGACGGCAACGCTCACGGTTACGAGCCCTAACAACGACGAAGTTTTTACGTTGCCCATTACGGGCGGGGTCATCATTAACGCAGCCTCGACTCCTCGACTCAATTTCGATCCGGAGGGTGTATCGCAAGCGGGCCTTCCTCCTTTATCCTCGGTCACCCAACCATGGCGGGCATCCGGTGCAACCCTGGCGAGCCTGAGCAATCGCCTTGCAGGACGTGGAGCACATGCAGAGATTGATTGAAGATCGAATCTTATACCACGCGAATCGTGAACTGCAGCGGTTGTGCGGACGATACGCGAACGGTTCGTGGCTCTTGCTGTTCGCCGCCACGGTGATGATGACGACGATGCTGTCAGCATGTGGCGGCGGCGCTTCCGGCGGCCCGCAGCCGAATGCAACGCTGTCGGGCAACTGGCAGTTCACGATGGTGTCGCAGACGGACGGAGTTCCGGGCGATCCAACCTTCAGCGGAGGACTGCTAGGCGGATTTCTGCTGCAGCGCAACGGTTCAGTCACGGGGCAGACGGTTTATTCCGTTACATCGTCGATTTCTCAAACCGGAGCGTGTAACAGTGGTTCGGCTCCGATCAGCGTAGTGATCAACGGCCAGAACGTGACCATCTCCGAGGTTGCCGGCACGCAGACTTTTACGCTGACGGGAACGCTGAGTTCCGATGATTCGACGATGATGGGAACCTATACGTCGACCGCCGGGACAGCGGCCGACGGTTCAGCTTGCGGATACGCCGAAACTGGCCTGTCATGGAGTGCAGTGTCCGTGCCTCCTCTTACCGGATCCATCACAGGAAGCTTCCACAGCGGCGGCCCTCAGGACAACTCTGGACTGCTCAATCAGGATTTTCCGGTGACGGGATCTCTCACTCAGGGAGAGAATATTGGTGCCAGTAACGCGACCGTCACCGGAACGTTGACTTTCATCGACCCGGCGACCGATCTAAGCGAGTACCCTTGTATTCCCACTGGTAACGTGTCCGTCAATGGCCAAATCAGCGGTAACACCGTGGTTTTGCAATTGATCGGGACCGACGGATCGAATGACGGCCAGATTGGCATCGCGCTCAGCCAAGCCAGCAATAATGGCGGCCTCGATACGGTGACTTTCGACTCCACAACGAACGGGTACGTCCTGCACTCCGCAGGACTGGCCTATGTTGTGGACACGAAATACTGTCCTGCTAGCGCCGGCGAACAGGACCTTGGTTATGTCTGCCTGGCATTGAACAGCACAGCCGCTTGCCAGGAACCAATCACACTGTCTCCATACCGTCTAACGTTCCCGGGTCAGACACTGGGCACACCTGCCGCGACGCAGACAATTACGCTGGCAAATAATTCCGGCACGAGCCTGAGCGGTCTGACGTTGGCCTTTGTTCCTAATACCGATAGCCCCCTGTTCGGCGAAGGCTCTACCGATTTCAACGGTTTGCCGAGTTTCACGGAGACGGACACTTGTGGACTTGGAGGTGCTCCGTCGCAAGGAGCACCTTTCGGTCTTCTTTCAGGGCAGTCTTGTTCCATCGCGATGACTTTTACGCCGCAGGAAGAGTGCCCATGGCTGCCGTTCCCAAGTTCGCCGTCTATTTCCGGGGCTCCGCCGGAATGGTGTCCATTTCCTCAGGGCGGCGCGTTGACCGTTACCGCTACGAGCGGGATGAGCGGGGACAACGATAAAGCATTTGCCGTGCCTATTGCAGGACTCGGACTCAGTGCGATTCAGCCCTCCGTGCCCGAACTCGACTTCGGTGCGGAGGAACCGCTGAATCCACCGGAGGCTAGTCTTCCTCAAACGCTGTCATTTACCAACAACAGCGCGAATCCTGTGCAAATCCTGGGTAGAGCGTCTTGCGTGAACCCAACAAAGGGCCCGCTCACGCTTCCAGCCCCAAGGCAAGGAGGCGCGGTTGCCGGCTTGCAGGTGGTGGGCCGTCCTCCAGGCGTTCTCAATGACATTCTTCCAGTTCTGCCCGTCCAAGAAGGCCCTGCCACGATCAGCTACAACTGCGACAGCGATCCGGCTACGTTCCTGCCAAACTTCCAGATCTCCTCGGATTACTGTACGGGAAGCACTCTCGCTCCCCAGGCAAGTTGCAGCGTGCAGATTACCTATGTGCCACAGCCGAATACGAACATTCCGAGCGGTGGTCTCGATTATTTTCTGGAGCTGAACACACTACAGTGTTGGCCTGCTGGCACCCTTCCGTCTCCTTCCAATCCTTGCGAAATCGATAGCGGACGTTTTCCGGTGGAGTTGAAAGGTAATGGACCAAGCTCTTTGCGGATGTTCCCTGGTGCAGGTTTGGATTTTGGCGACCAGGCGGCGGGCAAACAGAGCACTCCTTTGACGATTACGCTTCTTAACGATGCGAACCTGACAAGCCCACAGACGGTAACCTTTATCGGCAAGATCCTGGTGAGCGGCAACTACTCGGAGAGTGACGACTGTCCCGCGATCCTGGCTTCTGCGAGCAGTTGCACTTTGACCGTAGCTTTCAAGCCGGCTGGCGTGGGATTTACTCCTGGAAAACTCACCATTAATTACACGCAGACATCAATTGGCGGATCGACAATCACGGGCAATCCCCAATATGTGTACCTGCGGGGCACCGGACAGTGATCTCTCCAACCCTGGGCCGCGGACCGCTCTGTTTTGTGTGGAAGTGGCAGTTGAATGCTTGATCTTATCTAGAGGAAAGATGGCGCAGTCTCATTCTAAGGAGGTCGGCAGTGGCAATTAAACGATGGATTCTCCTTCTTCTATCAGCGGTGATGGTTTCAGTACTTGCCGGATGCGGGGGAAGCACTGCGAATGTACAGAACCCTCCACCGCCACCGTCGTCCCCGGTCACAATAAGCGTCCAAACGACGGGATTGACTAACGGATCGGTTCCCGTCAATGGCACGGTGGGGCTCACGGCCACTGTTAAGGGTACCGCTAGCCAGGTCGGTGAAGGAGTCTCCTGGTATTTGACTTGCCAGGGTGGCTCCGGTAGCACATGCGGTACGCTCAGCAGTCCGTCTAGCGCCAGTGGAACAGCCATTACCTACACCGCGCCGTCAACCCTGTCTACCAACAGCATGGTTACCGAAATTGTGGCCTACGCGGTGGCGCAACAGACGGCGAACCAGGTCTCTCCGATTGTGATTACGACCTTTGATGGCCATCTTCTTCCGGGCAACTATGTTCTCCAGGCGCAGGGCGTGGAGAGTTCCACTTCGTACCAGTTTGCGGGCGTCATTACGCTCGATGGCCAGGGGAACATCACCGGAGGCGAACAAACGGTCAATTCCGGCGGAGTGTCCGTGACCGACAACATCATTCCTGTAGGCAGCAGCTATTTCCTCGGCAGCGACGGACGGGGAACAATCACCCTCAACACAGCGGACCTTAGCATCGGCGGTAACGGCATTGAGACTTTTACTTTCGTGTTCCTGAACTATCCCCAAAACAATCCCCAGGCACTGATCTCCCAAATGGATTTAGGATCCGCAGCCACCGGGGCCTCCGCCACCGGAACCATGGATTTGCAGACCAGCACACAAACACCCGCGGGCAGCTATACCTTCGTTGCGAGTGGGACCGATGTATCCGCGCTCGACACCGGTGCCTTCGGCAACCCGCCGCTCGCTTTCGGCGGCATCTTTGTCATCGCGTCCGACCAGACCATCTCCGGTGTAACCGATGAGATCATCGACGAAACGCAGAAGTTAAACGGTGGATCGTTTTCCACCGGATCGAAAATCTCATCCGGTCCCGATACCTTCGGTCAGGTCACATTTACGCTGCTTGGTCTCCTCGGCGCTCACCATCCTAAACCCGTTACCGTCATCTTGACTGGCTACATCGTGGACGCCACCCACATAAGACTCATCGAGACTGACACCAATGCGAACAGCGGCGTTGCCGCTTTTGGTGTGACCGGTGGACTCGCTATCGGCCAAGCCCCGGGCAGCTTTGGCAACTTTACCAATGCGTCGTTGCCGTTGGGCACGACGTACGTATTTGGAATTACCGGGATAGACCTCTCCACTAATTCTGGTAATAACGGCTATCTTCCGTTGACCTTGACTGCGGCGGGCCTGTTCCAGACCGACGGGGCCGGCAATGTTGTTAGTAACAGCGGTTATACCGATACTTTCCTGCTCTACAACACCAACCAGAACAATCCGCAGGCGGGCGCCCAAGTCAGATCGTCATTTGGCGGAACATACTCTGTCGACTCCAGCGGAAGCGGTCGCACCACAATCGGTTGTACCGTCTGTACTCCAGCGACCTCAATCACTTTCAACGCGGCGCTAATTCCCACGTACAGACCCGAGTTCTTCTTGTATCTCACTGGCCTTAGCGGCTCAGACCCGGCGGCGCTGGTTCTCGCGGTCGGGGATCCCGGGCCCTCACCCAACTTGCACTATCCCTCGATTGGAACAGGAGTGGCTTACGCGCAATCGACGATGACCGCCGCTTTCACCGGCCCTTACGGGTTTAGCTTCGCCCAAGAGAATGGCAACGAAAACGACGGCACCGCCCAGTTGAACGCGAACCCGACGAGCGCTCCTCAGGTATCTGGCCTTGCGGACGCCAATCTCGGCGGCAGTGCCTCTCAGGACAACGCGTTCCTCGGCACCTTTAGCACCCCGATATCCGGTGTTCCTTTTTCGGGCACCCTCTCTGCCAACTCGAACCCGCCCGGAGGCGCCGGCAGCAACGTATTCCCCTCCCCTATGGTGGTGGATTATTACTTCATTGACCCGGATCACGGCTTCTGGGTCGAAACGGACCTGGTGAACGGGACTCCACCATCGGGGCAAGTGTCCCTCGGGTACTATGCTGGGCGAACTCCGGTATGCACGGGCTGCCCGTAGCGAACGAAGCTGTCTTAAGAGGGCAGTCGCGTTGGCGACGCCCTATAAGAATATCCTCGAGATCTTCGACGATGAAGAGGGCCGGCGTGCGTAAATTGGCGCCTACGTTCAAGCTGGTTCTTAACTCGTGAGTCCCGCCAATCCGCGCTCCTGACTACCGCGCTACTACATCAAACGGCCGCATCATCTCGTTGTCCTCGTGTTCGAGGATGTGGCAGTGCCACACATACCTTCCCGTAAAACCTTCGAACCGGATAATGATTCGCGTCACCATCCCAGGATCCGCGCGCACCGTATCTTTCCAACCAGCCTCACTCGGCTCGGGAGTCACCGCTGCGCCGGTGTACCTGACCTCGCCCTTCATCCAATAAGCGCTGATGTCGAAGGCCCTGCGGTCTAGAATCTGAAACTTGACCAAGTGCAGATGTATAGGGTGGGCATCATCGGTCGTGTTGATGAGATTCCAAATTTCGACTGAGTCGAGAATCGGATTCTCTGTCACCGGCATGCTCCAATGTGTGTTGTTCAACAGCATCTTTATCGGCCGTTGGATAAGATCGTCAATCTCCACCAGAGTCAGCATGCGGGTTTTCACGGCCGACGACTCGGGAATCTTTGGAACAGGTCGGAGTATCTGGGGGAGTGCGCTCGCATCATGCACGCCGTTCTGCGCCACTCGGAATTGCATGACGTTCAAGTTGTCGTTCTTGAGAATGACGTCGCTTCCGCGGCTCCCGGAGAAATCAACGATCAGGTCGGCGCGTTCGGCCGGAGCTAGCGACAGAAGTTTCAATGGAACCGGTGCTGGCAGCAGTCCCTGATCGCTGCCTATCTGGTGGAGTGTCGGGCCGCCTGACAGCGTCAAGTGAAAGAACCTGCCATTCGCTCCGTTGAGCACGCGGAAACGATACTTGCGCGGTTCCACTTCCAGGTAAGGGAAAATCTTGCCATTCACCAGGACGGCATCGCCAAAAACGTCTGGTACCCAGGGTGACTTCGGATCATCCGCTGCCACTGGGTAGTTGAGTTGCCCTTCCAGATCGAATATCCGATCGTAGATGATCAGTGGTATTTCGTATTTGCCACGCGGCAGATTCAGGGAGTCCTCAAATACATCTCGCACGAAAAATGCGCCAAAGAGTCCAGCGAAAACATTCAGCCGGTTAATGCCCAAGGCATGGTCGTGATACCACAGCATGGTCGCATCCTGACGATTGGGATAATGGCAGACTGACGACTTGCCCGGCACATACCAACTCTCGGGATAGCCATCGCTTTCCGGCGGAGCCTTCGCGCCATGGAGGTGGACAACCGCCCGCACTTCGGGTTTGTCCGCCTCGGCGCCGTGGATGCTGTGGTCGACGGGCAGGAAATGTGTCTGCGGGAGCTCATTGACCCACTCCACCAGCACGCCCTGACCGCTACGCGTTTCAAAACTCGGCCCCGGCGAACGGGATGCATACCCCCAAAAACGAGTTGGTTTCAAGTCGCGGTGCGCCTTGCTCTCAAACTGCCGCATCGCGACCCGGTAGTAGGGCATCTGAACCGCGGGATCATCGGGGCTGGGCCGATGGCCGCTGGGCTGGATAGTCTCCGGCAACGGTAGTGGGTCCACGAATTGCGCCAGAGAACGCGTATTCAGCTGCGTGCGAAACTTGGGTGGGGACGGGTTCGCCATCGCGTAGCCCATGCCCCGGCGCATAGCCAGCGCCATGGTTATCATTCCGCTCCGCGCTAGAAACTCTCGTCGCGTAACTCCCAAAGCCGCATTCTCCTTGTTCAAGACGTTCTGCCTACATCCTTAGCATGAAAGAAAAGGGCATGCGAATCAATTTTCGCATGCCCTTCCAGCTAAACGAACCTTCTCGTCTTACAGGCCACAGAGTAATGCGTTTTGCCTTTCCCCCGTAACCGGATTCAAGCACAGCGTTCCGTTGGTTCTGATCTTGCTGAAGTTGAAATCCTGGACGATGGAGTTGGCGACCGCATCGAAAGAACCGTTGCCAATTCGCGTCCCGCCCAGCCAGTTGTCTTCAATGAAGTGGATGACCGACGTCTGATCGGTCACAGTGTGGTCCACGAAGTTATCTTTTGCCCACGGTGAAATTACCAGCATGGGAAGTCTTGGACCATAGCCGCAACGCCCCTGAGCTGCTGGAGCCGCGATTCCCGCCATCGCGGGTGCTGCAGCGCCGCAAAGGCCGCTTCCGGTCAGTTCATCGACCGAGGCAACGTTCGAGTTGTTGAAGACCGGGGGCATCACATGGTCGTACCAGCCGTCGGAGTCGTCATACATGATGACCACGGCGGTGCTGTTCCAGTTCGGATTGTTGGCCGGATTTTGCAGGAAGTTGATCGTATTCACGACGAAGGTCTGCTCGTCAGTAGGATCGGAGTAACCGGGGTGCCCATCCTGATACGACGGAGCCTTCAGGAAGCTCACAGCCGGCTGATTGCCAGCGCTCACCGCCGCGAAGAAATCTTCGATATCGTACTGGTGGTTGGCTGGACCAGCGTTTCCGATTTCAGCAATCGAAGCCGGTCGCGTGTGGTTTGGGTTGGCGGTTGAAGCCCAATACCCGAACAGCGAGTGGTGCACGTAGTAGTCGATTTCCGTTACGCCTGTGATATTCGACTTTGTGCTGCGAGCGCAACCGGTAGTCCCGTTCGGATTCACGACCGAAAGATTGAATCCGCCCATGAAACCTCCCCAGGTTACCCCAGCCGCCGTCAACAGATCGCCGATGGTCTGCCCTCCCAGTTGCACCTGGGTACGAGTCGGATTGGAGCAAACGTCGTTCAGCGGATCGGCATCGCCGATCACGGTGAAGCCGCCGTTCCCGTCGCTCACGTAATACCCCGGCGTGGGGGCAAGGGTGGAGGGATTCAAACCCGCGACCACTCCATTGGTTTGGCCTGATACCAGGTTAATCAGACCGGGCGTCGAAGGACCGAAGGTTGTTCCATACGAGTTATCGCTCATGGCAAAATTCTGAGCGTAGTTCCACATGGCGGTCACCGTATTCCCGTCGTAATAACCCATCACCAGTTTGGTATTCAAACCTGCCGGCGGCGGTCCAGCCGCTCCTGTGTACAACGGAAACAGGTCCATCAAGCCAGAATCGAACGCTTGCTGCTCGGGCGTGTAGGCATGGTCCTGGTCCGCAGTGGCGGCCTGCGTAACATCGAGCCGGAACGGATTGGATGCGCCGGCGCCGTTGGCGGGGTTCAGATTGGGATTGTTGGTAAGAAGTCCGGGGGTTAGCCCGTTGACGTTCGGCGTAGTGGCCTTCGCAATGAACTTATTTTCGAATGCCAGATTCGCAGCGTTGGGATAGGTTCCGAAGTAGTGATCGAAAGAAACGTTCTCGTTGAAAATCACCACCAGATATTGAATTGGTGTAGCCGTGGCAGCGCTTGCGGCGTGTGTAGCCAGCGGTTTGGCGGAAGAGGCAAAAGCGGGAGCAACGGTCGGTCCCAGGGCAATGGTCATCGTCAGTAATGACGCCATCACCCGCCTATAGTTGGCAAGGGGCTGCTTTTGTTCAGACATTCTGTGTTCTCCAATCCTGGGATTGCCCGGCGCAAGGCATTCGCCTCCCGCGTGGCGAGAAACACGGAGAACAGTACAAAGGAAATATTGCCGCACCATTACTGGAATGTTAAAGAATCATTAAACAGCTGTATGCAGTTAAGTGCATACAGATATGAATTAGATGGGAAACTGCCTGGTCCCTATTGGCTTTTGTTGAACTGCCGAGCCGACACAAGAGCGTCCAATTTGAACGAGGCTTCAACGCAACTGAGACTGCTGACCTGTAGCCGCGGCAGTTCGTACTCCCGGCTCCGGAAGAGACTGAAGCTCGTGCTGGATCCACTCCAGGTTCTTTCCACCCTCGAAAGCCGCCTTGAACTCGTCGAAGTTCTTGTAGAGCACGACGCTTGAGCCTGCAGGCACTGCCGCCTCTAACCTTTCTTTGGCGGCTTTCGGCGTGTTGGTTTCAAAAAGCTCAGTATCTAGGCGAAATTTCTTCACCTGAATCTTGGGCAGCCAACCGACCGGCTCGAGCGCGGCCACTTTCTTCAGGAATTCGGGCTTAACGTAGTCGGGCCGTTCGTCTTGGGGGACAAAGGGGGAGGTTGCCATCCACGTCGGCCAATCTCCCCACGGATCCATTGCTTCAAGCACCTTGATGCGCGGATCGACCGCTGAAGTCAGGATCGCGATGCTTGCTCCTGACCCCTGCGCAAACATGCCCACGCGGTTCATGTCGAGGTCGCCGCGCGAATCGAGATAGTTCAGCACCATCTGCACATCGTGGGCTGAAGTCGCCAGACATTCCTGCAGTTCGCTAATGAACCACTCCTTCATCGGACGGTCGTGATAGCGGTGTCCGGTGAGCGCGGATACAAATCCCACGGCGGCAACGCCGTCTTTGGTCACAAGCTCCTGGTACTCGTCGCGCTTGAAGATTTCCGTGTCCGTGGGATAGCCGTAAAGATACAGGATCACGGGCGGCTTTTTGACTCCCTTGGGCTTCATGACATAAAGGTCGATGGGATCGCCCCAGCGCCACTGCACCCGCAATAGTTCCATCGTGTAGTGGGGATAATCGTTGATAAATTCCAACGGCTGGGCCGGCATGAGATGGCTGTTCGTGAGCGCGGGCGTTGTCCAATCTTCGTGCACTCCGTCAAAGCGACGGTCGGCTGGATCGGCGAGCGGCCGAGGCGCGGTTGAAACTTGAGCCGGGCTGGACCCGGCGAAGAACAGCAGTGCGCTTCCAAGCGCAACTACTCTGATCGATTTGAACGCGAAAAAAATCGACATCATTATTCTTTCTTCCTCAGATTTGCTTTTACAGATTTGAAATGGCTCGTTGCGCAAAGAGACGACGCAGGCAATGCCCACTGAAAGGATACCTCGTCAACATTAATATTCTGTGACTTCAACGTCGAGGTAGTGTCTTAACTAACGTGATGCTGGGGTGAATTGTGACTCATTTATCACGAATCTCGAAAATGGCAAATTGTGAACCGTCGCGCAGAACGCAACAGAGAGCAGAAGAGAAAGTTGGGCCGTCCGGGAGCGTAGCGCCTTTGTTAGGCAAGATTCGATCATCCCCGTATTTCCAGAGAACAACTTCGGATGGCGTGAAGCTCAGGAATGCAGAACCGGGCGTGGCACGTTTGGGCATAACGGCCACGGCTCCATCAGGCCCAACCTTAACAACACCTACCACTGCTGCGGTTACGCCAGCGCCCGATCCGAATGACGCTTGCACGTTTATAGATTCGGTAATCAGTTTATGTAATAGGTCCATCGCCACATCTGGGGTAATGGTTGATCCTGTTCCTAGTGAGGACATGTTCTTACTCCTAGTTAGAATGTGCGGGGTACAAGAAGCGAAATATTGGGCCGAAATGCTCGGGTTTGAACATCGGAAATCATACTCCCTTTTGTCAGCCCTTTTGAGCGGTCAGAAGTTCTTTGATGCTCCAAATATGGTCCGTTAGACCCGCTTCCATAGCGGGAGTAACGCGAAGGCTCGAATGAACGCGGCAGAAATTGTAATAGGCAAAATGCAACGCGACAGCAGCTTTGAGATGCGACAGCTTTTTGCTGAACGCATTGGTAAGCCGCGTAAGACGGCGCATCTGCATTCGCATCGTCAGATTCTGCCGTTCGACAAAGCTAGTCGAGATGTGATCTTCGTCAGGCCGTCCGTCGATGACCTTGGATATAACCTCCCTGATTCCTGGTGGGGAGTACCTCGCGTCGGGGCCATCGTGCTGTCCGTAATCCCCGAACAATTTCACAAGCTGAGCGAAGTCGGCTTGCCCTGCAAAGATGCCTTGAATCGAGCGGTAGAAGTGATAGCCGTCCGTCGTGATCTGAAACCGCTCCTTGGTCAAGCACTGTTGAAGTCCCGTCAGGAATTCAATCGTCGTTTCCTTCGTGCGCTTGCCGATCTCGAAGTGAGGCACAAGCTTGGTTATCGGCATCGAGCGCGACAAATATCCACTGATCGCCAAATTCGGGCGAGTCGCCTTTGCGAACGCGACGGTTTTTCCTTTGTACATACGTCCAGATTTCATCGCACTCCAAATACTTGGGGCGCAATCCATACATGACTGTCTCCATCCTGTTAGCGATTCTCTGACCAGCCACAATGAGGAGCCGCATAATTGTGTTGCGATTGAGGCCGGTAAGCCGCTCGGTGCTGCGAATCGAGCAGCCTTCGATAAGACACTGGATCGCACGCATCGCCGCGTCAGGATTCGCAGTCATCGTGTCCCGCGTAAGTCTTTCGTGGGGTTCGCAGAAGGTAGTTTTGCAGGAAGTGCAGCGCCAGCGTTGGATGCGGCGCTTACCGAAGTACCCAAATCGCTTACATGTTCCGTGAGTGCAGCGCTTGTAGGTCATGGCGTTTCTCCGCTTGATTTCTGTGCGGAGAAACGTCACAATGAGTTTGGGTCCGGATTGTGGGTCACTCCGCGATTCGGATTAGCCCCGCAACCTGTTTCAGCAGGAAGCGGGGCGTTGATTGTTAGTAATCTAGGGTGGTGGTTCGACCGTGATTTCTACGGTGTGACCGGCAGCGAATGTAATCTTGATGCGGATTCTCATGCTGGTTTCATCCTTCCTGAAAGCCCCGTTGCTGCGGGGCTTTCGTATTTAAGGGAAAAGTCATTTGTTCCTATCTCGGATGGCTTTCAGATCAGCTATTTGCTGTCCGGGAGTCTTCACTACAAGGCGATAAGTCTTCTCGCCTTTGTCGTTGACAATCTCTTCGACCTCGCCTTTCTCCTTCATTCGACGCAGTGTCGTATGAATCGAAGCCATAGGGTTAGAGTAGACAGACAAATCCATCTTCTTCATCAGGATTATCGTCCCTTTAATTTGGGTGGTGGTCTGTGCGCCCCGGTCCCGCGTGACCCTAAGAGAAGATCGCACCGCATCCGCAAATCCGGGTTTACCGCTGATTTCTTCAAGGGCGAGCAGGTAGTTTGTTTTAATGTCCTCATCCTCGCAGACCTGAGCCAATGCACGGATTGCGTTCGTATATTCCGTCACGGCTTTTTCGGAATCGCGATACATCCGGGTTGCGTCTTTCAGTTTCGCCAGCATGTCATCCATTGTTTTGAGAATCGGAGGTTGAGGCATGAATGTCACTCCTAAGACAAATATATTAGACGGTCTAAGTGAGTTGTCAATAGCTAAAGCACAAAAATCTGTGGAAAACATCAAGAGCTGGGAGGATGCTGCGGCTCATGCTAAGCGGCGAATTAAGGAACTACAGCAGTCGCTTCGGGTATTTGAAGGGAAAGTAAAACGCGGTGAGCCGTGGCCGGGAACGCAATCGCAGGGCCAAGAATCAGAGCAGCAACACGGTGTTTAAGACACTACCAACGTCGACGGATTTAGCAATACGGATTTAATAACAAAGGGCGGACCGACTAACGGCCCGCCCTGGTTTTCAGCAAAACGAATTACATCCAGTTACGGTTTGACCTGAACGCCCTGGAAGCCCGCCAGATCCTGCGTGGTTGTGGGGCAGGTCAAGGAGGTCGGACACAGGAGAATTAAGCCACCCGTGTCGGCACCCTCGTCGGTTTTGTTGACAGGAGCAACACCGAGCAGAGTGCCAGCGCCGTCGAACTGTTGGAAGTGCGAACGCAGGAGCGTCAGACCAGGATCGGTCTCGCTCGTCCCAACCGTTTTTACTGCCGGAACCATGTCCGGCACGTCGTCAACAAACGAGACTTGAGCGCCTTTGACCAGGTTCTTCAAGTTCGTAGTCGATCCGTATGTGGCGACGCGGGCGACGGTCCAAGCCTTATAGCTGCCATCGCGGACGTGCGGGAGCGACAAGCCGCCAGCCCAGATAGCTTTTTCCGAGCAGGGGAAAGCTCCTCCGCAGGATGCCGGAAGCGTCGATGCTCCCGGCATAGTGCCGGCGGTTGCGGGTTGACCAGGATCGTAGGCAGCTCCGTTGTACTGCGGTCCGTAGCTGGCGAAGATCGGATCGACGCCGTTAATAGTCGCGTAACCATAGGCTGGGTTATTGGCAAATTTGCTGACGTTACCGAAGCTGAAGAACTGATAGCCGATGCCGTCAGTCCCCAGGAATGGTGATGCTTTGCCGGAGTTCAGAACCCAGTTGTCGATTTCGCCGGCGCCGATTCCGCGGTACCGTCCGCCAAGCCCGGCCAGGCAGGTTCCAGACTGTGCGCTAAGTGGGTTGCTGACCACGCCGCCAACGGCAACGTTGGCTTCCTGGCTGATGCCAAGAACCCCTCCGTGTCCCGCGCCGTCGTAGGTAGTTTGCCCACGGAATGTAGTGAGCTCGACTCCGGTCATGGTACCGGACAGGGGCTCACGCAAGAAGATGCCAATGCTGCCAGCGGGCAGACCGAAGGCACTCGCGTCGCAGTTGGTGCCCGAGAATGCCTGTTGCAGTTGTTCTGGGCTGACATTCGCTAGATTGGTGAGTTGACCCTTGTCGCGCTCGAAGAAGAACATAATAGCTTGCGCGCCCAATTCGATGACCGTGTAGGCCGGAATCTTCGTGCCGCTGATCGGATCGTTACCGGTGATGTTGAAGGACAAGGGGTTCGCGGTCGCGGTGCTCGCCGGATAGCCGCTCTTGATGGAGGCTCCCACGTAGTTGCCCTGCGGCAAGCCAGATCCCGGGCAAACGCCGGGCTGGTTACTGGAGTTGTATCCCATACCGTCCATCCCGTCCTGGTGGCCACCGGCCCCGTAAGGTCCGTTGCCGAGGGCGGAGTTGACGCGGCAGTCTTCAAACGCTGCATCTTCTGGACGCGTGTCAGAAAGCAGGACGGTGACGGGAGTGCCAGCTTCGAAGATGGCCTGGATCGGGGCGGGCAAATTCGTATCGGCGCCCCAGATGGAGGCAGAAATTTGCGACGAGCCGGATGCTGTGAGGGTGGCTGCGGTCGCGTCCACGGTGCATTGGGGTTGCGCAAAGAAACAACGATTGCCAATGGTGGAATCGATCTTGTCGTCAGACCACATTTTAGCGACATTACCGGAGGCAACTTCCCAAACCACCCACAGAGTGCCGCCGTCGTTGTTAACGGGGGTCACGCGCGTGTCGGTGAGGAAGACGTTGTTGGAAGAGCTGGTCCAGTGGAAGCAGTTGCCTGCCCCGTAGGTTTTTACACAATAGTTATATGTGCCCACACCGAAGGCCTGCCAGGCGCCGGAGGAGCCGGCCGCACTTGCTTCAATCGTTATCGCAGCATGTGCCTGAGGAACGATGCACACAACCGCGGTCAACAACAACACCGCGAAAATTGAGTTTATCCGAGACATAATATTGATCCCTCTCTGATTGGTTTTGAAAGCCATTTTCTACGCACATGGGGCATAGCGCCACACGCAAGAGACAATTCCGAACGAACCCGCGACATTTTGTCCCGCAATCACTTCAACTCTCATGGACCGGTGAACCGGCAAGGTGCAAGCCAATCCCACCGCAGGGAAGCTTGGATTGCAGCAGAAGTCTATCCGCTCGTTCGGCGCTCAATATTAAGGTTGTGTGACAAGTTCGTGAAAATCTCTTGAACGCCGAAACGCGTGCAAAGACGCATGGGATGAGGTGCTTCGCTTCGCACAGGTACGAAACAGTTTGCATCTCTTGCGATTCTCAAGCTGGAAATGATCGGACGGAGCGTGGCCGTTGAAGTAGACCTTGCCGACATCGAGCCTGCCGACACGACCCCAAAGAGGATTGCCTGAATGCATTCCCAAACCGGCGATCACTGGTAGCGATTTCCGCTCATGCCGCAGTCTCGACCTGATCCGGTCGGCCGCCCGAAAGTGACATCTGTCGCACATTAAGCCGAGCGATTCGCGAGTGTGAGGAGCGCACCCAACGATAGACGGAATCCTGGCATCGAGCGGAAATGCCAACTTCAATTGGGCGACAAAGTAGCTAATCTGAACTTATCCGCCAATTCCGTGATGACGCTGCAATCTGCGCCGCTTCAGCGTGGCTGAGCTCGCTACGCGTAAAGCGGAAGAGAAGTGCTTATGTTTACGCCCGTCCCGCGAACTCCCGCGTCTCCGTCGATACCTTTACGGTTTCGCCCTCCTTAATAAAGAGAGGAACGCGGATCTCGATGCCGGTTTCGAGTTTGGCTGGCTTGGTCACACTGCCACTCGATGTGTCGCCGCGGACGCCCGGCTCGGTATAAGTCACATTCAATTCCACATGAGGAGGCAACTGCAACCCGATCGGATTGCCGTTGTACTTATGCAACTGAACGATCGATCCCTCCACGATAAAGTCAGGAGCGTCGCCAATCATCTCGCCCGAGAGAGTCAGCGTCTCGAAGCTCTCCTGGTCGAGAAAATAAAAACCGCCTCCATCGCTGTAAAGGTAAGAAGCCTCCACCATTTGCAGATCGGGCTCTCTGAACCGGTCGCTGGCTTTGAAAGTCTTGTCAAACACTGCGCGCGTGAGCAGATTGCGCATCTTCAGTCGAACCAGCGTCTGCGCTCCTCTGGCAGTCGGCGTGGAAACTTCGGCTTCAAGGCACAGAAATGGAATGTTCTCATATTCAAAATACATTTTGCGCTTTACATCGATAGCATCGATCAGTGCGGCCATAATCGTCCCTAGGATATCAGGCAATCGATATCAGACGAGCCGTATCAGATCATGGCAGATCGGTTCGTGGCGATACCCGGCGCTCCCCGCGAAACAGTCCGCAATTATCTCCGCTTGAGGAATCGCTTGTATCATAGGCTGTTCTGCAGGTCATGCTAGTCTGCGATGGGCGAAGTTGTGAGGCTTCCGCAAGTCAACCAATCCATGAAGATTCTCCTGGTGCATCCCGAGGATTCTGTTGACGCAGAACCGTGGGCCGCCACTCACTGGGATTTTGCGGTCGATTTGGGCTGGTCCGGACGCGCCGCCTATGCGCGACAAAGCGAACAACTGGGATTTCGCATCGTCAGCATGAGTGACCTGCTCGACCATGAGCAGCATCGTTGCCGCATTCGCGACCTCCTGGCCGTCGGCCTCGATCAATTGATCGACTCAGAGTCCCTAGATTCCGAGTCCATTGATTGGTGGGACGTTTATTCCGTCCACCCTTACGCGCAAATCGAGCAACTTCTGCGGGTTTCGCTATTAGCCGAGCAGATTCCGGCGTACGCCGAAATCTTCGCAACCCATCCGCACGTCACGGTATCAGCGCTCGAAATCTTGCTTCGCGAAACGAACGTCGCTGCAACTAACGCCCCGAAGATTAAAATCTTCCAGCCGGGCCCCAATACAGCAGACCGCGAAGCAGGCTTGCGCACCCTATTCCGCCGCTACCGGAAAGCCGCATCAGCCTTGCGCCCTTCGCAACTCGCCGAAATAGCATTTGATAAATGGGATGCCGGCTATCAACTTCGACGTCATTTCGCTCGCTCGCCCAAAATAGCGTCAACTCCGGTAATCCTGCTCCCATCCTCTTATGGCAACGTAACTCGCGCCCAGGTCGCCTACGCGCGTATGCTTCCGCACCGCCGTTTTCTTCTTGTAGTCACGCGCCCCAGCGGCCGCCTGCCCCTTCTTCCGGATAACGTCGAAATCCGCTCGCTCGCTTCCTACGCCCCACCGCCCTTGCCCGCGACTGACGCGGAACTTACTCGCGTGCTAGCGCGATGGCAGAAAGTCCAGCGCGATGTATTCGAACAAAACACCGTCCTTCGCCTGGCCAATCGACTGCACGTTTTCGACGGATTCGCCGGCTTCCTGAAAAATACGCTGCGCGTTCGCGACGCTTGGCGCGAGGTGTTCGCTCGGGAGCCCATCACGGCCGTTCTTTCTGCCGACGAATACAACCCACACACCCGCCTCCCCACTTTGCTCGCCAAATCCAGAAAACTGCGCACTATCTTTTGTGAACACGGCGCCCTTACGATGAGCTTTGGAATTCGTCGCGGCGTTTCCGACAACTATCTCGTGCGAGGCGAGATGGCGCGGGATTATTATCTGAACCGCGGCCTGCCTGCCGAGAAAATCGTCGTCGGCAGTCCAGCGCACGTCGTCAGTCCCTTGCCCTCACCAAATTCGATTGAGCGAGACTGGATTGTTTTTTATTCCGAGCCCTTCGAACTGTCGCGAAGCAGGACTACAAACCTCTATCAGGAACTGCTCTGCGAATTGTGCTCGCTCGCCGATGGCGCGAATCGCAAAGTCATCGTCAAGCTTCATCCTTTCGAGAGCCTGAAAACCAGACAGGCGCTCATAGACCGGGTCCTTTCGCCAGACCAGCGCCGCCTCGTCGAAGTGCGTGAAGGACCGATGACTCCCGATCTATTTTCTCGCGCTTGGTGCTGCCTGACCGTCGAATCCAGCGTGGCCGTCGAGAGCACCATCAACGGCATACCTTGTTTCTTATGCAGTTGGTTCGACGGATCCTGGTATGACTATGGCAAACAGTTTGCCAAGTTCTCTGCCGGATATCCCCTCGACTCGCCCCAGCGCATTCGCGAGATTCCGCAGCTGATCGAGCAAATTCAAATCACCGAATCGATCCGCCAAAGCCTTCAGACCACAATAAGCCCGGAGCATCTGGAATCCGTCTTGTCGGGAAGTTGACTTGGCTTGCCAATAACTTCTAAGGGGCTATGCCGTTGGTGATCTCCTCTGCAAACCTAAACCATTTTAGGATAAGGGTTCAGTTTGGCACTCTCGCCGCTCCCCTCCGTACAACACCGGCGTGATGTTATGCAAGTCCGCTACATCGTTGTGAACTTATTTCCGAGAGAGAGGCGATGCTATGGCTACTGGTGCTGTTACTGCCCGAGATCCCAAGGCGGATGCAACAACCGCCGCCGTGGAAGCAAAAACTGAAGCTGCCGAGGCGCCGCAGCAGCCGTTAACTTTCAAACAGCGCTTCCATCGGCTGCTTACCGAGATTTTCGAAGGACGCCAGGAACATCTGGGGTGGCGCCAATAGTCAGGCTGCCATGTGAGATCGAGAAGCGATCTTCTCGATAATCCGCTTCCTCTTTCATACTATTGTGAATCCGGCTGCGCCGATGGGATCGCTCCATTCAGCAGCCCCTTCTTCTTCATCCCGCATATTTGGCTAGCAGATTCATCGCCGCGCTGGCGAGCTGCTCTAGTGGCACAATCACACTGACTGCCCCGCGCGCGATTGCCTCTTTCGGCATCCCAAAAACAACGCAGCTCGCTTCGTCCTGTGCAACCGTGACTGCGCCTGCATCCTTCATCTCGCACAGGCCGTCCGCCCCGTCATCCCCCATCCCGGTCATGATCACGCCCACCGCCTTTGGTCCAATCGACAAAGCAACGGAACGAAAAAGCACATCCACACTCGGACGGTGCCGCGACACCAGCGGTCCATCGACAATCTCAACCACGAGTTCTTCGCCACGCCGTTTGACCAGCATGTGCCGGTTCCCCGGTGCAATCAGCGCCCGGCCGTTTTGCAGCCGGTCGCCATCGCGAGCCTCGGCAACTTCAATTTCGCATTCCTTGTTTAAGCGGTCAGCGAACGCCCGCGTAAAGACCTCTGGCATATGCTGCACAATCGCTACCGGCGGGCAATCCCTGGGCAAAGCCGCGAGAAAGACGCGCAATGCCTCGGTCCCGCCAGTGGATGCGCCCACCGCAATCACTCCCTGAGGCGCAGTTGCGGCGCGGGTTTGACCTTGGCGTGGCAACACAGCATCTGCCGTTAGCCGAGGAATAGCGGCCATCGGGCGAGGCCGGAGCTGCGCCTGCGAAGCGCTCCACACCGCATCCAGCAACGTGACCGCCGATTCGTGCAAAAAATCGCGCACGCCGACCTTAGGCTTGGTAATCACCTCGACTGCACCCTCTTCAAGAGCGCGCAACGCGAGTTCCGTTCCCCTAGCAGCGAGCCCCGAGCACACCACCACCGGCGTCGGCATCTCCTGCATTATTTTTCGTATGAATGTGAGGCCGTCCATGCGCGGCATTTCGAGATCCGAAATGACGACGTCGGGCCGTTCCTTTTGCATCTTCGCCCACGCAATCAGCGGATCGGCCGCTGCCTTCACGCTGATCCTGCGATCCGTGCCGAGAATCGATTGCATGACTTGGCGCACCATCGCCGAGTCGTCCACCACCAGCACCTGCAGACCATTTTCGTTACTACCGGGCACGCTTTCAGCCTTCCTTGCGATTCGTCAGGTAAGAAAAACTTTCTTACTTCGAAGTTAAAACGGCTTGTCCGTATGTTCTGTCTTCACGTAGATGCTGGGATCGATGCAACGTAACTGCAACGACATGTTGCTCAAATTCTCGGCATGCCCCACGAAGAGTAGACCTGAGGGCGTAAGCCGTCCGTAGAGATTGGTGATCACCCTGTGTTTCGAAGCCGCATCAAAATAGATCAGCACATTCCGGCAAAAAATCGCGTCGAACGGACCTTCCACCAAATCGGCCTCGCGGTCCAGATTCAACCTCTGGAAAGTAATCATCTGCTGGATCTCGACTCTCACTTTCATCTCGCCTTGCCGCTCCGCCACTCCGCGCAGCATAAAGGCATGCAGCAAATCCGGCGGTAACTCCGACAAACGATTAATGGGATAAACCCCCTTGATCGCCTTGTCCAGCACGCGATTCGAAATGTCTGTCGCCAGAATTCGCACGTCCCAGCCCGCATCGACTGGAAAGTGCCGAGCCAGCAGCATGGCGATGGTGTAAGGTTCTTCTCCCGACGAACAGCCAGCGCTCCATATCCGCAATCGTCGCGGCCGCACGCCACTGTCCGCTTCCCGTTGCCAGCGCGGAATCACTTTCTGAACCAGGAAATCGAATTGCCGCGGCTCGCGAAAAAATCGCGTTTCGTTGGTGGTGATGGCGTCGATCATCCGTGCCCGCTCGTCATCACCTTCCGGCGCAGAAACGCACGCGTAATAACTTTCCAGCGAATCCATCTGCAGCGCCCGCAGCCGTCGAAACAGCCGTCCGCACAGCAGCGCAGTCTTCGCGCTGCCCAGCCAGATGCCAGTTTCCGCATAAATCAGTTTTTGGAATTTTTGAAACAGCGCCGGACTCACCGAAAGATGAGCAGGCTGCTCAAGAGACAGGTCAGCCTCGATGCGGCGAAACTTTCCGGAGTCCTTGCCTGGAGCGGTCCCAGCCTGCACAGCTAGGCTCCCGCTTCGGCGTGTTTGGAAAGCGCGGATTTAGGTCGGCAGCCAATCGCCGCATCGTCCGTCATCGACTCCGTCATGGCAAGCAATTCGTCTGCGGATAGTACTCTTTCGATGTCAAGAATCAGGCAAAATTTCTTGCCCAGCGCTCCCATGCCCAGCAGGTATTCCGTCTTCACCCGTGTCCCGAACGGCGGAGTCGGCTCGATCTCGTCTGCGGAAAGATCCATCACCTGACTCACCGAGTCGGCCAGCACGCCCATGGTCATCATCTCGCCCTGAAACATTATCTCGGTGATGATGATGCACGAAAATTTGGAAATACCGCTCGCCGGCAAGCCGAACTTCACCGCCAGGTCAACCACAGGCACGACCTTGCCCCGCAAGTTGGTGACCCCCCGAATCCAAATCGGAGTGTTGGGCACAGTCGTGACCGCCTCATACTCAACTATCTCACTCACCTTAACGATGCTGACCGCATACTCCTCGCCTGCCGTTAGAAAGGTAAGGTACTGCTCGGTGCTCACAGGGAGTTGGTTCTTCCCTTGATTCGACGCTCCCATAATTTCACTCCTGGTTTGCACTCCTCGGATCCGTATCCGCATCGTCGAGGACGTCAAGCTTTTTCAACGCCTTCTTAAGCAATCTAGAACGGAGAGAAGTTGGCCTCTTCGGTCACCTTGCCGGTCACAGGCTGAGAGCGGCTAATGTGACCAAATCCAGCGCCGGCGGCCGCTGCCTTTTGCGGAGCGACGGCCTGTCCCGTTCCTTTGCCATTGCGCCCCGTGGCCTGCTCTCCCGCCACTCGGAAGTACGTCATCAACTGCTGCAATTGCTCCGATTGCGCCGCCAATTCTTCCGCCGTGCTCGAAAGTTCTTCCGCAGAAGATGCGTTGCGTTGCGTCACCGTGTCCACCTGCGCCATCGCTTTGTTGATCTGGGTTACACCGCCCGATTGTTCTGTCGACGCCGCCGCCACATCCTGCACCAGTTCAGCCGTCTTCTTGATCGACGGAACCAGGTCGGATAGCAATTGCCCTGATCGCTCGGCTACGCTGACGCTCTTTCCCGCCAAGCCGCCGATTTCCTGCGCTGCCAACTGGCTACGCTCCGCCAGTTTCCGCACTTCGACCGCAACCACCGCAAAGCCACGGCCCTGATCGCCAGCGCGTGCCGCCTCAATCGCGGCGTTAAGGGCTAGCAGATTGGTCTGATAAGCGATCTCTTCGATCACCGAAGTCTTCGCCGCAATCTGTTTCATCGCGTCGACCGTCTCCTTAACGGCGTCTCCGCTCTCCTCCGCGGCGGATGCGCCCTTGGCTGCCGCTTGCTCCACTTGCCGGCTGTTGTCGGCATTCTGCGTAATCGAAGCGTTCATCTGTTCCAGACTCGCGCTCATCTCTTCCACCGAAGCCGCTTGTTCGCTCGTCCCCTGCGAAAGACTCTGCGACGAAGAAGAAACCTGCTGCGCCGCCGATGCCACCGCCGCCGATCCTTCGCGAACGTCCCGTATGATGCTCGACAGTTTGTTGCTCATGTCCTGCATGGCCTGCTGCAGTTGGCCTGTCTCCGAGCGGTTGCTGACGAGTATCTCCTTGCTCAAATCGCCGGCCGCAATACGCTCGGCGTGCTTGACAGCCTGCTGGATCGGAAGAGTGATGCTCTTGGTAACGCTGATTGCCGTTAGCGTGGCCAGGACCAGGGTGACTACCATGAGCAACAATGCAACCCTGCGCCCCAATGCGTAAGCATCCTGGCTCTCCTTCATACTTTGCTGCATTGCGGCGGTCTGCAGGTTAATAAACCGTTCCCACGTAGAGCGATACTTGTCGAGAGCTGGAATCACATCTGTGCTTAACGCTGCCATCGCCTGATCGCGTTTCTTATCCAGCAACAACTTCTTAGCTTTTTGCCTGGCCGCCTTGTAGGCATCCCGGTCCTGGGTAACGGTTTCAAACAGTTCCCGCTCTTGGGAAGAGCTAAGACTCTTTTCGATTTCAGCGACCTGTCCGCTGATTTCTTGGCTGATCGCATCGTTCTGCGCGTTCAGTTTCTTTTCTTCTTCGGGGTCGGTGGTCTCAAACAATTGAAAAGTGATGCGGGCGTTGGTGATTGAGTGTTCGATGGTCTGGCGTGTCAACTCAACCGTGTTGTAGCGCTTCTGGATCGTGGCCGACATGTTGGAATTCAGACGACCGAGCCAGCTCAGTCCGAATCCACCAACCGCAATCACGCACAGCAGGATGGCTCCGAAGACAACCCCCAGTCGCGTGCCGATTTTCTGATCTTGCCAGTTTTTCATTGTTCTCACCCTCTCTCAAAACCGCCCAATATGACTGCCGTATAACCGACTGCTTTCAGCCGCTAAGGCTGGGCCTGCAAACTCGATTGCATCACTCCCCGCAGCAGGCTCGGAACATCGATGATCAATCCCACCCGCCCGTCTCCCAGCACTGTAGAACCCGCAATCCCCGGAATTCCGCGCAACGCCTTGCCTAGCGGCTTGACCACCGTCTGCATTCCGCCCAGCAGTTCATCCACTGCGATCCCAGCATGAAACTCATTCATCTTCACGACGACGATGTTCTCCCGCTTCGGTGCCGCGCCCGAGAGGCTGAACATGCGCCGCAAACGCACATACGGAATGGCATTGCCACGCACGCTGAAAATTCCCGTCTCTTCCGAGTTACGCTGCTCCTCGGGCAATTCCGTGCACTCCGTCACGTGTTCCAGCGGCACCACGAAAGTTTCATTTCCGACTTTCACCGAGAATCCTTCGATGATCGCCAGCGTCAAAGGCAACCGGATGGTGATCGTTGTTCCTTTGGCCTGCGTGCTCGCAATGTCGACCGTCCCGCGCAGGCCATCTATGTTCCGCCGCACCACATCCAGCCCAACTCCGCGACCCGACAGATCGGTAACCGATTCAGCGGTTGTGAATCCAGCGTGGAATACCAGTCCAAAAAGCTCCTCATCGCGAATGTCGTCCTTGCCGGAGACCAGCCCCAGGCGCCGCGCCTTCGCGAGAATGCGCGCGCGATCGAAACCCGCTCCATCATCCTGCAACGTCACGATAATGTTTCCCCCGCTATGCGCCGCCGAGAGCCGGATCAGCCCGCTTGGATTCTTGCCTTGACTCTTGCGCACAGCCGGTTTCTCAAGGCCATGATCCACCGCGTTCCGCACCAGATGCAGCAACGGATCTTTCAATTGTTCGAGCACGGTCGTATCGACCTGGACGTCTTCCCCTATCACTTCGAGCCGCGCCAGTTTTCCATGGCTCTTCGCCATGTCTCTTACCGAACGAATGAACTGCCGAAACAGCGGCCCGATCGGCACCATGCGGATGCTCATCACCTCGCTCTGCAGATCCATATACAGGCGCTCTGCCTCGCGGTGCATCTCCAGAATCGCGCTGCCCTGCTCGGTGCCGAGCTTCTCGATCATCCGCCGCAGCCGCCCCTGCGCAATCACAATCTCGCCCGTCAGATTCAGCATGTGGTCGAGCTTCTCGACATCTGCGCGCAATGTGCGATGATTGGCATTCGGAAGCCCCTCAATCTTCACCGCTGCCCCCGAATTTGCTGCAACTTCACCGGCCCCAACTGCCGCCTTCGACCGCTCCTCCGCCTCCAGTGCGATTTCTTCCTTCAGCTCCTGCTGTGCCGGCGTAAGTTCGCGCGCGCCTGCCGATGCCCCCGCAATCATGCTGCGAAGTTCATCCACTGCTTTCAGCAAAAGTGAAATTAAGTCCGCGGTCGGTAATGCCTGCTGCTCGCGAAAAACATCCAGCAGATCCTCAACCACATGGGCAAACCCCGCCAGATCGCTGAGCCCCAGCGAAGTTGCATTCCCCTTGATCGTATGGGCAACTCGGAAAATACTGTGCAGCAGCTCGGGATCCGACGGGCTCGACTCCATCTGCACCAGGACCTGCTCCATCAGGTCCAGGCCCTCTTCCGATTCGACAACGAACGACGCGAGGACTGCGTCTCGGTCAAAGTCCGCTAGATCCACTGTTTCTCCTAAACCTGATCAAAATTCCTGATTGCCGTCGCACCATCAAAGATCTGAAACGCTAATCTCCGGCCGCGTTTTCCTGATATATCCCGTTCCACGACTGGAATGCCGGCCGAGTGCAGAAATTCTTCCGCCAGCTCCACATTCCTCGAGCCCACCGACTGCGATGGGTCGGCGCTGAAAGCGCTTGACCCGCCGAAAATCTTGGCCTGCAAGAACCGCACTTCGCATCCCAGTGCCAGTACGCTCTGCAACAACTCTGGATTGGCGATGTTGCCGTACCGCAGCCGGTTCGATCCCTCGTTCGGCCCCTCCGGCAACAAATAGTGATTCATTCCTCCCGCTTTCCTGTGCCGGTCCCACAGGCAAACCGCGGCGCACGATCCCAATATTGTCGAGATCGTGATCGGTTCGCGCGTTACGAAAACTTGCCCCGGATAAAGAAAATGGCGGCGTTCGCTCGACTCCTTATGCTCGAAGCGCTTCATGAACTCCGCCGGCAGAACCGCCGGATTGAATTTTGACGACTTCTCGCTCATGCTCTGATTCCAGATTCATCAATCTCAGTTTTCGAGTGCCCGCTCCCGCCAAACAAAGGGAGCGCCGCTTCGTCGGAAAGAAGCTTGAACAACTCCATGTCCGATTTATCGAACGCAATCTTCTGCGGCAGCAACCGCAACACGGCCAAAATGGCCATCGTTTGATTTGCCCGGCGGATTGGAATAAACGCCTGCGCCTTATCGGCTGCACCCAGCCGGTCGCGCGTTCCGAATTCAATATGGCACTCGCCTCGCATCAAACGTTCAAGACCCTGTTTGTCGATCACATGCAGCAGGTTGTATTCTCCTGGATCGATCCCGAAAGACCCGATCACTTCAAAGCTCGCCGCGTCGCCATCGACCCGAAACAAACCAATTTCTTCCGAGCCTAAAAACGTGGCCGCAATCTCCCGCAGCCCCTCGATCGCATCTTCCTGGTCGCGGCTTTCCTCCAGCCTTTTCCGCGCCGCTCGCAAACGAGCGTCATTCATCGCGTCGGCCCCGGAGAGTTTGGCTCCAGCGGCAGTACCCTTGTCCTCGTTCATAGCCATCCCTTGCCGCTCCAAGTCAAAGTCCCGCGCGCACGGCCCTACTTCCCCAGATAGCTCTCCACCAGCGCCACCAGTTCGGCGCCGTCGACCGGCTTCGTAATGTAGTCGTTGCATCCGCTCTGGAATCCCGCCTCAATGTAGGATTCTTCGCCGCGAGTAGTCACCAGAACGATGGGAGTCTCGCGCGTGCCGACCTGCTGGCGCATTATTTTGCACGCTTCAAATCCATTCATTCGCGGCATCACCACATCCATCAAGACCAGGTCAGGCCGCTCCAGTTGCGCCTTCTCAACTGCCTCCTGCCCATCGCACGCGGTCACACACTGATAGCTGGTGCGCTTTTCCAGAATTTCGCGCTCCATCATCAAAGCTGTCTTGGAATCGTCAACCACCAGGATTTTCTTCGTCATGAGCTCTCTCGAACCACACTACCGTCGCCGGCAACCGCTGCGAGAAGGCCAAATCGGGCCACTTCCCAAAGCTGCTCCGTTAGTAATCTCTAACATAAGGGAACGTTACGTAGTAATTACGTCGGTAATTGGCCGCGCAATTTGCGGGACGATTCCGCGCTGAGTTTGGAGAGGCAGAGCGATTTATTCCCTATGAGCGCACAAAAAAGTAACGGCACGAATTGCTCGTGCCGTTAGATTAGTTTCCATTTTGAACTGGCGCGGCTTCGCACCCTACTTCCTTACTTCTGTTTCTTGTCCCAATCCTCGCGCGAAGTAACTTTCAGTTGCTCCACGTTCTTACTCTGCAAAGCAGTATTCAGCGCCGGAACCTGCGCCGTCACAATCGTTTTAAACTGGGTCCCCGCCTCATCCAATTGCTTCCCCAGCACGCTCGTCTCTTCAATCTGCGATTGCGTCGGGCGTCCCGAATAAGCATTCACCCCGCCATATAACTCGCCGAGATGTTCGCGCAGCTTTTTCTCTCCCGTAATCATGCCGCCTTCCTTCACCGACACAAGCGATGATCGGAACTCCTCCAGTTTCTGCGCCAGGCTGCTAAGTTGCTCCTTCAACGCCGCGTCCGATGCTGCCCCAGCCCGTTGTTTCACCTGCCCGCTCAGCTCATTGGTTGCATCGACAATGTAAGTTAACTGCGCTAGCATGTCATAAAGCTGAGTTACCGTTTTATGCTGCAAAGCGCGGTCCGCGGGCGTGCTCTTAGTCCGCGGATCAGGTACCAGTTTAACCTCTGAAGAGTAAGTGTCCTTTCCCTTAGTTAGCTTGACCTTATAAGTTCCTTCCTGCACCTGCGGACCGTAGAATACAAATTCGTTCTCCACCAATCCCGCCGCGGGCGGCATCTTGGGCGGCTTGCCACGCTCCGGCCATTGCATTCGGTTCAATCCCTTCCGCTTCTCGCCCTGCAACGAAGTTAGTAACTGCCCATTCGCATCGAAAACGTCTAATTTCAAATCGCCAAAAATATGCCGCTTCCTCTGGTAATAAGCGATGGCGGCCGCTTCTGGCAAACTCCGCCCGTGAAATTCCGAATCTCCGTCAAACCGCTGTTCCCCCGCCGGTAGCGTCAGCACCGATGGTCGTGACGGCAGCATCACCAGGTCTTTCGCCAGAATTTCAGGCGTCAGCGCCCTGATCGGCGTCAAATCGTCCAGAATATAAATCCCTCGCCCATGCGTCGCCAGCAGCAGATCCGACTCCCGCGCTTGTATGGCAACATCGCGCACCGCTACATTTGGCAGTCCGCCCTTGAACTGCGCCCAGTGCGCTCCGCCATCAATCGAAATAAAGAGTCCAAACTCCGTTCCCACAAAAAGCAGATTTGCATTCACCAGGTCCTGCCGCACCACGTGAGCGTACCCGTTCAACTCTGCCGTCGAGAGTGACGTCCACGTCTTTCCATAATCTTTCGTCTGGTAGACATAGGTCTTCATGTCGCCCGCCGCGTGCCCATCAAACGTCGCATAGGCCGTAGCCGGATCGAAATGACTAGCCTCAATCGTCGATACCCACGTTCCCGCAGGCAATCCGGTGACGTTCTTCGCGACATTCATCCAATGCTTGCCGCCATCGCGAGTCACCTGCACATTGCCGTCGTCCGTCCCTACCCAGATCACATCGCCGTTCTTCGGAGACTCGGCAATCGTGTAAATCGTCTCAAACTTCTCCGCATCCGAGTTATCAATCGTTAAGCCGCCCGACAATTCCTGGTGCTGCCGAGCCGGATCGTTCGTAGTCAAGTCCGGCGAAATCCGGTCCCACGACTCTCCATGATCCTTCGAGCGAAATAAAAATTGTCCGCCCAGATAAATCGTCCCCGTATGGTTCTCGCTCATATGAATCGGCGCATTCCAATTAAACCGAAAATCCGGCTCATTAGCCCGCGGCAGCGGCTTGATGTCGCGAGCCTCGCCCGTCGACTTCCGAAATCGCGAAATCATTCCACCCTGATATTCCGCATACGCATAATCCGCGTCCGACGGATCGGAGAATGCCCAGAAACCATCGCCTCCGCCAATTACCCGCCAGTGTCGATTGGCGATTCCATCCACCGCGCGTGAAGGCCCCATCCACGTCCCGTTATCCTGCAATCCGCCGTAAACGTTGTAAGGATCGGCCATATCCGCACTCACGTGATAAAACTGCGCCACCGGCAGATTCGAGAGAAATCGCCAGTGCGCCGCACGGTCGAGCGACTGATACACGCCGCCGTCGGTCCCAAGCAGCATCTGATCCGGATTATCCGGATTGATCCACAACGCATGCAGATCGCCATGCACCGACTCGCCAAATCCCTCGCTAGTAGAAAACGCCGCGCTGAAACTCTTCCCACCGTCGTCGCTGACAGTCAGAAAAAATCCCGGCTTGTATATCCGATCGGCATTCTTCGGATCAGCTGCCAGCCGCGCAAAGTAGAACGGCCGTCCGCTGACGTTAAACGAGTTATTAACCTCCGCCCAACTGTCGCCCCCGTCGTCCGAGCGAAACAGCGCCGTATGATTCTTAGCCTCAACCACCGCATAGACCCGAGCATGATTCGTCGGAGCCACCGCAATCCCGATCCGCCCCAAATCGCCCTCCGGCAGGCCTTTTCGCAGCTCCTTCCAAGTCGCGCCGCCATCCGTGCTCTTAAACAATCCGCTCCCCGGCCCGCCCGAGCGGAAATTATGCGGCTCCCGCCGCACGTCCCACATCGCCGCATAAAGCACATTCGAATCCTGCGGGTCCATCACCATCTCCGCGCAACCGGTGCTGTCATTGCGGAAGAGCAGTTTGTTCCACGTCTTCCCGCCGTCAGTAGTCTTGAAAACTCCACGCTCCGTATTCCCATTCCACAAATGACCAAGCGCGCACGCATACACCGTGTTGCTGTCCTTAGGATGAACAATGACGCGGCTGATGTGCTCGGAGTCGGCAAGTCCCAACGACTCCCAATTCTCGCCGCCATCGCGCGAGCGATAAATTCCCGTCCCCACTGACACGCTGTTGCGAGCCCACGACTCACCCGTTCCCACCCAAACCGTCCGCGGATTCGAAGGATCGACAGCCAACGACCCAATCGAGAGCGAAGGCTGCTTGTCGAAGATCGGCTTGAACGTCGTGCCGCTGTCCACCGACTTCCAAACGCCGCCGCTCGACGACCCAATGTAAATCGTGAGCCGCTCCCCCTCGCGCACCGCAACTATATCCGCGATCCGGCCGCCCGTGGCCGCCGGGCCAATCGATCGTATCGGCAGTCCGCTAAGCGTGTCAGAATCGAGCGTCACATCCTGCGCACCAGCGCACATCGCCAGAGCAAGCACAAAAATCGCCGCCCAGAAAATTCGCACACGATCAGACGTCATTCGGTTGACCATCGGCTCCCTCAATGTTGTGATCTTGATTTTTCTTTTTGAAAAGGCGCGGCTTCAGCCGCGCCGTAATGTCGCAACAGCCAGGGGCTTTAGCCCCTGAGGTAAGTGCAGACATTTCGCTTCGCCGAACCCAACCTTAATTCTTAGGCGTATCCATCTTCGGAGGAGCCGGTGCCGCCACTACCGGCATCTTAAACATCGCATCATCCACCGGCACGTTGAGCTCTATCTTCGTGATCGTCACCTTCTGCTTCTCCTGGCTCCCCTTAACCCCACTCTCGACCGCGAAAGGAAAAATCACCCCACCCACTTCCTTGTAGTCGCCAATCGAGGCTTCATACACCTGCTCGCTCCCCCGCACCGTCCGCTTCGTCTCTTCTTTAATCTCTAGGTAGGAATCCGCATCGATGTAGACCGTCTGCACGTCGCCATTCTTCAGGGTGACCTTCATCTTGTAAGCGTCCGTCCCTTCCATCTTCTCTTTGCCCAGAAGTTCCACCTGATTTCCTTTACTCTTGTAATCCACCATCGGCCCGTCGATGTCCGCCATCTCTTCGACTTCCTTGGCTTCATCCGCCGACATCAGCTCCGGATCTTTCTTGCCCATAAACGGCATCACCTGCCACGCGTGGCTTCCGTCATAGGCCTGTATCGCAGTCAATCCCTGAATAGTGAACTCTAGTCGTGCCAGATTTCCACGCTTCTGGATCAACATTCCCGGAGCTTCCATCCCCGGTCCCATCGCCAGCGTCGCCGTCGACTTCACCGATTGCACGCTCTTCAGTTTGTCCGCTCCGCCGCGCGCCGCAACATTTTTCGCAATAATATCGTCAACCGTCTGCGCCCAAATCGCAGGAGCCAGAATTGCAACCGCAACTATCCCTAAACACAGCTTTCTTAACATAAGTGATCTCCTGAATTTCTCTGTTGATACGGCTGATACGTCAAAACGGAGTGAACAGTTCACCATAGGAGCCTTATTTCAGCCTGTCAAATGATTCTTCCGGATTGTAGCGCCGCCGTCCCGGCCGCTGTCTGGCGGGCATCCTGCCCGCCGCGCCCGAAGCAACATGCAAGAAATTACGCTGCCCACCACGGCGGAAACCCAACACACTCATACCCTGTTTTGTGCTGCCATCGACTTCCGCCACCGACCGGAGTATGCTGCCTTGGCAGATTTTCACCTTCACGCGGAGTCCACCAGCGATGCATGTCCAAGTCTCGCAAACCGGGCCCGGCAAAGCCGATTCCAACGCACCTCTCACTCGAAATCAAGTTCGCGGCTTCTGGGCCTCCTGGGGAGGTTGGACCCTCGACGGCATGGATTCCGTCATCTATGCGCTGGTCCTCGTGCCATCGCTGCGCGAACTTTTGCCCCGCTCCGGCATCGCCGCGACCAAAGGAAACATAGGCTACTACGGTGGTCTCCTGTTCGCCCTTTTTCTCGTCGGTTGGGGTCTGGCCTTCCTCTGGGGCCCGATCGGAGACAAATTTGGCCGTGTGCGCACTCTCATGCTCACCGTTCTCTGCTATTCCGCGTTCACTTTGCTGAGCGCATTCGCGACCAATATCTGGCAACTCGCCATTCTCCGCCTCCTGGCCGGCATCGGAATCGGCGGCGAATGGGCCATGGGCGGCACTTTTGTCGCCGAAGAGTGGCCTGAAAATCGCCGCGTCGCTGGCGCCGGCTTCATGCACACCGGCTACTATTTCGGATTCCTCCTAGCCGCCCTCGCCAATTACAGCATCGGCAGCCATCTCGGCTGGCGCGCCATGTTCGCCTTCGGAGGACTACCCGCCCTACTCCTCGCCTGGATCCGTTACGGAGTCACTGAGCCCGCGCGCTGGGTGCAGAAAGAAAAAGTCGTCCACGCCTTATCCTGGTGGCGTCCGCTGGCAACGCTCTTCAATCCAACCTTGCGCCGCCGCACCATCTTAAATTCCATCTTCATGCTGGTTTCCATCTGCGGCCTCTGGGCTGGCACCGTTTATGTTCCCACCGCCGTCACAGCGCTCGCCGAAGCTCGCGGTCGCGTCGGACCACAAGCCGCGCAGATGGCCTCGTATGCCACCATGCTGGTAGCCATCGCCACCATCCTCGGTTGCCTCGCCATGCCCACCCTCGCCGAACGCTTCGGCCGCCGCGGTGCCCTCGCCTTTTATTTCGCCCTGATGATGATCTTCATCGCCCTCACCTTCGGCAAAATTTACTACCTAGGCGCAAACGGACTCCCGTGGTTTTTCGTCTGCCTCTTTTTCCTCGGAATAGGCGGAGCCAACTTCTCCGTCTACACCCTCTGGCTCCCCGAGCAATATCCTACCGAATGCCGGGCCAGCGCCTTCGCCTTCTCCACATCCTTCGCCCGCTTCGCCGGAGCAGGAATCACCTTTTTAGTAGGAGCCGGCGTCCGCAACTTCGGCTCCATAGGCACGCCCGTGGCTCTAACCGCGATGGCCTTTGCCATCGGCCTCCTCCTAACCCCATTCGGCGCCGAAACTCGTGGCCGTCCCTTGCCCTCATGATTTTGTCGACCGTCTTTGCACCTGCTTGTGCACGGCGCAGCGGTTCACCGTCTTTGCACCTGCTTTTGGGTGGCGCAGCGGTTCACCGCTGCAATAAAAAGTCCCAATCTCAATTGTCATCCTGAGCGTAGCCGAGCCGTGAGCAAAGCGAATGGCCCGGCGCAGTCGAAGGACCCCTACCCTCACCAGAATGCCAACCGCCGCAGAGTTTTCGCGCTGCACAGCCTGCAAATAGATTTAGCGCAGGCTTGTGCACGACGCAGCGGTTCACCGCCGCAATAAAAGGCTTCTCTCCGGTACCCGTCTGTACGAGGGAATGTTGTTTCCGAACTTAGCCACTACTACTTTTGCACTATTGATCTCTCACCCCGCTTCCCTATAATCACCGCACTTCCCGCGCGAAGAAATTTGTTCGCGCAGATTGACGCTCATTGAGAGCGATTAAAGATTGCGATGACCAACCTGGTTGATACTCCGCCCGAAACTCCGCGAACGAACACAACTAAGAAGTTTCGATTCCCAAAAAAAGCGGTCCTAACCACTGTCGTCGTAATCGCTGTCGTCTGGCTCTTCTCCTGCGCCGTCCTCTACGACATCATGCGCCAGCCGCCCGAAACCTTCGCCCGCTTCATGTCCAAAATCCCCGGCCCCGTAGCTTTTCTAGTCCTCCCCTTCGAAACTCTGTGGACTCACGCCCGCGCCGGCCATCTCGAAATCGGCGACGCCGCTCCAGATTTTTCGCTGATGAAGCTCGATAAGAGCGCCCCCATCCAACTCTCCACCTTAACGGCGCAAGGCCAACCCGTTGTGCTGATCTTCGGAAGCTACACCTGACCGCCTTTCCGGCGGGAGGTTCCCGCCCTCAACAAGCTCTACGATCAATACCAAAACAAGGTTGCCTTCCTGGTCGTCTACATCACCGAAGCGCATCCGAGCGATGTCTGGCAGATGCAAAGCAATATTAAAGACCAGGTAGTTCTCGCCAGCCCGAAAGACGAAGAAGAGCGCGCCCTAGTCGCCGGAGCCTGCGTCAGAAAACTTGGCATCAAGATTCCCGCCGTGCTAGACCAATTCGGCAACTCAACCGAGCAGGCCTACACCGGATGGCCTGACCGTCTTTACCTGATCGATAGCAAGGGCCGCGTCGCCTACAAAGCCAAGCCGGGTCCTTTCGGATTCAAGTCAGACGAGCTCAGTGCGGCTATCGGGAGATTAGTAAATTAAGCGGCCAGCGTTGTATTCTCGGGGCGTGCCGCGTTCGCTCCTGCCCCATTCGCCTGAGCCGCATCGCTCTCCCACGCCCGGATTATTCTTAGGGCTGGTCATCACCCTCGCCGCCGTCGTCGCCTACTCCGCCTACATCACCCGCCAGATCTCCGGCCTCCGCGAATTGCAAAACAATCTAGTCGACCGCAACCGCAAAGATTCCCTCCAGTTGCTCCGCATCCAAAACGACTTGAACTCCCTCGCTCTCGCCATGCGCGACATGCTCGACAATGATGAGCCCTACCCGCTCACCGCATGGTCGGCTCAATTTCACCGTGTGCGCACCGATCTCGATGATGCTCTCCACCGCGAGCAGCAAGTCGCCCCCGGCGATCGAACTCCCGAGCAAGAACAATATTTGGAGAACTCCGTAGCCCAGTTCTGGGACGCCGCCGATCGCACCTTCGCCCTGGCGCAGGGCAACAACCAGGCCGAGGCGAGAACGCAGATTCAAGTCTCCCTCCGCGCCCGTCAGGAGGCCCTGAGCACCGCCGTCTCCCGACTCCTCGTCCAGAATAATGAGAGCGAAGAACAAGCGGCCCAACGCATCGCACAAATCTACGACCGCGTCCAGCGCCAGGTCTACCTCTTCCTGACCGCGACATTGCTAGCGATTCTCTTTACCAGTCTTTATCTCATCCGCTCCAATCGCCGCCTCTTCGCGCAACTAGCCGCTCTCTCCGAACAACGCAGCGAACTGGCCCAGAAGCTCATCTCCACCCAGGAATCCACGCTGCGCCATATCTCCCGCGAATTGCACGACGAGTTTGGGCAGATCCTCACCGCCGTTGGCGCCATGCTAACCCGCGCCGGGAAACAGGCGCCCGAAGGCTCCGCATTGCGCGCCGACTTGCGTGAAGTCTGCGAGATCGCGCAAACCACGCTCGACAAAGTTCGCACCCTTTCGCAGGCCTTGCATCCCGTGATGCTCGAAGAAACCGGCCTCGAGAGTACGCTTGATTGGTATCTTCCCGTGCTGGAACGGCAAGCTGGACTTCACGTATTCTATGAGAAATCCGGTGAGTCGTTTCAGGTCAACGGTAACGCTGCAATCCACGTCTATCGTGTAGTGCAGGAGGCGTTGAATAACATGACCCGTCACTCCGGAGCGTCCGAGGCCTGGGTTCGCCTGCGCTTCCAGCCGCAATCTTTGGAAGTAGAAGTGGAAGATCACGGCAAAGGTTTCGACCCCCAATCCGCGGGGCAGGGAATTGGCCTGGTAGCAATGCGAGAACGCGCCGAACTCCTCGGAGGCACCGTAGAATTCGTGAAGCCAGCCCCAGCCAACGGCAAAGATCAAGATGCCACTCACAGCGGAACGCTAGTCAGATTAAAAGTTCCAAGAAGGAATCTAGAATCCAATGCCGCCTAAGATTTCAGTTCTTCTGGTAGACGATCATAACCTCGTCCGGCGGGGATTCCGCCGCATTCTCGACGATGAGCCCGATATCACCGTAACCGGCGAAGCCAGCAACGGCCCCGAAGCCATCAAACTCGCAGATGAGCTCAAGCCAAAAGTCATCGTCATGGATTGCGCCATGCCCGGCATGAACGGCCTGGAAGCCACGCGCCAGATTCTCGACAAGCATCCGCAAGCTCTCGTGCTCATGCTCAGCATGCATCCCGAGGAGACGCTGGTCCGTCAGGCCCTCGACGCGGGGGCGCGCGGTTACGTCTTGAAAAATGCGGTCGACCTCGAACTCGGCGCCGCCATCCGCAGAGTAGTCAATGGCGAAACCGTCCTCGACTCCCAACTCAAGCGCCCCGCCACGCTGAAGGGCGGGCGCCACGGCGGACTGACTCCCCGTGAGCTCGAAGTCCTGCAAATGATCGTCGAAGGTAAATCGAATAAAGAGATCGCCTCCGCGCTCGACCTCAGCGCCAACACCATCGCCGTCCACCGCGCCAACATGATGGACGCTCTCGGAATCCACAAGTCCGCCGAGTTAGTCGTCTACGCCATCCGCAACGGCCTGGTAGATCTGCCGTGACAAGCCCTTCCGTGAGAAGTGTTCCCGCAAGAAGCGCCTCAGTAAGTCGCCGCTCCTTCGTGTGGGGGATGGCCGCCCTCGCATCAACGTCCAGTTTGCGCCTCGATGCCTTCGCCGCTCCTTCTTTGCCCGATCTCGGCTTTCGCCTCTCCGATGTAACCGCCCAAGCCGGAATCAATTTCCGCCACAACAGCGGAGCCTATGGCGGCAAACTGCTCCCCGAAACTCTCGGCGCAGGCTGCGCTTTCCTCGACTACGATCGCGACGGCTGGCAGGACGTGCTTCTGGTGAACGGATCAGATTGGCCCGGACATAAACGCGATCGCGCCAGCACCCTAAAGCTCTACCGCAACAATCGCAACGGCACATTTTCCGATGTAACTCACAACGCCGGCCTCGACATGGAAATGTACGGCATGGGCATAGCCGTAGGCGACTACGACAACGACGGCTTTCCCGACATCCTTATTACTAGCGTAGGTCAGAACCGTCTCTTCAAGAATACCGGCAAAGGGACCTTCATCGATGTTACTAAGTCGAGCGGGCTGGCCGGCCGTCAAGCAATGAGCACTTCCGCATTGTGGTTCGATTATGACCGCGACGGGTTACTCGATCTCTTCGTCTGCAACTATGTCAAATGGTCGGCCGAGCATGACGTATTTTGCAGCCTCGACGGCAAGCGCAAATCCTATTGCACGCCCGAAGCGTACCGCGGAGAAACCTGCTGGCTCTTTCACAATCGCGGCAACGGAACCTTCGAAGATGTAACCGCAACCAGCGGAATCTTCGATAGCAGTTCGAAGTCGCTCGGCATAGCCATGCTCGACTACGACCACGACGGCTGGCCCGACTTACTAGTCACCAACGACACGCAGCCCAACAAACTTTATCGCAACCAGCGCAACGGCACCTTCAAAGACGTGGCCGTCGATGCCGGAATAGCTTTTTCCGCCGAGGGCCGAGCCCGCGCTGGCATGGGTGTTGACGTAGCCGACTTCGACAATTCAGGCAACCCCGGCGTCGCCATAACCAACTTCGACAATGAAATGACCGGCCTCTACCGCCTCTCCGACGGTGGCAATTACGTCGACGTAGCATTGCCGAGCGGAATCGGCCAGGCCTCCAAAGACAAACTGGGATTCGGATGCGTCTTTCTCGACGCCGACCTGGACGGCGCGCTTGACCTGGCCGTTGTCAACGGCCACATCGATGACACCGTCCGCAACGTCAGCGGAGTAGGATACGCGCAGCCGCCCCAACTTTTTCTGAATCGCGGCAAGGGAACATTCGTAGACGTAGCCTCCGCCCTCGGAGGTAGTTTCAGTCAGCCCAAAGTCGGCCGCGGTCTCGCCTACGGAGATTTCGATCGCGATGGCGATCTCGACCTGCTAATCACCACCAATAACGGCCCCGCATATCTCTACCGCAATGACCAGACCGCTGGCAACCAAAGCATCCGCATCCGTCTGGTTGGAACAAAATCCAATCGCGACGCCATCGGCGCCACTGTCAAGATCTTTCACAGCCCATCGAACGCCACGCCGAGCCAATCACGTGTAGTAAAGGGCGGATCGAGTTATCTCTCTCAATCGGAGTTACCCGTAACTTTCGGCCTCGGCAAGCAAGATAAGATCGTTCGCCTCGTAATCGAATGGCCGAGCGGAAGAACGGAAGACTTCAAGAACCTCTCAGCTGGCCGCGCCTACGAATGCGTGGAGGCAAAAGGAATCACCGCTCTTCCAGGTTTTTAGATTTCGCCGCGCGGAGATTCCAATACTCTTGTGACGAATTGAAACGTGTTACGCGTGCAAGTTGAGGCGGCCCGAATTTCCATAGACCCGCTCTAACACCGAGGTAGTGCTGTCAGCGGCACTAGACGACTCCGATGACGTGTTCACATTCAGCGAGCTAAGCAATTGACTCACTAACTGTCCAGCTTCGGTCGCAGCGCTCGTCTCATTGGTTAGAGATGGAGAGTTACTGTTGTTAAGATCGTTCTTCACGGTGACAAATGTGGACTGCGCCGTAGATAGATCCCCCGTACTTAACGCACTGCCAAGCGCGGTTAAGTCTGTGGACAGCTGAGAACTGCCGGATGCGTTGCTTCCGCTGGCGGTTTGAAGGTTTTGTTTCAACAACTGCAACGTGTTGAATGCCGTCTGGGCGCCGCTCAGATCGCCAGACGTAAGACTGTTTTGCAGACTCTGTAAAGTCTGTTGCAGTTGTATGGAGTTACTCGCCGCCAGGACTGACTGGCCCAGACTAGCGGCCGAAATCGGACTTACGCTCATAATATCACCTTCCGCGGGCTTAGTCCTATTCCCGCCTCTCTCTCCCATCGGCACCCCCGCAACAAAACTTTAGGACGTTGCGATTAGTCTCCGGTGGCGCAGTTTCCCAACACTGCTTATCCAAGCGCAGCATTCTTTACCGCCCTCTAACTCGTTCCTGCATAAGTCAATGACGCAACCGATTGAGACTTTATCCCACGCCGCCTCATCCCGCCACGACAAGAATTTTGCAAACAGATGACAGTCTGTTGACAACCCGCTCTAGCCACGCCACTAGCATTCGAGTTGCCCGCAGAACGCAAGAAACTGGTCGCTGGCTCAGTTCCACTCGTTTTGAAAGAACACGGCTTCAGCCGTGCCCTGAGTATGAATTTTCCGTTGCGGCTTTGGCCGCTAAGAAAATGTATTTACCCAACTGAGCCATATCCAAAAGTCGTCGTTCTGCCCCGGCGCTTTATCCAAGGAGGATTCTGTTATGCAGCGTCGCAAGACTTCGTTCACACTTTTCCTCGGGCTCGCCGTGTTGCTAGTCTCAGGCACAGCTTTAGCGCAGTATCAACTTACAAATCTGGTTTCGAATCAGATCGGTTGGGCAAAACACATCGACCCGCTCCAGGTTAACGGCTGGGGTTTGACCTACGGCCCAGGTGGTCCCTTCTGGGTCAGCGATCAAGGCTCCGGCTGGTCGACCCTCTACACCGCCGCTGGAATCAAAAAGGGCTTGGAAGTCCTGATTCCGGCCGCCGGTGCAGGTCCCGGCCAGCCCACTGGAATCGTCTTCAATGGCACCGGCGAATTTCCGGTTCAAGGCTGGTCTGCCTTCTTCATCTTCGCGACTTTGGATGGAACCATCAGTGGCTGGGCTCCGCAGTCCAATCCCAACGCCGCGATTATCGCCGTCAATAACTCGGCAGCCGGCGCGAGTTACACCGGCCTGGCGATTACCAACCGCGCTTCAGGAAATATGATCTACGCCGCTAACCTCGCCAAAAACGTGGTTGAGGTGTACGACGGAAATTTCACCCTTGTCAATTCGTTTACCGATAGCACGCTCCCCGCTGGCTACGCGCCCTTCGGGATCGCTGATATCGGAGGATTGGTCTACGTAGCGTTCGCCCAGGCTGATGAAGCCCCCGGCGGCTATGTCGACATCTTTCAGGAGGACGGCACATTCGTCAAAACCCTAGCCAGCGGCGCGCCCTTGAATCAACCCTGGGGCTTCGCAGTCGCGCCCAAAAATTTTGGACCGCTCAGCAATAGCCTGCTGGTCTCGAACAACACCAACAGCGGCACCATCAACGGCTTCAATCTCCAAACCGGCCAATTTGTCGGCACCGTTAAAGACACGAGCGGCAAAACCATTATTATCGACCAGTTGTGGGGAATTGAGTTTGGCGGGGGCAATGCCAACGACGGCGCCGCCAACCAGCTTTTCTTCACCGCTGGTCCGCACAATAACCTGGCAGGAACTTTTGGTGTAATTGGTTTTAAGTAAACGAAAAATTACCAATCGTCAGAGCTTGCAATCAGTTAGCAAAAAACGATCGAAATAAAACGCCCGCGACAGCTGCCCTGCAGAGGGACTTTCGCGGGCATTGTTTCCGCTCGATACGTTCCCGCCCATCATACCGTTGACCCCAGCGCAACTCCGCCCTACTATGTCCCTACAATTCAGCACGCTAATTCTTTGGGGGACTCGATGCGCCGCTCTGCCGCCATGTTGACTTGCGCTGTATACCTATTCTCCGCAACCCTTCCAGTTGTCCTCGCCACGCCCGCCATCGCCCAGGGACTAATCAGTTCCGACCTCTCTCGCCTGCGCTCCGTTGGCAGCGCAGCGATCTCGCCCGACGGCCGCTATATCGCCTATACCATCGCGATGCGAGATCAACCGGGCCGCCCCTCCGGCCAACTCTGGGTGATGGACGTGAACACAGAAAAAAACATTCGCCTCGGCGGCGACAAGCCCGCCGGTTCTCCGCTGTGGTCCGCCGACAGCAGGTGGATCGCATTCCGTGGCCGCGATGGCGATAAGAGCAGCCTTCTAATCGTGCACCCCGATGGCAGTGGCGCTACCACGTTGGCGCCGCTTGCGGGCACCAATTCCCCTCTTCCCGACACTGGCAAAGACTTCGCATGGTCCCCCGATGGCAAGCAGATAGCCTTCATTTCGTCGACGCCCGACGACCGTGCGGCCGCAGCCAGCGGCGATCCTATGGTCATCACCCGCTATCTCTACAAGCCCGATTATGGAGAAGGACTCTCCCGCTTCAACGACAATCAGCGCCTGCACATTTTTGTGGTTGATGTAGCTTCTAAGAAAATCCGCCAGCTTGCTCAGGGTAACTACGACGAACACTCGATCGACTGGTCGCCCGATGGCAAGCAACTCGTCTTCGCTTCCAATCGCGAGCCCAATCAGGACGAGTTCTTTAACTACGACTTATTCACCTTACAACTCGCCGACAACAGCATCCATCGTCTAACCGCAACCGAGTATTGCGAATACGCTCCGCGCTGGTCGCCCGACGGCAAATCCATCGCCTATCTCGGCACCCGCCGCGGCCTCACCGACCGCGAAACCACCATGGAAGACACCCACGTCTGGTTGATGAACGCCGACGGCAGCAATCGCCGCGAAATCGGCAATATCAATGTCATCGACAATCGTCAAAGTGCGCCGCAGTGGGCCCCCGACGGCAGCGCCCTTTACTTCATCGTCCAGGAGCGCGGCAGCTACCATCTCGTGCGCCTCCCGGTCGCTGGCGGTCAGCCAGAATATGTCGTCACTGGGGCCGGCGGCGTTGGCGGCTGGTCAGTCGCCAATAACGGCTCCGTGGCTTACTCTTTCACCACGCCCCGAGATGCGTCCCAGCTTTATTACAAGCCCAGCGGAGCGGAACCCCGTCAACTTACTGACCTCAACCATGACCTCCTGGCGGGTAAGTCGATCGCCGACGTCGAATCCTTCACCTTTCTAAGTAATGACAACCGCTTCGAAGTGGAAGCCTTCCTTACCAAGCCCATCGGCCTCGATGTATCTGCCAACACTAAGCATCCGCTGATCGTAGTGATTCATGGCGGCCCGCACGGTCAGAATGGTCCTCTCTTTAATTTCAAGCAGCAGGTCTACGCAGCGCATGGATATGCCGTGCTCAATGTGAATTATCGCGGCTCAACCGGTTATGGTCAGAAGTTTGCCGACGCCGTTTTCGGCGATCAGGACGGCAATGAAGGCCAGGATGTTCTCTACGGCGTCAGCGCCGCCGTGCATCGCTACCTGTGGATCGATCGTGAGCGCATGGGAATCGAAGGAGTAAGTTACGGCGGCCAGCTTACCGATTGGCTCATGACTCAAACCAACGAATTCAAAGCGGCGATTCCCACGGCTGGTATAGCCAACTTAGTGAGCTATAACTACATGACTTACTACAATCAATACGAAGAAATGGAATTTGGCCAATTCTTGCACCAGGGGAATTTAATGGATGTTGCCTGGGAGCGTTCAGCCCTGAAGCATATCGCCGCCGCCCACACGCCAACGCTAATCATTCACGGCGAAAACGACAACGACGTTCCGATCGCCGAAGCCGAGCAGCTTTTCGTAGCGCTGAAAGATGTGGGCGTCGATACCGTATTCCTTCGCTATCCACGCGAAGGCCATGGCCTCTCCGAGGTCAAGCATCAGGTCGACGCAATGGATAGGTCTATAGCCTGGTACGAGAAATATTTTCCGAAAACGGGCGAGGAAGGCGTGACGAACGTTCAGCCTTAGCATTAGTAGGCTGCAATCACAGTAGGAAAATCACTTACTAACTCCCGCCAAGCTAACGCGCTTAGCGATGTGATCCTTGATCCAGTGGCTATCCCACCACTCTTTGGGATCAATCTGCACGCCCTCAAGTTGCATGCTGAAATGTATGTGGTCTCCGCCCGCCATGCCCGTCTGGCCGCTCTTGCCCATGATCTGGCCGCGCTTCACCATGTCGCCATCGTGCACCGCAATCTCACTCAGGTGCCCGTAAATGGTCTGCAAGCCATAGCCGTGGTCGAGCACAATGCAATTGCCATAGATGCCCAGCGGAGCAGCATAAATCACGCGCCCATCATTCGAAGCCTCTACACCGACGTGCTGCGTTATCGAAAGATCGTAGCCCAGATGAACTTGCTGATCGATCTTCTTCCCGTGATAAATGTAGTTTCGCACATCTGCAAAGCTCGACTCGACCTTCGAGTTATGCTGCTGCAAAAACGGCTCGGACCAGAGAAACCGCGGCTCAGTCTTCAAACGCAAGTCGGATAGTGTCTTATTATTCGCGTGCCGCATCTCGCTGTTGATCTTCACGAATCGCGCGATCAGATCGCCAGTCCCATTCGGATCCAATTCGGTCGTGACCTTCTCCATGAAGTGATCGTCAAGCTGCAAATCACGCACGATACTTCGGCTGTTCCTTCTTAGGAAACTGAAACGCCATCGGCGCCGTCGCTTCGTTGCCTCCCGGATTCGTCGCATAAACAACTGGTGCCGTGCCCGCTGGCATATTCCACGCGAAGGCGAACAACGAGAAAAGCCCGGGTTTCCCATCCGGCATCGGCCAGCCCCGGAACACCTCATTTCCCACGCGCACGCCAGCTTCCGTCCAATATCCGCGAACGTTGAAGGTCACAAGATCGGCCATACCGAGATACAGGTAGTGCTCATCGGAGTCAACTGTCAAAGTGGGCGGTTGCGTCACCACCATCACATCGCGCTCGACCCGTCCCGTCCTGCCAAGAAAGTCGTCCGACGCACTTCGATTATCAGTCGCGCCTTGCCGTCTTTCAGTTGCGGAACATTTTTTGTCCCAGTCACAACATTCAACACGCTGTCCGGAACGCCACGCCGCCAGAAGATCCGCCGCGCCGGCTGTGTGATTTCGTCGGCGCGATAGGTCACGCCATTCTGTTCGATCGACACAACTAGCTGCCGCACCCCGTGCGGATCGCTAACTTCGATGCTAAGCGGAGTCGCCCGTCCGATCGTGGTTGCCGAAGCATCCAGACGAACCACCGGTGTGTTCGAGAATGCCAGCAGGAGAACAACTGGCAACGCAATAACCACAACCAGAGTGATGAGAAAAATTTTCACTTGCAGAGTTTCAGCATAGCACGCGAAGAATCGTATCAAGCGCCCGAGCATCCAACCGCTCAACACTGCCAACAACAACAATGATGATGAAATCGGCGCGCGCCCTCGAACTACTCCCGGGGATGTTAGTCTTCTTCAGGCTCACGGAGACGCCACGTTGATTCGCCGGGTTTTCAAAGCATTTCAATATCGCGATTTTCGCCTGATGTGGATCGGCGCCTGCACCTCCAGCATCGGCACCTGGATGCAAATCGTCGCCCAAGGCTGGCTTATCTATCGCCTCAGCCACTCCGCCTTTCTCCTCGCCCTCGATCAGTTTCTAGGCGGCATCCCAATCTTTCTCTTCTCCCTGCTCGGCGGAGTAGTCGCCGACCGCGTCGAGCGCCGCAAGATTCTGCTCGCATCGCAATATGTGCAGATGACCACCGCCGCCCTGCTTACCATCCTCGTCGCCACCGGTCACGTCCACGTCTGGCACATTCTTTGCCTCTCCTTCATCTCCGGATTCGCCCAAGCTTTCGGCGGTCCCGCCTATCAGGCGCTCATTCCCACGCTCGTCGAAAAAGACGACATGCCCAACGCCATCGCCCTCAATTCCATCCAGTTCAATGTGGCCGTAATGGTCGGCCCCGCGCTCGCCGGCCAAGCCCTGGCAAAATTAGGAGAGACGTGGTGCTTCGGCTTGAACGCGGTTTCCTTTCTCGCCCCGATCATCTCTCTCTCGATTATCAGCGCCCGCTTCCTGCCCGCGAAGACCACGGATTCCGTCCTCTCCAGTCTCAAGCAAGGCATTCGCTTCACCCGCCAGCAAAGCTCCATGGAGGCGCTCATCATCCTCGCCTTCTGCATGACCGCCTTGAGCATGCCGATGCGCACCTACTTCCCCGTATTCGTAAAAGATATTTTTCATCGCGGCCCCGAAACCTACGGCAATCTCCTCGCCCTCATGGGACTCGGCTCAATCTGCGGCTCCCTCGCCATCGCCAGCGCCGGCAATTTTCGAAAAAAAGGACTCGTCGCTCTTGGAGCGCTTATCTCCCTCGGCCTCGGAATCTCCGGTTTCGCCTTATCAAAGTACCTGCCGCTAAGCGAGGTTTTCCTCGTTCTCGTCGGCGCATCCATGATGGCCGTCTTCGCCACCGTTAATTCTCTCGTGCAGTTGATTACCACCAACGAAATGCGCGGCCGCGTAATGAGCGTCTACAACTTCGCCTTCCGCGGCGGCATGCCCATGGGCAATCTGCTCTCAGGATGGCTGGTGCCTCTGTTCACCGCTCCAGTAGTATTAAGCGTCAATGGATTCGCCCTGATTCTCCTGGCGCTATACTTCCTGCTAATTCAACGGAAGCTGGCAGCGCTCTAAAACCAGATCGAAGGTGACAGGAACAATCGGGTGACAGGGAAATCGGGAATCGAAGCTTTGGTTTTACGTTTTTCCTGTCACCGTTACCTGTCACCTGATTTTCCTGCACCAACCCACCATGCCCGTCGCTCCCACCAACCCGCAACCCACGCAGGGCAAGCTGGTCTTAGCTCTCTTGCTCGTCCTGGTTACACTGGCCATTTACAATCCCGTAGCGCGCAACGGATTCGTCAAATTCGACGACGATCGCTACGTCACCGACAACCCGCACGTCCAAGCCGGCCTCCGCTGGACGACGCTCACATATGCCTTCACCACGTTCGATCTCGCCAACTGGCATCCCCTAACCTGGCTTTCCTACGCTCTCGATTACCAACTCTTTCGCCTGAATCCCGCCGGCTATCACTACACCAACTTGCTGCTCCACACCGCAAATGCCCTGCTCCTGTTTCTCATCCTCCAATGGTTCACCGGATATACCGCGCGCAGCCTGATGGTAGCCGCGCTCTTCGCCGTCCATCCCCTGAACGTTGAATCCGTAGCCTGGATCGCCGAGCGTAAAAACGTCCTCTGCATGTTTTTCCTCTTGCTGGCGATAGCGGCCTACGGATGGTACGTTCGCAGCCCAGGCATACCGCGTTACTTAGCAGTTGCAGTTCTATTTACCCTGAGCCTGATGGCCAAGCCAATGTCCATCACGCTCCCCTTGCTGCTCTTGCTACTCGATTATTGGCCGCTTAGAAGGCTGCGAGAGAAATGTCAACCGGCCCGGTCTCACGTAGGGACAGACGCCCCCGTCTGTCCAGCCGAGCAAAGCTCGGCACCCGCCGGCAATCAAGAAAATGCCGCATTCTCCAACTCCACCCACTCCCTCTGGCAGCTCTTCCGCGAGAAACTTCCCCTTCTCGCGCTCTCGCTAGCCAGCGCCATCATCACCATCTACGCCCAGCGCTCCGCCGGAGCCGTCCTAACCCGCGCCGCCCACTCCCCGATCCTGCGCCTGAAAAATGTCATTGTCTGCTACGCCCTCTATATCCAGAAAACAATTTGGCCCTCCCATCTAGCCGCTCTGTATCCCTATCCGAGACCGCGCGACCTGCCGCTCCGGCTCGTCGCCGTATCCGCGCTGATTCTCATCGCAATCACCGCAGCCGTCATCAAATATCGCCGCCATCGCTACATCGCAGTCGGATGGCTCTGGTATCTCGGCTCCATGGTCCCCATGATCGGCCTAATCCAGGTCGGCAACCAAGCCATGGCCGATCGCTACGCCTATCTCCCCGTGATCGGCCTCTTCATCATGATCGTCTGGAGCGCCGCCGATTGCGCGCACTCACTGTCGGCCAGAAGCGCCCCACCAAATTCTCTGGCGATAAAACTTCTAGCCACTGCCGCGGTCGTCATCGTCCTCGCTCTATCCGCCGTTACCCGCTCCCAGATCACTTACTGGCATGACGATTTCACTCTCTGGTCGCACGCTCTCGCCGTCACCAGGAAAAATTACGTAGCGGAAAATAATTTCGCCAACGCCCTAACCAGCCAGGGCCGCTACGACGAAGCCATCATCCACTTCCGCGCCGCAGCCGGCCTCGAACCCGGAGATCCCGTCAGCCAACTCAACCTCGGCATCTACGCCCAGGAGCACGCCGATCCGCAACAAGCCATCGCGCGCTACGAGGCCGTCCTCCAACTCGCGAAGGATCGCCAAATTCGCGCCTCCGCCTACGCCAACCTCGGCACCGTCTATTTCGCGCTCCACGACTATCCGCGGGCCCAACACAACTTCGATTCCGCCATGCAACTGCAAGTGATCTTCCCCGCCGTTCTCCTGGATATGGGCTTGATCGAGCAGAAGTCAGCCGAGAAGACAACCGAAGAGACAACCGAAGAGAAGGACGTGCAGAAAATCGCTCAAAAAAATGACAACTGGAATCGCGCCGCCGATTACTTCGCGCACTACGCAGCCCTTGAGCCCAGCGACGTAGCCTATCTGCTGCTAGCCAACGCCCTCCAGCACGCCGGCCGCCCCGACGATGCCGCCGCCGCTAATCAGCAAGCCCAGCGCCTATCCACTGACATAGCCCGCGCCCGCAAGCGCGCCGCAGAATTATCCAAGCAATGAATAATGAATAATGAGGGTGCCCCTCCCATACGGTCCTGATCTTCCGTGATCTCGGAAGCATCCCCGCCACTTGCTAAGCTCCGTATGAGTTCAGGAGGGCCCGTGCCCGCAACTGGTCAGAAAACTGCTTTGCAATCCACCGCAGCTGCATCCATCAAGATTCTCTATGGCGAGTCGGACGAACACGCACTCTCCGCGCAATCCGCCGAGATGACCAAGGCCGGGCATCACGTCACGACCGCTCTTGACCGCAAGGGCGTCACTGAAGCTCTGCGCCGCGATACCTTCGAACTCGTTATCCTCGGAGCCACCTTGTCCAAGGACGATCGCCATCATCTGCCCTACATGGTCAAGAAGGCCCACGCCGGAACAAAGGTGCTAGTCATGCACGCCGGCACGCACCATCACGAAGTCGATGCCGCCATCGACCCCAGCCTGAGCATGCATCGCATCCTGGAAAAAATTGCCGCCCTGCATCAGCCTAAATAGCACCGCGCAAGAATTCACGCACCACGAAAATCACGTGGGGACAGACGCCCTCGTCTGTCCGCGCGAGCGAAGCACGCGTATCCCGACACCGTAGCAGATTCCTCGCTACGCCTGGACCTGACATCCTCACAGTAGAACCAGACCATAATCTTGCCAGCAAGTGTTCATGACACGGCTCTGAAAGGGCAAGGCTTTAGCCGTGCCGCTCCGAGCCGCGTTCATTGCGGCTTTCAGTCGCTGAAGGGAGGCATCTCGCAAAAATGAGAACTCCATTGATAAAACACACTTTGGTTTTTCCGCTCGAAAAAAGGGTCCGGCCGGTGGAGAGAGTCGCACCTGCCAGACCCGTCAACTTCCAGGCTGACCCCAGCATTTTCCCAAGCCTCAGCCCCGCCGTTGTCACACGAGTGTCAACTTGTCGTAACCATTTGCGCACAGTTTTTTGTTTGCGAAAAATCGCTGGAATTTAAAATGGGCCGCCAGCCAAGAAGCGGTGACTCTTCCTTGGCTATCGGCCCATTCGATCCGGACTGGGATCGGAGGTGATATTTACATGCTAGTCCCCACAATGCGAATGTCAAGGATCAAATTCTGCTCCGCGAACGAAGTTGGCCGCGTCCCAATTCAGAAAAAATAGCCGCCAAACCGCCCTCCAATCATTGACACAATCCTCTCCACAATGTTAATTTTATTGGTTTTAGAGCCGCTCTTCTTCGAGCAGAAATGGCCAGCTAAAATCAGCCAGCGCGTTCGGTAATTCGATCGTCAGTTCGATCATCAGAAAATGGATCAGACACTCCGTCAACTAGGCGAATTACTGCTCGGATCAGTCCCCACTGTCATCCTGCTCGCAACGCTCTATGTTCTCTATACTTTCCTCGTTCATCGCCCTCTCCGCGCCGTGCTCGCCGAGCGCCGCAATCGCACCCAGGGCGCCATGGAAAAAGCTCGCGCCGACATCGCCTCCGCCGAAGCCCGCACCGCCGAGTATGAACAGCGCCTCCGCGAAGCACGCCAGAAGATTTTCAAGAATCAGGAAGCCCGCCGTCAGCAATCCACCCAATCGCGCAACCAGATCGTGACCGAAGCTCGCACCCGCGCCCAGGACCAAGTCAAGCAAGCTCGCACCGCGCTCGAAGAAGACAAGCAGCAAGCCATGTCCACCCTCCAAGCCGATGCCGGCCGCCTGGCCACCGAGATCGTCCGCACCGTCCTCCGCCCCATGGCCTCCCCCACCCAGGTAGGTGGCCAATGAAAATTGCAGTAGTCAAGACTCAAGGAGGGCCAGAGGCTGGCCTGAGCGTGTCGAAGGGTGCCCTCACCCGCCAAACTGACGCCTGCCGAATTCACGTAGGGGCAGGTGCCCTCACCTGCCCAGCCGAGCGAAGCTCGGCAATTGCCAACTCAGCCATCACTCCGGGAATTTCGACCGGGATTCGGCGTCCGCTGCTGATTCTAGCCACACTGGCCCTTCTGTCCACTGCCCCCGTGTCGTCCCTGGCACAAGCGGAACCCGCCGAGCCCGCATCCCAGCAGCAATCGGCTACACCCAAGCAACAAGCCGATCAGCCCGACCAGCACCACCCAGGCGTAGCCGGAGAACTAGTCGAGGAAACTCGCGAAGCTGCCGGCGAAGAAGAAGAAAACGCAAGTCTAAAACACGCCAAACCCATTCAGTGGCTCGCCCACAAGATTGGTTGGAGCGTCCACAACACGCATCTCCTTCTATCCGGCCTCAACTTCGCCATCATCGCCGTCGTCTTCATCTGGGCAATGCGCAAGTTCCTTCCCGGATTCTTCCGCACCCGCAATCAAGCCATCCAGCAGGCTCTCCAGGAAGCCCGCGCCGCCAGCCAGGACGCGAATCGTCGCCTCGCCGACATCGAAAACCGCCTACGCCAACTCGACGTCGAGATCGGCCAGATGCAGGCGGCCGCCGAAAAAGAAGCCGTAGCCGAAGAAGCCCGCATCCAGAAAGCCGGCGAAGAAGAACTCCAAAAAGTGGCCCTGGCTGCCAAGCACGAAATCGCCGCCGCGGCCAAGCAGGCCCGCCGCGAGCTCGCCGCTCACACCGCGAGCCTGGCCGTCGCTCTAGCCAGCAAACAAATCAACGTTGATACCAACACCGATCAAGTGCTCGTCCGCAGCTTCGCCTCCAAACTCGCATCCGGCAACAACGGCGGAAAGGATGGCCAGTAAGTGGCTTCCGTAGTCGGTACCTACGCTCGCGCCTTCGCCGATGTAGCTCTGAAGCCGGCCAATCATCTCGATCCCGACCGCGCGCTGCGCGAGTTATACGGGATGGAAGCACTTCTAAGGCAAAGCGATCAGTTGCGCCGCGTCCTCGAAAACCCGTCCATCCCCGGAGATCGCAAGCGCGCCGTGCTCCACGCTATCGGCGCCAAATTAGATATAACTCAGCAAGTAAGAAATTTTGTAGCAGTAATCACTGATCATAGAAGGTTAGGGCTCTTCAGCGAAATCCTGAAACAGCTAGAGCAGGAATTAAACGATCGCCAGGGCTTCGCCGAAGCCGAAGTGCACAGCGCCCGCCAGCTAACCGAGCCAGAGAAACATCTGCTGGAAGCCGAGATAGCCAAATTAACCGGCAAAAAAGTGAGAGCAAGATACAAACAAGATGCCTCCCTATTAGGCGGAGCAGTAGTAGAAGTAGACAGCACCATCTACGACGGTTCAGTAAAAGGCCAGTTAGAAAGAATAAGAGAGCAGTTAGTAGAGAGTTAGCTATCAGTGCCGTCCGTATGTATGTCGTGATGAACGAGAAGAACTGATAGCTGACGACTGATAGCTGAAAGCTGACTTTATGGCGCAAATCAAAGCAGACGAAATAACTCAACTAATCCGCGAGCAGATCGAGAACTACGAATCGAAAATCGCGGTCGACGAAGTCGGCACCGTCATCACCCTCGGCGACGGCATAGCCCGTGTCTACGGCCTCGATAAAGTCATGGCCGGAGAACTTCTAAGCTTCCCTCACGGGGTAGCCGGCATCGCCATGAACCTCGAAGAAGATCAGGTCGGCGTCGTCATCCTCGGCGAATACACCGAGATTCAGGAAGGTGACGAAGTCAAGCGCACCGGCCGCATCATGAGCGTCCCCGTAGGCGATGCTCTCATCGGCCGCGTAGTCAATTCGCTCGGCCAGCCCATCGACGACAAAGGCCCCATCGCGACCGAGAAATTCATCGCCCTCGAGCGCATCGCTCCCGGCGTAATCGATCGCCAACCCGTGCGCGAGCCCATGGCTACCGGATTAAAAGCCATCGACTCCATGATCCCCATCGGCCGCGGCCAGCGCGAACTCATCATCGGCGACCGCCAAACCGGCAAGACTGCCGTCGCGCTCGACACCATCATTAACAGCAAAGGCAACAATCTAATCTGCATTTATAACGCTATCGGGCAGAAGCGCAGCTCCATCGCCCAGGTAGTAAAAATTCTCGAAGACGCCGGCGCCATGGAATATACCATCGTCGTCGCCGCCTCCGCCTCCGAGCCCGCACCCATGCAGTACATTTCGCCCTATGCGGCCTGCGCCATGGGCGAATTTTTCCGCGATAGTGGACGCCACGCTCTCTGTATCTACGACGATCTTTCCAAGCACGCTGCTTCTTATCGCGAGATATCGCTCTTACTCCGCCGCCCACCCGGCCGCGAAGCCTATCCCGGAGACGTCTTCTATCTCCACTCCCGCCTCTTAGAACGCGCAGCCAAGCTAAGCAAAGAAAATGGTGGAGGCTCACTAACTGCTCTGCCAGTAATCGAGACTCAGGCAGGCGACGTGTCAGCCTACATTCCGACCAACGTAATCTCAATTACCGATGGTCAGATCTACTTGGAAACTGACTTATTCAACCAGGGCGTCCGCCCCGCCGTAAACGTAGGATTGTCAGTAAGTCGTGTAGGTGGCAGCGCGCAGATCAAAGCCATGCGTCAGGTAGCCGGAACCCTAAAACTAGAGTTAGCCCAGTACCGCGAGCTGGCCGCCTTTGCCCAGTTCGGCAGCGATCTCGACAAAGCCACGCAAGCCCAGCTCAACCGCGGCCAGCGCCTCGTAGAACTCCTGAAGCAAGGCCAGTTCAGCCCGCTCCCATTTTCCAAACAAATCCTGATCATCTTCGCCGGTACCAGCGGAGTGTTAGACGATATGCCAGTGAATCAAGTTCGCGACTTCGAGCAGGCCCTATATAAGTATGTAGACACCACGAATCCGGGTATCCTCAACGCAATCATGGAGAAAAAAGTCCTGGACGACGACCTGAAAGCCCAGTTATCACGAGTTATCAAAGAAGCAAAGCAGCAATTCGTAGATTCAAAGCAAGCGGTAGCGAAATAAAAGTTCTCAGTCCGAGTTTCTCAGTTCCAATCAAACCAAAATACGGTAGACGGAAACTGAGAGCTGACAACTGATAGCTGACAGCGAAGTCATGGCCAACATTCTCGATATCCGGCGCCGTATCCGCAGCGTGATCAACACGCGGCAGATCACCAAGGCGATGAAGACCGTCTCCGCCGCCAAACTACGCCGCGCCCAAGAGGCTGCCATGGCTGCGCGTCCTTATTCGCAGATGTTGACCAACGTCCTCAAGTCGCTCGTGTCGCGCGCCGACACCTACGATCCCAAAACCGGGGAGCCTCGTCATCCCCTCCTCGCCGAGCGTCCCGAAAAAAATGTTCTGCTCATTATCGTCACCGGAGATAAAGGCTTGGCTGGCGCCTTCAATACCAACATCCTGAAAATGGCCTCGAAGTTTATCCAGTCCAAGTCCGAGCAGAACATCGACATAGAATGCATAGGAAGAAAGGCTCGCGACTTCATGCGCCGCCGCTACCCGATCGCCCCGCAGCGCCAAGATGAATCGTCCGCAAGCGATCATCGCGAAACTCCAGTGACGGACAAATCCGCCGAAGCCCCGCCCGAGCGTGCCGGCCGCGTCCAGATAGTTGGCGAACACGTCGGAGTTCTAGGTAAAGTCGAATATAACTTTGCCAATACACTCAGCCAGAGCATCGTAGACCGCTATACCCACGCTGAGATCGACTCTGTCTACATTCTCTTCAATGAATTCAAATCCGTAATCGCGCAACGCCTCGTCGTCGAGCGTCTCCTTCCCATCAAGCATATTGGCGAAGTCGACGTCGAGATGGCCGAAGAACTGACTCCAGAGGAGCGCAAGCAGCGCCTCGAAGCCGCGAAAGGGGAGGGCGTCGGCCTGCGCCCACCCGACACGAAGGCCGCCGACGAAGCTGCCGCCAAATTCGCCACCCTTCCGGTCGATTACATTTACGAGCAGCCACCCGATCAACTTTTTCAGGGCATTCTGCCGAAATACATCGGCATTCAGATTTTTCACGCACTGTTGGAATCCGTAGCCGCTGAGCACGCCGCCCGGATGACCGCCATGGATGCAGCCACCAGCAACGCCAGCGACATGATCGATTCGCTAACCCTGGTAATGAATCGCGCGCGCCAGGCCAAGATCACCAAAGAAATTATAGAAATAGTAAGTGGAGCAGCCGCAGCCCAGTAAAATTTTTCATCCCGAGCGAAGCGAGGGATCTGCAGTTCGTTATCAGCGAGTAAAGCGTCAAGCGAACGACCAACGACGAACGATCAGAGACTTATCTTATGCCAGAAAATATCGGACACGTTATCCAAGTAGCCGGACCCGCCGTCGACGTGCAATTCGTCGAAGGCTCCATGCCTCCCATCTATCAAGCCCTCCGCGTCGTTAGCGATGGTTTCACCGTGCCTTCTCCCATCAACGTCATCCTCGAAGTGCAGCAGCATCTCGGCGAGGGCCGCGTGCGCTGCGTCGCCATGGAAGCCACCGACGGCATGGTTCGCGGGATGAAAGCGATCGATCAAGGTGGCCCCATCTCCGTTCCCGTGGGCCGCGGCACGCTCGGCCGCGTGATGAACGTCATCGGCGAGCCCGTCGACAAACTTGGTCCAATTGCCTCCGACAAGAGAATGCCCATTCACCGTCTCGCCCCCGCGTTCGACGAACAATCCACTACCGCGGAAATGTTCGAGACCGGCGTAAAGGTTATTGATCTTATTCAACCTTTTCTGAAAGGCGGAAAGATCGGCCTCTTCGGAGGAGCCGGCGTAGGCAAGACCGTTGTCATCATGGAGCTCATCAACAACGTGGCCAAACAGCACGGCGGCTTTTCCGTCTTCGCCGGAGTAGGCGAGCGCACCCGTGAAGGCAACGACCTCTGGCTCGAAATGAGCGAGTCAGGAGTCATCAAACCCGGCAAGCCCGCCGAATCGAAAGCTGCCCTGATCTACGGCCAGATGACCGAGCCCCCCGGCGCCCGTCTCCGAGTAGCTCTTACTGCTCTTACAGTGGCCGAATTTTTCCGCGACGAAGAGGGCAGCGACACGCTCCTATTCATCGACAACATATTCCGCTTCACCCAAGCTGGCAGCGAAGTCTCCGCCCTCCTGGGCAGAATGCCCAGCGCCGTAGGTTATCAACCAAACTTAGCCACCGAGATGGGCGAGTTACAAGAGCGTATTACTTCGACTAAGAAGGGATCAGTAACATCAGTCCAGGCGATCTACGTTCCCGCCGATGACTTGACAGATCCAGCGCCCGCCACAACCTTCGCCCACCTCGACGCCACTACCGTTCTTTCGCGAGCACTCACCGAGATAGGAATCTATCCCGCAGTCGATCCGCTCGCTTCCACCTCGCGCATTCTCGATCCAAGAATCGTAGGCCAGGAACATTACGATGTAGCGCAAATGGTCAAAAAGACGCTGCAAACTTACAAAGACCTACAAGACATCATCGCCATTCTAGGCATCGATGAACTGAGCGAAGATCAAAAAGTAACCGTGGCGCGAGCCCGCAAAATCCAGAAATTTCTCTCGCAGCCCTTCTTCGTAGCCGAACAATTCACCGGCACCCCCGGCCGCTACGTAAAAATAGCCGACACCGTAAAAGGCTTCCGAGGAGTGGTGGAAGGCAAGTACGATGACATTCCCGAGCAGGCTTTCTACATGAAGGGAACCATCGACGAAGTACTGGAAACAGCAGAGAAAATGAAAGGCGCAGCAGCGTAAGAGCAGTCGTTGGCGTGCGTCGTTAGTTGTTGCAAGGCGAACGACGAATAGCGAACGACCAAGGACTAACGACTAACGATCAGAATGCCCGACACTTTCCAACTCGAGATAGTAACTCCCACCCGGCTCCTCGTGAAAGACGCCGCGGAAGAGGCGCAAATCCCCGGTGCCACCGGCTACCTCGGAATTCTTCCCGGCCATGCTCCACTAATCACCGAGCTAGGTGTCGGCGAAATCACTTACAAGGCAAGTGGCACAACCCACACGCTAGCCGTAGCATGGGGCTTCGCCGAAGTTCTGCCCGACAAACTTACCATCCTCGCGGAGGCCGCCGAACGTCCGCAGGAAATCGACATTGCGCGCGCCCAAAAAGCCAAAGAGCGCGCCGAAGAGCGCCTCAAGAGCAATGCTGCCGATGTCGATTACGCCCGCGCGGAAGATGCGTTGCGCCGCGCCGAATCGCGGCTGGATGTTGCTAAAGAAAAGAAATAAATCCGCAGCCTTCGTTTGTGAAAGCGATTAATCGCCGATTTAGCGCTATGCCACCGTCGGACCTCTCGCGAAAGTCGGCTGCATGACCAAAATCGCCCGCGCCATCAACATTGACGATCTCCGCTCTCTCGCTCATAGCCGCCTGCCGCAAGTAGTATTCGACTACATCGACGGCGGAGCCGAAGCTGAAGTCACGATGCGCGAAAACCGCCGCGCCTTCGAAGCCATCACCTTTCGCCCGCGCCAGGCTGTTTCGAATCCAACTTGCGATCTCCGCACCCGCGTCCTCGGCCATGAACTCTCCATGCCCATACTGCTCGCGCCGGTTGGCTATTGCCGCGTCATGCATCCGGACGGCGAGATCGGTGCCGCCCGTGCTGCCGGAGCAGCCGGCACCGCAAGTATTCTTTCCACCGTTTCAGGCCATCGTCTCGAAGCAGTCAAGGCCGCGACCACCGGCCCAGTGTGGTATCAACTCTATTTAACCGGAGGGCGAGAACCCGGCGAGAACGCTCTGCGCCGTGCCCGCGCCGCCGGTTACGCGGCTCTCGTAATCTCGATCGACACCAACGTACTCGGCCTGCGCGAGCGCGAAGCTCGCGGCGGCATGGAAGTTTTGCTGCGCGGCAGCCCTTGGTCGAAGATTCCTTACCTGCCGCAGTTCTTCGCCCACCCCCGCTGGCTCACCCGCTTCCTCCTCGATGGCGGCCTTCCCACCATGCCCAACATCGTCATGGCCGATAGCCGCGAATTGCGCGTAAGCCACGCTCACACCGCGCTCCGCCGTGGACACTTCGTGTGGGACGATCTGCGCTGGATTCGCGAACTCTGGCCCGGTCCCATCGTCATTAAGGGCGTGCTCACTGCTGAGGACGCGCGCCGCTCGGTCGACGAAGGCGCCGCCGCCATCGTCGTCTCAAACCACGGCGGACGCCAGCTGGATGGCGCTCCGGCATCCTTGCGCGTGCTCCCCGAAATTATCGCCGCGGTCGACGGTCAAGCCGAAGTATTGATGGATGGCGGCATTCGACGCGGCTCCGATGTAATCAAGGCTATCTGCCTCGGAGCGCGAGCCGTGCTGTGTGGACGCGCCTATGCCTACGGTCTCGGCGCAGCCGGCGCGCGCGGTGTAGCCCGAGCGCTCGAAATTCTGCGCGACGACCTCACCCGAACTCTCACGCTATTGGGCTGCCCCTCGATAAGCGCCCTAGATCATTCCTATATAAAACTCCTGTAGTGTGTGGAGCGGCCGCACTCGCCCGCTGCCCTTGACTTTGTGTCGTGAAGATCGCATGCGATTAAAAACCAAAAAAGGGCACCGCCCACGCGGTGCCCCACCCTACCAGCAACTCGATTTAAAGATTCTCTCGCCTACTTATTCTCGTTCAGCGATCCCGCCCCAAATTCCTTCCGCTGAACTATTGGACGCGCCGCTCTTGCTGCCACGGCCGCCGGCATTGCCGCCGCTGCTCCATAACGCTCAAGCAGCACCGGAACCATCGCCCCCTCCGCTTCTTTCACGAAGGTCAGCTTGCTCTCCCCCAGCATATCCACGCGGATGAAATCCCCCAGCTTCACCTGCCCCGTCGCCACCAGGTTCGCCAGCGGAAACACTAGATGCCGCTCGATAGCCCGCTTCAAGTGCCGAGCTCCGTACTTCGGATCGGTCCCTTCCGCCAGCAGAAAGCTCTTCACCTGCGGCGTGCAGTTAAACACAAACTGATGCGCGCCAGCCGCCATCAGCACCCGTTGTTGCACCATCCCTAATTCGATTTCCAAAATCTGTTGCAGATGCTCGGAACGCAGCGTCTTAAACACGACCACTTTGTCGATGCGGTTCATGAACTCCGGCGCAAACTTGCGCCGCGCGGCATCCACAGCCGAGCGGTTGATCTTGTCGTCGAGCGAGTTATCCACCTGCACCACTTTCGGTGCGAAGCCCAGCCCTCCATCAACCAACCCGCTCATCTCCGCCGCACCGAGATTCGAAGTCATGATGATGATGCAGCTCGAAAGATCGACGCGCCGGTTATCGCCAAGCGTAAGCGTCGCCTTATCCAAAATCCCCAACAGCAATTGCCACAACGAGTCGGAAGCCTTCTCAATTTCGTCAAACAGCAATATCGATAACTTGAGTTTTTCCGTGTGCCACTGGTTGAGCGCTTCCTGCGTCAGCAGCGGATGCGTCTCCCGATGTCCGAGATATCCCGGAGGCGAGCCAATCAATTTGGCAATTTCGTGGGAGTGCTGAAACTCCGCGCAATCGATCTTGATGCAAGCGCGCGCGTCGCCAAAGAGCGACTCCGCAACCGCCTCCACCACTCGCGTTTTGCCAGAGCCCGTCGGCCCAAGGAAAAGCAGGTTCCCCACCGGACGCCCCGGCGCATTCAACCCGGCCAGAAACATCTGATAGATCTCCGCGACCTTTTCAATTGCCTGATCCTGCCCAACAATCTTGCGGCGCAGGCCAGCTTCAAAGTCACGAGCGTCGTTGCTGCGGCGGCTCGGATCGAGCACCGTTGCCAGGTTGGTTCTCATCGTATCGGGCCCCTGTTTCCTTTCGGAGAACTGCATGTTTTCTGCGAAATTGCTCATTTTTGTCATTGAGGAGGTAGTTACTTCATCTCCACCCACTCCCTCCTTGTGCAAGCCGCTAGCCATCCTCTCAAGCCTTTCTAATTCCCCGGTTCTCATCGCTTTAGATGCGCCTAGCCCGGTTCCCGCCGAACCCGCCCAGATACCCACAGTTTCCCCAAGAGCAATTCTTTGCAGTCTGCTGGAACTTTCCATCAGCCCCCAACCGTCCGCCCATGTCCGCCAACCCGTTCCCACTTGGCCGCAAGTAATGTGGCACCGCAGGTTACTGCTGGTGCACAATGGTAAAGCTTTCCTGTCTTGGAGAACTTAACTTGTCCCGATCTTCAATAGCTCGCCGGCCACTGCAATTACTCTCACTATCGAGTGTCTCCACTACCAGCTTCGCTGCCGTCATGCTGCGCATGGCCGTGTCCAGCTTCTTGCTCTCTCCACCCGTAGCCGCCGTGCAAAATCCCCACGCCGCGCAGTTGATTCAAGTGAAAGCCAACGCCACCAATACTAATAAGAAGACGGATACTAATAAGAAGACGCAGCCCGCCGAGCCCCTCGTCGCCCCGCCAGGCTCCGACGTTTACCAGGCCCAGCGTGGAGACAGCATCCCCTCCGTCGCTCGCAAATACCTGAAGCGCACTAAGTACCTCACCTCAGCCGAACTGGCCGAAGCCATTCGCGATGCCAATCACAATCGTCAGGGAGTATTCCTGAAGTCCGGCGAGCAGATCATCATCCCCGGAATTCTTGAAGCGCCCATTGTAGAGAAATCGGTCCCAGTTGCAAGCAATTTCGAAGTCCGCGCCATTTATCTCACCGGAGTCATGGCCGGCAGCGAGCACGGCGAGCGCATCATCCGCCACTGGCGCGAGGTAGGAGGCAACGCCGTAGTCTTTGATATCAAGGATAGCGACGGTATCGTCAACATAGCTTTCGACCATCCCTTAGCCACCGGCCAGCGCCATTACATCTCCGATCTGCCCAAGCTCATCCATTTCCTCCATTCCGAAAACATGCACGCCATAGCGCGCATCGCTATCTTCCGCGATGAGCACCTCGTCACCACGCATCCTGAGCTAGCCGTAAAGTCGCGCCGCACTGGCGAACCGTGGCGCGAAAATGGCAAGCTCGTTTGGACCGATCCGTCAAACCCCAAAGTTCAGGACTACGACATAGCTCTAGCCAAATTCGTGGCCCAGTCCGGAGTCGACGAAGTCCAATTCGATTACGTCCGCTTTCCCGCCGAAGGCGACCAGAAAGATGCCGTGTTCAATTACCAGACCGGGCATCCCGATCATCCGACCAAGATGCAGCGCTCGGAAGTGATCGCCAATTTCCTCGATCGGGCTTATACACAGATCCATCCGACCGGCGTCCTGCTCTCGCTCGACGTGTTCGGAGTCATGGCGTGGCAGCGTCCCGTCGATCTTTCGCACACCGGGCAGGACATCGTAGCGATGGCAAAGCACTGTGACGTGCTCTCGCCCATGATTTACCCTTCTCACTTCTTCGGCATGGACGGCATCGCGCACCCCGGCGACGCGCCCGAGCATTTCATCGGTGAGTCCATGGACCGCTTCATCCTCATCACCAAGGACAGCGGCGTTGTGATTCGCCCCTGGCTGCAAGCCTTTGCCTGGCGCACCAAGACTTACTCGCCCAAGTATGTTGAAGTTCAGATTGAGGTAGCGAAGCAAAAAGGCGGCATCGGCTTTCTTTTCTGGAACGCCAATAACGACTACTCGAAGCCCTACACCGCCATGCCGGAGATGCGAGCTGCCAAAGGCCGCTACTTCCGGGGGGATGAAGTAGGCGCCAAGCCCGAACCAGCAGCCGCCACGCCGATCGGTTCCGCCGCGACGCCCAACCCCAGTGTGGAGACGGGGCTAGCGCCGTCTTCCGGCGACCGAGGCCGCCGCGCCCAAAAGATCTGGCGGCACTAGAACTCTGCGGGAGACTGGGTTTCATATCAGGGCATCGTCGCTCGAGCCCTTTACCATTCCGCGCTTCGTATTAGGACGTCGCTTTAGCGATGCCGTAGATCCCTCAAAGCAGAAGCCCCGTTAAGGGGCGCATCGGGGCGTCGTTTTTTCTGTTTTTCCCCGCAGCCTTCGAGCCTAACGCAATCGATGTAAAATGCATCGACTGATACTTAGTCTCGCGACTAGGTTTTCACATCTCCCCAACTCGCTCATGAAATTCGCAGAGGGCCCAATGCTGAGATTGGCTCGCACGTGGCTATGGCTGTCCGCATTTGCCGCAACCTTAACGGGTTATTCAAGTGCACAAAACACCATCGTGCACGGCTTTCTATGGTCGTCGACGGCCGGGATCGAGGATCTTGGCAGCCTAGGCGGTGGAAGCAGCTATGCCAATGGGATCAACAATGCCGGGCAGGTTGTGGGTTATTACGTGAGCTTCGGGGGGACGTATCGTGCGTTTCTCTGGACCGCCAGCGGCGGCATGCAGGATCTGGGCACCCTCGGCGGAGATTTCGCGATAGCCTCGGGAATCAATTCCGCAGGCCAGGTTGTCGGCGGGGCCAGCACCGCCTCCGGTGAGGTCCACGCCTTCCTGTGGACTGCAACATCCGGCATGCAGGATTTGGGCACACTGGGCGGCGCGTCCAGCAGCGCAGTTGCCATCAATGATCTGGGCGATGTTGCCGGCAGCGGGTCACAAGTTGGAGATATCCGGGTTGTGGCATTTCGCCAGGCCCCCGGCAAAAAGATGTATGGACTGGGCACACTGGGCTACCGATA
>DATHQD010000016.1:0-158625 GCA_035483045.1 Terriglobales bacterium
GAAATCGCGGACGCCATCCATCGCCTGGCCACCGACGAGACGCTGTTCGGCCGAATCATGGTGTGGTGGAACGGCGAGCCTCCGCGCCTGATTCCCGTGGGAGACCCGGGCTATGAGCGGCTCGAATAAGCCACGCTGGCCGCGGGCTGAACATTCCGGCTGAGGTTCTTATCGTGGAACCAAGAACCGTTCGGTCTAGATTTCCCCAAGCCTGTTTCGGTTGCATCTTGCGGAGCAACAATAACAGTTCCCTTTGAAGCAATCGCAGTTCATGATGCATCGACGGAAGAGTGCTCGATGACGGGCGTGGACGTGTACGTAATCTCTAGGCTCCTCGGCGGGAAGGATGACTGACGCAATCAGGCGATTACACTCAGAACCCCAGACGGACGGGTCGTGAGAGTAATCGGGATGTTACGTCAACTATCGGGCTATCTCGGTCCCCGCGAGTGCCATTACTCGACTCTTGAATGTAGGCAAATCTCCCGATTGAGCAGGCTTCGGGGGAGGGCTGTTCGACTAACGTCCCAAGACTCGAAAAAGTTTTGGGGCGTTTTGTTCCGCTCTCCGGTGTTGGTGCAATGGAGATATTTCGCCAACAAGAGAGCAAGATTTGCGCAACCGGCCCCGTCTGTTGGACACGCCCGAGGATTCAGCGTAGGGTTGAGGTTGAGTGAGCAGTTCCTCTCCTCTTTCAGGTCCCCTGGACTAAGTCAGCTCATCTGAAGTAAGCCCCCTTAGTTTCGTAGCACTCAGAAGGTCTCCCCAATGATCAGTCCCAAGACTCAAGAAACGCCGCAGTCAACGATTGTCGTCAGTTCGAAAAACTCTACTGGCAAGTTGGCGATGATGCCAGACGCCGCCCCGTCAGATAGCAAGATCAGAGAGCGGGCCTATGAGCTGTATGAGAACCGCGGTCGTGAACCTGGCCAGGACGAACAGGACTGGTTTCGTGCCGAGCGGGAAATTCTCAACCGGGATCGGTAGAGGGACATCATGATGGCTCCTGATGTTCGGAGGCAGTTCCATGCCAAGTGAACGCGGAAATCCAAATTGGTGTAAGCCATTGATGGGCGCTTTACCTGTCATTCCACCAACATTTGAATCAGTTGCCGAAGCGCTGGGGTTAGCCCCGAAAGATTTCAAAGGCTCAATCCCACTCAAAGAGTGGGCCAACCGGAACAAGGACCACAAGTACGTACCCCTCGATCTGTTAGAGGCATGGGGCTTGCTACCAGAGTCAGAATGACACAACCCAGCGCCAGCCGGTCTATCCGAGCCAAGTAGCACACGCTTCTGACTCTATTGGTTGAGAGTTGTTGGCGTAATAAGGATATTTCGCCAGTGAAATCCGAGCCTTCATTCGCGGTCGTTCGGTTTAACGAGCGGACCTACCAGTCGGGTGGAGTCGTGGCCGTCATCAAGGGAATTGAGGCCGCACAAAGAACTCTCAATGATTTCGATTGGTGTCAGAGCGAGGAACATCGAAGGGCGGGTTGGCACTATTTCCTAGAGGAAACCGAATTGCGGCCCGGAATGGACCCGGAGAAGGCCACCAAACTTCGACAAGTGCGGCTCGATCTTCAAGAGTCTCCGAGCGGAATCGAAGCTGCACCTCAATGAGTGTAATTGCGATGTTACGCCAGTGACCGCAGCTTTGGCGAAGCGCATAATGTCGCCTATGGGTAGAAGGTGGGCACTCTCGTTGTTCGTGGGCCTGTTTCTTTTGAGCGGGCTAGTCGCTGCTGATAATCAGGAAAAGAGAAAAGCGACATTGGTTGAGACCCATTCTGAACCGCGCTCTTATGGGTTGGATTGCCCTCCGTGGCCTACTGCTTCAAACATTGCTTTTTGTTTTCAAGTCGGCGACGCATACTACACCGCAACCGACCGTTCATGGGGCCTTTCGTGGGCCAACAAAGCGATGAAGTTGCGAGCGCTACAGGGACAATCTGTCGACATTGTCATAACAGAAAGGGAAATCAAGGTCATCGGCCCGGAAGTGAAAGTGCGTCAATCGGTCGCGCACAACTATTCACTTTTCAAATTAGATGCATGCAAGCACGGCTGAACTTTTGCCCTTCTTGCTGTAACCAAGGCGATTTCACTCAGAAGCAGGCAGCGTCAGGCCGCCGATTCGACGTGGTCGCGAATGATACGCAGCTTATCTTCCACCAGACCATGTAGCTCAGCTAGGTTGATACACCCTTTCCGCACGAGGTCAGCTAGCACCAGGAGAAGCACGGAATATTTGAATTCGTACTTGGCGTCGATCTCCTTGCGACGCCGGGTCAAGTGGCGCTCAAGTTCCCACAGCTCGTCTGGCTCCTTGATCCGCGCTGCCATCTGCTTCGCTTCTCGAATGGTCGCTTCCAACTCGCGATGCAGGGCGCGATCGAAGGCTCGACGCGCAACGGCCTTCTCCTTCGGTGACCAATGCAGGTCGCGCATCCTCGAATAGACGTTTTGAGTCGGCTGGGTGGCCATGATCGCAATCTCCTCGCCGAATTGTACCTCCAGCCCCCGTCGCCTGCATGCTTTCGGGTTCTTCAGCAGAAGCTGCGCCCACGATTGCAAGGCTAAAGCGGTCGTTTACAGGATGCCCTAGGTTCTGCTTGCAGCCTAAGTATCGTTCGGTCGTCTGCACCGAGGCATGGCCGAGCAGAAATTGAATCTGTTCGATCTCGCCGCCACTGGAATGACACAACTTCGCGCACGTTCGCCGCAGGTCGTGCGGGGCAATGCGCTCCAGCCCCGCTTTTTCGCAGCAGCCCTTTACCACGTACCAGACCACGTTCTGGGAGATCGCTTTGCCCCAAACCTTTCCGGTCCGGCTCACTCTTCGAAAAATCTTTCCGTCCCTGATCCCGGCGGCAACTGTCCACTCGTCGAGCGCCCGCTTCGCCCATTCTGGGATCGGAACCGTGCGAATGTGTCCGCCCTTGCCGATTAAATCCACGATGGCCCAGTGCTCCTGCCGTCGTTGCACATCGCTCATCTCCAATCCGACCAGCTCTGATCGGCGGAGTCCACAACCAAAAAGCAACGCCAGCATGGCATAGTCGCGTTTCTCGCGCATGTGGTCGCCTCGGGCACGGCTCAGCACCTGAGAGCTTTGTTCCAGGCTCAGCCAGTTGCCCGACCGCTGTCCGAGCTGCTTCACGCCTTTGACCCGACTGATCCCGGCTGCCAGGTCGGGACTCAGCAGACCCGCGTCTGCGGCCTCATGCGCCAGTCGCCGCACCGCGGCCAGTTGCTGATTGATGGTGTTGGCTGCGAGCCTACGAGACTCCAGGTACATGCGATAGCGCACGACGACGATGCGGTTGAAAGCCAAGCGGGTTCGGAGCAATACCAGTGATGAACTGCTGGATCGCGAACTGATAGACCCGGCGCGAACCCGGCGAAGTGAGGCTGTTGAGCACGGCCATTTTGGAATGATCGAGGTCGGGGAGTCGGAGAACGATCCGACGATAGTTCAGTTTGGCTTTTCGCTTTCGCATGCTGGCGGCCCTCCACTCCGCAGCATGAAATTAAGGCACAGGCGAGCCTGGGCGAAAAGCCGTAAATTGACGAAATCGGGCGATTTCACTCACAACGTCTTGTTCCGATTCCCAGAACAGCGACATCTAGTCAACTGTTGCAAAATCTGTTCCGTTGCTACTCGAACCCCCATTATTATCCGTACGTGGCCCCGCGCGTATTTTACATGCCATACCTTGATCGCCTACCTTCCCGCCGTGGATTTCGCACCCTACTTTTCTACGCGTTCTGGATCGCCATGACCGCTACCGCTGTCCACTACGCATTTACCTGGCGAGAGGATATTCTGGATCGTCTCTACAAGACTGTGGGACCACATGTCGCACATGCAGTCATCGTTTTGAGTGTGGGGCTAGCGGGCTTAATTGCCTACATCTTCAAAAAGGTTAATCAATTGCTCTACGGCCTTTCCGAGGTCGTATTCGCGGGAGCCTCAGCCGTTCATGTCGCGGGTTCGCTTACCGCAAGAGATGCGATGGTGACTCAGTGGGCTGCTTTGATCGGTTTCGCATATCTCATCTCAAGAGGCCTCGGCAACATATCGGAAGGAGCGGAGAAACTCGCCGACTTCCTGACTAGGCCTATGAAGCACATTGAATGAGGAACTACTTCTGCCCCGTTAGCAATCCTGCCTTTGTCACCAGGCCGTCAGAAAGCGACAGTGATGACCAAGCACGACGATCCCTGGGCGGGAGAATTGGAGACGCAATTCACCAACGTCAACGCTTCCGAGCCGGATCCGTCTTTGTTCGCCGTTCCCAGCGATTACAAGATCGTCGACGATAAAGACGGGCCGGTCACCGTCCGCATGGTTGGCCCCGCTCCACCGGCGAAATGAGGTCAGCACCAACGCCTCGCTGCCAGGTCTCCACCTGCTGTCGCATCGGCTCGAAGTTTCGCCGCATGTGGTCACGGCCTCTCTTTTATTTACATGATGTAGCTCTTAACAGTAGGGATGCTCTACTTCCCCTGCTGCCAGTTCGCAAAGTTGAAGCTGAAGTGCAAAGACTGGTGGTTAAGTTACCTCTGACGGCGGCGTGTGGCCGCGGGGGAAGCTTAATGGAGGCGTCATTCTTGAGAGCGGCGGCCCGGCCGATGCCGCCGTAGGTCAAAAAGGTTGCGAGAATCTTGTTTCCAAGAACTCACCTAGCTTCGCGGTGGTCTTGAATTGTGGAATGGGATCCAGCTCTTTGAACGCCGAGGTGAACGCATTGGAAAGACTCCAAATGGTTCGTGGTCGGAATTCCTCGTACCTCGGCTCAAAGTACAGGTCATGCACGGTGCGTGCGAGATGCTTTGGAGCTTCGAGTTTGCCCTCGACGAACGCTTCGTAGATGACCACCTTGGCGGTGACGTCCGTCAGTTCACTTCTCTGCCATGCGTCGACCTGCTTTCGCATCGGCTCGAAGTTTCGCTGCATTCGATCAACGCCAACCGAGATGCAGTCGATGAGCGAGAACGACTTCGAGTGTTTCGCGAGCACCGGCGTGAAATCCCCTGCGAACGCCATGTTCGAGCAGACAAATACGCGATAGCCACAAGTCATCGCCAGACGCATGCTTTTGTCGTGCGAGTTGCGCAGTCCGATCGAAAAGCGACATCCTTCCATCTCCGTTGCGAGATCGAGAACGCCGAACGCTTTCATGCCGTCTGGCGAGACTGCATACTCATCATGCACAACTCCGATGTGGCGAAACCCGAGGGTCTCAATTAACGCTTGCACAATCTCGTGATGCGGTACTGGACGGTGGGTTTCGCTTGCTGGTGGTGTTGGCACCAGCGTTAATTCCTCGCGGCCAATGGTTCGGCCGCTATAGCCGATTAAAGTGCTAGTTTCTGACATACTTCCTTCCTCCTTGGTGATTGGAAACAAAATTCCTGGCGATAAGAGAAGCGCAAGGACGAACACTGCCGTACTGCGAGAGGGGTCGGACGACTTTAGGCTCGACATTTGGCGATTTCAGGTCAATTGAATCCGAATAATGACGCCTGTTCCGGGGCAGCTACTCGCGCGCGTCGCCTTTTGCCTGACAGCGAGTGCGGTTCCTGCCCGAAGACCACCATAGGCGCGGAATCCAGCGCCCCTTCAACCAGACTCGCAGGGTCAGGCCGCGCCTCCAGCAGGATGCCCGGCATCTCGACGCATGATGCTTGGTCATCGTTATGAGAATCCCTCGGGAACAGCTTTTGATGTTCCAGGTTCAGGGCTTTCCAGACAGCGTCCGCCGTTTCGCCGATCCCATTCCGTTCGACCAGTTCCCGCGCCATCGCCGACAACATGTCGTCGTCTTCGTCGATGTTTTGTAGTCCTTCACCGGCAAACTTGCCCTCCATGGTCAGCGCCACCAGGAGTTTCTTTCCCATGAGCCGCAAGCAGGCCGTCTGCATGGTGCCTTCGTAGCAAAGGAACTTTACCCGCACCGGCCATCTCTGTCCGATGCGCCAGGAGCGTCGGCTCGCTTGCCGCAACGTGTGCAGGGAATAGCCGGATTCGCAAAAGATAATGGTTGGGAAATCCAGCAAATCGAGGCCGGTTTCCACCAACTTGGGGTGGCAGATGACCACCTGTACTCCATCTTTGACTTGTCTTGCGTACCAGGCTTCCCGCTTCGAGGTGTCCACGCTCGAACGCAGAACCGCTGTGCGGATTCCCTCATGGTTCAGAATTCGTTGCAGCCGGGCCGTGACGTCGTGCTTCTGCGTGTAGACAGCGAAGACCTGGCAGTGGCGTCCCTCGGCCAGTTCTTGCTTGATCTCCGAGATCAGTCTCCGTTCCTTGGAATGCAAGTGGTCTTCGGGAAGATCACGCGTCTTCGCAATGACGAAGGAAACGTTACGCCCGAGTTCCCTGTCGAACTCTTTGCCATAGAGGGTTCCCAGACCGAACGGGTGGTCGGGATAAAGCAGCAGCGTATTCAACATCGTGCTCAACACCGAACGATTACCTTTGTGGGCCTTTAATGCCTTCCGAATATTGTCTTCCAGTTCGCGATACGCTTCCTCCATAGCCCCCTCCATGGCAACGCCGAGGCAGGTCTCCTCGTAGGGCGGAAGCTCTCCAGAGATGTCCTCCAGAAAGACGAAGGCGCACAACTGCATCAAGAATTCGCCGAAGAGCAGTGGTGAAGCTCCCGGCTTGCGGCGGATCGTGCTGGTGGCTTTCGCTTTCGAACACGCGTTGTCGGCAGGCTCTACTTTCGTGATGGTTTCGAGAACGCCGTAGTCCTGGGCGAAGGAACTCCGCCCGGTAGTGCCCCATTCGTATCCGTGTCCCTTCATCTTCCCGGTTTCGAGCCGGAACAAGGTATTGAACAAATCGTCCGCGTACCCACCCAGCAGTGTTCCGGTCAGGCCAACGATGCGATCGGAACAGGAAGCCAGCGTGCCCAAAGCATTGCCTTGCGCGGTATCGCCGGCGAGTTGGTGAATTTCGTCGCAGATCACGTAGTCAAACCAGCCCGGCATGTAACGCCCAACGAATTCAATCGGGGCCATGCGGCGGATCTTGGCGGAATCGGCCTGCCACAATGGGCTGTGGAATGTGCGGCAAGACTTGGCGCCTCTGGTTTCGACGGTTTCCGCAATCTTGACCTTTTCAAATTCAGCGGCAGTGAGTCGGCTGTCATCCACGATCACGGGTTGGCCGGTATCGGCGTTTACCAGGCAGCCCAGATATGGCCCCGAGCGTGGTATCCGATAGGCGTGGCGCCAGAAGTAGCCGAGCTTTGCGCGCTCGCGCCCGACGATGAACAGAGCAGGTCTCCCGCACAGCGACAACCAGCGCTTCCGGGAACTCGGGGAATCCTTGCGTAGCCGTAACTCGCTCAGCGTGGTATGCAAACCTTCACGCGCGATGCGGCCGTGCCTCAGCCGCACTTCGTTCACTCCGTGGAATTTGTTTTCGTCGCCGCCATTTCGCAAGTCGTCGATCAGGAACACGCGTATTCCAGGGATGGTCAGAAATGCTTCCCGTGCCCACTTTTCGACCAGGTGTGGTGGAACCATGGCTACGGCTGTGAATGGACTCCCATCGCTGTGGACGTGAATGGCTCCGAGCGAGATCAGCGTCTTGCCGGTGCCGCATTCCGCGACCACCATGGCGGTTCGCGCCTGCTGCCAACGTTTGGCGACTCCCATAATGGCGATAGTCTGTGCCGGGAAAGGCGCTCGTAGCAATCCTTTAATCCGAGGGGAAACTGCATCATCGAATTGGTGGAGCGCTGGATACTCCTCGAGAATGCGTTCTCCCAAAAGCGCCGCGTGACATCGCATGTAGTCGTAGATCGTGCACGGTTCTGGCATGGAAGTCCTCTGAAAGGAAGTGGAAGAAACGACGAAGTCGCGAAAAGAAGAACGAAGAGGAAGTGCGGCGATTACACTCACGCTGTTGATCCAGTCGCGACCTCCGATGCGCTATTCCATGTTCCTACTTTCCGGTTTGCGCGCAATCCGCATAGAATCGTCGGCAAGTGTGGGGATCACTTCCCACACGCCGACTTATCGTTACCGATCCGGCCAATCTCTGACGACGCATAAGACGTCGACTGTGACTCGACTTAGTCGACAGCGGACACATCCCGCAAGAGTAGGCGAATACTTGACCAAAATGTAACGAGGATGGCAAACCCGATCGCGAACAGTCGCGCCATAATTCGCTCCTGTGGGGGCGCCATCAACCTTCGCGTTTATAAGCGGAAAGAGGTAAGGAAAGCCTACCGCAAACGAGACTCAGACCTGCATGTTGGTCGGGAGTCGTCCAGCACTTACTTAGAACGAATCTTTGTTGCCACGGCCGCAGAGCTTTACGGCGACGGTGAGGGATTTGGCTAGGCGGTGGGCCGTGTCTTCATCCGGAATGAGAATGGTTTCGGTCGGCACGGTTTTATCGAAGTCTTGCGGCGGTGGGTCGCTGTCCTTGAATTCCGAGGTTATTTTAACGGTTGTTCGCATCCGAATGACCGCCTTCGAGGACACCAGGGTCACGGCGTAAAACTCCGGACTATGCGTCGAGGACGTTTGCCCCTCCCGCTCCCGTCCGCTCTGCACGACGACGCTCTCGATATCCTTCAAGGGCACGATGGTCGTCGTTGCGGTTTGGGCATGATCGTCGGGACCTGGGCCGGACATATCCATCGTTGTGGTCCAATGCAAGGTGCAGGAAGCGGCATCCACAACTGCTCCGGAGACTCGCGTCGACACGTTGCTGGTCACAATCCCATCTTTTCCAAGGTTGGTAGAGTCAACATAAGTGACGGAACCCCGGTCGTTCAGCGTGTCCTGGATCCACCTCATAGTCAGAGCGAGCGACGGGCCGCTGTTCGCGGGCGTCTGATTTTGGGTACGGGCCGACCCCGTAAGAATGGCCATAACGAACAGAACGGGGAGGCCTATGCGTTTGCTCGCAATCGTCCTGTATCTCATTAAGAGGGGCCTTTCTGGCCACCGCCGCAGAGTCTTACGGCGAGAGCGAGGGGTTGAGCAATGCGGTCGGCCGCGTCTTTATCCGGGAAGAAAATCCCGTCGATTTGTTCCGTGGTATTGATGTTCAGTGGGGGATCCACGGGAAGGTTCGGATCGTCGGTGGTCTCGCTAGTGGTCGTTTGTTTCTTGATGACAGGCTTCGATGCCCGCAACGCCACCACATAAAATTCCGGAGTATGCGCTTCGTATTCTTTGGTCTGTCTGGCCCAGTCCTGCCCGCTCTCAGCCAGGACGCTGTAGAGCTCTCTTAAAGGAACAACGGTTGTCATTACCACATGGCCGTGATCGGATAAGAAATCCTCTTCTAATGTTGTGATTCTTCGCAAAGTGCAGGAAGCGGCATCCGCAACCGCCCCATAGACATGAAAGGAGTTGTTCATGGTTGTAGGACGCGATTCCCCGAGGCCCATGGTCCAGACAAAGGCAACTGTACCCTGGTTATTCAACGTGTCCTGGATGAACCTCATAGTGGCATCGAGCGTCTTCATTTTGTCAGCGGCCGACGGACCGCTGTTCGCGGGCGTCTGATTCTGTGCCAAGGCTGGCCCGGCGCCCACGGCCATGATGAGCAGAAGAACAAGACTTGCTGTGTTGCGGAAAATCATCTGGTGTCTCACTGAGAGGGACCTTTCTGGCCACCGCCGCACAGTTTTACGGCGACGGTGAGCGCCTTGGCGACCCTGTCTGCCGTGTCTTGATCTGCGAACAAGGTTGAATCGTTCTTGTCGGCGACTTCGGAGGTAGCTGGAAATTCTTGGCCGTCACGGACTGTGGTGGCGGTGTATTGGGCCTTAAAGACTGGCTTCGATGCCGCCAAAGTCACGGCATAATATTCCGGAGTGTGGGTCGCGGCGCTTTGGCCTTGCCGATTGAAAATATCCTGTCCGCCTTCCACTAAAATGTTTTCGATGTCCTTCAAAGGCATCATCGTCGTCCTCGCGTCGCGCAGCGCCTGGCCGCCAGCATATCTTTCTTCATACGCTGTGCTCTTGCGCAAGGTGCAGGAAGTCATGTCGGCAGTTGCCCCGGAAATACGATAGGAAATGTGGCTGGTTCCATATTGACTGTGCACGTCAAAGGCAACCGTAGCCTGATTGTTCAGCGTGTCCTGAATGAACTTCATGGTTCCTGGGAGTGGGCCGCTATCGACGGGCGTCTGGTTCTGGGCGCCTGCCGGCCCGACAGCGACAGACATAACCAGCAGAAGCATAAGAATTGCATTCTTGCCGACAGTTATCTGGCATTTCATCGAGGGCGCCCTCTCTGGCCACCACCGCAGAGTCTTACGGCGAGACTGAGAGATCTGGCGACGTGACTAGCCGCTTCTTCGTCGTTGAAGAGAATCTCGGCGGAAATGACTGCCCCATCCCCGACAAGGCGCGCTGCGTCGTGATGATCGCGATATTGGAGCTGAACGACCGGCTTCGATGCTTCAACGGCCACACTATAAACGTTCGGAGTCTCCGTGATGTCCGATTGCAGGCGCCGATTTCGATCCTGGCTGCCTTCCACTCGAATGCTCTCGATGTCCTTCAAAGGAACCGTGGTCGTCCATACATTCTGGACCTGGGTAGCGTCTCCACCTGTTGTCAGCGTCCCGTCGGTCGTTGTGACCCAATGCAAGATGCAGGAAGTGGCGTCCGCGACTGCCCCAGACGTGTGTGCAGATTGGTGCGTAGTATCACCCGATTCACGGTCGAGTGTGTCAAACGAGGCCCTGCCATGATTATTCAGCTCGTCCTGGATGGACTGCATGGTGTCGGGCAGTGGGCTGCTGTTCGCGGGCGTTTGATTCTGGGCAGTGGCCGACCCTGCAGCTATGGCCACACCGAGCAGAAGCACTACACCTGAGTTCCTGCCGACAGTCATTACGGTATCCCTCTTTGAACGGACTCCTTTAGAACGGATCCTTGTTGCCGCCGCCGCACAACTCAACCGCATGCACCATGGCCTTCGCTATGCGGCCAGCCATTTCTTCCTCGGAAAACAGGAAGGCGTTCTCCAATCCTTTGGGGCGCCGCGCCACCAACGTAAACAGATTTGGTTCGACGCGCAGTGTCCATTCGGGATGACCGTTGCGAGCGTCCACTTTCTGCTGGTTCTGGTCTTGGGGCAGCACCACAATGTCCTTCACCTCCGCCAGGTTGAGGTTGTAGTCCGAGTCGTCGGACACTTTCCCGTTCACTTCGGCTCGCCAGTGGAACGAGATGCCGCAAGTCTTGGCATCCGCCACCAGGTTGCTCATCTCGACGTTGATATTGTCTTTCCACTCCACTCCTTGCTGAGTTGAGTCGGAAACGAAGGTTGTATAACTCAGCTTGCCCGCCGAGGCGTTTCCCTGGATGAACTTCATCGTAACCGCTAGACTGGGCCCTTGATCCGCAGGTTTGGACGACGGCGCAGCCTTCTTTTGCTGCGCTAATCCCGCGCTCACGGCCAGAACCGCAACACATATCGTCATCACGTAACGTTTCATCATTGCTGCCTCCTTAGAATGGTTCCGGCTTGCTGCCGCCGCCACAAAGTTCAACCGCATGTACCATGGCTTTGGCTACGCGGTTGGCCATCTCTTCATCGGTGAAGAAAAACTGATCTGTTCCAGCCACTTGCCATCCGGAAGGTTGTTGTCTCTTATTCTTGGGTCTTCGCGCCGCAAGCACGAAGAGGGGGGGATCAAATTTCGTATCGTAGGTATGATCTCCGATATCGTTTTGTGCCTTCTTGACTTCCTGCTCGCCCGTTCTCACTGCGAGATCAAGCACGTCGTGAAAGCTGAACCAATCGTCAAGGTCTTGCACGGTTCTCCCATCGTTGAGAACTTTCCGGTGGAAGGTTATCCCGCAACGGGCCGGGTGGGCGACCACATTGCTCACTTCGTAACTGGTCTGGTAGGTCAATTCCTGCCGATTGAGGATGTTGTTATACCAGTAGATAGCGAAATTCACCTCGCCGACATCGTTCAGCTTGTCCTGAATAAACTTCAACGTGACTTCCAGGCTCGGTCCTTGATCCGCCGGTTTAGGCGGCACAGTCTTGCTTTGCTGTGCGAATGCCGCACTCACGGAAAGTGCTGCAAGACATATCATCGCCCCGTATCGTTTCATTGCGCCGTATCGTTTCATTGCGCCGTCTCGTTCGAGGCTTTCGCCTTGCCACCGCCGTCGTCGTTGGCGAAGGCCGCTTGCACGACTCCTGTTTCTGCTTGTGATGCTTGCTGTTGTTCTCGATCCAGCATGGTACTGACCCCTGGCTCGGGGATGCCTGGCGCACCGTCTATCGCCGGCCGCGGAGGCGGCGCAATGGCCGACTGCGGTGCCGCCGGCAAGCCCCCCTGCCCTTGATCGGCATGCAGTTTCGCCACCGCATTGTCCATTTGGGCGCGCAGATTGTTGTCCATCTCCTGCAGGTCTTGCAGGACTACTTGCACCTGCGCTCCCGCCGGGCAGTCGCCGCTCTTGCTGCTGGCTACCGTCAGCAACGGGGTTTCCGCATACGAATCCGTCGCATTGACCAAAACGATGAGGTCGCCCGCAGTCAGCGCGCAATTGCCATGCTCTGTGTAAACATTCAACAGAGAGTTCACCAAAAAGACATGTCTTGGCTGCAGGATCTCGGGCAATTGCTGCACCTCGGGACGGGCTTGGTCGTTGGCTACCGCATTCTCCGCCGCTAATTCCTGCCGTACCTCCTCCGCAACCGCAGCTCTCAGTTTCGGCGTAATTGGGGTGGTTGTTTGCGCATAAACCTCGCTGTCCGATGAACCGTCGCCGGATGCTGTCTCATCCGCGGCCGCGTCGCTCGCCGCCGCATCCGCAGCGCCTTCCGGCTGGAAATCTTGCTGTTGCTGATACGCTGCGGCCAGAGTTGAGCCCAGAATGTAATCGGCCATCCACTGCATCGGACTGCTGTACATCGGCAACGGCGCGAAATATCCGTTAGCAAAATCTAGCCACGGATCGCCCGTCCATCCCCATGCGTACGCCACCGGTGTAGCCCAGGGGTTGTATGCCCAGCCATAGAACGCCGGTGCGTAATAGATTCCCGGTGTGTAACTCACCAGTGTCATTCCGCGATAGGTGTAGGGACTGTAGGTCCGAACATAAGTAGCATTCGGAGTGAAATAGCCCCTCGGCGCCACGTACGCCCGTTGCACAAGAGTGACTTGACCATGCACAAACGTGCGCTCCATGTATCCGCTGTGCCGCCCGTAGCTCACGAGCGTTGCGTGGCTTGGAAGTTGCTGCACCACGGTCCGGCCGCCATGCGGGCCGTACTGGATATTCATGTTGGCAGTCTGCAGGGAACGAAACCTTCCGTTGGGGGCGAACCTTGCGCTGGCGCCCTGCGCGCTCTTGAAAGATGCCAGCGTACCGTCGGAACGCAGGCCGTACTGCCGCCCTCCGGATGCTGAGAGCGCAAGCCGTCCGCTCGACTGCACTGTAACCTGCCCTGTCGGCAAAGCGCGTTTGTTCACTCCCGAAAACGCCGCTCGCGCCGTATTCACCTGACTGACGACGCGCCGCGAACCTGCCGTCGTGAGCACCCTCGCTTGATCCGGCGTCTTGGACGCAATGCTGCTCGCCGGCGGCAGCGCGTATGCGGCGTGCATCGCAGCGGGAGAACTTACAGAAGACGCAACACTAAACTTTCTGCTCGATCGCGCCGTTGTGGATGGCTTGGTAGACAATGCCGCATCGTCGGGCACCCTGCTGCGCGGCGTGTAAACCGTAGTACCGTTCACATGAGATGGGCTTCCAGCATCCCCGGATGCCGAGATTGCACTCGACGCGGCGTGGGGTGTGTAAACCGTTGGCCCCGATGTCGAGGGCTTGGAGGCCGTCGTCGAACTCCCGACAGCACCGGTCCCCGACCCGGATGCCCCGGAACCACGCGGCGTATAGACCATGGGCGGATGCGTCGGTTGGCTGGGTGTTGGAGTAGAAGCAGGCTGCGGCTGATGTCCTGGCGCAAAGTTGTTGTTGGGCGCGTACTTTGGCGGCGACGGCTGGCTGGGCGCGTAAGACGGATGCGGTTCATGCGAAGGCGTAGATGACGTAGCGGGCGCAGAAGGCGTGTACGCGGGCCGCGATGGCTTACTGGGCGGTGGAGTATAAGTCGGACGCGATTCCGTTTCTCGTGGCCGCTCGGGCGACTCGGTCTTTTTGGTCTGCCCTTGCGCTTGCAGTCCGCCAAGACCTAGGGTGACGGCTAGCGCCATTCCCAGAATCAGACTCTTTGTCTCAATTTCTGCCGCATGCATTTCCAAGATCTTCATCTTGCCCTTTCACCCGCCGAGATCACCGTCTCCAAGTCAACTTCTTTCGAAGTGGCTGGCGCATCTAACATCATCAATCAACGTTTCATTACTGAATTCCCTCGCGCCGGCAGGTTAATTTTGCGGATCCCACGAAAAGCACTCAAATGCCCGAAAATTCTTGCATGGCATAGCGCTGCCCTCAAGTTACGTTCGTGTGGTTTCTGAACTCCCCTCCGCGCGTATGACGTTCGCCGCCGCGCAAGAGGGCCAGAATCGCCTTGCGGGCTATATATGTAAGAACGCTTTCGCCCCGTTATCCCGCGGATCGACCGGAACTTGGCGCCCTGCCCCAGGCTTCATTTTCAGCAAACAGGTAACCGAACGTTGAAAATGCGACAGTCTGGTCCTCGAAGTTGGTGCTAGGAGGTTTCACCGCTTAAGTAACAAGAAACGAGCTTGTAGTGATTGACGGTCGACTCCCACTTGTCGGCAATTCAGAAGCCATCTATAAACGCTTAGATCGAGCAACCAGAGAGGCATTCTGCGATGTGCACAACTCGCAAAATACGAATTACTTGGCCGGCAAGAAGATGTCCTCGAGGCTCAACCCCGGCCAGCGGATCGACCCAGTTTCCGCTGGAAGATTGATCGCTTCGCTTTCGACTCCCCAGCTGAGCCAGTCGAGAAATTGTTCTTTCTCCCCTTTGACAATCACCGGATCACATCCAATGCCTACCGCATGAACCAACGCGTGATGTGTATGTAGTTCGTCCGCAAACCAGTCTGCCCACTCCGGGATTCCTGGAATCCCGAAGATGTGTGCGATGGAAGCCCAAACCAAGCGCTTGTCCGAGCCTGCCAACAGCGTCCTCCCCGAACTGGTCGACGTGTTCCCCGAGATGAGCTCCTCCGACATCCCAATGAGATGACGTAGAGGCTTCTTTCGCCGGGCAAGCTGTATGGAGCCCTTGAAGCACTGTGCATTCCGCTCCAAACATACGCGGATCGGCTGCACCCCTGGCCCTTCGACCATGAACCCGTCTCCCAAGGAGATGGCCGCACTGACGGCCGCAATTTGCGTGTCTCCGCCAATCACGGAAATGAGATGGGCCTTGGCCTGCCGCGGTGGGTCGGGCAATACCTCGCCGATAAAGCGGTCGAGTCGCAGCTTGATGCTGGTTGTCGTCTTTTCCGTGCTCTTCACGTAGGTGAGCCAACCGAATCGAAGGTGAGCATTTCTCATTCTGGCTCCTTCTTTTCGTGGGTGAGAACCTGAGTCTTTCCTTTGGCAAAGACAAGGGTCAATTCATGCGAGAACCTTTCCCGGTCGTGCAGGATTTTGGTTCCGTCTTCGTCCTCTTCTTCCCAATGGTCGGTGAATTTCACAGAGCGCCAGTGAGCGATGTGACGAGCTTCTCCTTCGCCGAATACTCCATTGAGCATTCCTGCGGTGCAGAGCAATCCGACATGCCCACCATGGAGCGGTGTAAGCGGCCGGCCTCTGACGTCATTTAGCTTGGGTAGAAGTACACGGCCCGCCTGTCGGTACGCGGCTGATTCCAGCAACAAATCTTCAACCTCGTCCAAGGGAATGCCCACATGGGTCAGGACAACCGGCTCGGAGGCTGGAACCTCGTACTGGACTTCAGGATTGTCGCCCAGCGGCTCAAGTTCGTTGGTCGTTGCCAGCGCTTCGAGGTAGCGAACTCCATCCAACAAGTCGGCATCAGAAAGCTTGGAATGCCGTTTGCGCCGTGTCGCCAGCACTACGATCTGCTTGTATTCGAGGCAAGCCGGTTCGGTGAGTCGGAACACGCGCAACCCCGTGAAATGTTCACTTAGCAATCTCGCACATTTCGCCAGTCGCGGTTGGGGAATGACGAATACCAGCACGCCCCCAGCTTTGAGCCAGCGATAGCTGTGTTCCAGGAAGACCAGTTCCAATCGCTGATTGTTGCTCTCTCCCGATTCCCAGTCGTATGGAGGGTTCAGGTAGAGCAGGGACAGCGCTTCCGGTGGGCACCGGACATCCAAGGCGTTGACTTGCAAAGTCTCAATTCCTAAAGCGCTCGCTTGGTGGGTCCGATTGGCATCGATCTCAATGCCATAGCGACGAGCGCTTACGCCATGCAGCAAGTGAGTGAATGCCAGACCATCTCCCACGCAGGGATCGAGTGCCGAGAATTCCGATGCGAAAGCAAGGCGATTCTTCAGCCGTGCGGCTTCCGCCACGGGCAACGGGAAAAACCCTAACCTTGCTTTTCCATGTGGTCTCATCTTGGCATCCCATTGAGCGCCTGTGTCACGAGGTCCCCAACTCCGTCTGAATCGGCTATCTCGCTCACCGCGATGAACGAACAGAAACCGTTCACAGGGATCGGCCGCTCATCTTCGATTCGATAGCCGCGCTCGACGTGTTGTTGTTTTCGTTTCTCAAACAAGTCGGCTCTCGTGGTCACACGAATTCTCATGACCGTCCTCATTTCTTTTTCGCTTGATATTTGGTTGGCTGCCGCGAGGGAGCTACTTGAAATGCGCAGGTCTAGAACGGTGTAGGCCGTCCAGTTGGGGATGCTCAGGAGAGGGTAGGGCTTTTTACTTTCGCCGTCTCGAAGACTTATTCGTCTTGCTCGGAGACAATCTTACGACGTTGCTGTTGCGCCAGATGTAGACGGGTAGGCCTAAGCGGGTGACTATCAACCACGGAGGCGGTCCGACCGACGATAAGCCTGAAGTCGTCGCATCGCCACCCCGCGATCCAAACGTTCTAAGCATTTTTCTAAACCTTCGCGTGACGGACATCAGGCGCTACCACGATCTCTGGTCGTCGCGCGGCGCTAAATTCATCACGGAGCCTAAAGTCCATGCGACGGAACTGCGGTGTTACATGCGAGACCCAGATGGGTATCTCATTGAAGTTGGACAGACGACGATGACTGCCGATCCCTTGGCCTTGTACACATAACTCTGCGAGGCAGGACTTGCTTTACAAGACGACCGTGCCGAACTTCGTTGTCCCAAAGTCGAAAGGAGCGACGCTATGGCGTCTCTAGTGATGGTCGTCTCAGGTGCGAATGTGTGGACGATGAAGAACGCCAAACCTCATCCAACGGGGTTTTGGGCCGAAGAATTTGTGACGCCTCATCGCAAGTTCACGGAAGCTGGACTCAAGATCACGGTCGCAAGTCCCGGCGGGGTGGTTCCGACCGTTGACCCGTTGAGCTTCAACCTTGCTTACAACAGCAACGACGCGACCAAGATCCAGGAGCAGCAGAGCTATATGAAGCAACTGGGTTCCGCGTTGACGTCGCCTATGCGCGTCGAGGACATCGATCCGGATCGGTTCGATGCCATTTTTCTGGTAGGCGGTCACGGCCCGATGCAGGACATGGCTGCGCATCCGACCACGGGTGCAGTGCTCGTCGCGATGCTCGACAATCCAAAGAAGCTCGTCGCAGCCGTGTGCCACGGGCCCGCCGGTCTCCTACCGGCGTCACGCCCGGACGGAACATGGGCACTTAAGGATCGGCAACTCACCGGCTTCAGCAATGAAGAAGAAACGCAGGCCGGTTTTGCCGGAAACGCGCCGTGGCTCTTGGAAGATCGCCTCCGTATTTCTGGCGCGCGTTACATCGCAAAAGCACCCTGGACACCCCATGCCATCGCCGACGGCAACCTCATCACGGGTCAGCAGAACTATTCGGCCGGTGTAACGGCTGACGCGGTCCTCAAGCAACTAGCGGCTACCCTGTAAGCTCCGCCGAGTGCACGCCCTTTCGTTGACTAAGATGTCTGTTTGCTTCTTCGGGCGACAAGGCATCATGATTCGTTGTTGACTGGTTTTCCATTTCTATTGGTCCCTCTTTTCTCAAAATCGTTGGTAGGTTTCGCGTTCCCCGTTGCGTTGTGCAAAGGAACGTCCAGAGCAACCCTACCCTTGCATCTGCGCCGCTTCGACTTCCTTCTCAAGAGCAACAACCAGGCTGTGCAACGTTTGTAGGTCTTCCACCTTCGTTGGCGGCGCATTCAAAGACACAATCACCTTCTGCACAACTTCCGGCGCGAGTCTAGCCTGAGCGGCCGCCAGCCGGGCTACACCTCGTTCGGCACCTTGCATCTGCGCCAGCACCTGCTCGAGCACACCCGTCTCTCGGATCTGTTGTGGGCCCCATGCCCTTGCAACTCGCTTCAGCAAACCGCGATACAGGCGATGGCCGATCTTCTTCTCCATCGTCTCAATCTCAGCGACCAGGCTTTGGCCATTGTCATTGACTCCATGACTTAAGAAGGCACCGTTGCCCTTGTGCCCATTCGCCCGAATCAAAGCCTGGCGGTTTCTGCGAAGCTTGGGGCGGAGTCCGGCGAGCCACCCCTTCGGCGTCGCCCATCGCGGCAGTTTGGGGATCTTCGTTGGCACTCCGTGTTGGTCCAACTCGATCCACTCGCCGTCCGTGTCATATAAGTAGCGCCCCAGCCCGAAGCAGGACAGGGCACGCTTGAACGCCTGTGCCTCTGCACCAGTCAGCGCATTCTCCTTATCAGACCATTCTTCTCCAGTGCCCGAGTTGGTTCCGATACACGCGATCGTTACCTCGCATGTGACCAGGATCTTCGCCGCCGGTCCCCGCTTGCTGCGCTGAACCGGTGCGCTGGCTTGCACCGTGTAGCGGCGTGTCCAACCTGCCGGGGTGAACAGGGCGTTCAGTCGGTCGCTGTACGCTCGCGGGTCGGCATACGGCAGCATCAGCCCGCGTGTGCTGTCATCACTCCATTCCGTGACGCGCCACAGGACGAGGTTCACTTCAAAGGGAACCTCCAACGCTCTCAGAATTCCGGCGAGTTCTTCGTTCGCACCCGGCTGAATGGCATGACCATTCGAGCCGTCGAGCGCGTGCGGCCGGAAGGCCATCTCACTTCGACCTTCGGTGAATGCGGAAGTCATGGCGACGCCTCCTATTCGGGGTAGTTGCTCACCCCGCTATGGTTCAAATGGCAGAGTTGAGAGTTGAGAGTGCCCTGAAGCGTGCGAAGGAAGATTTTTGAACTGTGGGGCTCAAGAACTCACGGTGGAACCGGACCAGCATTCCTGATCCCTACACAGTCCTGATAGGTCCCGGGTACTGAGACACCCAGGAGTCGATGGTCAGGAGCGTAACCCCTTCGACTGTCGCCTGTGCCACTAAGATTCTGTCGAAAGGATCCTTATGAATGGTGGGCAGGCTATCGATGGCTACGACATGATCGCTGATGATTGGCAACTCGCTGTACCCGTTGTCCAAGAGACCACGGCGCAGCAGCCGTGCGTCTACCTTAAAATCATCTCTGCCCAATCCTCGTTTAATCGCCACTTCCCATAAACTAGCCGCACTAAAAAGAAGCTCGTTCTCCGGATTGTCGATCAGGGTGCGAGCTTGTTTTGAGAGCCGCCGGGGTTCACCCGCCGCCCAAAGGAGGAGATGCGTATCTAGCAGAAGTTTCATTCGCCACCGCCGAACATTTGCTCGATCTCCTCCCTGCCCATTCTGTCAAAATCGTCAGGCACGGAAATCTGCCCGGCCATGAAGCCAAGGCGCCGCACTTGAGTACCGGTTGGCGCGCTAAGGGCCGTGACCTTTACGACTGGTTTGCCAGCTTTGGCAATGACGAACGACTCACCCTTCGACGCCTCTTCGATGAGTTTCGAGAGCTGAGTTTTCGCCTCGTGAATGTTCACTGTTTTCATAGAGTCTCTCAAACTAAGTTTAGTTAGTTTAGTCTATCATTGACGAGTGCAGGCTCGCAAGGATTGCCACTAGTCGTTTGTGCAGCGTTGCTGCGAGAAGCTAACTCTCAACGTGAGACCTGGCACCCTTAGCAAAATGACGAGATTTGGGGGTGATCGCCCCGCGAGCGATTGCGCTGATCGACCTTTCTCAGGCCGGGATTTCGCATCTCCAACGACTTCCAGCGTCAATCACTCGCGCGGCGATCGGACAGCTCTGGGATCGAAGCGGGCAGATCCAGTCGTGCCGCGATGGCGAGAAGGATTGAAGCGGTCGCTCGGACCGGCGCTACATAATTTCTCGGAGTTGCTCCAATGTTTCGTTTTGCAAGGGGAAGATGAACGACACGGCCGCTTTTAGGAAACGTTCGTTGAGCCTGTGGGCGCTAGGTGTGATTCAATGTGCTTCCGGCTTGGTTGGTCTCCGAAATAACAAAGCCCCACTAGTTCTTCGCCGGCCTCGGTGACTAGCCGGACTAGCTGCTCACGGTCGATGGAATAGACCGGACGCGACGGCCCAGCGCGGAACTCAAAACGTGCGCCCGAATCGCAGGGATTCTTAGGAAATTCGATCTCGATGTGCTGTCTTCGACGTCCCAATTCGAGGAGGAAACACGGCACGACAACATTCGAGACCTGCACGACCTCCTCCACGGTCGCAGATTCGGCGGGAAGCCCTCGAAGGGCAGGAAAGAAGTAAGAGATCATACGAGCCCTGGTTCGTTCACCCCATGAATCCGGCTGCACCGAGAGCTCTAGGATCTGCTCGTTCAGTGGGGCTAGGAAGTGGGCGAAACCCAGTCGCCGCAAATTCTCCGCGAAAACGGGAGCACCGTCCAGCAGGAGCTCGCATTGTGCAAAGACTCGAGCCGCCTCTTCCGGTCCGATGCGAGGCACGCTTTGTCTATTTCGTCGCAGATTTCTGGGTGTTCTATCAGGCATATCCATCCTCCCTCCCCATGACCCAGATGGTGCCGGGTCGTGCGGCCGCGAGAGCTGCAGGAACTATGGGCGGGACATTATAAAGCGCAACACGCTTGTGGATTCGTTTTGAACCTGAGCTGGGACAAAAGGAACATCGCGGAGGGCCGAGTTAACCCGCCGAGAGGATCGCATCACATCTCTGCCCCAGCAGTTGCGCCAGGATTTCCGAGTCATGAGCGGCATCCACGGGGTCGCGACACAAGGCGGAGCGAAGCGCCGTTTTCAGCCAGAAAGAGGCGGCTGGGTCGGCAAGAGCCTCGTCGATGCTGGGCAGGTCGCCGCTTGTGGTGCAATCGCTCATCCAAGACTCCTCATGCCGTTCCGCCCGTAACGGCGTCGACGCTCGCGCTCCGGTCGGCGCTTACATCAAGCGCGTTGAGATTCTCCGTCCGGTCGGGGGCAATCAGATTAGGCACGAGCAAATGACAGTGACGGCAACCAAGGCAGCACACGGCAGATGTGACTCGATCGGCTGCATCCTGGAATTCGTTTGGCAACGCCGACCGTTCCCCAGCCCGCGTGTAGAAGACCGGACAGACGGTTCCACGGAAGCCGACATCTTTCCCCCACAGCTCTATCTCTAGACTGCCCCTGCGGCCATAAAAGAGGACCGAGCTCTCGAGTCGCGGTCTATGGCTAGTCCCCGATTTTGCCAGCTGATGCCGAGTAATGAGCAGATCGTAAGTCCGCTCTATCCGAAGCATTTGCACCCGGATCAGTACTGGCGCCACCACGATCGCGTGCACGCCGTTCACGCCGATGCTGTCCACGCGCTGCAGCCAGGGCAATGCGTGGCCTTGTTCATCGACGAAGCTCGCGTACGCGCCAACCTCCGCGATCGCCCCGCCTGATTCGACTCCCCGAAGCACATACTTCTTGGCCAGGTGTTGATGCTCGATCGAAACCGAGGGCTGGCAATAGATGCCGACAGTCCGCAGACACTTCAACGTGATCGGTGGGAGCCGTAATCCCTGCCTAGCCAGTATCTCGGCCTCCGGACGCCTATTGTGGATGGTGAGCTGAGATTCCATAGTCGACCGGCCTCCTGACCGGAATCGGGTGTCCCAAACCGTCGCGCAGAAGCAGCTTTCGCCGGTCGGCTTCGGTCTTGGCCAGCAATGGCAGCAGAATATCCCTCATCTCTGACGTAATTTGTTCTGTGCCGAGAACTTTGAGCGCCTGTGCGAGATCGAGAATTTCGGAGACGGACGGCGGTTTTTCCATGCTCCAGCCGCGTAAGGCTTTCGCGAGTCCCGCCATGCCGGCATGAAACTCGGGTGTGGAATCTGGCGTTCTCAGCGCCACAATCTCTGCTTCGCGTTCGGCGGTGGGGTGTTCAACCCGAAGGTAGAAACTGCGCCGGCGCAAAGGATCCCCAATGCGTCGTTCCTCGTTGGATGTGAGTACAACAAAGGGAATACTCCGGGCTCGAATCGTTCCGAGTTTCGGGATACTCAGTGTCCAAACGCTCAGGAGTTCCAACAACGTGGCTTCAAACGCGTGGTCTACTTTGTCTAGCTCGTCAATTAGCAAAACACAGGGCTTTTCGAACTGGAGAGCGCGCAACAGAGGGCCGGCACTGAAAAATTGTTGTCCATGCAATTCGGTCTGCAGGGAGTGCCAATCGATGTTGCTGGACTTCGATTTCAATTCGACGCAAAGCCTCTGCAGCGGCTCGTCGAATTTCCCGATGGCTTTCTCTTCGTTAATGCCCTCGTAGCACTGCAAGCGTTCGACCACTGCGTCTGCTGCCTCCGCGACAGCGTATGCCAACTGAGTCTTTCCGCTGCCGGCGGGGCCTTCCAGCAGCAGTGGCTTTTGGAGTCTCGCCGCCAAATACACGGTGGTGGCAGCAATCGAATCGGCGATGTAGCCCGTGGCCCTCAGCCGTTGACCAACTTCTTCCAGACAGGAAAACACAGTTGGCTCCTTGCCCGAGACAAATTTCTTGATCGCGAGCGTCTGAAAGCTAGACCCGAATGAGATTTCGGTCAAATCCCGAACGATTTCGGGGCGGATTGACGGAATCATGAACCTCTACTACAACGCCCATGACAGGGCCGCGGTTGGAAGGGACAACCTGCAGGTGGCGGGTTCCTCTCAATAGCGATTGGCCTATCCAGGAAACACCATGAATATCCGATCATCCTTAGCAGTCGAGCTTGAAAAAATGCCACACGCGTTGCGAGCTTCGGAACTCGCAAAGATCCTTTCGACCAGCAAGATGACCATCTATCGCCTCGTCGAACAAGGCGCGATTCCTCACTTCAGGGTTGGTGGGCTGATCCGTTTTGATCCGCAAGCGATTGCCGATTGGCTTCGCCGGAAGATGCCGTTGAACCAAACGGCCGCCTAGACCTGCGCATCGTCCGGCTCGGATGTCGGTCTCGGTAGCGGGAACGTGGCATTGACCTTCGGTAGCGGGAACGTGGCATTGACCTTTTGCAGTGCTTCCTTGTTTCTGGCGGGTTTGAGATAGCGCATAGTCGATTCCAAGTCCTTGTGTCCCATCCACGTTTGGACCGTTGTCAAATCAACACCGGCGCGTAGGTGCATGGTTGCGAATGTCGCCCGGAACTTATGCAGAAACCAGTTCTTGCAATATGGCCCTTTCGCGCAATGCCCTTCCCCCGTTTCGCAAAGGCCGCAATTCAGACCAGCACGCCAGGCGATGCTTTTGCATTGACGCAGGAAATTGTGAACGACCCTGCCATTGCTGGTCGCGAAAACCAGCGTATGATTTGCGGATGCCGAGGCTTGGTGATGGCGCAAGCTGTTGCACAGGCGGTCGGGAATCGGAACCTCGCGTTCCTCCCAATCCTTCGGAATGAACCCCAGCTTTGGCTTTGCCTTCACCCGAACCACGTGATTACCGAAGTCAATGTCGGGCCACGCGACATGCATTACCTCGCCTTCTCGAAAACCAGTCATCCAGAAGAATTCAAAGAGCACGCGCTTCCAAGAATTGCATTGGGCAAGAAACATCTCGATCTCCTCGCTGCTGTAGACCTCGGGTTCCGTTTCCGTGTAGCGTGGCCAGTCGCGCTTGCGGATTAATTTCGTAACTCCGTTCGCCTTGAGCATCGAGACCACAACCTGCACCTTGGTCCAGATCGTGCGGCGGGCAAGTCCCCTGTCGGACAAAAAGCCCATGAAACTCATGACGTCGGTTCGTTCGACACTGCCAAGTGGCTTTTCACGACACGATTGGCGGAAATATTCGAGAGCGGTCTTGTACTGACTGTATGTTTTCGGCCTGTGGTGTTGGCGGGTTTCCTCGAGGAACTCGCGGCAAGCTTCCGCCAGGGTCGCTCCGGTCCGCTTGGTTTCGCCGACGATTTCGATTCCAAGCGCCTGGTTCCTGAGAATGAGAGCTTTGCGCTCTGCAGAGGCAAACGCCTCACTTGGATTCTTGCCCACCGATTCTCGATATCGTCTGCCATCGAGATACCACTCGATGTAGTAAGCGCCCTCTTTGTGGAGTTCGGACCTGCCATCGATCAGGACGTAGTCTGGCCGAATACGGCCATTGCCCGTACGGACAACGGGACAGAAGCGCCACTTATCTGAGGCGTCGCCGCGCACCTTCACGTATTTTGTGAGATTGACGCGCCCCACATGGGACTTGCCGGCCCGCATCCTAGGACCTCCAAATCAGGTTTGGAGAAATTATGTGCAAACGGAAATTCGGTCAAATTCTTCGGACACGAGGTCGACCGCGCGGTCTGTCCAGGAAAAATGGCGCACGGGGAGAAGACAATCGAACATGGCTGGTCGCACTGGAGGCCAATTCGTGGGTGAGAAGGGGGCGCTTGCTTCCTGCCGCGAGCGCCGGCTGTCAGGGTAAACGGACGGCAAAATCGCATCGCATACCGCTCCTAGAAAGGGTTTTACGGTATGGACGACGGTATGGATGGCACTTAACTCATTGAAAGCAAAAGAACTGGCGGAGAGAGTGGGATTCGAACCCACGTTAGAGTTTCCCCTAAACACGCTTTCCAAGCGTGCGCCTTCAGCCACTCGGCCATCTCTCCGTCGCGCTTACTGCGCAAAATTCCTGTTGACATTGTACACACGCCTTGGGACGCCCGTGGGTTTCCGGATTTTAGAGGACTCCTGTGAGGTTCCTTCGGCGGCCTTCACCAATTCGAAATGAGTTTCGCTCGATGCAATCCTGGTGGAGTCGGTGGTGCTCCGAGAAGACCTGAATTGGGTTCGCTCTTGTTATTGTTCGATCCTGCTTCTCGCTTTAGCTCTCGTCGGGCTTGTGCAACTGCTGCGCGAGATAATTTTCGTAGGTCATTTCTTTGATCGCGTGCAACTGTCCTTCCAGCCAATCGATATGGTGTTCCTCGTCGAGCAGAATCTTCTCCATTAACTCGCGCGACCCGTTGTCTCCCGCAGCCACGCTCGCTTTGATGCCATCGTTGAGGCGCTTCACCGCCGTGTATTCCAGTTCGAGATCATTCTCCAGTTGCGCCTTCACGGTTTGCCCGATATTGATCTTGAAATAGTCGGACATATTGGGAGCGCCATCGAGGTAGAGAATACGCTCCATCAAAATTTCGGCGTGCTGCATTTCTTCGATGGATTCTTTACGGATCTGCTTGGCCATCCGTTGATATCCCCAGTTCTCGCACATCTCGGCATGAAGAAAATACTGGTTGATGGCAGTGAGCTCGGCTTTGAGCACTTCGTTCAGAATAGCAATAACTTTTGCGTCACCTTTCATATTTGCCCTCTTCGTTCCCGCTATACGCCTGGCGGTGGCAATCGAAGTATGAGAATTCAGCGCGATTGCTCTCTGGCCTTAGAACGATTTCGCGGTCTTGCAACGCGACAGGAAATTGTACTAGAGCCGGTTTCTCCACTACTCGGATCGACACAACTGTGCATCCGGCAGGCTGATGCAGCGGCAACAACCGGCCTGAACGCTCTTCTCGGGAGACTCTATTTCAGAGTCTTGATGTAATCAGCGACTGCTTTCGCGTCATCAGGGGAAAGTCCGTTCACGGGTTTCTTGTGAGGAGGCTTCTTGCTGTCATCGCCAGTCGTGATGAGTGCCATGATCTGGTCAGCGCTCAGGCTCGTTGCCTTCAGCGCGGGACCAACCTTACCTTGGCCTTCCGCACCATGACACATGGCGCACTTGGCTTTGTAGGCGGCCGCTCCATCGGCAGCAAAAGAAAGCGCAGGCAGGAAACACAAACCCATAGCGGTTGCAGTCAGCATTTTAGTTAGTTTCATTTGGAGCGCTCCTGTTTGGAATTCCTCACTTGGGCCTGGCGCGACGAGGTGAATTGAAACAATTTGTAGCAAGGTTGCCGGTTAGCCGTCAACCGACAGCGGTGGCCTGAGGAGGATGAATCAGGAACGGGAGCCGGAGGCAGCAGCGGCGGCGGCCGTTTCGGGAGCCACTGTGGCGTGGCCATTGGTGGGTTGGCCGGGCACTGCAGGCTTGGCCGGCGCCATGCCTTCGACGACGCGATGATTCAAGCAGTAGAGCGCCAGTTCCAGACGATCGGCGACGCCGAGCTTGTCATAGACTTTGCGAAGATAATTTTTGACCACCTGTTCCGTGGTGCCCACGCGCAGAGCAATCTCTTTGTTTTTCATGCCCTGGGTGACGCAGGAAACGATAAGCGATTCCTTCGGAGTGAGCGAAACCTTGGGGCGCGAGCCCGACGGGCGCAAGCCTTGCGTACGATAGGCTTGCATCACCCAGGCGACGGCGCGACTTTCGAGCCATGGCTCTCCCTGGGCGACTTTGCGCAAACATTCGACCAGTACCTCGGGCTCAATCTCGCGCGACACAATGCCGTGCGCGCCCCGGCGGAAGAGGTCGAGGGTCATTTCCTGGTCAGGTTCCTGTAGCACGACCACGAGATGGCAACCAGCGCTCTGGCGAAGGAGATCGGAAACCGCATCGACTGGATTGGGCGTAAGAGCGGCTTCGAAAATGACAATGTCAGCGGAGAATTTTTGGATGGCTGCGACCGTCTGATCCAGGCTTTCGGCCTGACCGACCACGCGTATGTCGTCCTCGAGCGCGAATATTTTGCGCAGCCCGGCGCGGAAAATGGCCTGCGTATCCGCCACGATCACGCGGATCGTGCCTTTGCCGTCATCAGGCTGAAGGCCTTCGCCGGACTCAACACCGACCGCTGTGCTGATCGAAGCGCTGGTCGAAGCGCTGACCGCGGTGTTGCCCGAACTGCCGACCGAAGTGCTGCCCATCCGTCCTCTTTTCGCGCCCTACCCGTCGCCCTACAGGGTCCAGTTACCTGCGCTCAAAACGGTACTCATCGATGACCACGCCAACGCCACGGCGGCCACCGTCTTCAAAACTGCGCACTACGCGCCCGCGGCAGTCCACCTGTACATCGGCTTCCGCGCCCACGACATCAGCGGGAAGTGAAATCGTGAAATCCACTGGCGAACCCACGGGCACATCCGCGTCCATTCGAAACAGGACCCCGTTGGCCGAAATGTTTTCGGTCTCGACCGTCTCTCCTATCACGCCCTGGCCCGCAGCTCCAGCCTGAGACACCGCCGACTTCAGTGCTACCGGCAGTTTGATGGGAAAGCGCGGCGCGCCTTGCACGTCCGTATAACCTTTTCGATTCTTGCTGGGATCAGCAATGGTTCCTTTGGCGGCTTCAGACACGTTTCGGATGACCTTCCTTCCGGTTTCTGCCATGCACAACTCCCCTTGAGTATGTGCACATTTCAGAGCGAGATTACACCCCCGAACCAGCAACGCAAAGTTACGGAAGTCATGGAACAAAAGCGGCGAAGTGCCAGTGGTACAGGGACTTAGGGGCGTAGCGGGTGTGCCATGAGCACCATCACAGCGAGCGGCGGCACTTAGCAGTTAGCATTTAGCGCTTAGCCCCTCTACCGCCTCGGAGGCGTTGTGAACGATTTTCGCGATCCGCACGTTTGGAAACGATCTCGCCAGCTCACGCGGGAAATCTATGCCGCGACCTTGAAATTTCCCCCGGGAAGAACTCTACGGCCTGACAAGCCAAATACGGCGATGCGCAGTTTCCGTAAGCGCGAATATCGCCGAAGGCTGTGGAAAAATGGGAAACAACGAATTTCAACGCTATCTTCAGATTGCGTCCGGCTCGGCAAGCGAACTCGATTACGAATTGCTGCTCGCTAAAAACTTAGGCTATTTACCCAAAACCGACTATGCGCGGATCGCGGACGAGCTTTCCCAGGTTAGAAAGACGCTGAGCTCGCTGTTGCGCAAAGTTAACGTAGACAGAAATTACTAAGTGCTAATTGTTAATTGCTGGCTTCAGAACTTCGTCGCTTCCGTAAAATTAAACCCCCGCACCTTCATTGCCGGCACCACCATGTCGAACGATTCCTCTCCGCTGGCGCGAACGGGAACGCTCATCGCTTCGACATTCGACAACATCGAGATCAGGCTCTGGTTGAATCGGAAATTCCGCAGTCCGTACTGCACCTTGCCGTTCTCGACCATAAACGTTCCATCCCGGGTCATGCCGGTCACGATCTTTTCGTAAGGATCGACTTCACGTATGTACCAGAGACGCGTCACCAGCACGGCGCGTTGGGTGGAAGCTATCATTGCATCCACGCTCTGTGGTTTTTCCGGCCCGGCAAAGACAATGTTCATCGGCATCTCGCCCACTTCATTCGGCAGAGGAAAGCCATGGCCGGTCGCCTCGATGGGTCCCACTTTGCTCGCATACTCCGAATTTTTCATCTTCTTCGCCGTGGCGCGCGCATAGACTACTCGATTCACCACACCATTCTCCACCAGCGGAACGCGCTGCCGACGCATGCCCTCGCCGTCGAACGGCGAGCCCGCCTGCAGTGGATGTGCGACATCATCGCTGATATTGATATTCTCGCCGAACAATTGCGTGCCAATGCGATCGTTCAAAAACGAACGTTGATCGAGAATCGCTACACCGCTGTAATCCCAGAACATAAACCCAACAATATCGAGAACCGCAGCTGGTTCGAGAATCACGGTGTACTTGCCCGGCGTAATCTCCTGTGGGCGTGTAGAGTCGACGGCTTTTTGTGCCGCCGTCGCCGCCAGTCGCCGAGCATCGAGATTACGCACATCGGGAGAATTCAATTTCTGCCAACCCGAAGAGTCGCCCGCCAGCATGGTGATAGAAATCTCCGCCAGCGTCTGCTTGTGCCAGCGCGCCAGCCCGCGCGAGTTGAAGATTCCCTCGCGCGAATCTGAAGTCGAATAAATTCCCGCGGTAGTCAGCTTGTGCTGATCAGCAACCGACACGATGTGCCGCACAACTTCGGCACGATCAGCTGGAGTAACAGCCGCCGTCTCCTCAACAAATCGCGAAGTAAGTGCGGAGCGGGCGCCCTCGCCCGCTGCTTTGCCAGCAGGCGTATCGCAGAAATCCGCTTCCCTCCCCGCAGGCATCGCTAGCAAATCCGGGTCGGGTTCCTGCACCCGGGCTAAACTCTCCGAAGCAGCCACCGCTCGCCGCAAACTTTCGTCGTCAAACTGATTCGCCGTAGACCGCGCCGTCTGCCCGCCAAAATTCGTGCGGATCGAAACCACGGAATTCTCTTCCTCGACATTCTGATGAATCATGTTGTTGGCAAAACGGGTCAGGGCAAAGCGGGAGCCTGTGAAACTAGCTTCAACCTCATCGGCGGAAGAAAAGCCGCGAATGCGGTCGAAGATGTCGGCGGCTTTTTCTGGCGTTAGCATCTTGTTGATCTCGGCGTCTCGGCAGTAAGCATGTTCTGAGCTAGCTTCCCTTGTACGCCGATCCCACTCGAATATTCCGAAAGCGCGCTGGACTCGCTCCATGCCCCGTACCGACCACCTGCTGCGGCTGGCCTTTACCGCAATTCGGGGTGCCCCACAAATTCCACTCGTCGCGCGAGCAGATCGCGTCCATCGAATTCCAGAACTCCGTCGTGATCCCCGAATACGAAGGATTCTTCAGCATCCGCACACGCCTGCTGCGCTTGATCTCCCACGCGATCTCGCAACCGAACTGAAAGTTATAGCGCTTGTCGTCAATCGACCACGACTTGTTCGTCTCCATGTAGAGGCCATCGTCGGTCGAAGCGATAAGTTGCTCAAGAGTCAGCGGCGTTTCTCCCGGCAAAATGCTGACGTTAGTCATGCGAATCATCGGTAACCGGTTCCATCCTTCGGCGCGCAATGTTCCGCCCGATCGCGTGGCACCAATCGTGTGCGCAGTTTCGCGCGAACTCAAATAGCCGGTGAATCTTCCATTCGTAATAATCGGAGTCGATTGCGCCGCCACTCCCTCGTCGTCATAAGCAAACGTTCCCAGCCCGGGGCCATGTTCCTGACGCGCGTCGGCCGCCACATTCACGAGCTCGCTCCCATAGCGCAGGTGGCCCAGCTTTTCGAGGGTGAGAAACGATGTGCCTGCAAAATTTGCTTCCATGCCCAGGACGCGATCGAGCTCAATCGGATGCCCAATCGATTCGTGAATCTGCAACCCGAGTTGCGAGCCATCCAGAATAATCGTGGCCGTACCCTCCGGGCATTGATCGGCGCGGTGCAGCGCAACCGCTTCTTCACCGACGCGCCGCGCGTTCTCCAGCAACTTCATCTCTTCGATCAGTTCATACCCGCGGTTCTGCCACTGCCCGCCAAACGAATTCGGATACGACCGCTTCTGAATCTCAGAACCGGCAAAGGCATAGGCGGTGTAGCCCGCGCCCGTGGAATATTTTGTCTGGTGAATGTCCGCGCCTTCGGACGAAAGGAACCACGACTCTTCGCGCTGAAAGTTCATGCCGGTTTCAGCCAGCGTGACTCCGGCAACGGCGCGCATCTCCGCATCGACCTTCATCAGCAGATCGAGATTCTGCTCGACCGAAGTGCTAAACGGATCGATCTTGTACGGAGTAGTCCATTCCGCCACCGCCGCCGGTTCCGGAGCCAGCCGAACATTTTCGCGCTTTACTTGCGCCGAGGCGCGCGCAATTTCGACGGCTCGCGCGGCTGCAACCTCCAGCGAAGCGCGGCCCAGATCAGCAGACGCCGCAAATCCCCACGCACCGTCCGCGATCACGCGCACACCGATGCCGAGCGATTCAGAATCGGAGGCATGGCCCACGCGTCCGTTCTTGGTAGTCAGTGAGCGGTTGCGGATCGCGACGGCGCGGGCGTCGGCGTAAGTTGCTCCGCGCCCGGTAGCGGCCTCGAGAGCCAGTTTGGCAGCGGCCTTCATTGCAGATTTAACGTATCACGAGCACAGGTAAGCAAGCAGCGGGTAAGGTTAGCTAGTGTATACCCGGCGCAGCCGTCGCCAGTGGCGCTCGCTTGCGCGCTACGTCGACGAGGAAGCGCCCGGCGTGGAGATGGTTTTCGCTAGCGCTTTCCGCATTATCACCGTCGCTAGCGGAGTCCGTCCAAACCGCGCCAATCTCTACTTTGCCGCTGGACGAGCCCGCTACCTTGGTCGGTTGCCGCCGCTGCTTTTCGACGTAGGCCTTAATGACTTGTGACGCAACCCGCGCCGCCAGATATCCGTGCTCGCCCTCTTCGAGCAGCGCGCAGACAACGATCTCGGGGTCGCGGCGCGGTTCGACGCCGGCGAACCACCCGTTATCTTTGAATTTCGCCTTCCCGTTGGCGACGCGCGCTTTCGCCATATTGCTGATGGTCTGCGCGCTCCCCGTCTTGCCCGCAAAATCAATGCCCTGCAAATGCGCGCTGTTCGCCGTCCCAATAGGCGAGACCACATTCGCCATGGCGTCGGTAATCAGTTCCCAGTTCGCCGGATCGATCGGCACGCGCGTTTCGCCAGGCGTAGCGCCCGCCGGCACAATATTCGCCGGCAGTTCGCTGGGATTAATTACGTGCGGACGCTGCAGCAATCCACCACTGGCGATCGCGCCAATCGCACGCGCCAACTGAATCGGCGTAGTCGCCACCGCGCCCTGACCTATGCCGACCGAAATGGTTTCGCCCGCGTACCACTTCTGTTTGAAGTTGCGGATTTTCCATTCTTCGGAAGGCATTACTCCGCTGACTTCCTGCGGCAGATCGATGCCGGTCTTCTGTCCGAGACCAAAGGCCGTGGCGTATTTGGCGATGCGATCGATGCCCAGTCTTTCGGCCAGTGTGTAAAAGAACACATCGCAAGACTGATAAATAGCTTTGCTGATATCGACTGGCCCGTGGACCCGATGCTCGGTCAGCACCCAGCACTTGAAGTAGCGACCATAGAAAGTAGCGCCGCCGGCACAATTTACGTGGAGATCCTGCGCGACTCTTTCCTGCAAACCGGCCGTCGCCATAATGATCTTGAATACCGACCCCGGCGCCAGCTGCGCCTGAATGGCCTTATTCAGCAGCGGATGGTCAGGATCATCGACCAGCTTGTTCCACTCGTCCCGTGAAATCTTCACCGCAAAATCATTGGGATCAAACGTCGGCCGGCTCACCATCGCTAGGATTTCACCAGTGCGCGGATTCATCGCTACCACGGCGCCGTTCCTTCCCTCCAGCGCCTGCTCCGCTGCAATCTGCAGATCGAGATCCACCGTCAGCTTGAGCTGCTTGCCCGGCTCCGCAGGAGTTTCATCGAGCCGTCCAACTTCCCTTCCGTGGCTATTCACCAGCGCGCGCCGCGATCCGTTCTTGCCCATCAGAATATTGTTGTATTGTTTTTCGACTCCGCTCACGCCCACCACGTCGCCCGGCGTATAGAGCTCGAACTGCGGCTGGTTCAGCATGTCTTCGGTGACTTCCCCGACATAGCCAATCAGGTGTGCCATGAAACCGTTGCGCGGATAGAGCCGCCGGTGCGCCATGATGGTTTCAAGTTCGGGCAGTTCGTTTTTGTGCGCTTCGATGAACGCCAGTTCATCGGGCGTGATGTCTTCTTTCAGAATGATCGGCTGATACTGCGGCATCGACGCGAAGCGCCTGACACGCAGCCGCACTTCATCGGGATTCAAGTGCAGGCCTCGGGCGATCGCCTCGGCGTCGGCATTCAGATCGCGCGTGGAATCGCGCAACAACAGCGCGGAAAATGAAGGATAATTATCGACAATGACGCGGCCTTCGCGATCCAGAATCTTGCCGCGGGGCGCGAGAATCGGCACATTGCGAACCCGGTTTTTCTCCGCCAGCAAAGCGTATTCGTCGCTGTGCATCACCTGCAGCCGCCAGAGCCCATAGGCTAGCAGCAGAAAAATAAACACGACGACGTATTGCACGGCGGTGAGCCGGAGGGCGGAAACTTTTTCTTCGCGGCCGAACATTGATCCAGTCTGTTGTGACGAGTTAACTGTATTGTAACCCGCAGCAACACCCAACGTAATCGCCGGAAGAAAACGAAAGTTTCCGGCGAAAGGCCTGCAATTTCCAGTGAACTTCGCAACCATCCCGCGGGGCATGTACAACCGGCAATTGAATTTCAGGGTCCTGCAGGCAACAATAAAAGACAGCATCTAACTCTTATTTACTTCCTGCCAAGGAATGGAATGCGGATTCGCAGTTTCATCATCGCCTACGCGCTCGTGCTCGCCATTCTGCTGTTCGCCGACCGGCGCCCCGGCGCGCACCAGCAGGATCGCTACTCCCATGTTGTTGATCTGACGGACGGACCAAACGCGACCGCTAAACACGCGACGTCGCTCGAAACATCGCTCGAGCCTTCGGAATCCAGAACCCGCATCATTGCTCCCGCCGCGATCATTCCGGGCACCTGGACCGCCGGCCAGATTCCGCCCGAGCGCCTGGTCGCCCCGCTGGTAGTAATGGATTTGAAGAGCGCTTCCGAAGCAAGCCCGCAGATTTCTCTCGACGATATCGCCGCGTGGGAAGCGCAGTATGGCATCATTCCACCGGGAGCCGTTGTCGCCATCCGCCGCGCAGATGGGCGCGACAATGGCGCAGCCAGCGATGCGCCCGCGGCGCGGCAATCTTTCCCCCTTCCAATTGCGCGCGATGCGGCTTTATTCCTGGTCGAGGCTCGCGACACCATCGGCTTTGCGGTTGAGACACCTGTGGGCATCGCTTCCGACCGCACGCTCGCCACCCAACTCGCCCTTCACGGCAACTATGTGGTCGAAGGAACCGCAAGTTTCACTTCGCTGCCCTCGACGGGATCGCTCATCATCGTCGCTCCTGCGAAAAACAAGAAGCCGGGCGAAGCTCCCGTCCGCATCCTCGCCATGGTGAGATAGTCGGCGTTCTTCTGGGCATCAATTTCTGCGCACAGCTCGCGGCCTATTGACGCTCCATTTTCTGCACCTCGTTTCACCGCATAATCATCTACCTCTTCGGAGGGAAATTCATGCCTGACCCGCGTTATCCGATTGGAAAATTTTCCTACTCCGGGCCGCTTACTGCCGAACAAAAACACCGATGCCTTACCGACATCGAACAGACTCCCGCCCGCTTGCGTGCCGCGCTCAGCGAGCTTTCAGACGAACAGCTGAATACTCCCTATCGCGATGGCGGCTGGACTCTGCGCCAATTGGCGCATCACGTTCCCGATAGCCACATGAACTCCTATATTCGCTGCAAGCTGGCGCTCACCGAAGACAATCCCACCGTTAAGCCCTACATGGAAGATCTATGGGCGGAACTGCCCGAGGCGAAGCAAGCTCCCATCGAGATATCGCTGGCCCTGCTCGATTCCCTGCACCAGCGTTGGATTTGGATATTGATGCTGCGCAAACTCACCGACGCAGATTGGCAACGCACCTTCCGCCATCCCGATTTGGGTCCAATGTCGCTGGAGAAAAATCTGGCATTGTATTCCTGGCATGGACGCCATCACGTGGCGCATGTCACGGCATTGCGCGAAAAGATGGGGTGGTAGGAAGCGTTCAGCGCTCAGCAATCAGCGCGAGTCGACTGATTGCTGAACGCTTCCTCACGACCAGCCCGCTTTCCACGCCAGATAACTCGCCGCCTCGCGCATCACCGCCCCGAAGCGATCCCACATATGTCGCGGGCGCGACTCGGGTCTCGGGGCCACCTCGACCTGTACGCCTTCGTGCTCCAGCAAGGCGCGAATGCGGAAGACATGGAAGGCATCGCTCACGGCAATGCAGCTGCGCATGCCATTGACGCGCATGATATTGGCCACGCGCGCCGCCGACTGCGCCGTGTCGGAGCCCTGGGTCTCGGCAATCAGGGCCTGTTCCGGAACGCCGCGACGCAAAAGATAATCGCGACCGACTCCGCCCTCGCTAAACTCGGGATCCTGCGCCGCCCCGCCTGTCGTAATCACTACCGGGGCCAGTCCTTTATCAAACAATTCGAAACCATGGTCGAGGCGCGCTCTGTATACGGGCGAAGGGCGCCCGGAATATTCGGCGGCGCCGAAAATGATAATCACATCGGCTTTATGGGCGGGTGATTCGCCGGCGGCCCGCACGATGCGCGACCCGGTAATGCCGAAAAATAAAAGCAGCGCTCCCAACACCGCCAGCGCCAAAAGCAGGCCCGGTCGCGTTCGGTAAGATTTTTGGGGAGTAGATGCATTGTGATCTTCGGCCATCTTCAATTTGAACTCAGGTTTCCAAGCTTTAGGAGTGCAACCGCCAGAGCTCAGCCCTCAGTCGGCTTTCCTGAGTTCTGAATGCTCAGCGCTGAACGCCGCCTTACGACAACGCCTCGATAATCTCTTTAGCGGGAATCGCGCCCTCGCGCAGAATCTGCCACGTGCCATCTTCTCTGAAGTGCACGATGGTTGATGACATGGTTCGCGGAGACTTCCCTCCGTCCACGATCAGCGAGATGCGATTTTCGAGTTGGTCGCGCACCTGTTCCGCGGTCGTACATTCCGCCGCGCCGCTCAGATTGGCGGAGGTCGCGGTGATCGGAATCTTCGCCGCCCGCACCACCGCCAGCGGAATCTCCGACGCCGGCACCCGCAGTGCGACGTTCCCTGTATTCGCGGTAACCTTGAGCGGCAGATGCGACGCCGCCGGCACAATCATGGTCAGCGGCCCAGGCCAGAAACGGCGCGCCAGCAGATGGAAGTCGTCGGGTAAGGGACGCGCAAATTCTTCCGCCTGGTCAACATTCTCGATCAGTAGTGACAAAGGCTTGTGCCGTAGACGCGACTTGATTTCATACACGCGCTCTACCGCGCGCAGGTTGAAGGGATCGGCCGCCAGGCCATAAAACGTATCCGTCGGCATGCCCAGGACCTGCCCGGCCTGAATCTGCTCGGCGGCATACTTAATCAGCGAAACCTCGGGCGTATCGGCATGAATCTTCAGGATTTCCGCGCGCACTCTATTCCCCCTCGGACGGACAGCTAGAATCTTGTCGGCGTGCTCCTCGCCGGTATCATCGTGGTCGGCATCGATGCTGCCGGTATGAACTTCGGTATAAACGTTGTCGGTATAAATAATGAAATGTACCATACATCCTGATCTCGGAACTAACCGATGAAGCCGGAGGCGAAGCCCGCGTCAACTCGCACTGGACCCGACCGTCTCCGCCCGGTCACAGGCCGCCACAATCAGCGGCTAAAAGAATTGCGCGTGGCCTTCCGCCGTGCGGAACTCACGGCCCGCGGCGAGTGTGCCATCGACAGCGTCAAACTGCTCGAAGAAGCCTTGCGCAGCGGCCTCGATCTCGGCAGCATATTCTTCAGCGAAGCAGCGCGTCCTCTCGCCGAAAAACTTTTGCCCCAAGTCAACTCCCGCACCGAAGCTCTGGTTTTGCCGAATGCCCTCTTCAACTCGATCGTGCCGAGCGATGCGCCGCAGGGCGTGGCGGCGCTCGTCAAACTGCGGGCGTTTTCATTGGCGGAATTGCTCGACCGGGCGAGTGAAGGCCCCCTGGTCGTGGCCTCTGGCCTGCAAGATCCGGGTAACCTCGGCACAATCCTGCGTTCCGCCGAGGCCTTTGGCGCCGCCGGAATTTTTCTGACTGAAGGAACCGTCAGTCCTTACAATTCGAAAGTTCTGCGTGGCTCGGCGGGTTCGATTTTTCGTTTGCCCTTTCTGCAAGTCTCTTCTGCTGAACTAATCGCGCTTCTGCGAGCGCGGGGCGTTCGTCTAATTGCAACCTCTTCGCATCAGGGAACGCCGCTGCCGAAAATCTCATGGACGCTTCCCTTAGCGATCTTCATCGGCAACGAGGGCGCCGGCCTGTCCCGCGAATTGTTGCGCGAGATGAGCGAGACGCTGGTCATCCCGCAATCCGCGCAAGTGGAATCCCTCAACGCTGGAATCGCGGCAAGCATCGTGTTGTATGAAGCGGCGAGAAACCGTTTTCACCACGGAGGGACGGAGGCACGGAAAAAACAAGATGCCTCCGTGGTGAAATGATCTTATGAATTTGTTTGCGCCCATCCCGCCAGAAGACTCCAGCTCTCCGGGCGGGCGCCCGCTTGCCGACCGCATGCGCCCCCGCTCGCTCGACGAATTCGTCGGGCAAGAACACCTCGTCGGCGCCGGCAAGCCACTGCAGGTGCAGATCAAACGCGACGATCCCACTTCGATGATCTTCTGGGGCCCTCCCGGCACCGGCAAAACCACGCTCGCCAAAATCATTGCCCGCATGACCAAGGCTGACTTCATCGAATTTTCCGCCGTGCTGGCCGGTATCAAGGAAATCAAGCAGGTCATGAGCGATGCCGAACGCGCCCGGCAATATGGCACGCGCACCATCGTCTTCGTCGATGAAATCCACCGCTTCAACAAAGCCCAGCAGGATGCCTTTCTGCCGCACGTCGAGAAAGGCAGCATTCGCCTGATCGGAGCGACCACGGAAAATCCGTCGTTCGAAATCAACTCCGCGTTGCTTTCGCGCTGCCGCGTTTATGTGCTGAAGCCGTTGACCGAAGATGAAATCGTCACGCTGTTGCAACGCGCGCTCAAAGACAATGATCGCGGCCTGTGCCAGATGCACATCGACGGCTCCGACGATGTGCTGCGCAAAATCGCTTCCTACTCGAGCGGCGATGCCCGCAGCGCCTACAACGTACTCGAAGTAGCAGTCTCATTGGCGCAACAAGCCAACATGAATGCACTTTCCGATGACATTATCCGGGAAGCGCTACAGAAGCGCGTTCTGCTCTACGACAAAGACGGCGAAGAGCACTACAACATCATCTCCGCACTGCACAAATCGGTTCGCAACAGCGATCCCGACGCCGGCCTTTACTGGCTCGCCCGCATGTTGGAGGCGGGAGAAGATCCGCTCTACATCGCCCGTCGCGTCGTCCGTATGGCGGTCGAAGACATCGGCCTGGCCGAACCAAATGCGCTCGCCCTATGCATGGCCGCCCGCGACGCCGTCGATTTCATCGGCATGCCCGAAGGCAACCTCGCTCTGGCGCAAGCGGTTGTCTATCTTTCAATCGCGCCGAAGTCGAACGCTCTCTACACTGCCTACAGCGCCGTGTTGCAGGATGTCGAGCAAACCGCAGCCGAGTCCGTCCCGCTGCACTTGCGCAACGCTTTCACCGGCCTGATGAAAGGCCTCGGCTATGGCAAGAATTATCAATACGCGCACGACACCGAAGCCAAGGTCGCCGACATGCAATGTCTGCCGGACAGCCTCCGCGACCGCGTCTACTATCGCCCCACGAATGAAGGAGTCGAAAAGCGTCTTCGCGAACGCCTCGAAGAAATCAAGCGGCTGAAGGGGCCAGCATCAAGTCAGCCCGCAAATCCGACCGCAAAAAAATAAGCTTCAAAATCTGAGGAAAGACCCCACAAAAAGAGAATCTGAAACCCGCTTTTTTCAATCTCATACACTAGTTGCAAACCACCGGCAGGAGGATTTTGTTGTGTCCACCGCACCTCTCATGGACCCCGGCTTCCCTGGACCGCCTCTAGCTGAAACCTCCGAGCAAAGGCTAGCGGAGCTTGTGCGCCTGCAGAAATTCGCGCAGCGAATCACCTCCACGCTCGACATTGAGGAACTCGTGCCGCGCATCGTCGATGAGGTGGCTGCATCGCTCGGCTGCGTCGAAATCAACCTCTATCTTCGCGATCACGACGAACCTGAATTTGTGCTGGCGGGTGTTCGTGGCTGCAGCCTTTACGGCAAGGGCCACCGCCTCAAAAAAGGCGCCGGAATGGTGGGACACGTCGCGCTTACCGGCAAGATGCACTACGCTCCCGACGTCACTTGCGATCCTTATTACGTGGCCTGCGAGCCCGATACGCGCTCCGAGGTCGCCATCCCGCTGCAACGCGACGGTGATCTCGTCGGGGTCTTCACCGCTTCTCATTGCGAGCTAAACGCTTTCTGCCCCGACCAATTGCGCCTGTTGCAGGGATTATGCGATCACGTCGCCGTCGCTGTTCATAACGCGCGGCGCTTTGGCGACGAGCGGGCCCAACGTGAACGCATGAGCCGCGAAGCCGAAGAAGCGCGCTCCATGCAGCAAGCCTTGTTGCCGCGCACTTCTCCCTTCATCCCGGGATTTCGCGTGTCTGGCCTTTCCGTTCCCGCAGGCTCTGTCGGCGGCGATTGGTATGATTTCATTCCGCTCGCCAATGGCCGCTGGGGCCTAGTCCTCGCCGATGTCGCAGGCAAAGGCATGGCAGCAGCCCTGCTCATGTCGGCCACGCGCGGCATGCTGCGCTCGCTCGCGCAAACCAGATCTGGGCCGGCCGAGGTTCTCACTCAACTCAACAACATGATGATCGAAGATTTTCCCAGCGGCCGCTTCGTAACCATGGTCTACGCTGAACTCGATCCATCAACCCGGATTCTCCGCATCGCGAACGCCGGCCATCTCGCGCCCTTGCTGGTCGAGCCCTCCGGCCACCGCTGGATCAATCACGAACACGGCTTGCCACTGGGAATTTCCGCCAGCAAATTCTCGGAGACTGAAATGACGCTCGGCGAGCATTCGAGCATCGCGTTTTATTCTGATGGAATCACCGAGGCTGGGGCCGATTCTGGCGAAGAATACGGCGCGGAACGCCTCCTCGCCGAAATGCAGTCCGCCAATGTCACGACGGATGACCTGCTGGCAGATGTTAGGAAATTTACCAACGGTTGTGGTCTGCGCGACGATGCCACCGTGATTTTGGTTCAAGCTGGTGGAGGCTTCCACTCTGGCGGCAATGCTTGATGTGGGTTGCGATGCCCTCTGTCAGGCTCACCCTGAACGCCTCTACCCAAACCTCGTCCGGTGCTCCTTCAGAACGCAGCGGTCCATCACCACAAAAATTCCAGCCTTTCGCGCGTTTTCCGCCGCGCGCTCGTTGATCACGCCCTCCTGCAACCAGATCGCAGGAATCTTCAACTGAGTCGCCTGCTCCACGATCTCATCGACATACTCCGGCCGGCGGAATACATCCACGAAATCGATCTTTGGCACCATATCAGGCGGCAGACCGAGCAATGACGGATATGCCTTCTCGCCGAGCGCCTCCGCAATCTGCGGATTCACCGGAACGATCTTGTACCCCGCCAACTGCATGTAAGCGGAAACCCCGTGGCTAGCCCGCATCGGGCTCTGCGACAATCCCACCACCTCAATCGTCTTGGCCCGCAATAACAACTCGTAGATAGGATCGGATTGCTCCAAGATTGCTTCTCTTTCGATACTGGGTACCAGGTACTGGCTACTGATTTCTAGTCCTTCTTCTCCAGTTTCTGTTTGAACATGCGCGTCGCCATCTTGCGAATCGTTTCCGATACCTCTTTGTTCTCCGATAAGTTCTTCAAGTCGCGAGTCAGCAGAATCTTCATCAAGCCGAGTGAAGTATCGAGTGGCGAGCGCGGGTTATACACGATGTTGCGCATGATGTTGTAATTTTTCGCAAACTTGCGTTTCATCGGAATCGCGCGCAACACCGATTCCAATACATTTTTCTGCAGCGCGATTTTTTCTACTTCGGCGTCGCTAATCTTTGGCGAATCGAGGACGGCCAGCGCCACCAGCTTCGTCGAATCGCGAATCAGAATTGTCCGATCTTCTTTGTTGCCGCGCATGGCCAGCGCAATCCGTCCCGTTATATCCAGCTTGGCGATCTTCTGCAGCGTGCTATCGCGCTTCGCCTCGCCTGGAACGGGATGCTTCTTGGACTTCGCGGCAATCGCCGCTTTCGCGGCGGCCCTCATCGCGTCCGTATTTGCATCCGAAGTTGCAGCCGAGGTTCCGGCAGGGCCGGTCGGCGCAGAACTGCTAGTCGCCGATTCGCTCGTTGCCGCGACCTCTGCCGGTTCGACCGCTTCGGCCTCGTGCCAATGCAGTTCGTCGTGGGTGATGCCGACGCCTTGAAATGGTTTGTCTTTTTCCGCGGCCAACTCTTTCGCATTTACCTCCAAATACTTTGCCACCGCGTTCTCGATCTCCTCATTCGGCGCTTCGATTTCCGCGATACCACCGTCGGCTGCCGTATCGGCTTCCCGGTCGGCAAGCTTCTTCCCAATTTCGGCAAGCTCATTCGGACGCAGGATCGGATTCGACTGCAAAGCCCGCAGCAGCCGCGTAGAACTCATCACACGCTCGCTCGCCAACAAGATTTCTACGACGGAGCGTGTCCCAGATACTGCCAAGACGTCGAGCGACTCTTCGGTTACCGCCGGATTCTCCGCCAACGCCGGCAGCAGGCAAGTTCTTAGATTCCCCATCGCGGCGAAATATCCCAGCACCTCGGGGCTGGTCGCGCGATCGGCGGCCGCGGCCACACTGGTTTTTTCATCCCACCCGGCCAATGTCATCCGCGCCTGCTCGCCAAACAGTTTGTGATGCGAGGCCAGATAGACAAGAATCTCAATCATCTCCGCCGGAGTCACCGACAAAGATCCGCGCGCCGCCGATTGCATCAGATTCACTGGCACTTGCGAATTGCGGATCAGGTCAAGCATTCGCGGCATTATTTATCTCCCCGAATCAACACGGCGTTTTTCTTTGCGAACTTTTTTCGATTTGCTTACCGACGATCCGCATGCCAATGATTTGCCCACCAGCGCCAATTCTGCGACCGCCAGATGGAGTTCGCGCGTAATCCGGTTCGCCCCGCGCCGCTGAAATTCGTCGCTCAAGGCGCGATAGTACCAGAGCGTGCCTTCCTTTTGACCTGAGAACCGCTTCCAGATGGCTTCGCCGTCGTGCCGGTAATCGCTCAAGATTGTGCGCACGTTGTGCAACTTGTCCGACGCCGAAACCAGCCGCGTCTCCGCATCGGGATGCGTCACTTCTCGCAGATACTCCTTCTTGCGCTCGATCCACTCCGCCTTCGGCTCGCCAAACGAGTCCGTGCACCCTTCCACGATATGCGCCACGCGCCGCCCAAACAGTTTGCGGACTTCGCGCAGCCTCGGCATCCCGCCGCAATCTTCAACCACATCATGCAGCAAGGCTGCGATCGCCATATCTTCATCCCCGCCAGCTTCGAGTACCAGTGACGCAACGGCCATCAGATGGGAAAGATAAGGGACCGCCGTTTGCTTGCGCGTTTGCCCTGCATGTTTCTCGGCGGCATAGCGAAAAGCGCGCTGCAGGCGGGTTCCGAGCGCCGGAGGTTTTAGCGAGACATTTTTCTTAACTCCCATTTAACTCCATAGAAAAATAACAATGTCATCCTGAGCGCAGTCAAGCCAGGAGCGAAGCGAATGGCATAGCGAGTCGAAGGCCCCTACCTGCATGCAACGCCTACGCCTTCTTCTCTCCTCTGCGCATCCGCAAATACGCCCGCATGAGCGGCAGCAAATCGCCATCAATCACACGATCAACATCCCCTATCTCCAGTTTCGTGCGATGGTCCTTGATCATGCGATACGGCTGCAGCACATACGATCTAATCTGCGATCCGAAATCGATGTCCAATTTCGAGTCTTCGATCTTCTTTGTAACCTCGCGTTTTTTCTCTAACTCGTATTCATAGAGCTTGGAGCGCAGCATGCTCATCGCCTTATCTTTGTTCTTATGCTGCGATCGCTCGTTCTGGCATGCCGCCACGAGGCCCGTCGGAATATGCGTAATCCGCACCGCGGAATCGGTTGTGTTTACATGCTGTCCGCCCTTGCCGCTAGATCGATACGTATCGATCCGAATATCGTCGGGCTTGATGTTGACCTCGATGCTGTCGTCAATCTCGGGAGAAACATAGACGCTGGCAAACGAAGTATGCCTGCGCTTCGCCTGATCAAACGGTGAAATCCGCACCAATCGGTGCACGCCGATCTCGCTGGTGAGATAGCCGAACGCGTACTGCCCAATCACCGAAAACGTCGCCGACTTGATTCCCGCTTCTTCGCCCGGTTGATAGTCATACATTTCGGTCTTGAATCCCTGCCGCTCCGCCCAGCGCAGATACATGCGCAACAACATCTCGGCCCAGTCCTGCGATTCGGTGCCGCCCGCGCCCGGATGAATGGTTACGATCGCATTCAGCGGGTCGGTCTCGCCCGAAAGCAGCGTTTCGGTTTCGACGCGATCGACAAGTTCGCGCAGAGAGTCGAGGTCGCGCTGCAAATCACCCTCAACATTCTCGCCTTCGCCGGCGAGATCGAAATAGGTGGCGATATCGTCGGTTCGGCGCGCAAGGTCGCCTTCGAGCGACAACAGGCTCTCCAGGCGTTTCCGCTCGCGCATCACTTGCTGAGATTTCTCCGGATTCGACCACAGATTCGGGTCCGACGCCTGCTTTTCTATTTCCGCAAACTGCTGGCGCAGTTTACCCGCGTCAAAGATACTCCCGCAGGTCGTGAACTTTGGTTTTCAGAGAAGAGTATTGCTGTTCCAGTTCATCTAGCATTGCTTGTCACCTGACTTTACCTGGTCGTCGAACGTTAGTCGTTCGTCGTTCGCGTGTTCTAGCTAACGACTAACGACCGGCGGCCATCGACTAACCACCAAAGCGCCTATGGAAATTATCGCACAGAGAAATGCGAACCAATCGCCATGGCGCGAATAAAACGTGGTTCCCGAGCGCAGAGCATAAGGCGCTGCGAGTGTGGTACGCACCTTGCGCGGAGTCGCCTCGACGATCCGTCCATAAGGATCAACCGACGCCGTCATCCCTGTATTCGTCGCGGCCAGCAGCCAGCGGTCGTTTTCGATAGCCCGCATTTGCGTCTGTTGCAGATGCTGCTTCCACGCCCCGCTGTCGCCGTACCATCCATCATTCGAAATATTCACCAGCACCTGCGCGCCCAGCAACGGCCCTTGCCGCACCTCATCGGGAAAGATCGACTCATAGCAGATAAAGATCGCCAGCCGCTCGCCGCCCGCATCCAGCGGCGCATGCGAGACTCCGTGTTGAAATTCTCCTACTTCTTTCGTCAACCCTCCGGCAAACGCAAACAAGCTTGGAAATGGCAAGTATTCGCCAAAGGGCACGAGATGCACTTTATCGTATCGCCCAACCCATTCGCCTAGCGGACTGACCAGCGCAGCCGAGTTGAAAATCTGCGAGTTGGTTCCGCCGCTGTGGATTGCGGGATTAATTCCGATAGACCCCGCGACGACCCAATCGCCCGACTGCCTCGCGAGGGCACTCACCGCATCGCGAAACAGCGGGTCGTTGGTATAGAAGGGGGAAGGCGATTCCGGCCACACGATTAAATCGAAATGTTGAGCGTTCTGGTTACCGCCGGATTTTTCTCCGAAGGGATGCAAGCTTACGTCAGTCAACTCACGCAGCGTCTTCTGAAAATATTCTCTGCTCCACGCCGCACCTTCGAGGATGGGAATATTGGGCTGCACCAGCAGAGCGCTGCGATCGGTTGCTAGGTGAGCAGGCGCCAGTAATTGGCCAGCCTGCAAAATCACCGCTGCTACGAAAGCCGCGGTCAGCAAGCTCTTGCGCTGCTCCTTCCCCACCAGAAAGGCTGACGCGAACACGCTGTTGACGAGCATGATTTCAAACGAGAGCCCGTATACACCGACGATGGTAGCAATCCGCGTTAAAGAAAAATTCGCCGTCTGCGAATATCCCAGCAACTCCCAGGGAAACGCTGTGATCCGCGTGCGCGCCAGCTCGACCGCGACCCAAAGGAATGGAGCAGCCGCAAGCGCACGGCGGATGGATGCCAGCGGTGAACCCACCTTCGCTGCACCACCCTTCGCCGCGCCACGCGTCGATCCAGCGACCAGCGCTAGCAGCAGACCGAACATTCCGTGATAAACCCCGACATACAGGCAAAACAAAAGCAGCGCAAGCGTGGCTGCTGGAATCGGCATTTCGCCATAGCGGTGCATGGTGTCGAAGATCCAGTAGCAGGTTCCGGCAAACCAGAGAATGCCGCATGCGTATCCGAGGATGAATCCCTGTAACGGTGTGGCAGGCAGCAAGTGCTGCTGGCCATCGAGTTGCAGTTGCAGAGTTTCGCGCTCGGGCGTTCGGGCCCGCAGAATCGCGACTAAAAGGGGCGCCACCGCGATCCACGACAACCAGTAGAGATTTGGCAGCGGAAAGATTGCAACTTGCAGGGCAGCCGACACTATGACCAGTAGCCAGGCGTTGGGAGAGATTCGTCGCACAAGCCAGCATAGCAAAGTGGCTTCCGCAGACGAGGATAGCTTCGCCTTCTCACCTGCGCGCTCGTATCCGTCAATATCAATAATTGGTCAACCAGCCCGGTTTCAAATACCATAGTCAACTTATGGGTCTGCTGATTGTCACCATGCTGGTGCGGATTCTCGAAGCCATGTTCCTCATCGGCATTAGCGGTTCATTCATTGTCATCGTGCTTACCGGGATTGAAGACCTGAAGATGCTTCTTGGCCGGGAGGAAGAGAACCACTCCTAGTCGTATGTCCTCGTTTCAGCCCACATCTCCGTCGAATCGGGTGCGCATCGTCGTCGCCACTTCGGTGATGCTCACCTTCATCTCCTACTGGCGGGCCGCCGCCATCGTGCTGAACGATCTCGCTTCCTCTGCCTTTTACGCCTGCGGAATCGCTGAGCAGGCCGTCGGAAAGTCCGCCCCCTGGTTCATCGTCGGAGTCATGCTTTTTTCCTTCGCGGTGCGAGCCGTCTACGTAGAAAGCTGCTCCATGTTCGTCCGCGGCGGTGTCTACCGCGTCGTGAAAGAAGCGCTCGGCGGTACCCTGGCCAAACTCAGCGTATCCGCCCTCATGTTCGACTACATACTCACCGGCCCCATCTCCGGCGTATCGGCTGGCCAGTACATCGTGGGCCTGCTAAATGAGACTTTTGTCACCGCCGACACCCATGGCTGGATCCCCCGAGCTGTCCACAGTCTCTTCAACGGCACACCGCACCTCAACGTTAATCTGACGTCGGTCATCTTCGCGCTCGCCGTCACGATCTACTACTGGTGGGAAAATACCAAGGGCATCCAGGAGTCCAGCGAAAAGGCGCTTCGCGTCATGCAGGTCACTACGGTGATGGTGGTCATCCTGCTCGGCTGGTCGGCGCTCACTTTATTCAAATCGGGATACAATCCGGTTCCTCTGCCCACTCCGGAGAATCTTCATTTTTCGAGAGAGTCTCTTGGTTTTCTTCGGCACAGCTTTCCCGAACAAAGTCTGGCCAGGATGTTTGGAGTGCTGGGCATCCTGATCGCCTTCGGTCATTCTGTGCTGGCCATGAGCGGCGAAGAATCGCTCGCGCAGGTCAATCGCGAACTGGCTCATCCCAAACTTAAGAATCTGAAACGCGCCGCCGTCGTCATTGCCATCTACAGCTTCGTTTTTACGGGCCTCTCGGCGTTGTTGTCGGTCATGCTCATCCCGGATGCAGTCCGGGTTCCGGTTTACAAAGACAATCTCATCTCGGGCCTCGCCATGTACATGTGGGGGCCCTTGTTGCTGCGCCTCATCTTCCGCGCATTCGTCGTCGTGGTCGGATTCCTGATTCTCTCCGGTGCCGTAAATACCGCCATCATCGGCTCCAACGGCGTTCTGAACCGCGTCTCGGAAGACGGCGTCCTCGCCGATTGGTTTCGCCTTCCCCACCGCAAATACGGGACGAGTTCCCGCATTATCAACCTGGTCGTCCTGTTGCAGATCCTGACCATTCTCGCGAGTCGCGGCGATGTCTATGTGCTCGGCGAAGCCTACGCCTTCGGGGTGATATGGAGTTTCACCTTTAACAGTCTTTCCATGCTGGTTCTGCGTTTTAAGTACAAGGGAGCGCGCGGCTGGAAAGTTCCGCCGAATGTAACCATCGCCGGAATCGAGATCCCCATCGGTCTGCTCTCCGTCTTTCTCGTTCTACTCGCGACCGCCCTCGTGAACCTGGCTACCAAGTCCGTCGCTACGGTTGCTGGTGTCTCGTTCTCGGTCGTCTTCTTCGTGATCTTTACGGTCTCGGAGCACACGAACCGGAAAAAATACGCGCTCGCCAAGCAGCAAATGAAGGATCATTTTCAACTGTTACAGAGCGAGACGGTCGGACGCGATCTGCTCGGTATCCGCGCCGGCAATGTGCTGGTGCCTATTCGCGATTACAACACCATGAATCACCTGCGCTGGGCGCTCGAGCACACCGACACGAAAGAACAGGAAGTGGTCGTAATGAGCGCTCGCATCAGCCAGTTTGGGAGTGCCGCTTACGGGCTTGCCACCGAGCAGATTTTCGACGATTACGAGCAGACTCTGTTCACACGCGCGGTTTCGATTGCAGAGAGTTTCGGGAAGAAGATCTCGCTGCTCGTGGTACCGGCGCGCGACCCCTGGTCGGCAATTTCACAGACGGCGCACAATCTTGACTCCTCCTCTGTAGTCGCTGGCGTTTCCAGCAAAATGACCACCGCCGAGCAAGCCTTCAACCTGGGCACCACCTGGGAAGCCATACCCGAACCGAAACAGCAGTTTCTGCTGCAGATCGTTCACCCCAACGGCAAAGTCGACACCTTCCGCATCGGCCCGCACACGCCCACCATGAAGAATGAGGACGTCGAACTGCTGCATCGCCTGTGGCTCAATATCACGCGCGAACCAGGCCTGGAGAACCTCCATCACCACGACATTCTCGCCGAGGCCCTGACACGCCTGCAAAACGACTATGCCGCCAGTGGCCATGAAGATATTGTCCGGGAACTTCGGCGCCATACCGACGCCGGTCCCATGCCCGCTCGCCGCATCGCGGATCAGGTCCACACCGTGCAGTCCGAAACTGCTCCCGATGACGAAGACGATAAGCATCGCGGCGACGAGAATCGCGACGAAACGCGCTCCAACCCAACCACTACTTCTCAGGAATAACGCAGGTCTGCGAAGGGTCTGAATGGGCGTTGGCGGAAAACAGAACGATTCCGCTTCTGCTTAGATCTTGGTTTCCGCTTGGGATGTTCCCGCCCTGGATTTTCCTGCCCCAGATCCTGCCTTTGGACTTCCTGCTCTTAGACTTTCCTGCTTCTTCTCACCTGATCTTCGGCGAACTCATGTCGGCAGCCTTCTGATCGTCCGCGTGAATGACACCATCCTCTTCGGCATAAAACGAGCGGTGCTCGCTGTCCATGTGGTTAGGCGTCATGGTGAAAATAAAACCATCCTCGTGCACTCGAAAGCTGGCCTTGTAATCGCCGCGGTCGGTCGTGGCCGCCATCCGTTTGGTGAACGATCCTGTTCCCGCCAGCGCCTGGAGCGAAGGCGCGTACTTATCATGGCGCTTCTTATATTCTCTCTGGGCCCTTAGCACCACACGCATGTAGCCGAGCGCCTGCGCCTCTGAATCGGAGCGGGCCGGATCGCCGGGAAAATTCGGCTTATAGGTGGACGCGGCCGGAGGCGGCGCCTGCTCGGCCGTCTGAGCCGACGCCGACGCTGTTGCCCCGGCCAGCCCCGCTCCCAAAACACCTACCGCCAGAATCCCCGCCCAATATCGCTGCATTCCCATTCGACTCACTGCCAAACCCTCCTCTGTCACCAAACAAGGCCAAACTTTGGGGGTTACCCCGGTAATTTGTCTGCCTTACCAATCATTTCAATTCTCTGCCGCTTCAGGCAATCTTGAACAGGATGCAATCCTAACAGGGAAACAGGGAACACTGATGAAAGCTGCCGTCGCCAGAAAGCCGCTGATACGTGTCGCCGTAGTGGAGAGCGATCCACTGCGCTTTGTCGGATTCCGGGCCCTCTTCGATACCGAACCTGATCTCGAACTGGTCTCCGCCGCGCTGGCCGATCTTAGCCAGTTGCCCAACATCGATCTCGTCCTGCTCGGCAATCGCGGCGGCCAGAACCTCTACGACATCATGGCCAGCATGAAGGCCGTCCGTCCCGATCTGCGCATCATCGTAACCGGTTCCGGCATGGACGATGAAAGCGTCCTCAAAGCCATTGCCGCCGGCGCCAAAGGCTACGTCGACGAAGCCGCTTCGCCCGCCGAATTCATCCAAGCTCTTCGCATCGTGAATCAAGGCTCCGTCTGGGCTCCGCGCCGCGTACTCTCAACTTTCATCGAACGAGTAAGCGCGTCACCAGGACGCATCTTCCCCGCCGGCCGCATCACCTTCACCGACCGCGAAAAAGAAGTCCTTGAGATGCTGGTAGCCGGCCGCTCGAACAAAGAAATCGGCTCCGCCCTGGGCATAGAAGAACGCACCGTAAAAGCGCACGTAGCGAAACTAATGCGCAAAGTAGGAGTGCAGAATCGCATTGCGCTCTCAGTCCATGCGATCACGCATTCGCTGGTGACGGCGAAGTAGGTCAGAACCGCAACGAGAGGCCCATATTCTGCCTCTGATTTTGGGTGGCGCAGCGCTTCAGCGCCGCGAAAGCTACTCAATAGCAGGATGACTATCCCGTAGGCTCTTACTCCGGTTCACCTTTGTAAGCGGGCGAGCGCCCGGACGCGGACGGCGTCGGCTCCCTGCCCGGTTCTCACCTGCAAAACGTTCGCGCGAGCCTTACCGCTCGCAATGTCGTTAACGCTTTAGCTCAAGCGCCTCGTGCAGGATTGGGTCAGGATTGCGGCTGATGGCGGAAGCCTGGGGACCAAGTTGCCGCTCCAATTCTTGGCGGATTCGGATCACTGCAGCTTCCTGACCGTTGGCATCGGAACGCAACAACGATTGGGACTTGAGCAGACTCGCGTAGACAAAACGTGCCGGAAACCCCGTGTCTCGCAAGAACATAGCGTATTGGTACCAATCAACGGCCTCGCTGCGTTGGTCGTCGAGTCCGGCATCGAGCTGAAGCGCCGTCTGATAGAGGGGCAGCGCCTTGCCGGTTTCGCCGCGCTTCGCCTGTAGTGAGGCTTCCGCTACGTTGGCAAAGCTCTCTAATTTCGTTTCCTTCGTTTGAGCCGCGAGGACGCGCGCCATTTTGTAGTAGCGCAACGCCAAATCGAGGTGATTCGCGCGGGCGTTGCAATCCGCCAACTGGAGCACCACGTTGATTACGCTGTCCACAGGCGGGAGGCTGGATTTGGGCTCTTGCACCACCTTTGTGAGGAACGCTTCGTAGTGAACGATGGCATCCTCGAGCTTGCCTTGCTTTTCCAACGCTGCGGCTAAATAGAGATCGGCATCGGCCTGCGACGGGTCGAGCGTGAGAGCCTTCTGCCAGTTCACTTCGGCTTCATCGGCATGTCCGAATTGCTGGGCGAGGATGCCATGATTTACCAGTAGAGATACATCCCGGGGAGCGAGCTTGAGCCAACTGCCGGTGAGCTGATATGCCTCGTCGAGCCGTTTCTCCTGGGTCAGGTATCTCAGCCACGCATCGCGGGGAGCCGGATCAGAGGGGTTAGCCCTGATCGCGTATTGCCAGGCAGCGACAGAGTCCTGAGGGTCGCCCTCCGCCAGCGCCTGACGCGCCAGGCGCACCTCAAGAGGAGTGTCGTAAGGAGCCAGGGAAGCCGCACGTTTCAGATCGGTGAGATCACTGCTGTGCAGGGCGAAGTAATAGTGCACTTGATCGACGCAACCCCAGACCAGCAGGACTGCAGCTGTTCCCACTCGCAGAGCGCGTGCAGCGGAACTCGCTCCCGCCATCCAGCGTAATGCTGTCATCGTCCTGCTCCCTGCCACACGCGCGCCCTCAGTAAGCTTGCTGCTCGAAATCTGGGCGCGTGAACTTACCAACAAGGTGGCGATAAGTCCGTCCCGTAATTTCCAGATCGCACCGTCAAGGATAAAGTGGTGAATGTTCACCAGGGCGGTGAAGAGCAAGAAACTCCGCGTGAAATCAAAATGGAACACCAGGCTCGAGAGCCAGGGGCCGGGAATGAAGAGTGCGATGCCGCCGACAACGAGAATCGCAAAGTAAGAAAAGGGACGCCAGGGCCGGTTCGGAGTGGTCGCTGCTTCTCGCTTCGCGTAGTAACTGGTGATCCAGAGGTATTGCGCAGAGTGCATTACAGCGAGAACACCAGTGCTATAGCGGCTCCGCGGAACCTGGAAATGTTCCAGCAGCGAAAGCAGGGTAGGCGACAGGAACCAGACGCACTGAGTGGAAAACAGGGTAAGCGACGGAATCATTCTGCGGAAGCCTGCCTGCGAGATAAGCCGGGACAAGCCGAGAACGGAGCATGTCACAAATGCGATGGCGAGCACGAGCTGGCCTCGCGAGCTTATCGTCTCGCGGATATTGAGCGAGACGAACAGGGGATCGCCAGAAGGGCCGGTGTGGAGGCTCAGCAGCAAGACTGCGTAGGAGATCAGAAATGCAGCGTAAAGGGCACGCCGCTCAAGGGTTGTGGGCTGCGCGCCAGCCCGGCGGGCAAACATCATGAACAGGCCGTAGTTCTGGCCGCTATAGTGCCAGGGGCTTGCCGTAAGATAGACAGTGAAGATCCAAGGCAGAGCACGAATCCAGAAGTGCGAAAAAACTATAGTCAGCGCCAATAGCAGCGTGATGTGGACGGTAAAGATCCGGTATTTTTCAAAATCCTCCTTGGTGTGATAGGCGCGATAGATGGTCGCCATGTAATGCGGATAATTAAAGAACAACGCCAGTATGTAGAAGAGGAAGGACCACGTGAGTGTGCTAGCGGCAGAAGAGAAATAGGCGAGCAGTAGTAACGGAATCGACCACGCGCCGCATCCCACGACTAAATCTAAACCTGGGTTATAGATCCAGACGGCCGCACCATGGCTCGCATTTTGCTTGTTTCCGGGCATAGAAACTTCGAAGTGTGTCAATGGTACGCAGCGTCGGTATTTGCGCGGAACTGGAGGTAGGAGAGCCAAACAAAGCAATCCCAACCAGCCACTTAACCGCGACAAGTAGCGATGGTAGCTGAGCTTTTAGCGCTGACTGCACAAACTCCCCCACCGGCAACGCCAGTGTGACTTGGTGCGGTTGGCCTCACAAATTACGAACGTAATGAGTGGGAGAAAGGCGAAACCAGAGTCGACTCCCAAGCGAACCATGTCGGCGGCAGGCCGCAGAGAGATCGCGGCGGCACAAAAGGCACGGCGCGCTAAAATTAGAGCTTAGGAGAAGAATGCGGCTTAGCAGATGGGTAGCCTGCTGCGCGGATGCCGCAGGCTTTCATCCTGGCTTTACAAACAAAGGTGGTTCAAGCATGGCTAATCTTGCGCTTCTTAACCCTGCTCAGGGGACTCCACTATCACTTCAACTTCTGCGAGTGTGGCAGGCGGAGCAGGCTCTTCATCTTTCGAATTCTTCGGCATACTCCAATTTCAAACCTTTGCCGTAAGTTTGAGGGGTCATGTCACCCTCCCGTGTCGACGGCCGACAGCCGCCGCCTATTGACCCGGCAAAAATCATTTCGGAAATCAGTTGTTTACCCTGCAATGACTGACAAGTACTAAGAATGCCAACTGCGCTCTGCCATGTCGTTTGTTTGTCGTTTATTGGCAGATTCGACTCGCGCACGCTTCCGCCAAAACAAAGGACTTACCGGTCTCATCTCCGCTTGACGGCCAAGTCTGTACTTCTTACGAGGATGCGCGAGGCGGTGAGACGGGTCGCGAGCTTGCGTGAGGGGAAGATTTTTACGGCAACCGCGCTGTGTTGCCAATGTTTCAAATTCTGGCTGTTCTACAGTTCGTCGATCAACCTGTCCCAACCTATTGGCGCCACGCCAGCGTAGTAACTGAATTTGGGTTCAATGCTACTGAGACCGCCATGCTCGCGAGGCGAATTTCAACCGTTTTGGCTGCGCCGGGATTGGTCACGACGAGCACCTGCTGACCGTCGGGATTTTCAATGGCTACGTGCTGTAGGTTGGCGACCGTAGTTTGCGAATCGAAGCGGCGTGCTCCGCGGCGAATAACGCTGGCGTAATGAGCAAAGGCCCAATATTGCCCGCTGCGAGTAATCTCCCTCGTTTGCGAGTTAATTGTCACCACTCCTCCGCAGGGAAAGGGTCCAATGTTCGGCCGTCCCTGCTCATCAAGAGCCAGATTCCATGCAGTGATGGAGCGGCACCAGTTGCCGAGCACATCGCTGAAGGTTCCCGCCCACTTGCACCAATCCGTTAAATATCCGGGATCGGTGTAGTCCGGACCGCCTTCGGTCCAATGCATTTCCACTTCGGGATAGGCATCTTGCACCTTGGTCATCATGTCGGGAGTGCCATAGTAGCCATGCCACGCCACGGCATTAACGTATTCGCGAAGCTTTGTGTCCCCCAGCGTGCATATCGCACGTCCCCAGAGATTATAGTTATGGTCCAGCACCCATATCTTGACTGGCATCCCGTTGCCTTCCAGGAGCGGACCGAGATGGTCGCGGATAAATTCAATCTCAGTTTCCTGCGGCCAGATACATGCGGGCATCTTGCCATCCTGATCAGTGTCAACTTCGTTCTGCGACGTTAAGGCCTGCACCGGGATGCCTTCAGCCGCGTAACCTTGAAGAAACTTCAGGTAATACTGCGCGTAAGTCGGTAGATAGTGCTTCCGCATCGAACCGCCCAGCATCGTGCCACTGAACTTCATCCATCCTGGTGGACTCCACGGACTAGAAAAAAGGAACAAGTCGGGATTCGCCTGGCGCGCCTGGCGCAGCATAGGAAGAATGTATTCGCGATCGTGATCAATCGAAAATCGCAATAGTGTCGGATCAGGCGCCCCCTCATCAAAGCTGTAAACCTTTGTCGAATAGTCGCTCGCACCCACGCAAATGCGACCCACACTTAGCCCCATTTGCGACGGATGAAACAGCTCGTGAAAGAGTTGTTCTCGCGCTTCGGATGAGAGCCGATTAAATGTGTAACAGGCGGCGTCGGTAAACGCGGCACCGAACCCCAGGATGTCCTGAAACCTTAAATTAGGGTTGAGTCTAAGATGATCGGCGGTCGGCGTCTCCGTTGCAGGCTGCCAAGCCAGCGGAGGCGCGCTCGCAAAACGCTTATCGCCTGACGTAACCCAAACGGAAATCGCCGATCCGCTGCTCGGCATTGGCCCGTCGGTCGCCGCATCCGCAGTCTGCGCTAATTTAGGAACAAACGTTCCCGCCAATCCCAGCGCGGATATTCCTAGAAACCTTCGGCGCGACCGGCTATCTGTCATGAGTGCTCCTTCCTTGGCCTTGCTATAAGACCCTCGCTCAATTATTGGTGCGCCGCCTTAGGACCCTCTATTACGGTTCGAACGACATACAACGAGCTGCGTGCAAGGACGAACAATGAACGGCCGTCAGCGCCCCCAAATAGTAGCTGAGAAGGCCGTTCCGGAATTTCAATTGTGTCGATGAGATCGCCTGACGGACTGTAGACCAACACCTGGCCTGCAGCGATGTACACATTTCCCTTGTCGTCTACCGCAAGTCCTTCCCCACCCTGCTCAGCAAAGAGCCGCAAGTTTGTTATAGACCCGTCGTCGCCGACGCTGCCGACATAGGTTTTTTCCACGGACTCATCAGAGACGTAGAAAGGCTTACCGGAGATGGCGGGTGCTAGACCAAAAGTTCGGAGCGCATCATTGAGTTTGGATCCATAGTAGAGTTCGCCAGTCACGAAGTCCGCTCCCGCAGGGAAAAAGGTGCTGCCATCTGGAGACACGAATTGAAAGGGCTTTGGGGCAGAAATGGCTGTGAGAAAGTCGTTTTCGTTTCTCCAGTAGTCGACAGCGAGAACGGGTGTCATTCCCGGTCGCGGCGCGGTGGGCACGGCTTTCAGTAAGGTAATATTGTCGTCGGGCGCGCCCGGCCGGAAGCTGTAAACCGTTCCATCCCCATCGTAAGAAATAACAATCAAATCACCGGCGTTATCGAAAAACAATTGCACCGGGCGCAAGGGATTATCGCGAACTTTGGATAATTGGCGACTGGCAACCGACCAACGGTAAATAGTTTGCCGCTGAGCATCCACGAAATATACGTCTCCGGAGCGATCTACAGCGCCACCGGAAATATTGAAAAAGCCGCCCGCAAGTTTTTCAACCTTCGCATCTTGCTCCAGAATCGGCGAGGAATCGGTGGCATGTTTTTGCGGAGTGTGGCCAGAAATCGTCAGCCAAGCAAATTCGCGTTGTCGTAACTCGATGTTATTACCTTGATCGACAAGCGAGTTATCAAACGATACTTTGCTATCGCTATAGCAATGTAAGTTGCGAAAGCTTATGTCTCGTGAGTTCCTGACTGTGACCGCAGTCGGAAACGGCTGATAACTACTCACGACGCGATACATGTGCAAATTCGCAAAAGTAATGTTGCTCGAATCTCGAATATCGAGCGGTAGCGCTAAGCCGCTCTCGCCGCGCTCTTCTTCGGTTTGCAGAGCATAGATCTGCCAGTTCGACGCGTGGTCGAGAATCACCTCGTTGCGAACGTGATGCTCGCTAGATAGCTGATAAATTCTTCCTTCAGTAGATGTGTTAGAGATAAGCAGGCCCGCCTGCGCGAATGTGCTCGGAGTCCAGATGTCGAGGAAAGTGCCGCCGCCAGTAATCCAGAGGCTTGGATACTGTGAGTCCCAGCGCCGCCGCGGATCGGGATCGGCGGTATGAGTATCGTTATAGATGAGCTTCCAACCTTTCGCACTTTCCTCCGCGCTAGCGTTTGGATCGACGGTGCCGTGACCGCCCAGGAAACGCACGTCGTTCATCATCGAATCCTTGCCCGCTGCCCACTTCGCGGCTACCGCGCGCGGATTGACTCCATTAGTGTAGAGTCCGATGCCGGTCACAATATTCGTTCCTCCCCTGGGAGTTTCGAGCAGCGGCTTGGGGCTGCCGATACCTTGAAAGGCCGGAGTCGAATCCGCAAGCAATATTCGCGTAACGCTTGGTTGGAGGCCGATGAGAACCGTATCCGTCCGGAGCGAGACAGTGTCGGTCACACGATATTGTCCCGACGGAAAGTAAATCGCCCGATGCTGCGCAATGGCCTTCCGAAGCGCTTCCGTGTCATCTGTCACGCCATCGCCGGCCGCACCAAGAGTCCGGATGTTGACCCAGGTTTCGATCGGAGGGAGATCCAAGATATCGGATGGGATAGGTTTAGGTAAGGCATTCAGTGTCGTCGTCGTAAAGACATCTTCAATAGCGGGAACTACGCCCATGTCTTCATAATGGAGGCCATGCGAGAAGGTTTGCACTTCGTAAATCTTTGCCGGACCGGATACAAACCTGCCGCTGTCGCGATAAGAAGCGAAGAGGGGAACATTGGCGCAGGCAACATTCTCCATGTTGATCTCGGTTCGCGCATTTTTCTCGTTGCTGATAACGACGGCGGGGCCGCTCACATTCTCCATGCGACCATCTTTGATCCATAACTCGTCCGAGTAGTGGGGATCGATGGAAATCGCCGTTGGAACATTCTTGAATTGAGGACGGATGAGCGTAAGCCCGGCTTCGTGCTCGCGGATGGCTGCTTCGCGCTGCCCCTCAAACGTCGCGTCGATGATTGTGAATTGCCATCCGGGCGACGGCTTGCGCGTCCAGATGCCGTACTGACCCCCGTAGAAATGCACGTCTTGCGCGACGTTGCCGCCATCGTGAATTCCGGCTAGCCCTGAGCCAATGTGAAAGTCGATATGCGCGAGAAAGCAGTGCTGAGCGTAGTGCGCGCGTACGCCAACCGCGCCCGGATTTCCATCTTGTATGTCAAAGTCGATATTGCTGATCGCCGAATAAAATGTGCCCGGAGACGCATCGGGCACCGTGCCGCCTGCACTCGGCCGACGGCCCGCAAAGAACACCATATAGGTGGGGACGTGCTGAAATCCCGCCGTGTTTGCGGCGAGAAGCAGCAACGGCCGCGTCGTCCCGAAACCAATCAACCGAATTCCTGGCCAGATATAGATGGTCTTGGTTACACGGTAACGGCCCGACGGAATGAACAAAATTCCCTGGTTCGTTTTCTCCTGAACCTTATTAATAGCCTCTTGCAAAGCGGCAGAATCGTCCGCAACGCCGTCGCCCTTCACCGCGAAATTGTCTGGCGTGAAGTAAATCGCTTTTGAGTCGTCGAGGCGCGCTGCGTAATAGGAAATCGCGAACAGCGGATTGACTGAAAACAACAGGGATACAAAGATCCCCTTCATTACCAGAGCAAGCAAACTATTTCTTGCGGTTGGATTCATCGCTCTCGTCCCCGATTTGATCCCGATGTAAATCACCGTCGGCGAACTGCATCCTGCCAATCCGCGACCCGTCAAAGATTTGAAAGGCTTCGCGAAGGTTCAACTCAACCCCAGGCGAAACTCGCCACGTTTCCGCCCCGCTCGATCGCCGCGCTTTCGCCTGCTACAACCTGGAAGAATCACGAATGGACAGTCAACGCCGGCGATTTCAACATCTATGTTGGAGGTTCCCCGGCGCATACAGAACTCACGGACAAGATAACTCGTTCAAGTCCGTGAAACAACCGGCAATCGAGTTCCGAATGGATACCTAACGCTAGATCGGCGCTTCCCGCCGGGAAGAGTGTGATCTATGATTTACGTCTAGGAGAAAAGGCGACTCTACTCGCACACTCGACAAGTGGAACTACCCGCATGAAGATAATGGAATGGCTGAACTATCTTTGGTAAAGCGGAGGTTGCTGGCATGATGCATACACGGCGCGCAGTGCTTGCGAGATTGGGGCTGGCTGGATTCGCAGCGGCGGTGACGCCGGTCACCAAAGCCGCGTCATTACTGATTGATCCGATGTCGACAGTCGGTCGTTGTCCGTTTCGTCTCGCCGTAATTAATGACGAGATTACACAGGATTTCGAGAAGGCGTGTCAGATCGTCTCCGTCGATTTCGGATTGAGTTGGATTGAGCTGCGTTCGATGTGGAATAAGAATGTGACTGAACTGGATGCGAAACACATTGACGAGGCGCGGAAGATTCTTACCGAACACAAACTGCGAGTCACGGATATTGCCAGCCCGCTGTTCAAGACTGATTGGCCGGGAGCTCCGCGGTCGCCGCAGAGTGAAACACGAGATCAGTTTCATGCGGACTTCGACGCCAGTGCGCAAGACAAACTGCTTGAGCATTGCATCACGCTCGCGAAATCCTTCGATACGGACAGGATTCGCTGCTTCGATTTTTGGCGGCTCGATGATCAAAAGCCTTATCGCGAGGCGATCAATACGAGGTTGCGGCAAGCGGCGGAACGTTGTGCCAAAGACAACATCGTGCTTCTGCTCGAGAACGAAATGTCGTGCAATACAGCGACGGGCGAAGAGGCAGCTGCCGTGCTCCAGGCGATTCCAAACCAGAACCTCATGTTGAACTGGGATCCGGGCAATGCCGCTGCCCTCGGCAGCACGCCCTATCCAACCGGCTACAATGCGCTGCCCAAAGAGCGCGTTGGACATTGCCACTGCAAAGACGCCGTGCGCAAACACGTTAACAAATATGATTGGGCTCCGGTAGGCGCAGGCATCGTGGACTGGGTCGGACAGTTGCAAGCTTTGCAGCGCGACGGTTTCCACAACGGCTTGAGCCTCGAAACGCATTGGCGAGGCGCGGGCACGCCTGAAGCGTCGACACGGGTTAGCATGAATGGGCTCAAGAAGGCCCTGACGAGGGCTGGAATTTCCTGCTGATCAGGAGTGTTGATTCGTTTAAAGGAGACACCAATGGTTACACGACGTGAATTTCTCGATGCGCTCGCCGTAGGTACTGCGGGACTGGCGCTAGGAACTACGGCAAAAAGTTATGGCCAGATTCTCGGAGCGAATGAGCGAGTTAATTTTGCGGTGATTGGGCTGAACGGGCGAGCCTACGCGCATCTTGCTTCTATTAAGGCGAACAGAAGTGCAGCTCGCATCTCGCATGTCTGCGATGTTGATAACAATATTCTGGCCAAGTTTGCCGAAAAGACGCAGCAGGAGATGGGTGAGGCTCCGGTGAGCGAAAAAGACTTTCGGCGAATTCTCGAAGTGAAGGATGTTGACGCGATCACGATTGCTACTCCTGAACATTGGCATACACCGATGGCCATTGCGGCGCTGCGAGCGGGCAAGCATGTTTATTTGGAGAAGCCGAGCAGCCACAATCCCGCAGAGGGAGAGATGCTAGTGCAGACGCAACAGAAGTATCAAAAGCTGGTGCAACTTGGCACGCAGCAGAGATCGTCGGCTCACACGATTGAGATTGTCGACAAGATTCACGACGGCATCATCGGTCGACCATATTTCGCAAAGGCATGGTACTCGAATACGAGGAAGTCGATCGGCATAGGAAAAGAAATACCGGTGCCGCCGCAGCTTGATTGGGATTTGTGGCAGGGGCCCGCGCCTCGCCAGCCTTATCGGGATAACATACATCCGTATAACTGGCACTGGTTCAAGATTTATGGGACGGGGGAGTCGCTCAACAACGGCACGCACGAGGTGGATGTATGCCGATGGGCGCTGGGCGTGGACTATCCGCAGCGAGTTACTTCATCGGGCGGCCGATTCCACTTCAAAGATGACTGGCAATTTTACGACACACTGATGACCAGCTTTGAATACGAAGACAAGATGATTTCGTGGGAGGGCAAGAGTTGCCAGGGGATGAAATTTTATGGCCGCGATCGTGGTGCGACGATCATGGGAACGGAGGGCACGGCGCTCATCGATCGCGGCGGCTACGAGATTTATGACCTCAAAGGGAACAAGAAGAGCGAAGTGAAGGCGGGTATAGCGGCTTCAGTCGCCGACTTGGTCGGGCGCGACTCGATGACCGATGCGCACTTCGCGAACTTCATCGCAGGAATCCGCAAAGGCGAGAAGCTCAACGCGCCGATTAATGTCGGTAATATTTCGGTCACGATGCTGCTGCTTTCGAATATTGCGTGGGAGGTCAAGCGCGAGCTGCATCTTGATGCGACCTCCGGTCGAATCCAAAACGACGAGGACGCGATGAAGATGTGGGCGCGGGAATACGAGAAAGGCTGGGAGCCGCATGTCTAGGGACGGAAGACTGTCTCGCCGGGATTTCGTTCGCTCGGGAACGCTAGCTACCGTGGCGTTAGCTGCTCCGATTGCCACCTTGGGCTCATCTTCATCCCTGGCATCACGCAATGAAAAGCCATCTGCCGAAGAGGCGCTGCCGATTCGGTTGGGGCTCGCGAGTTATACGTTCCGTAACTTCACTCGCGCGCAGTTGATCGGCTTCATGAAGCAGCTTAAGGTCGCCGCCTTGAACGCGAAGGACGTCAAAGATCATCTTCCCCTCGACCCAGAACAGGAAGCAGCCGCGCTTTCGGACTACGCTGCGGCCGGCATCACTCTCCACGCCGCTGGAGCGATTTATTTTCCCAAGGATGAAGATGCTGACATACGGAGCAAGTTCGAATACTGCAAGCGAGCCGGCATCAACGTAATTGTGGCTGGAGACCCGGCAGTCGAAACCTTGCCGCGAATTGAAAAGTTCGTAAAGGAGTATGACATTCGCATCGCGATTCACAATCACGGACCAGAAGATAAGTTATGGCCGTCGCCACTGGATGTGCTGAAGGCGGTGAAGAATATGGACGCGCGAATGGGCTGCTGCATTGACGTCGGGCACGCGGTCCGTGCGGGGACGGACTTGGTGCAGGCGATCCACGAAACGGGCGCGAGACTCTTCAATGTACACATGAAAGATCTCGCGGACTTCCACGAGAAAGAGAGTCAGGTCGCGGTGGGAGAAGGCATGATGCCGGTGCGCGAAATGTTTGAAGCCCTCTTGGCCGTCAAGTACAAGGGCTGGGTCGATCTGGAGTATGAAATTCATGCGGACGATCCGATGCCGGGAGTGGTTGAGAGTTTCGCTTATATGCGAGGGGTGCTGGCGGGCATGAAACTGCGGACAAACTCCGCCGGAGCTAAGACGCAGGTGTGACCGGAGTCGCCTTCGTCGCCAGCGTCCACGGTTTGCCGTCGAAGTGTGACGGAAGCGTAAGCCCAAACAGTTTTAAAATCGTAGGCGCGATATCAACAATCGCCGGCTTTTCCTCTATAAACTTGTGACTCGAAAATAGAACGCCCGGAACCAACCGCGGATCGATGCAGTGGTCCCCGCTCCAAGCCTTGATGTTGTCCTCAAAGATTTGCGACGTTACTTTACCCATCACCGAATCCCATGAAGCGCGATAGCCCGCGCCGTAGCCAACGATCAGGTCTGGAGAATTCTCCGTATAAGGACCGCGATAAACATTATCGGCAATAAACACGCCAGTGATTCCGACCGCGCCGGAAGCCGGGTCTAGCAGACCATTCAGGCCGTTCTGCAACTCGGCTTTCAACGCTTCCGTGTCCGAGGGGTCGACAATTCCTTGCTTCTCTCGTCCCTTGATATTCAAGTAGAGACCGTTGAGTCCCATCGTGTAAGCGCGCGTGCGTGACCAATCTACATCTTCGAACCAGTCGCCGCTTTCCGTCTTTCCTTCTTTGAGCGCGAGATATCCCTTCTGATGCAGCCAGGCATTCACATTCATGCAGCGCGAAAACGACTTGAATCCGTGATCGGAGATGACCATCAGCAGCGTGTCTTCATCAACTTTTCCCATCACGCGACCGATCAGCCGATCCATGCGCTCATAAAGATCCTGAATTACTTGCGGATGTTCGCTATGCGGCACATCGCGCGCCGCCGGATGATCATCTTCCAGATAGCGCCAGAACATGTGCTGGATGCGGTCGGTGGTGTCGAAGACGCAGGTGCACAGGCCTTGCTTAGTTTTATCGAGAGCGTCAAAAAGCATGCGCTCGCGGTCTTCGTGATTGCCATAAGCCTGCGCCAAGAAGGCGTCGTCATCGAGTACGTGTTCGTTCAGCGCCCACGTATCTTCCGCCAGTCCAAGCGTGGCATACGGCCCAAAAAGCTTCGCCAAATAAATTGAATACGTGACCGGGTGCGAGATGGGCAGATCGGGATGCCCGGGATCGATATTCACCGGCGTCACATACACTTCGACCTCCGGCGAAAGTTCCTTGAGATAGAAACGGCAGATGCCATGCGCCGTAAAGCCCATGCCAGCCTTGAATTCAGCGGTGATCCACTCCGAATATTCTCCGACCTTGAGCGTAAATTTCTCTGAGCCTACCGTGAAACGCGCCTGCTTTGATGCTGCATCTGGCTTGAATTCAAATTCCATCCGGACTTCGCCGGCATTTTCCTTCACTGGATTATCCGGCCCCGGAACATAGGATCGGCAAATGCCGTTCTTGCGCTCGATGGGCACGCGCACTCCACCCTCGCGAAATTTGTCGTTCGAAGCACGAGTCGTACAAAAACAAAAAGTGCCCTGGCTGCCCTTAAGATCGGGCACGCACATCCCGGAGAGCAATACGCCCTGAAATTTTTCTGGCGGAAATGTGACCGGAACACGAATCACCGAACTAAAAATCCCCGCGTCGCCAAGCCAATGCCAAAACGGCGTGCCCTTCCGCATCGCCTTGATCTCGGTCTTGCCAAACGGGATGGAATACTTGCCAATCTTGATGTGATGCTTCGGCGCCTTGATCTCAGCCGACGAAAGGTAGGGCAGGTAAGTATTCCTATCGCACGCCAGGAAATCGTAGATGTTGTGCTTCCCCGGATTCACTCCCGTCATAAACGTCGACCAGGCCACCGGAGAAATCGCCGGAAACGTAGTGCGCAGTTTGCTGAAGGTTCCTTTGTCGCGAAGTTTCGCCAGATTCGGCAGCCTGCCTTCTTTCATAAAGCGATCGGCGAGTTCCGGATCCATGCCGTCGAATCCTAAAATCACCGCTCGCTCAAACGTCGCCTTGCCATAGGCGTTTCTCCGCCGCAAGAAACGAAACAACTGCCGAAACGGCCAAGTCATCAGCGCATAAAACGAATAGAGAAAGGCAACGAAGATCGCCCAGAACGACGAGAGCACGGCAAATCCGGCGCCTGGCCCGGCGTACGCATGAGCAAGGGCAGGTAGAAGAATCAAAGCAATCAGCAACAATCGTGTGGAGCGGGCACTCTTGCCCGCGAAAGGCCGGCGCAGGCCGTGAACTGACAGGCATCCACGGCTCTCCTTCAACTTGATAGCCAATGCCGACAAGCGGACAGGAGTGTCCGCTCCACACGATTTTTTCATATCTGAATCCCCAAAAGCTCCTTGAAGACAAATCCGGCCACCATCGACAAGATGAAAAACATCCAAATCCAGTTCATCGCATAACCCGCGACTGAGATATCTCGGTCCGGATAATTGATCGATATCGATTCAATCGAACTATCCTGCGGTATCGCAGGCTCCGCCGACGAGAACATCCGCTCCCAAAATTTCCCGCGTAAGCGGACCGTCGAGATTCGCGGCAGAACGCCGCCAATGCAAACCGCTTTCCCCACGCTCGGTCCATTGCCGCTGATCTTCAACGTATAGTTGCCATCTTTCGCTCCGGCTAATCGCCAGACAACCTCATTCTCCGCCACAATGTGCACCGGGGGCGCAGTCGTTGAAATTTCAGGCGGCAGTTCGAGCGTCGCGTTGCTCAGAGCATCGCTGGTATTAGTGTCCTCGTTACCAATATTGGCGATTCCGCCCTTGTGTCCATCGAAGTGCACCGTCAGCAGAAACGGAGCGTTCACGGCAATCGGAGTTTGCCCCAGATAACGATCGACCTCTACCATCAACAAAGTGATCGGAACAATGACATAGAGCAGCGGCTCGAATGCGAGCTTCAAATATCGCCCAGTGCCGCGCAGAATCTTGCCATAAGACCCCATCACCACCGGAATCTGATCGCGATAAAGCCGTACCGCCAGCAGGTGGGCTTTGAGTTGATCCTTGGCAATGCCAATCGCTTTTTGATCGGACGTGTAGCCGAATAAAACCACCATCACCAACCCGACCACCAGCGAAAGCGCCGTCACAATCGCCAGCGGACTGGTCAGCCAGGAGAAAGCAGCGATGGCAGCCGCATACATTCTCGTCGGGTTGGATAGAGCCGCCAAGCTACTCGATGTACCCTAACCCGCGCAGGCGTTTTTGTATCTCTTCTTTAGACGTGTTGCTTTCGTCCGGCAGAATTTTCTTGGTTTCCTTTTCCAGCATGTGGATGACGAACTCATCAATCGATTCGTATCCCGCCGCATCCGAACATTGCTTCACCTTCTCCAGCAGTTCGCCTTGGATCTTCACTTTGTGTGAACCAAACATGATTTCTCCCGTTTGTGTTTTTAGCGCGCTTTATCGCGAGTGAAACACCGACTGCCCCATCATATCCTTGGTTTTTGCGATCCCGAATTCCGACAGAATCGTAGGTGCAATATCCGTCAACGCCGGAGCCTGCGCGTCAATCTTGCGGTTGCTCAACAGCACTCCCGGCACTTTCGTGAAGTCCATACAATGGTCGCCGCTCCACGCATTCGTGTTGTCTTCGAGCACATCCGGTGGAAACGCTCCCAAGATTGTCTTCCATCCCGCGCGATAGCCGCGGTTATAACCGACCAGTGCATCCGGCCCGGTATCCGCATACGGACCTTGATAGGCCTCGCTCGCAAAATCGATTCGCGTAATCACCTGCGAACCGTCCTTCGGATCGCGTACATCCAACAGCTTCTGCCGTATTTCATTGAGCACCGCATCGGCGGGCGCTCCAGGTTCGACGATGCCCTCGCGCTCACGCCCACGAATGTTCAAATAAAGTCCATTTAACCCCAACCCGTAAGCGCGGGTGCGGCTCCAATCTACGTCAGAGAACGGCGCGTTCGGATCGCCGGTAGCGCCCTCTTTTATCGTGATGTAGCCATTGTTTAACAACCAGGTATTCAAGTTAAACGAATGCCGATATGGAGCAAATCCATGGTCAGAGAGCACGAGGAGCGTCGTATCGTTGTCGACCTTCGGCAGTACTTCGCCGAGCACCTGATCGATCTGCTCATAAAATTCCTCCAGCGCCGTCCCATACTGCGCGGCTAGCGCGGCGTCATAGGCCGGATGCTGCGGATCGGTCAGCCGCCACATCATGTGCGCGTTCAGATCAAGGCTTGAGAAATAAAAGAAGAACAGACCTTCGTGAAATTTCGGAAACTCAACATCGAACGCCCGCCGATGTTCGGCGAGCACAGTATGCGCTTGCTCTAGATATTCTTTGTCATCGAGCACGCCGGCGGTGAGTGCTTTCGTGTCTTCGGCAATCCCCTGCGTGTGGAATTCGCCGATCTGCTTCGCCAGATCCTTCGAATAACTGGCAGGCGTAGAGATAGGCAGCGCCGGATTCTCCGGGTCGATATTGATCGGCGATACGTAAAGCTGAAAGCGTGGATGTGTCTGCTTGAGGTAAAAACGGCAGATGCCTTTGACATTACCAATCACCGGCATCAGCTGAAATTCCACCGGAACCCATCCGCTCCACTCGCCTTCTTTCAAAACAAACTGCTGATCCTGCAAGCCGATGCGCGCCACCGCATCCAAGGGATCCACGTCAACCGTAAACGGCTCCGTGGCCGGAGGCGAATTCTTGCGAAACGTATTGTCCGGCCCAATCAGGTTGGTTGCGACGCGATTGTTCTTCACGTCAACCTGCACGACTTCCCCGCCCTCAATTGCGCCCACCGCCGCGGTCGGATCGTCCGTATAGAAAGTAAACGTGCCGTAGGTCCCGCGCAGATCGGGCGTCCCCATACCGGAGAGCGTCTTTCCCTTGGCCGCAATCGGAGGAAAGTTTGCCGGAATTCGATAAACGTAATTGGGCACGTTCTGCTCGTCGAGAATCTCCCAGAAGGCCTTGCCATGCCGCAACTGCTCCGCCGATCCGCTGCCCAGCGGAATCACCCAACTCCCAACATGAAAGCTATGTTTAGGCCCTTCAACTTTCGATGTAGAAAAATAAAGCTGAAAAGTTTTCGGATCGCGGTGAATGAAATCAAAGATTCCGTGGCCGCCCGCATTCATCCCAGTAATCAGGTTCGACCACGCCACCGGGCTTTGCGGCGGAATGCTGGTCGTCAGACGCCGGAACGATCCCTCCTCGGCCAGTCGCGCAAAGTTTGGCATCTTGCCCTCGGCCATAAACTTGGTGAGCAGGTCCGGATCAAGCCCGTCGACGCCGAGGATGATCATCTTTTTCGATGCAACCGCTCCGCCATGAGCGCGCTGGCAAGAAAGCAGTGCGCCCAACCCCGTGGCGCACAGAGCCAGCAGGCATACGAGAACGCGTTTTCTGGAGGATGCGGTCACTACAAGTAATCTGCAAGTAATCTGATCCAGCTTCACGGTGGGCCATCGCGCCGTCGAGGCCAACCTCGAGCCAAACGATGGGTGGTGATACGTGATCACCACGAGATTGGGGATCCCGAGGAGCAGGTAGATAGATTGTACAAGGTGATGCCCGCCCGTCAAGACTGGAGCGTTGGGCCGACTCACTCTTTGGTTTTTGATCATTGGTTTTTGATCATGGTTTTTGATCATTGGTGGCGCTGCCTTTAGACTTACGAGCATGATTACCGTGCCGATTATTGAAAAGACAAGAAGGGCCTTCGCCGGCCTGGGCCTGTTGCTTTTTTCTATATCTTTCGCCGCCGCCGCCTCCAAGCCGAACCTGGTGCTGATCACGCTCGACTCATCGCGCGCCGATCGCATGGGCTTTCTCGGCGCGAAAGGTGGGCTCACTCCCAATCTCGATCGCCTCGCCGCAGAGAGCATCGTCTTCGATCATGCCTACGCCCAGGCGCCCGCCAGCGTCGTTTCGCACGCTACGATTCTCTCCGGTGCCTACCCGCAAAGCACGGGCATGAGCGAAATCGGCGGCACGCTGCCTGCATCTCTGGCCTACCTGTCAGACCAACTGAAAGCGCAGTCCTATCGCACCGCCGCCTTCGTCGGCTCGATTGATCTCGACCCGCAGAATGGCTTGGCCCAGGGATTCGACCGGGGTTTCATGACGTATGACGCCGGATTTCGACCTGCAATTCCTGGGGATTCGCGTCTTCCCGTCACTGAGCGGCGCGGTTCCGAGGTGGTCTCAAACGCATTAGCCTGGCTAGACCGCACCGCGCAGGCACCAGGACAGTTCTTTCTCTGGGTTCACGTCAGCGATGCGGACGCGCCCAGCGCCTCCTACAGTGCGGCCGTCACCGCAGCCGATGCTGCCGTCGGCAAGCTGATCAGCGCCTTGCAGCAGCGCAAACTCTACGGAAACACCGCGATCATCGTGGCCGCCAGCCAGGGCCGAAGCCTCGGAGCTCACGGCGAAGACACACATGGCATTTTTCTCTATGACGAGACGATCCACGTTCCGCTGCTCATAAAGCTCCCTCAAGTCGAACCCGCCGCCAAGCCCGCCGGCTCCCACGTAGCCGCCAAAGTAAGGCTCGTCGACGTCGCTCCAACGCTGCTTGAAATCGCGGCCATTCCCGTGCCCTCGCAGATGCAGGGGCAGTCTCTCTTGCGCATCGCCAAAGCAGGCGGAGGGGCCGACCAGCCCGTCTATTCGCGCGCCGATCTTCCGCAACGTGGCTTTGGCTGGAGCGTGCTCGAATCCTGGCGCGCCGGCAAATACCTCTACATTCGCGCGCCCAAGCCCGAACTTTACGATCTAATTGCCGATCCAGGGGCCGCCCACAACCTGGCTCAGAGCTCGAAGGCGACGCTCGACACCATTTCAGCGCAACTCGATAACTTCACGCGCCATTTTAATGCTGACGCCGGTAAGCCTTCCGCCGAACTGAGTTCTTCGGAGATGCAGAAGCTGGCTTCGCTTGGATACATAGGAATGCAGAAGTCGTCGAGCTCTTCCGCAACCGTCGCAGGTACCGATCCCAAAGACAAAATCGCGACCGCTAACAAAGTGATCGAAGCAGCATCGGCGCGCGACCAGTCGAAGCCAGATCGAGCCATCGCAGCGCTCGCGTCCGTGGTCGCCTCCGACCCCACCTTCTATCTCGCGCAATATACGCTGGGAGCCGACCTCGCCCGCAAAGGACAGTACGCCGAAGCGGCCAAGCATCTGCATGCCGCCATCGAACTCCAGCCCGACTCAGCCTGGGCGCATTACGAGATTGGCGCGACTCTGCTAAAGACTGGCGAATATAAGACGGCCGTTGTGCACCTTGAGATCGCTACGGGACGCCTGCCGGCCTTCGCGCCCGCCCATCAAGCCCTGGCCGACGCGTACGAGCATGCTGGCAGGAGCGACGACGCTAAGAAGGAGCGAGGTAAGAGCAAATGAACGGGGCAACCGGCGACTGAGTCTGGCTGGGGCCCGACACCAGAATCATCCCCCAGAAAAAAAGCCGACCCAGAATCAAATGGGCCGGCCAAGTCAAGGAATCATTTCTTCCTAGAACGACACCCTCAAGCCGAACCGGATCGTCCGGTTGCCGCCACCCTGCACGGCCGGATTCGCAAAGCCGGTGCCGAGAGCCACGAGGCCGGCATCCTCTACGAATGGGTCGATACCTAAGCTTCCGCTTAATGGGCCGCCGTAGTTCGGGTGATTAAACGCGTTGACCAGGCTCATTTGCCAGACAATGCGTACTCGCTCGCCCCAATTGGAAGTCTTCGCAATCTGGATGTTGGCGTTGTTGGTCTTATAATCGCGCAGGCTGTTGCGGGCAGCGGTACCGTAGGGTGTGCCGTTGATGGTCTGCGCCTCAAATGCGTTCAAAATGAAGTGTTCCTGACTAGGCGTGACTGTGTTGGCGGTGGCTCCCCCACTCGCATTCAGTGCCGTATAGTCATATAGCGCGTTGGCTGGAGCGGCACAAACAGTTGGGTTCCCGAAGAGGCCACACGCGTCGGCCGCGTAGACCCCGATCGCTGCAGGGGGCGCCGAAACATTACTTATGAACGGCCTCGCTGTATCCGAACCCGAGTTAAACGCCGCCAGGAAGTGAAAAACATCACTTGCGTCATATGGGCTAAGTGCGTAAGCCGAGAAGAATTCTACCGGAGTATAAGCCTGCCCGGATTGCAAAATGTAGGTGCCCGCTACCGACCACCCGCCAAATGCGTGCCCGAGGATGCCGCGCTGTGATCTGAAAACCGGTATGGCCTCGTTGAACGAAAGCGTCCAACTGTTAGGGAAATTCTGACCCGAGATGCCATGTTCTGCGCTGGTGTTGTTGAGCGGGTCCTGCGAGAACGCGACCGTATTGGCACCGCCAAAGGAGCCAAAAATCTCGCTGGTATTATCTGTCGCTTTACTCCACGTGTAAGTCGTCCTCATAGTCAGTTGGTTAAAGAGGTTAGTCGTGCGGAATTCCATCTGCAGCCCGTTGTAGTCCGAGTAGCCGGTATTGGTGCGTTCTCGAACGACACCCTCGTTGCAGTTCTCGCGACCCACGGCCGTCGGCACAGCCGCGTCGGCCGCGGAGCAAGGAATGTCTCTTGCCGGTAGCAGGCTGGACTTGAAAGTTCCCGCAGCAATTCCGTCCGCCAACCCTGGCTGCTCGCCCCCGAGCGTAATTGGATTGACGCACCCCGGGTCGCCGCAACCAAGATACGGGTTGCCGTTGATGGACTGAAACTGGTTATCTGCGTGGTTGCCGACGTAGCGGACTTCAGCCGCAGCGTGCGTACCCAGTTCTCTCTGGATTCCGAACGACCAAGAACTCACCCGATCAGGTTTGAAATTGGGTGCGACCGACGTTTGATTGAACGTGCGCGGATCGGACACGCCCAGCGTCAGGAACGGCGCGAGTTCGGCCCGGTTTGCTGGGCCCAAAGGGGCTGCCAGAAGCGGTTGTCCTGGCACAATCGTCTGTGCCAGAACCTGCGGCGCCGAGCTCGCGATATTGAGGTAGACGTTGTAGTACGGCGGATCGTAGGCCAGTCTGTAACCACCGCGGAAAACGGTTTTGTTATCACCCATCAACCGCCCGCCGTTTCCTACTGCGTAGGCAAAGCCTATGTTTGGTCCCCAACTGTTCTTGGGAGCAGGCAGGCTGGGGAATATGGTCACAGACGCGGGCAAGGTGGGATCCCAAAAAGGCTCGCTGCTGTTCTGTTGCCTTGTATCGTTTTTAGTAAATAGGTTAGCAGGCTGGCCGTAATAAGAGTAGGTCAGTCCTAGATTCAGCGTTAGATGAGTACTAATCTTCCAGTCATCCCCGAAATAGAAGAAACTGTCGTGCTCAAGAAAATCCAACTTGGGAGTTCCCAACGTGATTGAGGTGAAGTTAGCAACATTGGCTGCGTAGGTACCCCAATCCGTATACTGGAATGCACCGTTGCCGTTGGGAAGAAACACGTTTGGCGACTTCTGATACGTGTAGTTGAATCCCGCCTTGAACTGGTGTTTGCCCCGCACATAGCTCCAGTTGTCTTGTATTTGATCGGAATTTACGATGCGGCCTTGCGGAAAGGATGTACTCGGACCGTAACCTAGCAACCCGGGCGTTGAAAATGAAATATTCGCCAATCCATTCAATACACCGCTGTCCAACGGAACTGTGTTCCCAATGCCGTTGCCTCCGAATTGAACATTTTGACGACCGACGCTGGCTCGGAATTCATTTAGCATACGGTCCGAGATTTTATGGGTCCAGCTAAGCCCCAGATCTTGGGCCAGATCCGGAACATTCACGGGATATCCGGCCGGCCCCTGTCCTTCGTCCACGTTAAAGTTGGTCTGTTTCTGAAATATGTAGCGCACATAGACGGTGTCTTTGGCCCCTGTTACGTCAAGACGGGATATCCAGTTGTAGATGTGGGCACCGTCTCCCAGAGTACGCTGCACGCCAGTCTCCTCTACGTTACACCCCGTACCGCCATCATTTGGAACAAAACCCGGATAGCCATTGCTAGGATAATTCTTGATCTGGGGCGCCCCCAAGATCGTCGGATTACCCCCGCCGACTGCGAACGGACCGTAGCCTTGCAACGCAGCGACGCTCGAACTACCCGGATAGCACCCGGATAACTCCGCCACTCCAGTCGGATCAGGGGTCAAATCACCGCTCGCAAGTACACCCTTTTGGAATATGATTTCCTGGTCGAAACCGCCAAAGAAGAAAATCTTGTTCTTAACCCAGGGACCACCGATGGTAGCGCCGGCAAATTCGTCGTTAAAGTGCGGCGGCTTCAATAAACCCTCCCCCCAGACGTTGTTTTTCTCCTGATTGGTCAACGTCGTCAGCACGGAGTTACTCTCCGTTCCATAAACCGATCCGTGCCACACATTACTGCCTGATTTGGTGCTGATATTGACCACAGAGCCGGCGTTGCGCCCGTATTCCGCTCCAAAGTTATTGGTGGTGATCTGGTATTGATCCACGAACTCGGTATCTCCCACAAAAATCGCCGGTCCCGTCACCGAATTGTCGTTATTGTACTGTCCGTCGATTTGCTGGTCGTTACTGCGACCGCGAAGGCCATTCACTGTAAAGCCCGTGCCATTCGTGTTGGCCCGATTTCCGTCGCGGCTGGCACTCACGCCCGGCAGCAGCGGTGCCAGCATGTCCAGACCCTGGTTCCCTGTGAGACCAGCGTTGCTGGCCAAATCGAGTTGGTCGAATGTGGTCGTGACCTGCGCCTGCGTCGTCTCGATCAGGGGCGTAGCAGCCGTGACCTCGACCGTTTCGGCAACCGATCCAATCTCGAGCTTAATACTTCCAAGTCCGGTATCGACACCAGGCGTCACGCCAATCCCCGCCAGGGAGGCCTTGCGGAAGCCCTCGCGCGAAACTTCCACGCGATAGGAACCGATGGGCAGCAGCGGCAGCTTAAACAGGCCCGAATCGTCGCTCTTCGTTGTGGCGACCTGGTTAGTCTCCACGCTGGTAGCCTTTACTTCAGCGCCACTAACGATCGCGCCGGTGGCATCCACTATGGTGCCTGAGATGGAACCCTTGGAGACCTGGGCAGAGCCCCCAACGCAAAGACTTATGACGACGAGTGCGAGCACAAGACGACTGCAAGTGGCGCGAAACTTGGATACCATTTGACCTTCTCCTATTTAACTCGAAAAACTACAAGTTGGTTAAGGCTGCTTTGTGGCTCAGGGACCGCCCCAACAGCGGCCCTTACCTGAGGAATTCTCAAAGGATGACTAGAAACCTATAGGCAATCACAATTCCAAGAAGCAACACATTTAACTATCATATTTTTCAATGACATAAATCATCCATCTAAATACTCTACAATTTTCGGGATGGAGATGATCGATTTATGTATGGAAATATGTATATTGATGGAAGCCTTGCCGCTTCATGCTGCCGAAAAACGATGACTTTCTTAGAGGTGTCGATCTGTTCAATCGCGCGCGCTTCTTTGACGCTCATGAAGTTCTTGAGGACGTGTGGCGCAGCCTGCCTGGAGATGGGGCCGGGGGGCGCTTCCCACGTCAATATCTCCGCCGCCATGTCCAGGGCATGGTGCAACTGGCAGTCGCCTTTCACCACGAGTTGAAGCGCAACCCCGTGGGCGCGCGCTCGGTTCTTGAGCGTGCTTTGCGCAACCTGGACGGGGCAGACGATTCGTTTCCCGAATTTGATCTCGACCGGCTCCGTTCCGACATGGCGGATTGGGCTCAGTACCTGTCTGGTGTTGGGCCGCGGCCAGCTAGTCCACAGATCCTCAATCGCAAGGCCCGCCGTTGAGAGAGTGGAAATCTCCGCGTCCTTTGTGATCGGACGGCTGTTCGACACACATTATTCCTCGGGCGATGCAGCCTGCTAGAATCTCACTCGCGTGAAGCCCCGCTCAACACCGGCGAGCACCACTCCGACTACGGCATCGCCCGAGGGGGTTCCACTGCTCGACTTGCGGCGGCAGTATGAGGGCATCCGCGAAGAGGTGCTGGCGGCCATCGCGCGTGTATGCGATTCGCAACATTTCATTCTTGGGCCGGAAGTTGAGGCGCTGGAAAGCGAGATCGCCGCTTTGACTGGAGCGAGTCACGCCGTCGGCTGCGCATCCGGAACCGAGGCGCTGTGGCTGGCGCTGATCGCCGCCGGCGTGAAGCCTGGGGACTCGGTCATCACCACCGCATTCAGCTTCTTTGCCTCAGCCAGCGCGATTGTGCGCGCGGGCGCTACTCCGATCTTCGTCGACGTCGATTCCAGCACATTGAATCTCGACCCTGCGCTCGTCATTAAAGAGATTCAAAGCCGACGCCTTCGCGAGCGAGCGGCCTCGGCCTCGAAGGCTGAGAATATTAGTGCGGTTCTTCCCGTCCATCTTTACGGGCAATGCGCCGATATGGATTGCTTCGGCCGCATTGCCGAAGAGTTCGAAGTTGCGATTGTCGAGGATGCGGCTCAAGCAATCGGCGCGGAATGGAATGGTCGGGGAGCGGGATCACTCGGCGCGACTGCCGCGTTCAGCTTTTATCCCACCAAGAATCTCAGCGCCTACGGAGATGCGGGAATCGTCACGACGACCTCTCTGCGGATGGCTGAGCACATGCGGCGATTGCGCAACCATGGCAGTCCGCAGCGCTATTACCATGATGAGTTTGGCTGGAATGGCCGGATGGACGCCATTCAAGCAGCCGTGCTGCGCGTGAAGCTTACCCACATTGCCGAATGGAATGAGAAACGGCGGCAACATGCCGCGATCTACGATCGTCTGTTTGCCGCTTCCGGACTCGCTTCCCTTGAGAATTCGACTGAGGCGTCTGAGCAAAGCGCTACGCCGGTGCGTTTGCTTGCGCGGAGTCCGCAGGCGAAGCACGTATTCCATCAGTATGTAATTCGCGCACAGCGGCGTGACGAGCTGCGGCAATTTCTCGCGGAAAGAAAAATTGGCTCGGAAATCTACTATCCACTGCCGCTGCATCTGCAGCCGGTTTTTTCTTATCTCGGGTTGACGGTCGGAGACATGCACATTTCAGAACTGGCTGCGCGCGAGGTGTTGGCGCTGCCCATGTTCCCGGAGTTGACCGAGGCTGAGATTGGGCGAGTGGTCGAGAGCATCGCCGATTTCTACAGTTGACTTTCACCGCCGAGTCGCCGAGCGCGCAGAAATCTATACACAAGAGTTATCATCCTGAGCGGAGCGAAGGACCTGCTTTTTCTGCTCTCCTCTCGGCGTCTCGGCGGTGACTCACCCTTATCGCTGTCGACGCTTTGCATGCTTCGCGGTTGAACGCACTGGCTCTTCTCCCGGCGCGAGTACTCGGCGCACGATTGGAGTATTAAGTTTGTATTTGCGCTCGCTCACTTTGCCGTCGTCGCCTTTCACTCGAATCATGAAAACAGGCAGAGTGCCTTCTTTTTCGAAATTCTCTTGTGACACGGCCACCGGCAGCACTCCCTGGATGCGCTCGCGATAGGCGGTTTCATAGCGATGGCGTTTCACGTTCCAGGTGAAGACGCGAATCTGGTTGAAGTCAAATGGCAGGCCGTCCTTCGGTTCGGTAAGCACGGTCAGATATTGCGGCACCTTCTTTTCTCCGTCCTGAACCTGATCGAGCACGAAGAAGGCTACGATGCGCTGGCCCTCGGCGTATTGCGCAACCTCGAGCGGGACGTCGAGGTCGATCATGCGTCCGAGCACCCAGCCGACGCGGCTGTGCGAGTCGCGCACTAGCCACCAGTCTTCGACGACAGGAATCGGCTTCTTCTCGTCTTCTTTTTTATTGCTGGCTGTTTTAGCGGGGCGCGGCGGCGGAGCAGCCGATCCCGCCTTTTCGGCTGTGCCTCGCTTCAGCAGCGCCAGCTTTTCGCCGGACGAAATCTGATAGAGGTGTTCTGCGTCGCGTCCGGGTTCGACATGCAGATTGGTGTCATTGCGCGTCGTGCCTTCGGCCTGCACGGGATCGTTCTGGTTGTCTGCAGTCAGCTTTTGAATCTGATTGTAAACTTCCTGGCCGACGAGGTAGCGCTGCTCGACCCATCCCGTCGCGCCGCTCGCAGTGCGCACTTTCACGAAGCGGCGGTCGTGATCGAGCACTTCAACGCGCTCACCATTCTTTACGACTCCGGCTTTTTCATAGACCGCTGCGACGCGGTCACGAAGGATGGCTTGCACTCCGGAAACGTAGGCAACTTCGAGCACGCGATTGCCGCCGCGATTGCAGGCTGAGAGCAGCGCGAGGGCAGAGATTACGACTAATGATGTTATGGCGGACAGTGAGGGGCGACAGAGAAAGCGTTTCACGGGCTCGCTAACCAATATAGCGCGAGCCTGTTTTCGCCGCTATTATCGCGCACGGCGAGTCAGAGGGATGTGATGGGGCTCACACGGGTTTTGTGATGAAAAGGCGCGTACCTCTCGGCGGGCGACAGGAGGGCTCGCGAACGCAGCTCATTTGTTGCAAAACCGTGCACGCGGGTCTCTACGGTCTGAACGTTGCCGGCGCTCGGCACTCTTACTGGACGTTCAGCGTGGCCGTGGCCGTAATGGTCGTACCCGTGTAGGTGGCAATCAGCTGATAGGTGCCAGTGCCCTCCGAACCATCGCCCGCGCAATAAATACCGGCGCCGCCAGCGCCGCCAGTGGGGTTCGAGGTCGAGTAGGTGCAGTTGATGTCGGGAGACGCCGTCCCGTTGAGATACGCCGTAAGAGTCGCCGAGCTACTTACATCGGTGGTACCGTTGACCGTTACGATAAAGGGATCGGGGGTGGTCGCGCCAAGCGTCGATAGGGATTGGGATGTGGGCGATATCGTCATCGACGAAACGCTGATAAACACTGTGATGGTAGTGGTGTTGGTGACGCTCTCAGAGCTGGCGGTAATCGTCGAGGTGCCGATGGTGACCCCCTGCAGCGAAACGGTGCCGCACGGTGCGGTTGCGCAAGCGCCGGTGATCTGTGCAACCGTTGGGTCGCTGCTCGACCAGGACACACCGCTGGTCAGGTAGCTGCCCACTGGCGGGCTTTCGTTGTCCACGCCGTAGGCCTGTAAGGTAACGGTGTCCGTCAATTGGACAGACGGAGTGGCCGGCTGAATCGTGATCGAGGCCAAAGTCGGATTGACGAAGAATCCCTTGCAGCTGACCCCAGCGCCTACTGCTACCAACCCCGTAAAAACAAGCGTCAACGCCAGTTTGCGGCCACTCAACATAAGGAACTCGCCTCGGATAGCGTAATTTTAGCAGAATGCAAGGACTTCGCTCGATCGCCAATAGTACATGGTTAGGGTCATTACTCGGCTCACACAAGTCACAACTGCCGGGAGCGTTCTCGAATACAAGGAACGAGGTAGACGGACGAACTTGCGCGCGGCTTTGAACGGGGACGCGTAAAACTTTGTCAACTGACGGCATTCCCGGAGAAAAAACCAAGACTGCGGGTTAACGGAGAGAGCTGACAACTGGAAACTGACAGGTGACAGCTGAGAGCTAGCTCTTGCTCCCCCGCTTCTTGCCGGCGTTGGCGATCCGCGTGTCAATTGGCTTTCTTCCGGCGAAGCCTTCACTGGTGCTGTGCCAGTGCTGGATCGCAGTCTCGCCTAGCTTCCAGCATAGGAGCAGAACTTCGCCTTCGACTTTACAGGGGAAATCGAGCAAGCCTATATCCAGGTCTTTTACCTGGACACCGGTGGCATCGATTTCGGCGAGAGCATCTTTGATGCGGCGAATGGCCTTTTCGCGCTCAGCTTTGCGGCGGGCGAGATGAACGACGTTCAGCATGGTGCCACCGTTCAGAAAAACGCGGTGTGCCGTTTCCTGCAACTCGTTGTCCACGTCTTCAATCAATTTCTTGCCGTTGATCGCCTGCTTAAGGAGCGACTCCAAAATCGGCAACAACATTTGCGCTTCGTCGAGGGTAAAAGTGCGGTTGGACATTTGTTCCTATTCTACCGGAAGCAGGCAGGGAAAATACCTTCTATGCCGGGAACTGCGGGCCTCGGACTTCCGGCCATCTCCTAAATCTTTGCTGGCGCCGCTAAACCCTGCGCCTGGAGAAGCTTCCGGATCTCTAGTTGCCAGATTCGGTTTGATAGGCGTCGACCGTAACCAGTGCCGGTTCAGATGTGGCGGACACATCGGGAAGAATGAGCAAACTCTCGGCCCGCGTGCGGCGAGCCTCCATGGCCAACTGCTGAAAGCCCAGGGCCATGACTGCGATCAGAACGAACATGCTTCTTGTGCGATCTACGCTGGCGGGAGTGTTGCCCATAAAACCCGCGACCATTGACAGCAGCACGCATACAGCTACGGCGATGCCGGCCTTCGATCGCGAGGCCATGGAGCGCGCGACGATTAGCGCCATGGGCAGGGCGATGGCGTGCGCGTCATATTGCATGATGCGCGGATTCAGCAGAATCGTTCCGACCAACAATACAGGAACCCAGCTCTCGGCGGAGATGCGTCGCTCGCGGTAGAAAATGCTGAAGACGTAGAGCGTGGCGCAGAGAGCGGAGCCGTAGATCAGGAACGCTAGGGTTGACGGCGCGGAATAGGGCAGGCCGCGCTCATAGAGGAAGCGGCCAAGAGTCCCGGCAGGGCTTAATCCGAAGTCGCCATTGAACTGGAATTGCAGGCTCACGCTCTGGAGGTATTCGCGAAAGTGCACCGGCCAGAGCCAGTACTGCACGGCAAAAAGGCCGACGCCCGCTGCGCCCACTCCCGTGGCCTTGAGCCATTGCCTATCGCCCGCCAGCGGCGGGATTGCCAAGAGCGTGAGGAATGGAAGCTTGAAACAAGCTGCGACCAGAACGGCGAGATAGAACCAGCGCCAGACGCCGCGCCTCCAGCCCAAGACGGCTGCCGTGAAAATTAATCCATAGAAGATGTAGGCGATGTTGCCACTGAGGATCACGTCATCCGGCATCAGGCCGGGAAAAAAAATCGCCAGCGGAACAGCGTATTGCATTATGTCGCGATCTGGCGGGTGGAAGGATTGGGTTGCGGCCCACACAATCCCAATAAAAGCGGCGCTGTAACTTATCCAGTAGAGGGCGGCAGCCAGCCACAGTGGTAGAAGATTGGCGGCGCGCAATGCGAGCAGCGTCAGCGGCGGATAGACGTAGGTGAAGGCGTGATGTCCGGTGGCTTCGGCCGCAATTTGCCGAGCCAGTCCAGTGGCGTAGGGATCCTGTCCGGCGCGCACGGCCTGCATGGCGCGGTAATAAATATCAACGTCCCAGGCGCGGCCCGGAGTGAGCCACGCGGAGGGCTCGGTTTTCGTGGCGCTGAGTATCAAGCCTGCGAGCGAGAGCAGCGCGGCGACCCAGACGAAGCGGAGAATAAATCCGCGCTGAGCTAGATTACGAATCGACAAAAACCTGATCCCCTTTTTACCGGTCAATATTTGGCACTCGATCTTCATTTCTTCTTCGTGCATACGTCGCAATCTCTAAGCAACGACCTGTTCTTCGTTTTCTTTTGGCAGCGTTTCGATCTGGCTCTGGACTATCTCTGCTGGCGAAAGCGTGAAATGAAAGCTTCCGCGCAGAGATGGCGACGGCGATGAACTGTAGGGGTGGCGATGGCGCCAGGTAAGTATCTGGTTGGCAGCATAATTCCAGACAGAACTGACAGCGGCGCCGGCCAATCCTGCGAGATACCAGGGCATGTGCCAGCGCAGCAGCGAGTGCGCGCTGCTTACGTTTGCCAGCACGCCGAATGAGCAGGCGATCCAAAACATAGCCAAGGCGGTCCACATGCGGGCGCCGCGCAACCGCCGGTCGTAATAGGTGATGAGATTGTTGAGAAAGAAATTGATAGTCATCGCCACGTATGTGGCGAGCACTTGCGAAGCATCGAAGCCTACATGCTCCGCACGGAAAAGAAATGCAAGACAGCCGAGATGAACGGCGAGCCCGGATGCTCCCACCAGCGCGAAAGCGGCAAATCGAGACGGCACGAATCCGCCGAGAAGTTTGTTGACGATCAGGAAGAGGCATTCGACGGCGGCATTCGCGTCCAGTTTGCTATCGCCCCATGTTCGATTGCGGAAACGATAGCCAACTTCACCCAGCCGTACGGGGCGGTCGCTCGAGGCAAGCATATCTACGAGAATCTTGAAGCCGCCCTCCTGCAATCGCTCGACGACACCGCGAAAGTAGGCGCGGCTAACTACGAAAAAACCACTCATCGGGTCGCTGACATTGCATCGGCAGACGAAGCGGCTGAGATTTCTACCCAGACTGCTCAGCCTGACTCGCGCGGGCGCAAAGTCGCCCATGCAGCCGCCTTCGCCATTGCGCGTGGCCACGACCACATCGAGGTTCTCGGTCCGTAAGCGGTCCACCATCTCCGGCAGAATGGTCTCATCATGCTGCAGGTCGGCGTCCATCACAGCGATGGATTGCGCAGGCGTCGCCAGCATGCCTTCAATGCAGGCGGATGAAAGGCCGCGCCGTCCGATGCGGTGCAGCAATCGAACGCGGCGATCGCAGGCCGCATACTCGCGAATCAAATCCGACGTGCCGTCCGGCGAATCGTCATCAACGAATATCAGTTCCCATTCGAATCCGCGCAGCACCCGCTGCAGGCGCGCAATCAACTCCGGCACATTTCCGCGCTCGTTGTAGGTAGGAACGACGATAGCAAGGTCGATGGGGTGAGCGGGGCGCGGGAGTACGGGCGGAACTCTCTCCGTCAGATGAGTTCTGGATTCGGCGGAGTCGAGCATTGTTTCGTTAGATGTAAAATCCGCAAATATCGTGACCGAGGAACCACCGATTTTTTGGTCCCGCGTGGGGAATAATTCTCGTTATTCTAGCGCGGGAATCGCGGTGGGATCAATCACCGGCACGAGGCTCGGCATCCAACTGCTCTTGGCGACGGCGTGGTCGAGCGACCATACTCCCATGACAAAGATCGCCAGCAAGACCATAAGCTCGTTCGGAAACCAGACGGGCCCGGCGACAGTAATAACGTTAGGAATCAGCAGGCATCCCGCCGCAAGCGCTATCAGCTTCCAAGGAGGTTCGCTCTGCGCGTTGTAGGAACTGCCGGACACCCTTTCAAGCGAGATAGTCCAGCCCAGCCGTAGGGCTCGCCAGCCGATCAACAGCATCGGAATAGTGATAGCGGCAAGATCATATTTTTGGATGCGCGGGTTCAGCAGAACCGTGCCAACGAGAGCGATAGGAACCCAGCTTTCGCGCGGAATATTCCACCGGCGGACGCGGTTAGCGAGAAACAACAGAACGATCGCAAGCCAGCAGGCTGAAACCAGGTAGAGGATCGCCGTCGCGCGCGCGGAAGGCACTCCGCGCTGCCACAGAGCGCGACCCAGAACGCTGGCTGGACCATATCCAAAATCATGCAACCAATCAAAAACTAAGCGCAGGCTCAAGAGTTGCTCGCGAAACATCGCCGGCCAAAATCTCATCTGCGCGGCAAACAGCAGTACGCCTCCACAGGCTACCGTAAGCGACGCAACCCATTGTCGCTTGTCGTTTTCTATCAGAATCGGAAAGGCCAGCAGGGCAAGGAACGGCGCTTTAAAAACCGATGCTAGCAACACGGCGACGTAATACCACGACCAGTTGCCGCGTTTCCAGCCTGCAGTTGCAGCGGCGAGGATCACCCCATAAAGAACAAATGCGACGTTCCCGCTCAGAATGACGTCATCGGTGACCAGCCCGGGGAAAAAAACAATGGCAGGCAGCAGCAACGCCAGCCAACGGCGCTCGCGCTGATCCGCCATCTGGTACCCAGCCCACAACTCAAGCATAGCCCCAATCGCGATCGCGAGCCCATAAAACAGTCCAACGAGCCAGCTCGGAAACCATGCGAGCACACGCAAAAGTGAGAGTGTCAGCGGTGAATAGACGTAGACGAACGGCGCCGGCTCGGCGGGATCGGCTGCTAAGCGAACGTGAAATGCCCGCAGCGCCACCAGGTCTTGGGCGTAAGGATCAACATGATGATGCACAATCAGACTGGTTTTCCAATAGCCTTGGGCATCCCATCCGACGGGTCCAAGCCACAACATGACAACGATGGTGGTAATCGCTCCGATCCAAAACAAAGCGATCAGTCGCCCACGGGAAAACCATCGCGCATATTCGATTCGAGCAGGAAGGGTGAGCGACGTAGTCAGGTTAGACAAACGTTCCCCTCAATACTCATAGGAACCTCGAATATTCGTTGTGTTAGCGAGCGTACGCTAGCATACCAAGAGAGGTGACGGGATACAATAACATCCTGCGAACGTCTCGTAGTCTTTAGGGCAATCCCGACGTCTACCCTTCGGTCATCTTATTTAGTTCCATGACGTTAGCTCCATGCTATTTTCAAGGAAACAATTTTCGAGATCCGAAAATTTCAGAACATGGACAGATCGCCTGCGCCGCCCCGGTCCATCCCGCGAAATGTATATGCCTTCGGCCTCACTTCATTTCTCAATGACACAGCCAGCGAAATGGCGTACTGGGTGCTTCCAGCATTTCTTGGCACACTTGGCGCGGGTCCGGCGCAGCTAGGAATCATCGAAGGCATCGCGGAAAGTACAGCATCTTTCGCCAAGCTTTTTTCGGGCTACCTTGCCGACCGGGTTTCTCAGCGCAAACCGATCGTGGTTGGAGGCTACGTTGTTGCCAATGCGGTAAAACCGCTACTAGCGCTGGTTTCGTCATGGTGGCAAATTCTCGGAATTCGCTTTTCCGATCGCTTCGCCAAGGGTGTCCGGGGAACTGCGCGCGATGTGATGGTCGCTGAATCGGTTGACAAGGCGCACATCGGCTCCGCCTATGGCTTGATTCAAGCCATGGATTCGGCCGGCGCCATCGTCGGCCCGCTGCTGGCGCTGGCGCTCATCGGAAGGTACGGAATGCGTGGCGTATTCGCGTGGGCCGCGGTTCCGGGGGCGTTGTGCGTGCTCGTCGTTTGGTTCGGCATTCGCGAGGTTCGCCGCACAGGGTCGCACAAAGAGAGACAGGCGTTTCCGCCTCTCGAAGCTGAGCGCAACTCACCCATTGCAACGAGTAGAAGTTGGCTGCCAAAGCTTCCACCCGGTTTCTATTACGTACTAGCCGTGGTCACTCTGTTTTCGCTGGGAAATTCCAGTGACATGTTTCTCGTGCTGCGGGCTGGAACCATTGGCATCCCGGCGTCGCGTGCGCCCCTACTGGGATTGGTCTTCAACATCACGTTCACACTCGCGTCGTGGCCGGCGGGCAAATTCAGCGACCGCTTCTCGCGGTCGGGCATCGCCGCTGGCGGATACCTTGTGTTTGCCGCTGTCTACTTTATTTTCGCGCTCGCGCCTTCGCAACGCGCAATCTGGCTAACCATGGCTTTCTATGGACTCTTTTATGCACTGACCAATCCCGTGCTCAAAGCATTGGTGATCGAAAACGTAGCAGGTGAAGTACGCGGGCGCGCGCTGGGAATTTATTTTTTCGTGACTAGCGTCACTACACTGCTGGCAAGCGTCATTACCGGTTCATTGTGGAAGGTATATGGCGCGGCGGTGCCCTTTTATCTTTCGGCGGGGATCGCCGCAGTCTCGGCGTTGGCGCTGCTCGCCCATCGCTCCCTTTTAGCGAATACCCGCTGAATTAACCGTTATTCGCCGTCCGCCGCAGCCATAAATACGCAATCAACAGGAAAGCCACACCTGCAACGCTGTCGAGTAGGACGTCCCAAACCGTGCCGGTGCGCGAGGGAATAAAACTCTGATGCCATTCGTCGAGCGCGGCTACGGACAGCGTTCCGAGCCAAGCAAGCAGCGTCGCGCGTAGCAACAAAGTAGAAATGCGCCCGAAAGTTGCTCGCCAGCCACGAAGCAGAAGCAGGCTCAACATTCCATAGCCGAACACATGCCCCGTCTTGCGCAGATAATGATGGAAGATCACGAAAAAGTGCAGGTCGACGTTGCCGAAGACGTGCACCCACAGCGAATACAACATGCTGCCAGTGTGCTCGGCCGAGAAAAAATCCGTCGACTCGAAGGCGATGAGGCAGACCCAAACCGCGGCAGGCCACCAGGCGCGCAGAAGATTGGGACGAGGCGCAGCAACAAAATTTGTAGCTTCCCTCATTCGGCGGCGTAGTTCGGAGCTTCGCGCGTGATCATGACATCGTGCACGTGGCTTTCGCGCAAGCCGGCGGCGCTGATGCGCACGAAGCGCGCCTTCTGCTGCAGTTCGGCGATGGTCTGGCATCCGCAATAACCCATGCCTGATTTGAGACCGCCGACCATCTGATGCACAATCATCGATACCGAGCCGCGATAGGGCACACGGCCTTCAATTCCTTCGGGCACCAGTTTGCCGAGACGGTTGGATTCTTCACCGACGACTGGCATGGCGATCGACGCGTCTCCGTCGGAGTTCTGAAAGTAGCGCTCGCTCGATCCTGCCGCCATCGCGCCGAGCGAACCCATGCCGCGATAGGCCTTGAAAGTGCGTCCCTGGTAGAGAATCAATTCGCCGGGACTTTCGTCGGTGCCGGCAAACATAGATCCAATCATCACCGAAGAAGCACCCGCAGCGAGCGCTTTGCTGATGTCGCCGGAATACTTGATGCCGCCATCGGCAATCACGGGAACGCCAGAATCGCGCGTTGCGCGTGTAGCCTCGGCGATCGCTGTGATCTGCGGAACTCCAACGCCGGTGACGATGCGCGTGGTGCAGATCGAACCGGGACCGATGCCGACTTTAATTCCGTCGACTCCCGCACGAATCAGATCGCATGCGCCGTCGAAAGTTGCTACGTTGCCGGCGATAAGATCGACCTCGGGCAACATTGCTTTTACTTTCTTGACTGCTTCGAGGACGAGCGTAGAATGCCCGTGGGCGCTGTCGATGGCGAGCACGTCAACTTTCGTCTTTGCTAATTCCTGTGCGCGCTCAAGGAAATCTCCGGTGGCGCCGATCGCGGCGCTTACGCGCAGACGGCCCTGATTGTCTTTTGCGGCGCCGGGATATTTCAGCTTCTTCTGGATGTCTTTGACCGTGATCAGACCCTTCAGGTTATACTTGTCATCGACAACCAGCAATTTTTCGACGCGATGTTCATGCAGAATTTCTTCGGCCTGCTCGAGCGTCGTTCCCACCGGAACCGTGATCAGATTTTTCTGCGTCATCACCTTGCTGATCGGAATATCGAAGCGTGTCTCAAAGCGCAGATCGCGATTGGTAAGAATCCCGACGAGGCGCCCATCTTTTTGCGTAATGGGCACGCCAGAAATTTTGTACTTCTGCATCACGTCGAGCGCGTCTGAAACCTTGGCGTCCGGCGACATGGTGACGGGATCGACAATCATTCCGCTCTCGGAGCGCTTCACTTTGTCGACTTCATTGGCCTGCTGCTCGATGGTCAGATTGCGATGAATGATGCCGATTCCACCCTGTTGCGCCAAGGCGATGGCCATGTGCGACTCGGTGACCGTGTCCATGGCGGCGCTGATGATCGGAATATTCAGCTGAATGTTGCGCGAGAGCTGCGTCTGCGTGTTGGTATTGGCCGGCACAACTTCAGAGCGCGCCGGCAGAAGTAGAACGTCGTCGAATGTGAGAGCTTCGGGGACGGGAAAATGAATCATAGATTTGGATGAAATCTCTATTGTAGGGAGGGCTGAGGTATCAGGCAAATGGCAGGTACAGCTAATGTGAGGCAAGAGTTATCGTGACGGTGATTGTGGGACTTTGAAACGCTGTTCCCTTCCAGCTCACCTTATGTTCACCGTTCGGAAGGAAATATTGGGAGATGGAAAGCGCCTTCGAAAACTCATAGGTCTCGCCGGGCTTTAGAATCCGATATCCGCCGACGGGCATCGGTCCGTTGCCGAATACCTGCTGCGTGTCCAATCCGTTCAACTCGTGTCCGTCGACGAATAGCCTCCAAGACCCCGCGTCAACATCGAGCGCCGCATCCGAATCATTTAACAACAGGAATGAGAGCATCACGCTTGGAGTTTCAGTATAAGGAGGAACGATCTGCGCGCGGATTCCCGCGTGCAGTCCGGGACAGTTTTTGAACGCGGTGTTGTCGGGAGTCTTCTGGGCGGCGGCTGACCACAGAGAAGGCATTACAGTAGCAGGAAGAATGATCGCGGCTACACGGCGTGCATTTTGAGCCCCCATGTCGACCTCCTGCGAGTTTGCATGGTCGCCACGCGTAGGTTTCTTACCGGGCGCAGTACCGATTACTCTTTCTCGTCGCTACCCTCAGTCTTGCCCTCAGCCTCATTCGCAGCCATGTCTTTCTGCGCTTGCGCTTCTTCGTCGGCGTGCTCCATTGCTTTGCGGTTTTCTTCGGCGCGCTTGGCTCGGATTTCGGCTCGCTTCTGGCGCTTTTCGTCGATTACCTGCTCGCTGCCCAGGAGTTCGATGAAGGCTTTTTCGGCGCCGTCTCCCTTGCGCCACGCGGTGCGGACGATGCGCGTATAGCCGCCGTTGCGGTCGCCGAAGCGCGGAGCCACCGTGTCGAAAAGCTTGCTGACGGCTTCGTTGGTCATCAGGTAAGACGCGGCCTGACGGCGGGCCGCGAGATCTCCCTTTTTGCCGAGGGTGATCATCTTCTCGACCGACGGACGCACGGCTTTCGCCTTGATGACGGTTGTCTCGATGCGCTCTTCCATGATGATCGACGTGACCATGTTGCGCAGCATCGCGCGGCGATGGGAGGTGGTTCGTCCGAGTTTGTATCCTGCTACTTTGTGACGCATGGCTTAACCCCAGTTGTCGGTTGCCAGTGGCCAGTTGCCAGTGGACCAAATTCAAACTCAGTGGCCAACTGCCAGGTGGTCAGCGCTCTTACTGGCAACTGACCACTGGCAACTGGCAACGGTTCTACAGATCGTTATCGCCGTATGCCGACGCGGGCAGAACCAGGTTTGAGGTCGGTCCGGGCACGGCGTTGCCGTGCTCGTCGATCTTCATCCCCAGGCTTAAGCCCATCGAGGAAAGAATCTCCTTGATTTCGTTCAGCGACTTGCGGCCAAAGTTTTTCGTCTTCAGCATCTCGGCTTCGGTCTTCTGCACCAGTTCGCCGATGGTCTGAATATTTGCGTTCTTCAAACAGTTGTAGCTGCGCACGGAGAGTTCGAGTTCCTCGACCGAACGGTTGAGGTTCTCGTTCTTGATCTCCGGCCGGCGCTCTTCACTCGACGCCGCAGTCTCGATCTCTTCTTCGAAGTTGATAAAGATATTCATGTGATCTTTAATCAGCTTCGCTGAAAGGCCGAGTGCATCGCCTGGAGTGATCGAACCGTTGGTCCAGACTTCGACGGTCAGCTTGTCGTAGTCGGTAATCTGTCCGAGACGTGCGGCTTCGACGGTGTAGTTGCACTTGCGCACCGGCGTGTGCACCGAGTCGATGGGAATGAATCCGATGCCGAGATCGTCCTCGAAATTCTTGTCGGCGGAGACGTAGCCGCGGCCGCGCTTGAGGCGCATTTCCATGTCGAGCTTGCCACCCTCGCTCACGGTTGCGATGTAGATATCTTTGTCGAGAACTTCGACATCGCCATCGGCCTCAATCATGCTGCTGGTAACGACTCCGGGCTGATCGGCGCGCAGGTAGATCGCCTTCGGACCATCGCCCGCAAGTTTGAACGGCACCTGCTTCATGTTGAGGATGATGTCAGTTGCGTCTTCGACCACGCCGGGGATGGACTGGAACTCGTGCAGCACGCCTTCGATCTTCACGGCGGTAACGGCCGCGCCTTCGATCGAACTGAGCATCACGCGGCGCAGTGCGTTGCCGATGGTGGTGCCGAATCCGCGCTCGAAGGGCTGCGCCCAGAACATTCCGTATTTATCGGTGAGCGAACTGGTGTCGCTCGCTAAGCGTTTTGGTCTTTGAAAACCTCTCCAAAGCATGTGTTACTCCTCTCGGCCATGTGGCTCTGTTGCAGCTCTCTGAACCGGCCCGGGTTCAGATCAAGCGCTGCAGCGGGCTGATCTGGCACGAATAGTAGGCCAAAAAATCTGCCGTTTGTCGTTCGTCGATGGTCGTTCGCGTGCGTGTTTTGCTTGCCAGCGACTAACGATCAACGACTATCGACTTACTTGCTGTAGAGCTCGACAATCAGCTGCTCATTCACCGGCAACTGAATATCTTCGCGTTTCGGCAGCGCGATCACGCGGCCTTTGTAACTGTCGCGATCGATTTCGAGCCATGCCGGCGCGGGCTGATGACTGGCAAAATCCTTCGCCGTTTCGAGAATCGGAATCTTGCGGCTGCTCTCGCGAATTTGAATCTCTTCGCCGACGCTGACCTCATAAGAAGGAATGTTGACCTTCTTGCCATTTACCTGCACGTGCCCGTGACGCACCAACTGGCGCGCCTGGCGGCGAGAGATGCCAAAGCCGAGACGGAAGACAACGTTGTCGAGACGGCGCTCGAGCGACTCTAGCAGCTTCGCGCCGGTTACACCCTTGGAGCGGACCGCGTTCTCGAAATAATTCCGGAACTGGCCCTCCTGGGTGAAATAAATGCGCTTGGCTTTCTGTTTTTCGCGCAATTGTAGACCGTAGCCTACAACCTTGGTCTTCTTATCTTTCCCGTGCTGTCCGGGAGCGAAGTTGCGCTTTTCAATTGGGCATTTGTCGCTGAAGCACTTCGTGCCTTTCAGGAAAAGCTTGATGCCTTCCCGGCGACATAGACGACACACTGCATCTGTATAACGTGCCAAGTTGTTCTCCTTTTAGATGACCGGTTTACAGGTTTGGCTTCACCCTTCATCCCGGACGAAAAGCTATCGTCAATCTGTCATCGCCGCCAAGGTGCATAGGTCCTTCGCCTCGCTCAGGATGACAGGCAAAACAGTGACAACGAAAACTTACACTCTGCGCCGTTTCGGCGGACGGCAACCGTTGTGCGGAATCGGAGTCGTGTCTTTGATCGAACGCACTTCGATTCCGGCTGAGGCGAGCGCACGCACTGCCGACTCGCGGCCGGAACCCGGTCCGCTTACCCGCACATCGACGGTGCGGACGCCATGATCGCGCGCCATGCTGGCGGCGTTCGACGCCGCTTGCTGCGCGGCGAACGGAGTGCCCTTGCGCGATCCGCGAAAGCCGAGCGAACCCGAACTCTTCCAAGCCAGTACATTGCCGGACATATCGGTAATGGTGACAATGGTGTTATTGAAAGAGGCTTGTACGTGCACCAATCCATGAGGAACGTGCTTGCGCTCTTTCTTCTTGAACTTCTTCGTCTTGCCTTTTTTCTCGGGCGCCGCGGCGCCGCCTGCTGCTACGGGTTTTGCCATTTTTAAAAGTTCTCAGTTCTCAGTTGTCAGCTTTCAGTAGCACCGCTCTCAGCTTTACCTGAGAACTGATGACTGACGACTGACAACCGGTCTTACGCCTTAGCCGTCTTCTTCTTCTGCGCGACCGTGCCTTTACGCGGGCCCTTACGGGTGCGGGCATTGGTGTGCGTGCGCTGTCCGCGAACCGGCAGGTTACGGCGATGGCGGAATCCGCGATAAGATCCGATTTCGATGAGCCGCTTGATGTTCATCGAAACGTCCTTGCGCAGATCGCCTTCGACCGAGCCTTCCGCCTCGATTACCTGGCGGATGCGGTTAACCTCATCTTCGCCGAGGTCGGAAATTTTCTTCATCGGATCGACTTTTGCCGCGTCCAGGATGCTCGCCGCGCGCGAGTTGCCGATGCCGTAGATGTAAGTGAGCGCGATATTCGTACGCTTGTTGCGCGGAAGATCGACGCCTGCAATACGTGCCATGATCCCTCTCTTAAACCAGCCGTCAGCTCTTAGCTGTCTGTAAATGCAACCGCAAAAAACCTTCGTCCTTAGCCTTGCCGCTGCTTATGTTTTGAGTTCTCGCAAATCACCCGCACTACTCCCTTGCGGTGGATGACCTTGCACTTGTCGCAAATTTTCTTTACCGATGCTCTTACTTTCATAACTCCTCGTGTAGCGCCGGCGTCCTCGCCTGCTGTCCGGCTGCGTCTCGCCAGCCGTTCCCCAATTATTTATAACGATAAACAATCCGACCGCGATTCAGGTCGTAGGGAGAAAGTTCGACCGCGACTTTGTCTCCTGGCAGTATGCGTATGAAGTTCTTCCGCATCTTGCCGGAGACGTGCGCCAGAACCTGGTGTTTATTTTCCAGCTCCACCTTGAACATGGCATTGGGCAGCGGCTCGACGACCGTTGCCATCACTTCAATCGCGTCTTCTTTACTCATCGACTCCTTAAGATTGCCTTTAGCTATTAGCTTTTGGCCTTTAGCTAAGAGCTAGTCATTACTGCGTCAAAATCATCGGCCCTTGCCGGGTTACCGCGACGCAATGCTCAAAGTGCGCGCTGTAACTGCCGTCCACCGTTACCGCGGTCCACTTGTCGCCTAAAACTCTGGCCTCAGGACCGCCTGAATTCACCATCGGCTCGATCGCCAGCACCATGCCTTCGGTCAACTCCGCGCCCTGGCCCTTTTTGCCGAAGTTCGGAATCTGCGGCGCCTCGTGCAGCTTCGTCCCGATCCCGTGCCCAACAAAATCCCTCACTACGCTGAATCCGTTTGCTTCCACGTGTTTCTGAATCGCCGACCCAACGTGGCCTACGGTGTTGCCGATCTTCGCTTGCTCGATACCCTTGTAGAGCGAAGCTTCTGTCACTTCAAGCAGCTTTTTCAGCTCTGGCTTAATCGTCCCACCAACCGGGACGGTTATGGCCGCGTCGCCGTAATAACCCTCCGAAACTACGCCGCAGTCGATCGAAACGATGTCGCCCGTTTTCAGCGTCCGCTTCTCCGACGGAATGCCATGCACGATCTCTTCGTTAATCGAAGTGCAGAGCACGCAAGGATAACCGTAATATCCCTTAAATGCCGGCGCAGCTCCAAATTCCGCAATCAGTTTTTCCGCGGCCTTTTCCAGGTCCATCGTGGTAACGCCAGCCGCGACCATCGCTTTCAGATGGTTCAAAACCTGGCGGACTATCTGGCCGCTCCGCCTCATCTTCTCGATCTCTTCCGCCGACTTGCGGATGATCCTGTCTTCTGCAAAACTCATATTCAATTCTGGCGCTGGGTTCCAACTAGCATCCGCCGACGCAGTGGCTATCGATCACTCCGAAAATCTGTTTCGTAACCTCTTCCACCGTGCGATCAGCATTAATCGCAATCAGACGCCGCTGCCCCCGGTAATAATCTGCTACCGGCTTGGTCTGCCGCTCATAAGTAGCCAAGCGCTCGGCGATGACCTCTTCGCGATCATCTTCGCGAATCAGTAGCTTGGATCCGTCCACATCGCACAACTCATCGACAAGAGGTGGCTGAGAGTGAATGTTATAGAGCCGCCCACAGGTGGGACACGAACGACGTCCGGCAATCCGCAGCAACAACTGATTATAGTCCACAAGCAACTGGATCACAATGAGAGGACACTTCTTCGGCTTCTCCGCCTTCGTATCAAGGTTCAAATCAAAGTTGTCAAAGACCTCTTTTTCCAGGAAGGCGTCGAGCCATCCTGCCTGGGCAGCTGTCCTGGGAAAGCCATCCAGCACAAATCCGCAATGACAATCGACTTCGCGCAACCGGCTGGCTACGATGCCGTACATCAAGTCGTCCGGCACCAGATCGCCTCGCGTCATGATCGCCTTTGCTTCCACGCCAAGCGCGGTGCCGCGAGCGACGTGATCGCGCAAAAGATCGCCAGTCGAAATCTGCGGGACGCCGTAATGCTCGACGATCCGTCTCGACTGCGTGCCCTTCCCCGCCCCCGGAGGGCCGAGAAGAATCACGGGTCCAATATTTCGCGCGGCGTTATTGGCCGTCGACATGGCCGGCTCATTGGCCATCGAAGTGGCCCCTTTTACTCGTATTTCCTGCCGCGGAAATACTCCCTTGCTCCGCGCCCGCAAAACCCTGTCACCACGTCCGGCGGCCGCGCAGACGGCCGCTCTTCGGCGTGAATCCGTCATAGTGCCGCATGATCAGCTGCGCTTCGATCTGCGTGACCGTATCCATCGCCACTCCGACTACGATGAGCAGCGAGGTGCCACCAAAATAAAAATTGACGCCCAAACCGTTGGTCACCCAGGTTGGCAGGTTTTCGAAAACTCTCCCGAACAGTGGAAGGTGGTTCAGCTTGATGCCGGCAATCATCCACTCCGGTATCAGCGAAATCAGGATCAGGTAGCACGCACCGACCAGCGTAATCCGCGTGAGCACATCGTTGATGAAATCAGATGTGCGCTTGCCGGGCCGTATGCCGGGAATAAACCCTCCCCACTTCCGCATGTCGTCGGCTACTTGGTTCGGGTTGAACACGATCGAGATATAGAAGTAGGCAAAGAAAATGATGCCGAGACAGTAAAGCAGGGTATAGAGCGGCTCGCCCCAGCGCATGGCGTCCAACAGCGGGCCAATGACTTTATTATTGTGGAATGCCGCCCCAAGCATTTGCGGTAACGCCAGAATCGACGACGCAAAAATTACCGGCATCACGCCGCCGGCATTGACCCGCAGCGGCAGGTGGGTGGATTGCCCGCCCATCACTTTTCGCCCGACGACGCGCTTGGCATACTGCACGGGGATGCGGCGTTCACTGCGTTCGACGTACACGATGAAGGCCACCACCGCAATCATCAACACCAGCAACATGATGATCGCCGGAGCTGTGAACACTCCCCACGCTGAGGTGCTCGCCTTCTGATAAAGATCGGCAACGCCGCGCGGCAGGCCGACGACGATGCCGGCAAAGATCAGGAGCGACATGCCATTGCCAATGCCGCGTTCGGTGATCTGCTCGCCTAACCACATGATGAAAGCGCTGCCCGTGGTCAGCGTGAGCATAGTCATCAGGATGAAGCCGGGCCCAGGAGTGTTAACGAAATCGCCAGCTTTTTGAAGACTGATGGCAATGCCAAAGGACTGTACCGCGCTCAAAATCACAGTAAGATAACGCGTCCATTGCGTAATTTTCTTACGCCCGAGTTCGCCTTCTTTCTGCAACTTGGCGAGAGGCTCGTAAACGACCGTCAGCAATTGCAAAATAATCGACGCCGTAATGTACGGCATGATGCCAAGCGCGAAAATCGTAAGCCGCCGGAGGTTGCCGCCGCTGAACAGATCGACAAAGCCGAGGACTGATCCGCGATTCTGTTCGAAGAACTGCGCCAGGCGGTCGCCGTTGATTCCAGGCGTCGGTATGTGGCCGCCGATGCGATATACCGCCAGCAGGCCGAGCGTGAATAACACGCGCTTGCGCAGGTCGGGAACCCGGAAGATGTTCGCTAGCTTATTGAAGATCGCGACTTCGCCTGCTGCCGCCATTACTGCAAGACCTCGAACTTGCCGCCCGCCTTGGTGATTTTTTCCTGTGCCGACTTGGAGAATTTGTGCGCATGAACGGTGATGGCCACTGTCAGTTCGCCCATGCCCAGAATCTTGACCGGCGCATTGCCATGCACTACGCCCGCCTTCTTGAGCACTTCGGGGGTAATTTCGGTTTCGCCGAGAGTGGCCAGGCGGCCGAGGTTCACGACGTCGTATTCCTCGCGGAAAATGTTGGTGAATCCGCGCTTCGGGATGCGGCGATGCAATGGCATCTGGCCACCTTCAAATCCGCGGATCAGGCGCGCGCCGGTACGCGACCATTGTCCCTTGTGGCCGCGCGTCGAAGTCTTGCCCATGCCCGAGCCCATGCCGCGCCCGACGCGCTTCTTCTTTTCCGTCGACTTCTTCGGTGCCCGTATTGTCGATAAATTCATAGCCGTCTCTCTAACAAAACTTTGTCATCCTGACCCTGAGCTTGCCGAAGGGGAAGGATCTGCGTTCCTACTCTACGATCGCGACAAGGTGCGGCACCTTCTTGACCATGCCGCGAATCGCCGCCGTGTCGGGCCGCTCGATGACCTGGTTCAGGCGCGTAAAGCCCAGTCCCTTGATTACTGCCCGATGCTTCACCGGAGTGCAGATCGTCGACCGCACCCACTTCAACTGGATCTTGCCGTTCGCCAGCGATTTCGATGTCTTGGTTGTCATTTCACTTCCTTAGTCGTTAGTCATTAGTTGGTTGTCGCTAGCGTACGACCAGCGACTAATGCCAATGACGAACTTATAGCTCCTGCACTGCCTTGCCGCGAAGTTCCGCGACGTGTTCTCGATTCTTAAGCTTCTTGAGCGCGTCGAAGGTCGCCTTGATGACGTTGTGCGGATTGGTCGTGCCAATCGACTTAGTCAACACATTCTGCACGCCCGCCGAGGTCATGACCGCGCGCACCGCTCCGCCCGCAATTACACCCGTGCCTTCCGGCGCCGGCTTCAGCAGCACTCGTCCCGAGCCAAAGCGACCGATCACCGTGTGCGGAACCGTGGTCTGCGTCAGGTTGATCCGCATCAAGTTCTTCTTCGCCGATTCAATCCCTTTGCGAATCGCCTGCGGAACTTCTTTCGCTTTGCCTGACCCGTATCCCACCACCGCCGCCGAAGGATCGCCAATGACGACCAGCGCCGCGAACGACATGTTCTTGCCGCCCTTAACCACCTTCGTCACCCGGTTAATCGAGACGACCTGGTCCTTTAACTGGAACGAACCTGCATCGAGTTTCTTAGTAACTCTTGGCATTCTAAAATCTCATTTCTTTTTTTGTCGAAGGTCGTCCGTCGCTGGTCGTTCCGAGAATTGCGCGAACGACTAGCGACTATCGACCAGTGACTAAAACTGCAATCCCGCCTCGCGCGCCGCATCGGCCACGGCCTTTACCCGGCCGTGATAGATGTAGCCGCCGCGATCGAACACTACTTTGGAGACACCTTTTTCCTTGGCCAGCTCGGCAATTTTTTTTCCAACCATCTTCGCCGAGGCCACATTGCCCCCATTCACGCGCGTGTCCTTGCGGTCATCCGCCGTCGAAGCCGCCGCCAGCGTGACGCCCTTGAGGTCGTCAATCAATTGCACGTAAATATGATTCAGCGACCGGTACACATTCAGCCGCGGACGTTCCGGCGTCCCCATAACCTTCTTGCGGATGCGGTCGTGCACCCGCTGGCGCGTTTTGTTTTTTGCCGCAATTCTTAACATAAGCCCTCAGCGATCAGCTATCAGCCGTCAGTTAAACCTCAGCTAAAGCTGAGAGCTGACGGCTAAGAGCTATTTTGCTCCCGTCTTGCCAACCTTCTTCTTCAAGCGCTCGCCCGCGTAGCGCACACCTTTGTTCTTGTACGGATCCGGCGGACGCAGCGAGCGCATCTCCGCCGCAACCTGGCCAACTTTCTGGCGGTCGATTCCGTTCAGCGTCAGCTTCGTCAGTTTCGCGTCGATCGCGCAATCCACGCCCGAGGGCAGCGGATATTCGATCGGGTGCGAATAACCGAGGCTGAAAACCACGGTCCCCTTGCCCTTCATCTCGGCGCGATAGCCGATGCCGACGATCTCGAGGTCGCGCGTCCAGCCCCTGGTCACGCCATCGACCGCGTTATTGACGAGCGCGCGCGCCAACCCATGCACCGCCGAGTGGGCGTCGTCCGGACGAATCGCGATCAGGTTGCCGTCCTTCTGCTCCATCGTGATGCCGGACGGAAGAGGTGTATCCAGCTTGCCCTTTGGCCCCTGGACCATCACCGTGTTGCCTTCGATTTTCACCGTCACGCCCTTCGGGATCGGGATCGGTTTTTTTCCAATTCGTGACATAAGATCAGCTCTTAGCCTTTAGCAATTCGCACTTAGTAACTGGACGGTTAGCGCTTGGCACTTAGCTAAATGCTAAGTGCTAACGGCTGCTCCTCTACCAAACCTCGCACAGCAATTCGCCACCGAGACCCTGGCGGCGCGCCTGGCGTCCGGTCATCACGCCCTTCGGCGTGGTCAGGATGTTGATGCCCATCCCGCCGAGGACGCGCGGAATCTCTGTGCGGCGCACATACACGCGGCAGCCCGGGCGCGACACGCGCGCGAGATCGGTGATCACCGCCTCGTTGTTGTTGCCGTACTTCAGATACACGCGCAGGACCTTGTGTCCCTCTTCTTCCGCCGGCTTGAAGTTCGCGATATAGCCCTCTTCTTTCAAGATGCGGGCAATCTCCGTCTTCAGCTTGGAAGCTGGTATGTCGACTTTCTGGTGCCGTGCGCGGATCGCGTTGCGGATGCGCGCCAGCATGTCTGCGACCGGATCGGTCAACCTCATCGTTTGCTTCTCCTAAAGCCACCCGTTCGCTCCGCGTTCAGCGGAGAACCTGTCAGCAGCTTACTGTCAGTCGTCAGTCGCTGGTCGCTAGTCGTTAGCGATCAACATCCGGCGAACCGATCTTCCCAACACTTTGCGGTGAACCCGCATCGTCTCAGTCACCCATCGTCGCGAACGACTAACGACTAACGACCAGCGACTAACGACTAACGACGCCTTACCAAGACGACTTCGAAACTCCGGGGATCTCGCCCCGCAGCGCCAGACCGCGGAAACACAACCGGCAAATGCCAAACTTCCGCAGAAACGCTCGCGGACGTCCGCAAATCTTGCAGCGGTTATGCCTGCGCGTTGAGAACTTCGGCTTCGGCCCCTTGCCACGAGCCTCATCAAACTTCTTTTCTATCTTCGCGTCCTTCACTCTTTTTGCTGTAGTCAAATTCGCTCCTAAAACCAGCTGCCGGCTTTCAGCCGTCAGCTCTCAGTCAAACCCTCGAATCCGGACTTTCAATTACCCGATCACCTGACGGCCAAACCACCCGATCCGTTTCACGCTCTGAACGGCATGCCCAGATGCTTCAGCAGCGACCGTGCCTGGTCGTCCGATCGCGCGGTCGTCACAATGGTTACGTTCATACCTTTCAGTTTGTCGACCTTCGCGTAATCGATCTCCGGGAAAATTAGCTGATCGTGCAAACCCAGGGTGTAATTGCCGCGTCCATCAAATGATTTCGTGGACACACCTTTAAAGTCGCGCACTCGCGGCAGGACGATGCTGATTAGGCGATCGAAAAATTCATACATGCGGTCGCCGCGAAGCGTCACCATAGCGCCGATCGGCATGCCTTCGCGGACCTTAAACGCCGCAATCGACTTTTTTGCCCGCGTCACTACAGGTTTCTGACCCGTAATCTGTCCCAGTTCATTCACTGCCGGATCGATCAGCTTCGCGTTCTGCGTCGCTTCGCCGACACCCATGTTCACCACGATCTTATTCAGCCGCGGCACCGCCATCGGGTTCTTGAGTTCGAGCTCTTTCATCAGCGCGACGGAAACTTCTTTCTCAAACCGCGCGCGCAGCCGCGGCCGTTCTTTTGCCGCATGCCGCGGAGCCTCCGCACTCGGCTTCTCGGCCGCCGCCTGCTTGTCGGCCTTGCCCGCCTTCGCCTGCTTCTTTATCTGTTCCGCTTTTTTCTGTTCGTCTACCATTGCTTGTGCTGCCTTCTCTCTCACGGTTTCGGATTGTCCGATTCGAGCAATTAGCTATTAGCAGTTAGCCACTAGCTCTTCGCATTGAATCTCGACGTGTACCGGTTCGTAAGTCTCAAACTTTTCGTCGCTGCCCCTCGCTTCTTAACCAACCGCTAAAGGCTAAGTGCTAACGGCTAACCGCTACTTGTCCAGCGTCGTCCCGCACTTCTTGCAAACTCTGACCTTGCGATCGCCGCGCACTTCGTGCCCGATGCGCACCGGCCCGCAGGTTGCGCATACCAGAGCCACGTTCGACAAAGGAATCGCCCGTTCCTGCTCGGCAATACCTCCCTTGATATTTTTCTGCGGGTTCGGCCGCACGTGCTTCTTGATCATCATCACGTGCTCCACCAGCACCTTGCCCTCGTCGGGAAACACGCGGAGCACGCGGTGTTCTTTTCCCTTATCCCGGCCGGTCATCACCTTCACGGTGTCGTTCCGGCGGATATCAACGCGTTTATGTTCAGTCGTGGTTGCTGTTCCCATTGTCAAACCTTCCCAAATCCCTTTGTCATCCTGACCCTGAGCTTACCGAAGGGGCAGGACCTGCTTTTCGCTACCGCTTCAGCGCAGCGATCTACAGCACTTCCGGCGCCAGCGACACAATCTTCAAAAACTTCTTCTCACGCAATTCGCGCGCCACCGGACCGAACACGCGCGTTCCTACCGGCTCGCCCGTTTCGTTGATCAGCACCGCCGCATTCTGATCGAAGCGGATATAGGTTCCATCGCGCCTCCGATATTCCTTTCGCGTTCGCACGATTACTGCCTTCACGACTTTGCCCTTCTGTACCTGACCGTCCGGAGCAGCTTCTTTCACGCTTGCCGTGATCACGTCGCCGAGGCGCGCATGCAGACCGGTCGAGCCGCCGAGCGGCATGATCATCTGCAGCTTGCGCGCGCCGGAGTTATCGGCGACCTCGATCATCGATCTCATCATTAGCGCCATATTCGGTCTCCTTCTTTTTCTCCGGAACTGCGGCTGCCTACTTCGCGGAAACGCCCAAACCGGCGTCCACGTCCACTTCCGGCACCAGCGCCGTCTTGCGCACAATTTCCTTCAGTGTCCAGCGCTTCAGCTTCGACAGCGGCCGCGACTCTTCAATCTTCACCACATCGCCCGGATTCGTCTCGTTCTTCTCATCGTGGGCGTAAAACTTCTTGCGGATCGAGATCACCCGTCCGTACATCGGATGCGCCTTTTTGCGCGTGATTTCGACGACGATCGTCTTCTGCATCTTGTTCGAGACGACGGTCCCAATCAATTCCTTGTGGTGCGGCTTGCGTGCTTCGGTGTGGCCTGCTGTTTCCGCCATTATCGTTTCTCCATCTTGGTCGTCTGCACGGTGCTCGACTGCGCCTTGCCGGTTTCCGTCTTGCGCGTCTCCGTTTTAACCGCGGCCAGTTCCTGCTCGCGCAGCACGGTCTGGACGCGCGCAATATCCCGGCGCAGCCCGCGAATCTTTTTCAGGCTCTCCGTCTGTCCCATATTCATCTGGAACTTCAGCTTGAAGAGCTGGTCGGCCAGATCCCGTTGCTGGTGGTTGAGCTCGTCGTCCGTTAAGTTGCGTATCTTTTCAGCCTTCATAAATCAGTTCTCGGTTCTCAGTTGTCAGTTCTCAGCGAGAAGCTTTCACTTCTGCAATCCGACCCCTGACCTCTGCAATTCCTAAAACACTTCGCGCTTCACGAATGTCGTGCGCAGCGGCAGCTTATGTGACGCGAGGCGCATCGCCTCTTTCGCGTCGGTAATCGTGACGCCTTCCATCTCGAACAGAATCTTCCCCGGCTTTACCACCGCGACCCAATGATCGGGAGCGCCCTTGCCCTTGCCCATACGGGTTTCGGCCGGCTTCTTGGTGACGGGCTTATCGGGAAACAAACGGATCCAGATCTTGCCGCCACGCTTGACGAAGCGCGTCATGGCCACGCGGCTCGCTTCGATCTGGCGGTCGGTAATCCATCCCGGCTCCAGCACCTTCAGCCCATACTGGCCGAACGCGAGCGTGCCGCCGCGCCAAGCCTTCCCGGTCATGCGCCCGCGCTGCTGCTTGCGGTACTTAACTTTCTTCGGCATCAACATAAAAATCAGTTCTCAGTTCTCAGTTGTCAGCTCTCAGCAAGAACTCAAAGTTCCGCGACTTTGATCCTCACCTCTGCAATCTGACCTCTGACCTCTAAAATGCTCCAGTCGTCACTTCCCGAGCTGGCGTCGCTTCCCGCTTTTTCGTCGGCAAAATTTCGCCCTTATAAACCCAGACCTTCACGCCAATCACGCCATAGGTCGTGCGCGCTTCGGTGAAGCCGTAATCGATATCGGCGCGCAGCGTGTGCAGCGGCAAGCGGCCCTGGAGATACCACTCCGAACGCGCGATTTCATTGCCGTTCAGCCGGCCGCTCACGCGGACTTTGATTCCCTTGCAGCCAAAGCGCAGCGCCGAATCGACCGACTTGCGCATCGCCCGCCGGAAACCTACCCGCTTTTCCAGTTGCAGCGCGATCGACTCGGAAACCAGCTGCGCATCGAGTTCGGGCTTGTGCACTTCCTGAATGTCGACATGGACCTCGCGCGTCGTCTTCTTCTGCAAGTCCTGCTTCAGCTTGTCGATCTCCGCGCCTTTGCGCCCGATGATGATCCCCGGCCGCGCCGTCTTAATAATGATGCGCAGCTTGTTGCCCGGACGCTCGATCTCGACCGAACTCACGCCCGCCGACTTGAGCTTGTCCTTCAACTCCGCCTTGAGCTTGTAGTCCTCGAGCAGCAGCTTGTCGTAATCCTTTTCGACAAACCAGCGCGACTTCCACGGCTTGGTGTAGCCGAGCCGGAATCCGTAAGGATGAACTTTTTGTCCCATCGTTGCTCCTAAAATCCTCGCTGTTCGATATTCGCTTTTCGCCGCCCGCTTTTCGCGAACGACGAACAGCGAACGACGCTCCTACTTCTTCGCCGTAGCCTTCTTGCCGACCGCTTTCTTCTTCGCCGGTGCTTTGGCCTTAGCTTTTGGCTTCACATGCGGACGCGCTGCCGGCCTCGACGTTTTCTGGCCTGCTGCTGCCGACGCTCCGACCTCTGCGCCGTTCTTGTTCTTCTCCGCCAGCACAATCTCGAGATGCGCAATGCGCCGCACATAATGATAGGCGCGGCCCATCGGAGCGGGACGGATCCGCTTCATGCGCGGGCCATCATTTGCCACCGCATGCTTCACATACAGGTTGTCGAGTTCGACATCCAACCCTTTTTCTGTACTCAAGAAGTTGGCATTGTCGATTGCCGATTGCAGCAATTTCGCAACCGTCGCCGCCACCCGCTTCTTGGTGAAGGCGAGGGTGTTGCGCGCCTCTTCCACGCGCCGTCCCTTGATCAGGTTCAGCACCAGCCGCGCCTTCTGCGGCGACACTCTCATGTATCTGGCTTCCGCTCGAAATTCCATAATCTTTTTTGCCTTTAGCTCGCAGCCCGAAGCTCGAAGCTGTTCTTATGCCTTCGGCGCCGCCGGAGTAATCGCTCCCGGGCCGCCCGGCACGCCCGCCGGCTTCGCCGCCACTTCCGTCGCCGCTTTCATCGAGTGCCCCTTGAACTGACGGGTAAAACTGAACTCGCCCAGCTTGTGTCCCACCATGTTCTCGGTCACGTAGACGGGGATGAATTTTCGCCCGTTGTGCACGGCGATCGTGTGTCCGACCATCTCCGGAATAATCGTCGAGCGCCGCGACCAAGTGCGCAGCACTTTCTTCTCGTTGCGCGCATTCATGCCTTCGACTTTCGTCGCCAGGTGCGCGTCTACGAAAGGTCCCTTTTTAGTAGAACGAGCCATAATTTCTTACCCTTTTTTCCTGCGGTTCACGATAAACGTATCGGTCCGCTTGTTGTTGCGCGTCTTAAAGCCGCGCGTCGGCTGGCCCCACGGGGTTACCGGATGCCGTCCACCAGAAGTTTTGCCTTCGCCGCCGCCGTGCGGATGGTCGACCGGGTTCATCGAAACTCCGCGGTTATGCGGACGCTTCCCTACCCAGCGCGTGCGTCCCGCCTTACCCCAAGTCACGTTTTCGTGGTCCGTGTTCCCGACCTGCCCGATGGTGGCTAAACAATCGAGCGCCACTTTGCGAGTTTCGCCGGAAGGCAGCTTCACCAGTCCGTAGTCGCCTTCCTTGGCGACGAGTTGAGCGGAACCGCCCGCCGAGCGCACCATCTGCGCGCCCTTGCCGGGACGCAGTTCGATATTGTGAATGGTCGTGCCCGGCGGAATGTTCCGCAGCGGCAATGCGTTGCCGATGAGAATGTCGGCTTCGGGGCCACTCAAAATTTTTGCGCCAAGCTTCAATCCATCCGGCTGGACGATGTAACGCTTTTCGCCGTCGGCGTAGCTCAAAAGAGCGATACGCGCCGAGCGCCCGGGATCGTATTCAATCGTCACGACCGTCGCCGGAATGCCGTGCTTGTCGCGCTTGAAATCAATCGTGCGCAGCTTGCGCTTGTTGCCGCCGCCGCGAAAGCGCATGGTCGTATCACCCGAATTGCGCCGTCCGCCGGAACGGATCTTGCCTTCGACCAGCGCCTTGTGCGGCGTGGACGAAGTAATATCGTCGGTCGTAACCGAGGTGCGGTAGCGCAACGTCTGCGTTGTCGGTCTGTAAGTTTTAATGGCCATAAAGCTCTCAGCTTTCAGTTATCAGTCATCAGTTTTCAGTCGTCAGTCACTCATCAGATTTAACTGATCACTGACGACTAATAACTGAAAACCTTCCTTACAAATTCTGCGCGTACTCCGGCATCTTCTCGCCGCTCTTCAGCCGTACATACGCCTTCTTCCAATCGGGACGGTAGCCGGTAAACTTGCCGCGCCGCCGTTCTTTGCCCGGATAATTCGCGGTGCGCACCGACGATACTTTTACCTTGAAGATCGCCTGCACCGCTTCTTTGATCTCGGTCTTTGTTGCCTTCGGCGCAACCTGAAACACCAGCGTATTCTGCGTCTCTTTAATGCCGAGACCCTTTTCCGTGATCACCGGCTTCTGAATAATCTGATATGCGGATTTCATATTCGTCTGGCCCTAGGCCACCTCCGCCTTCGGCTTACGCACGCGCCGCGCCGGCTTCTTCTTTGCCTCGGACGGCTCCTCTTCATGCGAACGCCGCGACGCCGATTTCTTCAGCGAATCCTGCAATTTCTCGAGCGCCGGCTGCGCGAACACCACGTGGGTGTAGCGCATGATGTGATAAGGATGCACTTCGTTCGCCCGCACCAGTTCAAGCCCATCGATGTTGCGCGAACTGAGTTCGAGATTCTTGTTCTCCGCCGTCGAAATATCGACCAGCAGCATCGTGCCCTCGATCTTCAGTTTGTCAAGCGCCTCGCGAAACAGCTTCGTCTTTGGCTCCTTAACATCGAATGCCTTGACGACCATCAGCTTGCCGTCGGCAAACTTCGAGGCCAGCGCTGATCGGAGCGCGCCGAGCAATTTCTTCTTCGGGAACGCGTAGTCGTAGGAGCGCGGCTGCGGTCCATGCACCGTGCCGCCGTGGCGCCACAGCGGAGAACGAATCGAACCGATACGCGCCCGGCCGGTGCCTTTCTGTTTCCACAGCTTCTTGCCCGATCCGGAGACGCGCCAGCGGTTTTTCGTGGCGTGCGTGCCGGCGCGAGCGGAAGCGCGATAGTGCGTAATCGCTTCCCAGAGCAGGTCTTCGTTGACCGCGCCGAAAACTTCATCGGCCAGTTCGAGCGACCCGGCTTTCGCTCCGCTCAAATTGTAGACATCAATAGTTGCCATATTCTTTCTCGTCTTCTGTGGAGCGGGCGCCCTCGCCCGCTGCCTTTGATCTCGCTTTACCTAGATCTCAACTAGCCCTTCTTGGCCGCTCTCTTTGCCGCCTTCAACGGATCGACCGTCGCCGAACCGGCAAACCCACGGCGCTCTCGCGGCGGCTTCTTGGCTTTATTAATCATGATGTAGCCGCCATTCGCGCCCGGGACGCTGCCTTCAACAACTAGAAGATTCTCGTCCTTGTCGACACCGAGAATCCGCAGGTTACGGGTCGTGATCCGCGTGTTGCCCATGTGCCCCGACATCCGCATGCCCTTGAAGACGCGCGACGGAAACGCCGACGAGCCAATCGAACCGGTAATCTGGAACATCGAACCATGCGACTTCGGGCCGCCGCCAAAATGATGGCGCTTCACTACACCCTGAAAGCCGTGCCCCTTGCTGACTCCGATGACATCGACGAAGCGCTCGCCTTCGAAAATATCGACCAGGATACGGTCTCCCGGCTTGATCACGCCCTCGGTCGTCTCCCCCGGAGCATCGACTTCCACTCCCACCTCGCGCACAAATTTCACCGGCGGCAGGTTGTGCTTCGAAAAGTGTCCGCGCATCGCCTTGGTCAGCTTCTTCTCTTTCACGAACTCGACGAGACCAATCTGCGCCGATTCGTAGCCGTCGCGCGTCTGCGTCTTGTGCTGCGTAATCACGCACGGCCCCGCTTGCAGAACGGTAGCCGGCCGCACATCGCCCTTCGAATCGAAGAGCTGCGTCATGCCGACCTTCTTGCCCAGAATTCCGGTAACTCTTGCCATTTCCTTCTCCGTTCCCAGCATGGCTCGCCGTTCTTGAATGGCGGCTATTGGCTGGGGCTGCTCAAGCTTTCAATCCGCCGCCTTTACTGACGGCTGACGACTGAGAGCTGACAGCTATTTGTGCTCTTTCCCGAACGCCTTAATCTCCACATCCACGCCCGCCGGCAGATCGAGCTTCATCAGCGCATCGACCGTCTGCTGCGTCGGCTCGAGAATATCGAGCAACCGCTTATGGGTGCGAATCTCAAATGCTTCGCGCGATTTCTTATCCACGTGCGGCGAACGCAGCACGCAGTACTTGTTTTTCATCGTAGGCAGCGGGATCGGCCCGGCAATCTGCGCGCCGGTGCGTTTCGCCGTCTCGACGATCTCGCCCGTCGACTGATCGAGAATGCGATAGTCGTAGGCTTTCAACCGAATTCGGATTCTTTCTTTGCCTGTCACTGTGTCACTCTCTTTGCCCCTCCCGGCCGATACTGCATCCCGGAAAGAAAGATCTGGCGGCAATCTGCAAGCCGCTTACTCGTTTTTCACTTCTGCAATCTGACCTCTTACCTCTGACCTGTACTACTTCACAATCTCGGCAATCGTGCCAGCGCCGACCGTGTGCCCGCCTTCGCGAATCGCGAAGCGCAAGCCCTTCTCCATCGCCACCGGCGTGATCAGTTCGATGACCAGGCTCACGTTGTCTCCCGGCATCACCATCTCCGTGCCCGCCGGCAGCTCCGCAATCCCGGTCACATCCGTCGTGCGCAGATAAAACTGCGGACGATAGCCCTTAAAGAACGGCGTATGCCGCCCGCCTTCTTCTTTCGTCAGGATGTAGACTTCCGCCTTGAACTTGGTGTGCGGAGTAATCGATCCACCCTTCGCCAACACCATCCCGCGCTCGACATCTTCCTTCGCAATGCCGCGCAGCAACAGGCCAGCGTTGTCGCCGGCCATGCCTTCGTCGAGTTGCTTCTTGAACATCTCGACGCCCGTCACCACCGTCTTGCGCGTCTCACGGAAGCCGACAATTTCCGACTCTTCGCCGACCTTCACCTTGCCGCGCTCGATACGTCCCGTCACCACCGTGCCGCGCCCCTGAATCGAAAAAATGTCTTCGATCGGCATCAGGAACGGCTTGTCCAGTTCGCGCGCCGGTTGCGGCACGCTCTTGTCGACCGCATCCATCAGCGCGTCAATCTGCTTCTCCCACTTCTCTTCGCCATTCAGCGCGCCTAGAGCCGAGAGCCGGATCACCGGCACATCGTCGCCCGGAAACTGATACGACTTCAGCAGTTCGCGCACTTCGAGTTCGACCAGATCGAGCAACTCGGGATCATCGACCGCATCGCACTTGTTGAGCGCAACAACGATGTACGGCACACCAACCTGGCGAGCGAGCAGCACGTGCTCGCGCGTTTGCGGCATCGGACCGTCGGTTGCGGCAACGACGAGAATCGCACCATCCATCTGCGCCGCGCCCGTAATCATGTTCTTGATGTAATCGGCGTGCCCTGGGCAATCGACGTGAGCGTAATGCCGGTTCGCCGTCTCATACTCGACGTGCGCCGTGGCAATCGTAATTCCGCGCGCCTTTTCTTCCGGAGCGTTATCGATCGAATCAAACGACCGGAAAACGATCTTCGGGTTGTGCTTCTGCAAAACTTTCGTGATCGCCGCCGTCAACGTCGTCTTGCCGTGGTCGATGTGACCAATCGTCCCTACGTTGCAGTGCGGCTTTGTCCGTTCAAATTTTTCTTTCGCCATTTCCTGTTTTCCTTTGTAGCGCCGGCGTCTTGCCGGCTGAAAATCAGTTTATAGTTATCGCGACGCCGTCTTGCCCTGCGTCTTGGCAATAATCTCCTCCGCCACGTGCCGCGGAGCTTCTTCATACCGCGCAAAGTGCATCGAGTATTCAGCGCGTCCCTGGGTCGACGACCGCATATGCGTCGCGTAGCCAAACATTTCCGCCAGCGGAACGATGGCCTTGATTACCTGCGAACCGGCGCGATGCTCCATGCCTTCAATGCGTCCGCGACGCGAACTCAAATCGCCCATGATCGTGCCCGCGTAATCCTCGGGAGTCACGACTTCGACCGCCATCACCGGTTCGAGAATCACCGGACTCGCCTTGCGCGCCGCTTCTTTGAACGCCATCGATCCGGCGATTTTGAACGCCATCTCGTTCGAATCGACATCGTGATAGCTGCCGTCGAATAATGTCGCCTTGATGTCGACCATCGGATAGCCGGCGAGAACGCCGCCTTCCATCGCCTCCTGCATGCCCTGGTCGATCGGCTTGATGAATTCCTTGGGCACTGTGCCGCCCACGATTTCGTTGATGAACTCGTAGCCCTTGCCCGGCTCGTTTGGATCGAGATAAATCTTGGCGTGCCCGTACTGACCGCGGCCGCCGGTCTGGCGAATGTACTTGCCTTCCGCTTCAGCGTGCTTGCGAATGGTCTCGCGATACGCCACCTGCGGCTTGCCGACATTCGCTTCAACTTTATATTCGCGCATCATGCGGTCGACGATGATTTCGAGATGCAATTCGCCCATGCCGCTGATGATGGTCTGTCCGCTGTCGGGGTCGGTGTGAACCTTAAAGGTGGGATCTTCCTGCGCCAGCCGAGACAGCGCCATACCCATCTTTTCCTGATCGGCCTTGGTCTTCGGCTCGACGGCCACAGATATGACCGGCACCGCAAACACGATCGATTCGAGCGTGATCGGATGCTTCTCGTCGCAGATCGTATCACCGGTGCCAACGTTTCTGAGGCCGACCACAGCGCAGATGTCGCCCGCGAGAATTTCCTGAATGTCTTCGCGCTTGTTGGCGTGCATCTTAAGCAGGCGCCCGATGCGCTCATGCTTCTGAGTGCGCGAGTTCATCACCGACTCGCCCGACTTCAACTGTCCGGAGTAGACGCGGATAAATGTCAACTGGCCGACAAACGGATCGGCCATGATCTTAAAAGCAAGAGCCGAGAAAGGCTCCTTGTCGTCAGCTTTGCGCGTGATGGGCGTGCCTTTGTCGGTGTCAATGCCATGCGTCTCTTTAGTATCGAGGGGGGACGGCAGGTAATCGACCACCGCATCCAGCAAGGGCTGCACACCTTTATTCTTGAAGGCCGTTCCGACAACCACGGGGAACAATTTCAGACCGATCGTCGACTTGCGCAGCGAGGCTTTTAGCTCGTCGGCGGATATCGCTTCGCCTTCGAGAAACTTGTGCAAAATGTCGTCGTCGTTCTCGGCAACGGTTTCGACCAGCTGGGTATGGAACGCCTCAGCCTTTTTCTGCAAGTCCGCGGGAATGTCGCCGACTATATACTCCGCGCCAATCGATTCGTCTTCCCAGATGATGGACTTCATCGCGATGAGATCGACCACGCCCTTGAACTTGTCTTCCTGTCCGATGGGAATCTGAATCGCGACTGGCTTGGCGTTGAGGCGCTTGCGGAGGGTATCGACGGCATGCTCGAAATCGGCACCCATCTTGTCAATCTTGTTAATGAAGCAAATTCGCGGAACGCCGTACTTATCGGCCTGGCGCCAGACTTTTTCAGACTGCGGCTGCACACCATGCACGGCATCAAACACAGCGACAGCGCCGTCGAGCACGCGCAGCGAGCGTTCCACCTCGGCCGTAAAGTCAACGTGGCCGGGCGTATCAATAATGTTGATGCGAATATCGCGCCAAGTGCAGGTCGTGGCGGCGGAGGTAATGGTGATGCCGCGCTCCTGCTCCTGCTCCATCCAGTCCATGGTGGCAGTGCCTTCGTGGACCTCGCCGATACGGTGGGTCTTTCCTGTATAAAACAGGATGCGCTCCGTCGTCGTGGTCTTACCAGCATCGATGTGGGCCATGATGCCGATGTTCCTGCAGCGTTCTAATGGGACTGTTCTGGGCACTGTCTTTCTCTAATCTTTCTGGGGCTCTGAAATTCTGCTGTTAGCTCTTAGCTTTTGGCCCTTAGCTTTTGGCCCTTAGCTCAATCGGCTCTGGCTAAGAGCCAAGGGCTAATGGCTTTCTTACCACCGATAATGCGCGAAAGCCTTGTTTGCTTCCGCCATTCTGTGTACATCTTCTTTCTTCTTGATGGCGGCGCCTTTGCCATTCGAGGCGTCGAGCAACTCGTTGGTCAACTTCTCAATCATTCCTTTTTCGCCGCGGCCGCGGGCGTAGCTCACGATCCAGCGAATCGCCAGCGAAGTCCGGCGATCGGGAGCGACCTCGATCGGCACCTGGTAGTTCGCGCCGCCGACGCGCCGCGTCTTCACTTCGAGCAGCGGCTTCGCGTTCTCGACCGCCTTGGTGAAGAGCTTCAAGGGCTCGTCGCCACCCTTTTCCTTCAACTTCTCGAGCGACTTATAAAAGATGCCTTCGGCAGTCGACTTCTTTCCCTGCCACATCATCGAGTTGATGAACTTCGTCACCAGATCCGACCCATAGATGGGATCGGCATCGACGGTTCGCTTCGGGGTGTGTCCTTTTCTTGGCATGCTTCTCAGCTCTCAGCTTTTTTCGTTAACCCAGATTTCGCAGTGGTACTCGCAACCGGCCACTGTTCTTATGCTTTCTTGGCGCGCTTCGTACCGTACTTCGACCGTCCCTGATTACGGCCGGCGACGCCAGTGGCGTCGAGCGTTCCGCGCACTACGTGATAACGCACACCGGGCAGATCCTTCACACGGCCGCCGCGGATCAACACAATCGAGTGCTCCTGCAGGTTATGACCAACGCCCGGAATATAGGTCGTTACTTCAATGCCATTCGTCAGGCGAACTCTAGCGACTTTGCGCAGCGCCGAGTTCGGCTTCTTCGGCGTCTGGGTATACACGCGCGTGCAAACTCCGCGCTTCTGCGGGCACGATTGCAGCGCCGGACTCGCCGTCTTATAGTTCGTCCGCTCGCGGCCGAATTTCACCAGCTGATTAAATGTAGGCACTCTTGCAGCTCCTCAAAGTCGTTGGTCGATAGTCGTTGGGTCGTTAATAATCTTTGGCAAAACATGCTCGCGAACGACTAACGACGCCATGCCCCAAAAGACAGGGAGTACCCCGTCTTTGGTCTGGCACAGGCTGTCGCGCCCAGCCATACTCTCACCGCACAGCATGATGCACGCTGGTGAGGATTCGTTCAGTTTCCCGCTCAGACTAATCGCCGACGACGGTGACGCCACGCCTGGCCTGACTCCAAAATTCCAAGTCGACCGGAGGCGCTCCGTTTCGTCTGCTTACCCTGCATAGCCTCGCGTGTTTTCCAGGCTCTTACCTATAACCCGGGTGCCAAGGTTTTCGCAGGACGTTTCAGCGAGGGCGTTCCCGGCTTTACCCCCACCGGGTACGTATTTCTGCAACACTCTTAAACTCGCGGAACTGTCTGATAATAACAAGTGGCTTGCACATCGTCAACCATTGTTGCAAGCATCATAGATTCAGGTTGCAAAGTTTCAGGGTTTCAAGGGTTCGAAGACCGAAGCTATGGAGCTGCGGGCATCGTAGTTATCGAAACACCAGAAGCCTCGAATTGGGGGCGTTGAAACCTTGAAACTTTGAAACCACCTGAAACCTTGCACTTAATTTTTGCTACACTGACACTTTTCCACCCAAAGACATTTTACGGCTCGCGCCTGGCAAACGGTCGCGAGGAGGATTCATGCATCGTTGCGGTCTCGGTCTTCTTTTTACATCAGCCATCATCTCCATGCTCGCCCTCGCCGGGTGTCTGGGCAAGAACAGCACCACCCCGGGCGAGGGCGGGGTGGCATCGGTTACGTTGAGCCCCACGAACACCCTATCCTTGGACGTGGGTACCACGCTGGTCTTCAGCGCCACCGGCAAAGATTCGAGCGGACGCACGGTGCTCCCGGTCAGCATTCAATTTGTCGTGAGTGTCCCGACGGGCAGCAGCAACCCCTCGCCGCTTGCGGTAGCGAGCAACGGAAATACCTGCGCGGGCACGTGGGATGCCAGCGTCGCCTTTTGCAGTCCGGGCAATCCCGGAATCGCGCTGGTGACCGCGGTCATCAACGGCGTCAGCAGTGCGCCCACCACCGTTTATGTCCACCTGCATGTGGATAGCGTGCAGATTAGCAATTCCGCCGAGGGCATCGCGCCCCCCTATAACTGCTTTTCGCAAGGACAGACCTGGCGCTTCGAAGCGTTCGCCTACAGCAACGGAGCCGACATCACCACCAGTGTTGGGCCCATCAGTTGGTCATCGAGCAATGCCAGCGTGGTCACGACCGCTCCCTACGTGCCACAAAATCAGGCCACAGTTCTAAACCAGGTTCTGACCACCGCCAAGACTCCGGGCGTAACCCAGCTTTTCGCCAGCGCTTCCGGCACCACCAGCAGCCCCTATCTTTACACTACCTGCCTGATTCAAGCCATCTACCTCCAGATCAACGGCCAGGCGGGGCAGGGAAATTCCATCTCCGTAAATAATGGGACCAGCGTCGGCGTCAACGCCATTGCAGTCGATAGCCTGTGTGGCGTCGCGAACAACACCCCGCTCAGCAATCCGCCGCTCACCTGGAGCACGACCAATCCCGAGGTTGCGGCTTTTGCGACGACCACCAACACTACCGGCAGCAACAACGCCAGCGCCAAGAATAATCTCGGCGGCGCAACCCTCTTCGCATCCTGTAGTCCTCCCAGTTGCAATGTCGGCGTCTCCGGCTTCACCCCGCCCGGCCAAACCAGCGCCGTCCCTAGCCTCCCCGTCTATGCCACGGACTACGACGCTAGCCTGGGACCAAAATGTAAGCCGCCCAACCTGACAAAAGGTTTCGGCACCGTCTCTGTCGACGTTACCTCCACCTCGATCGTGCCGACCTATACCGCTTACGTCGCGACCACCGACTGCAACAATCAAGTCGGCTGCACCAGTGCCTTGTTTTCGGTGAAGCCCGGACTCATCCCGATTGGCACCACCATCTATACCTTGCCGCGCACGCCCAATTCCATGATGATCAATTACGCGTCACGCATCTACTTCGGCACCGATCTGGGCCTGATGTACCTCGATATTGGCTCTTCGACCACAACCGCGACTCTAGTGTCGAACTCTCCGACTCCGTGCTACGTCTCCCTGTGCGGAAAAGTGCTGAATATCTCGAACGATGGCAAACTGGTGGTGATCTCGGACACTGTTTCCACTCCGAGCCAGGTCTACATCTACAACAGCGGCAACAGCACGACCGGTCCCGTCGACCTGGTTCTCTCAAACACAGAAACCGCCATCGCCGCCACCTTCTCGCCCGACCAGTCGAAAGTCTTCATCGCCACCAACCTCGGCAACATGTACATCTACTCCACCGTCGACGCGTTGACCAAGGTTCCGATCGCGCCTACGGCAACCGACATCGAGTTCTCGTCCGACGGCAGCTTTGCCTATGTCGCCGGAACCCCTGCCAGCGCCTCTGTCTCGGCCTATTCCACCTGCTCTCTGCCCGGCATTGGCAGCGCCCCACTCGTCCCCGCCGTGGGGACAAACGGTACGCCGATTAAACTCTTTCCGTCGCCCGTTATACCGGAGCCCTTCGATCAGGGCGGGCTATTGTGGGAGACTCAGAACGTGCTCGCACTCGAACCGCCTTACGTGGAGTCTCTGCAGGCGCAGTTTCGGCAACGTCCAATACCTTACATGCCGCAGATGCAGTTCACCTGCAACCCTCCGAGCCTCCTCAGCTTTACGGCCGGGCAGTCCTACAATCTCGGGCAGGGTAACTTCACTCCGTTCTTTGCGCGACTGGTCGGCGATGGCACAGAGCTCATCATGGTCGCTAGCCACATTCCTGCCGTGCTTATATTCAACGTCAATAACGGAACCACGACATCCATTCCGCTAGTCGGCAACAGCAACCCGCTCTCTGCCGACGCCACCAGCGACGGCAGCCAGGTCTACGTGGCCGCCTGCGATCAATACACGCAGATAAACCCACCCCCCGCTCCGCCCACCTGCACCGCGGGATCGGTGCACATCGTCAATACCATCACTCAAGGCGACTACCAGCAGGTACCTTATGTCAATATCGACGACAACAACAATCCCAACATGTGTAACAGCCAGGGTGGCAACGGCCCGTTGTGTCTGCCCAACCTGGTGGTGATTAAGCCGCAATGATCAAGGATGAATGACTACTTGATACTACCGCTGGTGAGTAATTGTGTTGGCAAGCAGAGAACGCGACACGACGCGGGCAAGGCTGCCCCGTTTGCTCTAACTGAAAGCTGACAGCTGATAGCTGCTTTTCTACGTTCCCACTTCTTTCCCCACGCTATCGAGCACGCCATTGATAAACTGCACTGACTCGGGAGTAGAAAACTTGCGCGCAATCTCGAGCGCCTCGTTAATCACGACCGCCCGCGGAGTCGCCGGATATCCCAAGAACTCAGCCACCGCTCCCCGCAGTACGTTGCGGTCGACTGTAGCCATGCGATCCATGCGCCAGTGCTCGGTGTGTTTGCCGATCAGCCCGTCGATCTCGACCAGCCGATCGCTGGCAACGCGAAACAGATCGTCAGCAAATCCGCGCACTTCGTCCTCGACATTCGAGCGCTCCGCCCAGAAAGTCTGGCGCACGATCTCGGGCGCTTGCTTCCCCATATCCGCCTGAAAGAGCATCTGCAGAACCAGTTCGCGGGATTTGCGTCGAGTACCCATGGAAAGCAGGTCTTAGGTCTCAGGTGACAGGTCTTAGGAAAACCAGCAACAGTTTACAGGATGCTGGCATTGAGGGTAAGAACCCGTCACGCTAGGACTATCTGTACTATGATCTGCTCATGGATCCTGTTTTACGGATCGGGTTAGTCACCTTAAGTGTCGGTTTGTTTTCGGCTTTCGGCTTCGCCGTTGTTTCCAGTTCATGGGGGCCATGCGGTCCCGGCAATCCTGCGCCGATAGTTTTTGCGCTGGCTACTTTATTTTGTCTGCCAGCGGGCGTTATTCTTTCGCTCACAGGCTTCGTTCGCCGCAAACGAGCAGGCTCACAGCCGGACGTTCAACCTCGTTAGCATTCGCGTGACGAACGCGAACGTCTGCCAACGCCCAACGATCGCCGACCAACGATAGCCTTCTTCAAGTTTGCCATTTCAACCGCGGCGAGTGCCGCTTCCAATCCCTTGTTGCCCATCTTCAGTCCAGCGCGATCAATCGCCTGTTCCAGCGTGTCACAAGTCAGCACGCCAAAGGCGTGAGCAACGCCTGTCTCCTGCGCCGATTGTCCAATGCCGCGCGTAACTTCGTTGACGATGACGTCATAGTGCGCCGTGTCGCCGCGCAACAGACAGCCAATACAAACAATCGCATCGTACTTCTTCGTTTCCGCCAACGCGCGAGCTGCAATGGGAATCTCGAATGCGCCGGGAACGCGCACGAGGGCAATGTCTTTTTTCTTAGCGCCAGAGCGCAGCAGTCCGTCGTAGGCGCTCTGAAATAGTCGCTCGGTAATAAACGAATTGAAACGAGAGACGACGATGGCGAAACGCTTTCCAGCCGCGCTGAGGCCGCCTTCAATGGCAGGAACCGGAGGTTCGGGAGGACGCTCGATTTTTATCTTTTCTCTCGTTTTTTCTCTCCGTAACTCGGCGTCTCTGCGGTGAATTCTCACTTGCCCTTAAACGCCGCCGCCCGCTTCTCCAAAAACGCCGAAGTCCCTTCCTTCTTGTCTTCCGTAGCGCAGCACACGCCAAACAAAGCAGCCTCCAGATACAGCCCCTCCGCCAAGGTCATCTCCATCCCTTTGTTGACCGCCTCCATAGCGTACTGAACGGCCAACGGAGCGTTCGCAATGATCTTAGCCGCAATCGCCTCCGCCCGAGGAACCAGTTCCGCCGCGGTCGTCACTTCATTGACCAACCCAATGCGATGCGCTTCCTGCGCCGAAATCATCTCCCCGGCAAGCACCATCTGCATCGCCAGCCCCTTGCCCACCAGCCGCGCCAGCCGCTGCGTCCCGCCGTATCCTGGAATGATCCCGAGCTTCACCTCCGGCTGCCCGAGCTTCGCGCTATCGCTAGCCAGACGCATCGTGCAAGCAAGAGCCAGTTCGCATCCGCCGCCCAGTGCGAATCCATTAATGCAGGCAATCACCGGCTTGCCCAGATTCTCAATCAGATTGAGCACGCTCTGGCCGCGCTGCGCATATTGCTTCCCAGAAACCGCATCCTGCTTCGCCAGTTCGCCGATATCAGCTCCGGCAACAAACGCCTTCTCGCCCGCCCCCGTCAGAATCACGACGCGGATGCTGACATCGTTCTTAATGTCGTGAAACGCCGAGCGCAGCTCTTCGATGGTGGCACTGTTGAGCGCGTTGAGAACTTTGGGACGATTGACGGTGACGTAGGCGATCGAGTTTTTCTTTTCGAGGAGAATGTCTTCGTAGGTCATAGGTTCAATCCTGGTCGGGCCCCCAAAGAGAAAATCAGTTGGTTTCAATCTGACCGTTTTCGCCCCTTCCACACGCTCAAAATCATATATACCAACGCTGCGTAGATAATTACGTTTGCTGCAAATAAAACTTTTAGGCTGAAGGCGTGTATATTTCCCCCACCAAAGATCACTGCGACGATGACGCCAGGGATCAACAGGAAGTTTGGCCATAGTGCTGCATCATCGAGCTTGTGAACTAGCCATGGCATAGATGTAACCACTGCTCCCACCAGAAATCCCGAGACCACTCGCTTTATTGTGGACGACCAGTTGCGATCCCGCGGAACATCAGGTTCTGCGCTCATCGTTGGCCCAAGATTCATCGAGGTCACAGTTTGTTCGCCACCGGCTTCTCCGGATTCGCATAATCATAAAACCCGCGCCCCGACTTCCGCCCATACCACCCCGCCATCACCATCCGCTTCAGCAGTGGAGGGGATGCAAACCGCCGCTCCTTGAACTCGTCATACATCACATGCGTAATGTAGTAAGTAGTATCGAGCCCGACAAAATCCAGCAAAGTAAACGGCCCCATCGGATACCCGCACCCCAGCTTCATCGCATTATCGATGTCTTCGATCGATCCCACGCCCTCTTCATAAGCCCGTATCGCATCCAGCAAATAAGGCACCAGTAGCCGGTTTACGATGAATCCCGTCTTATCCGATGTCCGTACCGGAACCTTACCCAGCTTCTTGGCAAACTCGTACGCAGCGTCGTATACGGCTGGTGCTGTGGCAATTGTCTTGACCACTTCGACCAGCTTCATCAGCGGCACAGGATTAAAAAAGTGCAGCCCGATAAATCGCTCCGGACGCTTCACGGCCGTCAAAAGCTCAGTCACCGAAATCGAAGAAGTATTCGAAGCAAAGATCGCATTTTTTTTTACGATGCCATCAATCGACGCATACATCTTCTTCTTCTCTTCAACGTTCTCAATGATGGCTTCGATGATAATGTCGCAATCGCCAAGGTCGGCTTTGTTAGTAGTCCCCCGAAGCCGCACCCGAATCTCGTTCTTCTGTTGCGGAGTAATCCCACCCTTCTCCACCGGCCGCTCGGCAAACTTCGAGAGCGACTTCTCAATCCCGGCAAACCCCTTGTCGAGATACTGCTGCTCAACCTCAAGCACAGTGACGTCAAACCCAGCAGTAGCACAGACCTGCGCGATGCCAGAACCCATTAGGCCACAACCTAGAACACCAACTTTTTTGATATCCATAATTGCTTCCTTCGTGAATTGCTTCCTTCGTGCTCACAAACTGAAAAAATGCTTTGTTATTCTGAGCGAAGCGAAGAACCCATGCATTTTGCCGGCGCCAACGGAATGCATAGGTCCTTCGCTTTGCTCAGGATGACGGGTGTGTGACGCTCTTATGGCAATTTGTGAGTTTAGCAGGGTAGATGGCTTCCAGGTTTGTCGGAAATGGCAGGTTCTCTCGGCGCTCTCCGCGTCTCGGCGGTAAAAGGCTTTACGCCACGGCTGCTGACGCGGCGAACTGCGGCGCCTGGCTCACAATCTTTCCTGCGCCCTGCGCTACCGCCAATTCCAGCGCGTGGTCGGCGCGGTTGGCTACTTCGGTCACGATATCTACCGGATCGAAATGCTGCCGCATGACCGCCTGGGCCAGCCCAGCGCTGAATTCGACCGGCTTATCTTTGCCGGGGAAGCGCACTTCGGTCAGCAAGCGCCGCAATTTCTCGACTGCGAGCAGCGCTTCTTTTTCGCCTGTGTCGCCGAGCACCAGCGCGACCGTCGTCGCTTCGTAGCGGAAGGCCAGATCGTTGGTTCGAATATTCGCTGAAAAAAGCTGCCCGATCTGCTCCATCACCGCCGTTACTGATTGCTCGCCATATTCTTTGATCAGAGCGCTGCGCCGACCAAACTGCATGAGCAGAACCGTGACCGTGGTTCCCTGTTGCAAGCCGCGCCGCGTCTCCGCCTGCAGAAGATCGAGATAGGAAGCGCGTTTCAGCAAGCCTGATTTTTCGTCGGTCACCGAAAGATTTTTTACCAATCGCCGCAGGCCGGCGTTATTGAGCGCGATTAATACCTGATCGCTCAGCGTCCGTATCACCAGCACCTCGGCCGCCTGCCAAATGCGCCCCATGTTCTGCGTCAGTACCAGCACTCCGATCTGCTCTTTGTTAGTATCGTTGCCTTCGGTCAGTGGCAGCGCCAGCAGCGATTCGATTTGCAACTCTTCGACAGAATTGCGTACACCCATAAGTTCAGGCGAGTTTTTCGCGTCGTTCACTGTGACCGTGCCGCGCGCCACTGCCAGATCCTGCACTGTTTCTATCAGGGTGACGAGCGCCGCGGAACTGGCCGGAATCAGGCCCTCCATGTGATATTCCTGAATACTCGAAGGCGGCAAGCCGGGCTTGCGCAACGCGACAATGCAACGCGCCGTGCGCCAGTTCGAGCCGATTTCGTTGGCCGTCGTTTTCAAAACTCCTTCGGCGTTGCCCTGGTGATAAAGCTTGCGCGTAATCTCGGCCACTCGCGCCAGACTGCTCACATCCGCCGTTTCGCTAGCTGCCGTCGCTGCGACTGGCGGGGTCGGCGCATCGGCGCTCGGAGCGGCTGAGGCAGCGACTGGTGCGGGAACTCCCGGCGCTTTCGCGTATTGCCGTTCGATGCCGGCTGCCATATAGAGCTTCTGAAGATCCGGGTTGCGCTCTTCTTCGCGCGGAAATAGTTCTTGAATTCGTTGTAGCCGCTCAATCGCCTTCGAGCGCATGCCGTATTGCACCAGTATCTCGGCTTGCAGCATGAGATCCTGCAGCGCCGCCGGCCCCAGCGTCGGCTCCGGAGCCTTGACCGCGTGTTCCTCTTTTTTTACCGTTGCGGAAAAGCGGGAAGCGATCACGTTAAAACGCTGATCGTCAATCTTGCCGCGCAGCGTCTCCAGGCGCTTCTGATGCCCTGTCTCGTAGGGATCCACTTCCGCCGCGCGGTCCAGACACTCGCCCGCCTTCTGGTAATCGTGTTTCGCGCAGTAGAGATCAAACAATTTGAGCAGCGCCTGCGCATAATCGGTCTCACGATTTGATGCGTTGAAAAGTTCCGCCAGAAATTCCAGCATGTCCGCCGACGGCCGGTGCGAAGCCAACAATTCCTGCATGGTCGTGATAAACGATCGCCGTTCTCCGCGGCGCCGTTGGAAAGCTTCGAGCTTGCGCGCCAGCGCCACTGCCTCGGCGTCGAGTTCGGAGTCGATCATCTTGCCGATCAGCCCAACCACCTGGTGAATACGCGCCGGATTTTGTTCGAATAACGCCCAGATCAGCGGCTCGCTCTCCAGGCAGCGGTCAGCCGAGAGGAGCGCCTGAGCATAGAGATCCTTCAGTTCGAGCGATGCGTCTCCGGCATGCACCAGCGGCTCGAATATAAAGATCGCAGCTCCGGCCTCGCCCCGTGTCAGCAGGCTCTTGCCGTAGGCCAGAGCGATCTTGGCATCCGACGGATTCTCTGTGTAGGCGCGCTCGAACCACTGGCTGGCATTTGCGCCAGCCGCCTCCGTCATTTCCGCCAATTGCAAAAACGACTGCGACGCCATCACATGCTCGCCCAGTTGCGCCGAGACTTCGGCGATCCGCAGGTGGTTCGGCTGCGACGGCTCCAGACTGACGATGCGCTGCAAAACCAGCAACGCCTCTTCTTTCCGTCCCTGCTTATTCAAATCCTCGAGCGCATTTTCATAGGTGCCAACCGCCAGCTTCTTATTGGATTGCTCGAGTAGTTGGCCGAAGCGTACTTTCTGTTCCCACGTAGGGTTGGTATAGCGGGCCAGCTTTTTATAGGTGAGGCTCGCTCGGGTGGCATCGGCGGCAGCCACCTGGCGTTCAAACAATTCGCCCATCAGGCGGACGGCTTGCGGCCCCTTGTTTAATGAAAGACACAAGTCCGCCGCCATTTGCCGCACATTGTCGTTCGGTGGATCGCTTTCGAGGATGAGCAAATATTCCGCCAACGCGTCGGCGGTCTTGCCCTTTTGCAAGAGCTTTTCCGCCTTTTCAACTCGGCGGGCGATCTCGGCACGATTAGGATTTTCCGACATTGGCGGTCTTTATCTTTGGACGAGACAGAGTGTTCCTATTCGATTCTAGGATTCGACCTCTACCCCAGCAACGCGCTTCGCCTGCTCGGCGATTACGAAAGTCACGCCGAGAGCTCGCGCTCAGACTGAAGATGCGCCGCAAATCCTGGCCAACAATCCCGAGAGGACGCGCTGCAATCACCGCATCAACACTTAGGACCGTACGGCTGGCCCTCTGCTCACCCATTAAGGCTGGAGCTTTCGAGCTTTTCCGCCGATCTCATCCATGAGGTTTGGTGTGTCTTCCCAGATTTCGCCGCTGGAGCGAATGATTACCAAAGTCAATTCCGAGCACAGATTGCCGCACCTCGGCAAATTTGCGAGCTTTGGTCCAGCGTGGTGCGTGGGCCTTGCATTCGCCGCACTTATGGCTGGCCAGATCGTAGGATTCCTTCTTCTTGGAACTGGCCGCGCGGGTTCCGGCTTTGCGCAGTCGATCGTGGTGCTGGATAGCCTTCTGGCGCTCGCTTGCGCCTGGAGTGCATTTCGTCGGGCACAGGGTATTAACGCTCTGTTTTGGTTTCTATTCGCGGTCGTCCTCATGGTTTTGCTGGTTCCAACTGCCTTCCAGACCTATGACACACTAACCGGGCAAACCACCTTGTCCGACTCTACCTGGCGCTTGCTCTATTGCCTCTACGGTGCGCCGATCCTGATGATGCTCTTCCTTCCCGAAACCAATCGGAGCGCGCACATCAGGTGGGAAACTATTCTCGCCCTGGTTCAAATCGCGATCGTCGTCGGCCTGCTCTACTCCACCTTTTTCTTTCTGCCGGCGCGCAGCATGTTGCCCGAGGATGCTCTCCTCCACAACATCACGATTAGCGACGCGCAGAGTCTACTTCTGCTCATCGTCGTGATCGTCCGCCTGCAATTCTCTCGTGTTTCGGACACTCGCCGCTTGTTGCTCCGTCTGGCGCTCTTCTTGCTGGTGTGCGCCATAGCTACGCCGATCGGGGACTGGATCGATCTCCATCATCACTTGATCGCCGCCGCATGGTTCAATATTGGCTGGTCCATCCCGCAGATCGCCGCCGCTATGATCGCCATCAGTTGGGTTCCCGCCGTCGAACTCGAAGCGACGCCGCGAGTCACCAACTTTCTCGGCTTCCTCGGCACCAATATCGCTCTCGTGTCCATGCTTTGTTGCGTTGGGTTGCTGACCAACCGGTGGAAAGCAGCGTATGGTAGCGCTCTCACCGATCTGGCCATCGCCGCATCTCTGCTTGCCTTCACCTTGCGCTTGGCCCTCACCCAATTCCACCAGCAGCAGGAAATCGTGCAACGCCACGCTGCACAGAAGCAGCTTACCGCGTCTCATCAGCAAATTGGCCGCTTGCTCGAAGACGCCCGGCGGCAAACCTCCGAGATTACTCAGATCAGCGAACTGGGCAGCGTCCTGCACGCCTGCGCCACTCGCGAAGAAGTTTTTCGCCTGATGCCGGAGCGCTTGCGTCGTCTTTTTCCCGGCTTCTCCGGAAGCGTGGCGCTGCTCAGCGCGTCCGGAAACCACCTCCAGTCCTCGGCGCAATGGGGAATGCTATTCCCGGCTGACCAGATCTTCGCGCCCGATCAATGTTGGGCGCTGCGCCGCGGACGCACCCATGCTCAGTCCGGCGGCGGCGCGAACAGTCGGTGCACTCACCTTCGAGGAGAAGGCCCCTCCGTGTGCATCCCTCTGATCGCCAATGGCGTGGCTATCGGAATTCTCGCCGTTCAGGAAGACGATCGTCTTCAGCATCCTCCTCCTGGGTCCGACGCTGATGCCGACTCCGATTCGTTTGCACGACGCCGGCAGCTCGCCGCTGGCGTCGCCGAGCACATCGCTCTCGCCATCGCCAATGTCAATCTTCAGGAAGCTCTTCGGCTGGAGGCTATTCGCGATCCGCTCACCGGCCTTTACAACCGTCGCTATATGCAGGAGTTTCTGGAGCGCGAACTGCATTCTGCCCGCCGCAAGCGCCGTCCGCTCTCGGTGGTCATGCTCGACCTTGACCACTTCAAACGCTACAACGACAATTTTGGCCACACCGCCGGCGATCAGGCCCTGGCCGCTGTCGGCGAGATGCTACTGCGCATGGTGCGCGCCGAGGACATTGCCTGCCGCTACGGTGGCGAAGAATTTACGCTCATCCTACCCGAGTGCGCCCTCAGTAAAGCTACTGTGCGCGCGGAGGAAATACGTAAGCGCCTCAAGGAATATCATCTTCAGCCCGACCGCCCAGCTACCGAGCTGACCTGTTCCATCGGACTGGCCGCCTTTGACGAGACGACCGATCGTGTCGATCTTGTAATCAAATTCGCCGATGATGCTCTCTACCAGGCTAAACGCGCCGGCCGGGATCGCGTCGTTGTCGCCCGCCCCGCCGCCGCCCTCCCTGAAGTGAATTTCACCGAATCCGCGTCCGCCGCCAGCGCCTCAGGTGAAAGCGTGTAGTTCAAGGGTTCAAGGGTTCAAGGTTTCAAGGTACTCGGTATAGTGCCAAACCCCTTCGTGCCCTCCGTGGTTCGAGCTTTCGCAAACCGTGCCACAAACTTTGAAACCCCTGAAACCTGCCTTTTCTGATATACGAGTACGAACCTTGAAACTTTGAGACCTGAAATCTTGAAACCTGGCACTTTGAAATCTGACGCTTCATCGGCCAACCCCGAATTCGGACTCCGCCATCAACTCACCGCCGGCCAAATGACCATGGTCGCGGTCGGCGGCTCCATCGGCACTGGACTGCTCCTTGGCACCGCTGCCGCCATCGAACTCGCCGGGCCAGCTGTCCTCCTCAGCTTCGTCCTGGCTGCATTCATCAGTTGGACCGTTGCTCTCGCCCTCGGCGAACTCGCCAGCACTCATCCCGCCGCCGGCTCTTTCGGCGTCTATGGCGACCTCTATCTCAACCGCTGGGCCGGATTCATCTCTCGCGCCGGCTATTGGCTCGCCATCGCCGTCTCCATCGGTGCCGAGATGGTCGCCTCCGCCACCTACATGCAGCTCTGGTTCCCGCACGTTCCGGCGCTCGTCTGGGTTTTCACCTTCTCCACGTTTCTTCTCGCCATCAATTTTCTCAGCGTCCACAACTACGGGCGCTTTGAATTCTGGTTTGCCATGATCAAGGTCGCTGTCATCGCTATCTTTATTGTGCTCGGCGCGGCGCTTCTTCTCACCGGGCGCGCCGCTCCGCAATACACCACGCACGGCGGATTCTTCCCCCTCGGCACGGCTGCGCCGTTTCTCGCCATTACCTTCGCCATCTACACCTTTGGCGGCGTGGAATTCGTGGCCGTAGCCTCCGGCGAATCCAGCTCTGCTAAGGCCATCGCTCGCGCCGTGCGCTGGACGTTTCTCACCCTCGGCATCCTTTATCTAGGAGCCATCACCATCCTCGTTGGCATCATGCCCTGGAACCGCGCCGGCGTCACCGAGAGTCCCTTCGTCACCGTCTTTCGCTCCGTCAATATCCCCGGCGCCGCCCACTTCATGAATTTCGTCGTGCTCACCGCCGCACTCTCCGGAGCGAACGCCGCCCTCTACATCTCCTCCCGCATGCTCTTCTCGCTCGCCCGCACCGGATGGGCTCCACGCGCCCTGGGTCGCCTAAGTAAGAAAGGCACTCCAACCCTCGCCCTGCTCGTGTCTTCCTATGGAATCGTCGTCGCCCTCGCACTCGAACGCTGGGCCCCAGCCAAAGCCTTCGAATACATTCTTCGCGGCGCATTCTTCGGCATGATGCTCTCCTGGATCGTCTCCCTGGCCGCCCACATCAACTTCCGCCGCCGCTTAGCCGCCGCCAAAGCCGCCGAAATCCCCGCTCGCTCCCCCCTCGGAAAATGGGGTTCCATCATCGGCCTCGCAGTCGTTCTCGCATCCATCGCCAAGACTTGGTATGACTCCCCCATCAACCGTATTGCAGGAATAGCTTTCCTGATCGCATTAACGCTTCTCTACTTCTTGCTTCGCCCCAACGGGGAGAAGAGATAACCGCTATCCAACCCTCCCAAATTGGGAAATAATCCCTCCCGCCCTCCCAAACTATTTGCCCACGTATATTCGCAATCGTGCATTTCTTGATATTATGAGCACGTCTCGGGAACCATCTGAACGGCGGGACGAACCCCGGACTTCCCTACCTGTGCGACTCCCAGTCGCGACCAGTTCCCGGCCGCTCTGTTCCCCCGAGACGAAGGAGCAACCCTCATGTCAACCACTCGGAAATTCACCGTCCTCGCAGGTAGTGAACGCCAGCCCGTCCGCGGTGCCAGGCTAATTCACGCTTCGCATCCGGACCAAACCATCGAAGTCTCCATCCGCCTTCGTCATAAATCTGAGACCAAACACCGGGAGTTGAAAGCCGCCCTCGAAAAACCAGGCTTCCAGCCCATGTCGCGCACCGAGTATGAAAGCGCGCACGGCGCCGATCCCGCCGATCTCAACCAGATCAAGAAGTTCGCCCAAGAGTATGGCCTGAAGGTTCACGAAACCGGTACCGAACTTGCCCGCCGCACCGTGCTCCTCTCCGGCACCGTCGCCCAATTTCAAAAAGCTTTTAACGTCGAACTCAAGGAATACAGCCATCCCAAGGGAAACTTCCGCGGCCGCGTCGGCGCAATCAGCGTTCCCTCCGACTACGCCGACATCATCACTGGCGTATTTGGTCTCGACAACCGCCCCCAGGCCGAACCGCATTTCCGGCGGCTGCCTGAGACGCCGGGAATCAAGGCGCACGCCGCCACTACCTCGTATGACCCGAATCAAGTGGCGCAAATCTACGACTATCCCGCCGGAGACGGCACGGGCCAGTGCATCGGCCTCATCGAGCTAGGCGGCGGCTTTCAGCTCGACGACCTGAGCACTTATTTCGGTTCGCTCAATCTCGCCACGCCGCAAGTTCTCTCCGTCTTAGTCGATGGAGGCACGAACAGCCCCGGCGATCCCAACGGCCCCGACGGCGAAGTCATGCTCGATATTGAAGTCGCTGGCGCCATCGCTCCCGCCGCGAAAATCGTCGTCTACTTCGCGCCCAACACCGATCAGGGCTTCCTCGATGCCATCACTACCGCCGTCCATGACAGCACCAACCAGCCCTCGGTCATCTCCATAAGCTGGGGAGGTCCCGAGTCATCCTGGACCACGCAATCTCTCACCAACTATGACGATGCCTTCCAGTCGGCCGCGGCCATGGGAGTTACCGTCTGCGTAGCCTCTGGCGACAACGGTTCGACCGATGGAGTCAACGACGGCAACAACCACGTCGACTTCCCCGCCTCCAGTTCGTTCGCGCTAGCCTGTGGCGGCACCACTCTGCGATCGTCGAACGACCAGATCGTCAGCGAAACCGTCTGGGACGACCTCCCCAGCGGCGGAGCCAGCGGAGGCGGCGTGAGCAACGTTTTCCCTCTTCCTACGTATCAGAATGGTTTCGACGTGCCCGCACCGACGGTGCAGGGTGGAGGACGAGGCGTCCCCGACGTCTCCGGCGATGCCGATCCCAACACCGGCTATAACATTCTCGTGGACGGCGAGAATGCCGTGATCGGAGGCACCAGCGCGGTCGCGCCTCTGTACGCAGGATTGGTGGCGCGCATCAATCAGGCCAACGGGAAGCCGATCGGCTACCTTAATCCGCAAATCTACAAGCAAGCCGTTGAAGCCTCCGGGTTCCACGACATAACCCAAGGCAACAACGGCGCCTTCAACGCGGGCCCCGGCTGGGATGCCTGCACCGGCCTGGGGAGTCCCGACGGAGCCAAGCTATTAGCAGCGTTAACCGGCTCATCCACCACCATCCACGCCGCCGCATCGGTTAAATCCCACCACCCCAAAGACAAAGCTAAAGACAAAGAATCAGCGGCGTAAATCAATTATCAGAAGAGGGTGCGCCACTTCTCGCGCTTTTCGAGAAGTGGCCCGCCCGACCGCTAACACCCTTCTAGAGCTGGGCGGCAGGAGGCCGAATCTTCATTTTCAGTACCTCCCAATCGTTCACTCGAACCGGACCTGTTTCACCCAAGAAGTAGCCGCGGAAGCTGCTCCAGCCCCAAAGTTCCGGCGAAGCCACCAACCCGCGCTTCACCGGATTGCGGTGCATGTAGCGAAGCTTTTCGACACGTTTGTGTTCGCTCCATACGTTGAAATCGTAGAACCGCTTCTGCCAGATGTGCACGGGAATCGGAGGAGACACATGTAGGTGCGCCACTTCTCGCGCTTTTCGAGAAGTGGCCTCGTTGGATGCCCCGTGCCTTCGAACCTCCGCGATCACGCAACGTGCAAAGCCTATCTTGAGCGCTTGCATGACCGTCGAGGGAGTCTTCTCTTGGGGTTCGCTGATCAAAAGATGAATGTGCTCGGGCATTACCACATAGCCGGCGACAACGAACTGATAGCGCATGCGTACCTGCTCCAATACTGTCAGGAATAGGTCACGGCGGTTCGCGGTACCGAGTAGCGGTTGCCGGCGATAACAACTGCAAGTGATGAAGTGTAAGTCTCCCGCACCGTAGTATCGTTTCAGATTGCGCCACATGGCCACAGCGTGGCCGTGCAAAACAGGTTGGCACGGTGACGACGCGCACCGTCCAATGGTGATGAAAGACCGGCAGCGGAAATTGTGTCGGAGGCCACTTCTCGAAAAACGCGAGAAGTGGCGCACCCAGCTAAGAGTCTGCCCCGCATTACAATATCCTTGATGTCTGACAATCTGCTCCGCTACCGCTCCGAGTTTCCCATCCTCGAGTGCACCAATTACATGATTTCCAATTCCCTCGGAGCCATGCCCCGGGCCGTCTACGACGCGCTCCACGCCTACGCCGATGTTTGGGCTACGCGCGGCGTTCGCGCCTGGGAAGAGCGCTGGTGGATGCTCGCCCTCGAAGTTGGCAACGAACTCGGCGCCCTGATGAACGCGCCAAAAGATTCCGTCTCGCTGCATCAGAACGTCACGACCTGCCAGGCCGTCGTCGCCTCCTGTTTCGATTTCAGCGGAGCGCGCAACAAAGTCGTCTACAGCGACATGAACTTTCCATCCGTCATGTATTTCTGGGAAGCGCAACGCGCTTATGGCGCGCAGGTTCACATGGTCAAGACCGACGACGGAATCACCGTGCCCACCGACCGACTGCTCGACGCTATCGATGAGTGCACTCTGATCGTCCCCGTCTCGCACGTCATTTTTCGCAGCTCTTATATCAACGACGCGAAAGCCATCATCGACAAAGCCCACAAAGTTGGAGCCTATGTCGTCCTCGACACCTTTCAGTCGCTCGGCACCGTCCCAGTAGACGTTCAGGCGCTCAACGTCGACTTCGCCTGCGGAGGCGTGCTCAAGTGGCTCTGCGGCGGCCCCGGCGTGGCCTATCTCTACGTTCGTCCCGACCTCGGCCACAGACTGGAGCCGAAGCTCACCGGATGGTTCGCCCACGAAAATTCTTTTGCCTTCGCCACCGGCGCGATCCGCTACGCCGATCCACCCTTCCGCTTCATGAACGGAACCACCCATATCCCCTCGATCGAGGCAGCTCGTCCCGGAATAAAAATTATTTGCGAAGTTGGCGTGGAAAATATACGTGAAAAATCCAAGCGCCAAACTGCTCGCCTGATCGCATTCGCCGATCAACAAGGCTGGCGCATCAACACGCCGCGCAATCCCAACCAGCGCGGAGGCACGGTCTCGATCGACATGCCCGATTCGCAGCAGGTCAGCCGCGAGTTGCTGGCTCGCGACATTCTGGTAGACTGGCGCCCCAAAGCCGGAGTCCGCTTCTCCCCACACTTCTACAACACCGACGAAGAAGTAGATGCAGCGATGGAAGCAGTAGTAGAAATTCTAAGATCGCGCGCACTTACTACCTAAGCACAGCTCCTATCATTTATTAGACAGAAATCGCTCTTAGGTAACTGTTACTTACCTCGGTAAGCCGCTCCCAGCGCTTTCTCCGTGTTGCTCACGAAATCTCTCCTTATCCTCAGTAAGAGATCATCCCGAGAATACTGGAAAGCATTGTGAACGCCGGCCTATTTGTTCTCCCTCCGATCAATCACCTCGCTGCCCTTTCCCTGATCGCGATCGCCGGAGGTTTGTACTTCTTCTCCCAAGGATTCCGACTGCTCTCCCGCAAGCGCGTATTGCTCAACACTCCCACCTCCAAGATTCGCAGCGCCGCTTTGGGATTGGTAGAAGTCAATGGCCAAGCAACTGGTCCGCATACGATGACCGCGCCGATCACGGGCAAACCCTGCTTTCTCTACCGCACCATCGCCTGGCAATTGCGCGCAGGCAAGAAGCAGGAATGGGAGAAAGTCGCCGACGAGACTCTGCACCTGCCATTCTTCGTCGATGACTCGACTGGAAAGTTGCTCATCGAGCCGCTTGGAGCCGATCTCGACCTGCACCGCGACTTTCGCGAGGAGTACGACGCCTCATTCTTCGTCTCCAGTTTCCTAACAAACGGTGCATCCATTCCCCCGCGAGTCGGCGTTTTTCTCGCGCGTCACGGCATCACGCCGGGTCGCCGCTTGCGCATCGAAGAGCATGCGATCAAGCCGAGTGACACTCTCTTCGTCGCCGGCACGCTTGCTGAAAATCCAGGCGTTCAGTTGCGTCCTTTCGCCCCGCACAGCGAACTGCTCGCCAGCGCCGCTAATGCCAGCGGTTCGTCCATGAACGGCGTAAGCAACAATCCCCGCGATCTCAGCGGCGATAGCCTCCCTCCAGCACCGCAGGTCATCAAGCTTTCGAACGGCGATAATCCATCCTCGACGCAGGAGATGAGCCAGCAGGCGAAGATCGCCGCCGCGCTCACTCGTGCCGGAATCACAAGGCCGGAAGCATGGTCGGCCGCCGGAGTTCCGTACCAGTCTGTCGCCTTCGAACCGAGCGGAGAATTTGCCACAGTCGCTCCACATGTTACGACGAGTTCGAACCGCGAGCATGCAGGCGAACCTCAATCCGCCTCTGTCGACTTCGACCCGAATCCGCCCGTCGTGTTGATGAAAGGGGAGAATGATCCGATGTTCGTGATCTCCTTCCGCAGCCAGAAGGAATTCGTCAGCGCGCTCGGATGGAAATCCGCGGCCATGGTTTGGGGAGGATCTGCTATCACGCTGCTCGGCATCTACATGCTGATGGTGCAGATGGAGTTGCTCTAGCCGCTGGGAACCCCGCAAGCCAGTAGCTAAATGCTTAACTCTTGATGCAGACGCCTAATTTAGAATGTCATCTGTGACCGAACCCGTCCGGATCGGGATTCTCGGCGATTTCAATCCCGAGTTCCGTTCCCATCACGCGACCAACGACTCACTGCAGCACGCCGCAGAGAAACTGCAACTGACAGTCGAATCGGCCTGGATTCCGACGCCGTCGCTCCTCGAACCCGCCGCAACAGCTACGCTCGACTCCTTTGACGGATTGTGGGCCTCGCCTGGCAGTCCTTATAAGAGTTTCGACGGCATGCTCAAAGGCATTGAGTTTGCCCGCGTGCATGACCGCCCATTTCTCGGCACCTGTGGCGGCTTTCAGTACGCGCTCATTGAATGCGCGCGCAATGTTCTCGGCATTAAGGACGCGACCACCTCCGAAGAAAACCCGAACGCCAAGAACATCGTCATCTATCCCGTCGCCTGCGCTGTTCCCAGCCGCGATCCGAACGCTCCCAAGCTTTCGGGAAAAGTGAAGCAGATCCGCCTTCGTCCCGGCTCCTATCTCTCTTCCTTCTACGGCAAAGAATCGATCGAAGAGGAATTCTTCTGCAACTACGAGATGAATCCCGAGTTTGAATGGATGGCGATGGAAGCAGGCTTCCCCGTAGTAGCTCGCGGCTCGAAAGAAGAATGTCGCGCCATCGAATCGCCAGCGCATTTGTTCTTCATCGCGACGCTTTTTCAACCGCAACTTTCATCCAGCAAGGGCCACCCTCATCCCCTCGTCATGGCATTCGTGCAGCACGTTGCCGACTTCTACCGCAAACGGCTTGACGATTCCATCCTGGCCTGAGGTCGATCGAAAACGCAGGGTTGGCTTTTGCCGCGCTGGAATGTGAGAGGAATTTCTATGTCTTCACTTGAACCGTGGCTGCGTGGCACGGAACAGGATGTCCCTTCCGTCGCTCGAGCAGTCTTGCACGCACTGCAACTGGCCGATGAGGATCTGCGCAACTGGTGTGGGAGCCTTTCGGATGCTGAAATGAATACACGGCCAGCGGCAGCGGCTCCAGTGGCATATCACATACGCCATCTCGCGCGCAGCCTGGATCGTCTGTTGACCTATGCCGAGGGACGAAGCCTGAGCGAAGAACAGATGTCTCGTCTGCGGAGAGAACTCGATCCCGCAGCGACGCGCGAGGAACTGTTTGCCGAACTCACATCGGCGCTGGCAGATGGAGCAATGCGAGTGCGAGCACTAGCAAAGGCGAATCTGGAAGAAGCGCGAGTCGTCGGCAAGAAGCGGCTGCCGACTACTGTGGGCGGATTGCTAGTTCACGTGGCGGACCACACTCAACGGCACGTGGGGCAGGCGATCACGACCGCGAAGATAGTGGCGGCGAACCGATAGCCTTCTACCCGCCCATGCCGGAGCCGAGCAGGCTATACAGCAGAATCGCCAGCACAATCAGCGTAAACATGACATACATGCGGTCACGCTCAAGTGCGAATCCGACGACGGAGAGAGAAACTCGCGCTATGGGCGTCGCTATTAGAAGCAACAATCCAAGTTGAATCAGGCCGCGTCCTCGGCCATGCATGACGCTACGGATGACGCCGGGAATGGTCTTAAAGTCCGTCGGCTCGCCGCGAAACACACGGTAGTTCGCGGGCTCGTGCGCGTGGCGCGTCAGATAAATGCAAGCGCCCGCGAAAACTACCGCGGCTGAGAGTAGAACTCCCGCGCGCAAGAGGTTGCCGAGAATCAATTCCAGACGCCGGTCTCTCCACGCCTGCGGTTGAAAAGGTTCGGGTGGGCGCGCCGGCACTCGCAGTGGCGGCACTAAATTTTCCCCCAGAGTCCTTTGTAAAGCATCTGCAAGCCAAGCACGAGAATCACCACGCTGAAGACAAGGCGCAGTGACTTGGTTTCCGCGCGGACCAAAATGCGGGTACCCACCAGCGATCCGCCGAGCACGCCTAACATCACGGGCATGGCGAGGCCGGGATCAACGTATCCGCGGCTAAGGTAAACGCCAGCGCTGGCTGCGGCCGTTACCCCGATCATGAAGTTACTGGTCGTGGTTGAAACCTTGAACGGGATCCGCATCGCCTGATCCATAGCCAGAACCTTCACCGCGCCTGAGCCGATGCCGAGCAATCCCGAAAGCGCGCCCGCTCCAAACATCAGGCTGAAGCCGGTCGGCACGTGCTGGACGTTGTAATCGCGCTTGCCCTCGAGGTCGGGGAAACTTCCGTTTAGCCGCAGCTTCGTCGCCAGTGGATCGAGAGGCAGGTTGCGCTGGTCGAGCGGCCGCGGCTTGCGCGAAAGATATGCCGAATAAAGTAATACGGCGCCGAAGATGACAGCGAGGGCGCTCGTCGGAATCCGCGTCGCCAGAAAGGCTCCGAGCAGCGCGCCGAAGGTAGTCGCGATCTCCAGGAACATTCCGATGCGAATGTTCGAGAATCCCTCCTTCACATACGCCGCGGCCGCGCCCGACGAGGTCGCAATCACGGAGACGAGCGACGCCCCAATGGCGTAGCGGATATCCACATGGAAAAGAATAGTAAGCAGCGGCACGAGCACAACGCCGCCGCCAAGGCCGGTGAGCGATCCAAGAAGTCCCGCGGCGAAGGAGACGATCGCGACGACGGCGGTGAACCCCAGGACGGTCATTGAACCTACCTAGGGTAACATTTCTTTTCTGAATAAATTTCCGGCGCGGCTTGGATGTTTGGATTACTGGCGCGGCGGTTTGCTCCAAAGTTTCAGCAAACCGCGATGCGAAAGCGCGACGAGTAGCTAGCCGCCGTCAGCTATTGGTTGATCCAAACGACGCGGGATTTCTTTACTGCCGTACGATGTTCCCTGAGTTCGCGGGCGGCGGCGCCAAGAGAGACGCTTTCCGGTTGTGGAAAATCGGAGGCCGGGCGTTCTCCCTGGGCAGAGCTATAGCTTGTGGACGCGATAATGTTTTGCTCCTGCGACATCGGCGCATAAGCGGCGTGCTGCGGATGGCTCGAAAAACTGTAGGACTGAACTTGGCTGTTGAGGCTATTTCCCCCGAGGCTATTCTGCGCCACCGCAACGGTAGTTAGAGCCAGGCAGAGCACAAACAGGATCTTCTTCATCGCATGTCTCCCAATTTGAAGCGGGGGATTATCCGCCAGCCAGCTTGCGGATCTAAGCTTCTCTGGGTTCAATAACAGCAAGGTCGGTACCAAACTGTTATCGTGTAAATTGTTGAATGCTAATGAGTTACCGGTAACCACCCAGGGTGGACGAAAATGTTTGCACATTCGTGAAGCGACTGCGGAACCTGCGTAGGCCGCCCGCCAGCGACGGACACGCTCAGGGAGCAAGGCTTAAAATCCTATGCCCGTTGCGTTAGGCGCAGCCGCTAAACCACGCTCATGCGCTGACGCAGCCCAGGCGCAAAAAGACTTTTCGGAATCATGGCGTGAACTCCGCGCACAATATCCACCACCTGCGTCACCCGAAAACTCACGGCGATGCTGCACAACGCATACGCGTCGAGCTTACTCAATCCCGCTTGCGCGGATAAAAAGTTGATGGCGTTGCGTGCCGCCAGCGTCATGGCGATGTTCAAATCTTTATCCAGGCCCAGGAGAATCCAGTGCGTTGCAGTCTCCGCCATCGGCCAAGCAAAATTCTTCTGCTTGTGAAGCACCACCTGAATCCGCAATTCCCTCATGCGCGTTTCGAGCGCCGACAGATTGATCTCGCCATCACCCTGCACGGCGTGGGAATCGCCGGTGAATATTAGCGCGCCCGGCTTCCATACCGGGATAAACATAGTCGAGCCTTCGACCATTTCGCTGAGATCGGTATTGCCGGCATGCGGCCCGGGCGGAACTGAACTGGTCACGCCAGGAGTCAGGGGCGGATAAAATCCGTCAGGTGGCGCGACGCCGAGCGTGCCCTGAAACGGCCGGAGCGGAACATGAATGTTCGCGTTGAACTCCGCCGTCATGTTGGGCAGATCGAGCTTTAGATATTTCACCTGGCCCTCGGGGAAATCCTGCGCAAGCAAGCCAGTTCCAAGCGTCCCCGGATTATTGAAAACGGCTCCCCAATCGAATGGAACTATGCGCTTGTAGCGAACCTCGAGCACATCGCCGGGCTCCGCGCCATTTACATAAATAGGACCAATGATCGAATGTGGCCCGTGTCCCGGGTTGCTCACGCGTAGCTTCGCCAGAGTCTCGACCGGAACGCCCGGCTGCATCTGATTCAAAAAGTGTGACCACGTGTTCGGAAAGCTGACCGTGTCGCCGGAATCGATCTTGAGGATCGGTTCGAGCGTAGTGTCGTAGACGCCGAGGCGTACGGTCTTGTCATTGCTTTCGACCACGTGGACATGGCCTTCGTCGTCTCTGGCGGGTGCGGGCTTTCCCGAGTCATGCACGGCAGCGCGCCCGTCGAATGTGTCGGCCGCCCGCGCGAGTTTGCTGAACCATGGACCGATTCCCGCCAGCGCACCCATGAAGGTGCTCGCGCCAAGCAATCGGCGACGCGAACGACCGCGCGCCGTCAGATAGCCGTCGAGTTGCTCTTGGTCCACCTCGTCGATGCGCAGAAGCCGATCGGCGGCGCGACGGGTGAAGGCGACGTCCTTGATATCTTCGCGCAAGACGCCAGTTCCCTTCTCTTCACCGCAGCCAAAAAGGTTGCCGCAGTAATGATGATGAGCTTGGGGCTGGTCTTCCGGCTCCTGATGGCGATTGCGTTCATCGGGCATTTCTTGCTCCTCTCTCGTCTTGTAGCTCCAGGCACTGTCGCAGCCACGAGTGCGCGCATTATAACGCGGCACAATCAATGACGATTGCGAGATTGACTGCTATTCGCGGACCTCATGCGTTGAACCCGACAAACCTCGTTGGACGGCCACTTTGGTAACCCTCCAATGCAACCCTTCGATGCAAACGCCATTTACAATAGAAGTAGATCAATGAATTATGGAGTGTAAATAGTGGATAGCCTCACGAGAACTCGCCAGCGGCAGAAGTTGATGGTGGAACTGCTGGAGAGAAAAATACGGCTGCGCGCGCAACAACTTTACGATGAACGCGGGCAGGGGGAAGGTCTGGAACTCGAAGACTGGGTACAAGCCGAGTCCGAAGTTTTGCAATCCAGCATCCTCGCGCCACTCTGGAACAGGCGCCAGGAGAACGCACCGGCGCAAGGACCCGAATTGGTAGAAATCTAGAACTGCATTGCGGGCGCAGCGCTCAAGTCTATCCGCTCGGTCGCGAGCCATTCAATCCAAGACTGTCCCGTTGCACGCCGCAAAATCGCATCAATGTTAACGCTGACGACAGGCTCAGCACCGGACCCGCGATGCTGAAGAGCGCTCGTCCCCAGGCCGATCCGGCCGCTGGCGTACCTCCAAAATAAGCATCCAGCACGAAGGCCGCCGTGCAGGCTGCGGTGATCGGAATCAGCCACGATTTTGGGAACCGTTTCAGATTCGGTATTGCGGTCGGCAACAACCACAGAAAGATGTACCAGAGATTTCGATCTCGCAGCGAGACCGCGAAGTGCTGTCCTCCACCGCGTTGAAGCGTAGTACCGAATTGCAGAGGGTTGACATAGTTTCCCGTGATCGACCGGTGCAGGAAAATCATTGCGGCCATTCCGCATGTCCAACTCACCAGAATCCACGCTGCGTCTCGCGAAGAATGATAGCGGCTTTCTTCCCCGCTAGGTTGAGTTCTTCGCATCGACAACCACCATCCAGAGGTAAGCACGATGCTGAAAGGAATGAAGGATTCTTTGGTTAGCGTTCCCAGCACCGCTATCACCGGCAAGAGCCAGAGTCTTCGCTCGGACAAACTCCACAGCAGAGCCAGCAGGAAGAACCCCTCGCCAGCGTCCACCAATCCGGCCAGTCGCAAGTTAGGAACCGCGAAGTTGACCATGTAGAGCAGAGCGCCAACCAATCCTACGGCGGAGTTGCCCAGAGTGCTGCAACCGATCATGACGATAAGAACTGCGGTTGCGGCGACGAACAGCGAGTCGGCCACGAGCAGTCCAAACATCACTGGATCCCAGCTTGCGGTGTGTCCGCGCGCGAGCAGATAGAAGGGTTTTGCAATCCATGGAACCAAGACGCGAAAACGGCGGAAGCGCATGTCTTCGGCGTCGACGATAGTTGTGCCAGTGACGAGCGCTGCATAAGTCTTGACGTCCGATAAACCAGGCGACTGGCGCGGGTCGAAGCGATTGAGAATCGGATAGCCGAGGCCACACGCGATCAGGAAAAAGATGCAGAAGAGGGTGCCGAGTCGAGGCGCCGCGATTGTCGTCTTTGTAGAATTGTGCTCGCTTGTCATTCGATCTTAGCGAAAGGATATTGGTGAAGGTAGCGTTAGCCATTCGACATTGCAACTTAAATTCTGCAACCTAAATTGCGCAACTCAATATTTGGCGCGCGTTGGCGACGCAAGCTTGGATTCGGGGAACGAATCTGTTAGCGTCGGCGTGCGCAATTTTTCACTGGGAACTTTTTGGAGGATGAACGTGGGATCTAAGAGCCTTGGGCTGAGTTTACTTGTTTCTATGCTGCTGACGATCTCGCTACAAGCGCAATCGCCGTCGCCGCAAGACGAAGCAACACGCAAGCTTGCGCTCGATATTTTCAAACAGCTGATCGAAATCAACACCACCGATTCGGTCGGCAGTGTGACCGCTGCCGCCGAAGCCATGGCGCAGCGTTTCCGTGATGCTGGATTCCCTGACAGCGACATTCACGTGCTTGGGCCGGGCTCCAATGACGGCGGCAAAGGCGACCGCAAGAAAAATGTCGTCGTGCGACTGCATGGATCGGGCACGCACAAGCCGGTCCTGCTCATCGGCCATCTCGATGTGGTCGAAGCGCGGCGCGAAGATTGGACGACCGATCCATTTCAGTTCATCGAAAAAGATGGCTACTACTACGGCCGCGGCACCAGCGACATGAAGGACGGCGACGCGATTATGTCGGCTACTCTCATCCGCATGAAAAAAGAAGGATATGTGCCCGACCGCGACATCATACTCGCCATGACGGCCGACGAAGAGGGTGGCGCGTTTAACGGAGTCGATTGGCTGATCAAAAATCATCGCGAACTGGTCGACGCCGAGTTCGTGCTCAACCACGATGGCGGAGGCGTGCTCGCCGATCACGGTAAGCCGCTCATGATGGAAGTGAACGCTACCGAAAAGCTGTATGGCGATTTCGTGCTGACAACCACCAATCCCGGAGGCCACAGTTCACTTCCGCGGCCTGATAACGCGATTTATGAATTGACTGACGCGCTCGCGCGCATCGAGCATTATCAGTTTCCGTTTGAGCTGAATAACATCACACGCGCTTATTACGAGCGACAGGTGAAGATGTCGACGGGACAGCGCGCAGCTGATTTGCAGGCGATGCTGAAGACTCCTCCTGACATGGACGCGGTCGCGCGATTGTCGAAAGATCCGCTGGATAACTCGACCATGCATACAACCTGCGTTGCCACGCGCTTAAGCGGAGGCCATGCCAACAACGCGCTACCGCAGATGGCGCAGGCCAACGTGAATTGCCGCATCGAGCCAGGGCATTCGCTCGAAGAAATCCGGTTGACGCTGGAAAAAATTGTCGCCGATCCGAAAAGTGCAGACCCGAAGAATCCGAAGCCGACCATTAAGGTGCAGTACCGCGAGAACACTGGCGCGCTGATGGATCACGGCTCCGACCGGCATAGTTATGTGCCGCCTGCTCCGCGCAAAGATGTGTTTGATCCGCTGGAGAAGGTCGTGGCGAAGATGTGGCCGGGAATTCCGGTGATTCCCGACATGAGCACGGGCGCGTCGGATGGCGTCTATACCAATGCCGCCGGCATGCCGACTTATTGCATATCCGGCGAACTGTATGATCGCGATGATATTCGCGCCCACGGAAAGGATGAGCGCATCGGAGTCCAGGCGTTTGCGCGGGCGGTTGATTTTTATTACGTGTTTCTCAAGGGAGTTACAACAGAGTAAGTCGGGTGCTGGACAGGAGTTAGTTCCATTTTGAAACTTGGACATGATTGCCAGGGGTACCCCCCTCCCCCCCACCCCCTCGCCAGGTACATTAGAATCACGACTTTAGCGAATGGCTCCCGCCAAAGTATTCAGCGGATGGGAGTTAGAGGCAAAGTATTCAGGACATAGGAGTTAGTGGCTAACATTGGGAGTTAGCCTTTTGTTAGTCGCCGGCTAGCAGTCGGAGTAAGTTGTCAAGGAACTTGGCGTTTTGTGGCTTTGGGCCTAGTAACTATATTAGCAGAGCGTGTCAATAGCGCTTTCACATTTCCAGAGCCATCGTCGGGTTGCGGGCGGGGACTTACGCTGGCGTAATCTGGTCTACTCCTTTCCCGATTCGCCAACGGTCCATTAGATATGCGATACCCAGCGGACCCCCATTCGTGAACGTCACCTTGGGAGGCCAATGGACGGTTGGATTTTTGATAGGCCAAATTTGAATAAGCGACTCGTCCCAGCTTCCCATTTTGCACGAGAGGGTCGGAACCTCGATGTTTTCCTTCTCGACATGGACCGTCACAGCCTGTGTAACGAAGTGGCCCGCTACGAACGTGTCTACAGATCCCATGGCAACGCGGTTCTTGTCAGGGCTGAATAGGGCGAAATCGGTGCCAGCAAACGCTAGATGCATGCCCTCGATCCTACCAATCCAAATCAATGTGCGTGCCGGAATCTCGCGGGTAAGACGCATATTGACGCATTCACCGCGTTTGTGAAACCGATTCGGCGCAAGCCGGCCCTTCATCGTGTCGCTCACCATCGAGGTCTTAACCGCCCATGCTCCAACCGTCTTCTGCTGGGCTTCGTCGAGGGGCACCGGAATGTCCTGCAGCATGCTGCCGATGATAGGGATATTCTCGGCTTCAAGGTCGCTCATCCAGCCGCTATTGCAAATGCCACAAACGGTCTTGACAGTAATTTCAGGATGAGGAATGATCACTTCCTCGGATTTGCCGCGCTGCATTTTAAGCGGGCCAAAGTCCTTCCGCTCGTGAATCCATTTCGGCCATAGATGCTCTCGGCTTCCTGAGTTGTTATCGCAAAAGATGCAGGGTTCAGGCATGCACAGAGTATATCCGTCGCGAATCGGGATGGCCCGCCCTTTGCAAAAAGCGCAAATGGTAGCGTCCTGCCGACGTAAAGGTGGGTGAGCCCGCGCGCGAAATCGGCCATTTGACTCGGGTCAGGGGTAGGTGTAACGCTTATGGTTATGAGTGGTCTAACTGTTGCCGCTGCCGCAATGCAGATTCTTAATAATGCCTTGGGCGCTATAAAGGCTGCGAAGGAGCGCTCCAAAGGATCGAAGGACAGCGATCTGAAGGAACAGATAAGCACCCTATATGACAGCCTACTGAATCTGAAAGAAGCAATGTTGCGGCTAACGGATGAAAACAGCGAATTGCGCATCGCAATTGAACGCCTGCACAACGCACAAAAGGAAAATCCTGAACTACGACAGGTGGGCGCTGTGAGTTATTACTATCTCGGAGATAAGGGTCCATTCTGCCAAACCTGCTATGTCAGTATGGGGAAGCTCGTTGCCCTTCCCTCACCGCAAGAATGGAGCGGTGGCTTGCGAAGAACCTGCTCACTATGCAGCAGGAGTTTCTGGGAAAGGCCGATGCCGCCGGATGATGGCCCAGCTTTTGCAATCATGTCACGCTAACAGCCGCACCCTTCAGCGGAATTGACGCAGGCAAAAAGCAGGTCCTTCGCTTCGGTTAGGATGACATGGCGATTACTCGGCGTCGACGCGAACTCTATGATTTCATTTCGCGCTTTGTGGCGGCACGGCTGAAGCCGCGCCCTTTCAAGGCAGAGGCCGCTATGGCAGCGGTGAACCGCTGCGCCACCCAAGAGCAAATGCGTGTTTTTTCCCGCAAGTGGCTTTTTCCCGAACTGATTGCGGGCCTGTGCTCGGGAGCTCCTCTGGTGCGAATGCGGGTCGCGGATGCGCGTCCCGGTTATTGGATGATGACTACGTTCATGCTCCAGGGAGTGAGAGTCAAGGTCAGAGGCAGGGTCTGCGCGCCCATGTTGGTGATCTTTGGCGGAGCCCAGGTGCTCGTGCCTACCGGGTCCGGCGGAGTGCCGGCCGGCGAACCTGACAGATCGTAGATGGCTTTGTCGTAGGTGGTGACGTTCACGCTGGAGGAGGAACTTTTGCCTGAGAGCGTGACTGTCACCGGCTGGGAGGTATTTTCGTTGTCGTTGAACAACAGCAGGGCCGTGCCGTTGGGGTTGGTGGCCGCGTAGGCGCGCACGTCGGTCGTGTCGCCGGCAACGGTCGCCGTCAACACCGTCTGGCCGTTGACGTCGATCTGGCTGAACAGCTGAAACGCGCGCGCCGTGGGAGACATGGTGCCGAGTGGACCCGCGCCCGGACAGGTAGGATCCTCCGATCCATCGGAGAAGATGTTGTAGCCTCCGAAATCCTGCCATCCATAGAGCGACGCACTATCGTTTCCGTTGGAGCCATTGCAATTGCCGAAGCCAATCCACCAGGTCAGGCGCGAGACTCCATCGTTCATCATCTCGCCCAGCACCTGGCCGGCATACAAACCCTGGGTAATCGACCAGCTTTGCTTGCCGGGATTGCTGTAAGGCCCTCCGATCTCGCCCACGTAGATGGGCGTGCCGGGAGTTCCCCAGTTGGTCAGCTCCGACCTGAGAGTGTTGATGTTCGTGGTCAGCTCCTGCGCCGCCTGCTGCACCAGGAAGGTGTCGCTCTCCTTGCCCGGAGTCTCCGGATAGTAGTGGTATTCCACGAAGTCATAGGACCCCTTGGCATTGGCCAGCACGGTGTTGTCCCATCCGCCAGCTGTGTTATCCGCGTCCACTACGACGCCGACCAGCGTACTCGGGCTGGCTGTCTTAATCGACTGGTAGTAGCCAGTTGTTCCGACCACCGCAGTGGCGTAGATGGTAGGGTCGTTCGGAGTAGAGTGGAGGTCGTACTCCCAGCTTCCATACTCCTCGTTGCCCACCGTGATGTGGCTCACGGTGACGCCGTAGGCGAGCGCGGCCGCGGCCCAGCCGGCAGCTTCGCTTGGTTCGCCGCCCCCGTTGCAGGTGGCGTTCGAACCGTAATTCGCCGTCAACGCCACATCGAGATTCGCGGGCACGGCCAGGTCGTTGACGAAATTCGAAAACGTATCACTCGTATCGGTGTAGCCGCCGTCGCATTCACTATTGGTCGCCCAGTGGTAGAGGTCGGAATCCGATCCGCCCGGCCAACGCACCTGGGTGATGCCGGCGGCCTGATAAGCATCCACAATTGCAGTCTGGTTGGCGACCAGGTCATACCAGACGCCCATGTTCATTCCCAGCAGCTTGTCGGTCACGGCGGGACCGCTGCTCCCCAGATCCACGGCCACCGAGGTTTCGATGACTACCGAAGCGGTCGCGGTCACCGCTGTCCCACTCGTGGGGGTAACGGTCAGCGTGTAGGTGGTCGACGTCGCGGGACTCACGGTTACGGCTACGCCGCTGGTGGCTGGAAGATCGCCGGGAGTGATCACGCCGGTGCCGTTCACGAAGACGCCTGTCAAAGCCGCACTGGTTCCTGTCGCGATGGTTGCCGGACTTGCGGTAAAGCTTTTAATTGAAACCGGCGGCGGAGGCGGGGGTTGAGTGCTCGACGACCCACCGCCGCAGCCGGTCAAACCTGCCAGGGCCAAGCTGAGAATCATGGCCGGCGGAGCTAGAAGAAGACGTTTCATGAGATTTCCCGTGTCTAGGTGAGGCGGAATCCAGCGCTTGCCCCGCAGCATGTGTGGAGCGCCCAAAGGGTAGCAAATGAGCCATGACAAGCCAAGCGCAAACTCAATTTTCCGATGGATGTTATCGCAGCGGTGAACCGCTGCGCCACCCAAAAGCAAACTCGGACGGCATGGCAGGAATAGGGGTCCTTCGACTGCGCGGAGCCATTCGCTTCGCGTCTGGCTCGGCTACGCTCAGGATGACACCGGAAAAACCTCGGGCCGGTGAAATCAGATCGGTCCCTGATAGCGGCGCAGGCGCACCGCTGCGGCGAGGAAGGCTGCGGCGAGAGCCAGGCCGAACCAGAAACTGGGGCTGGCGAGGGACTGAGCCGGCGTCAGCGCGAGGTGGGCCATCGTCATTGGGTTGCTACCCTGCGGCATGTCTTTTGGGCCACCCATAAAGCGATATGCGAGCCAACCTCCAAAGTACGATGTGTTGAAGGCGATTTTCTCGACCAGGCCGACGGCGAGCAGCGGCAGCGTGGCCCAGAGGTAGGGCGCGCGGCGCGACCAGGCGGAGACCAGCAGCAGCCATCCCCAGAACGGCGCGTACCAGAACCCGTGCCCGACGACGAGGTGGTAAAACAGGATCCACTCCATCTGCCCGAATGACACGTGGGACGACACGCTGAGGCCGGTTCCCAGCAACCGGACGCCAGCGAGCAACAGCATGACGAAATGCGTCACGACGGTGATGACCCAGGTGAGCAACGGGATCGCGACGAACGGAATGCTCGCCTTGGCGAGGACGGTGGTGAGGTCGGAAACGGGCAGCGACTTCCAGAAAAGGACGCTGCGATCGCGCCGTTCGCCGTAGAGCGCGTCGAGACAGTAGAACATTGGGACGAGGAGCGTCGTGAACATGAGCAGCAGCGCGGCGAAGGTGTAGGGCTGCTCGATGCGCTCCTGCTGCTGCATGGCGTCGAGCGCCGCGGCGGCGCGCAACTTGTCGGGCAGGTGGACCAGGCCGAGCCCGTAACCCACGACGATCAGCGCCGCGACCGCGAGCGGCGCGATGTAAAGGTAGCGGTTCTCCCACAACTCGCGGCGCACTGACCAGTAAAAACGCCGCATGGGCGAGATGTCCGCCACCATCGGGACGTCGGATATTGCCTTCGCGAGAGTGCTCATTGTGCGGCTCCTTGCTGCTGGCGGGATCGATCGCCCGGCTTGTGCTCCAGCACGGCAACGAACAAGTCGGCGATGCTGGGCGTGCTCGGGTCGCCGAGCCCGGCGAGTTGTTGACGATTGATACCGTTGAGCTTCAGATCGAACAACATAATGCTGCAACCGATCGCCTGGCGCTCGTGCATCGGCTGGAGCGCCCGCGCGGCTGCGACCTTCTCGGGATGCACTACGACTTCCAGATAGCCCGACTCCACTTCGTCCATGCTGCGGGAAAAGACGATGCGGCCGCGGTCGATGAACACGACATCGGTTAGCACATGCTCCAGTTCTTCCACCTGATGAGTCGTCACAACAATGGTGCGGCTGCGATCGAAGTAGTCGTTCAGCAGAGAGTCGTAGAACTGCTTGCGATAGAGGATGTCGAGACCAAGCGTCGGCTCGTCTAACACGAGCAATCTGGCGTCGATGGCCATCACGAGAGCTAGGTGCAGCTGGGTCACCATGCCCTTTGACAGTTCGCGGACTTTGCTATTGCGCTGGATGGTGGTCTTTGCCAGAAAACCTTCGGCCTTGGCGCGATCGAATCGCGGATGCACTCCGGCGACATAATCGAGTGCCTGCGAAACCCTTATCCAGCGCGGGAGCACGGCGACATCGGCAATGAAGCAGACGTCACGCATGAGCTGATCGCGCTCGGCCCAGGGATCACGCCCGAGCACTCGCAGTTCTCCCTGATACGGTGTGAGGCCGAGAATCGCGTTCAGCAGAGTGGTCTTGCCAGCACCGTTGGGACCGATCAGCCCGAGGATGCGACCTTCTTCGACACGCAGATCCACGCCGTTCAGAGCGGTGACTGTTCCGAACGCCTTACGGAGACCGCGTGCTTCTATGCATGCCATGGCGTCAACGCTCCTCCTCAGGGGGATTCGATTTGTCAGTCTTCACGGCGTTGGCATCTGCAGACGGGCGGTTTTTTTTGCCGTCGCTGTTCTTACTGTCGCTGTTCTTACCGTCTAAGAGTTCTTCCGCCTTCAGGCCAAGCCGCTGAATGTTCGCGTAAATGCGGGGCCACTCTTCGCCGAGAAACTTCTGCCGTTCGCCTCGCAGCAAAACGCTGCGTGCTCCGGCATTGATGAACATGCCAAGGCCTCTTCTGGTTTCGACAAGCCCATCGTCCACCAGTTGCTGATACCCCTTGAGGACCGTGAGCGGATTGACCCGGTATTCTGCCGCGACCGTGCGCACAGAGGGCAGCGGATCACCTTCCTTGAGCACTCCGTCCAGGATCATAGCGACGACACGGTCGCGCAGCTGGCGGTAGATCGGCTGATTGTCGTTCCATTCACGGTCCATCGGTTTTCCACGTAGACATTAGCAGATGCTGCGCCCCTTAATTGATCCGGTGCAGGTCGAAGTGCGCGTGGATCGGCTTGTCCTTCATCATGAACGTCCAGTCTTCGGTGTGATGGTTGGCGTCGATAACGGTGAAGACGGAATGGTGCATGTGATAGTCCGGGCTGCCGCTGATGTCCTTGAACTCGAACTCGACCGTCTTGCCGTCGGACGACATCTTGCCGGTCATGCGCGGCCGGTTCCCCGCGTCGCAATAGTGAACCAGCGTGAGCTGGTCTCCGTCCAGGTAGAGCATCGTGACCGGATGATCGTACTTGGTCGCATCGAGCGGCGTTCCTGCTTCCTGCAACTCATGCACGAGAGTGTTGCCCCTCGAGGTTACGCGCATCGAGACGTGGAGCGGCTTGCCGTCTGACATCTGCGGCATCTCCGGGACGTTGACCGGGCCTTCCCACTCTCCTGCCAGGCTTTTCATGGTTGTGAAAGACTTCTGCGCCTCAGAGGGCGCGGGAGCCACGGAGGATTTTTGCGAGTCGGAATGCTGCATGTCAGACTGCGCAAAAGCCACGGTAGAGAGCGACATCAGCACGGACATCGGAACAACGGATAGCGCTAAACGAAGGGATTTCATGTTTGGTTCTCCTTGAGAAGTTCATCTCTTCTTTTTTTATGCTGTCGAGCCAAGATATGCGGTGGCGTCGATTACATGAGATGAACCTCAATTGCATTGTTATAGTTAACTATAACACTATGCATCATGTCAAGGATTTTCTTTTTTCTGTCCCGCCGCCATCCGCTTAGGAACTAAGGATGTGGCCGTGGTACTGAAGCATTCAACTCAAAGAAATAGTTCCGGGTTACCGTCCGGCGAATAACCAAATCAATGACCAAATCAGGGTTAGTCGGCAACTTGGGAAGCTGTGCCGTTGTTTGTGAAAAATCACGATTAACACTTACAACCCGGGGTTCTGAGTGTAATTCCTTCAAGATATTGGCTGACCAGAAAGGGTGCACCCTCGTGCGCACCAATGTCATGAATTCCCAGAATGTTCGGATGGTTGAGCGCCGCAATCGTGCGCGCTTCCTGTTCGAAACGCCGCCGTCGGTCGGCGTCGTTCGCCAGCACTTCGGGCAGCACTTTGATGGCGACATCGCGCCCGAGCCGCGCGTCACGCGCGCGGTATACCTCGCCCGTTCCATCTGTGCCCAGCGGCGCAACAATTCCGTGGGGGCCGAGCCTGATGCCAGAGGTTAGGCTCATTTCGCGCGCCGTTATAGCCCACGCAGCACGTTTTGCGCGGATGGCTGGTTTCTAGACGGTTCGTCGGCAAACCGGAAGCTAGAACTCAGTTGGCGTAAGATCGCGTGATCACTCATTGACGTTCAAAAAGGCGAAGCAATAACGCAAGCTTGTGCTAACGGCTGATTTCGTCAAGTGACTACAGCCGCTGTTAGAATTCTCGCAATGAACGATTGGCGACCAGGCAACCGACTTAAAATAAGTTACTCATCCCTATTGCCCAACGTAATAGAGCCTTTGCAGGTTGCCTATGGCGAAACCGGCCATTCCACTGGAACCTGCGGCCTGATCGCCGCCCGAGAGGACGGTGAGGTCTTCGTCGACCCAAGTTGTTCCGTCGTAGTAGAGCTGGTTCACATCCCCGGCCGGACTTCCCGGAAAGAAGACGTGGAGGTGCTTGTTCGGCGTGGTCGCAAACCCGACAGTTTGAGTGGTCAACAATCCTCCGGGACCGCCCGTAAGGGCCGTCAGGTTCTCGTCTATCCAGGCGCCAGTGTCATTCGCCAGTTGGTGAACCGCAAGGCTCTTGCTCGCGTTGTAATAGACGCGGATCTTGGATGTCCCGGCAATCGCAAAGGCCGCTACGCTGGTGCCAGTCACGGCGGGTAAACTATTGGCGACGGTCAGGTCTTCGGCCGCCCAACTGGAGGTGAAGAGAAATTCCTCCACGTGCTTCTTCGACGATTCGAAGAAAACATACTGTTTTTTCCCAATCGCGAAGGCTGAAATCCCACCATAACCATTTTCGCCGCCGGTGAGCTTTGTCAAATCCTGGTCAGTCCACTTAGTCCCGTTGAAAAGGAGTTGGTGAACGTGCTTACTCGGACCTAAATAGAAGACATTTCGTTGGTGGTTGGAAGGAGTCTGGAATGAAGCAATCTCATAGGGATAGCCGAAACTGCCCTTGGTGAGAACCGTGAGGTCGGAGTCAACCCAGTTGTCGACATAGGACAACTCGTGCACGTCGAAATCGGTCCCGACGAAATATACATATTGAGCGTTACCGATTGAAAAGCCACTCAAACCACCTTCGGTCGATCCCGGTACGCCACCGGTCAAGGCAGTCAAATCGTCGTCCGACCAACTCGACCCGTCAAAGTAAAGCTGGTGAACGTGGTCAACGCGTTCAGCTTCGTCATATCCCAGGTAGTAGACATGCAATTGGTTATTGGGAGTGGTATTGAAAGCCGCAACTCCCCCGAGATTGACACTGGGACCGCTGACCAGCGCACTGAGGTTTGTATCTACCCACGCGCTGTTGTTGTAGTAAAGCTCGTGAACGGCCGGCTGTCCGAACGCAGGCATCGTGAAAAGAGCAGCAACAAGCGCCGTCAAGAAAATGAGCACGGTTATCCTAGGAACCGGGCGCAGGGTTTTCAGGCCTTCAAGGCTTACCATAAAATCTCCTTCTTCGGATCCAAGTCGGAAGCGTCGAGCGCTTCTCCTCCGACTTGGAAACAACAACCGGTATAGTGTTGCGCCATTGGTGCGCGAATCTCCATGGAGCGAGTCTGAAGCGATATGAATTGATCTGAAGCGACTCCTCGCGCCCGTTTCTGGACCGTGACAGCGCTGATCTAAGAAAAACGGAACAAAGTTAAAATGATGTCCGCGTTGCGCGAGTCTTGAAATGCAAGTTGAGTACGTGTCGAGACCCTCTGAGCGTGAGAATTCATATCGATGCCCATGCTGCGCGTTTTAGACCCTGTACGGGCGAGGGCATGACGAAATCTGTCCGATTTGCTTCTGGGCAGATGACGGTCAGGATGACCATGTGCGCAAGAAGTACGGGGTGCGCCGAACAGCACCTTGAGCCTCACCAAAGCACGCGCTAATTTTCCCAACTTGGGCGCGTGCGAGGCCCGAGTTCTCAACAAGGTACGGCGTCCGCTGCGAGACGAACAGGAGTAACTGGCGATAAATCTCATTAGCACTCGTTGACAACGATTTATAACTCCTCTGGCTTGCCTGTAAGAGATTCCAATCCCGCCGCGTTGTGTTTGTGAATCTTGTTCTGACTGCTCTCCCTTCTTGACATTCGCCAAGCATTCGCCTATGCTCCGGGCATGGCGATTACTCGGCGTCAACGCGAACTCTATGATTTCATTTCGCGCTTTGTGGCGGAGAAGCAGTACTCCCCTTCGTTTGAGGAGATCAAGGATGCCATGGGGCTGAATTCTCTGGCCACGGTGCATAAGCACGTTACCAATCTGGAGAAAAAGGGGTTGCTGACCCGCGACTATAACCGCAGCCGCTCGATCGATCTGATCCCTCCTAAGGGAAAGTTGAAGCAGTCGATGGCGGTGAATACGGCGATGGTGCTGCCCCTGGTGGGGCGGATTGCGGCGGGGCGTCCGATTGAAGCGATGCAGCAAAGCGAGACGATTTCGCTGGCGGATTTTGTGCGCTCGAAAGAAGTGTTCGTGCTCGAGGTGCGCGGCGACTCGATGCAGGATGAAGCGATTCTCGATGGCGACTATGTGCTGGTCGAGAAGACGAAGACGGCGCACAACGGAGATATTGTGGTGGCGCTGATCCAGTCGTCGGATGCGACGCTGAAGCGCTTCTTTCGCGAAGGCGACAACATAAGGTTGCAGCCGTCGAACGCGAACATGCCTCCGATAATCAGACACGCGGCGGACGTGGAGATACAAGGGCGGGTTATCGGGGTGATGCGGAAGTACTGAGGTTGTGGGTCATCAGTTAAAGCTTGGGCCCGCGCTGCGCACGGGCCTTCGTCGTCTAGATTAAGGAGTTACTGAAAAACTGATGACTGAGAGCTGACGACTGCCTTACGTCGTAACCTTGGCGGCCACGTGGCGATCGAGCGCCTTCTGCAAATCGTCCTTGGAGCGGTAGCCTACTAGCTGTTCTACTACCTGTCCATTCTTGAAAATAAGCAGGGTAGGAATGCCGGTGACCTTGTAGCGCATGGGGGTGGCGCCGTTGCGGTCGACATCCATCTTGCCGACGGTGATTTTGCCTTCATATTCGTGGGCCAGCTCTTCGACGATGGGCGCTATAGCGCGGCACGGGCCACACCAGGCGGCCCAGAAATCGACCAGTACGGGTTTATCGGACTTCAATACGTCAGAATCAAAATTAGCGTCGGTGACCTCGACGATGGCGTTGCTTGCCATAATCCTCCAGAATTCGGTTAGTTGACTATTCCGCGGGCGGGCTTGCTTGGGCCGCTTCGGGCGGAATCTTTATCCTAACACTACGCATTGGATGCTTCGATGGTGGCGAACGACGCAGGCGCGGGCGGAGGTGGGCGGCCATCGGGCCGGGGCCGTAGAATGAGGGTTTTACCGGAAGATGCAGAGGATGGCGAAGAAGAAACGAGCTAACAACGTTGACCGTATCCGCCTCATGGACAATCTGCGCGTCGTGCTGGTCGAGGCGCGAAATCCGCTGAATATCGGGGCGGCGGCGCGGGCGATGAGCAACTTCGGAGTGCCGCGATTGCGGGTGGTTAATCCGTACGAAGTGGCGTTTCGCGAGGCGCGGTCGGCGGTGGGCGCCGCGGAGTTGTTGGCGAAGGCGGAGCAGTTTGAAGACGTCGGCGCGGCGGTCGCGGATTGCCGACTGGTGGTGGGCACGAGCGCGGTGGGGCCGCGAGAATTGCAGCATTCGTTAAAGAGGTTGGAGGCGGGAGGGCGCGCGATACGGCGCGGGCTGGCGGAGGGCCCGGTGGCGCTGCTGTTTGGCTCGGAGCGGTTTGGGTTGTCGAATCTCGAGATGAGCCACTGCCATTGGATGATGCGGATTCCGACGCGCGAAGAGCACGGGTCGATGAATCTGGGGCAGGCGGTGGCGGTTTGCCTTTATGAGTTGATACGCGGGCGAGAGATGGCGAGAGCTGCAGCCGGCAGTAGCGCAATCGCCAAGAAAAAGAAGCTGCTCGCCACTTCGGGAGAGTTCGAACGGCTGACAACGGTTTTGCTGGAGGTTCTCCGCGCGAGTGGATATGTGAAGCCCCGAATCATTGCTGCTGAGGAAAAGCTGCGGCGCTTGGTCCGGCGCATGGAACTGAATGACAATGACGCCGAGGTGCTGCTCGGAATGCTGCGGCAGGTGGCGTGGAAATTGGGCGTCGAGCCAAACGTCAAACCAAACAACGATAAATAATCCCCACAACAATTGTTATGTGTCAATCAGGTTGTGGGAAGTATGGCTGCTTTTCATCACGGAGGCACGGAGACTCGGAGGAACCCAAATGTGTGGTAAAAACTTCTCCTGATTCTAGCGGCGTTAAGGTTTTCTCCGTGCCTGTCTCCGTGGTGAAAAGGCCAATTAACGTGCCAATAAATCAGCCTTCGCCGCAACAAAATCCGGGCTAACTCTTGCCGTCCTCGCGAGTCGAACTCAATACCGGCAGCTGTGGTGTCCGACGCCCTTCCGGCCTCGACTTCGATATGCGCACGCTCGTCGATACCTTCGCGCAAACTTTGCAGACATTGTGGGCGCATAAGCTGCGGTCGTTTCTCACCATGTTTGGAATCGCGTGGGGCGTTGGGTCCCTGTTGTTGTTAGCCGGAGTGGGTGAAGGCTTCCGCAACGGCAATCGCAAGCAGCTCGAAACTTTTGGCAAGAACATCATCTTCTTTTATGGCGGACGCGCGCCGGCGGTCGAGGGCAGTTTTAATTCTGCGAAATGGTTCAACCTCACTTACGACGATTATGTCGCCATCAAGAACCAGTCGGCGCTCGCCGTTAATCTATCGCCGGTGATCGCGCGCGATGACATCCGCGCGGTCAGCGAATATACCAGCACCAACGGGCAAGTATCGGGCGTACCGCCGGTTTATAGCCAGGTGCGGACGATTCCTCTGGCCGTCGGGCGCTGGATCAACGACGACGATAACGAGCAGCGGCGGCGTGTGTGCATCCTGGGCAGTCAAATGACGCGCAATATTTTTCCAGGGCGCCCCGCGGTCGGGAACACTATTTTGCTCAATGGCGTTCGCTTCCAGGTGGTCGGCGTGCTCTCGGTGATCGGGCACGAGGAGCAGAACTTCACCAACATTCGAATTTTTGTTCCGTTCAATACCATGCGCGAGTTGTTTCCACTGACGGGCAATGACTCGCTCGATGGCAAGGCGATTTCGTTCATCAATTATCAGCCGCGGACGTTTGATGAAAACGAGACGGCCAAGGCTGAGTTGCACAGCATCGTCGCGCGTAATCATGGCGGCTTCGATCCGAAGAATCCTGATGTGTGGGAAGAGTGGGACACGATTAAGAATCAAAAAACGATGAGCAAGATTTTTACCGCGATGGATTGGTTTCTCGGCGGAGTCGGCCTGGTGACGCTGGCGCTGGGCGCGATCGGCATCGTGAACATCATGCTGGTGGCCGTGACTGAGCGCACGCGCGAGATTGGGTTGCGCAAAGCAGTTGGCGCGACATATCGCAACATTTTGTTCCAATTTTTTCTGGAGGGCGCGTTTCTTACGCTCTTGAGCGGTGCGGTCGGCGTGGGTGGCGCGATGCTGATCGTACACCTGCTTTCGGGAGTGCAACTGCCGCCGGGTTTCGATACTCCGCGAATCGTGCCGGTGTCGGCGATCGGCGCGGTTCTGTCGCTGGCGATTGCCGGGATTACAGCGGGGTTATATCCCGCGCGTAAGGCCGCAATGCTTGAGCCTGTAGAGGCGTTGCGGCAGGAGTGAGGAGTAAGTCATGACCAGAGATCTGCTGCAAGAAGCATATGGTTCGATGCGGCACAATCGTCGCCGCACCACGCTGACCATGCTCGGAATGGCGTGGGGAATTGCGACGGTTGTCATTCTGCTGGCCTTCGGATCGGGATTTGAGCGCGCCATCAACTTAATTTTTAGTTCCTGGGGAACCGACGTGATCGGAGCTTTCCCCGGGCGAACGTCATTGCAGGCGGGCGGTGCGAAGGCTGGCGCAGAAGTACGGCTGAAGCTGGCAGATGTCGACTACGTTCGCAACGAAGTACCGATGGCAAAGGGAGTCACTCCGATTTTCGATAAGCAGGGTGTGACCATTCAGCACGACACACGCACCTTCACCAATCTTTTTCTCACCGGCGTCTTTCCCGTGTATGAACGCATTCGCGGCTTCGCGGTTGCTACCGGCCGCGGCTTGAGCGAACAGGATCAGGCGGAGCACTCGCGCGTGGCCGTGATTGGCGACGAAGCGAAGCGTAGGCTTTTCTCCGGCGAACAGGCTCTCGGGCAGAGCATACGCATCAGCGGCGTGACATTTCAGGTGATCGGAATTTATCAACACAAAGTGCAGGGCGGCGACAACAACGACAACACGCTGATTGCCATCCCGTTCAGTGCCATGGGCGATCTCTACGACACGCAATACATCACGGGAATTTTCATGGACTATGAGGGGCAGGATCATCAGCAGCTCGCGCGCGTCGTGCGCAGCGTGCTTGCAGGGCATCACAACTTTCGTCCCGACGACAAGCGCGCAGTGTTCATCGCCGATTTCAAACAGGATTTCGACGAGTTCACCGTCGTAACCACCGCGCTCAAAATCTTGTTGGCATTCATCGGCGCGCTCACGCTTGGCATTGGCGGCATCGGACTAATGAACATCATGCTGGTTTCGGTGCAACAGCGAACGCGCGAGATCGGCGTGGAAAAGGCACTCGGCGCGCAGAAGCACCACATTCTCTTTCAGTTTCTAGCCGAGGCGCTGGCGATCACGTTTGCCGGGGGCGTGGCGGGAATTGGCATCGCGTATTTGATTTCGTGGTGCGTCGGCGCTCTGCCTCTGATGAGCGCGTTTGGAGATAATTTGCAGGCGGGCGATATTCATCTGCAAATCAATATCAGCAGTCTCGCCGTAGCAACAATTATTCTTGGCGTGGTCGGCGTGCTGAGCGGGATGGTACCGGCGATCCGAGCGGCGCAACTCGATCCCATCGAGAGTCTGCGCTACGAATAAGGTTGACTCACTAGGCCAGTCGCGTGCGCCTCATCGACTCGACAATCACGGTGCCGACCACTAACAGGCTCATGATAGTGATGATTCCAAGCGAAATGACGCAGTAGATACACCAAACCCCGAGGACCATCGACTCGACATCTGCGAGGTGGATGGCGAATGCAAAGGCGACGATCACAAAGGGCAGCATCCACGCATACGCTCGCAGAGCGGCTAATAGACCCAGCAGCAGATATCCGGCGATGCCGATTACGGCCACGGGAATTCCGAATAACATTGCATACGGACTGTGATTGACGATGCCGCAATCCCAGCGTTCATTGATGCTGCAAGGCGAAGCGTCGGTGCGGTAATGCTCGCGCAAGGCGAGCGAAGAAGCGACGATGCCGGCGACAGCAAGAACGATCAGCGCCCATCTCATGGAAGACTCCCGTGCAAAAATAAATGAAGTGCTTTGCCGAAAGAGATATTATCCACGATTCAGAGAAGCAACACCGGGATTCAGCGAAGCAATCCCGGGAGACCGGGTTGCCCGCATGTTCCTCTAAGCATTTCAAGTTCACGACAATCGCCAAAATTAAAAGTGCTTTCCCGGCTCAACAAGGTAAAGTGAGAGCAATACCTGAACTTTGTCGAATCGTTCGCCGTATGCTACAGCGGAGCAACTATGCGTAAGACTTGGAAAGAAGTAGGCCTGGGCATGCTCAGTCTGCTTGCGGTTATCCTGGTGATCGTTGCGACACACCCTGTACTTCCCCATATTCCACATATGGTCGGCGGAATTCTGCTGGCGCTGAGCCTGCTGGCGACCTTCGCCGCCTGTGCGAAGTGGATCGAGCGCCGGACGCCTTCGGAGTTAGATCTCCGTCGTTTCTTGCCTGAGACGGCAATTGGGCTAGTCATTGGCTTTGGGTTATTCGCTATCAGCGTGACGATTCTCTGGGCTATAGGCGTCTATCATCCCGCGGGAGCGGGCACTGCGTACGGTCTCGGGCGCGGCCTGGTCGCGGCGATAGTTGCTGGCGTCCTCGAAGAAATCGTGTTCCGCGGACTGCTCTTCCGCTTGAGTTCAAAGATCTTGGGGACATGGGGAGCCCTGCTGTTTACGGCGGCGCTATTTGGCGCAGCGCACGCTTTCAATCGAGGTGCAACCGTCGGCAGTTCGCTCGCGATCGCCATCGAGGCAGGCGTTCTGCTGGGTGCGGCTTATGCGGCCACGGAACGGTTGTGGTTGCCGATCGGCCTACACATCGGCTGGAATTTTACTGAGGGGTCAATCTTCAGCATGTCAGTGTCGGGAACGGGCCTGAGCGGGGGTCTGATTCAAGGTTCTCTGAGCGGTCCACGACTTCTGACTGGCGGAGAGTTCGGACCAGAGGCCTCCATTGTTGCAGTAATTGTTTGCCTGCTCGCTTCGCTGTACTTCATCCGCCGCATTATCACGTTGCACCGGGTTCACCCGCCGGTATGGAAAAGCGCGGAGCAGTTCGCTCCTGTTGTTGCTACGACATTGGGTTGAATATGCCGGGCCAATCAATCGTGATAGCGCTGCTCGCCCGCCGGAATTGGCACAGTGAGCCGATTTTGCGGCGGAGGGAGCGGACAAGTCGCATACGCGGTAAAGGCGCACGGCGGATTAAACAGCCGATTGAAATCAAGCCAGATTTCGCCAGGCTGACCGAGGCCATGGTCAGGAAATTCGGTATATAAAAAGCGTCCCGCGCCATACGTCGTAGTTTTGCTGGTGGCGTCGCGCATTATGAAGAAGAGGTCGGTCGATTTCGGATCTTCAAGCACAGGCTCAAGGCGGAGAACTTTTCCATCCACAGTAAACTCGGCGACGCCGGGCGCCGGCATATGCGTCGTCGTGCCAAGCACTGTTGGAATGTCGAGCACTTTCGGCGGATTGTAGGGAATCCAGCGTGCATGCACGCGATAACTCGCATTCGGATCGTACCAGCGCAATCCGTGGAAAGCGGTGCGGGTAGCGGCTTGCAGGTCCTTGACGCGCAGGGCGTAGCGGTCGTCGCGATGGATGACAATGATGGTAATGGTGCCGATCGTGAGTTTCGACGGCTTGTCAGCATCGTCGGCCAACAGAGCTTGCTCTTTTGCCGGCTGACCATCAACGAGAAGTTCTCTCGGAAAGCCCTCGCTCGCAGGGCGCAAGCGTAGGGCACCTTTTTCCAATCGCACTACGCCAGTGTGGGCCGGAATTTTGCCGCTGATCTGAACTCGGCAGTCTTCAGACGAGCCGAAACTATTGTCTCCCTCCTGCAGCCAGCCGAGAGCAATCAGAGAAAGCCAGCCTTCCGGAGCCTGCAAGCCTGCCGCCCGCTTCGCCCGCCAGGAGAGCAGATCGCGCTGCCATTCAGCCTGATCGTCCCCGGCTTTATCGTCCGCGCTTGCGAATATGCCCCATGCAAACAAGGCGATTGCCAAGCACGACACTGGCTTCATGTGTTGTTTTTTCATTATCCTTAACCAGCCTCCGTTTTCGATCGACAAGGTTCTCAGGATTGATAGTATCGCTTCCCGGCTCACTGCCGCCGTCCTTTGAGGTTGCAAATTGCAACCTCAAAAACCCTGACCACCAAGGACACCAGGTATCACAAAGGGTTTGGCAAGGTTTTTCCTTCGTGCAACTTCGCGACTCTGTGGTTAACGATTCTGCAAATTGCGGCGCTGTTGATTTGCTAACTTTCGGCAACCGCATTATGTTTTTCAGGGAGAAGAAATAATGTCCATGTGGCCGGCGCGATCAACGCTAATCATGGGTTTCACTTTGCTCTATGGCGTTTTCGCCGCGACCCAAACGCAGCCGGTCGATGCGGAAGGCCATCAGTGGTGGCAGAACGCTGTTTTTTATGAAATCTATCCGCGCAGTTTTGCCGACAGCAACAACAACGGCATCGGCGATCTCAACGGCATCAGTTCTAAAATGGGTTATCTGCGTGACCTCGGGATCGATGCCATCTGGATCACTCCCTGCTATCCCTCGCCGCAGGTCGATTTCGGTTACGACATTTCCAATTACGAAAATATCGATCCGATGTATGGCACGCTTGCTGATTTCGATCACATGGTGGCCGACGGCAAGACGCACGACGTCCGCATCATTATGGATTTCGTCCCCAACCACACTTCGGACAAGCATCCGTGGTTTCTCGATTCGAAATCTTCGCGCACATCGGCGCATCGCGATTGGTATATCTGGCGCGACGGGAAAGGGCAGGGTCGGCCTCCGAATAACTGGGTTTCGCTTTTCGGCGGCTCCGCATGGCGGTTCGATCCGACCACCGATCAATACTATTATCACTATTTCTATGCGCAGCAGCCCGACCTGAACTGGCGTAATCCGGCGGTAGAAACGGCGATGCTCGACACCATGCGCTGGTGGTACAAGCACGGCGTCTCAGGATTTCGCCTCGATGCTGTCGATACTCTGTTTGAAGATCCAGCGCTGCATGACAATCCCGTGTTGCCCGGAAAGAACGCGCAGGGCGATCCCAACATGGAGAACAAGTACAACACCAACTTTCCCGAGGTTCACGCGGAGTTGCAGAAGATGCGGAAAGTGGCGGACGAGTCAGGAGCGGTGCTGATCGGCGAAACCTGGACCTCGACTGCGGCGGAACTCGATCGCTATTACGGCCAGAACGGCAACGAACTTCAGATGCCGATGGATTTTATGTTCATGATGGTCGACAAACTTTCGCCGCCGGAATATCGCCATCAGATTGCCGCCGTCGAGAGCGCGCACGGCTGGCCGGTCTTTGTGATTAACAACCACGATCGCGTTCGCTCTTACAACCGCTATGGCGATGGCAAGCACAATGACGCCATTGCCAAGCTTATGGCCGCTTTTTACCTGACCCTGCGCGGCACGCCCATCATGTATTACGGCGAAGAGATCGGAATGCGGAATAATGATCCCAAGCGGAGAGAGGACGTAAAGGATCCGATCGGACGCACCGGATGGCCGAAAGAAAAAGGCCGCGATGGCGAGCGCACGCCCATGCAGTGGAATGCTGAGCCGAACGCTGGATTCAGCACGGTAAAGCCGTGGCTACCAGTGCCGTCGAGCTACCGCACACATAACGTAGAGACGGAGTCCCAAGATCCCAACTCGATTCTTAACCTGTACAAAAAAGTGCTGGCGCTGCGCCACACGAACGATGCGCTGCTCGATGGCAGTTACACCGCACTCAATGAAAATGATGCGCATGTAATGTCTTATCTGCGCAGCTACAAAGGGAAAGCCGTGCTGGTAGCGCTGAACATGTCGGCCACTCCGCAAAAGGCGGTTTTCGATTTAACGAAGCAGGGTTTCGGCGGAGCCGCGCTCAACGCGCTGATCGCATCCGGCGCATCCGTCAAGGGGAATCAAGTTACACTAGAGCCCTACGGAGTGATGATTGCCGAAGTACAGCGTTGAGTTGTAGTCAAGCAATCGCCACTTTTGTACGCTGGCCGTCATTCAAAAAAGATGGCGCGCCCTCCTCCGGCAGCGCTATACTTTTTGGCTGAGCGGGTGCGGACACCCCTATCTGTCCGGGATATTTCGAAACGCGCTGGCCGTAATTCGGCTCTCCCCTCGCGCCCATCGTTTTCCCTCGCTGTGATCGGCCCTCGACTGTAGCTCACAGGAGGTCTGCCATGACTCGTCACTTCGCCAATAAATTCCAAACTCTGACTGTTGCCATCCGCTTCGCCGCCACTCTCGCAATTCTCGGCATCCTGTGCACGCAAGCCCTGGCGCAGAATCCAGTGCCTTTCGTTTCTCAGCCGCTGGTGCCAGATGCTGTTGCGCCTGGGGGCGCTGGCTTCACGCTGACCGTAAATGGCACAGGTTTTGTCTCCGCCTCGGTGGTGAATTGGAACGGCAGTCCACGTACGACCACCTTTGTGAGCAGCTCTCGGCTAACCGCGGCTATCCTGGCGTCCGACATTGCAACGGCGTCGACCGCTGCAGTCACGGTGGCGAGTCCCACACCAGGCGGAGGCGCGTCTAACACCATATTTTTCCCGATCAATCAACCAACAGCCTCTGTCGCATTCAACACCAGCGACTACACAGTCGGGGATGATCCGCTTTATGTGGTAACCGCCGACTTCAACGGAGACGGCAAGCAAGACTTGGCAGTTGGGAACTTTCAATCCGCATCTCTTTCCGTCCTGCTGGGGAACGGAAACGGCACTTTTCAGAATGCGGTGAACTACAGCGTGGGCACCGAACCTCAATCGACAACCTTCGGTGACTTTGGCAACAGTGGCAAGATCGATCTCGCCGTTACCTACGAATTAGAACCGAGCCAGATCGCCGTTTTTCAAGGCAATGGGGATGGTACCTTTCAGCCTGCTGTTAGCTATGCAGTTGGCCGCGGAGCGACCTACACCTTGACCGCGGATGTCAATGGAGATGGTAATCTCGACCTCCTCATCGTCAACCAGTATGACGCTACGGTCTCCGTCCTCCTCGGCAATGGCGATGGCACCTTCCGGCCGCAAGCCGCGTACAGCGTCGGCGGCAGCACCCCTACCGGCGCGGCTGTCGGAGATTTCAACGGAGACGGCAAACTCGACATCGCTGTCTCCAACTGGGGGTCAAACACTGTTTCAGTTTTGCTCGGCAATGGAGATGGTAGTTTTCAGCCAGCCACTTCCTATCCCGCCGGCAGCAATCCCGGCGGCGTCAATATCGCGGACGTAAATGGAGATGGAATTCTAGACCTTCTTGTACCCAACCAGGGCTCCTCCAACGTCTCGGTTCTGCTCGGTAAAGGAGACGGCACTTTTGCGCCACAAGTGGAATATTCGGTCTCGGGAGGTGCCATTAGAGCAGAGGTCGGAGATTTCAACCAGGACGGTAAACTTGACGTCGCTGTCGTCACCTATGCCAGCACTCTCGATCTTCTCCTCGGCAACGGCGACGGCACGTTCCAGCCAACGCTCTCTTTCCCAACGGAGACAGATCCCTGGAATGTAGCGGTCTCCGATTTCAACCAGGACGGACATCTCGACGCAGTTGTCCCCGGAGCGAATGGTGGATCAACCATCGCGGTCATGCTTCAGACAACTTCGGTCCAGACCGCTCCCACGACAACCACGGTCCAGTCTTCGCTGAATCCGTCAAACTACGGGCAGACGGTTACCTTCGCAGCGTCAGTGAGTTCGTCGTCAGGAACGCCCACCGGCACTGTCATTTTCTACGACAGCTCAACATCGATTGGTAGCGCCACGCTCACCAGCGGCACCGCTTCTCTTTCTACCTCATCGCTGGCAGTTGGCTCGCACTCGATCACGGCCGCATATCAAGGCTCGGGCAGCTTTGCACCCAGTACGTCGCCGGTGCTCACTCAGGTGGTCAACGGAGCCACGATCGCCACCACGACTTCAATCGCGACTTCCAAGAATCCGGGCATCTATCAACAGCCGGTGACCTTCACCGCGACCGTAACCTCGGCGTCAGGAACACCCACCGGCACGGTGGTTTTCTTTGAGGACACCAAACACGCCATGGGCAGTGCGACGCTGGTGAATGGAGTCGCATCATTCACCATATCTTCGCTGAAGCGGGACAAGTATGCCATCACGGCTGCGTATCTGGGCTCGGGCAATTTTCTGCCGAGCACTTCGCCAGCGCTGGAGGAGTGGATCAACTACAGCGGGCTCTTCCAAACGCATACCGTCGAGCGCAGTTCTGGCTCGCCCTCGTTGGTCGGGCAGGCAGTGACCTTCACCGCGTACGTCCGTTCGAGGTACGGCGAGATACCGGACGGCGACTCGGTAGTTTTCGCCACCGGCGAGGGCGTCTTACTGGGCACGGGGACCACGCAAAATGGTGCGGCCAGCATTACAACCTCCAGCCTGCGCGCCGGGGTGCTCACTATCTTTGCTTACTACGAGGGAGACGACGACTTCCACACCAGTTTTACGCATCAGATACAGACCGTGGATAAAGACCCGACCACGACCACGGTTACCGCTAGCCCGAATCCCGCAGTCTATGGGCAGGCGGTCACTTACACGGCAACGGTTACATCGAGCTATGGCACCCCGACGGGGAACGTGCGTATCAGTGACCTCGGTCTCGTGCCATTGGTCAACGGAGTGGCCACGATCACGAAGAACCTTGTGCGGGCGGGCACGCACGACATCACCGCCTCTTACCAAAGCGACAGCGACTTCGCTCGGAGCACTTCTCCGGTTTACAAAGAGGTCGTAACTCCCACTTCGACTACAACGGCGCTGGTCTCGTCAGCCAATCCGTCGTCGCCAGGTCAAACCGTAACCTTCACAGCAACGGTGACGTCTTCGGCCGGAGTGAATCCCTTCGGCACAGTGACGTTTACCGCCGGAGGCACGACGCTAGGGACGGTCGCGTTGAAAGACGGCGTAGCCGGTGTCTCGACAGCTTCACTGCCAGTGGGCTCAACAAGCATTACCGCAACCTACAATGGCGCCGATAGTTTCACTGGCAGTTCGGCCTCGCTGACGCAGGTAGTGCAGTAAATTCGAAGCGGCGCCTAGGCTGCGCGCGTCGTTTCAAAATCTTGATTTCTCGACAGCGGGCGATGGGCTAAAAAACGCCCAACTCATTGAGCGTTGACTGTCGATGTATCGCCGGCCAGATCACTGGCCCGGATGTGATTACGGAGCCGCCCGAAGCGGGAGAAATTACGCTGCCGGCGCCGCTTGTCGCCCCTACTCTCGCGCCAGCCACCCTGGGCGTGTTGGCCAAGGGAGCACTCGGACTCAATCTCTGGCGGCAAGAGTAAGTCACAGAGTGTCCTGGCGCTCTCGCAGCAACGGTATCTTCCGCACATCCAAGTTCGTGCTGTCCGATCATTATGACGGCGCGGATTTCTGCACCACGCTCGTGTATGACGCCTATCGCGGGGAAGAGAACGAAATGCTCTTCGCCCATGAGCAGGCCGAGATACTGCAGATGGAAGATGTCGCAAACAACCGTGAAACTGTCTGGGGAGATTTGGAAGGGTTCGGCAGGAACTTCTGTGCTTTCCTGGAGCGGATGATGGAACAGAAACGCTTCAAGGATTTGCTGTCTGCCATTCGTGTAAACTCGACCGTGCAATCTCAACCCTCAACGTTTCACGTGGGTATGGCGATAACATCATGATTATTGGTTCTCCACGGATCTCGTCTCGCGTTTGGCTATTTGACGCGGTTGCGGCGCTCGGGCTGATGGCGGTGTCTCTCCACCTTCCTTTGCGGGTCAATGCACAGACCGTTCCGGCACAAACGGCTCCGGCACAGCAGTCTCGGCAAGAGCTCCCGCCAGATTCGGTTGCCAAGGTGGGCGCGATTGATTCGGTTGCCACGATCCACGTTGACGTAACGCCGGAGCACGTTCTGAATACGATCTATCCCGACACTGCGACCGGCGCGTGGATGGATGATCTCAGTAAGAAGCAGGTGGACAACTTGACCAACCCCGAGACGATTCAGGCAGTCAAAAACTTGGGTTGGGGTTCCATCACCATGCGCAACAACAGCGAGTTGCGCCTTGCGGCATGGCACTGGAACGAGAACGGCGCATGGAGCGATCGAGCGACAAAGAGCGGCTATTACGTCGGCAGCGCCGACTTGGGCGAACCCATTCACTACGGCTATTCGTATTCGTTGCCCCATCGCGACTTTATGACCAGCGGCGATCCACCTCTGGTGGCTGGTTTTCAAAGTTATTGGAAGAGTAATCCTTACCTAACCAGCCATTTCACGGGTGAGAGCGATGCGCTGCACCCGCAATGGGTGGTGATCGATATGGGCACCGCCCGCGTCGTGAATGCGATCCATATCCAATGGGTGAATCCGTATGCCGTCGTGTATGTTGTGCAGTATTGGGTGGGCGACAACAACGCGATGGATTGGGACATGGGTCCGAATGGTATCTGGAAGCCTTTTCAATCGGGTGCGGTGTTGAACGGCGGCGGCGGGGATGTCCATCTGAAGCTTTCAGATACGCCCGTCACGACACGCTTCGTCCGTGTTTTGATGTCGAAATCCTCGGGAACCTGCGATACTCACGGCGCGCAGGATATTCGAAACTGCGTCGGCTACGCCCTGCAGACGCTGTCCGCCGGTGCGATCGATAGCGCGGGAAATTATGCAGTTGTTTACCCAGCTGACGGCGTAGAGCCCGGACCTGGGGCGCCGCCTCACCGGGAGGGCGGTGGAGATCAAGAAGTGATCGCCGGTTCGCCGGCGGACTTGGCGGGATCCTTTTTCGGTTCTTCCATCGATCCCTGGCACCGAGCGGACAACTTGATCACCGGAGGCGGCGATCAATACAACGGCATGGACAATTTCTTTGCGAGTGGATTGACCATGGGGCATCCGGCGCTGGTTGCATGTGCGGCGATTTATGACACTCCCGAAGACTGCGCCAATGAGGTTTCCTACATTCACAAGCGTGGTTATC
>DATHQD010000017.1:0-6011 GCA_035483045.1 Terriglobales bacterium
TGCTCCAATGGTTCCGATTTCCATACGCTATCCTTTCTAATTTGGGCTTTTCAGCAAGACGATCCCGGTTTTTCCCGGACTAGACACATGCTGAATTGCTTTTTGAAAATCGCCAAACTCGTACTCATGCGCGACCTCGAAAAGCTCTGGGTGATTTGTTGCGAGATTCAGAGCGAGCTGGAAATCTTTCTGCTTTTCATCCTGGGTCAGACGAAACCAACTCATAATGGAAACGCTCTTAAGCGCGACATTATTCGGGATGAGCGAATAAATGTTCGTCCCCATGTTGCTACCCAACGAACCAAAATTAATGACTGTTCCACCGTCATCAACAATCTCAGCAAGATCGTCGATTGCTTTTCCGCCGATAGCATCGAAAGCCACTTCGAGCCTATATCCTCCCAGGGCCCCGCGAACCTGTTCTTTCCAATTGCTGTCGCTCGTTGAATAAACCGGCGGTCCAGGTAATGCCGATTGAAGCTTTTCAGCAGACTGACGCGACCTCACCAAACGAATGGGGCGGACACCGCGATCCAAAGCAATTTGAGTCAGCAAGCGTCCGACGCCGGATGAAGCCGCATTCTGAAGAATATAAACGGGAGGCGTAATTGGAGTTTTAAGCGAATTATGACCGGCTTTGATGAGTACGGATGCGGTGATCGTATTAATGAGCACCTGCGCCGCAATCTGGTCGGGAATCTCGTTCGGAACCGCCAAGAGAGAGTTGTATCGAACCACCACATATTCTCCCCAAGCACCATCTGCTGGAAAGAATGCAACACGCTGGCCTTCGCTAAACCTCTTCGCCCCCTTTGCGTTTGTTCCGAGTCGAACGATCGTCCCGACGCCCTCAAACCCAGGCACTCTTAGAGTTCCTTCTGGAATGGGCTCGACCGGTCCTCCTTGAGGAAGAGCGGACAGAATCTGGATATCACCGTGATGGATCGGTCGAGCGACGACCTTTACGAGGGCATCGTCGACTCCAAGCTCTTCGCTCTTTAGTTGGCGCTTCGCAATTTTTAGAACTTTTTCCGGAGCACCATACTCACTGTGAACAATTGCGCTGAATTCGGTTTGCATGAGGAACCTGATTAACTTCTATTGAATTCGGGATAATCGATTCACCGGCGCGAATTCCGCGCCAATTAGAGCTTCACCGGGCCCCCGCGGGAAGCCGGGTGATCGATGACTTCGAGAACGTCTGCGGGATTTCCGGAAGCGGAGATTTGAATAGCGCGCATATGATATGACTCGGGTTGATTGTTGTCGGATGTGAACGGTGAAAATGCGGGGTACTACGGACTGCGTTGAATCAGGAGGTAAGCGGGGTTGCATCAGCTTCTGGAACGGAAGTGGGAAACCGTCTTTCTGCGGGGTTCCGCCGCTCCGTGAGGCGGCGAATAACCACAAAGAACACCGGGGTAAGGAGTAAGCCAAAGAAGGTCACACCGAGCATTCCGAAAAAAACTGCGGTTCCAAGCGCCTGCCGCATCTCTGCTCCCGCTCCTTTCGCCAGAACCAACGGAACGACTCCCAGAATGAAAGCGAAACTGGTCATCAGAATCGGTCGAAAGCGCAGCCGGGCCGCACTGGTCGCTGCCCGCACACGATCTGCCCCTCGCGCTTGTTCCTCCTTGGCAAACTCGACAATGAGAATGGCATTCTTGCAAGCCAGCCCCACAAGTACGACCAGCCCGATCTGAGTGAAGATGTTGTTGTCCATGTCACGCCACCACACGCCCGCGATGGCAGAGAGCAGGCACATTGGCACGATCAAGATGATCGCCAGCGGGAGAGTCCAACTCTCGTATAGAGCGGCCAGCGTCAGGAACACGAAAAGGACGCAAAGCGGAAAAATGTAAGCCGCGGTGTTGCCGGCCAGCTTTTGCTGCAGCGTCAATTCGGTCCACTCGTAAGAATAAGTCGAGGGCAATGTCCGTGCCGCGAGTGCTTCCAGTTGTTCCATCGCTTGGCCGCTGGACACTCCCGGACCTACATCGCCCAGCAGATCTGCCGCGGTATAAAGATTGTAGCGCGTCACACGGTCTGGGCCGGTGCTTTGCTCGATTTTAGCGACTGCTCTCAATGGCACCATTTCGCCCGTCTTGTTGCGCGTCTTTAGGCGGCCAATATCTTCCGCACGAAGGCGGTATTTTGCATCGGCTTGGGCGGTGACATGGTAGGTGCGCCCGAAGCGATTGAAGTCGTTCACATACAAGCTGCCCATGTAAGTCTGCAGCGTGTCGAAGACATTTCCCAGCGGCACCCCCATGCTTCGAGCCTTCACACGATCGACATCAACATAGAGCTGCGGGACACCGGCACGAAATGTCGAAAAGACATTGGCGAGCCCCGGCGAATTATTCGCTTCCGCGGCGAGCTTCGCGGTCGCCTGCTGCAGTGCGGCGTAGCCTTCGTTCCCGCGGTCTTGCACCATGAGTTTGAATCCGCCCGCGTTGCCAATCCCCTGGACTGGTGGGGGCGGAAACACCGCCACGAAGCCTTCCTGGATTGAACTCAGTTTGCCAGCGATCGCCTTGGTGATCGCCGTGCCGCTGAGTTCTGGCGTCTTGCGCTTTTCAAAGGCGTCCAAGCCGATGAAGAACGCGCCGACATTCGGGCTGTTCACTCCGTTAAGCGGTTCGTAACCAGGAAACTCGACGGTATTGCGTACGCCGGGAACCTGACGTGCGAGCGAGCAGGCGCGAGCTACCGCCTGTCCGGTTCTCTCGAGCGAAGCGCCATCCGGAAGCCGGGCGATTCCCACCAAGTATCCCTGATCCTGAGTGGGGATGAACCCGACGGGCACACTCTTAAACCCCAGCCAGGTCAGACCGATCAGACCGAGGTAAATCAACATTGCCACTACAGCCAGTCGAATAATCCCGCCGAGCAGGCGCACATACCAGACATTCACCTTGTCGAAAGTCCAATTGAACGCGCGGAAAAACCAACCAAAAAGGAAGTTCAGCATCCGAGTGAACCAGTCCGGCTTATCTTCCTTCGGTCGGAGGAGGAGCGCGGCCAGCGCAGGGGAAAGTGTCAAGGAATTGAACGCGCTCAGCACGGTGGAAGCCGCTATCGTAAGCGCAAACTGCCGGTAGAACTGGCCCGTGATGCCGCTGACAAAAGCTGTCGGAACGAAGACGGCGCACAATACAAGCGCAACTGCAATGATAGGAGCGCTGACCTCCCGCATCGCCTTAAACGACGCTTCTAAAGGAGCAAGGCCGCTTTCGATATTGCGCTGTACATTTTCTACGACAACGATCGCATCGTCGACCACGATGCCAATCGCTAGCACCAATCCGAAAAGCGATAGATTGTTGAGCGAAAATCCCATCGCTGCCATCACCGCGAATGTGCCGATCAACGACACCGGGATTGCGAGGAGCGGGATTATGGAGGCCCGCCAGGATTGAAGGAAGACAACGACGACCAGCACCACTAGGATGGTGGCTTCGAATAGCGTGTGCCCGACGGCTTCGACCGATTCGCGCACAAACACGGTAGGATCGTACGCGATGGCAAAATCCACCCCAGGAGGAAAGCGTTTCCGGAGTTCCGCCATTTTCGCCCGTACGCCGTCCGAGACGCTCAAAGCATTCGCACCCGGTAATTGAAAGATGAGCATCGCTGCCGCCGGCTTTCCCGTGAGATTGGAATCGACCGAATAATCGCGCGCGGCTAACTCCACTCGCGCCACATCGCGCACACGCAGGATCTCCCCGTTGGCGCCTTCCTTGATAACGATATCTTCAAACTGCTTCTCACTGGTCAGCCGCCCCAAGGCATTGATAGAGAGCTGAAACTTCGCTGCTCCTTTCGGCACGGGTGGCTGGCCGATGGTGCCTGCCGCAACTTGCACATTTTGTTCCCGAATGGCATTGACCACATCTGTCGCCGTCATGTTGTAGCCAGCGATTTTGTCCGGATCGAGCCACACCCGCATAGAATACTCCCGCGCTCCGAGAATCTGCACATCGCCCACCCCTTTCAATCGAGCGAGGGCATCGCGCACTTGCAAAAAAGCATAGTTGTTAAGGTAAAGGGCGTCGTGGCTCTCATCCGGTGAGGTCATGTGCACAACCATGAGCAAGGCAGGTTGACGTTTCGTGGTCGTGACCCCGAGATTGCGAACATCCTGCGGGAGTTGGGACTCGGCGATAGCAACCCGGTTCTGCACTAGCACCTGCGCGGTATTCAGATTCGTGCCTAATTCAAACGTGATCGTCAGCGTCATTGTTCCGTCGCTGGTGCACTGGCTCGACATGTAGAGCATGTTTTCGACGCCGTTCACCTGTTGCTCGATCGGTGTGGCTACCGTCTCCGCCACCACCGATGGGTTTGCTCCTGGGTACTGCGCCGTCACGACCACGGTGGGCGGCGTGACGTCGGGATACTGTGCCACCGGCAGGGTGAACGCCGCAATGCCGCCCACGATTACGGTCGCAATTGAGAGCACCGCGGCGAAGATCGGCCTCCGAATGAAAAAGTCGGGAACGTTCACAATCCTGGGCTCTATTTTCTTTCCACGCTAGTCGTGATTCTCGACGGCGTCGCTTCCGCCATTTCGGTATCAACCACCTCCCCTGGCTGCGCGCGCATAAGCCCATTGACGATAATCAATTCGCCTGGCTTGAGTCCTTCGCGCACGACGCGAAATCCATCGCCTAATGTCCCTAGCTTCACCGTCCGGAATTGCACCTTTTTGTCGGCGCCTACGACGAAGACAAAGCGCTGTCCCTGATCCACGCCGATGGCGTCATCCGGCACCAGCAGCGCCTTGTACAGGGGGCTCGCCGCCACCCGTACGCGGACGAAAAAACCTGGCGTCAGCAGGGGATCCCAATTCTTCCATTGCCCGCGGACCCTCATCGTTCCCGTTCCTGGCGTGATCCGATTGTCAACAAAATCGACATACCCCTCGTGCGGAAATCCCTCCTCGTTTTGCAGGCCGAGGAACAAAGGGACACGTGCCTCCCGGGCCGTCTTTAGCTTGCCTTCTTTCGAGAGCTGGATGTAGTTCAGAATCGCGCTCTCGTCGACGTCCATATAAGCGTACAGCGGCTCAACTGCCACTACCGTGGTGAGGATGCCTCCTTGCAATGTGTTGGGAGTGACTAGGTTGCCTACAGACACGTTTTCTCGGCTGACCCGCCCGTCGATCGGCGAACGAATAGAGCAAAACTCCAAGTTGAGCTTTGCTGTTTCCACCTCGGCTTCCGCAACGGCTGTGCCGCCCTGACTTTGCAAAAAAGCGGCCGACTTGTTGTCGAATTCATTGGCCGCCACCACGTTTTGGCTACGCAACTCCTTTACTCTCTCAAACTCGGCAGCAGCCAGCTTTTGCTGGGCGCGCGCCTGTTGCAGTTGCCCCTCTGCCCTAGCTAGGTCCGCTTTGTAAGGGCGATCATCGATGGTAAAGAGCAGATCTCCCTTTTTTACTAGGCTCCCCGGCTTGAAATCCACGCTCGTCAGGTAGCCGCTGACCCGTGCTCGCACCTCCACGCTCTCCACGGCATCTGTGCGCCCGATGTATTCGTTCCACTCGGTGATCTCTTTTTCCACGACCTGCGCGACCGTGACCTTCGGCGGAGGCTTCGTCCCGAACGCGGGTGAGTGATGACAACCGCAGACAAGCGGAAGCAGCAACACCACCACAGTTGGAGCGAAATGTTTCATCTGAAGAGCCGGTTTAAAGAAGCCGCGGGGCGCAGTGACCCCAATGGCCACCCAGAAACCCAACGGCCGAATCCGAGTGGCAGATTTCCACATGCCTCAACACGGATGCGGACCTGTCCTGGAGCTGGCTCTGGCAGCGCTCGCTCCACGAGACTCAGCACACCCGGACGCGCAATTTCAACGTTTGTGTATGTCGTGCTCATATTAGGTATGCACTCATAGCGATCTCCGTTCCATCCGTTGTTTCAATGCAAATACCATCGTTGGTCAGGCGTTCGTGCCACCGTCGACGGTCAGATTCGCACCGGTGATGTACGAGGACTCCG
>DATHQD010000018.1:0-2608 GCA_035483045.1 Terriglobales bacterium
AGCGGCGTAATCCACTCAGGCCTCTACTACCCGCCAGGTTCGCTGAAAGCTCGCCTCTGCGTGCACGGTAACAAGCTGACATATGAGTTCTGCGAAGCGCACGGCGTTCCCTACCGCAGGACGGGCAAATTGGTCGTCGCAACGTCTCCCGCCGAATCCCAAGAACTCGTCGCGCTGATGAAGAATGGTGAGGCCAACGGCGTCGAAGGGATGCGAATCGTCGAGCGCGCTGCAATTAGTGCCCGCGAACCGCACGTGAACGGCTTCGAGGCCATCGAAGTTCCCTCGACAGGAATCGTCGGCAGTGAGGAACTGACGAAAGCCTACGCCCGCATCGCGAAAGATCGTGGCGCGAATATCGTCACCAATGCAAAAGTTGAGCGTCTGGAGCACACCCGCGATGGGATTCGCGTTGTAAGTGCAGCAGGTGAAATTGAAACGCGCTGCCTGGTGAATAGCGCCGGTCTCTTTGCGGACGAGATTGCGGCTATGTTCGGTTCACCGCTTGCGGCAAACAAGATCTACCCGGTACGCGGCGAATATTGCGAACTCGTCCGCTCCAAACAGCATTTGATTTGCGGCCCAGTGTATCCGCTGCCGCATCCGGAAGGAGTGAGCCTCGGCGTCCACTTCACAAAGACCGTTTGGGGCAATGTTCTGCTCGGCCCTACAGCTGTATATCTCGACGACAAGAACAATTACGAACGCGATCGCCAATCAGTCGAGCAGTTCGCGCGCGGCGCGAAACTTCTGCTTCCTGAAATCGAGTCTTCCGACCTGATTCCGGCGTACTCCGGCATTCGCGCCAAGCTCACGCCACCACCCAAGCACGGAGAAAAGCGCGTCGCGGACTTCATCATTCAGCGGGATCCGGAATTTTCGCAAGTTGTCCAGCTCATCGGCATCGAATCGCCCGGCCTTACGTCGGCCCCTGCCATTGCTGAACACGTAAGCGGTCTTGTGGCTGAGATTCTCGCCTGAATTGCCTTTCCCCATAAGCAAGCCTCAATCATTTTCTCCTCGCCAAATAGTTCGACCAAGGTAAGCTGGAACTCAGCGGAGAGCCAATGCTGCGAGTCGGGTTTATCGGATGGCGGGGAATGGTCGGCAGCGTTCTGATGCAGCGCATGCGCGAAGAAAACGACTTCGCAGGTATTGAACCGGTCTTCTTCTCCACATCAGCCGCCGGCGGCAACGCGCCAAAAGAAGCAGGCGACGGCGGTTCTCTACGAGACGCCAAAGACCTCCAGACACTATCCACGTGCGCTGTTCTGATCAGCTGCCAGGGCGGCGACTATACAACCGAAATCTACGCTCCACTCCGAAAGCGAGGCTGGAAAGGTTATTGGATTGACGCAGCTTCCACGCTGCGAATGAGCGACGAAGCAATAATCGTCCTCGATCCGGTAAACGAAACCGTTATTCGCGATGGCCTCGCGCGCGGACTCAGCACTTTTGCCGGAGGCAACTGCACCGTCAGCTTGATGTTGATGGCTGTCGGTGGCCTTCTCAAGTCCGGCCTCGTTGAATGGATTACGACGATGACCTACCAGGCTGCCTCGGGCGCGGGAGCAGCCAAAGTCTTGGAGCTGGTGAAGCAAATGGAGTGCATCACGGACCCAACCCGAGCCAAGCCTTCCGACAACGCCCTTGAAGTCGATCGCATGGTCACGAAAGCGCAGCGGTGCCCAGGCCTACCGACGAGTGAGTTTGGCGCTCCTCTCGCAGCCAGCCTGATTCCGTGGGTCGATCGAGAAATGCCGGATGGTCAGACCCGTGAAGAATGGAAAGGCATGGCCGAAACCAATAAAATCATGGCTCTCAAGCCGCCGGTTCCCATCGATGGCATTTGCGTCCGCGTTGCAACCATGCGATGCCACAGCCAGGGTCTTTGCATCAAACTTACAAAAGAAGTGCCGCTCCAGGATATCGAAGAACTTCTCCTGCATAGCAATCCCTGGGTCCGATTAATTCCCAACGACAAGGAATCAACCACTCGTTGCCTCACGCCCGCCGCAGTTTCGGGCAGCCTCAACGTCCCAATCGGCCGCCTTCACAAACTGAAACTCGGCCCGGAATTTCTGGGAGCATTTACGGTAGGCGATCAATTGCTTTGGGGCGCAGCCGAACCGCTCCGGCGTATGCTGAAGATCATCCGCGAGAGTTAGAGGACATTCGCGGCCGATATCAGCCGCGAACGGCGAGCAATTCCTACGACGCGGGAACCGTCACCGAGACTTCAACGGAGAAGGCACTTTCTAGATTCTCCGCAGACACCGCCGTGACCACGTAATCGTAGGTCGCGCCATCGACAACGTTGCTGTCCGTGAAGTTCGTGGAAGAATCGATGTTGGAGGCCAATCTCGAGAACGTACCAGTGGCTCCAGTCCGCCGATAAATGAAATAACCAATCACGGGTGACGTGCTCGCAGTCCATGTCAGCCCAACGCTGTGATTTCCGCCCTGCAGTGCCGCGCCGGCCAGCGACACTTTGACCGTCGGCGCGTTGCTTGAAATAGTCAGAGTGCCGGCCAGCGATCCCTTACTCTTAGGGTTGAAGTTCACCGTGAGCGTTTCCGACTGATTCGGCGCAAGCGTCATATCTGAT
>DATHQD010000019.1:0-267564 GCA_035483045.1 Terriglobales bacterium
GAGATTTTCTTGCTCGGCTTTGCCGCTACGGTGCTAATCTTCTTCATTGCCGGTCTCCTTTTTATCTGTGCTTCGAGCACGTCGATAACTTGGGAGCGTACACCGCATCCCGTCCGGAGACCGGCCTTCTCCTCCCATCTGCTTTCCGATTTCGCTCCGACCGGCTTTATGTGGTTCCAGCCAAGGGGGCAGGCTTCGTGCCCGAATGGTGCTAATCAGAAGTGCGAGGTTGCTGAGCAGGACGACTGTGCAGGCTAGGGACGGCAGAAATGCGAAGTCGGTGCCGCGAGCTTCGAACACTTCGATCCCCAGTACCGCGGTGATGAGACCGCGGGGGACGAACCACAGCATCAGTTCACGCTCCAGCGCCGAAAACGTACGCCAGGCAGGGCGGCCGGTTTGTACGCAACTACGCGAGCCACCAAAATAGCAGCGAAACACAAAGAGGCGAGAAGGATGTTTTTCCGCAAATCAGAATAATCGACGAGTGTGCCAGGAAGGACAAAGAAGAACGTGCGCAAAAGAAAAGCAAGTTCTCCATGAAAGGTGAGCATCTGGTCGTGGTGATAATTGCGAGAGCGTCCGCTCTGGTCTTGAATGGGCATTTCGTTAAACCAGTCGGACCCACCCGTCTCGTCGAAACGAAGGCGCTTGCGAACTGCTTGAAAATTACTGAGCGTGAGACCGAACACCAAAACCGAAACGAGTTCATTGCCCTTGAGAAAATGGACGCCGGAATAAACGAGAAGCACGGCGGCGAACGTCAAAACGTGCCAAAAGCGTTCCTCGGAAAGAACGGGAAGCAGGTAGGACCAGAACATGCCAGCGAGAATCCCCGAGGCCACAGCCAGTATGATGCTGGAGGTGAGGCCCCACGCCACGGTTTTTGGAGCAGCGCTTCCGCCGGAGGCGACATCAAGCAGCGTCGTAACCGCCAAGACGGCAAAGGCATCGCCGAAAGAGGTTTCAACCAGCAGTGTGACTTTGACTTCGCGCCGCAGATTTACCTGCTGCAGGACCGGTAGAACGATCGAGCTGCTGATGCAGCCGAGGACCGCACCGATCAAGAGCGCATTGAGCCAGGAGAGGTGTAGGGCCAAACGGCAGACCTCCGCGACGGAGGCCATGGACAGAACATAGCTGAAGAGCGACAGGAAAAAACCTGATCCGAAGTGTTTGAGAATTTCGCGAAGCTTTAGATCGAGACCGCCCTCAAACAGTATGAGGATCAGTGCCAGGGAGCCAAAGCCGTGGGTGGCGCCGCGGAAAATGTCCGGGTTGACCCCACAGTTTGTTCTGGACTATTAGGATTCTCACATGTTGGAATTTGTATCGTCTGTTCAGTATTGCTCACGAGGGTTGGCACGATTGCGATTGGGGACATTCACGACCTGTGCAATCCTGATCAGCTTCCACACGTCAATCCAACTAGATTCACTGGCAGCAAGCCGATGGCGCGATTGTCACGAGTGAGTCACACTGTTTAACTCTATTCGTCCAACTACCAAAATCCTAAACTCCAATCCAAAGACGACTGAGCACGACGTAAAGAGGCTGCCCACGCAGAAAGAAGGCGCCAAGTGGCGGCTATGGCGCCCCTTCAAATTTCGCGGTGATGCAATGTTCAAATACGACCGAGAACCAGGAGAATAACAACGATGCAGAGGATGAGACCCAACCCTCCGCTAGGAGCATAACCCCACTCCCGACTATGCGACCATCTTGGCAGCGCACCAAAGAGAGCTAAGATTAAAATCACGATCAATATAGTTCCAAGCATATTTTCACTCCTTTAAGTCTGCGCTGCGGCCGCTTTCAAAATGTTCAAACGCCATCCCCGCCAGAAGCTACTCCTTGCTTCCAGGAGCTTTTTTCTCCGGAGCGCTCTCAGGGTGGCTCGCGGGCCGTGGAGCAGCCTGTTGATGAGCTGCAGGCTGTGCGTGAGGTGCAGGTTGCGCGTGCTCTGCAGGCTGGGCATGAGCTGCGGGTTGCGTGTGAGTTGCGGGCTGTGCGTGAGCCGTGCTCGGTGAGTGGGCAGACTTGTTTTCAGCCGTGTTAGTAGGAGCGGCTCTATTCGCGGAAGGCTTATTCTGACTCGGGTGGCTAGAAGCAGCTTTATTCGCGGCCGTCTTGTTCTCATTCGAGCGAGTTGCCGCTGCCTTATTTTCAGCTGCCTTGTTCTCCGTGGCTTTATTCTCTGCTGCCTTATTTTCGGTCGCCCTATTCTCGACTGTCTTATTTTCGCTAGCTTTGTTTTCGGTCGCCTTACTTGCGGGTGCCTTGTACGGGGCGCCAGCTTCTTTGGCCGCTACTACCCCAGAGCCACTAAACTCCCCGGGCTTCGCGGTCGCAGCAACCGCCGGACGTCCCTGGTTCACAGAAGCCAGGAGCGCGTGATTGGTGCTGGCAGCATGCACGTGTTGGGTTTGCATCGATGTCGCTGAGGTGTGTTGCTCGTGCATCGCAGTCTCTTCTGTAGCGGTCGGACGAGCCGTAATTCCGCCCGCGCCGCCGTTATAGCTGACATGGTTGACCGTCGTTTCGTTGATTACGGTCTTCTCATAAACATTGGTGACAATTGTCGTGTTCACGTTACTCACCGAGCGGTTATAGAAGAAGTTCCCGTTATTCCAATATCCGCCGCCGTAGCCCACACCACCGTAGCCGAAGCCGTAGTTAACGCCGCCATAGTAGCCGACATTTTGGCCCCAGTAGCCTTCATTCCAGGCAAAAGCGTTGCCACCCCAACCCCAATAGCCGGGAGTCCACAGCAAGCCAACCGTGGGCGGCTCGACCCAAGTACCCGGCACCCAGAAATAGCCTTCATCACCATACCCCCAGTAGCCCGGCGTCCATAGGTAGCCGGCCGAGGGAACCATGGGTTGTGTGTACACAGGGAGCGCCGGCGGAGCGATCATGATGGACACGCCGAACTGCGCAAACGAGATGGCCGGGATGGCCACGATCAGAACAGCTAACAACAGAAAACGGATTTTGCGCATTTGAATCACCTTTGTCAGATCATCCTTAGGGTGCCCGGTTGTGCTTTAACAGCTGCGGGCTGCTTGGACTGAACCGATATACGCGTCGAGACAAGGATTCCACGGAGGCGCCGACTGCGTCTGTGCACTACTGCTCACCTTTGGGAGATGGCGCAATTAGTGCCGATCGGATTTATCGAGATGTGTTTTCCGGCTCAGGATCGGCAATTCCCGACCGTATCGAGTGCATCAGCGCCCACGAGTACTCAAATTCCCGTCCGCAATTCAAACAGACCTGGTAGGTTCGTTTGTTGATGGTGAACACGCCCGTTCGTCGGCGGTGACGGCAGCCGAAGGTCGCCTGGAAAATCGAAAATAGAGGTTTCACAAATCTGCCACGCGCTGACGTCGTTCGCAACTACCATTGGCGTCCAGCCAATCTAATAGAAAGCGCACGCTTGCGCGAGCTAAAGCAATCGCGCAGTCCGCCGCCCCGTAATAGATGTTGATGGTGTCGCCGTCGGGGTCCATGGTGTATCCACACGGGAACACCACATCATCCACGTCGCCGTGACGTTCGTAGGATGCCTCGGGCCCAAAAATCCACGAGTCGCCCCGCAGCAGACATTTTTCCGGATTCTCGAGATCGAACAACGCCAATCCCAATCGATACAGGCAGCCCGAAGGCGTGTGCCGGACTCCGTGGTAGAAGACCAGCCATCCCCGCGCGGTCTCAATCGGCGGCGGAGACAAGCCAATCTTGTTTGCGTCCCACCATGCCCCGCGTCGCGCTTCCAGCATAAGCCTGTGCCTCCCCCAATAACGCAGATCCGGAGAATAGGAAATCCACATGTGCGCTCCGAGCGCGGTCATCGGACGATGGATCAGCGCCCAGTATCCGTCGATTCTGCGGGGCAACAGCGCCGAGTCCTTGTCGTCTGGCGGCATGATGACGCCGTAGCGCTCGAAGCTTCGAAAGTCCTTCGTCAGCGCCAGCGAAACTCCCGGGCCGCCGCGCGAATAGGAGGTGTACGTCACCACGTATTGCTGCAACTCCGGTACGAAAGTGATGCGCGGATCCTCGATCCCCCAGATTTCCTCCGGATACTCCTTCGGACTGGGCATTAACGTTGGTTCACGATCAATCTGCCATCCATCGACGCCGTTTTTAGACCGCGCGGCGCACAGATGCGACAAGCCGCGCCGGTCTTCGACGCGGCACAGAAGCAAAGTGGTTCCGTCCGGCAACAACGTTGCTCCTGCATTAAACACACTGTTGATGGAGTACGGCCAATCCTTGCGCGTCAAGACTGGGTTGGCAGGATGACGCGTTAGCAATGACGGGTAGTGCGGGCTTTCGACGTTGACAAGGGTTGTTTCCGGAGTGGTCATGAGGAGATCTTTCAGCCTTTCGGTGGGCGCTTTTCAAATAGAAGCCTGGGGTTGTCTGCCGCGCGCATTTCCAGGAGGGCCATTAGAAACGACAGTGTTGACTCCGAACCCTCATTCTGATTGGCGCGGTCGGGATGCAATCCGTCCCGGCAGCCGCCGGTGACGGAATCATAAAGTGGAAGCTGCAGATCATTGTCGCCAAGAAGCCAGTTGAAAGCCGACCAGGCTTCGGTATGCCAGCGGCCATCGCCAGTTATACGGAACGCTTCCAAACAAGCAGATACCGCGCCAGCAGCCTCAATTGGCTGCTGGTCGAAGCGCGCCTTTTCACCATCCTGATGATAAAAACCCTGCGATCCGATGGGCACAAAGTGACGGTTGGATTCGCAATGCTGCGCTTGCATGAGCCAATCGAGCGCTTCGAGGCCGGCGGAGATCATGCCATCGTCCGAACAAGCTGAGCCCGCAACCAGCAGGGCCTGAGGCAATCTCGCGTTGCCATACGCCACCACGTTCTCGAACCACTTCCAGTCCGGCCTGCGAATGGACTCATACATATCCAGCAAGCGCCGGCTGAGCACGGTCCTGATTTTGTGTGCGTCGCGGTCTCCGGCATAGGAATTGAGATATTCCTGAATCCCGAGAAGTGTATATGCCGCGGCGCGAGGACTGTAGAGTTCCAATGCGGCAGGGAGCGAAAACTCAAACAGACGTCCGGCAGCGCTTCTCAATCCTTGATTGTTTGATCGGCCGAGGACAGTTCCAAGGCTCCACAAGGCGCGGCCGTGGCAGTCTTCCGAGCCGACTGCCTCATTCCACTGGCGATCGTAGCCAAGAAAATTCCGGAACCTGCCATTCGCTCGATTAAACGCATGTTCGAGGAACGAGAGATAGCGAGCCGAGAAATCCGCCGTCGGCAACTCTGCTTTTTCTCGGTCCTCTTTATTAGTGACACTAGCCAAGTCCTCAAGCATCACGGTGAAGATAAGTGCGCGCGCGTTGTCGTCGGTAGTATGGCCTTCGTTGCGATTGGGAATGGTGAAGATGGCATGCTGCAGCACGCCCGTGTCGTCAGTCAAGGCGCAGAGATGGTTCAGCTTCAATTCGGGCAATCGATCGAGAAGTTTGGGAGTAGCGTGCGCCGAGAACTGGACTCGAGGATTTTCCATGCGGTCGCTGCGAACTCGGGCAAAACTCTCCATGTAGCCTTGCGCAACCTTCTTCCAAACCATGTCTCGCGCGAACAGATACGCGCGCTTACGCATGGCGTGGCGAATCGCGGGGGTGTCCAGAAGTTCGACCGTCTTGTTCGCGATAGCCTCCGGATTTTGAAAGGGCACCAGCGCGCCCCGGCGGTCGTCCAGCAGTTCAATCGCGTGCCAATAAGGAGTCGAGATAATCGCCTTCCCGGCCCCTAGCGCATAAGCCAGCGTCCCGGAAACTACCTGTGCTTCGTGACGATAGGGCGTGATGTAAATATCGGCCGCTCCAATAAACTCGGCCATCTCCTCTGGACTGACGAAGCGGTCGTAAAAAATCACCTGCGATTCCACTCCCATTTTCTGCGCCAGCGCCTGCAGGCTGGCTCGATACTTGTCTCCCTCGCGACGCAGAACGTGAGGATGGGTCGCACCCGCGACAATGTACATTACGTTCTTGTGTTTAGCCAAAATCTGCGGCAGCGCCTGAATCACGTTTTCGATCCCCTTGTTCGGCGAGAGCAGGCCGAAGGTGAGCAGGACCGCCTTTCCTTCCACGCCAAAGCGATCCTTATAAAAGTTGGGATCAAGAAAAGGCAGGTCGGGAACACCGTGCGGAACCATATCGATCTTGCTGCCCGGCACTCTGAAGATTTCCTGCAAGAACTGGGACGAGAGTTGGCTCATGACGATCAGCCGATCCGAGAGTTCTGCGATCTCTTCCATCACCATCATCTGATTAGGATCAGGCTCACGCAGAACGGTGTGCAGAGTGGTGACCACGGGCATCTTCAATCCGCGCAGGAGATGCAGAACATGGCTGCCCGCCTCGCCGCCGAAGATTCCATACTCGTGCTGCAGGCACACCATATCGATGTTGTTGAAGTTCAGGAATTCGGCAGCTTCCAGATATGACTTGACGTCGTCCTGAGCAAGTGACCATCGCACCCGCGAGGGGTACTCATACCCTTGTTCAGTGTCATTCACTGGGAGTGCCAACAATCGAGCCGTTCCGTATTCCGCGGATATGGCTGTGCACAGGTCGGTGGTGAACGTAGCAATTCCACATTGTCTTGGAAGATAATTCCCGATTACAGCGATGCGACTTGGCAACGATGCTTTCGACTGCGATCTTGGGCGAGCAGCCGAAACTGTCTGTAGCGCGGAGCGTGAGGCGACGACTGCCAGCAGTCCATGCGGAAGTGCGGCGATGGGTAGCGACATTCGCTCCTCACTTTCTGAGTACGGGTATTGACAGAAACAGGTTTGGAGACGAGTTCCGGCCCCTTGCAGCGTGTGTGTTTCGCCTATCGAGGAATTCGCTTCCCACCAGTATCCAGCGAAAGGCCGCATGGGACTGGTCAAAATTGACCAAGTATGGAAAGAGCCATGTTCAGATTTCACGCAGTCAGATCTTTGAACAGCCGAAGGCGTCGCGCATCTTCATCTTGTGATCCGCCACTGAAATTTGGCTTGGCTCCAACGTGTCCGTTAACTTTTTGCGCACCGCTCCCAATCCAAAACCGAGGAATACCGATGCCCAGGTATTTCAGCGGTCGACTCCGATTTCGCAGTGTCTACTTCAAGTCGGTGTTTTTTCTGCTGAAGCGCTCTTCGATACTAGACACGAACTTCGGAGTGTGAGCATTTACGATTTGCTGGATGCCAGGCGCAAACTCGTGAAAGACATTCATCCCCGCGTCGCCGCCAATCGTCGAACCAAAATCGTTGAATGTCGCCGAAGTGGATTGCATCCGATTTGAGCGGTTGGCGGAATGGAGTGCAACCGACGCCAGTGCGCCAAGGAAATAACGAGTGTTCAGCCTCGCTTTTCCGGAGCTGTCATGGGTGACAAAAACACGCGACGCCGCGAAGGAGGCCCTGCCCATAAGGCTATCGCTGGTCGAAGCGTGATAGCGTGCGTTCCGCTCCAGCAATGACGGATTAAAGTACTTAGTCAGAAAAGAACTAGGCTCTCTTTGAATGAAAATTTTTTGGTAAAGTGACGTTACCGGAGGTTGTGGTTCGTGAATAACGTGGCCTAATTCGATTTGGCGCATTGCGGCCTTACTCACCCCAATCGCGCCGACGAACTCGTGCAGCCTTAGATCTTGTGTTGGACTCTGTATCGACGACGGAGCGTCAGGAAAAGATGATTTCCACGCCCATATTTCCTGAGATTGCACTTCGGTTGATTTTGATCCGTCGAAGTCTAACTCGTGCAGTAACTCAGCAGAAGCAGGTTTTTGACACAAAGCCGTGCGAGCAGCGAGCAGAAAAAAACAGAAAGAAATAATCCGAGTTAGTACGGTTGTCGCCACCATAACTCAGCCCATGCTCTGCGCATGGGACTCCTGGGGTGTCTCCGCGATTCGACTGGAAGCACAACGCCAAAGTAACACTCAGCTAGGCGTATGTCTGAGCAAGAATGCTCACAGTCACAGGGAGATCGCACGCAGATTGGCGCGCGACCCGTTCATCTCAGGCACCATGTAGACTGGGGAGGGGTGGCCGACGGGCCCGATCTTTGTCACGGGGTTCGCCGGGTTCTGTTGGTGGTTCGACGCCGTCGCTGAACTTAGTGGCTGTTCCACTATCATCCTGCAGAAGAATGTTAAGCAGCGAACTATGGACATGTAAGCTATTTCCGAAGTCATAGTTGATAAAGCCGAGCTTCCTGAATCGATTCATGAAGAAACTCACCCGAGAACGTGTCGTCCCCCCCATCTCCGCCAGTGTTTCCTGGCTAAGTCTGGGAACCGACATATCCGACACTCCTTCTTTGCCGAAGTGGGCCATCAACAAAAGGACTCGCGCCAGGCGTTTCTCGCTGGAATTGAAAAGTTGATCGATCAAATCATCCTGATACCGGATGTTTCGTTGCAGCAAATACTTGAGAAATGCAGCCGCCAGTTTTGGTTGCAAACTCACGGTGCGCATCATCGCTTTCTTCTCGATATGCAGAAGAACGGAGTCCGTCATTGCCACCGCGGACGACATGCGTACAGTCTGCCCGGCAAGTCCGCCTTCTCTAAAGAAGTCGCCTTCGTCCAAAATGCCCAGAGTCGCTTCTTTTCCCCCTTCTGATACGACGCTCAGTCTAAGACGTCTTGCAGGGACATCGCCTTATAATTATGGCCTACATGAATGTCGTGCAGGCAACGCGGCAAGAGGGGTTCTTAGTGATGTTGCTACTGCGGGTTTGTAAAATCCTTCCGACAAAGAGTTGACAATCAAGTGACATCCCATCCGCATCGCGCCGTTGGTCGCTGCGTCTAACCCAATATGTGGTGAAGAGCATTTGATGACACAAGCTCAGAATAGCTCTGTGGAATAAAAGCTCGTGAGCGCGGTTATCACAATTGCGAATAAGTCACAGCTTACTAATCAACAGAAAACCAACGGCTTCGCAGCGGAAAGAGCGGCCGGGCTCACAGTCGTAGAAATCACAAAATAAGGCTATGGAGGACAACGTGAAAAAGACACTTTTGTTATTCGGGCTGCTCATGACGTTAGCAATTCCGTCGGGGCTGTTCGCTCAGCAGGCCGGCTATTCCCAGACCAACCTGGTCTCCAATACTGCCGGTGTAGGCACTACCACAGACCCTCAACTGTTGAATCCCTGGGGTGTCTCTATTCTTCCCGGGCAGGATTTCTGGATCGCCAACAATAACAGCGGCACATCCACACTCTATGACGCGGACGGCAACAAAAACGCGCTGGTGGTTACCATACCCGGGGCCACAAAAAATCCGAATGGTAATTGTAGCCCCGGCTGCCCTACGGGTAACGTGTCCAACGGCAACGGCAGCTACTTCGGCGGCGGATCGTTCATTTTTGACACCGAAGATGGCATTATCGCCAACTGGAACGGCGGTACCAGCGCAGTAGTGGCCTACGATAACTCTGCCAGCGGTGCGGTTTACAAGGGTCTCGCGCTGCTCAACGGCACCTTCCTGTTGGCGGCGAACTTCAACAGCGGCAAAGTCGACGTCTATGATCGCAACTTTACTCCCACGACGTTGAGCGGCTCATTCAGCGATCCAAAACTTCCTGCGGGTTTCGCTCCGCATGGCATCCACGTCATTGGTAACCAGATCTATGTCGCATATGCCATGCAGGATGGTCCAAAGCACGATGCCCAACCCGGCGCCGGCCTGGGGCAAGTAGATATCTTCGATATGAACGGCAATTTCGTGAGCACATTCGTTGCTCCCGGAGGCCAACTGAACGCGCCTTGGGGTGTAGTTGAGACTCCATCTACATTCGGGACGTTCCCTAGCGCAATCCTCGTGGGAAATTTCGGCGATGGCAAGATCAATGCGTTCGACACCACGGGGAAGTTTCTCGGGCAAGTGACCGATTCCTCTAGCAACGCGTTGGTTAATCCTGGCTTGTGGGACATGGTGTTTGGCGGAGGCGGTCCCTCCGGCGATCCAGGCACTCTCTATCTCACCGCTGGCGGTGGCAACCAACCCAACTTCCCGGCCGGAGGCAGCACAACCGCAGTATTCGCCAGTATGGTCCCTGCGTCCGCAGTTGGCACTCCAGGTTTCTCTCTGAATCTCTCCGCCCAAAGCGCGACGGTAACTCCAGGAGGTTCGACTAATCTGATGATCAGCGCCAGTGCAGTAGGAGGATTTAACGGTCAGATCACCCTTTCCTGCGCTGCGCCCGCTGGTCTAACCTGTACTTTCAATCCGACGGCGATCTCTCCGGGTTCGAGTTCGTCATCCTCAACCTTGACTATCTCTGCTGCTTCGACTCCGCCGGTTACGGGATATCACACCATGGGAATGGCCCTGCTGCCTGCTCTGGGGCTATTTGGAACAGTTCTTACAACGGGCAAACGCAAGTTGTTTACTCGCAAGAGCGTTGCATGGACTACCGTTCTGGGGTTGGTACTTATCGTCTCAATGTTTGCCCTCGGATGTGGCAGCAGCTCAAAAGGCCAAACGCCGGTATCTCAGGCTAACGTGATGGTGACGGGCACTTCCGGTACCATTACTAATACCGCCGCCCTAAGCGTTACGGTCAATTGAAATCACAACGCGCTCAGCGAGGGCGTATCCCCATACGTCCTCGCTGAGGTATTTGATCCGCGGATGACATGGCGGCCCTAATAACCTCAGCCAAGGAACCCCAGCGATAAGATTATGGTGGGACGCGACCACAGCCGATCTACCGCGCGAAGAAATCAGTTACTGGCTCTGTTCATTTCAGAATTCAGTCAATCATGGAATAAACAAATGCGCCGCCAGTTATACGTATCGAGAAAAACATTTCGACGCTGAGTGTCGGAATAAAGGACTTCGATAAACAAAGCAGCAATAAAGGATAACGGAAATGTCTCACTACGAGAGTGCTCTGTTAGGTCGAACTGAAGTTGCCGAGGGTACAATGGCATTTCAATTCGAAAGGCCACGCAACTTTGTGTTTAGGGCGGGCCAATATGTTGATCTGACTTTATCTTGCTCGCAGCCAGGCCTATTGAATGAACTGACTCATACCTTCTCAATCGCGAGTTCGCCATTTGAGGAACACCTGTTAGTTACGACCCGCATGCGAGACTCAGCTTTCAAGAATATTATTTGCAGCCTGCCCATCGGCAGCCCCGCAAGAATACAAGGGCCAATGGGCTCGTTCAACCTCCATAACAATACGGCCAGGCCAGCTGTGCTGCTCGCAGGCGGGATCGGGATTGCGCCATTCCTCAGCATGGTCACATACGCCACGGAAGAGAAGCTCCGAAATCCCATTGTTCTGTTCTATGCAAATCGCTATTTGGAGGATGCCGCTTTTATCGATGATCTCTGGAAGCTGGCGCGAGCCAATCCAAGGTTCCGATTTGTTCCAACCCTCACGCGCACGGCCAGCAATAGCGGAAGTTGGAAGGGCCAAACAGGACATATCAGCTCGCAAATGATTTCGTCACACATGGGTATGCTGCGAGGGCCCATTTATTACGCGGCTGGTCCGCCAATGATGGTCGCGGCGGCGCGCCGAACGCTCGTTGACTGTGGCGTGGATGAGGATGACATTCGGACCGAAGAGTTTGCCGGCTATTGACAGTCGTGAATTGGATGGTGGAACGGGGGTGAGCGGCGTTGTCTTTTTTCCCAAGGCAGGGATTTCTCGGCACCGGCGCCACTTTCGGGGCAGATCTTAATCTCGTCGTGCAAATTCTCATGGGAGGAGCGCTGATCGCTGGGACGCTTCTGGCAAGACGCAAACGCTATCGGGCCCACGGTATTTGTCAGACCACGGTGCTTCTTTTGAACTTGCTGATGATCGGACTGGTAATGTGGCCGTCATTTCAGCAACAGGTAAGGCCGAGGCTGTCTAAAGTTCTTCATAAGCGATATTACGCGGCGGCAGCGATACATGCGACCCTCGGAGTAACTGCTGAGCTTCTGGGCCTTTATATCGTCATCGTGGCCGGTACGAACATTCTTCCACAGTGGCTGCGGTTCACACATTGGAAGCGGTGGATGCGCGTAGAACTCGTGCTTTGGGTTGTGGTTCTGCTCAGCGGCATGGTGACTTATTGTGCCTGGTACGTGGCGCCATTCCGATAGCTAGTGTGTTTTGGGAATGTCTGCTGACGAGCTGAGTTTCACATGGGCCGGGATAACGCGCAAGCGATAAACGAGTGGGATAGGAAGCCTCGCGGAAAGCTACTACACACATAGTGATGCAGTGTGGCTTCTGCAAGAAAGAGTTGACAATTAATTGACATCCTTCATGTATCTCATAGTTAGGTGCCGAGTCTAACACACAGTAGCTGCAACAAAATCACAACAGCGAGAAATTGGAGTATACGAATGACGAAAGAAGCACTTCTCCCATCGTTAAAGCAGTCGGTTGACCGTCGATCTTTTATGAAGGGCGGACTTCTGGCAGGAGGCGCAGTAATGGGCGCCGGTTTGTTAGCCAATGCACCGTTGGCGCGTGCACAATCAGGTGATTCTTTAAATTCGGGCGATGTCGCCATCCTCCAATTTCTGGCGGCGGCGGAACTAATCGAGTCCGATCTTTGGACGCAGTATGCGGAACTGGGTGGTATCGGCAAAAATCCGCCAATTGAGGTAGACCCAAACCCAAACCCGCCGTTGAATAACTACCAGATAGCCTTGTCGAACCTCGACGGCGACGCCCCGCAATACATTACCAGTAACACGCTGGATGAAGTCAGCCACGCGACCTTCCTCAATGCCTATCTCGTGTCAAGAGGCGCGGCGCCGGTCGACTTTACCCGGTTCGAAACTTTGCCCGGAAGCACCGCGACGGGATCGTCAGGAAAGCCGCGCCTCACGAACCTGATGCAGCTCAACGTCGACACCAGTTGGTACGTTCGCTACCGCAGCTCGGCGAATCCGGACGCCGGCGCCACCTTTCCTCAGGCGCTCACTCTTCAAAACGTTTACGCTATTCCCCGAAACAACAACGATTTCAATGGCGCTTCCAACCCCAACTTTCCCGGTAACGATCACGTGCAGGCGATCGCGAATGTTGCGGGCTTTCACTTCGGATACATCGAGCAAGGCGGATCGAGTCTTTATGCAGCCATGAGTCAAAAGGTGACAGACCCAGAAGTGCTTCAGATCACCCTGGGCATCGGCGGAGACGAGATCGCTCACTTTCTGGAGTGGGTTGATTTCGCGGGCAACGGAGTACAAACTCCTGTGGCGCCATTTACGGACGCTATCACCGGACTGTCGTTCCCTAATTTCTTCAAACCCCTTAAGAGGAAGACTCAGCCCAGCCTGATCTTCCCCGTCCCTTTCGGATTCAAGGGCAACCTCCCCCATGTTTCGATGATTCGTCCACTAACCGATAAATTTGGAGGCGCCGTGGCTACGATCCAGAGTTTCATCGCCGATGGTCTCTTCATCGGCCAAAGCCCGGAGTTCCTAAACATACTAAACACCATGGCTGTCGCGGCCGACGCCGCGGTCCGCTCGTAACCTTAGCTCTAACTGTTCGCTTTTCTTGGGCAAGCTCTCTCCTGGCGGACGCTGTTGGTTTCACGAAACAGCGTCCGCATTTTTAACGATTCAACGACTTTACTCTTTCTATCCGAGCGTAAGGAGCTCACATGTTTGAAGGACTGTTTCAACCGATGCATCTGCTGGTAGTTTTCGGAATTGCGCTGCTCATATTCGGACCGAAGAAGCTCCCCGAGTTGGGCAAAGGAATCGGAGAAAGTATCCGCGGCTTCAAGTCAGCCATGAAAGCTGACGAAGACAAGCCGACCAGCTCGACCACCAACCCTTCCAACAACCAAAGCTAACCTAAGGAGTGAATTGTCCGAGGAGTGAATCGTCCTATGAAAACTCACGCCCACGTTAGTCATCTCGCCATTCTCGTGCTTCTTTTCCCTCTGCATGCCGCGGCCAGTTCAAACGCGGCGGGAAGTTCTCCTTGCACTGCTCCGAATGGAAGCATTTTTAATCTGGAACCGCGTCCCAACGCTGTCACGCAGGCGGCTCTGTCGGTTGCTTTCCTGCCCAACCGGGCGGGAGCGGACCTTGATCTGGTGGTCGCCACCGCAACCGACCAGCGCGGTTTGTCAGACTCCCCCGAAGCTTTCTACGTGCAGCGCTCGACCGAGAACTGCGCCGCCGATCTGGAAGGCGGGTTGCCCAGCATCTCGAACGCGATGGGTTTGTTTATGCCTCTCGGAACTCCCATCGTTGTGGCCGACCCGGCGCATGACGGGTTCTTCATCGCCGACCTCAGGTTTGCCTCCAGTCCCGATCTTAACGGGGTTGGAATCATTAAGGCTACTTCCGCCAACTTGCTGAACGCGACCAATTGTCCCACGGGAACGCAGACCACAGGATCGGCCGGATGCTTCACCACCGGGTCTGTCTCTAACATTACTGGCGTGAATAATTTCCTTATAGAGCCCAACCTCGCCGTCGATCAAAGAACAAGTGGAACCGGAGCCGGCGACGTCTACACGGTGGTTACAGAGACGCTTTCCAAAAACGACTTTGGGGACACCAGCATCTCCCTCACGGCATGCAGAAATGCGGATTTGAATTGCAGCAATAACATCCTCATCAGCGGCACCGACGCGGAAGCCAAATTCGGCTGGGTGCAGGTGCGTCCCGATGGCGTCATCACCGTCTCCTACGTCAACCTTAACTCGCTTACTCCCACGTCAGAAGAAGTCAAGTTCGTCACTTGCACGCCTAATGGAGCGCCCAACGCTCCGACGTGCAGCGCGCCAGTTGTGGTCACCAAGGAAGCGGCGGCGCTCTTCAATAAATTCATAGGACAAACTAGGCTGACGGATTTCACTATGCCCAAACATACGCACCGTTTGGAAAACAACGGAACGGTTACGACTTTCCTCAGCTATGACCGATGTGAAGTTAAACTGCTTAAGCTCTCCCGGGCTGACACCAGCACTTGCCCGAAGACGGATGTGGTAGTTGCAAGTTCGACCGATGGCGGGAAAACCTGGTCTCCCATCGCCAAGGTAAGCAACAGCCCGTTCCAACAGTTCTTCAGCGCCATCGCTACTGACACATCCACGGACACGGTGAACATTGCCTACTACTCGACGGAGAATGACGTCACTTTCCAGACGCGCCCACAGGTGTTCCTGGCACAGATCGCGCCGGGCACAACCTCGGTGGGCACGCCTCACCTGCTGACCTCGGCATCGATCTACGCCAATACCACCGCTGCTATACCAACTCAGCTTGAACCTGTGGGCTTAGGAGATCGCATTGGTCTGGCCGCCGCGGGTACGGGAACGGCTGGACAGAGCCACGCCTATGTCGGTTTCACCTGGAACAGCGTCTTTGGGACCTACGGCGGTGTGTCGCTGCCCGACATGAACAACCATCTGACGTTCTTGCAGTACTAGAACTCTTACTGAGACATCACGGAGAACGACAATGAAATCGCTTACAACTTTTGCTCTCGTTATGGTCGCGCACATGCTGCTGTTGACGGCGTCTATCAGCGCCGCCACCGTCCCGTGCTCCGGCCCCAACGGCGCGAGATTCAACCTGGAGCCGCGCGCGAATGCCTTGCCGCAGGGCTCGGGCGCGGTGGATTTTCTTCCCAATCGGCTCGGCGCCGGCGACGACTTGATAGTCGAAGTCGGCAATGACAGCCGCCCTCGTTTAGCAGGGCTGGATGGTTACTACGTGCACCGCTCTTCCGCTGCAGATTGCAGTGTGCAATTTGAAGGCGGTCTGCCCAACTTTACCGTTCAAGGCAACGAAGTCGAAGGTTTTGGAGGCACGGCTGTGGCCGCCGATCCCGCGCGCGACGCGTTCTTTGTGGCCGACGCGCGCCTTGGCCAAACTGGCGGAGTCGGACTCTTCCGCGCTTCCGTCTCCACCTTGCTCGATACCAAAGCCTGTCCCAACGGAACGCACACGGCAGCGAAGTCCACTTCCTGCTGGACGGTCACTCCGCCGGTGCTGCTATTCCCAGTGCCCGGCGCCTTTGCTGGGGGCCTCTTCTCCATCGCCGTCGATGAACGTCCCACGAGCGCCGGAACCGGAGCCGGTGATGTGTACGCGGTTACCGAAATCGCAGACAACACAGTCAATAACGTTTCTCTCGCAGCCTGCACGAATACGCTGAACTGCGGACCCGCAATCGTGATTAGCGCTAAAGAAAATTTCCAAAGCAGTTCTTATGTGCGCGTGCGCCCCGACGGCGTGATCACGGTGAACTACGTCGGCGGCAATGCTTCCAGCACGGACATCAAGTTCGTGACTTGCACTCCCAAGGGCGCTCCGAATCCTCCGGTATGCACGGCGCCGACTGTCGTTCAAAATGTGACCGGCGCAGCTCCTAACCCATTGGACATCAACCTCCAACCCTTCCTGCTTCCCAAGCATGCCATTCGCGCCGAGGCGGGAGGCACATTCACGGTCTTTCTGGTCTACGACAATTGCCAGAATACGTTCGCGCCGCCCGGCTCTAATGCCGAGTGTCTGAACGCGGAAGTGCTGCTGACCACCTCCACTGACAATGGCAAAACGTGGTCCACGCCAATATCGGTGGACACCGCCGCGGGGAACCACCTGGCCTCCAACATCACCACCGATCCCGTGACTGGCTTCACCCAGATCGCCTATTACAGCAGCGAAGGCGACCCGTTCCAGCACGCAGTTCAAGTGTTCCGCAACCAGATCAATCCCGGCAGCACCGTCCTGGGGACACCACAAATGGTCACGCAAACCCTCGACCCGCTCGACGGCACGGAGACCACACTCATTCCAAACATAAGCTTCCTTGGAGCGGCAGCGCGTGGCACGAGCGCCGGTGTGACGAGCCGGCTGTACGTCTCATTCACTTCTTCGACGGTAGCGGGAACCTACGAAGGTTTCTCCGCGCCCGATCTGAACAATTCCATCACCCAAGTCAGCTTTTAGACCGGACTCGGAGGAATCGTGGGCTTTGGCACAGAAATCCTGTTGATACTCTTGCTCGGATTGCTGGTATTGGGTCCAAAGCAGATGCACGCATTGTTGGGACACGTGGCGCGTGCGAAAGCCCAGTTCGAAGCGGCAAGCCGCGGCTTCAAGTCTCAGCTTGCGGCGGAGCTCGATGGGGCACCCGAGGACAGTCAATCGGTCGGCGGCATGACGAGTCGGGATTTGACGTCGGACCGAACAACAGATTGTCGGACCGAACAAAACACTTAATAATAATAAGGATGATACCCCATGAAGCGTTCCCTTTTTTTCGTTGCAGTTCTCGTTGCTCAACTAACAGGTCTGCAACACTTGGCGCAGGCCGCGAGTTCTCCATGTAATAGTCCGAATGGAAACATCTTCAATCTGGAGCCGCGGCCCGACGCCGTGGTCCAAGTCGCTGGCTCGCTGGCGGTTTTGCCCAACCCCGCGGGAAATAACAACCTCGTAGTGGCAGTGGGCGAGGATGCGCGCGGATTGGAAGGCGACAATTCACCCATCATCAGCGAGGACGCTTTCTACGTGGAGCGCACCGGTTCCGATTGCACTCCTGATTTCGAGGGTGGTTTGCCTGCCATCCTTAATCCTAAGAATCTCTTCGTTCCCGTCGGAAGCGTCAGTGTCATAGCGGATCCCGCGCGCGACCAGTTCTTCATCGTGGACCTGGATTTTGGCGGCCCCCCCGATGAAAATGGCGTGGGGCTCTATCAGACGACATCGGCCAACCTGAATAGCACCTCGGCCTGCCCGAGTGGCACCGAGTTCGGGACTGCATCTTGCTTTACAACCGTCGCCGTCACCAACATCACTGGGCTAAACGCTCTGCTGCTTAACCCTTACATCGCGGTCGATCCCCGCACCACGGGCGTCGGCGCTGGCGATCTTTATACGGTAGTCACGCAGAGAAATTCGGACAACAAGACCTTTCACATCTCGCTCACGGCATGCACCAATGGACTCAACTGTGGCAATTCGATCTCCATCAGCGCCAAGGCTGATACGGGACCGGACCTTGCCTGGGTCCAGGTGCGTCCGGACGGTGGAATCACAATTTCATATCGCAATGCCACAGGCCCCGGCGTGAAGCCGGAAGAGATCAAGTTTGTCAGTTGCACTCCCGCGGGCGCACCGAACCCTCCCACTTGCAGCGCTCCGGTGTTGGTGACGACGATAAAAAATCCCGTCTTCGACACCATGATCGGAGACCTGACTATGAGAGACGAACTCTCCCCGCGCCATATTAATCGCCTGGAGAGCGACGGCAAAACCGTGACAACTTTTATGGTTTTCGACCAATGCGATGTTGCGGTGATCCAGCAAAACGCCGGCGGGCAACCCTTCTGCGCTAAGAACGACGTTGTGATGACCACTTCCACCGACGACGGAGCTACATGGTCTCCCATCACTCTCGTGAGTTCCAGCCCAGGGCAGCAATTCTTCGGCGCCATTGCCAACGACACGTCCACGGGCACCGTGAACATCGCCTACTACTCGACCGAGAACGACTTCTTCCAACTGCGGCCGCAAGTTTTCCTGGCTCAGATCTTACCGGGAACGACTTCAGTCGATAAGCCGAAACTGCTTACGTCGGCCTCCGCGGATGTTCAAGCCAGTCCACCGATCGTGGAACCGGATCAGCCGGAGTTCTTTGGCAGCCAGATCGCTATCGCCGCTACAGGCACAGGTGTCGCCGGTGAAAGCACGGCTTATGTCAGCTTTACCTGGACTAGTGTTCCGGGAACGTATAACGGTGTGTCCAGCCCGGATGTGAACAATCACCTGACCACGTTCCAATACTAGGACCGATACCGAAGAACAATATTTAGCAAACTAGAGACTGATATTTATGAGGAAGGGAATTCCGATGAACTCGTTCAAAGCAACTGTCCTCGCGATATTTTGCGGCTTGCTGTCGTGCACAGCGCTGCACGCCCAAACTGGAATTGCAATATCGCAAACCCCGCGCCCAGCCTCCCCCGAACGCCCGGGACCGAACGTGCCAGCCGCTTTTCAGGGCCTTCGCGTTCGTCCCGGTGGCTCTTTAAGATTCCTGGCATCTGAAGAGGGCAGGAGTTTTCTTCTGGCCACCGGACACCCCATCGCGCCGTACGCGATTCAACTCTTTGGCGAGCCCTCGAAGACAACGGTCGTCCCCACCTCATGGTACCGGGAGTTCGAGGCGGCGCAGCGCTCGCAAGCTCAAACTGAGCAGGCGCTCGGCAGCGTGTCATGCACCGGAACTGCCGGAGCTCGATTCAACCTCGAGCCCAGGGCTAGCGCGGTTCCCCAGAACGAGGCCAATGCGGATTTTCTGCCGAACCGCATCGGAGCGGGCGAAGACCTGATTGTGCAAGCGGCAAATGACTTTCGTGGCAATCTCGCGAAAGACGCACATTGGGACGAGAGCGTAAGCGGGTATTACGTTCATCGGACGGCCGGTGGTTGCGGTGTTCAGTTTGAGGGTGGGTTGCCGGCTTTCACGTTTCAAGGCAACACGGAAATGGGAGTGGGTGGAACCGTAGTGGCGGCCGATCCTGAGCGTGACGCCTTCTTCATGGCGGACATCCGCTTCGGCAACCCCGGAGGCGTTGGCCTGTTTCGCGCCTCGGCCTCGGCCTTGCTAAGTACCAAACAGTGCCCCAACGGTTCGCATACATTGGCGCAGGCAACATCATGTTGGACTGCGACTCCTCCGACGCTCTTGTTTCCCGAGCCTTCATTTGACTCTGTTTCAGACCAGCCTCAAATCGCGGTCGATGAGCGGGCGACAGGAGCGGGGACCGGCGCCGGCGACATTTATGTGGTGAACGCCCAGTTTGATTTCGCATCGCAGACGACTACCACCTTTCTCGCGCCGTGCACCAACTCCCTGAATTGCGGCCAGCCGATTTCGATCAGTGGCTCCAACGTGCAGACCGGGGTCCCGTATGTGCGGGTTCGCACCGATGGTTTGATCACGGTTTCCTTCACGAATAGCAACTCCGACGGAAGCCAAACCATTCTGTTCGTGACCTGCACTCCGGCGGGAGCTCCAAGCCCACCCGTATGCGCGACGCCGGTGACAGTGGCCACTATCGCGAACCCGCTCAACCCAAACTTCAACGTGCTGACGCCGTTGATAAACATCAATTTGTTAACCGAGACCTTCCCCAAACATGCAGACCGTATCAACTCCGGAGGTAGCTTCACTACCTTCTTGTTGTATGACGATTGTAAGAATCCCTTCAATCCTCCAAACGGCTCGTGCATAAACGCAGAAATACTCATGACCCAATCCACCAACAACGGCCAAACCTGGTCGGCTCCGGTGTCGATCGACAGCGTGTCTGGGCATCACTTTTACCCCTCGATTAGCACTGATACTTCGACAGGAATTATCAACTTGGCTTATTACAGCGCGGAAGGCGATCCGTTCAACCATGAGCTCCAGGTGTGGCGGAATCAGATTCTGCCGGGCACCACGGCAGTCGGGACGCCTCAGATGGTCACGACAGTTTTGGATCCGATCGATAGCGATCCCCAGAATTTCGCGTTAACACAGTCGGATTTCTTCATGGGAGCCGTCGCGCGCGGCAACGGAACAGCCGGTCAAAGCCGGTTCTACACCTCGTTCGATTCCACAACGGTCTCGGGAACCTACAAGGCACGCCCGGACCCGGAACTGAATAACCACATCAGCGTTTTCAGCTACTGAGGAGTTGGTTAACAGCGCCCGGCAGCCATCATTTTTGCTTAACGTTGTTTCTCAAGGATGTTTTGAAAGGAGCATGATGAAAACTCTCTCGGTAGCTCTCCTGGGCCTAATCCTGACTTCACTTCCGGCGGCTGCGGCCGATCAACCTCAACCGCCGGCCGTGGGAAGTCAAGCCCCTGTTTTCAGCCTGCCCAGCCAGGAAGGGGTGCAAATTTCGCTGGATCAGTTCAAGGGCAAGTGGGTTGTGCTTTATTTCTATCCCAAGGACTTTACTTCGGGTTGCACCATTGAAGCTCACAATTTCCAGCGCGACCTCGATCATTACACCCAGAAGAATGTTGTGATCGTAGGCGTCAGCGTGGACGACGTGGATTCTCATAAGGGTTTTTGTACCAAAGAAGGATTAAACTTCAAGCTGCTCGCCGATTCGAACCATGCGGTCGTGGAAAAATATGGCTCGATCATGGAATACAACGGAATGACTTTGGCCGCCCGCCACACCTTCCTGATCGATCCCTCGGGCGTGATTAGAAAGGTGTATCTCAAGGTTAGTCCGCAGGGTCACAGCGAAGAAGTGCTGTCCGATCTGCAACAGTTGCAGGCTGCAAAGTAAGGACAGACAGCTTTCATAATATTGGGTTCACAACTCTCGATGTAGGGGCCAGGAAAGGAGATGGAGCGTCCCGCGTCGATTACGTGACCAAGTCGTCTATGCTACGTTGGTTGCGATGTCGGCGAGCTCTGCCCAGATGAAGAGCATCAAGCAGAGATCTATCCAGGGGGACGGAATTAAGATGCACATGATGGGAGGACGGAGAGGGTCGGCTAATAGTGCTGGCGCACAGTTGGCCGGCAAGGCTCGCATGCCTGCAGAACGATACACGGGTTTCCTAAAGAATAAAACTGGATCAGAAAGTTCCAATATACTGCGCAAATGCGGGCAAATCCCCGAGACAACACACTCACGCTGATCGCACTCGGCGTTCTTGCCTTCATTCTGGCCGACACAACCCACGAAGCCCTGGGCCACGGCTTGGCCACCCTCGCCGTCGGCGGCATGCCTGTCCTGCTCACCTCCAGCTACTTCTCCACGAGCGGTCATTACAGCCGCTGGATTCCCGCCGGAGGCGGCATCGCCAACGTCATCCTCGGCCTGCTCGCCTTAGCCGGCACGCGCCTAGCCCGCGGAGCCGCGCCGTCATTGCTTTACTTCCTCATTCTGCTCGCCGCCTTCAACCTGCTCTTCGCCGCGGCCTATCCGTTCTATAGCGGCGTAGCCCTCTTCGGCGACTGGGCCAGCGTCATCGCCGGTCTTGCGCCCGCCTGGTCCTGGCGCGCACTGCTTATCGCCGGTAGCGTCTCGCTCTACTGGCTCTTTCTCTGGTGGCTCGCCGTCGCCATCCGCCCTTTCTGCAGCATAAGCGACCGCGCAGGTCTCGATCGTCTGCACCACATCACGCTCATTCCATTTCTGTCAGCGCTCGTCATCGCCTGCATCGCCGGAGTTTTCAACCCTCAGGGATGGATCAACATTTTCATCGCCGCAGCGCCCGCGGCGGCAGCATCCTTCGGCATCACGCAGCTCGACCACTTCCGCTCCGCACTCACTTCCGATCCAGCCTCAGCGCTCGCCGGACGCATTCCCCGCAGCCCCGCATGGATCGGCGCGGCCGCCCTCGCCGCCATCTTGTTTGTCGCATTTCTCGGTCCCGGCATCCGCTTTCACTGAGGTGAAGGCGGGAAGGTGTGGCGTTCCCTTAAGACCTGCGGTTCACCTAACATACACGAGCGTTCCGTACGGAGCACGCACTGAAGGCGCGGTCTAGCCCACAGAAGCAATGCCCAGACGCGCACCAGAACGACAGCAGTTCTACCAGACATATTTCCAGACGCAAGAAGCGACCGAGAAGGAGGTCGGCGCCGATCCGACGCCCACGTCGCGTATGTCCCCTTAGCAGGACGGCGCAGCTGCAGTGAAGTGAAGATTCCACCGGCGCATCATTTGATACATGCGCTAAAATCGTTTTCAACTTTGAGCGGGGATGAGGTCTCGAGCGGGAACGGCGATTGAATCATCGTGCTCCACAGCACATAGAGTGAATAAGAGCGTCCCTTGCGGGACGCTCTTTCATTTCTGGATGGAGTCTGGCTAGAAGATGATCTTCGCCCCCAATTGCAACCGACGTCGTCCTATACCGTCGGTGACAATGTTGCCAGCAAAAGTATCGCCACCGTTCGAGTTGAACGCCGTACTTCCGAACTGGTTGACACCATCCACACTATTGACGGCATTATTTACGTTCTCGATCGGTATACCCCGCCATTGATGGTTGAACAAATTGAAAGCGTCGGCTTGCAGCTGTATCGTGACCCGCTCCGTCACTCGCGTGTTCTTATAAATACTCGTGTTCACCGTATTGATGGCCTGGCCCCGTTCGGTATTGCGCCCTACTCCCAGAAAAGGCGAACCCAGGACGGTAGCGGCGGTCGGATTGTTGACAATCCAGTGAGCTCCAGTGATCGGAGTGACCGGGCATTGGCTCGAACTGCCTCCACTTCCTACGCATCCTGCGTTGACGCTGGCCAATGTTCCAAAAGGAAGTCCGGTAGTGCCGGTTGCAGCAACTGGACATGTCGCTCCAGTTCCGTCGCAATACTGGCCCACCGTATCGAATGGCAAACCAGCATTACTTAGGATCGGCCGGCAAGCATCAAGCGCGCCTCCGGTAAAGTTAGTCGGGTCGCACAGTGATCCTGGTTGCGCATTCTGCTCCAGGGTATAAGGCTGGCCGCTGGTGTAGCGATAGGTTCCGTTGATCTTCCACCCGCCCATTACGTGTCCGAGGAAACCCGACTGCTCGTGGCGGAAAGGCAGGTCGTATACCCAAAGCGCGGTGAACACATTAGGAAAGTTGTAACTGCTCTGCGCCCGCTCTGCCTTGGTAACGTCGAATGGATTCTGGGCAAGCGCGAAGACAGTGCCTCCGGCGGTCGAAAACGCTTCGGAAGCATTATCGATCGTTCTGCTGTAGGTGTAACCCACCTCCCCGGTGAAGCCGCGCCAGTTCTGCAAACGCAGTTGGGTTTGCAAGCCGTTATAAATGGAATAGCCACTGTTCGTGTACTGGATGACGCGGCTGAAGTTGCAGTTTGCATATCCCACAGGATTTCCGGCCGTATCCGTTCCTTGCGCGCCCGGCAGCGTCGCAGTTGCGCACGGCGTCTGCCCGCCGGGTATCAGATTGCCGAAGCCGGCGTTAACCAAGGGCAGAATATCTGGATTGCCATTGACCTCCTGGAAGTTGCCCAAGGTGTGGTTGCCCACGTAGCGAACCTCGGCGGCCATCTTGCCGCCAATTTGACGCTGGACACCGAGGTTCCACTGCTGCGAGTAGGGGTTGCGGAAATTGTTGCCAAACTGAAGTTCCGTAGCTACTCCCGGATTTCCTTTGGGAGCCAGCGGGAACAATGCGGAGGCTACATTGGTGCCGTCAATTGTGGAAACAGACGGCAACCCTGCGGCGCCCGTGCCGGCAGCGTTAGGAATCGTAGCTAGGTTTGTGAAAGGCGCGCTGCCCTCCACATTGGTTGCAAGGTTGTAGTAGGCAAAATCATAGGCAATGCGGAAACCGCCGCGAATCACGGTCTGATTATTACCCAGCAAAGCTGGAAGAATTCTCGGCGTCCAGGCAAAACCCAGAACCGGACCGAAGTTGTGGTAGTGATTCGGGAGTTTTGGGACCGTAGTCTGGCTCAGTGGAAGCGCAGTGCTCCACAGAGGATTGGGGCCCGTCTGTTGCGCGATGCTTTCATCGTGCAGCAGATTGCTGGCCTGCTGGTAGAAGTCCCATCGCAGTCCGAGATTTATGGTCAGGTTATCTTTAATTCTCCAGTCATCCTGAAAATACAAACCAAGGTCGTTCTCTTTAAACCTCAGCTCAGGCTGCCCGTACGCGACTTGGGTTTGCAGCGGCGTATTCGAAATGAAGTCGTTGAAAGTGTTGTAGGTGAACAAACCATTGGTTTCGAAAAGGCCAAAGTTCGGGGAGCGTTGTCTGTCGTACTCGCCGCCCCACTTCATCACATGCCTGCCATGCACGCGCGAAGCATTATCCTGCAGTTGGTAGACGTTAATGATGCGACCCTGCGGAAAAACAATGTTCTGGCCAAAGCCCAGGCTCGAAGCCTGTTCGATCACGATCTGGGGAGGACACGATCCGATGCTCGCCAGCACGCAATTAGGATAGGCTCCCCCGTCGAATTCCGAGGTCGCGCGAGAGTAGCTGAATCGCACCTGATTTAGGAAGTTGGGATTAAACGTGTGAGTGAGGTCAAGACCTATTTGTTGGTTACGGCCGGGAACATTGACGATCTGTCCCGCTGCGGTTCCTGCCGGGCCAAAAAATGCCTCATTGGAGTTGATCGTCTGCTGAAATATGTAACGGGTAAAAAACCGATCCTTGTTCGTAATCTGAAAATCGACGCGGCCCGTAGCCTCGTAGTCATTAAAGGGTGACGACAGGAATCTCGTGATCGTACCCATCTCGATGGGAGCGCTCGTTCCTGTCGTTGCATCAGTAACCGCAACCTGCTGAATGTTGCTGAAAGTCGGATTTCCCAAGTTAATGGTTGCAGGACCGAATTGCGCCAGCGCCGCGACCGCGGGGTTGTTGGGGAAGGCCGTTTGTAGCTCCTGAATTCCCGTAGCATCGGGCGTAAGAGACGAAGACGAACTGAAAGGATTGCCGGAAGTGCGCTGGCGCTCGAAGTTGGCCGATCCGAAGAACCAAATTTTGTCCCGCTTGATCGGGCCTCCGATGGTGCCGCCGAACTGGTTTTGCACGAAGAATGGAATTGCCGGCGCAGCGCAACCCGTGGCCGTACTTTGTCCGGCAGCGCAGAAACCCAAAAGGGGCGATTTTTCCTGGTTTTGCAGCGAGTCAAAATGATCGCCTTGCCAGAATTCGAACCCCGTTCCATGAAACGCGTTCGTCCCTCCCTTAGTAATGTAATTAACCACTCCGCCCATGTTCCGGCCGTACTCGGCGTCGAAATTCGTCACTACTTGCAACTCGGAGATCACGTCCTGGTTGCCAAAGAAAATCGACGGTCCACCGATCGTGTTGTCATTATTATTCTGCCCGTCCAGTTGAAAGTTGTTCGAGCGAGCGCGCTGACCGTTGACGGACAATTCCGCACCATTGTTGTTGCTGAAACCCCCGCTTCCTGCCGTCGAAACACCAGGCGTAAATAAAACGAATGAATCGTAGGTATTGCCTAAAGGAACGCTATCCACTTGCTCAGCACTAAATGTCTCGGAGAGTTGATCAGTCGTGCTTTCGACTAGAGGAGCCGTATCCTCGACAGTCACGACTTCGGCAGAGTTGCCGAGCTTTAGATTGATGGAGCCAAGAGAAGTATCTTTGCCAACTTCTACTAGAACACTTTCCGCCTCGTATGTTGAGAACCCTTTAGCCTCTACCGTCACCGCGTACGTACCCGGAGGCAGCGACGGAAGTTGAACAACTCCAGCACCTGAGCTCATGGTTGAAAATACACGATTCGTTTCGTGTTGCGTGGCCCGTACATTGGCTCCGGCCACTACAGCGCCTTGCGGATCTAATGCCGTTCCCGAGATTGATCCAGTTACAATGCCTTGTCCAATGACCAAGCCATTAGTGATAAACAACATAACAGTTACTACAACCATTTGTCGGATATTGCTAAGCCTCATCTTCACGGTAAATCCTCCATCACCCAGATTGAAATCTATGCAGGTACCAACTAACCTGGAAAAAGTCCGCAGTTACCTAGTATCGAAGGCTATACATTTGATATTCACAACTTAGAACAGTAAGCCACTTATAGTTTTCATGGTTTTGGGTAAGTCTTGTGCAATTGTTCTCTTCCAGAAACGGATTTATGAACTTTTGCCTCTACTACTTCTTATATAAATGTCGGAGCCAAGTCGCACGCCCCGAGCAACTGATAAAATAATTTGTGGAAGTTAACCGTGGGATGGCGACCGCTACTTGCAGATCGGTGCCTGAGAAGATGGGCCTGCAGGTATCGAGATTTGTCCCGGTAACAGACATTCCAGGCGCTGCGGCCGCACTGGGATTCGTTCCTGTTCCTGCAACGTATCCCGTAGTTGAGGTTTGCGCAAAGAGGCATGCGACAGCTGCGATCATAAATACAGCTAATAACGCTATCGGCGCACACAGGAAAACCACCGACCATATTTGCTGACCGCCGTCCTTCATCGCGGGCTCCATTGTTATCTTTGTAAGTTTGTTCAAACAGTATGAAAACGTGTTAAGGTCGACTCTATGTCCATATTCAATGACGTATTGCGGCACGCCGATCTATCACCTGCGGGTGAAAGTTGGCGGTGGGACAGAAAATCCAGGCGCAGATCCATGCGATCTTGAGCGCCTACACTTCCTGTCACAACCGTGTAGAGATCAATCCTGCTCTCGACTCAATTGTTACCAGTGGGAGGCATCGCGCTTTGATTGTTGGTTCGCGCCAGCACCGTCATTTTCCTTGGCATCGTCATGCTATAAACGCCTCCAGGGGTCCTAACCGCGCTGAGAAAATACCGTCCATTTATGTGCTCGAAGCGTAGGGTCGGCTGACCGTCGGCGTCAGAACCATCCTCGAACATTAGCGGGACCAGTAATGCACTCTTTTTGTGGTAACTACTGATTACTAGCTCTCGATTTAAACCAGGATAGACGCGACTTATCGTGTATTCTCCCGCTGGGAGCGTAGTGCCTCCAGCGACGAACTCGAAGGGTACTGTTACAACCACCTTGTCAACATCCTGCGCGTGAGCTTTCATACCAATACCCAATACACACGCTAATGTAAGTAGGGCTGCGAAATACGACCGCTTCATGATTTCTCCTTTGTGAAAGTGTTGTGAATCGTTCCATCATTAATAACTGCGCTCGCGAGACTTTATTCCACGTGTGTGTCAGGAGTCATCTATCAACTGATGTTAACGACCTATGTGAGTTAGACGCGGCGAGTAAGAGGCGGGATACTGACGGGATGTCAATTAATTGTCAACTGTACATCGGTAGTCGAAAGCAAAGATCAGCAACGTTACATTAAGTTGTCAGACGCCGCATTATAGAGGTGAAGCCGGTAGACTCTATGTTGTTACTGCATCGCGCGCTGCGTGCAGCTAACAAAACAGTGTTGTGGAAGTTAGTCGTGAGAGTGTATTTCTCTAACACTAGACAATTGATACGACGCAAATGTATGTCCTCGCGACAGCAATAGGTTTCCAAAAGTAAGCCTGCGGCCGTGGCCGCGTTACGAATTACGCACGACGCAGAACTGCCAATGACGAGCGATAAAAAGCCGGAGGGAATGTGGGGCGACTGCCATGCCACTAAATCGTCGTGACTTCCTGGCCGAGTCCTTCGACGAGATGCCCTTGCGGTTGGTGCGCGGATGTGCGGGAACAACGCCGGAAATGCGAAATCAGGATCGCGGATTCCAGCATGTGCCGCAGCTCGAATTCAGCGCCGCGAAACACCGCGACCATTTCCTTTGCGGAATGGGGCACGGCAATCCCGAAACCCCGCGCGCCAGCCGGTGGCGTTTAACCTGGACCGACGGTACCGACCGGGCCGCCACTTCTCCGCTCTCACAGATCATTTAGCTTGGGCTTCGCCGAATCATCGGTTTATGATCGCATTCGATTCGCCGGACGGAGTCCATGAAACCGGACTGCTCAGATGCGTTGCGGAGAAAATGACGGGAACACCGGTCGGCAGCACGAAGCGAAGCACTTTCTCTGGTTCGGTTTGAAAGCAAAAGCCTGAGAATTGCGGCCATTTCCCGCAATTCTCAGAGCAATGCTGGCGGATTTCTCTGCACTTCAGACTTGTTGGTAGCGCTACCGGGAATCGAACCCGGGTTTGAAGATTGAGAATCTTCCGTCCTAACCCCTAGACGATAGCGCCGCAGCTACGACGAAGACCCGATTATAACAAAAGTGGATTGTAGACGTAGGAGGCGCGGCGGGTATTGTCTTGGTCGTTCTGTTAGAGCCGAGACCTTCGAACGATCAAAAAATAACTCGTAGAAATTTCGTGAAAAAGCTTTACAAATCTGCAAGTTGCGCTTTGCCCCCAGGTTTTTGAGAGAACTTCCTTGACAACCGGCCAGTTAAAGAGCGATACTTTCATAGGCGAATAAAAAACGAAAATTCTGCCAGAGGCTATAAGCCTTCTGCGTTCCCTGACAATTGCGAGAAAGTATGTCTGCCTCTCCGGTTTTTGCATCGGCGGCCACTGGCCGCCATTTTATTTTTTCTTCCGCCGCTCCTTCATTTTCTGCGCGTCCCACGGCCGCGAAGATTATTAGGAATGCTGCGCAGATTTCAGCCCTTATCGGGGCAAGCCCCAAGTTGGCAGCGGTCGTTCCCGCTTCGCGCCTGGAGGTGCGCGCGACGCCGGAAATGGTTCCAAGCGGCATCGCGCAACTGGATGCACTGACCGGTGGTCTGGCTCGCGGTTGCCTCACGGAAATTTGCGGCACGGTCTCTTCAGGGAGGACCAGCGTATTGCTTTTCGCGCTGGCCCGTGCCACCAAGCGCGGAGAGGTTTGCGCGCTTGTGGATGCGGGCGATACGTTCGATCCCGCATCCGCCGCAGCGGCGGGCATGGAAATGAACCGTTTGCTGTGGGTGCGATGCGGAGAAAAATATTCTTCACGCAAACCTCCATTGGCTGAGCGCAGAACAAATTCTCGACCGCAGGAATTGCCGGGGAAGAGAAATCGGGGGCTCAATCCGGAAGGCCAACGTTGGGAATCGCGGTTGGGGCAAGTTCTGAAAGTCACCGACCTGCTGCTGCAAAGCAATGGTTTTGGAATGATCGCTCTCGATCTCGGCGATGTTCCGGTGGGGGATGCGCGGCGAATTCCTCTGGCCTCGTGGTTCCGCTTTCGACGCGCAGTCGAACATACGCGGACCGTGCTGCTGGTATTGGAACGGCAGCCCATTGCCGGGAGTTGCTCGTCGATGCTGCTGAAGGTTTCAGGCGCGAGTTCCCAAGCCGCGGGGGAAAAGCAGTCAGCAGTCAGTTGTCAGCAGTCGGTAAAGCCTTCGACGCATAGGGAGTTATCGCACGCGGAATTGTTAGATCAATTTGAAATCACCGCCGAGTTGATGTGTTCTCGCTTGGAGCGAAATTCAGAGCGCAAACCAGTGCAATCGACAAGAGCAAGTTTCCAAAGTCGAGCCGCTTGGGTGGAGTAGTTTATTCCATGAGTTTTGAAATCGCTGATTTCTCAATTACCAGGTTCAGAAATTTCTTTTTGCCATCATTCGTCAGTGTCATTTCAAGCCTGAGCCTTTACTGAGAGCTGACAACAGAGAGCTGATAGCTGATCTCCATGTTTGCCTGTATCTTCATTCCCGATTTTTCCGTGCAAGCAATCATTCGCTTCGAGCCTGAGTTGCGCGTGCGTCCGGTCGCGGTACTGGGCGGTCGCCCTCCGCTGGAAAAAGTTGTGGCGTTCAACGAAAAAGCGCGGCAATCGGGCGTAGAGATAGGCGCGACTAAGTCGCAACTCGAGGCATGGGAGAACCTCGTACTGCGCGCTCGCTCGGAGTCACAGGAGACGTCGGCACACGCTGCTCTGCTCGATTGTGCGCAATCGTTCTCTCCGGAAGTGGAAGACACATCGCCCGGCACCGTGCTGTTGAACCTTGCCGGCCTCGATCCGTTGCTCGGTCCGCTGCCGAAGCTCGCCCACGATTTGGCGCAGCGGATTTCTCAGATGGGCCTGGAAGCAAACATTGCCGCGGCTGCGAATCCGGATGCTGCCCTGCTCGCGGCCCGCGGCTTTCCCGGCGTGAATTTGATTCCCCAAGGGCGCGAAGCTGAGCAGCTCGGAGATCTGCCGGTTGACGTGTTGCTGGACAGTTTTTCTTCCGGTTTTTCTTCCGACGTTGAGGAGGCCGCACGCCTGGCAGAAACACTGGACCGCTGGGGCATTCGCAAATTGCGGGCTCTGGCGGCGCTACCTGAAGTTCCTGTCAGCGAGCGCCTGGGGCAGCAGGGAATCCGTCTGCAACAGTTAGCGCGGGGCGCAGCGTTGCGCAACTTGTGTGTATTGGAGCCGCAGCTGAACTTTGCCGAGAGTGTGGAACTGGAATGTCCGATCGTGCTGCTGGAGCCGCTGGCGTTTTTACTGAACCGCATGCTGGAGCAAGTGTGCGCACGATTGAGAGCGCGTGCGCTGGCGGCGCAGGAACTGCATCTGGAAATGGATCTCGCAACGGAGCAGCCGAACGATTGCACATCATTTTTCGAGACGCCTACTCGCTCCCTTACCGGAAAGAGCACCCGAAAGTTCACCCGCACGCTGTGCTTGCCGACTCCCATACTGGACGCAAAAGTGTTTCTGAAATTGTTGCAGCTTGATTTGCAGGCACATCCGCCGGGAGCGCCCATCGTGAAGATTCATTTGTCGGCGCAACCGGCGCGTCCGCGAACGCTGCAGAGCGGACTGTTTCAGCCGGTTTTTCCTGAACCTGAAAAGCTGGAGCTGACGCTGGCGCGCATTGCGGGAATTGTCGGCGAGGGAAGAGTAGGGTCGGTGGAGTTGCTGGATACGCATCGCGAAGGCGCATTTGCGATGCGGCACTTCGCGCCAGCGCTCGAATCTAGAACGAAAGTCAAGCCGCCGGGAAATCGAAAGAAAGATCAAAACAATAAACAAGATATGGCCATGCGAGAGAGCGACAACGCCTACGAACTCGCGGAAGGGCTGGCAGAAAATAAAAAAATAAATGCCGAAGAACAAATGGGCGCTGTGATTGCGCTGCGCCTGTTTCGTCCGCCACTTGCCGTGAGCGTTACTTTGCGCGCGGCGAAACCAGTGCGCTTGCGCTGTTTCGAACGCGAAAACATCGCTGGTGAAATTATCTGGACTGCCGGTCCCTGGCGCTCTTCCGGCGATTGGTCAGAACAGGAAGGCTGGTCGCGCGAGGAATGGGACATTGCCGTTCCGTCCGACAATGAACAACTCGTGTTGTATCGCCTGGTACAGGACAGGCTGACTGGAAAGTGGTTTATAGAAGGAATGTATGACTAGGAGCAGTTGTCAGTTCCCGGTTTTCAGCTCTCAGTGCGCGAGAGCTAATCAGCTGAGACCTGAAAACTATGTACATTGAACTCCATTCCCGTTCCGCATTCAGTTTTCTCGAAGGAGCTTCCGTTCCTGAGGAATTGGTTGCGATGTGCGCGAACCTGGGAATGCCGGCGATGGCAGTACTTGACCGTGATGGGCTATACGGCTCGCCGCGTTTTCATCTTGCCGCTAATAATGCGAAGATCAAGGCGCATATTGGAGCGGAAGTGACGTGTGCCGCCTTTTTGCCAGGAAGAGGCCGCGAGCATCTCCGTGGTGAATTTCGGCTTCCCTTGCTAGTTGCTTCGCGCACCGGATATCAAAATCTTTGTCGGCTGATAACGAGAATGAAATTGCGGGTTGGCCGCAAAGAAGGAGCTTGCGCCGGCGATACTGATTTTGTTGAACACGCCGACGGGTTGATTTGTTTGACGGGCGGAGACGAAGGGCCACTGGCCGCTGCGCTCAGGCGGGGCGGGCCGCAGGCATCGTGCGAAGCGGTGCGGCGATTGACGAAAATTTTTGGGAGAGCAAATGTTTACGTCGAATTACAACGCCATTTTCATCGCGACGAAGAATATCGCAACCGGGTCGCGATCGAGATTGCAGAAGCTTTGCAACTCCCGCTGCTCGCGACCAACGGCGTAAATTATGCCGCGCCTCGGGGGCGAGAACTGGCGGATGCATTCACCGCGCTGCGGCATCATCGCACGCTGGCCACCGCTGGCCGCCTGCTGGCGCGCAATGCCGAGCGCTCTCTCAAATCTCCCGTAGAAATGCGAACGCTCTTTGCGGATGTGCCGCAGGCCATCGCCAACACTCTCGAACTTTCTTCGCGGCTGGAATTCACGCTCAACGATCTGGGATATGAGTTCCCACGTTATCCCGTGCCGGAAGGAGAAACAATGATGTCATTTCTGCGCGAGCGCACGCGTGAAGGATGGCAGAGCCGCTATGGCCGTGCGGATGCGGAGTTGAAAAAGCGCGCCCGCCGGCAAATCGAGCGCGAATTGAATTTGATCGAACATCTCAAACTAGCCGGCTATTTTTTGATTGTCTGGGACATAGTGCGCTACTGCCGCGAACAGAAAATTCTGGTGCAGGGGCGCGGATCGGCCGCCAATAGCGCAGTTTGCTATTCGCTCGGCATCACGGCGGTCGATCCCATCAGCATGGAATTGCTGTTTGAACGTTTTCTTTCCGAGGAGCGCGGCGAGTGGCCTGACATCGATCTTGATTTGCCAAGCGGCGACGAGCGCGAGCACGTTATTCAATACCTCTATCAACTTTACGGACAGCGTGGCGCGGCGATGACCGCCAACGTGATCACCTATCGCAATCGCATGGCGGCACGCGAAATGGGCAAAGCGATGGGCTTCGACGAAGAGACGCTGAAAAGAATTTCGGCAGCCGTCGCGACCTGGGAATTCAAAGACGAAAATGACGCGCTTGATCGCCGGCTTTGCGATGCCGGCCTCGATCTTAAGCACCCGCGGATTCGCAAATACTTCGAGCTGTGTCTCGCGGCGCAAGACTTGCCGCGGCATCTCGGTCAGCACTCTGGCGGCATGGTTATTTGCGAAGGCCGCCTTGATTCTGTCGTGCCGCTCGAACCCGCGTCCATGCCAGGTCGCGTGGTAGTGCAGTGGGATAAAGAAGATTGCGCGGACATGAAAATCATTAAGGTCGATCTGCTCGGTCTTGGCATGATGGCGGCACTGAAGGATTCTCTCGAGCTGATTCGTGATCACTATCACGAAGAGTTGGATCTGGCGCATCTTCCCGGGGACGATCCGGTCGTTTATTCGACCCTTCAAAAAGCGGACACAGTGGGAATGTTCCAGGTGGAGAGCCGGGCGCAGATGGCGTGCCTGCCGCGCCTTATGCCGAAGAAATTTTACGACATCGTCGTGCAGGTGGCGATCATACGGCCGGGGCCGATTGTGGGAAATATGGTGAATCCATTTCTCAAGCGGCGACAGGGTCGTGAGGAGGTCACCTATCCGCATCCCTCGCTGGAGACGGTGCTTGGACGAACACTGGGCGTGCCGCTGTTTCAGGAGCAGTTGCTGCGCATGGCCATGATCACCGCCAGTTTCACCGGCGGCGAGGCGGAGGAGTTGCGGCGCGCCATGGGATTTAAACGTTCGGAAGCACGAATGAATGTGATCGAAGAAAAGCTGCGCGTCGGCATGACGCGCAATGGAATCCTCGGCGAGACGCAGGAGCAGATTATCCAGTCGATCACTTCGTTTGCGCTTTATGGATTTCCGGAATCTCACGCCGCAAGCTTTGCCTTGATTGCTTATGCCAGCGCATATTTGAAATGCCATTACCTGGCCGCATTCACCGCGGCGCTGCTCAATAATCAGCCGATGGGTTTTTACCACCCTTCGACAATTGTGAAGGATGCGCAGCGGCATGGCTTGAAAATGCTGCCCATGGATGTGACGCGCTCCGATTGGAAGTGCACACTGGAGCCTTCTGCTATCAGTTCTCAGCCGTCAGTGCGTCTGGGCCTGAAATACGCACGCGGATTGCGCGAGCCGGCGGGGCAGGCACTGGTTCGTGAACGCAGTTTGGCGCCGTTTATTTCAATTCAGGATCTGTCCCGCCGCGTCCCCGAACTGCGCAAGGATGAGTTGACGACGCTGGCGGAGATCGGCGCGCTGAATGAAATCGGAAATCTACCACGGAGACACAGAGACACGGAGAAAATCTTTGTGGAAGAATTGCCAGTTGATATTCCATCGACGAATGTATCTCTGGGGAAATCAGACTCCTTTGAAGGATCTTCCTCTGAAGGATCTTCCTCCGTGTCTCCGTGTCTCTGTGGTGAGAAATTGTTTCATCGGCGCGATGCCCTTTGGCAGGTGGAACGCGCGGTCCACTGGCCGGGGCCGTTGCTCGCTGAGTTGCCGGATGATGGCTTGCCGGAAATTGCAGGAGCATCACCACTCGCGGCGATGACAGATGAAGAGCGGTTGGTGGCCGACTTCCGCGCAACCGGCCTGACCGTGGGGCCGCATCCCATGCAGTATCGCCGCGCAGAAATGAAAAAGATGGGGATCATTCGGGCTTGCGATCTGGCCAATCTTCCGAATGGACGCCGCTTGCGAATTGGCGGATGCGTGATTGCCCGCCAACGCCCCGGCACGGCAAAGGGCATGATGTTTATGAGCCTGGAAGATGAAACGGGAATTGCCAATGCAATTTTCAGTCCCGATCTGCTGCAGAAAAATCGCGTGTTGCTGATCTCCGAGCGCTTCGTGATGATCGAAGGGATTTTGCAGAACCAGGACAACGTTATTCATATACGAGCAGAAAAAATCTCGCCGCTTCGGGTTACGAAGGCAGAGACGGCGTCGCACGATTTTCATTGAGGCCGACCAGCGTTGAAGCGCATCGGCTGGTGACATTTTCTTTACAAACTCTTACGTTGCACCCGGCAACCCGCCAAGCGGATCGCCACTCTAAAAAACTAACTGGAAGCTATGCTGCAGCAGCGCTGACGAGCAAACCTCGGCCGTGGAAGCACTCCGGGCTGGAAGCTGCGTCTACGTCGTGTGACTGACATCGCACTAGCTTCTCGTTTGTTTCGCTTCCAACGGGTCGTTCTGGCCAAAGGAGTGCCTCCTCATGATGGAAAAACAGATTTCCGCATGTTATCGCCATGATGCGACGTGCGTTGTAAAGACGACAATGATGATGGCAACGATGCTTATGATCACTTTGCCCGCATTTGCGGGGCTTGGCGAGAACGTGAGTTCGGTGCAAGCGGATCAGGCGCACATGCAGGGCAGCCTGCGTAGTACGCAATCCGAAAGCTATACCCTCCATGAGATTACGGCTGCCAGCGGAGTGGTCGTGCGCGAATACGTTTCGGCGGCCACAGGTAAGGTGTTCGCGGTGGCATGGCAGGGGGCCTGGCCGCCTGACATGCGGCAGGTTTTAGCGACCTATTTTGCGTCGTACCAGCAGGCCGCGCAGACGCAGGCAAATTTGCATGGGGGGCGACGTCCGCTGGTAATTCACCAGCCCGGGCTCGTAGTGGAGTCGGGTGGTCATATGCGGTCGTTCGCGGGCAGAGCTTACATTCCTGACATGCTGCCGGAGGGAGTCAAGGCCGAGGTGATCCGATGAAAGGCGCGTGCGCGAGGGTGCGGAAGATTATTGACGGATATCGAATAGAAAAAAAGCCGACTAAAAAAGGAATCGCGACCGCGGCCGCTTGCGGAGCGCTGCTGTTTGCCGGAGCCTGCGGAGGCGGTTCATCACCGACCACGACGCAACCGCCGCCGCCCACCGGATCGAACGTGGCGACTCTGACCGTGAATGCCGGCCCGGCGGGGAATTATGCCAACGGTGCGTTTACCAGCGTGACCGTGTGTTCCCCGGGCACATCCACTTGTCAGACGATCGACGGGGTGCTGGTGGATACAGGATCTTCGGGGCTGAGACTGCTTTCTTCTGTGCTTACCGTTTCCCTGCCGCAACAAAACTCCACCGATGGCAACCCCGTGGCCGAGTGTCTTCCCTTCGTCATCGGCTATACCTGGGGCCCGGTTCAGATGGCTGATGTCGAAATCGCGAGTGAGAAGGGCAGTTCGGTGCCGGTCCAGGTGATCAACCAGACAGCTTATCCGTTGCCCTCAACCTCGCTGTGTGCAGACAATCCAGGAGGACCAGCCGACACGGTTCAGAATTTAGGCGCCAATGGCATCATCGGCGTAGGAAGTTTTGCGCAAGATTGCGGTGGCGCGTGTGCATTGCCGCCGTCGGGAGGCCAGAATCCCAATCTATATTATGAGTGCCCCGCCGCAGGCTGCACCGCGATTGCGGAGAGTTTGACGCAGCAGGTGGCCAACCCCGTGGCGCTTTTTTCCGTGGATAACAATGGAGTCATCATCGAACTGCCTAAGGTCAGCGGACCCGAGACGAGTTTGACCGGATCGCTTGTGTTTGGCATCGGGACAGAGTCAAACAATGGATTGAATGGCGCGACCGTCTACCCAGTGGATGACAATGGCAATTTCATCACTACTTTTGATAACGTGCCATCCAACCAGAGCTTCCTTGACAGCGGGTCGAACGCATTCTATTTCTCGGATCCCTCAATTCCAGTTTGTGGCGACGATACTGCTTTCTACTGCCCGAACATGACCTTAAGTCTCTCGGCCACAAACGCAGGATACAACGGAACGCCCACGGGCACCGTCAACTTCGGCGTGGCTAATGCCGACGACCTTCCGAACGAGGCTGTGCTCGGGCAACTGGCCGGTCCGAACACGATCAACGGTTTCGATTGGGGATTGCCGTTTTTCTATGGACGGAATGTCTATACGGCGATTCAGGGCAAGAGCACACCGGGCGGGACAGGGCCATACTGGGCTTACTAGATTTTTCTTGAGGGTGATTATTGAGTGCCGCCGCAAAAGGGCGGCGTTCGCCAAGAAATAACTGCTAAGCAGTCGAAAGCTTTCGTGCGTTGTGACGCAGTGAGCGGCCTTCGGACAACGCGAAGATTTCTTCCGCGAGATTCTTGGCATGATCGCCGACGCGCTCCAGCGCCTGCGCCGCCAGCAGAATGTCGAAATTCTTTTGGCCACTCGGCGTGTTGGGCTCAGCCAAATGGCGATGAAAGAGGGAATGACAAATCCGGTCCACCTCTGGATCGGATTGCAGAACGCTTTGCGCGTGCGCCACATCCCGCGTGGTAAAACCCTGATGCACATGATCGAGCATGGTGCAAAGTAGCGACGCCATTTCGACCAGTTGACGGGTGTCGGCAGCCGGCAATTTCTCGCGACGCGATTGCAGTTGCATGACCGCGCTGTAGGCAAGATCGCCGATGCGCTCTAGGTCGGTGATGAACTTGAGGCAGGCGAGTAGTTCGCGGGCCTTCGCTTCGCCGACCCGGGTGATGGCTTCCGGGAGTTGTTCATCGATCTTGCGCTCGATCTGGTCGAGTTCCTTTTCGCAATCCTTGATGGCGAGAAAGGCGAGCCGCGAGCCTTCGGCGAGAAAGTCCCTCACATTGAAGACGGCGTCCCGGGCGATCAGGCAGCCGCGGATGACTTGCGCTGATAGTTCGTCTTCGGCACCTTCGTCATCATTATTATTATTGCGACTGGCGAGCGGGCGCGTGTGAACTTCCGCCGCTCGGGGTCGCGCCGAAGTCAAACGACGTTTCGCTCGTGCAGCCGTAGGTGATTTTCGGACCATGGAATGCTCGCGCAATCTCAGACAATTCTGCTGATTGTAACGAAAATAGCATAAAGCGGAAGTGTGAAAGGAATGTGAATGCGACGTGATGGCCACCCCGTGTGCCGTTCTTTCAGCTTCCGCTTTGCCTTTCTTGTTGCAGAATGCCTCAGGGAATTTGGTCGACAGGGCGGAAATCCTAATGCGCTAATTCGTCGATTCGCGACCGCGTTAGCGGCGACGCACGGCAAAGACTCACGTCTGGATTGGAGCGTGTATTTTCTTGGCGACCGTCAATTGCCGCAGAACTTCGATAAATGCGGTGGAGGCGCAGGAAAGTGTCCGGTCGCGCCGGTATGCCAATCCCAACTCGCGAAAGAGTTCAACATCTTCCAGTTCGACTAGTTTGACTCTGCCCGCTGCGACTTCGTCGCGAGCGAACGACGCACTGATGATGGAAACTCCCAGGTCCGCGGCCACAAAACTTTTGATCATGCCGATGCTAGGCAATTCCATCCGAACCTGCAGTTCATCCCGATGAGGACGAAACAGTTTATCGAGAAGCCTTCGCGTATGGCCCGTCTTCGGCAGAAGCAGTGGATGCTTGGCAATATCGCGAACCGCCGCGCTCTTCTGTTTAGCCAGAGGGTTCTTTGGGCTCACCATCAACACCAGCTTGTCGCGAAAGATAGTTTCTATTTCGAGGCTGGGAGACTGTATGGGCAAAGTTAGAAATCCTACCTCGATGGCTCCGTTCTCGAGTTTTTCCGTAACCTTGTAGCTGAAATTGCGATAAATGTTGATCTGAACTGGCGGGTAACGCCGGCAGTACTCGGCAAAAACCTCGGGCAGAACGTAGAGGCAAGTGGCCTCGTTGGCGCCGACGCGAAGCGTGCCGCGGGGCGTGCTGCTATGGTCGGCCACTGCGATCAGCGATTCTTCGCGGAGCAATTTCAGACGCTCGGCGTAGTCAAAGAGCACTTGCCCGGCCGGAGTCAGCTTGACCGTCTTGCCAGAGCGGTCGAGCAGTCGATCACCATATTCCTGTTCAAGTTGGCGGATTTGGGCGCTAACGGCGGATTGAGAACGAAAAACCTTCTCGCCCGCGCGCGAAAAGCTGCCCTGCTTGGCCACTTCGAGAAATGTGATGAGCTGATCGAAATCCATCGCGATGCCGGGATTATAGCGGACTCTCGCCAAATCTTGCGCGAAATTAGGTAGCAGGATGTGTCATATAGCCGCAACATTCACAATTTCGCATCCTTCCCATCGAAATTCTGAATTGTACTTTGCCCTGCGGAGGCCTCTAAATAATACTTTGTAGTAGTGCGTTCCTGAGCCGAAGTGCGCCGCCGTCGGAGCCTAGGCGGAGTAAGCCCCCACTCAAGAACAACGCATCTGCCAGCGGCCCTGCGCCGCCGTCGATGCTGATGCTGCAAAACGTTCCCATGACGACGCGTCGCGACAAATCGAATGCTCCTCCGTCCGCGCAAGGTCTGTACCATCCGGCGCAAGAGCACGACGCCTGCGGAATTGGGTTCGTAGCCAATGTTCGAGGCCAGAAAAGCCATGACATCGTAAAAAAGGGCATCGAGGTGCTGCTCAATCTGACGCATCGCGGAGCTTGCGGATGCGACCCCGAAACCGGTGACGGAGCGGGCATCCTGCTCCAGATTCCACATCAATTTTTTAAGCGCGAGTGCACTAAGCTGGGCTTTGAACTACCGGCTCCCGGCACCTATGGCGTGGGAATGACATTCTTGCCAGTTGAAAAACATCCCCGCTTGCAATGCGAGGGCGTCCTCGAGCGCATCATCCGCGAAGAGGGATTAACCGTTCTCGGCTGGCGCGATACACCCTGCTTCGCCAGCGCGATCGGCCGCGTGGCGCGCGGTTCGCAACCTTACATCCAGCAAATTTTTATAGGATGCGGCGCATTTACCGATCAAGACGCCTTCGAACGAAAGCTGTATGTGGTCCGCAAGCGCGCGGAGAATGAGATCGCCGCGTCCGGTATCGAAGACGCCAGCACCTTTCATATTCCTTCGCTCTCATGCCGCACCGTTGTTTATAAAGGCCTTCTGCTGGCCCCGCAGATCACCAATTTCTACAAAGAGTTATCCGACCCGGACGTGACCAGCGCTTTGTGCCTTGTGCACCAGCGTTTTTCGACCAACACTTTTCCCAGTTGGCAGCGCGCTCACCCCTATCGCTACATCGCGCACAACGGCGAAATCAACACACTCAAAGGCAATGTCAATTGGATGCACGCCCGCCAATCGCTGCTGAAGTCGCCATTGTTCGGCGAAGACATACAAAAGCTCCACCCAATCATCGCGCCCGACGGCAGCGATTCCGCGAACTTCGACAATGCCGTCGAGCTGCTGGTGCAGGCCGGACGCAGTCTGCCCCATGCGATGGCGATGCTGATTCCAGAAGCGTGGGCCGGCAATCCGCACATGAAGCCGGAGAAGCGAGCGTTTTACGAATATCACGCTTGCCTGATGGAGCCCTGGGATGGCCCCGCGGCAATCGCCTTCACTGACGGCCGCGTCATCGGTGCCATCCTCGATCGCAACGGCTTGCGCCCCGGACGCTATGTAGTCACGAATGACGATCTCGTCATCATGGCTTCTGAGACAGGTGCGCTCGACATCGAGCCCGAACAAGTAAAGATGAAAGGCCGCCTGCAGCCAGGAAAAATGTTCCTGGTGGATACCATTGAAGGCCGCATAATCCCCGACAAAGAAATCAAGCAACGGCTGGCTTCGCGGCAGCCCTATGCGGATTGGATCCAAGACAACCAAATTACGATCGATCAATTGCCGGCACCCTCGCGCATGCATCATCCGCCGGCCGAAACTTTGCTCCGCCGGCAGCGAGCGTTCGGCTACAGCGACGAAGACCTGCGCATGATTCTCGCCCCCATGGCTTCAAAGGGCGAGGAACCCGTTGGCTCCATGGGAACGGATACGCCACTGGCTTGCCTTTCTGACCGGCCACAGTCGCTGTTTAACTACTTCAAGCAGCTCTTTGCACAAGTCACGAATCCTCCGATTGATTCGATTCGCGAAGAGATTGTGATGTCGTTGAGCAGTTACATCGGCAGTGAACGCAACATACTCTCGGAAGAGCCCGAGAACTGCCACATGCTGAAGCTTGCCCATCCCTTGCTGACTAACTTGGATTTGGAAAAGCTGCGCCGCGTGTCCACAGGTGACTTACTGGCCATTACGCTGCCCGCACTCTTCCGAGCCGGCGAAGGAGAAGCCGGACTCAATCGTGCCCTCGAAGAGCTATGTCAGCGGGCATCGCTCGCGGGCCGGGCAGGTTACACGCTTCTGATTCTCTCCGACCGCGGAGTAAATAAGGAACTCGCGCCCATACCCAGTCTGCTGGCACTAGCCGCCGTGCACAACCTGCTCGTGAAAGAAGAAACCCGGTCGCAAGTAGCTTTGATTACGGAATCGGGTGAACCGCGTGAGGTTATGCACTTTGCCCTGCTGAGTGGCTATGGCGCTAGCGCGATCAATCCTTATCTTGCGTTCGAAACTGTAGAGAATATGGCGCGCCGCGGCGAATTAGCTGATGACATAACTCCCGACTCAGCTGTCAAGCACTTCATTAAGTCGGTGAATAAGGGCCTGCTAAAGACCTTCGCGAAGATGGGTATCTCGACCTTACAGAGTTATCAAGGCGCTCAGGTTTTCGAAGCCATCGGGCTGAACAAGGAGTTAGTGGAAGGTTACTTCGCCGGCACAGCGTCGCGCTTAGAAGGCATTGGGCTCGATGTGGTCGCCCGCGAGGCCCAAATGAAACACGAGCACGCATTCCGCCCGCTGACCGAGTCGGAGACTGAATTGGCGGTTGGCGGAACATATCACCAGCGTGTGAATGGCGAATATCACTTGCTAAATCCGCTAACCATCGGGAAACTCCAGCAAGCGGTGCGGCAGGAAAGCTTTCAAACTTTCCAGGAATACACCGACCTCATCGACCAGCAAAGCAGCAACATGGCGACGCTGCGCAGCTTGATGAAATTCAAGAAGAGCGCCAAGCCCGTTCCCATCGAAGAAGTTGAGCCCGCTAAAGAAATCGTGAAACGTTTCACCACTGGCGCTATGTCATTCGGCTCCATTAGCAAAGAAGCTCATGAGACTTTGGCCATCGCCATGAACCGCATTGGCGGGAAGTCAAACACAGGCGAAGGCGGCGAGGACGAAGAACGATTCACGCCGGATAAGAACGGAGATCTGCGCAGAAGCGCCGTTAAACAAGTAGCATCGGCACGCTTTGGAGTAACCGCGAATTACTTAGTCAATGCGGACGAGTTACAGATCAAAATGGCCCAAGGCGCGAAACCCGGCGAAGGCGGCCAGCTTCCCGGCCACAAAATCGATGAAGTTATCGCACGCCTGAGGCACTCCATTCCCGGCGTAGGCTTGATCTCGCCGCCGCCGCATCACGATATTTATTCGATCGAAGACTTGGCGCAACTGATCTACGATCTCAAAAATGTAAACCCGCAAGCACGCATTGCAGTCAAGTTAGTCGCAGAGGTAGGAGTGGGAACAGTGGCGGCGGGCGTCGCCAAGGCTCACGCCGATGTCGTCCTGATCAGCGGTGACAGCGGGGGCACTGGAGCGTCCCCTTTGAGTTCGATCAAGCACGCGGGCATTCCCTGGGAGCTAGGTCTTGCGGAAACGCAACAGGTTCTTTTATTAAACGACCTGCGCAGCCGAATTCGCGTACAGACTGATGGCAAACTGCAAACCGGCCGTGACGTGATGATCGCCGCGCTGCTCGGCGCCGAGGAATTCGGCTTCGCCACCACGCCGCTGATTGCAATGGGCTGCGTCATGATGCGCAAATGCCATCTCAATACCTGCTCGGTGGGAATCGCCACGCAAGATCCCGTGCTGCGCACACGTTTTCAAGGTCAACCCGAGCATGTCATCAATTTCTTCTTTTTTCTGGCGGAACAAGTGCGGCAATACATGGCCGAGCTCGGTATTCGCAGCGTAGACGAAATGGTGGGCCGTGTCGATATGCTGGAAACGCAGCCGGCGGTCGATCACTGGAAGGCGAGGGGTTTGGACTTATCGGCGATTCTTTATGCACCACCGATGCCCTCTCGCGTGGCGCGACATTGTGTGCAGAAGCAGGAACACGGCTTGGACCAGGCGCTAGATCATCAGCTTCTTGCCAAATCGCAGGCTGCGCTCGAAACGGGTGCACCAGTTGTGATCAAACTACCCGTACGCAACATTCATCGCTCTGTCGGAACCATGTTGAGCGGGGAAATTGCGCGCCGCCATGGTTCAGCCGGGCTGCCAGAAGACACAATTAGAATTCATCTCGACGGATCAGCCGGACAGAGTATGGGAGCGTTTCTCGCCAAGGGAGTTACTCTCACGCTCGAGGGCGATGCCAACGATTATGTCGGCAAAGGCCTGTCGGGCGGGCGTTTGGTGGCCTATCCGCCGCGGCGATCGAGGTTCGCTCCCGAAAGAAATATTCTGATCGGCAACGTTGCCCTCTACGGTGCAACCAGCGGCGAAGCTTTTTTCAATGGAGTTGCCGGCGAGCGCTTTGCCGTTCGCAATTCCGGAGCGACTGCGGTAGTCGAGGGTGTTGGCGATCACGGCTGCGAATACATGACGAAAGGCCTCGTGCTGGTGCTCGGAGCCTGCGGAAGAAATTTTGCGGCGGGCATGAGCGGCGGCGTTGCCTATGTTTTCGACGAGCGTGGCGACTTCACCAAAGAACGTTGCAATTCAGATTCAGTTGATTTGGAGCCCGTTCTTGAATCTCATGATCCGCAATTCAATGGGAGTCGCGTGGCCGAAGCGAAGCTGGTCAAGGATCTCGTCACGCGCCATCTCGGCCTTACCGGTAGCCCGCGCGCTCTTTGGATACTCGACAACTGGTCTGAGACGTTGTCGCGATTTATAAAAGTGTTTCCGCACGAACACAAGCGAGTGCTCGGCGTCAGCCGCCGTCGACAACCCTACATCCCAAACGTCCCGCTGGCCGCGCCAGTCGCAGACGTGCAGGTGCAACATGGGTAAGGACACGGGATTTCTGGAATACGCTCGAGAACTTGCGCCACGGCGGCCGGTGACCCAGCGCGTCAACGATTGGTTCGAGATCTATCTCGATTTCCCGGAAGAAAAGCTTCGCACTCAGGGCGCGCGCTGCATGGATTGTGGCGTGCCTTTTTGCCAGACGGGATGCCCCGTCAACAATCTGATTCCCGACTGGAACGATCTGGTGTATCGCGGGCGGTGGCGAGAAGCGGTTCGCCAGCTGCACGCGACTAACAATTTCCCGGAATTCACCGGCCGTATTTGTCCGGCGCCCTGTGAAGCATCTTGCGTGCTTGGAATTAATCAGCCAGCAGTGACCATCAAGCAGATCGAAAAACATATCGTCGAGCGCGGCTTTGCCGAGGGCTGGATCCATCCGGAGCCATCAAAGATTCGAACCGGCAAAAAAGTTGCGATCGTCGGGTCAGGACCTGCCGGACTGGCCGCCGCGCAGCAATTGTGTCGCGCCGGGCATACGGTTGTGGTCTACGAAAAAGCGGATCGCATCGGCGGCCTGCTCGTTTATGGCATTCCGCAATTCAAAATGGAAAAGCGAATCGTTGATCGCCGCGTAGAGCAGATGTCCGCAGAAGGCGTGAAATTCGTCACGAACGCAGAGGTGGGCAAGAATGTTGCGGTTGAAGATTTGCAGCGCGACTTCGACGCCATCGTGGTCGCCGGAGGAGCGGAGCATCCGCGCGATCTCAATCTTCCCGGGCGCGAACTGAAGGGCATCCATTTCGCGATGGAGTTTCTTCCGCAGCAGAATCGTCGTTCTCTCGGCGACAAGATCGAACCGCACAAAGAGATTCTCGCGACCGGGAAACACGTCGTCATTATCGGAGGCGGCGACACGGGCGCAGATTGCCTCGGCACCTGCCATCGCCAAAAGCCACTGTCCGTGCACCAATTCGAGATTATGCCGAAGCCTCCCGAAGAACGTTCCCCGCTCACACCGTGGCCGCTCTGGCCGATGCAACTCCGCATCGAAGGCGCGCACGAAGAAGGTGGCGCTCGCGACTGGAGCATCGCGACGACGAAATTTACCGGATCAAGTAATGGCTGCGTTCAGCAACTGCACGCCGTGCAAGTCGGCCCACCGCCACAATTCGAACCGATCGCCAGTTCTGAATTTACGCTGGAAGCGGATCTCGTCTTAATAGCGATGGGCTTTCTCGGCCCGGTACGAAATGGAATGATCGAGCAATTGGCGCTTAAACTCGATGTGCGCGGCAACGTAGCGACGGATGGGAATTATATGTCGTCCGTGCCGGGAATCTTTGCGGCGGGCGATATGCGACGCGGCCAGTCGTTAGTTGTGTGGGCCATCGCCGAAGGACGCAAGGCCGCCGCGAGTGTCGATGCTTACTTGCGGACGCAAGCGGTGCCGCTAGCGGCTCAGCCCGTATCTGCTGAACAAAGAATCACTTCGTGACTACATATTCCCTCGCACGCCCGCACTTTCTTTCCGCTCAGGTAGCAAGTCGATGGATAACAATTCTATTTTCCCGCCGGTTCCAACTCTCGCGCCGCAGATTCGATCAGCGCCGATTCGTCCTCCAGCGCCTTGGCGACGCGCGCGATCTCATGTTCCGCTTCCAGATAATTCTTCTGCTCAATTCCCTCGCGCACGCCGGGAACTGTCTTCGCTCCATATCCCGAATAAACGCCGGGGGCATAAAGCAAATGTTTGTACCAGGGACGACGCGGCAATCCGTCGGCATTGGTGAGGCGGCGCTCGCTCTCAATCAGATCGTGATTCAGCGCGCCCAGTTTCGCAGCGAAAACACCATCTCCTAAGTTCGCCTGTTTTGCCGACAGCGCCTGCTGATAGTGCTTGGCGCTGCGAGTTAGCGAGTCAACCGCATTCTGCATCGGCGCAAAGTTCAAGTGTGGTGGGATTTCTTCTTTCACCGGAGCTACCGTCGGACGCCGCGGATCGAACGTCGCCTTAAACATTCCCTCATCTAGTTCCTGGTTACGTTCGCGAATTTCATCCTGTTTGTTGGTGAGCAGTTTTTCAAGGTCCTTTGTATACATCCCCACCGTATCGGCAAAATCCACGAAATCGAAAGGCAACACTTCCGCATCCGCCAAACGCATCACCGAGGTCCCAATGGTTTGCGCCATGGCTCGCCCGTATACAAAATCTGTGTCGGAAAAATGCGTGTACCAGTAAAAATCGTCATAGATAGAATGATAAATTCCCTGCTCATCCTCGCCGCCGAATCCCAAATTCAGGCAGGCGATGCCGAGGTGATCGAGATACGCCGTGAAATCCGTGCCCGAACCCAACGCCTCTATGCGGAGATCGGTGCGCTGCCGCAGTTCCTTTCGATCATCCGCGGACTTCGCTCCTGCGACCGCGTTCAACTGCGCCCGCTGCCACACCGTCATTTTCGTTTCCGGGTCTTCGATGTCGCGCGCGACTCCGTTGATGAATTGCTCGAGGCTGTGCGAGCCACCCATATTCAGAACGCCGCGATCATTGGTGTCGGTGTTGATATAGACGGCAGCGTGCTCGCGCAGTTCCTCGGCGTGGGTCTCCGCCCATTCGGTCGAGCCCAGCAGCATCGGCTCTTCGCCATCCCACGCTGTGTAGATGATCGTGCGCCGTGGTTTCCATCCTTGCTTCAAGAGCAGACTCAGCGCACGTGCTTCCTCCAGCAGAGAAGCCTGTGCCGAAACCGGATCCTCAGCTCCATTCACCCACGCATCATGATGATTTCCGCGGATGATCCACTCGTCGGGAGCGACGCTGCCAGGTATCTTCGCGATCACATCGTAGACCGGCTTGATATCCCAATTAAATGCGAGCTTTAAATGGACCTGCGTAGGTCCGGGCCCGACGTGATATGGAATCGGAAGCGAGCCGCGCCACTCATCCGGTGCCATAGGGCCGGCCAGCGCGGCCAACAGAGGTTGTGCGTCGCCGTAAGAAATCGGCAGCACTGGAATTTTCGTAAGACTCTTCGCATCCTTCAGAGCGAGCCGCTTCGCGTCGGGAGTCGCGCCAACCCCGGGAGTCAGCGGATCACCCGGACTGGCCGAAGCGAAATCCATGACACTCCCCCGCTGGACGCCATCCGGATTGCGCATCGGTCCCTGCGGAAAAACATTGTCGCGCGTGTAACCGTCGTCCTGTGGCTCAGAATAAATCAGGCAGCCGATGGCACCGTGCTCGGCAGCAACTTTCGGTTTCACTCCTCGCCAGCTGTGATAGTACTTCGCGATCACGATCGCGCCCTTCACCGAAATGCCCAGCCGGTCAAGCTTTTCGTAGTCTTCAGGCAAACCATAATTCACGAACACGAGCGGCCCGGTCACATCGCCGTCGATGGAGTAAGCGTTATACGTTGGTAATTGCTCCGACTTTTGGTTCGAAGTTGGATCGACTGCAAGGGCCGGCTCTTCAAGTTTGGCGGTGAACTTCGTCGGCGCCAGCATCTCCAGCACTCGCACCTTGGGCGTTGGAAATAAAACATCGAATCTCTCGATATGCGCGTCCAGCCCCCAATCCTTGAAGTGCGCAAGAATCCACTCGGCATTGTCTTTGTCGTAAGGCGAGCCCACATGATGCGGGCGCGCGCTCAGCCGTCGCATGTACTCGCGAAGATTCGCAGGATCGGGAATGGCCCGGAACTTCCCCTCCCATTCGCGCTCGTTTTGACCCGATCGTGGAGAGTAGCCGACCAGCCCAGCCGGATTCGACGAAGCTGGGTCGGCGCCGAAAGAAAGGGAAGGAACAATCATGGTGAAGATCAGCACAATGGCGAAGAACGGTCGCATGCAGCTCCTTTATTAGAAGGGTGCCATTATAGCTGGTGAAATTCGTTGTGAGCTTCTTTTGTTGGCGCAATTCATGCTCGAATCGAGCGGCGGCGGCTCCATTCGCGCGTGCATGAAAATCAGGCAAGAACGATCTCCGGCACTTCGGCGAGCGTCGTGATTTGCGCGTCAGGCGTTTCGGGGATGCGCTCCGGCGCCTGACCGAAGCGGTTGCACCAAAGCACGCGGAAGCCAAATGCTTTCGCCGAGTAGGCGTCCCATCCGTTGGAAGAGAGAAAGCAGATACGGTCCGCAGGCAGGTTAAAGCGCGCGCAGGCGAGCCGGTAAACGGACGGATGAGGCTTGAAAATCTTGACTTGCTCGACGGACAATATCGCGTCGAGCAGATTGGCAATACCCGCGATGGCCGCGGCGGCCGCGAGCATGGCAGGCGAGCCGTTCGACAGAATCGCGAGCTTCATGCCGCCGGTCTTCAGCCGCTTCAGTACGCCAGGAACTTCGGGATAGGCGCCCAAAGCCAGGTACAGATCCATGAGCCGCGCACGCAGCGGAGCATCTTCAAGTTGCAACGTTGCCAGCGCGAAGTCCAGTGCATCGCCCGTGACCTGCCAGAAATCCGCGTGGTTCCCGGTCAAGCCGCGTAGCCACGTGTATTGCAATTGCTTCGCGCGCCACAACTCGGCGAGTGGCTGCCACTTTTCTCCAAGAAAAGCTTGCTCGGCACGCGCCGCGCTGTTGACATCGAACAGCGTGCCGTAAGCGTCGAACACGCAAGCCTCAATGCCGTGCAACCGCGGCGCCATTGTTGAGTCTCCGTTTCACTCCCATTCGTCGCTGCCGATGGGATCGCCGTCAGGCGGCGTAGCGGGCGCCGTCAAATGTACTTCCGCTGGATTCTTTTGGAAGTGATCGATTTGGCTCTCAGCAAAGAAGAGTTGCGCACGTACCGCGTCGTCCTTCGACGATGGCGCGTGGGTCCCGATCCATTTCTTCAATTCATTGAGCTTGAGCGCCGCAACGGCGCGGACTTGGGCAGACGCGTGCTCGTCGCTGGCCAGGGTAATGAGGTGATCTAAAACAACCGCATTGACCGTGCGCTGTATCGCTCCGTGATACCCAGAGGCGGACTGCGCTTTCCATGTGGCGGAAAGTATGTCTCCGACCAACTCGTCAAAGCCGGGATTGCCCGCATCCAGCGCGTGATATTCAACCATGCGCTGGGCGCGCTCCGGTTGGAGCAGCACGTTGGCAACAATTTCCGCGGCAGCTTCGGCAGGTGCGAGCGCATCGAAAGCGGGCGAAGTGCGGCGTGAGAAATTCTCGCGACCAGTCGGATATTCCGGCGGGCGCGGCGGAATCATCTTGAGCAGAGACTCAGGCAGAGCGAGCACTTGTGGCGAGAGTGTGTCGAGCACTGCGCGAATGGAAGCGCGCTGCTGCGCGGCGGCAACAGTCTTTGGCGGCGTTTCGTGATCTTGAACTCCGCGAAGGTTGAATGAATAGTCAAGGCCGCCGATCGATTTCGCTACCGCCATCACTTGATAACGGTGGTAGAGATACATCGGAACCAAAACATCTTCCAAAGTCGCCATCGGAGTGTGCTCGGGAATCGCGCTCTCCGAGAGATTCTTTAAAGCTGCGGCGCGCACAGCCATCACGCGAGTCAAGCCATCAAGAGTATTGCCGGCTGTATCCCAAAGGTGGGCAATCGGGCTAGCGGAGCCAAGCGGGCGCGCATCCTGATCGGTGAGATAAAGAAGTCCGCGGGAAAAAGCGTCAGCAAGAATCCTGTCGAGCGCGGGCGTCTCGTCTTTTTCCTGCGAAAAATCGCTGTAGCCATAGGTGATCGAAACTTTGTCCCATTCGCCAATGCCGACCGCATAGGCATCGGAAACGTCGGGCCGGCCATCGGCGCCCAGGGTTACCGTCGGCGGCGGGTAGTCCATGACAGAACTGCGATTGACGATGCTGGCCGCGTAATTGTGCATGAGGCCAAGGGTGTGGCCGGTTTCATGTGCGGCCAGTTGTCGAATGCGTGCGAGCGCCATTTCATTGGCCCGTTTGAGTGACGCCGGATCGTTTCCGAACGGATCAATCAGTCCTTGCGCGATCAGAAATACCTGGCGGATTCTCAGTGCATCCAGATTGACGTGGCCGTTGATAATCTCTCCGGTGCGCGGATCGGCAATGGCACTTCCATACGCCCAGCCACGAGTTGCGCGCGGAATCCATTCAATAACGTTGTACCGCACATCCATCGCGTCGACGCCCTCGGGCAGCAGTTTCACCTGGAATGCATCCTTGTATCCGGCTGCGGTGAAGGCTTGATTCCACCAACTTGTTCCTTCAAGAACGGCAGAGCGAATCGGCTCCGGGATCGCGCGATCAATGTAATAGACAATAGGCTTCACGGGTTCGCTGATCGCAGTCGCCGCGTCTTTCTTAGCAAGCCGGTGGTGTGCGATATATCGTTTCACGATGGGTCGATCGACCGGTGTAGCGAAATCCATGTAGCTGATGCCAAAGAAACTGGACCGCGGATCGTAGGCTCGTTCGTGGAATCCAGCCGGGGGAGCCTGGATGAACGAAAAGTGCTCATGCACGGTGATGGCGCGGGGGTCCGGCGTGACCTGTTCGACCCAATGTCCGGGATTTTCTCCGACAAAAGTTAAGGTCGACTCGACTTCGGTATTCTCCGGAAAATTCTTAGTGCGCGGAAGGTAAATAGCGGACCGCGACGAATCGACGTGGTACGTGCCTTGTTTGAGGGTAGCGAGTCTCGATGCTACCTCATGCGCATCGCTCAGGAAAAACGGCGTCGCGTCAACGAGAACTGTTTTTGCCTCCTCATCCTCAGCAGCCGATTCGAAGCCCCACAGCACCGATTGCGCGAAGGCCTGCTGCACCGCCGTTTGTTGCGCGAGATCGTCTGTGATCGCGCGATACCGTTCATTTTCAGCCACCAGAAGAATTCGCGGCCCGCTGCGCTCGAAATGGACGACATTCGTTTTGCCCGGCTGGCCTCGGTCGAGGCCAACATCATTCGAACCGACGCCGTTGGGAAGCGATTCGTAATAAAGAAATGGCGTATTCCATTTGTCGATTTCCAGCCAGAGTTTTCCTTCGCGCGCGTCCCAGTAACAGGTGAAAAACCCCGGTAGCTTTTCCATGCCCGAAGTTTTCTGCTCGACCGTCTTCCGCGTCGCCTCGGCGGGCGTCGCCGCTTTGTGGGATGCCTCTGCAGTTGAATTCTGGGCAAGTGCGACCAATGCGAACGACAGGAATACCAGCAACGCCATCAAGGCGCGTTTCATCGATGTGTCCTCCAACGTCCTAACACGACAGCAAGGGGTTATGGTAAATGAGTTGACCTTCGATGCGCAGAAAGACGGAAAATGGAAAGCGCTGGTACGCGTTGCATGCCACCTCACGCAACGCTGCGGACCGGCTCTTCTCCGGAAGGAACCCGCGCTGGAAGGTAGGGCAACCGCGCCGCGGAGGCCCATCGCGAGCGCACCGGACCCAGCAACACGCTGGACAAATCTTTCTGAGATCTTCTCATGGAGAGGAATTTCTTCGACGTTCGTGCAACCCAGTCGCCGCTGTAGCAGCCGCGGAAGCCTTGTTCGAGCAGCGATTCCAGCACACCCGGCCCGCAATGAGGATGGTTCCAGACGAGATGCTTGGTGTCGAACTTCGACCAGTCCTTTTCAAAAATTCCGTACCCGGAATCGAGTTCACGCCACATCTCCGTCTGCGGATGCGGCGTGACGATAGTGATTTGCGTAACGTCGAGTTTCAGAGAAGCCAATGTTCGCAGATCTTCAGTGATCGACTTTGGCGTCTCCGGCGGCAGACCGATGATGTAATAGCCATGGGCGTAAAGGCCCGCGCCGTGTAGCCGGTCGACCAGTTCAAACGCCGCCTGCGCCTTCTCGTTCTTGTGCATCTGCTTCAGGATGTCTTGGTGGAAACTCTCGATGCCAAAGAGAGCGCCTTCCATGCCGCAGCGCTTCCATTCATCGAAGTTTCTAAGAAGCAGATCGACGCGCGACTGCACCAGCCAACGGATTCCGTGATGCGCCAATAGCTCGATGACCGCATCGGCATGAGACGGAATGTTGCCGAAATTCTCGTCAAGCATCAGTACAAAACGAACCCCGTGCTCAACATAGAAACGGAGCGTCCTATCCAGAGCTTCTAGTGAAATTTCCTTTGGCTTCGGCGCAAATGTAGTGGTCTGGCAGAAGGTGCACCGAAAACTGCAGCCGCGCGAAGAAAACAGAATACCTAGCGGAAACGACCATCCCCCGGGCAAACGGAAGCGCGTGATCAACGGAGGATGCTGAATTTCATCCAGACTGACCCCTAGCTTATCTGCCATCGCGCTTTCGCTATAGCCGTTGAACACATGGTCAAAGTGCGAATGAATAGAGGGAGTCAACGCGCCATAATTTCCCGCCCACAGTTCGCGGACGCCCGCCTGGCGCGCTTCGGCAGCCATCTTCAGGATGTCATTGGTCTCTTCGAGATAAAAAGAAAAACCGACGGCGTCCCATCCCCGCTTGAGCTGCGCAGAGAATTCCGCGCGCGAAGGGTATTCCAGAATGTTTACATCGGGAAGGTTCTGCCGGAGGAATCGCAGGCCAAACGAGATCGTCCGGGGCATTCCGAAACGCCAGCGAAAATTTCGCGGAGCATTCTCGCGAAAATAATCGTAGAGGCCGGAGTCGCTGCAGCGCGTTGTCAGCAAAATGCGAGGCAATCTTCCCTCCTCGGTGCGACGAAGACACAAAGCGGACGAAATGCGAATAAGAATCTAGCACACCCTCAGCTTGCGGTGCCAGAAGGTCATTGGCTATCGGCGGAGAGATGCATCGTGTCCGGTAAAAGCATTGCTGCTAGGCGAAATGGAGCTCCCGCAGGATCTCTCGCAAGTTGTTGAAGAATCTGGTGGCGGCGGTAGGACTCGAACCTACGACCTACGGATTATGAGACCGTCGCTCTAACCACCTGAGCTACACCGCCACGGTGTGTTTTCAATAACTTGACGTTTCGTGCCATTGCATACTGTTGCATTTTGGCCCAAGACGGGGGGTGTTATGACCGATCAAGTCATTACACCCACGAAGCCGCCGCGTCACGGGAGCGACCGGCATCAGCGAGGCTACATCTACGAGGCATCGAAGGCGTTTCATGTTCGCTATCACACCACTGAGATTGTAAACGGTGAATCGAAGCGGGTGCAACGTTCCAGAAGCTCTGCGACAAGGATCGTAACACCTGTCACCACTTCCCATCATTGACCAGGTGCGCGTGTCTGGACGCGTGTCGTTGGAATTGTGGCGCAAGAAATGTGCAGCAACAGGTGATGGGGATTGGGTGTGCGCTTCCGCCGTCTGATCTTGAAGGGTGGCTTGGTGGGTTGGTTGAAAAGAAGGCCGCGTGAGGTTTCCGTACTACACGAGACACACTAGGGGTTGTCCTTTATCGACAAAGTAATGTGCGCGAGCGTACCATTGTTCGGTTCGCTCTTGAAAGGGTTACCAAGATGGACGACCACACTAAAGAGCGCTGGTACCAATTGTGCCAACTTGCCTCAATCGAACAGGACTCTGACAAACTGTTTGCACTAGTGACTGAGATTAACCGACTGCTTGCGGCAAGGGAAACTGAGCGCAATAAAAAGGGAACTCGTCAGAGTCAGGCATGGAAACAAACTGCTGAGTCTGACGAACACCAAACCGAAGCCCGTCAGCCTTACCGTAGTCGAGAACACCACTCAGATGAGACTGCGACCGCGAACGGCTCCAAGAAGGCTCGCCTGAAGCGAGATTCTTCTGAGGACTCAGAATAACCTAGACCATCTGTTCAATCTCCTTCTCCAAATTCTAACAACCATCGCTGATTTTGTTGGGTCGGTTCTCAGCACGCAAGTCGAGCGCTCACTTATGAGACCGTCGCACTAACCACCTGAGCTACACCGCCATTCCTGAAATACGCGGAAGGATGCAGGGACAGCCCGGAAATGGGTACAGAATCCCGCGACGCGGGTGGACGCGTCCCTAATGCATTCTAAAAGTGCATGATTCGAGTGTCAAACCATTGCGGTTTCAAAACGACTACGGCGTCCAACGAATCGCGTGTCAAACGCGCGCGCTCCATGCGAAACTGGGCGCATGAAAGTTGTCGCCGTGATTCCGGCGCGGCTCGCTTCGACGCGCCTGCCGCGCAAAATGCTCCGCGAAATTGGCGGAGTGCCATTGCTGGCATGGGTGTATCGCGCAGTCCACCGGTGCGCCTCTCTTGACCATGTCACGGTCGCGACCGATTCAGACGAGATTATGCGTTTCTGTGAGCAGCAAGGGTTTGCGGCGCGGATGACTTCTGCAGCGCATCGCTCGGGCACCGAGCGCGTTCACGAGATCTCGACCACTGTTCCTGCGGATGTTTATTTGAATATTCAAGGTGATGAGCCGTTGACCCGGTCCGAGCACGTCGAGGGTCTGATCGAGGTGATGAAGGGCGCGGGCGTGGAGGTTGGAACGTTGAAGACGCCGGCGGCGCCGATCGACGCGGGCAATCCCAGCGCCGTGAAAGTAGTGACGGACGCTGCCGGACGCGCGCTATATTTTTCTCGCGCTACCATTCCACACGATCGCGATGGCGTCCGTCCGCAATATTACAAACATCTCGGCTTCTACGGTTATCGCAAGAACGCTCTGGATAAGTTCGTGCAGTGGCAGGAGTCGTCGCTCGAGCGTAGCGAGCGGTTAGAGCAGTTACGCTTTCTTGAAAATGGAGTTCCGATCTATGTCGGGGAAACTCCTTTCGATACCGTCGGCGTCGATACGGAAGAAGATCTGCGGCGGGTTGAACAGATCCTGGGAAAGAATTTGTAATTTTGTAATCGGATAATTTGACGGTTTGAAAACCAATCTCAAAGCTTACACACCAAATCCAGCTCGGGTTGGTTTCTGATTACAAGATTACTCAATTACAAATTCTCTTCAGCGTGTTTTCGCCCAGGCTTCAGCCGCCGCCACCCGCTTAACGATCGCCGGATGGGAATGAAGCAGCCACTCGACCCAACGCGCCGGCGTTTTTTCCGAGAGATTCTGCTCGGCCAACTTATTCATCGACGAAATAAAGGGCTCGACACTGGCCACCGATTCAAAACAATAGCGGTCAGCCTGGCGCTCATTGAAACGCGAGTAGGCGTTGAGCGCGGGCATCAGCAAAAACGATAGCCCGGTCGCGACCAGAATCAGCAGCGGCAGATTCGCGAAATCAGACATCGTCTCAAATAAGTTCCGCCGCTCAACCGCGTAGCGCAAAACTTGATCGGCCAGCCAGAAGCCAAAGAGGGTAATCCCGGCCTGCACGAAAATGCTTTTCAGAATGTGCCGATGCACATGGTGGCCGAGTTCGTGCGCTAGTACAGCTTCAATCTCGTCGTCCGAATAATTGTCCAGCAGCGTATCGGCTAGGATGATCCGCCGCGTTGCACCCAATCCGGTCAAGGCCGCATTGGCCTTTTTGCTTTTCTCGGAAAGATGCCATTTGTAGACGCCGCGGACGCGTGTGCCGGCGCGTTCGCTCAAAACAATCAAGCGACGTTTTAGTTCCTCATTTTCGAGCGGCTCGAATTTATAAAAAATTGGAAACAGGATCACGGGGGCGAGTTGCGCGAGCAGGACAACCAGTCCGAGAAAGACAATCCACGCGACAATCCACCAGTGCTGCGGCGTTTGCCGTATCAGCATATACAGCAGCTCCACCACAATTGTGGCCATTACCAACCCTAGGAGCATGCCCTTGCATTCGTCCCAGACCCAGGAGCGAAAGCGCTGGTTGGAAAGGTTATAGCGATGCTCAAGCCGGAAACTGTAATACGCCAGCGGTATTCCGATAAGTTGGCTGATGAGCATCAGCATCGCCACGTAGAGGAAAACGGCAACGACATAATTTTGCGAAGCGCCCCGTTCGGCCAGATCGCGCAGCGTTCCCGTCCAACCTGATGCGAGGAGCACGACCAGCAACCCGAAGCCGACTCCAAAATCGGCAATGCCAATCCATCGCTTGACGCGATTATAGCGGCGCGATTCCGGAGAATCCGCGAGAACCGGTGTGGTTTCCTTGGTGACCATGCTCCTGTTATCACTATCCTATCGTGTTATAGAGCCATCCAAAACGCGAAAGTACCGCCAAGAGCGTGGTCAGACGGTCAGGCCTGCCGCACGAATCTTTCACCCGCTTCCAGAATCTCTTCCACCAGTTCACGCGAGGCCGCTTCGACGTAGCAGCGCAGTAGACGTTCCGTGCCTGAAGCGCGAAACAATACCCAGGGGTCGGCGCCATTGCCATCCTTCGGAGCATCAAGATAAAACTTAATCCCATCGCGATTTTCTTTTCGCAAAATCGAATAACTGCCCAACTTCAGCGTCTGCGGATCCGCAGCGCGCCGTATCGCACCATTCTTCATCTCATCGGAAATGTGCAAATCGCGCCGTCCATAATAGTGCGCGCCAAATTCGCGTTGCAGATCGGCGACCAGTTGGCCGAGCGGCTTGCCTTCTTCCGCCATCACATTTGCCAGCAGCAGGGCATTGAGGATGCCGTCGCGCTCGGGCAAAAAGCGTCCGTAGCCGATGCCGCCGGATTCTTCTCCCCCAATCAGAATTTCGTGCTCCATCATCAGATCGGCAATGTACTTGAATCCGATCGAAGTCTCATGCAGTTTGCGCCCGTATCGGGCGGCGATGCGGTCCATCATGCCGGTGGTATTGAAAGCGCGCACCACATCACCCGGCCATTTCTTGCGCACCAGCAGCCAGTTCAGTAAAACTGACATGCACTTGTGCGAATCGACGAAGCTGCCATCTTCAGCGACAGCGCCAATCCGGTCGGCATCGCCGTCTGTGACCAGGCCGGCGTGGCATTTTTCCTTCACTACCGTTTCTTGCAGCAGCGCGACGTGCGGCAGGATCGGTTCGGGATTGATCCCCGGAAATAGCGGATTCACTTCCTGGCGGATCGCGACATAGCGGATGCCGTGCGCGTCAAAAATGCCCGGCAGAACGCCGCGGCCCGAGCCATACATGGAGTCGATGGCAAACTTGAAATTGGCGCGACTGATGAGGCCCAGGTCTGCAAACTCGCTGATCGCTTCGACGTAGGCTGGCTTGAGGTCGACTTCCTCAATTCTCGCGAGAGTCGTGGGAGACGAGGCTGAGTTCGATGTCTCGGTGGCCAGCTCTTCCTCGATCGACTTCATGATCGACGGCGTAGCCGATCCACCAAACTTCGCTTTGAACTTCACGCCATTCCAGTTCCAAGGATTGTGGCTGGAGGTGACCATCACTCCGCCCGCTGCGCCCAACTTTTTGACGTTGTAAGAAACCGCCGGCGTCGGCACGTAATCGTTGGCAAGCAATACAGGAATGCCCGCGCCGGCAATCACCTCCGCCACGATGCGAGCGGCACGGTCGGACAGGAAACGCGTGTCATAACCGATGACCACACCGCCAGCTGGATTTTCGTGTTTGAGGACGTAGGCGGCAATCGCCTGAGCCACGCGACGCACGTTTTCAAAAGTAAAGTCGTCGGCGATCAGGCCGCGCCAGCCGTCGGTGCCGAACTTAATTTGCGTCATAGGCGATCATAGGTCGCTCGTTGTCGGTCGTTCGCTTTAAGGTTGTCATCCGCGCCGAGCGCGCCTTTTGCATTTGCGAACAGCGAACGACGAACAGCGAGCGGCTCTTAAACCAATTTCTTCAACTTCTTCTCATCCAGATGCTTCACTACTTTGCCCACATCCTGCGACTGGTCGAGCGTAGTTACAAGCAGAGCGTCTTCCGTCTCGACAATTACCAGATTGCTCACACCCACCAGAGCCACGAATTTTCCCGGCGCGTGCACATAATTATTTTTCGCATTTAGGGCAAAACTGCCGGACGCTGAAACCGAGCTGCCATCGGCCGGTTTCGTCTTGGCCACGTGATGCTCGTGCAGTGCGGTCCATGATCCCAAATCGTTCCACCCGAAATCAGCAGGCAGGCAGAAGATGCGCGATTGGCTTTCGCCCCTCGCCGAGCGCGGCTCCAGCACGGCATAATCGATGCTGATGTTCTCGCACTTCGGATAGAGCCTCCGAAAGACATTTTCAAAATTGCGCGTACCGTAAGCGGCCGCGATTTTTTCGAGAATAGGAGCGGTCTTTGGCAGATGCTCATGCAGCGCATTTGCCAGTGTGTCGGCGCGCCAGAGAAACATGCCGCTATTCCAGAAATAATTACCGGAATCGAGAAACTGCTGGGCTAAGCCAAGGTCCGGCTTTTCGGTAAAGCGGCGCACACGCAACAACGAAGCGTCATCGTGATCGGGACCGCCGGCCTCAATATATCCATAGCCCGTTTCCGGGCGCGTTGGTCGGATGCCGAGCACGATGATGTTTTCTCCCGCCGCTGCGAGTCCGATTCCTCGACTGAGAGCCGCGCGGTATTGAGCCGGATCGCCGATCACATGGTCGGATGGGAATAAACCCAGCACCGCCTCGGGATCCTGACGCAGCAAAAGAAATGCCGCTAAGCCAATCGCCGGAGCAGTATTGCGCCCAACCGGTTCGGCAATGATCTGTTTCGCCGCGAGTTTGGGAAGTTGACGGGCGATCGCAGAACGCAACTCGCCATTGGTGATGATCCAGAACCGGCCAGGGGCAGCCATCGGCGCCAGTCGCGCGACCGTCTGCTGGATCATTGTATCTTTGCCGCCGAGCGCCAGCAGTTGCTTCGCCCGACGTTTGCGGCTAAGTGGCCAGAAGCGCGTACCACGCCCGCCAGCAAGAATGACAGGATAGAAATGTGGGTTCGTCTTCACGAATAGAAAGCCTACCACGCACGAGTGTGAGAGATGCGTGAGAGGGGTTAAATACGGGTGGCAGGCTCAGCGACCGCCCCGCCAGGAACGCTTGCCTTCAAGAACTCGACAGCCCACTGCGGCCGAACGCTGAAATTCCGCAGCGCGGCAGGAACCACAACCGCGTCGCCCTTAGCGAGAGTAACCGAGTCCCGGCCCAGTGCCTCAACAACTCCGCAGCCTTCCACGGCAACCAGTATCTGCGCTGAAGTTCTCTCCCCGTGATCCGCATCAACTGTCGAGAAATCTTGCGGTTCCTTCAATTCAAACATCTCCACCGTGAAATACGGCGCCGCGATCATCGACGAGCGCCGATTCTTGCCGCCGTCGATAGCGACGGGAGCTGGGCGGATCACTTTACCCGCGCCCGTGCGGTCCTTGACCGAAGCAAGTCCGCGCTCCAGATGCAGCGGCCGCGGGCGCCCATAATCATAGAGACGATACGTCGTGTCGGATTGCTGCTGCGTTTCCACAATAACCGCGCCCGGCCCCAGTGTATGCACCGTCCCGCCGGTAACGTAAATCATTTCGCCCTGGTAGACGTTGACCCAGTTGAGCAACTCTTCCGCTCGCTTTTCATGGATGGCCTGCTCGAATTGCTCGCGTGTTACACCGCTCTTCAGCCCAAGAGCGATCTGCGCCCCAGGCTTGGCGTGCGCCACATACCAGCATTCAGTCTTGCCCCACGGCTCGCCGAATTGCAGCGCGGTTGCGTCATCGGGATGCACTTGAACAGAAAGCTTTTCCTCCGGAAAAAGAAACTTCAACAGCAAGGGAAAGCGCTGCGGATCGCGCGCAGCGGTGCCCACTAATTCGGCGCCAAACTCCTCGCTAAGATTGGCGAGCGTGCGCCTCGCCAGCGGCCCATTCGAGACGACGCAGTTGTCGCCCGTCAGCCACGCCTCTCCGATGCGTTCGTTAAATTTGTGATTGGGATAAATCGCAGAAAGATCGAGCGCGCCCCACGGGCGCGGGTCGAACGCGGGCTGCATGAGGAGTGGGTAAAGTGGCGTCATGGAGAGCAGGTTATGTCATCCTTCGCGAAGCGAGAATGACACTTCTAAATGACACTTCTATATGCCGCGCGCTCACAATCCGCCAAAAAACTTCCGCATCCGTTCCAGCCCGCGATCCAGTTCAGCAACCGTCGTCGCGTACGAGATGCGAATGTGTTCCTTCGTCCCAAAGCCTTCGCCCGGAACGGTGGCAACGTGCACTTCGCGCAGTAGTTTGCCGGCAAGATCGGAAGCCGAGTTGATCCCGCTGTGCCCGAAGAATTCCGACACGTTCGGATAGGCGTAGAACGCGCCTTCCGGCAACGTGCATTTCACGCCAGGAATTGATCGTAATCCCTTCACCAAATGATCGCGCAGCTTAATGTACTCCGCGCGCATCTCGGCCACACATTCCTGCGGACCCATTAGCGCCGCAACCGCCGCCTTCTGTACGATCGATGTCGGATTCGATGTCGACTGGCTCTGCAATTTCTGAACCGCATTGACGATCGGGGTGGGGCCCAGCGTGAATCCCAATCGCCATCCAGTCATGGCATAGGTCTTCGAAAGTGATCCGACGACCATGAAGCGATCGCGATACTTGCGGAGCGAGCCTACCGAAAAGCGCTTACCGGTGTAATTCAGATAAACGTAGCATTCATCGGAAATCACCCAAATGCCGCGCTGGTGGGCCAGTCGCACAACTTCAGTCATGTCTTCCGGGCTGATCACAGCTCCCGAAGGATTGGACGGCGAATTCAGAATGATGAGCTTCGTCTTGGGCGTCACCAGTTCCGCGACCATATCGGCGGTGACGCGAAAGCCCTGCGATTCGTCGCTTTGCAGCAGCACGCACTTGCCACCCGCATAACGCACTATGTCTTTGAACGAGACCCAGTAGGGGACAGGAAGAATCACTTCGTCGCCGTGATCGACCAGCACCGAAATAACGTTGAAGAGCGCGTGCTTGCCGCCCACCGAAGCCGCAGCCTCCTCGCGCCGGTAATCGGAATCGAAATCGACCGCATGACGGTGGACAATTGCATCTTTCAACTCAGCGGTGCCACCGACGGGCGTGTACTTCGAAAAATTCGACTGAATCGCCGCGATGGCGGCATCCTTGATGTGCTGCGGCGTGGAGAAATGCGGCTCGCCGGCGCCGAAATCCACAACATCGATGCCCTGCTGGCGCAGCTTGTCAGCCTCGGCCACCACCGCCATGGTCGCGGAAGGCTCGATGCGGTTGATGCGTTCCGTCAAGCGGACGGGGTGGGTGACGGGTGCCACTACGGTGCTCATAGTCTCTTTTTCCTGAACCTGTTTTTCGCTTCAGAGGGCGCTTTGCTCGCGCGCCGCTCACCATCCGCGAATTTGTGAGCCACATCTATTTTCTCACGAAGTTTCTGTTCGACAAGCTCCGGCACCAGCCGTTCAATCGATCCGCCGAGTTGCGCGACCTCGCGCACCAGCCGCGAACTGAGATAGGAATATTTTTCAGCGGGCATCATGAACACCGTCTCAAGCGAGGGTTGCAGCTTGCGATTCATTAGCGCCATCTGCAATTCGTATTCATAATCACTGATGGCGCGAATGCCGCGCAGTATCGCCTGCGCCTCCACTCGCAGCGCGTAATCCACGGTCAGACCGTCAAACGTGTCGACCGAAACATTCTCGAAACTGGAAGTCATTGATTCGAGCATCTTACGGCGGTCGGCGACGCTGAAAAGCGGGTCCTTCTCGGGATTCCGAAGAATCGCCACCACCAATTCGTCAAATATCTTGCTGCCGCGCTCAATCAAATCAAGATGGCCGTTAGTAGGAGGATCGAACGATCCGGGATAAATGGCTTTGATGCGCTTCATCAGGGCCCTCGATTGACGACAGGGTCAACGAAAGAAGGATTGTATGCGGGCGCTGGCGGGGATGGCAATTGGCGGAGCGTAATGAAGTGCAGAACTATGAATGCGGATCGGGCGTCGTCGCAAAGCAGTTGAGACGCCCGCTCCATATCGCTTGAAAATTGCGTTTCGGCCTACCGTCTCGCCGGTACCTTCCCCGCTTCCGCCGCTGTAGGCATCGTCGTCACCCGCCCCTGCGTCCCAGTAGCTTGTGCTGGAACCGCTGTCGGCGCTGGCGCCGCGGTCGATGGCGTCAGTCCCAGAGCCTTTCGCACCTCGGCATCGAGCTTGGCCATCGTATCTTTATTTTCTTTCAGGAAGGCCCGCGCATTCTCGCGTCCCTGCCCGATACGCTCACCTTTATAGCTGAACCACGAGCCTGACTTCTCGAGAATGTTGCTGTTTACCGCTATATCGAGCAGGTCGCCTTCGCGCGAGATGCCTTCGCCGTAGAGAATGTCAAATTCGGCCTCGCGAAACGGCGCCGCCACTTTATTCTTCACCACCTTGACCCTGGTGCGCGAGCCGGTGACCACATCTCCCTCTTTAATCGCCGCGATGCGGCGAATGTCTATGCGCACCGACGAATAAAATTTTAGCGCGCGTCCGCCAGTCGTCGTCTCCGGATTGCCAAACATCACGCCAATCTTCTCGCGAATCTGGTTGATGAAAATCAGGCAGGTGCGCGATTTGGCAACCGTTCCGGTAAGTTTGCGTAGCGCCTGCGACATCAGCCGCGCTTGCAGGCCCATATGGCTGTCGCCCATCTCGCCATCGAGTTCAGCCTTAGGAACGAGCGCCGCTACCGAGTCGACTACCAGCACATCAATCGAGTTCGAGCGCACCAGCGCCTCGGTAATTTCAAGCGCCTGCTCACCGTAATCAGGTTGTGAAACCAACAAATTGTCGACGTCCACGCCCAGCTTCTTGGCATATCCCGGATCGAGTGCATGCTCGGCATCGACAAATGCCGCCATGCCTCCAGCCTTTTGCGCCTCGGCAATCACCTGCAAGGCAATCGTCGTTTTGCCGGAGGACTCCGGGCCAAAGATCTCGACCACCCGTCCGCGCGGCACTCCGCCCACGCCGAGCGCGGCATCGAATGAAATCGCGCCCGTCGAAATTACCGCGATCGGGACGATCGCCTCCTTCGATCCCAGCCGCATGATCGAGCCCTTCCCAAACTGCTTTTCAATCTGTGCGAACGCCAGTTCAATTGCCTTATTGCGTTCGCTATTACGATCATCGATTCGGCTGCTACGCTCTTCCGCCATGATGGCTGCTCCTGTTTTTTATGAATCTGAATCTGGGACTCGAATCCCCGTAGCCTACACCCGCGGGCTGGAGCGTGAAGTGTTGGCCATCACATCGATTTTGGTCAGTTTAGCACGAAGCGAACGAAAGGCGAAGCGCAAAGTTGATCGCGCTGGTTCAATTCAAAATTTGTCATCCCGACCGAAGCGAAGCGGAGCGGAGGGACCTTGCGCTCCCCAGTGTCTCCTGACTTGCCGTTTCCCCTGTGTTCCTCTGTGTCCTCTGTGGTGAAGAGCTTCTTGCTAGACTCGCGAGATGGATGAAGATGCCCGCAACATCGGCGGCCCGTCCCTCTACCTGATCGCGACGCCCATCGGCAACCTCGAAGACATCACCCTGCGAGCCCTGCGCATCCTCAAGGAGGTCGACCTGATCGCCTGCGAAGACACGCGCCAGACCCTGAAACTCCTCAGCCATTACGGCATCCAGACGCGCCTGGTCAGCTACCACGAGCACAACGAGATGACCAAAGCCGCCGAACTCGTCGTCGATCTCGAAGGCGGAGCCAAGATCGCCCTAGTCACCGACGCCGGCATGCCCGGCATCTCCGATCCCGGATTCCGCCTCATCGCGCTGGCCATCCGCCATCACGTGCCCGTCATCCCCATTCCCGGAGCGTCCGCCTTTCTGGCAGCCCTGGTAGCCAGCGGCCTGCCCACCGACTCTTTTCGCTTCAGCGGCTTTCTCCCCTCCAAGTCAGGCCAGCGTCGCAAGCTGCTGGAAAGCGTAAAAGATTCTCCACGCACGCAGGTATTCTACGAAGCCCCGCATCGGCTGCTGGAGACGCTTTCTGATGTTTGCGAAGTTCTCGGAGAAGCCCGCCACGTAGTCGTTGCGCGCGAAGTAACCAAGCTGCACGAAGAATTCCTCCGCGGACGCGCCCAAGAGATTCTCCACCAACTCCAAGCCCGAGGCGAAGTCAAAGGCGAGATCACCCTCCTGATCGCGAAAGCCGAAGAGGGCGCGGCTCCCACAGCATCTGAGAGCGTAAGCGTAGCTCAGCGCGTGCGCGAAATCATGGCCGAGGAAAAGGCCGACGAAAAAGCCGCCCTGAAAAAAGTTGCTAAAGAGCGCGGGATAGGGAAGAGCGAAGCGTACCGCGAATGGCAGCGGGGCAGGTAGCTTTTCATCACCACTCGCTAATTTCTATCGGTACGCGTGGATCAAGAGGTCGGCCTTCCTCATCCAGCCACTGAATGTGTGCTTCTTTATTCTCAATCCAGAAAGCAAAATAGTAGCTTCGGATTCGGCCGGCCTGAGAGCTATGCTTCAGGATTTGTGATGCCCCAATATTCGCGGCGTCTCCCGTCACCGTGATCCGATATGGCTGAGTGCCGGTCTCCTCAATTTTCAATCTGTATGTACCTTGTGACGGATTACATATCTCAACAGCCAGAACCTCACTCCGATTGGGGGCCCCCGGAATCTCCGCGACCTCCTCGTATCGTGACTCGGGGATTAGGCTGTGACCGGCGATTCGTGGCTGAGACCGCCGGGCCGGGTCGATCAAGGTCAACTTAACTGTGGGAGGGGAATCGTGGTTTGGGGTGCTGGCGGAAACGCCCAAGAATGGGCCGTCCAAGCATGAATATCGTAATGATTGTGCCAGATTCTGAGTGCGTTTAGAGCCTTGCGCTGAGACCCAAACAGCCGTTGTCAGGACTGCGCAGACCGTCGGCCAATAGAAAGCATTCTTCATTCCTGCTCGCGCTCCTACTTGCCCGCCAGCTCCATCTTAACCGCCTCGCTAACCACCTTCCCATCCACCCGCAAGCCCGCCTCCGCAAACCGAGCCATAGCGGCCTTCATCACCGCCCCCATATCCTTCATCGTCAGCGGACCCGTCATCTCAGCAATGGCCTCGCGCACTCCGGCCACGATCTCCTCCGACCCCGCCTCTTTAGGCAAATAGGTCTCGATCAGCTTGATCTCCGCCGCTTCTTTGTCGGCCATCTCTTGGCGTCCACCCTTGGTAAACTGCTCGACCGAATCCTTCCGCTGCTTAATCAGCGTGGAGAGCACTTGCTGCGATTCCTTATCGTCCAGCGGAGCCATCTTCTCAATCTCGCGATTCTTGAGCGCGGTCTTCACCATGCGCAGGCAGGAGAGCCGCTGCTCTTCGCGAGCCTTCATAGCCGCGACAATGTCTTTCTGTATCTGATCGATTAAAGGCATGGCGGAATTATAGTCGGCAGAACCTGTTTTCCCTGTGTCCCCTGTGCCCTCTGTGGTAAGGCGCTTCCTAATCTCTTCCGGAATGTCGGCCCCTTCGCATATTCTGTTGAGTAGTCCCGACGCCGAATCCCATGATCAGAAAAAACCGCCTCTTCACTCCCGGACCAACTCCCCTTCTTCCCGTCGCGCAAACCGCGATGGCGGCCTATGGCGCGCATCATCGCACCGCCGAGTTTCGCGCTCTCTTCACCTGCGTCCTCGCAGACGTAAAAGAATTCATCGGCACAAAGAATGACGTCCTGGTGCTGACCTCATCCGGCACAGGTTTCATGGAAGCCTCAGTCTCAAACCTGACTTCCCCCGGCGACCGCGTCCTAGTCCTAACCGCCGGAAAGTTCGGCGAGCGCTGGACCGCACTCACCAGGGCATTTGGCTGCGCAGTCGAAACCGTCACCGCTCCCTACGGCCAAACATTTTCGCTCGACGATGTCCGCCGCAAGCTGACGCCAGAAACTCGCTGCGTCTACATGCAAGCCACCGAGAGCTCGACGGGCGCGCGCCACGATCTAGCAGCGATCGCAAGGGTGGTGCGCGCTTTGCCTGACACACTGCTCGTCGTCGACGCAATCACGGGCCTCGGTACGACCACCCTCGACGTCGACGGCTGGGGAGTCGACATCATCCTAGGCGGATCGCAAAAAGCTTTGATGATTCCGCCCGGACTGGCCTATGGCGCCGTAAGCGAGCGCGCCTGGCAGCGCATGGAGACGACGTCGTCTCCGCGCTATTACTTCGATCTGCACAAGGAACGAAAAGCCGCGGCCAAGGCCGAGACTGCCTCCACGCCCGCCACAGCTCTCTTCGCCGGCTTAGCGGCCGCGCTCGACTACATCCGCCAAATGGGCGATGGAAACCTGGCAGCAGGCCGCGATGAACTCATCGCTAACGCAGAGCAATGTGCCGCCATGACCCGCGCTGGAGTCGAAGCGCTAGGGCTGAAATTATTCGCGCCGACCTGTCCCGCTTCCGCTCTGACTGCCGTAGCAGCCCCGGCCGAGGCCGATTCGAACATCATTTGCAAACGCTTCCGCGAACAGTTCGGCGCCGTTGTAGCCAACGGAAACGCAGAGATGAAAGGTCAGCTGTTCCGCATCGCTCACATCGGCTATTACGACTACATGGACACAATTGGAGTGCTAGCCGCGCTCGAACACATAATCGCCGAAGTCACAGCGAGAAAGATAAGGTTTGGATCCGCGGTGGGCGCGGCGCAGGAGGTCTATGCGAGAATGGTGCGCTAACCGCTGATGTTGCATAGCTGAGGTTAGGATGCGAACGATAGGCGTTTTCTTGGGAGCCGTCGCTGTATCATTCGCAACCGATGCAGTGCTGAGGCACTTCCTCATGCCGGGCTTTGGTCAATTGGTAGTTAGAATGTACACGACCTCGCCCGAAAGCAAACAGTGGACCGAAATCTGGCGCCAATGGCATCACGTTAACTTAATCTCAGTCTTTTTCCTCGCGCCCCTGGACGGGTTCGTGGGTGGAATGTTTGTCGGTCTGCTTCAAAGGCATCGTCCGGTCCTAGTCGCCGCGAGCACGCAAATCCCAGAGATGCTCCTTGTTTTATGGTTCGACCGCCACGGGACGTGGGTGCACTCTTTGTCCGGTCTCGCATTCGCGATTAGCCAGCATCTCTTGCCAGTCATTTCGGCGATACTAGGCGCGGTGGTTTTCCATCTTGTGCTGAAATCGAGAGGACGCACAAATCCCGATGCGCCAGCCTCGGCGGTCTCACCTGCATAATGTTTGTTAGGAGTCAAGCGCTGCCCGCCGCAATTTGCGGCTCTCCGCCAAGAGCGACATCGAGTGCATCAGGTTCTGCAGAGTAACAATTCCGACAAGTTGCTGCTCGTCAACCACCGGAATAATACTGAGATTGCGCGCCGAAAGTTTGCGGAACGCCGAAGCCAGCGACTCCTGTTTGGCCGCTACTTCAAAAATCCGATTCATCACCGCCTGCACATAACCATTGCCTTCAGCGCGTAGCGCTTCGAGAATTTTCTGCCGCGAGACGACCCCCACCATGTCACTTCCGCGCACCACCGGAAAATCATCCTGCAGCGTATGCACCGCTTTCTCGAGCGCATCCTCGAGCGTGTCGGCAGGTGAGAGCGTGGCGAAGTCCGTGAGCATGACCTCTTCCAGGCGCACACTCTGCAGCACAGACTGAAACACCGCCGAGCGCTCTTCCAGTTGCGCGCCGAGGAAGAGGAACAATCCAATCATCGCCAGCCACCAGTTACCGAGCAGAAATCCGACCATCATGAACAAAAAAGAGAAGACATGGCCAATGCGGACGGCGCGCTGCGTGGCTCGCACCATATCAACCCGCCGCGAAAATATAGCGCGCAAAACGCGCCCGCCGTCCATCGGATAAGCCGGCAAAAGGTTAAACAAGCCAAGATAAAGATTCACCCAAACGATGCTTCGCAAAAGCGCGGTCGAATGGAGAAGCGGCCTCGTGGTCAGCGAAAAGCCCGGTATGGCTGTAACCAGTATGAGCGCCGACAAACCTGCGATGATCAGATTCACCACCGGGCCAGCCGCAGCGATGCGTATATCGCGCTTCCACGCGTTCACCGAATCCGGAATCGCATGCGCCTCGTCGAGGATAGTGATTCCGCCGATCGGCAGCAAGATAATCCCCTTCGCCGGAACGCCCGAGCCACGTGCCACCAGCGCGTGCCCTAATTCGTGCAGCACGACGCTGCCAAAAACAATACCGACCAGCGCAAGCACGTGCAGCGTAGCGTTCGCGTTTTGCGTAGTGGCTTCCGTACCCCACACAAAGAACAGCAAAAACAGAAAAGTCAGATGAATGCGAATTTCGATTCCGAAGAGACGACCCAGCGGGATGGACCAGCTACGCATCGACATGCCTACTACTATTCTATCTACTTAGACACAGATTGGCGCTGTAGAGTTGCGCCCAGGAGAAATCGGAAGGGCTGCGGCGAAAGATGCTGCAACGAAAGATTCGGGCGAAAGATGCCCGCCAAGCCGCCTCAGATCCCTATGCTCTTGCGCAGCATCACCAGTTGGCCAAGATGATATGCGTTGTGATCCGCAACCAGCAGCGCCTCGCGCAAAATCGTCTGCCCGTTGCCCCAGGGAATACGCGCAAAGAGATCGGTCTTGCGGTTGACGACGAGTTGCATCATCGACCGCAGATCCTTCTTGAACGCGGCCATGCTCGCCTTCCACGCCTTTTCATGCGTAGGCGCTTCCGAAGTCGGCCAGTAGTCGTCCGGCCATTTCGGCGAGACGTACTTCGCATTGCGGCTGAACTCGAGGATGTCCCACTGGCCAAGCCGCATGTGCTCAAGCAGCATCCACGCGGTGTGCGGAAAGTTCGCAACCTTGACCCCAGCCAGTTGCACCGGCCAGTCGCCCACAGCCGCGTCAAAAGCGGCGTGAGCCTGGCCGCCATTTAACAAATCCAAAAGTTGGTCGCGCAGGGCCTGATCGAGAGATGCTGACGGTACCGCCGGTTTCTTGCTCGATGAAGATTTCGTCGATTTTTTCTTGCTTTTATTTTTCGCGGTTTTCTTGGCCATGGTGATTTCCATTCTATGGAGGAGGTCGTTCCTTTGGAAGTCACGGCGCTCTCCGCCTCTCGGCGGTGAAAAATCCACTACGCCGGCATAATCTCGGGCGCCTCGCCTTTGTAAACTCTGCCGATCCCGCGCACCAGGCGCCGCATCGGCAATTCTCCTTTGGCGTTAGCGAAAAAGATTTCGCCCGCCCTAGTCCCTCGATAGCACCACCGCTTCAGAATCGCGAGATGCTCCAATCGCTCAATCGCGCTTGCCGGACTGCACGCCGGAAACGCCGTTAGTGCAGCCTGAATCCGCGCTTCCATCGATTGTGTCTTGGTATGTTCCGCTTCTGAGATAGGAAATGCGAGCGGTCCGGCCAGCACGCCCGCGTCGACGCGAAATAAAGCCACGCTGTCAGGCAGCGCCGACTTCTGCACAATTACCGCGTGCAACCGGTCAATCCGCTGAACGAACTCAGGCAAAGACTGCAACACAGGAACAAGTTTCTCGATCCGAGCATGAATCGCAGCAGCCGCCTCGAATTCCGTCTTCGTCGATTCCTCGTCGCGCTCCACCGCCAGTAGCCGCTTCAATGACTCGCCACGCGAATCCAAAAACTCTTCGACCCGCACCACCTCAGCCCGATATTCATCGTCGCTGCACCCGCGAAAACAAGGCGCCAAACACATCTTCATCTCCGAATAAACGCATCCGGGAAACTCCGGATCAGGATGCAGATCTTCTACGCAGCGCCGCATCTTAAAAAAATCGAGCGCGTCGTTCATGAACTTTTCCGCCGCCACGCGCGAAGCAAACGGCCCATAGTAAACATTCTTCTCAGAAATTCGTCCCAGCCGAGTCGTAATCGAAGCCCGCGGATATTCGTTTTCCAAATGCAATTTGACCAACGGAGCAAACCGCAGCCGCAGTCGCCTGGAATACGTCGAGGGAAAAGCCGCGCGCAGCGCCCGATACAAAACGAACCCAGATTCGAAGTCCGATCCCGTCAGCGTGTATTCAATCGACCGAACTCGCTCCCGCAAGTTGAGCCGCTTAGTATGCTCCTCCGGAGCAGAAAGCAGCCGTTGCAGCCGCCGCCGCAGATTGGCAGTCTTGCTGACATAAGGCTCGGAGTGAGCATCCGCGCCGCGCAAAAGAAACACAGCAGGCGCGGCTGCCACCACAGAGAAAATCTCGGAGTCGGCTTCCGGCCTGAATTCGATGCGTTCGCTCAGCACTCCACGATTGTAGTGCCGCCCATTGCGAAACAAGGAGATGCCGCGGGCTAATCACTGCTTCGGCCTTGCTTCGGCGCTTCGCCGCCCTCTGTCATTCCGAGCGCAGTCCCGAGCGAATGCGAGGGCAAGTCGAGGGACCTTGCGTTCTCGTACCAATCCGCGGCCAGGTCTTTCCATCCAGGATTAGATCGCCCAATCAGCCAAAGTTTCTTCTCGCGCCGCCATCCCTTCAGTTGCTTCTCGCGGTTGATCGCCTTGAAAACCTCATCGAAGCTCTGCCAATACACCAGCCGTGTGGCGTTGTAGTCATCAGTAAATCCCTCCGTCCGGTGTGTCTTGTGCTCAAAAACACGCCGGTGCAGATTGTTCGTCAGTCCAATGTAGAGGGCCCGCCGGGAGCTGCTTTGCAGGATGTAGACGCAGAAGTGATATTCGCGGACCATGCCACGACGGTATGCGCTTCGATGCCGCCACACCGTGTTGGGGATCACCCTCAGTTTGTGACAATTGGAAGGGAACGCTAGGTCCCTCGACTTGCCCTCGCATTCGCTCGGAGCGGCGCTCGGGATGACAGATCTTCGGGGTCTACCCAAAACTCGCGCTCTTAAACTTCTGCCGAAAATCCGGCCCATTCATCTTCACGACGCGGCACATTTCCTGCAACCGCGAGCGCATGCGCTCCCCAATGCGATCGCCGAGAGTTTCGTCGCGCGACGCGGCACGCGCCGGCGAAAGAGATTTGCTCACGCCACCGGCCGGCTCATCGGCAAAATTCGTCGTGATGATCGTGGTTCGATTATCGTTGTAGCGCGTATTCAGAATCAGGCTCACCGTATCCCACACCCACTCGCTCGGCTTCACGGCGCCAAGTTCGTCGAGCACTAGAATTTCGGCGTCAAATACCGGCCGCAGCACCTGCAACTCGGTCGCTTTCACGGAATCGTTGTAGGAATTCTGTATCTGCTTCAGCAGTTCGCGATAGTCGCAAAACAGGCAGGCGCTCCCTCTCGCGGCGATTAGCTCTTTCAGAATGCCCACAGCCAGGTGAGTTTTGCCCGTGCCGATTCCGCCCACCAGCAACATCCCCGCGCCGCCCCGCGGATCGAACTCCTGCACGAATCGCAACGCACTGATTTGCGCGAGCGCAATCGAAGCGTCGGCTCCCGGAAAATCCGTCGTAAAGTTCGACAGCTCGCAGTGCTCATACCTCTTCGGAATGCGCGCCGCCGCGATCAGCGCGGCGCCCCTCGCTCGCATCTGGCAGTCGCACCGCATTACTCCGTGCTCCGGCGCTCCCGCAACCGGCTTCCATCCGGAGCCCGCGCACATCGGGCAAACTTCGGCTCCTGTCTTCATAATTCTGAATGCGTCCTCTACTAAGAACTCTGCACCCTAATGCCGTCCGCCGCAACCCGAATCTATTTCCTTTCTGTGCACATCCTGTGGAGACGAGCAGCGAGTTGTGGAGAACCGCGCATAAGTCCCGAAAAGCCGCCGGATCCTATCCATCAGCGATAACCCCGGATGGGAGATCAGCGCCGTGCATTTTCGGCTGATTTCGTGACTACTTCATGATCCACCCGTGTCAAAACCGGCAACTGGCACGTGTTTCCCATTGACAATCTGTCAGAGTGGGCGAGAATGGCCATCGCCGGTGCTCGCGCTCTGAGCTCTCCCTCCCCGGTCAATGCGCGGGAGCCGAAACGAAGTAGTGCTAGGAGAATGCATGAACAAAGCTGATCTGGTTGATCGCATCGCCGGAGCCTGCAGCATTTCAAAGGCGCAAGCGACGACCGCAATCGACACCACCGTGGACAGCATCACCGCTGCCCTTCGCAAAGGAGACCGCGTCGCCTTGATCGGTTTCGGCACGTTCTCCGTCTCGCAGCGTAAGGCCCGCAACGGCCGAAACCCGCAGACGGGTGCCACCATCAAGATCGCCGCCCGCCGAGTCGCCAAATTCACTCCCGGAAACGAACTCAAGAAAGTAGTCAACAAAGGTAAGTAAGGGGCCCCGCACATTTTTATTTTTGAGCCAGACGGCAGGGGGTCGGCCCTGCCGTTTTGTTTTAGCTCGCGCGCCACAGATGTCAGGAGGTCCGCCTCCGAATCTCACCGACAGCTGCGCGTGACATCGCGGACCCTCCGACGTACAATCCGGGAGACGGGGCGACGAAGATGGAAGCCTTGCTTGTGACTGCCGTGGCGGTTGTTACCATTCCCATCGTACTGATCCTCTGGACTTGGGGCGTGATAGCCGCCTTGCGGTACCTCGGTATCCATCTGCCGCTATCTTTTGCTGTTCACGCCTACCCTCGAAGAAAGCGCGAGCTTCAAGCGGCGCTCAGAGGGGCTTCCGCGGAGACCTACATTTTTGTTTCCGGTTTCCTACTGTTCGCCTGTCCTTTTTTCTTAGCCCTGACGGCCTATGAGTTTCTCTCCGACCGGTTTATCAGACACTCGACATATAGCAGGTTTGACGTATCGTGGTTGGTGGGATCGCTATTGATTTGGGCGGCTTTAGGGGCTTGGAGTGGCGTCAGCGACTGGAAGAAATCGAAAGAAAGAGAAGTCGATCATGCGAGCTAGTTTTGTCAGACCCGTTTCCTGAGACTCGACACCTAAGACCCGATACCCTAAGACACCCGCCTTGCTGAATCCTTCCCGCCTCCGGTAGAATCAAATGTCTGAATCGAGGATTAGGAAACCGTCATGAAAGCAGCCATTCATCCCCATTACAGCGAAATTCGTGTCCATTGCGCCTGCGGCAACGCCTTTGTCACCCGCTCCGCCCATAAGGGCGATATCAGCGTAGAAATCTGCTCCGCCTGCCATCCCTTCTTCACCGGCAAGCAGAAGCTCATGGACACCGCCGGCCGCGTAGAACGCTTCCGCCGCAAATACGCCAAAAGCGACGCCGGCAAAGCCGAAGCCGCCAAAGCCGAAACCGCGAAAAAGTAGGTTTCCGCACGGAATCGAGCATTCCAGAAAGCCTCCCTGTGATGGGAGGCTTCGCTTTCGGCGGTAATCCCGCGCCACGCGCAATGCCATATCACTTATTGCGCTACAATCGCGCATCGCGCCAGAATGACGCTCGCGCCATAATGACGTAGGGACAGACGCCTCGTCTGTCCAGCCGAGCGAAGCTCGGCAATGTCGGCGATTGCCAGAATTCTCGGGTTCCCCACCAGCGAACCGCGTAAAATCAAATCGTGCAGAAGTTCTGGGACAATCCGCAAAACGACGCTCAGCCTCGCGAAGATGCTGGCGGAGCCGCTCCGCGCGCTTTTCCCACCTCTTTCTCTATCGGCAACGTCCGCATCGCTCCCGCCACCGTCCTCGCCCCCATGGCCGGAGTCACCGACACCGTTTTCCGCCGCTTCATCAAAAATCTCGGCGGATGCGGCCTGATCATGACCGAATTCACCTCCGCCGACGGAGTCCTCCGCGACCAGCGCGTTCGCGGACGCTACCTGCATTTCTATGAAGACGAGCATCCCGTCTCCGCGCAACTCTTCGGCAGCACTCCCACTGTCCTGGCCGATGCCGCGCGTCTGGTAGAAGACCTGGGCTTCGACCTCGTCGACCTCAACCTCGGCTGTCCCGCAAAAAAAGTAGTGAAGTGCAACGGAGGCTCCGGCCTTCTCCGCGATCTCCCGCTGATCCGCCAGATTTTCGAATCCGTTCGCGCCGCCGTAAAGATTCCCTTCACCGTGAAATTCCGCGCCGGATGGAGCGACGACGAAATCGTCTGCGTAGAACTGGCCCGCATGGCCGAAAGTTGCGGCCTCGGCGCCGTCGCCCTCCACGCCCGCACTCGCGAGCAAGGCTACAGCGGCAACGCCCGCTGGGAGTGGATCGCCTCCGTCAAGCAGGCCGTCAAGATTCCCGTCATCGGCAACGGCGACATACGCTCGCCGGAAGATGCCTGCGCCGTGGTAGCTCAAACCGGCTGCGACGCCGTAATGATCGGAAGAATGGCCCCAGCAAATCCCTGGATCTTCCGCCAGATCGAACAATACGTAAAAAGTAGCCAAGCTCACGTAGGGGCAGACGCCCTCGTCTGCCCAGCGGAGCGAAGCTCCGCGATCGCGGCGCCCGCCAAACTCTACGACGAGCCCACCGAAGCCGACCGCTACCAGATGATCCGCACCTACTTCGAAATGCTGCTGGAAGAAGAAATGCCCGGAGCCGAAGGCAAGATGAAGCAGTTCGCCTCCTGGTTCACCCACGGCATTCCCGGGGGCGCCGCGCTAAGAAAGGCGATCTACGAATCAAAAGATGGAACACAAATATTAGGACGAGTGGAAGAATTCTTCGAAACGAGAATGTGTGGAGCGGGCGCCCCCGCCCGCGAATTGCCCGCGCTACCCTAGAGTTCTCACCCCCAACTTCCCGTGCTCCCCGCGTTCCACATATCCCCAAGGCGTAGCGTCGTCATGGGTAAACACCGTCAGCCACTTCTCCGGAATCGCCTGCGCATAATACTTCTTCCGGCTCGCAATCGTCTCCAGCGGAAAAAGATCGAACGCCATCACCCACGTCAAATCGAGGTGTGCAGCAGTAGGAATCAGATCGGAGATGTAGCAGGCCTTTCCACCGCCACTCTCAACCATGACCGCCTGCATACTCTCCGTGTGTCCCGGAAAAATCTTCACCGAAACTCCCGGCACAATCTCTGCATCGCCATCGAGCAGCACCATCTGCCCGCTCTCAATCAGCGGATCGTAATTCGGGCTCATATAACTGATCGCATCGCGTTCCAGTTGCACCCGCCCGTGCTCCCACTCCTGCCGCTGCGCGTAATACGTCGCCTTCGGAAACGTCGCAACCATCTGATCTCCGAGCCGCACCGTGTTCCATCCGCAATGATCAAAATGCAGATGCGTATTAATAACAATGTCGATATCCTCAGGAGCAACCCCCGCCGCGTGCAGGTTGTCGAGCAGTTTGGCCGGCTGTGTATAAATCTGCACCAGCTTGTCAGGAAGTTTGTTGCCAATACCGGTCTCAACCAGAATGTTCTTATCGCCGGTGCGTATGAGCAGCGAATTCAACCCGGTGTCGACACGGTTGAGCGCGTCGGCTGTGACCTTCTTCGACCACATCGTCTTAGGCACAACGCCGAAGAAAGCTCCGCCATCAAGAAAGTAAGTGCCGTCGGAAACGACAGTAAGTTCGAAATCGCCAAGAACCGAGCGATGCATAAGTCACCACAATCACGTAGGGGCAGACGCCCTCGTCTGCCCAGTCGGCTCGAAGAGCCGACTGCTCTAAGCCGTCAGCTAAATTCAGAGGCCGGCATGGTCCTTCGCTGAAAATTGAAATGACATCTGAAAGCTATTTCAACTCCTCATTCCAAAAATCTTCCATCATATGAAACAACTGCGTCCGCGTTCCCATGCCCGAAATGCCGTGTGTCTTATTCGGATAGGCCATCAGCCGAAACTGTTTCCCCGCCTTGATGAGTGCATCCGTCATCTGAACCGTATTTTGAAAATGCACATTGTCATCGCTTGTCCCGTGCACCAGCAGCAGCGATCCGTGCAAACCGCTCGCCGCATTCACAATCGAATCGTCATAGCCACGCGCGTTGTCCTTCGGCAGGCCCATGTAACGCTCCGTGTAAACCGAATCGTAATCCCGCCAGTTGGTCACCGGAGCCACTGAAATCCCCGCCTTGAAACGGTCAGAGTGCGTCAGCGCATACAGCGTCATCGAGCCGCCGCCCGACCATCCCCAGATGCCTGTGCGCGTCCGATCGAGCTGCGGAAACTGCGCATACAACTGATCGAGTGCCGTGAGTTGATCCTTCAGCTCAACGCCGCCATATTGCAGCCGAATCGCGGTCGAAAACTTCTTTCCCCGATTAGGCGTCCCGCGATTATCGACGGAAAAAATCGCATACCCCTCGTTCGCCAGAATCTGATGAAACAGCCCATTCGTCCCGCCCCACGAATTCTGTACCGTCTGCCCGGCCGGTCCGCCATAAATGTGCACGATCAACGGAATTGGAGATGGCGGCTTATTGGCGTCGGCATTACGCGGCAGAATTAAGTATCCATACAACACCGTCCCATCGTCCGCTTTAAATTCCAAAAACTGAGGAGCAACCGGATCGTACTCCGCAATGCTGCGAGCTTCCCAGATTTTGCGGCAAGTCCCGCCGATCGTACACAACGAAATACGCGGCGGCGTCAGTGTCGCCGAATGCGTCTCCACAAAGTGCTTGCCGTCATCCGAGAAAATGACGGAATTATTTCCGTCTTCCGTCGAAACGGTCTGCATCCCCGACCCGTCCAGCTTCACCGAAAAAAGTTTCTCCTGCCGCGGATCGCCTTTATTAGCGATAAAAAAAACAATCCCCGGTTGACCGGCAGCTCCTTCATCCACCCCACTGATCGCGATCACTTCATAATCACCGCTCTCCAGCTGACGTTCGAGTTTCGCATCCACCCCGATCGGATCGCCGGCATTAAAGCTGTAGAGATAAATATGCGTGTAGCCGTCGCGCCAACTGGTCCACAAAAACCGGTTACCCGATTTCAACACGCGAAAGTCATCATTAACATTCACCCAAGCCTCGGGAGCCGACTCCGTCAGCACCTTGCGCGATTTGCCTGACTTGGCTTCAATAAAGTAGAGGTCCATCACATCCTGCTTGCGATTCAAAACCTCCGCCCACGCCCAGCCCTCGCGAATCCAGCCAAAACGCGGTATGTAAATATCGTCGTCATCGCCGAGCTTGATCCAGCGCACCTTGCCGCCATTGCTGTTCGCGAGTCCGAGTCGCACGCTAGGATTCGGATCCCCCGGTTGCGGATATTTTTCCTGATCCATAAATGGATGGGTCGGCAGCCAGTCGGTGATCGGATAACTCGGTACTCGAGTCTCATCCATCTGCAGGAAAACAATTTCCTTTCCTTCCGGCGACCAGAAGTAATTGCTCCGCACTGCCAACTCTTCGGCGTAGACCCAATCGACTTCGCCGCTCAGAAAATTGTCGTTATAGTTCCTGTCTTTTTCGTCGCGGTTCAGCGGCCGCTCGCCCTCCTCGCCCGAAACCGGGTGTACATATAAATTGTGCCTGCGCACATAAGCAAGCCGCTTTCCATCCGGAGAAAACTTCGGATCCTCGCTAGGGTCAGGAGAAGAAGTAAGCGGCACCGCCGTTCCCGTGTCGAGGCTGTAATACCAGAGTTGCCCTTGCGAATCGAAAAGCAAGTGTTTGGAATCGGGCGACCAGGTGTAGGCGGCGACGTGATACCGTGTCACCCGTTCTTTTTCGCGCTCGTCATGAATCCTGCTCGTAGGCGGAGCAAGCTGCGACAGCTTAACCTCGCTCACCAGAACTTTTTTCTCGCCGCTAGCCACATCGACATACCAGAGTTCTCCGTGCTCGCCCGTGTCATCGCGCTGCACAAAAGAAACCTTGGTGCCATCCGGGCTCCATTTGATCGTCTCTGGAGCGCGCCCCGTGACCCCGCCCTCGGCAAAGATCTGCTCAATCGTGAGTTGTTTCGGCGCCGCGGTCGGTGAGGCACTCTGCGCGCTCCCAGCGGAAAAGAAAAACAACAGCTGAATGGCGACAACAAAAAGAAATTTCTTCACGAACGGACTCCGATCTATCCCGAGGCGCGGTCTGACGCCGCGCTAGCAGCGAAACCCAGAAGTGTACAACGTGGAAGGAATTCGTGTCAGAAAGGAATTGGTAGTTGAGTCGAAGCGAAGAGGCGAGACACCGCGGTTCTGTCGCGTTCAGCCCGCCAGAATCGCCTTCATCTCCGCACCCACAGGGTGTTTCGCTTCGTAAGCGATGATCTCCGCGTCGTGTTGCAGCGTCAGCCCAATCTCATCCAACCCGTTCAGCAAACAATGTCGCGAGAATTCATCCATCGCGAACGATGCTGAGAATCCGCGCCCATCCTCCACGCGCAGCCTTTCCAGATCGACTATGAGTTGATAGCCGTCGATTTCCTTGGCCCGGCGCGTAACTTCAGCCACCTGTTCATCGCTGAGCCGCACCGTCAGGAAGCCATTTTTCAGGCTGTTGCTAGAGAAGATATCGGCAAAAGACGACGCAATCACCGCACGGAATCCGTAATCCGTCAGCGCCCAAACGGCATGCTCGCGCGACGACCCACACCCGAAGTTCTTCCCCGCAACCAGGATCGACGCCTTCGCGTAGCGAGGCGCGTGCAGCACAAAGTCGTCATTTTTTTTTCCGTCCGCGGAAAAGCCCCAATCGTAGAACAAAAATTCGCCGAATCCCGTACGCTCAATCCGCTTTAGAAATTGCTTCGGAATAATCTGATCGGTGTCGACGTTAACTTTGTCGAGCGGCACAACGACGCCAGTATGCTTGCGGAATGGTTGCATATTTTCTGATCCAAGCCTTCCTAAAAGCTGACCCGCTCTATGTGATATCCAGAAATCTTGTCATGCTGAGCGGAGGGTAAGCTTCGCGGATGCGAAGCTCAATCGCAGTCGAAGCACCCCTACCGCACCCAAACTCTCCCACGCGCGACGACAGGACCAGTATCTCAATCGAGCCTGATGGCCTCTAATTAAATCGCCAATGCCGAATATCCGTAAAATGCCCGGCAATCGCCGCCGCCGCCGCCATCATCGGACTGACCAGATGCGTGCGCCCACCCCGCCCCTGCCGCCCTTCAAAATTCCGGTTGCTGGTCGAAGCACACCGCTCTCCGGGCTGCAAAATATCAGGATTCATCCCCAGACACATCGAGCATCCCGACTCGCGCCATTCGAATCCCGCCTCTAGAAAAACGCGGTGCAATCCCTCTTCTTCGGCCGCACGCTTGATCGCCTGCGATCCCGGCACCACCATCGCCCGCACCTTCGGATTCACATGCTGCCCCTTCACCACCCGCGCCGCCGCCCGCAAATCTTCAATCCGGGAATTTGTGCACGACCCAATGAAAACGCGGTCGACCGCGATCTCTTCCACCGGCGTTCCGGGATTGAGTCCCATATAAGCGAGCGCCTGCTCCGCCGCACGTCGATCGGCGTCAAGAGCAAAGCTCTTCAACTCAGGGACACGCGCAGTGACCGCGACCACCATACCCGGATTCGTTCCCCAAGTCACAAACGGCGCCAGCGTCGCCGCGTCAATTTCAATCACGCGATCAAACTTCGCTCCCTGATCGCTAGCCAGCGTGCGCCAATATGCGACCGCGCCCTCCCAATCTTTACCTTTCGGCGCAAAGCGCCGTCCGCGCGAATACGCGAATGTTGTGTCATCGGGCGCGATCATCCCCGCCCGCGCTCCTGCCTCAATGCTCATGTTGCAGAGTGTCATGCGACCTTCCATCGACAGCCCTCGCACAACCTCGCCGGAGTACTCGATCACATGTCCGGTGGCGCCATCGGTTCCGATGCGGCCAATGATTCCGAGCGCCAGGTCCTTAGCTGTCACGCCATCGGCCAGCTTTCCGCTAACGTTGATCTGCATTGTCTTCGGTTTTGTCTGTGGCAGACACTGCGTCGCCAGTACGTGTTCCACCTCCGACGTTCCAATACCGAAGGCCAGTGAGCCAAACGCACCGTGCGTCGAAGTGTGGCTATCGCCGCAGACGATCGTCATCCCCGGTAACGTAATTCCCAACTCCGGCGCAATGATGTGCACGATGCCCTGCTCGGCCGAATCCATATCAAACAGCGGAACGCCAAATTCGCGGCAATTCTTCTGCAGCGCCTCAATCTGCTTAGCCGCAATCGGGTCAGCAATGGGCAAGCCCCGCGGAGTCGTCGGAATATTGTGGTCGACCGTCGCCACCGTGCGCAGAGGCTGCCGCACCGCCCGACCCGCCGCGCGCAATCCATCAAAGGCCTGCGGCGAAGTCACTTCATGCACCAGGTGCAAATCGATATAAAGCAGCGCCGACTGCCCTTCCGGAGCAGCAACCACGTGCGCGTCCCAAACTTTTTCAAATAGAGTGCGAGGGGGCATGTCTTAGTTTCGCCCAGACTTAATCAATTGTTCAAGCGCAGGTTAGTGTGGCGCGGGCGCCCCCGCCCGCGGCTGTTGCCTTTGTTCTTTTCCGAGTAGTGGGGAACCGTCGTTTCCGCCGACTCGCATCTACCGCACACATTCGCGGACGAGGGCGTCCGCGCCACACCCACACTTATTACTGCGGAAGCCTGTCTTTCCATTTATTATTTTGGCAGACCGGCGAGGACGCTCCATGATCAACGGCAAGCACATTGCCGTAGTACTACCCGCGTACAACGCGGAAAAGACGCTGGAAGCAACCGTCCGGGAACTGCCCGACCTGGTCGATATCCGCATCCTCGTCGACGACCATAGCTCCGATCGCACCGTCGACGTGGCCGAACGTCTGGGCCTTCAGCTATTCGTGCACGACCGCAACTACGGCTACGGCCGCAATCAGCAAACTTGTTATCGCGAAGCCTTGGCCGCAGGCGCCGACGTCATCATCATGGTCCATCCCGATTATCAATACACCCCGCTGCTAGTGACCGCCATGGCCAGCATGATTGCCTATGATGTCTACGACGTCGTCCTCGGCTCCCGAATTTTAGGCGGACGCGCCCGGCAGGGAGGTATGCCGGTGTGGAAATATATCGCGAACCGGTTCCTGACGCTATTCGAAAACACTTTGCTCGGCGCCAAGTTGTCGGAATACCACACTGGATACCGCGCTTTCGCCCGCACCGTGCTCAAAGAGTTGCCGCTGCTCGAAAACTCTGACGATTTCGTCTTCGACAATCAGATGCTGGCGCAGTGCGTTATGTTCGGATTCCGCATGGGAGAAGTTTCCTGCCCCACCAAATATTTCGCCGAAGCTTCCTCGATTAATTTTCGCCGCAGTGTGCAATACGGCCTGGGGGTCCTGTTAACGTCGGTGCAGTTTCGCTTGCAGAAAATCGGCCTGGGAAGGTTCCAGATTTTCGATCGTAAAGGCCGCTGCCTCGAACCGGGCGTCGATGCTCGCTACTACCATCCCAGAAACCCTGACGGCTCGATTGCCCACGAAACGACAATCGATAGAGTTACAACAAACGACCGGTCCGGCGGCTAAAGTTGCCGAACGAACCTGCATCCCCCGCTGGGACGAGGAATCCCGCCGTGCGCCGCATGGCTTTGCTGGCGCTGCTGGCAATATTCGCCATCTGCGTGCAGGGATATCATCCAGGGCTCGAAGACGACGCTTTTTATTTGGCGGCGATCAAGCGCAATCTCAATCCATCCTTATTCCCTCACGATGCGGATTTTTTCCGCGTGCAATTTCAAGCGACCATATTCGACAAGCTGATTGCTTCTTCCGTGCGCTTGACCCATGTCCCCCTAGCATGGGAAATCTTGTTCTGGCAATGGGCTGCGACCTTTCTCATTTTGTGGCAATGCTGGCGCATCAGCCGTCGATGTTTCGCGGAAGCGCATGCGCAGTGGGCAGCGGTCACGCTGGTCGCCGTTCTCTTGACCCTGCCAGTCTCGGCGACCGGCCTGACTTTGACCGATCAATACCTGCATCCGCGAGCCTTGGCGACCGCCGCGATTTTGGCGGCGATAGTGGCCCTGCTTGATGCACAACTGCTTCTGGCATTCGCGTTGCTGACCGCAGCCTTTTTCACTCACGCCATCATGGCCGCGTTCGGCGCATCCTATTGCCTTTTTCTTTTATGGAGACCAAAGCGCTCGACCGAGACAATGCAGGCGCCGGCGCGGGCCGTGCTGCTAATTCCGCTAGGATGGATCTTCGAGCCCGCCTCCGATGCCTGGCGCGAAGCCGCGGCCACTCGCCCCTTTTATTTTGTCTTGCGCTGGCATTGGTATGAGTGGCTTGGCGTAGTAGCTCCGCTGGCGCTGCTCTGGTGGTTCCGCGCGCTGGAGCAGCGCAAGCCACAAGCAACCGCCGAGCAACAAACCATGGCGCGCTTGGCCGAACGCCTGGTCTACTTCGGCGTTTTTCAACTAGCCGTAGCGTTGCTGATGTCGCTCCCGCCGCAATTCGAGCGCCTCCGCCCGCTAGAGCCAATGCGCTTTCTGCATCTCGTGTATCTATTGTTTATTTTGCTCGCGGGAGGATTGCTGGGCCAACACGTACTCAAGCGCCACGCTCTGCGCTGGCTGCTTCTGTTTGTCCCGCTCAGCGCCGGAATGTTCTACGCCCAGCGGCAGATGTATCCGGCAACTGAGCATTTGGAGTTGCCCGGTTCGCCCTCTCGCAACAACTGGGTCGATGCATTCCGCTGGATCAGCCAAAACACGCCCGTGGACAGCCAGTTTTCCCTCGATCCCCGCTACATGGAATTGCCCGGCGAGGATTACCATGGTTTTCGCGCGTTAGCAGAGCGCAGCGTTCTAGCCGACGAGATCAAGGACGCCGGCATGGCAGCGCGAGTGCCGAGCCTGGCGCCGCGCTGGCTGCGCGAAGTTAAAGCGCAACATGGCTGGCGCACTTTTCGGCGGTCCGACTTCCTCCGTCTGAAGCAAGAATTCGGAGTGGACTGGGTCGTCCTGCAAGCCCCGGGCGAGGACGGCTTGCCATGCCCATATCGCAACTCGCAGTTGATGGTCTGCCGAGTGGAATAACGACTCCAACGAATCAGGTTGCGTGAACGTAAAAAGTTGAATGAGCGAAACGCAAGTAGAAAAAAGCGACGCGCGAGTGTATTGGCCAATGGTCGTCACCGCGCTAGCCGTCCGCCTCGCCGTCATCCCCTTTCTCTATCGCGACTGGCTTGACCCCTTCGTGCTCGAGCACTGGGCCTTTGGCCGCGTTGCGCGTTCGCTAGTCGCCGGCCAGGGATACGGAAATGTCTTCGCCAACACTGGCCCAACCGCCGTCCTCGCGCCGGTATACGTGTACGTGCTCGCGGCAGTCTTCCGCATATTTGGAACCTACACCCCAGCCTCAATTATCGCCGCCCTCGCCCTGAATAGCGTTTTCTCGGCGCTCACCTGCATCCCGGTATATCTTCTTGCGCGTCGCTGCTTCAACCCTCGCGCCGCCAAGTGGGCAGGATGGGGCTGGGCTTTTTCCCCATACGGAATCTACTACGGCGCCGATTGGGCCTGGTCGACTTGCTTGGTGACGTTCCTGTTAGTCGTTCTTTTCTTGTGGTCGATCAATCTCGAAGAATCAGGAAAAACATGGGAATGGCTTGCATTCGGCATCCTCGGCGGCCTGGCAGCCCTGACCGAGCCAGTGATCCTGGCTGTCATCCCCCTGCTAGGCCTGTGGACTTGCTGGCGACGTCTTCGCGATCGGAAGCCATGGTTTATCCCAATGATAGCGGCCGCCCTCGGAGCAACCGCCATAATGACGCCCTGGTTCGTGCGCAATTACGACACATTTCACCAGTTCATTCCCATACGCAGCGGCTTCGGCCTGGAGCTCTATATAGGCAACAGCGCCGACTCTCTGCATTGGGTCGATCGCAGTCTCCATCCCAATCACAGTGACGCCGAGCTCTCGGAATACGCTGACCGTGGCGAACTCGCCTATATGGCGCACAAGTCCGAGCAAGGCAAAGAGTACATCAGTAATCATCCTGGCCAGTATGTTTATCGCATAGCGAGGCGGATAATATACATCTGGACAGGATTCTGGAGTCTTAATCGCGCCTATCTCGCAGAAGAGCCACTGGATGTGCCAAATATTTTTCTCAGCACGACCATGACGGTGCTAGCCCTCGCAGGTTTGCGCCGGTTATACCGGAGAGAAGGGGGACGAACGGGCTCAGTCATCGCCGCACGATTTATCATTGTCTTTGTCTTCTTCCCGCTCGCTTACTATTTTTCGCACCCGGAGACGTATTATTTCAGGCCCGTAGATCCTCTGATCGTGGTGCTGGCAGCCTATTTCGTGACCGAGCGATTCGGCGGAAAACTGAAGCCAGCTCGTGAGACGGCACTCCAGCCGAGTTAGTGTTTTTAGCGTCTTGTGGCGCGTTTCAGCATCTTAGAATGTAACTAAGAAATTACCGGGATAAAGTCAGGTGAAGCATTGAATCCTGTGGACACCAAATTCGCGGATGTTGCCAGCCCCGCATCGGACGAGGTCAAGTTTTACGATCCGCCCAGCAGTCCGCCGCCCGCCAGTCGCCCGCGGCCCAGGGTGCCACTGGAGAATCCGCCACAGGAAAGTGGTAAGCAGAAGCCCAAACTTCAGAAGCCCATGCTGTCCATGGGCGAAAGCCTGCGCTTTGCCTATGAAACCTTCGACAGCAACAAGGTGCGCTTCCTGCTCACCGCTCTCGGCATGGTGATCGGAACGGCCTCTCTGGTTCTCGTAGTCACCATCGGCCTCACCGGCAAGCAATACATCCTCGACCAGATTCAAGGCATTGGCGCGAATCTGATTTACGCCAATTATTCCGGAGCCGGCCAGCGCATCACGGCTGTGGCGCTCGATGAACTGACCGTCGATGACCTGGCGGCCGTCAGACAGCAAGTCCCCTCCGTCGTTGCCGCGTCGCCCTTTTCTACCCTGAATGACCGCATCAGCGTCGGCAACGGCAAAGAGCAGGACATTTCGATTCTCGGCGTCTTCCCCGAATACTTGAAAGTGCGCAACCTCGTGATGCTGGCCGGCCGCTTCTTCGATAACGAAGACTATCAGGGCCGCAACAAGGTCGGTGTCATCACGGAGAAGCTGGCAATAAAGCTCTTCCGTAGTCCGGAGAGCGCGGTCGGCCAGGTAATCAAGCTCAACGGCCTGCCCTTCACCGTAATAGGAGTCTTCAAAGAGCGTGTAGAAACCTTCGGCCAATCCGAAGTCGAAGACAATACCATGGCTATCCCCTACTCGGTCAGCCGTTTCTTCCTGCCCTCAAATGCCGTACGCCAGATTTATTTTTCGGTCGCAAGCGCGGACGAAGTGCCAACCGCGACCGCTCAAATCAAGCGCGTCCTGCAATCGCGGCACCGGCCGGAGTCTGTCTACAACGTCGAAAACCTGACCCAACTCGTGAGCCTGGCCGAGAAGACCGCCAACATTCTGACCACCGTTCTGCTCCTCATCGCGACCGTGGTCTTGCTGGTCAGCGGCATCGGCATCATGAATATCATGCTGGCCACGGTCAGCGCCCGCACTCGCGAGATCGGAATCCGCAAAGCCGTCGGCGCGACCAACCGCGAGATCCTTTGCCAATTCCTCTCCGAGGCTGTGCTCATCTCGCTTATCGGCGGCATTTTTGGCATCGTCATTGGCCTCGCCATTCCTTTTTCCGTGCGCTTTCTCACCGCTTATCGCATCCCGATTTCCGGTATTTCCGCCATCATCGCTATCGTAGTGTGCTCGCTGGTAGGAATTTTGTTCGGAACTCTCCCCGCCATCCGCGCCTCGCAACTCGACCCCGTCGAGAGCCTCCGTTACGAATAGCGAACTCCAAAACTCGGTCAGCAATTAGAAGTTGACTCATCTGCCTGATTAAGACTCAAAGAAGTAACAAGTGGGAAGAAACATCGAGTCGCACCAGAATATGCGGTCGCCAGTGGCCTTAACGGTGCCATTCCTGTCATAAAATATGAAGGAAGCCACCAAACTCGCCATGCCATCGAACGCAACCAGCAGCCGTAGCCGCGCCGTCGTCCTCCTCAGCGGTGGCATGGATTCCTGCGTCTGCTCCGCGCTAGCCGCACGAGATCATCAGGCCGCCGCCCTGCACGTCAGCTATGGTCAGCGCACCGAGGACCGCGAACGCCAGTCGTTCGAGCGCATTTGCGACCGCCTCGAAATTCGCGACCGGCTCCTCGTGCGCAACGAATCTCTGCGCGCCATCGGGGGATCGGCCCTCACCGATGCAAACATAGCCGTTCCCGAATCGCACGGCATCGTGGCTAACACTCGGCCGAGTGTTCCCGTTACCTACGTCCCTTTCCGCAACGCGCATTTCCTGGCCGTCGCCGTCAGTTGGGCCGAAGTCCTCGGAGCAGAAAAGGTCTACATCGGAGCCGTCGAGCCCGACAGTTCCGGCTATCCCGATTGCCGTCCGGAGTATTATCGAGCGTTCAATGAAGTAGTGAAAACAGGAACAAAAGACGGAACAATCCGAGTAGTCACGCCGCTCATTGCCATGCGCAAAGCGGAGATCGTTAGGCTGGGCCTTGAACTGAATGCCCCGTTCGATTTAACGTGGTCGTGCTATCAGCGCGAGGACCGCGCCTGCGGAGTCTGTGACAGTTGTGTTCTCCGCTTGCATGCCTTTCGCGATGCGGGCGCGGAGGATCCCATTTTGTACGCGGAGTCCGTCGCCCGATTGACGTAGAGCCGTTTCGTTCATCGGCCATACAATTGAGAGCGTAAAGCCGGGAGGCTAATCATGTTGAAATATTTTATTGTTCCCCTACTGCTGGTGTTGGTGGTGAGCCTGTCCGCGCCCTTCGTCGTTGCGCAAACCACCGGCAGTGTTAAGGGAGTCTGCAAAGACGTCGAAGGAAAACCAATCACACAAGCCGAAGTGGAATGGCTCGGCACTGAGACCGGCCACAAGTACACGATCAAGACCGACAACAAGGGCGGATACTTTTCGCTCGGCATCGCTCCCGGCAAATACAACGTCACGCTTCGGAAAGACGGCAAGGAGATCTTTCACATCAGCGGCGTCACTGTGGGCATGGACGAATCGACGCTGGACTTCGACATGAAGAAAGAACAGGCCCGCGCCGCCCAGGGTCAGGGACTGACTCCGGAACAGGCGAAGGCTCAACAGGAGGCTGCCGCCAAAGCCGAGAAAGAAAAGACTACCGTCGGCTCGCTTAACGAAAAACTCAACGCCGCCAAAGTCGCCTCCGATGCCGGCGATTTCGACACAGCCATCGCCACACTGACTGCCGCCAACCAGATCGACCCCACTCGCGATTTGATCTGGTTCAAGCTCGGCGACGCCTATCGCATGTCGGCGCCCAAGCAGACAGATCCCGCTGAAAAACAGAAGCGCTATGAAACCGCCGCCGCCGATTACCAGAAAGCAATTGACCTTCGCACCGCTTCTGAAACGGCCCAGAAAGAGGCCGATAACAGTCAAAAAATGGCCGCCTACTATAACAACCTGGCCGAAGTGTATGCCAAGTCCAATAAAATCGATGACGCCGTTACTAATTATTCCAAGGCCGCTGAACTGGATCCGACGCACGCCGTTACCTACCTGTTCAACGAGGGCGCAGTCTTGACCAATGCTGGCAAGCCGGACGATGCGATTGTGGCATTCGATAAAGTGATCGCGGCCGATCCGACCAAAGCCGACGCCTATTACTGGAAGGGCATAAACCTGATCGGCAAGGAGACCATCGGGAAAGATGGCAAGGCAACCGCTCCCCAAGGCACTGCCGAAGCCTTTCAGAAGTATCTCGAACTCCAACCCGACGGCAAGTTCGCTCAGCCAGCCAAGGACATGCTGGCCAGCATAGGCGCCAGCGTAGAAACCGGCTTCGGAAACAAGAAAAAACCCGTTAAGAAATAGTACCCAGTAATCAGTACCCAGTTCTCGGTTCTCAGAAAGACGGCAACTCGAATTTGAACAAGTTTGAGCGGAATTGAGGCTTCTTCCGCTTCTTTCTGAGAACTGACAACTGGGTACTGCCCTACAGTTACCGAGGTCGTTGTCCTACTTGTCCTTCGCCGTTTCGCCCTTCAGCGTTACATTCAATAGATAGATTTCTCCGCTACTTTTCTCCCCCGTGGCGTCAACTCAATCGTTGGAGTGCACCAAATGGCAGCTCCGGGGAGTTCCCCGATCGCAATCGCGTTCGAAGGCATCAATAGCACGGACGCAATTCCCACCCCCGTGCTTCTTGCCGGTATGCTGCGCGCCTCCGAAAAAGTCAGCGACCTGATCTTTTCTCCCGGACGCCCGCCCCAGGTCGAGATTCACGGGCAGCTTACGCCAGTCGAAATTCCAGGCAGCAAAGTACTCTCCGCCGATGACACGCGCCGCATCGCAGCCGACCTCATCGGCAACAACAAGCAATCTATCAACACGCTCCGCGAGCAGGGCTCCTGTGACGTCTCCTACGGATTGCCCGGCATGGCCCGCTTCCGCGTTAACGTTTTTATCCAGCGCGGCAGCTGCGCCATCGTCATGCGTGTCATTCCCACCGTGATTCCAACTTTCAGTTCGCTCCACCTGCCCGCGCAATTAGAAGAAGCCGCAAAAGTCCGCAACGGCATCATCCTGGTCACCGGTGGAACTGGAGCAGGGAAGTCGTCGACCCTCGCTGCTCTAATCGATCGCATCAACTGCGAATATTGCTACCACGTCCTCACCGTAGAAGATCCCATCGAATTTCTGCACCGCCACAAGAAATCCACAGTGCACCAGCGTGAACTGCACAGCGACGCGCCGAACTTCACGCTAGCTCTGCGGGCGGCTCTACGCCAGGCGCCACGAGTGATCATGGTCGGAGAAATCCGCGACCGCGAGACTTTAGAAATCCTCCTCGAAGCCGCCGAAAACGGACACCTCGTCCTTTCCAGCATGCACACCGTCGACAGCTCGAAAACAGTGGAGCGCATCGTCGGCCAGTTTCCCGCAACCGAGCAGCAATCGATCCGCGAACGCCTAGCCAAAACTTTTCGCTACATCATCGCGCAAAGGTTGATCACGCGCAGCGACGGGGGCGACCGCATCGCCGCCGTGGAAATCTTGAAATCCAACTCCCGCACCCGCGATTGCGTCGAACAAGGCGAGCGCCCCGGCCGCACCCTCCTCGACGCCATCAAGGCCAGCGAAAACGAAGGCATGCAGCACTTCGACGCCGAAATCGCCAAATTAGTCCGTTCCGGCCTGGTCGATCTAGAAACCGGCCTAGCCTTCGCCAGCAATGCCACCGTCCTGGGACAAGAGCTGGCGCGGTAGCCGTTTCCGTTCCCACTTTTTGCGTAGCGATTCTGTTTCACGCGTTTTGAAAGGGCATGGCTTTAGCCATGCCGTGAGCCACGCAATTTCAACGCGGCTTTAGCCGGTGAGGGAATGATTTCCTCAACCTGAACCGTTATCGACTTTATCCAAAATCCCAACCCCGCAGGTTATGATTCTCAAATGTCCTCCCCTGCAACACCGCCAGCTCGCGTGCTGAGCTTCGAAGAAGCACGCCGCCTCGTGGAGCACCATGCGGCCAGCGTCCTTCCGCGAGAAGTTGAAACGGTAAATCTTCTGGCTGGCATAGGCAGGGTCCTGGCGGAGAGGATCGTAGCCGACCGCGATTTTCCTCCGTTCCGCCGGGCTACACGCGATGGATACGCCGTGCGAGCATCAGATCTGGCGAAGGTCCCAGCGCGCCTCGAAGTGGTCGGCGAGATTAAGGCAGGCGCCGCGCCGGAATCGCAAACTCGCGCCCTGACCCCAGGGCAAGCCATCGGAATCATGACCGGCGCCCCTCTTCCCGAAGGCGCCGACGCAGTCGTGATGGTGGAGTACACGTTACCCGCCGAGCACAGAGTCGAAGTGCGACGCAGCGTCAGGCCTGGAGAAAATTTTGTTCCCCACGGCGCCGAGGCGCGCGCCGGTCAAGTGCTTATCGACAGCGGACGCCGCCTCGACCATGCCGGCATCGCGATCGCCGCATCGGTGGGTAAGAGTCATTTAGAGGTCTTCCAAAAGCCGCGCGTGGCAGTGCTTTCCACCGGCGATGAAGTGGTGGACATCAACGCCACGCCCAGGCCCACGCAAATAAGAAATTCGAACTCCTACTCCCTTGCCGCGCAGGTGCATAACGCCGGAGGCGACCCAGTCCGGCTGCCTATCGCTCCCGACGAACCCATGCGGCTCCAGGCTTTGATCGATGAGGGCCTCGGCTGCGATCTCCTGCTGCTGACCGGCGGCGTCTCCATGGGAAAGTATGATCTGGTCGAACAGGTTCTCACCGGATTGCAAGCAGAGTTTTATTTCACCGGAGTCGATATCCAGCCCGGCAAGCCAGCCGTCTTCGGTTCCTGTGGAGCGGGCGCCCTCGCCCGCTTGCTGGCAGCACATGAGACCCCGACCGGAACCGGAATGCCCGCACCACAAAAGAAATTTTTCTTCGGATTGCCCGGCAACCCAGTCTCGACCATGGTGACCTTCGAGCTATTTGCAAAGCCGATGCTTGAAGCGCTGGCCGGCCTGATGCCGCAGCCTTTGATCTTCCCGTCCGCAAAGCTGAAATCTGAAATTCGCACCAAGACCGGCCTAAAGAGATTTCTCCCCGCAGTCCTTTCCGGTGAGTTCGAAAAAGCCGAAGTCGAACTAGCGCCGTGGCAAGGTTCAGGCGATATCGCGGCACTGGCAAGAGCCAACTGCTACGTTGTCATCCCTCCCGACCGCGAGTGCATCGAGGCCGGAGAGTGGGTGTCGTTACTGATGCGTTGAAATGAAGTTGCGGTGAAAGAAGATGCGCCGAAAGATGCGATAGCCACCGCGATACGATAACCTGTTGTTAATAGCAAGTGTTCATAACAAATGTTAATTGCAAATTACTGATGGCAAAGAAAACTTCGCCGCTTTCGCATTACGACGCACAAGGCCAGGCCCGCATGGTCGACGTCTCCGAGAAGCCGCGAACCGCCCGCGAAGCCGAGGCCAGCGCCTTCGTAGCCATGAGTCCGGAAGTCCTACGCGCCTTGCCACAGAATCCCAAAGGCGATCCTTTAGAGGTCGCTCGCACCGCCGGAATCATGGCCGCCAAGCGCACGTCAGAGTTGATACCGATGTGCCATCCCGTCCCGCTGTCGCACGTTGCCGTCACCCTACGCGTGTGCGAGAATGGCGTTTCTGTTGCCACAAAAGTAAAGACCACGGCAGAGACCGGAGTCGAGATGGAAGCGCTTGTGGCCGCAAGCGTAGCTGCTCTGACCGTCTACGACATGTGCAAAGCGCTCGATAAAGGCATCGAAATCAGAGAAGTAGTGCTGCAACGGAAATCGGGTGGAAAGAGCGGGGACTACCGCAGAGGTACCAAGAAGAAGTAGTAGTAGTAGTCTGCATCTTATTTGTTATTTTATTTGATCTATGGCGACCGACGTCAAAATCCTGCTGGTGGATGACAACCCCATGGTGCTCGGAATGCTCCAACAGGCGCTTTCAACGATGGGCGATGTCACCGTAGCGACCGATGCCGCCGATGCACTACTGAAAGCGGTCGACGACTTGCCGGACGTGATGATTTGCGACTATCGCATGCCCGGCATGGACGGCCGCCAGTTGCTCGAAAAATTGAAGAGCAGGCCCGCAACGGCGAGTATCGCCGTGATCATGATGGCAAGCAAGGCCGACATCAGCGAACGCTTGTCCATGCAGGACCCGATCGAAGACTACCTTGAAAAACCTTTTTTCCTGAAAGATGCGACCCACAAAATCAAGCGTGTAGTCGACCGCATCGCGCTCGAAAAACTTAGCAAAGCCGCGTCGACCGACGGCATCCTCCGCGGCAACCTCACGCAGATGAATGTGATCGATCTCGTGCAATCGCTCGAAATGGGACGCAAGAGCTGTCTCCTCACCATGACCAAAGGCGACGAAAAATGCGAGATCTATTTCAGCCAGGGACAAGCCAAACACGCCGCCTACGGCCCGATCACGGGCGACGATGCCGTTTTCAAAGTGCTGCGCTGGACCGAAGGAAATTTTCAGGTCGATTTCAACGGCAAGTCATCGCAGGAAACAACCACTCTCAACACGCAAGGCCTGCTGATGGAAGGCTTGCGCCTCCTCGACGAAGCCCAGCGCGACGCCGCAGCCGAAGGTGAAGATGTCCTCCTCGACACCTGATCCGCCACCGTCCAGCAACACGTTAGCTGCGATGACAGCTGCGGTGTTGACGATTAGCGATTCTTGTTCGCGCGGCGAAAAACAGGATCTCTCCGGCCCCGCCGTAGCCGAAGCTCTCGCGCGGCACAATTTTCAAGTGGTGGCGCGCGATCTAGTCGCCGACGAGAACGCCGTGATTCAGCAAAAATTAATCGAGTTGTGCCGCTCGGCTCGCCTTGTCGCGACCACCGGTGGCACCGGCATAGCTCCCCGCGACGTGACGCCCGAAGCGACACTCGCAGTTTGCGACCGCCTGGTAGAAGGAATCGCTGAGCAGATGCGATTGCAGGGAACAAAAAAGACGCGCTTCGCCGCCCTAAGCCGCGCCGTGTGCGCTGTCCGAGGCACAACCCTGATCCTCAATCTGCCCGGCAGTCCAACTGGCGCGGTCGAGTCGTTAGAAGCAGTGATTGATTTGTTGCCCCATGCGCTGGAATTGATTGCCGGAAATACGACACACCGTCATTAGTCGTTGGTCGATCGTCGTTAAAAACATCGTCCCCTGCAAATTGGAATCGCCAACGACGAACGACGATCGACCGCCGCCTTTGATCTTCACGACTCGCGTAAACTAACCACTTGAACAAGCTAAGACATTTCCTCCACGCCTACAGTGAGTGGATCAAGCACGTGCTCATCCCTCTCGGCCCATGGGGCATGCTCGCCCTAGCCGCCGTAGATGGCTCGTTCCTCGGCATGCCGCTCGATGCGATTTTCGTCTACTACGTTTACACCGACCGCTCCCGCTTCGTGCTGTATGTCTTGTTGGGCGCCGTAGGTTCGACGCTAGGCAGCATCGTCATCTACATCATTGGATACACTGGCGGAGAAGTGCTCCTTCGCAAGCGCCTGTCGCCCGCGCGTTTCGAGAAGATTCACGAATCCTTCGATCGCCACGAATTCTGGGCCCTGATGTTTCCGGCGATGTTGCCGCCACCCGCGCCCTTCAAAATTTTTGTGCTGGCCGCCGCCGCGTTCGAGATGTCCCTCGCGCACTTTCTGCTAGCCATCTTCGCGGGACGCTTCTCGCGTTTTCTGATCGAAGCGCTGCTGACCCTCTGGTTCGGTCCGCAAATCGTGACGCTGACGGTAAACCTCTTCGCGCATCACTTCATAGGGATTCTGTTGGCAGTTGGAATAATACTGATCGGATGGCTGATCTGGCGGCGGGCAAAACGGCGCAGTCCTGCGATCGATATCAACAAAGACGGCCAAGAGCGACCGTCCCTCGGAGATGCCAATTAGGCCGCGGCAGTTCCCTGCGGCTTGTGAGCAGAGCGAGCTAACCCAGCGGCAAGCGCCGGCAACCCGAACATCAGCGTGGTAAAGAGCAAGTCGCCAGCGACTCCGCGCCGGAAAAACGGCACGCCCGCGGCATAACAAGTCATCAGTCCCGAGACGGTTTTCGGATACATATTCCAGCAAGCCCACACCGCGAAATTGCTTACGACAAAGAACGACACCGAACTAGCCAGCGCAACCCCACCCACTCGCACCCAATTCGAATTCTCCCGCAGCCGAGTACCGAGCAAAAGAATCGCCGCATACCACGCCCAGGTCACGAAATGGTCCCACGAGAAGGGAAAGACATACACAAACTTCGTCAGGATAATGTCAGAAGCGGCGAGGAGCACAAACGGAACCCACAGCTGGCGTTTGGGTCCGCGCGCGCCAAAATAAAGCAGAGCAGCCGCCACCGGAGTCAAATTCCACGGATGCGGCATAAACGGCATCCGCGCCAACACCGCAAAAATCACAAATAAATAAGCCAGCATGATTCCACCTCGTTACGTATCACTAGGATTGTTGCGCGAGCGGACACTGCAGGTCAAGGAGGTGCAGCAACAGAGTGGTCATCATTCACCGCACTGGGGGTTGTAGCGCGGCCGTCCCGGCGTCTCGCCCGTTGCGCCGAACTTGATTGACGCCGCCGCCGATTTACCCCTAAGATGGGTCGCTCGGTCTCCCCCTTTAAAACCTGAGCACAGACGCGACATACCGCAAACTCGCAACAACTGTTCGAAAGACTGCTGCTCGAGAATCAAAGCTCGAAAAATAAAAGATGATCGGAAAAACAGTTTCCCACTACCGGATCGTAGAGATGCTCGGCGGCGGTGGGATGGGCGTTGTCTACAAAGCGGAAGACACAGCGCTAGGGCGCTTCGTCGCCCTCAAGTTTCTCCCCGAAGAGGCCTCACAGGATCCCCAGGCTCTCGAGCGTTTTCGCCGCGAGGCGCGCGCCGCTTCCTCGTTGAACCACCCCAACATCTGCACCATCCACGAAATCGGTCAGCACGAAGGCCAACTCTTCATCGTCATGGAGTGCCTTAGCGGTCAGACCCTGAAGCACTTGATCCAGGGCAAGCCCATGGAGCTGGAAGCACTGCTCGATCTGGGCATCGAAGTGGCCGATGCTCTCGAGGCCGCGCACAGCAAAGGCATCGTTCACCGCGACATCAAGCCCGCCAACATTTTTGTCACCGACCGCGGTCACGCCAAGATTCTGGATTTTGGTCTAGCCAAGGTCGCGCGCACAAAGAGCACCCCCCTGGACGATTCGCCCACCCGCGCCGACGCCAGCAACCTCGATCTCACCAGTCCCGGAACCGCCGTCGGTACGGTCGCATACATGTCGCCCGAGCAGCTGCGCGGCAAGGAGCTCGACGGCCGCACCGATCTGTTTTCGTTTGGCGTCGTGCTCTACGAAATGGCCACTGGCGTCGTGCCCTTTCGTGGCGAAACTTCCGCCGTCATCACCGACGCCATCCTCAATCGCACGCCCACCACTGCCACCCGCCTCCGCCCGCAACTTCCGCCAAAGCTGGAAGAAACCATTAGCAAAGCCTTAGAAAAAGATCGCGATCTCCGCTGCCAGACCGCAGCAGAACTGCGAGCCGATCTCAAGCGCCTGAAGCGTTCGATTGATTCCTCACGCACCTCGGTTGTCGCAGAAACGAGCCCCTCAGAGTCGTCGGCGAAACACTCATCGTCTTCGATCGTGAGCACAGGCGCGAGCGCTAGCAACCTCGCTGCGCCGCGTTCGAAGTCCGCCGTCCCTCCGCTGCTTTTCGCCGTGGTCGTGCTGCTGGCGATCGCCGCAGGCATTTACGGCGGCAAATTGCTTTTCTCGCCCGCTCCCCTGCAACCGCCCACCTACCGTCAACTTACCTTCCGGCGCGGCAGCATCCGCTCTGCCCGCTTTGCTCCAGACGGGCAGACCATTCTCTACAGCGCCGCCTGGCAAGGCGGACCCGTGGATGTATTCACTGCGCGCCCCGAGGCGCCAGAAGCGCGTTCCATGGGTCTGAGCCGCACTCAACTCGTGTCCGTATCGTCGGCCTCTGAAATGGCGGTCTTGCTCAACAGCAAAGCCATCGGCACCTGGGTCAACATGGGAACGCTCGCCCGCGCCCCGTTGGTCGGCGGCGCGCCCCGCGAAGTCCTCGAACAAGTCCAATGGGCCGACTGGGCCGCCGACGGAACCAACCTCGCCGTGGTCCGCGATTTCGGTGGCCGCAACCGCTTAGAGTTCCCCATCGGCAAGCCGCTCTACGAAACCGGCGGCTGGATCGGCCATCCCCGCGTCTCTCCCAAAGGAGACCTGATCGCCTTCATCGATCACCCCGTCCAGGGAGACGACAGCGGTTCGCTCGCGGTCGTCGATTTGTCCGGGCATATGAAGAAGCTTTCCGGCGAATGGTTCACCATTCAAGGCCTCGCGTGGGCGCCCAACGGAAAAGAAATCTGGTTCACCGCCAGCAAATCAGGCGTCGATCGCACTCTCTACGCCACGACACTCGACGGCAAAGAGCGCATGGTCCTCCGCCTGCCCGGCGCGGTAATGATCTTCGATATCTTCAAAGACGGCCGCGTCCTCCTGATGCGCGCCAGTTGGCGTCGCGAATTAATCGGCATGACTGCCGACGACAATAAGCAGCACGATCTCTCGTGGTTGGATTACACCTACCCGGCCGATTTATCGGGAGACGGAAAGACTCTTCTCTTCGACGAAGAAGGCGGCGGCGGTTCGCTGGATTACTCCAAGTCCGGCGGATTATCCTACGCCGTTTACATCCGCAAAACCGATGGCTCGCCCGCCGTGCTTTTAGGCGAGGGCGGAGCAGTCTCACTATCACCCGACGGCAAATCCGTAATTGCCCAGACCCAGGATTCACCCTCCCAGCTGAGGCTGTTGACCACCGGCGCAGGCGAGGCAAAAGATCTGACGAAAGACACCATCAATCACGCTTGGGCCCACTGGTTTCCAGACGGCAAGCGCGTGCTCTTCTCCGGCAACGAAACCGGCAAAGGCGAACGCCTCTACGTCCGCGATCCCGCAACCGGCAAAGACCAGCCGATTTCTCCGGAAGGAGTCAGCGGCACCGCCTTCGTAATTTCTCCCGACTCCCAAACCGTAGCCGGAATCGGCGCCGACCAGAAGGGATATCTCTTTCCCATTGCGGGCGGTGAGCCGCGCATCATTCCCGGCCTCGATCCTGGAGAACAGCCCATCACCTTCAGCGCCGACGGCACATCGCTCTACATCTACCAGCCTGGAGAACTGCCCGCGAAAGTCTATCGCCTGGATCTCCGCACGGGCCAGCGCACCCTCTGGCGACAACTCATGCCCTCCGATCCGGCCGGAGTCGAAACCATCGGCCCCATCCTGATGACCCCAGACGCCAAAACCTGCGTCTTTGGCTATCACCGCATGCTAGCCGACCTCTACTTGGTAGAAGGCCTGAAGTAATCGCAAAAAAAGGGAGAAGAAAGTGTCATCCTGAGCGCAGCAGGACGATTCGCGAAGCGAATCATTCCGCGTAGTCGAAGGACCCCTACTCATCCCTTAATGTCTGCGCGCGGCATCCATTTCCCCGCCAACATGGCCTCGAAAGAAGATCCGCTTCTTCTCTTAGGGGGCGCAGCGCTCCAATGACATCCTGTTTTTGGGTGCTGGCGCAGCGGTTCACCGCTGCGATTAATACCGCTTGAACTCGGGGCTTTAGCCCCTGAGGGCGCTAGCTTTTACTTAGCGCCCATCTCTCCCTCCACCACCCGCAAATCGCGCGTCAGCAGCACAAACGCGCCCAGCGTAGCCCGCCGATTCCGCCCCGGATAGTCATACCGCAGATCGCGAAACCGAACCACATACGCCGGCCGCCCATTATCGACAGGATTGCTATCCAGTTCCTCAGTCTCAGTAATGGGATATTGCGCCCAACTCAGATAAACGCGCCCAAGATAGCTTTTCTTAGCCGCCAAAGTGACCGCCGTCTCCTCCGGCTTGTAGCGAACCTGCATTTCTCCCTCAGGATCGACCTCAGGCGCAAGCGAATTAACATCCATCGTGGCAAAAAAGTCACGCGTCTCCACCACCCCATGCCAGCGAAACGGATTCACCCAATACGGATAAGCCGACACCCGCACCGCATCCGCTCCCCGATAATTCCGCGCCTCCAGCGCGGCCACAGCGCGCCGATGTTCATAATCGCGCAGCCCCCAATAGCCAAACACCGCGATCAAAGCGAGCGTTGCAGCTAGCCTTCCCCCCGGCATCCCGCGGGAAGATGTGTCACCAGATCGAATCTCATCATTGATCAACGAGAACAACGCCGGAACGATTAGACCCAGAGTCATCATGACAAGAAGCACCGGCTCAACGATGAAGACAATGTCCCAAGAAACCCAGCGCTCCGAGAACGGCCAAACCGGTCGCACTCCATAGTTATTAGTGAAGTCGAGCAGAATGTGGCTAAGCCCCGCCAGGCAAGCGAAGCCAAACAGTAATCCCCAGCGGGGAGGCAAATCAGGATTTCGCACCCTGCGCCCGCGCATCCGCCAGACGAGATAAACGAATCCCACAACCGCAGCCGCGACAATTGGCACGCCCAGAAAAGAATGGGTAACCCCGCGATGATGGTTCAACCCAAACGCCGACCCTCCAAACCGACTGAGCACATCCAGGTCAGGAGCCTCAGCCGCGAGCGTCAGCGTAGCCGTGGCCAGCGCCGTCTTGCGATTGAGTCCGGCGCGGCCCATACACGCGCCAAATAAAAAGTGGGTTACCGGTTCCAAGGCGTTCGCTAGAGTGTACGCGACTTAAACGTGAGCCGTCGGCAAACTCGAATTAACGGTCACACCGTGAGTCGACCATGCGCCCATCGGATTCGTCGCGCCGCAATCGAGACACCTCGTTCCCTCATATCGCGTCGCGCAGTGCGGACAGACCGCCCCTGTCTGGAAACTATCGAAAGCGTTCCCACATTTTCCGCACTTCCAATATTCCCCAATCGGCGGGCTCGCCTGGCATGACGGGCAGGAGTATTCAAATCTTCGCGGCAGCTTCGCGAAGCGCAGCAAAGCGCGCGCGTGCTGTAACCCGCTCCAGCAATTCAGTAGCAAGAAGAAAGCGATCGCGCCCAGCCATGCGTTGCCCTTCAATATCGCGTAACCGATGAACGCAGCGATGCCGACGAGTCCGAGGATGGAGGCGACGAGCAAGCTGCGAGCGCGCCCCATCACAAACCAGAGCAACGAGCGAAGAATCTGACCGCCATCCAGCGGGTAGATGGGGAGAATGTTGAAAACGAGTAGTCCCACGTCGATGACAAGAACAGCATCTGCGAACTTCGGCAGGTCGGGCCCGACCGACACGAGGCTCATCTGCCTGACGAGCAGGATGATGGGAACGAGCACCACATTCACCAGCGGCCCCGCCGCAATGCTCCACAGCGTAGCCCCGGGACGCTGCGGCGGATTCACATACGCAACTCCGCCAAAGGGCCAGAGGACGATTCGATCGGCTTCTCCGCCGACCTGACGGCAAGCCAGTGCATGGCCAAATTCGTGAATGGTCACGATCAGAAACAGCGCCAGGTATTCCGCGATATTCCAGCCGATCGAGGAATACGCGCCCTTGCGCGCATTGATCTCGTAATACGCCAGCAGGAACCACGACCAATGCAGAAAGACGTCGATGCCGAAGATTCGAAAGAGGCGAATCGATCCCGAGCGTCCGGTAGGCATACGCGATTTATAACACGAAAGGTGATAACGACGGTCGCCGAGCGCCGCCTAGGCTGGGACAACCAACGAGAGCGCATCAGGCACCATCGTAAGCCGCGCCGGCAATCGTCCCAGCAATTCCCCATCGGCCTCAACATAAACGCGCTGCCCAGAGCCAGCCGGATGACCATCGGCGCCCGCCGGCAGCCGGCAAACAATCTCCGAGCAACTCAACACATCGATTCCCTTCACACTCCAATGCTGGCCGAGCAGCGCTCCAACTACATATCGCAGATAAGCGTTGCGGCTGGCGGTGCGGCACATCGCCGCGCGCACATAACCACAATCAAGCGAGGCTCCCGGAAGCAGTTCGCGCAGCACATTTCCAAAGAAGCGTATCCTCACCGCCAAAAGTTCAGTAAGTGAAGCGTGGTGGCGCTCCCCGCCGTCGTCAGTGTAGTCAACCTCAAATCGCCGCATGTTATAAGTCGCCCACAGCTGCCACGCTTTGAAGTAATACGCCGCCATGCCTCCACGATTCTTGTGATGAGAAGTCAGCTTATAAAAGAGATGCGCGTCGACTCCCATCCCGGCAGCGACCGTAAAGTAGCGCGAGCTAGCCTTGCCGTCGAGGCTCTCATACTCAATCCGCCCCAGCGGAACGCGGCGAACTTTGCCACTAACCGCGACCCGAGCCGCTGCGCTGGGACGAAGCGGAACACCGATATCATGGGCCAATGCATTGGCTGTGCCAAACGGCAGAATCGCGAGCGCAACCGACGTACCAGCCAATCCCTGTATTACATCGTGGATAGTCCCATCTCCCCCGCAAGCAAACACCGTGTCGCTTCCATCCGCCACAGCGCAGCGTGCATTATCTGTAGCCTCCTGGCTGGAGCGGCAAACCGTAAGCTCAGTTCGCACGCCCGCCGATTGAATAATGCCGATGGCATGATTCAACTCCGCGTCGCGCTTCTTTCCGCGCCGCCCGGAATTGGGATTGAACAGAATTGTGGCTTTGTGCATTCGCTGGCTGGCTCTATCGATTCTGCATTGCGGTCGTTTCCAGTTTCGTCTTTCAGTTTAACGCACGCCCCACTCCCACATGCCGAACGTCGCCTTCTGCGGAATCGCATGCCCCGCCTGGCGCGCCAGCATGGTGACCTGTCCGCGATGATGAGCGTCGTGCGCAATCAGATAAGCGAAGAATCCGGCCACATCCGGACGAAATCCCTTAACGCGCCCATCCCCGGCGAGCGATGCCTCAAGGACCTCTCGCAGCGCAGTTCGGCTGCCGTCCAGCGCCTTCTTGGCCTGCGCTGGCGTCACCGTGAAGCGATCAAGTTGCTCAGGAATCCTTCCCTTCGTAGCCTTCAGCCACATGACTCGGACATTGTGCATATGTGCAACTACGCCCGCGATGTCCCTTCCCTTTTTTCCCGGAGGTTCCGCGCGCCAAGCCTCGGCAGGCAGAGAATCCAGGAGATATTGGTTGATGCGATCGTTCGTGTCGAAAGCCGCGAGCAGAGCCTCGGCAAGAACAAAAGGAGCGCTAGATTTCTTCGGCATGGCAAAATATCCCTAGGGTGTCATCCTAAGCGAAGCCGAGCCATACGCGAAGCGAATGGCCCGCGAAGTCGAAGGAGCTCTACCCCTCCTTCCCCTCCGCATCGATGATGGCATTTCTTCGCTGCACCAACTTGCAAACGTGCTCTTGCTCTTGGGTAGCACAGCGATCCACCGCTGCGCCAGTGAGTCTCGCCTCGACACCGGCTTTTAGCCGCTGAGGGAGCCTTCAATCCGCCCCACGGAATAAACACAGTGCGAAAGCCCACGCCACTCCGCTTCCTTCCAGAGACTCATGCCGACGCGCTCAGCAACGCGCCGCGAAGCCACATTCTCCGGACGAATCAGCGAAATCAAACGCTTAGCTTTCAAATGTGCAAAGCCCCAATCACGGCAAGCGGCAGCCGCCTCGGTCGCAAGCCCCCCTCTCCATAAATCGCGGCGCAAGTGATATCCAATTTCATACATGCGTTCGCCATCAACCTGCTGCGCAACGATTCCGCAATCGCCAATCAGCTCCGCCGTCTCAATTAACTCCATCGACCAGAGTCCCACACCATCCACCCGGTAGCGCTCTCGATTCAGTTCAATCCATCGCTCCACGCCAGCGCGATCGTAGGGCGCAGGATAATAGCGCATAGTTTCAGGATCGGAAAGAATACGCGCCAGCGAGTCAACATCGAACGCAGTGAGCTCGCGGAGTCTGAGCCGCGGGGTCTGAAGTATCGTCATCAGTCGGATTTACGGACGAATTTAGAATACATCTGCATCTCAAATCAACGTCACTCCGGGAACCAACGTTCTATGTCAGCCGCCGGAGTTAAACTCGAAGCATGGCGGAAATCGGACGACTGCTCGTGATCCTCGGCATAGCCCTGATAGTAATTGGAGGCATCGTCATGCTCCTCGGGCGAACGGCCCCGCCGCTAGGCCGCCTGCCGGGCGACATTCTCTATAAAGGAAAAAACACAACTTTCTATTTTCCGCTCGCCAGTTCCATCCTGATCAGTATCGTGCTGTCGTTTATTCTCTATGTGATTGGACGGCTCAAACGTTAGAGCTTGCCGGCTGGTTCGCGAAAAACATTCATGGCGACGCCCGACCAACTCGGCTTCCAGTTTCGCCCCCCAGAGCGCCGGGTCTGGACCGTCCGCGCGCTCGTCTCCGCCGTCCGCTCCCACATCGAGCGCGAATATTCCGACTGTTGGGTAGAAGGTGAAATTTCCAACCTTCGAATTCCCGACTCCGGCCATTTGTACTTCACCCTGAAAGAAGAAAGCTCGCAGATTCGCGTAGTGATCTTTCGCTCGAGCGCAAAGCTGCTGCGCTTCCGCCCCGAAAACGGCCTCCACGTCACCGTCCGCGGCCGCATCACCGTCTATGAAGATCGCGGAGAACTCCAGATCTCGGCGGAATTCATGGAGCCCAAAGGCGCCGGTGCCCTGCAGCTGGCCTTCGAACAATTGAAAGCAAGGTTGCAGGCCGAAGGATTGTTCGAAGCTGCAAGAAAAAGGCCGATTCCGCCCCTGCCACAAAAAATCGGCGTCATCACTTCGCCGCAGGGAGCCGCGCTCCGCGACATCCTCAACATCCTCGCCCGCCGTCACCACTCCGCCAACGTGCTCATTTATCCCGCGCAGGTCCAGGGAGACGCGGCGCCGGGCGAGGTGATAGCCGGCTTGCGCCACTTCAACCAAGCGCCCGCTGCCCGCGATTCGGTCGAAGTCATCATCATCGCGCGCGGCGGAGGCTCCGTAGAAGACCTCGCCTGCTTCAATCACGAGGGCCTCGCCCGCGCAGTCGCAAACTCAAAGCTCCCCGTAATCTCTGCCATCGGCCACGAAACCGATTTCACCATCATCGATTTTGTCGCGGACCTGCGCGCTCCCACGCCCTCGGCGGCTGCCGAACTCGTTATCCGTTCGCGCCAGGAGATCGAAGCCCAGGCCGAAGAGTTATACCGCCGGTTGGAGCATGGCGTGCGCTACCGCCTGCTAATGGCCCGCCAGGATCTGACCGAGCGCGCGCAACACCGCGCCTTCGCCCGCATGATGGATGGCATCCATCGCCGCCAGCAGAAACTCGACGAACAGCGTTTCCGCCTCGAGCGGGCAGAACGCCAGCTGCTGGATCAACTTCATCGGCGCTGCGAAAGCACCATCGCCGCCGTTCGCCATTACGACGCGCGCCGCCGACTGGCCGCGGTCCGCCAAGGCTTGGACGCGCAGGTGGCCAACCTCACCGCCGCCACCCACACGCGATTGCTCGAGCTCCGCGGCGCCCTCGATCGCAAAAACGCTAGCCTGGAGGCGCTTTCGCCAATAGCGATTCTGAATCGCGGATACGCCCTGGTCTTCGACGCCAACGGACAACTCTTAAAAGATGCGGCAAAGGTCAATACCGGCGAAGATGTGTCGGCCCGCCTCGCCCGCGGAAGAATTCGCGCACGCATCACCGCGACCGAGCGCAATGAACTGGAATCCGGCTAGCGGTAGTAACGGCTTGCCTTGGATGCACCGCATCGGTTGCACTGCATTAGAATGAAATCAGTTCAACTTCTAACGTGAGGGTGACGTGACGCCGTCGCTGATCTGGTCGCACATCTCGGCGATCTCGGTCATTTCGATCTTGGACATCGCGCTCGTCGCGATCCTGCTTTACCAGTTCCTCGCACTGGTGCGAGGTACGCGGGCGGCGCCGATGCTGGTCGGCGTGGCCGCTCTCGGTTTGGCTTTTTATCTCGCCCGCCTCGGCGAATTGCGCACGCTGAACTGGCTGCTCAGCACCATGTTGCCCTATGTTGTCTTCGCGCTCATCGTCGTCTTCCAGTCGGAAATCCGCCACGCCCTCGCTAATCTCGGAAGCCGTCTTTCGTTGATGCGGTCCAGCAGTTCAGTAGCCGATGTTTACGACGATATTGTTTTAGCGGCCAATCTTTTTTCCCAAAATCAAACCGGCGCTCTAATCGTAATCGAACGCGAGATCGGTCTCCGCACTTACATAGAAAGTGGCGTGGCGCTCGATGCCCGCCTTTCCTACGATCTGCTGGCCACGATTTTTCGTCCCTCCGCTCCTCTCCATGATGGTGCCGTTATTGTGCAGCGCGATCGCATTGCAGCTGCCGCTTGTTTCCTACCACTGTCGATGAATCCTATACTCTCCACCCAACTCGGCACGCGCCATCGCGCCGCCATTGGCATCACCGAAGAAACCGACGCCGTCGCGGTCATCATTTCCGAAGAGACCGGAACCATCAGCGTGGCCGTAGCGGGCAGCATTGAACGCGATTTGACGGTGGAGCGCTTGCGCGAGCGTCTCAGCAATCTCCTGCGCCGCTATGCTCCCGCGCACACGCTCCCGAGCGCCATGGAAGAAACCTTCGTCGAACAGGAATCGTCCACTCCGCAGGTCTCGCGCAGGCAAGATGCTGGAAGGGACGACTAATGCCGCCCTTCGCACAGCGCAGTTTTTTTCACCGGATTTTCGTACACAATATCGGTCTCAAAATCATTTCTCTGCTGCTCGCCATCGGCCTGTGGCTGGTGGTGGCGCGCGATCCCATCGCCGAAGTCGAAATGCACGTTCCCATCGAGTTCCACAATCTTCCCGACAATCTGGAAATCGATTCCGCCAGCTTCACCGAAGCCCAGATTCGCATACGCGGACCGGAGCGCGTCATTCATCGTCTCCAGGCCGAAGACGTGCGGGCCGATATCGATCTCGCCCAAGTGCGGCCCGGAGAGCAAACCTTCGATTTGACGGCACGCCATGTCCACGTGCCGCAGGAATTGGACGTAGTGCAGATCATCCCCGGCCAGTTTCATCTCTCCTTCGATAATCGCGCCACGCGCATGGTTGAGGTGCGTCCGCGTGTGACCGGGAACTTCGCCAGCGGCATGCACGTGGCCCAGGTAGTCGCTGATCCAAGCAATGTGATGATCGCCGGCCCTCGCCGCCGCGTCGACGCCGTCGAGGCTGCCACCACCGATCCCGTCGACGTTAGCGGAGCCATGACCCGCGCCAGTTTTGTGACCCAAGCCTACGTTCCCGATCCTCTGATCCAGGTCGTGCATCACGTTCCGATTCGCGTCACGGTTATCATGGAAGGACTGGCAGACCAAAAAAATAAGACAGTCGATGGTCGTTAGTCGATAGTCGTCCGCGAACTTCGAATCTACGATGCACTGTCAGCGAGCGACGATCAAACGCCCAACGACTATCGACCAACGACCATCGACTAACGACCATCGACCATTCATGACCCAAATCAGACAACTCTTCGGTACCGACGGAATTCGCGGCGTCGCGGGTGAATTTCCGCTGACGCGTGACAGCGTTTATTGGATCGGCCGCGCCCTCGGCCACGATCTCTTGCGCACCAATGCCAAAGCACGTGTAGTCATTGGACAGGACACGCGCGCCTCCAGTCGCTGGATCGCCGACCTTTTCCTCCAAGGACTGGCATCCGTCGGTGTCGAAACCCGCAGCGCCGGCGTAATCACCACGCCCGGAGTCGCCTTCCTCGCCCGCTCCCAGGGATTCGACGCCGGTGTCGTCATCTCTGCATCCCACAATCCCTGGACCGACAACGGAATCAAAGTTTTTTCCCGCGACGGCTACAAACTGCCCGACGCTCGCGAGCTGGCAATTGAAAAAGAGATTTTCGCGCTGCTTCAGGGGGGGGCGGCTTCTGTGCCCGATGCAGCGGCCGATTCAACCCCCGAGGTGTCAAGCCTTCCTGGCGATGAAGCGCTGCGCCACGCCTACGTCCGCTGGCTCGCAGCCAGCATTGCGACCGATTTGAGCGCGCTTCGTGTCGCCGTAGATTGCGCCAACGGCGCCGCCGCCGCCGAAGCCCCAGAATTATTTCGCGCGCTAAAAATCAAAACTACGCTCCTTCATTCAAGTCCTAACGGTCAAAATATCAACGAGAATTGCGGCGCACTCCATCCGGAAGTGGTCGCGCGTCATGTCTACGACAGCCTCGCTGCCGACCACGCTATTGCCGGCGAGCAGGGTCGCTTCGACCTGGGCATTACCTTCGATGGCGATGCCGATCGCGCTCTTTTTTCGGATGCCAGCGGACGCGTAGTCAACGGAGATGCCGTTCTGCTGGTGGCAGCGCGTGAAATGCAATCGCGCGGCGCCCTCGCCAATAACACCGTCGTGGCGACCACCATGTCGAATATGGGATTGGAGATCGCCCTCAAACGATCTGGTATCCAGATGCTCCGCGCCAACGTCGGCGACAAATATGTCCTCGAAGAAATGCAGCGCGTCGGGGCAACGCTCGGCGGTGAGCAGTCCGGTCATATCCTCTTTCGCGACGGCGACGCAACCACCGGCGATGGACTCCTAACCGCGCTTCGCATACTCCAGATCATCGCCCGGACCGGCAAACCACTAGCCGACCTGGTCAGCGATCTGAAAGTGTTTCCGCAGACGATCAGAAATGTCCGGGTGAAACACAAAACTCCGTTCGCCGAGATTTCTCCCGTCCATGCGGCGATCACAGCCGCCGAGCGCGAACTCGATGGCAATGGCCGTGTGGTCGTACGTTACTCCGGCACTGAAGCCCTCGCGCGTGTGATGATCGAAGCAGAATCAAAAGAACAGATGGATCGCCTGGCGGAGTCTATCGTCGTCGCGATTCGCTCGACGCTGGGCGTGTAGAAGACTTGCCCGATAAGTAGCGCCGGCCTCCTTGCCGGCCGTCCCGAGTGCCGAAGGGGCGTCCTCGCCCTGGCTTCGGTGGCGTCGCAACCGCGGCGCGCGAAGTTAGCGTACAACCCGATGCTCCGGTTGTTCGCGATTCCCTTTACTAACTCCGCAAACTACGTCCTTTCGAACGGCGCGGTTATCTTGTGCTCTCCGCCCATCACGTCGAGAATAAGAATCGACCTCAGAATTAACCCGCTTAGAACAATCTCATGAGAATCCTTATTGTCGAAGATGACACAGCACTTTCCAGTTTTATCCGCAAAGGATTTGAAGCCGAACATCATGCGGTGGATATTGCCAGCGAAGGCAATCAAGGTCGTTCCATGGCGATGGAGTTCGATTACGACCTGGTCATCCTCGATTTGAATCTGCCTGGCCTCGATGGCTTGTCACTCCTGAAAAGCCTGCGCCAGAAAAAAGCCAGCTTGCCGGTCATGATCCTTACCGCGCGCAGCCGCATTGAAGGCCGCGTGCAGTGCCTAGATTCCGGCGCCGACGATTATCTGGTAAAACCGTTTTCCTATCTCGAACTTTCCGCGCGCGCCCGCGCCTTGCTGCGCCGCAGTCATCTGCCCTCCGAGTCCATTCTCACTGTCCGCGATCTTTCTCTCGATCGCGTCGAACGCAAAGTTGCGCGCGCCGGCCGTCACATTGAATTAACCACCAAGGAATTTGCCTTGCTCGAATACCTGATGCGCAACGCCGGACGCCGCTTGACTCGTGCCATGATCATCGAGCATGTCTGGAATCTCACCTTCGATTCCACCACCAACGTAGTCGATGTCTACATCAACTATCTACGCCGCAAAGTCGACGATGGCTTTTCCCCCTGCCTCATCCACACCGTCCGTGGCGTCGGCTATCAGATGAATCCCGAAGGAGCATCGGCATGAGCGCCAGTTCACAGTCCTGCGTAGAATCGTCGCCCGGGCAAGACGTGCTCGGCGAGCTCCTTCATTCGCTGAGCCAGCCGCTCACCAGCTTGCGCTGTTCGCTTGAGCTATCGCTCGACTTTCCCCGCGAACTTCCCATCGAAGAGGCTGTCGAGCAGCAGCAAGAAAGCGTCGCCGTTGCACTGCAACACATCGAAAAAATCATCGGCATGATTCAGTTAATGAGGGAGTATCTCGAAGCCGAACAGTCCGAGCCTCAAGCCCGCCCCGCCGCGGTGGCACCGGCCTTGAGCAGCGTGATCAATGAGCTATCCTCGATAGCAGCGGTGCGCGGTCTGCAGTTGCGCCTCGTCGGCACCTGCGCGGCAACCCTTTCGTTGCCCGAGGCCCGGCTCAAGCTGGCTTTGCAATACTTAATCGCATCCCTGATCGATGCTCAACCCACCGGAGGCAAGATCACACTACTACTAGGAGAAGGTCCAGCCGGAACTGTGCTGCGCGCCGAGGCTGACCCCATGTGTCGCGAGCCGAATTTTCCCAAAGCCGATCCAAATCCCACGAGTCAACCCGCAAAACGCAACTCCGCCGTCGCCATTCCCCCTTCTGTGGCGGCTTTGCGCCGCGTCAGACTAGCGATTGCCACCCGCCTGCTAGAAGGCGCCGGAGCATCGCTGGTATTTGCCGGCAACGGCGATATCGACTATGCTTCCGGCCCCGCTGGCTTCGTTCTCCGTATCGCGCCCCGCCCCCACCTTTCCGCTTTATGACCATCGTCTGAGATTTCTCCCGGCAATATTCGCCCCTTAGAGTACAATCCAGCCTTTCCGGAGGTTGCGGTGAAGCGCTCCCTTATTCTCTTGGCCATCCTTTGTTCGTCCTTTCGCGGTTGGACACAAATTGTTGACACAACTACCGCAAGCGCGATGACGCTGCGAAAGGTGAAATACATCCGAGCGGGTGTGCTGATTGACGGCGCGTCCAATGCTCCGCGCCGCAATCAGATCATCACTGTCAGCGGTGACATAATTGGCGACGTTTCTGACGAAGCCAGCGCCCATCTTCCTGCTGGCGCGGAGGTGATCGATCTCTCGCAAGCCACTGTGCTCCCTGGGCTGATCGACGCTCACACCCACATCTTCCTGCAAGGCGAAGATCTCGCCGAGGGTGGATACGATATCCAGCTCCTCAAATATCCGCTGGCCTTCCGCGCGGCGCGAGCTACCGTCTCCGTCCGCCGCGCTCTCGAACAAGGATTCACCACGCTCCGCGACATGGAAACCGAAGGTGCCGGCTATGGCGACGTCGGCATCAAAATGGCCGTCGAAGGCGGATACATTCCCGGTCCGCGCCTCTTTGTCTCCACTCGCGCCATCTCGACCACCGGTGGATATCCCCTCGAGGGCTACGCGCCCGAGATCGAAGTGCCCAAGGGAGTCCAGATCATCGATGGCCCCGTCGAAGCCCGAAAAGCCGCCCGCGAGCAACTCGACCACGGCGCCGACTGGATCAAGGTCTACATGACCCACCGCTCTTGGGTCGGCAAGAATGGCGAACTAGTGTCACAGCCAACTCTGACCGTTGAAGAACTCCGCGCAATTGTCGATGAAACCCATGGCTGGGGAAAAAAAGTGGCGTGCCACTCTTATGGAGGCGAAGGCATGCAGCGCGCTCTCGACGGCGGATGCGACTCCATCGAGCACGGGCTTGTTCTCACCGACGCGCAGATCGCCCAAATGCTCCGCCAGGGCACTTGGCTCTGCCCGACGCTGAGCGTCTACTACACCGACTGGGCGCCTGCCGATACACCCGAAGGCCAGCGTGATCGCAAGCGAGCCTCCGAGCACGAAGTCTCATTCCGCAAAGCACTAAAGGCTGGAGTGAAAATCGCTTTCGGCACCGACATGGGCGGCATTCCCTGGACCGAGTCGATCGCACAGGAATTTCCCCGCATGGTCGACTTTGGCATGACTCCGATGCAGGCCATCCAAAGCGCAACCTCGCGCGCCGCCGAACTGCTCGATATGAAAGGAAAGCTGGGCGTGATTGCTCCCGGAGCCTATGCCGATGTAATTGCCGTGCAGGGCGATCCTCTGGCAAATACAAAGATCCTCGAGAGCGTCGGCTTTGTGATGAAGGACGGCAAGGTATTCAAGAACGATCTGCCGGCGAGGAAGTGACAAGAAGTCGACAGTAAACGAAAAGGTGAACCAATGAATATTCTGGAAATGTGCGACGCGGAAGCAGCTTCAGTTCCTCTGGAAGCGACCGCCGAGAAAGCCATCAGAACGATGCTCGATCGTCACGTAGGCGCAGTCGCCGTGATCGACGAAAACCATCGCGTAGCCGGAATCTTCACCGAGCGCGACGTCCTGCGCCGTTTCTCCCTCGGCGAACGCGACGCGCGCAAAACCTCAATCCGCGAGGTCATGACCACGCCCGTCGAAATGGCGACCCGCGCTACCACCGCCGCCGAAGCGCTCGCCACCATGGTCGAGCGCCACTACCGCCACTTGCCGATTGTCGACGAAGACGGACGTCTGCTAGGAATGCTTTCCATTCGCCACGTGCTGGAAGCAAAAATCGACACGCTGACCCGCCAACTCGATCACGCCCGCTCAGTCGTCCTCTAAGAATGTTCTTTAAGAATGCCCTGAGAACGCCGCCTACCGATGCACGTCCGGGCTTTGTGCAGGATTTCTGTGCGGAGCCGCTGCAGCCTTCGCGATCTTCACGTCAAAACTAACCGGAAGTTGCTTCGGCGGATAGCACGCCTGGTTATCGCAAGCCTGATATTTAAGCGTTCCGCGGACGACATACTTTCCCGTCTGCACCGACATCAACGGGCGCACCAGCACGTCGATTTTGAAATCTCCAGTGTAAACATTCAGCTTCTCATCGGGAGCAAACGCGAAGCTCGTGTCCTTCCCCTCCGGGTAGGTAGTCTTGCCGATCACGATATCCGTAGTCGCTTCCACCTTAAGCACCGTAGGAATCAGATACTCCGCCTTCGGCTGATTAGAATTAATGTGGTAGCCGCTAGTCACGCGAAATTCAAGCGAAACAGTAGCCGGCTTGCCCTGCACCGCAGTCACCGTCGCGACCGGCGCCAGCTTCACGACCGAAGTTTGCGGCACCGGGTTATCCTGCGCCGCCGCCCACACCGACAACAAGCAAAGCGCGCTCGAAAGAAGAATTTTCATTGAGTAGAGTAACTAAATTTCAGAGTACTCCAAATTAGCGGTCCTACGTAGTTACCTACGAGCCTGTACCGCTTGCCCCTGACTAAGCGCCTTTTTGATGTGGTCGACAAAGACGCTGCGGCTCTGTAAGCCAAATTCGCGGGCAATCAGCTTGCCATCGCGGTCAACAAAAAACGTCGTCGGCAGCACGCTAACTCCGCCATAGCTCTCGCCCACGGATTCCTTTCCCAGCAGAATCGGATAATTGACCCCCATATCTTTAGCGAACTTGGCAATATCCTCTGTGCTCGCGTCATCCATGGCCACACCGATAATCTGGAAACCCTGCGGCCCATACTCCTTTTGTAGTTCCACAAACCAGGGCATCTCCACCTTGCACGGACCACAATAAGTCGCCCAGAAATTCAGCAAAACCGCTTTGCCACGCAAATCCGAGAGCTTGACATCCTTGCCATCGAGTGTCTGCAGATCGAAATCAGGAGCCGCGCTGCCAATGAGTTGCGCTTTGCCAGAATTTCCGGCGCGATTATTGCGCGCCATGCGCAGTCCCGCAAACAACATAGCCGCAACAATGGCGGCGATAAAAAACAGAATCAGTGGATTTCTTTTCATAAATAACCTCAACCAACTTCCAGCAATCGCTTAAGAAGTCTTGTCATCCCGAGCGAAGCGAGGGACCTGCAGTTCGCGGCCGTTACAGCGCGAACCGATTCAAGAACGAAAAATAGCCCGAAATCAGCGCAAACCTCCCCATCACCAGCAAAATCCCCAACGCAATCAGCAGCCCTCCGCTAGCCACTTCCACCGCGTGCATATGAAATTTAAACCGATTGTAAAACTTCAGAAAGCGCTCGATGCCAAGCGAAGTCAGCAAAAAAGGCACAGCCAGCCCAGCCGAGTAAATGGCCAGCAAAAAAATTCCCTTCCACACCGTATCCTGAGCCGCCGCAAATCCCAGTACCACCGCAAGAATCGGCCCAACGCAAGGCGTCCATCCAAAAGCAAACGCAAATCCAATCACAAACGCGCCCCACGCCGAAGGACTGCCCTTAAGCCCATGCAGCCGCGTATCCGCCAGCAGAGCCTTGATCTGAAAAATGCCAGTAAGGTGCAGCCCAAAAAGAATAATGACCACGCCCGCAATCCGCGCCAGCAGCGACTTGTACTGCGCCAGCACCTGTCCGACCTCGGTCGAGATCGCCCCCAGCGTAATAAATACGATGCTGAAACCGATAATGAACGCGGCCGAATTCAGCATCACCTTGCGAAACAGCTGTCCCTCTTGCAACTTCAATTGCTCGACACCGACGCCAGAGATTAAAGAAACGTATCCCGGCACCAGCGGAAGCACGCATGGTGATAGGAATGAGATCAGTCCGGCGACAAACACTCCGAGCGGAAGTGGCAAGCTAGTCATATCTCTCTATTGTAACGAGCGGGCAGAGGTTTGCGCCCTCTCTAAGAGATGCCGTAGCAAGCCTGATTGCTACAACATCTGTGACAAAAACTCGCACCTACGCAACCGCGAGATAGACATAACGCAGGATAAACAGCGCTGTAAGAATCCATATCAGCACGGTAATCTCGCGAAACTTGCCAGCCGCGATCTTCACCACCGTATACGCGATGAGCCCCAGGCTGATCCCAGTAGCAATGCTAAAAGTCAAAGGCGTAGCCAGCATCGTAATAAACGCCGGAACCGCCTCGCTAAACTCGCTCCAATCGATATGCGAAATCGACTGTGTCATCAGCGCGCCCACCAGAATCAGCGCCGGTGCCGTAGCATAAGCCGGAATCGCGGTAGCCAAAGGCGAACAAAAAGTAGCAATCAGAAACAGCCCCGCGACCGCCACATTACTCAACCCGGTGCGCGCCCCAGCAGCCACGCCCGCCACGCTCTCTATGTAGCTAGTCACCGTCGACGTCCCCGTCAGCGAGCCAAACAGCGTCCCCACCGCATCCGACACGAGCGCCCGTCCCACGCGAGGAATCTTCCCGTCCTTAATAAATCCGCCCTGTTCGCACACACCGACAAGCGTGCCCACATTGTCGAAAAGATCGACAAACAAAAACGCGAACACAATTTCCAAAAAGCCAAGATGAATCGCCCCGCGAAAATCCAGCTTAAGAAATGTAGAAGACGGATGCGGCAAAGAAACCAACGCGGCCGGCCAATGGGAAATCCCCCGCAGAATTCCCACCAGCGTAGTTCCAAAAATCCCAATCAAAATTCCGCCATTGATTTTCCGAGCCATCAGCACAAGCGTCAGCGCCAGCCCAAAGCAAGCCGTCTGCACCTCCTTATCAGAAAAACTTCCGAGCCCAACAAACGTAGCCGGATTCGCCACCACCAGCTTCGCATTCCGCAATCCCACAAAAGCAATAAACATCCCAATGCCCGTAGCCGTGGAGTGTTTGAGGCAATCGGGCATCCCATTCACAATCCGTTCGCGCACCCGAGTCACCGTCAACAATAAGAAAACCGCGCCAGAAAAGAAAACCACTGCCAGCGCCGTCTGCCACGGAACATGCATGTTGAGGCAAACCGCATAAGTGAAATACGCATTCAGCGACATCCCCGGCGCCAGTGCGATCGGGTAATTGGCATAGAGGCCCATCACCAAAGTCGCGGCCGCCGCCGAGATGCAAGTAGCAAACACCACGCCCTCAGCCGGCATCCCCGCCTGCGCCAGAATCTGCGGATTGACCACAATGATGTAGGCCATGGTCACAAAAGTAGTGAGCCCGCCCAGCATCTCGTGCTTAACCGTGGTCTGGTTTTCGCTGAGTTTGAAATAACGATCGATCAAAAGTCGTCCCCGTTTTGTGTTTGAGTTGCGACCCCGGTGCCGCCCAGTGTCCCCCGTGGTTCAAGCTCTTTGCCAGAAGCACAGCGCGACAGAAGCAGGCACAGAAAACAATCCGCTCAATAAAGAATTTTCCCCGGATGTTCCTGCCAAGCGCGAAACGCCGCCAGCGCCTCTTCGCGCATCATCTGAATCAAAGGAATCTTGCGCTGCGCATGCGGCTGCGTTATTTCGGCGTATATGGCGGAATCATCAAACCCGATCCGAGCAGCGTCCTCGGCGAGATTGCCAAAATAAACTTTCTCAATCCGAGCCCAGTAGATTGCGCCCAGGCACATCGGGCAAGGTTCACAAGAGGTATAAAGATCGCAGCCGCTCAGTTCGAAACAGCCCAAGGTCTGGCAAGCCAGCCGTATCGCCAGCACTTCGGCGTGCGCCGTCGGATCGTTAGTCGCCGTAACGCGATTCGCGCCCTCTGCAACCACGCCTCCGTCTTTGACGACGACGCAGCCAAAGGGCCCGCCGCTGCCGGAGCGGACATTTTCCAGCGAGAGTTGAATGGCGCGCGCCATGAAAGTTTTGTCCATGTGTGTCGGCTCCGTCATCGCGTAATCGTCAAGGCCACGCTGAACTTACCTACTCGTGCCTCCGCGCGCAAATCGGTCGTCATGGACTCTTTCGCAGCCGCCGGTCAAGAAAGGAAGTATAAGCGCAGATGCTAAATCCTCAAACGTTTTCCTTCGTGCACCTTCGTCTCCTTGGTGGTGAAGGTTGTTGCTCACAGGAGATAAAGTTGAAAATCCCCGAGACCCGCGATAGCCTCGGTCATGCACGGCCAAGCATTCCTTTCGCGCCGCATCGTGACCGCAAATGGAATGCGCTCCGGGGCGGTCCTGGCGCGCGAAGGAAAAATCACGGGCCTCATTTCGGCGGAAGACCTTCCCGCCGAAAAAATCCCTCCACATTTCGAAGTCCTCGACTTCGGCAACGCCGCGATTCTCCCAGGCCTCGTCGATTCTCACGTCCACATCAACGAACCCGGCCGCACCGACTGGGAAGGCTTCGAAACCGCTACCCGGGCCGCGGCAGCCGGAGGCTACACAACGCTGGTAGACATGCCGCTCAACTGTCTCCCGCCAACCGCCACAGTCGCCGCGCTCACCGCCAAGCGCCAAGCCGCGCAGGGAAAATGCCGCGTCGACTGGCTACCTTGGGGCGGAGTAGTCAGCGACAATCAAGCCGAAATCGAACCGCTTGCCACCGCCGGCGTCCCCGGCTTCAAGTGCTTCCTGATTCATCCCGGAATCGACGGCTTCACCATGGTCACCGAGCAACAGCTTCGCGCCGCTCTCCCTCACGTCGCGAGAACAGGCCTGCCATTGCTAGTCCACGCCGAACTCCCCAGCCCCATCGACGAAGCCACGTGCCATCTGCAAACTAAACGCGCAGATTGGAGAAGCTACTCCACCTATCTGCAATCGCGCCCGGAAGAAGCAGAGCTCTCTGCGATCCGCCTCCTGCTCTCACTCTGCCGCGAATATAAATTCCGCTTGCACATCGTCCATCTCTCCGCCAGCCAAGCCCTTCCGGAATTGTGCGCCGCAAAGGCCGAGGGACTTCCGGTAACCGTCGAAACCTGCCCCCACTATCTGCATTTCTGCGCGGAAGAAATTCCCGACGGCGCCACCTTGTGCAAGTGCGCCCCGCCCATTCGCTCGCGTGAAAATCGCGAAAAATTATGGCAGGGCTTAAAAGACGGAGCCATCGATCTAGTAGCTACCGACCACTCCCCCTGCCCTCCCGCGATGAAAAAACTCGCAGAAGGCAGCTTTCAAACCGCCTGGGGCGGCATCGCCAGCCTCTCCCTGGCGCTGCCTGTAATGTGGACCGAAGCGAGCCGCCGAAAATTTTCCTTGGTCGACCTCGCGGGCTGGATGGCGTCAGCCTCCGCCCGCCTGGCCGGGTGCGCCGCCGACAAGGGCCGCATCGCAGAAGGATGCGATGCTGATTTCGCAATCTTCGATCCCGAAGCCGAACTCGTCGTCACCGAAGATCGCCTGCATTATCGTCATCTGACATCACCCTACTTAGGAAAAAAATTACGCGGCGTAGTGAAAGCGACCTATCTACGTGGTCAACCCGTGTTCAGCGACGGCGCGTTTTGCGGAGAGGCAAGAGGTCGCGAAATCAGTCGCTAATGAAACGTTTTCGTCTATTCAATAGTGGATTGTCATCCCGAGCGAAGCGAGGGATCTGTAGTTCGCCTCAAACTCCAGGATATCCATCCTTGCTCGAGATGACAGTCCATGTATCGTGATTGCATGAGTGCTGAGCACATCATCGGCAAGTCGGTCCCGCGCAAAGAAGGCCGCGACAAAGTCACCGGCGCTTCGCGCTACATCGACGACATGACCCTTCCCGGTATGCTCCACGGAGCCACCGTCCGCAGCCAGATTCCTCGCGGCATCATCAAGAAAATCTCCTTCGCTCCCCAATTTAACTGGAGCGAATTCATCATCGTCACCGCAAAAGACATTCCCGGCAAAAATTGCATCGCCCTCATCGGAGAGGACCAGCCCTGTCTAGCCGACGGAAAAGTGAATCATCCCGAGGAGCCAATTCTGCTCCTGGCGCACGCCGACCCCCATCTCCTGCGCAAAGCAGTAGACGCAGTTGCGCTCGAATATGACCATCTCCCCGCGATTTTCACCATGGAGGCAAGCGAACGCCGCGAGCAAATCATCTGGGGCACCGACAACACCTTCAAAACCTTTCTAATTTCGAAAGGCGACGTCGATGGCGTCTGGTCCGAAGCCGACTACATCGTCGAAGGCGAATACACGACCGGCGCGCAAGAGCAGCTCTACATCGAAAACAACGGAGTGATCGCAGCCTTCGACCCGGAGCAAGGAATCACCGTCTGGGGTTCGCTGCAATGTCCCTACTACGTGCACAAAGCGCTGATGGCGTTGTGCGCGTTAGAAGAAGATAGAGTTCGCGTCGTGCAAATGGAAACCGGCGGCGCCTTCGGCGGCAAAGAAGATTATCCCTCGATCATCGCAGGCCACGCCGCGCTGCTCGCAATGAAGTCAGGCCATCCGGTAAAAATCATTTACGACCGCACCGAGGATATGACGGCAACCACCAAGCGTCATCCCTCGCGCACCCGTCATCGCACCGCCGTGAGCAAAGACGGCAAAATTCTCGGCGGCGAAATCGATTTCACCATCGACGGTGGCGCCTACGCGACCTTATCCTCCGTGGTCCTCTCGCGCGGCACCATCCATGCTGGCGGTCCCTACCATTGGCCAAATGTCCGTATACGCGGAAAGGCCGTTGCCACCAACATGCCGCCCCACGGTGCTTTTCGAGGCTTCGGAGCACCCCAAAGCCTCTTCGCCATGGAGCGCCACATGGATCGCATCGCCCAAACCGTCGGCCTCTCCCCCATAGAAATTCGCCGCCGAAATTTCCTGAAGCCCGGCCAAACCACCACTACCGAACAAATCATCCGCGAAGAAATCGATCTCGGCCATTTGCTGGATCGCGCCTTAGAGCTTTCCGACTACAGCGCCAAGAAAAAACGCTTCGTCCAAGAAAACCAGACCGGCCCAATCAAAAAAGGAATCGGCATAGCCACCTTTCTTCACGGCGCAGGCTTCACCGGCTCAGGCGAGCGCTATTTAGCGTCGATGGTAGGCATAGAAGGCTGCGCCGACGGCACTGTGCGCGTCCTCGTCTCCAGCACCGAGTTCGGTCAGGGAACCAACACCGTTCTCTGCCAGATCGCAGCCGAAGCTCTCAATCTGCCCTACGACGACGTTCGCATCGCGCAGCCAGATACCAATGATGTTCCGAACAGCGGCCCCACCGTTGCCTCCCGCACAGCCATGGTCGTCGGCAACCTCGTGCGTTCAGCCGCCCAAGCTATCAGGCAAACCCTGATCGCCGACGGCACGCTCAGCGACAAATACTCACCCGAGGAATTTCACACCGCATGCAAAAGTCATATTGCAAAACACGGCCGACTCCGTTCCATCGCCCGCTATGATCCACCTCCCGGCGTTTTCTGGGATGACGAAAAATATCGCGGCGAGGCCTATGCCACCTTTGCCTGGGCAGTCTATGTTGCAGAAGTTGCCGTCGATCTCTCCACCTACACCGCGACTGTCCAAGATTTCGTCGCCCTGCAAGAGGTCGGCAAAGTCCTTCACCCCATCCTCGCCAAAGGCCAAATCCTAGGCGGCGTTGCGCAAGGCATCGGCTTTGCTCTCTACGAAAAAGTTGTCTGGCAAAATGGACGAATGCAGAACGGCCAGATGACAAACTACATCATGCCAACGTCCGCCGACTTGCCCGAGATTCGCGTCTTCTTCGAAGAGTTGGGCAATGTCCACGGCGCATACGGCGCTAAAGGCATCGGCGAACTTCCTATGGATGGTCCCGCGCCCGCCATCGTCAACGCCATCGAAGATGCGCTCGGCGCCCGCTTCAACTCCATCCCACTTCTACCCGAAGACATCTTCGAAACAGTCTCGGCCGACGGGGTGCGATGACTGTTCCCTCCGAGCGCCGCGGCAAATGCGAAGTTTCCTTCACCGCAAATGGCAAGCACGAAACCATCCGCGTCAATCCCATGAAAAGACTGCTAGACGTGCTAAGGCACGAATTAAAGCTGACCGGCGCGAAAGAGGGCTGCGGCGAAGGCGAATGCGGTTCCTGCTCTGTCTTGATGAATGGCCAAGTGGTGAATAGCTGTCTCATCCCCGCCCTGCAAGCGGCGAACTCCGAGATCACGACAATCGAAGGCCTCGCCCGCGAGTCGCAATTAAGCGCATTGCAGTCGGCCTTCCTCGAATGCGGTGGTGCCCAATGCGGCATCTGCACTCCTGGCATGATCTTAAGCGCCTGCCATTTGCTGAATAAAAATCCTCATCCAACAACAGATGACATTCGCGAAGGACTTTCCGGCAACCTCTGTCGCTGCACCGGCTATGCGCAAATCATCGAGGCCGTCGCGCAAGCCGCGCGCCGCAGGAGCAGCGAATGAGGTCCGATCCCGCAGACTACGAACTGATCGCACCCGGCAATCTGCAAGACGTTGTCCAACTTTTAGCGGATGAACCGGCCAACTGGCTCCCCATCGCCGGTGGCACCGACATCATGGTGCAATACGCGGCAGGAAAACTTCCAGCGCGAAAGCTAGTGAGCATCTGGAATTTGCCCGAGCTGCGCACCATAGAAAGTTCACCGCACGAGATCACCATCGGCGCCGCCTGCACCTACACCCAACTGCGCGAGCACAAGATTATTTCCAGCGAATTTCCCATGCTGGCCAGCGCCGCCCGCTGGACCGGCGGAATCGCCAATCAAAATCGTGGAACGCTAGGCGGCAACATCGTCAATGCCTCACCTGCCGCCGATTCGCTGCCCGCGCTGCTGGCCTACGAAGCCGAACTAATCCTGGTGTCGATTCGCGGCGAGCGCCGAGTGCCCTACGTCGCCTTCCACACCGCCTATAAGAAAATGAACCTCCAGCCGGATGAACTGATTCGAGCTATCTGTCTGCGGCGACAATTTTCAGACTATCTTCACTACGCGCGCAAAGTAGGAGCCCGCAATGCTCAAGCCATTTCGAAAGTGAGCATCGCCGCGCTAGGCCGCCTCCGCGAACAAAACGGCAGCAATCCAGCTTCACGCACGATCGAAGACATTCGCATCGCTGCCGGCAGCGTAGCCCCAATTCCGCTTCGCCTCACCGAAGTCGAGCGATTAGTAACGGGAAAAATAATCGAGCCAAACCTAATCCGATCCGCCAGAAAGACGGCTGCCGCGGCCATCCAGCCCATCGACGACATTCGTTCCACCGCCAGATATCGCGCCGCTGTAGCTGCCAATCTCATTGCGGAATTTTTACAGCAACTGCGCGAGCACAGAAAGACGCTATGAGCGAAGTCCTCCGACGATGGAATTTTCTTCCCCGTGCGGCAGCCGCGAATGAGATACTGCCTTGCTGTGGCTCAAAAGCCTGGGCGGAGAAAATCACGGCGCGCAGGCCATTGCCGGACGAAAAAGTACTGCTGGCTGCGTCGGACGAAATATGGCAATCACTGCCCGAATCGGAGTGGCTGGAAGCTTTTCGCAGCCATCCCCGAATCGGCGAATCATCCACGCCGAACGGAGTGGCGCATCGATCAACTGTCTGGGCAGACCAGGAGCAGCGCAATGTTGCGCAGGGAGGCGATGCAATCCGAACCGCGCTCGCCCAAGCGAATCGCGAATACGAGCGCAGGTTTAATCGCATCTTCATCGTGTGCGCGACCGGCAAGTCGTCCGAAGAAATTCTGAAAATTATTCAGCGCCGCCTCAACAACGACGAAAGAACCGAACTACTGGAAGCTGCCGAGCAACAAAGACAAATAACGCAATTACGTCTTAGAAAATGGCTTCAAGAAGAAGACGCGAGATAAGAACAACTGTGGCGCACATTTCAACCCACATTCTCGATATCGCCCAGGGACAACCGGCAAGGAATGTTCCCGTTCGCCTGGAAAAACGGGATGCATCCGGCAATTGGCGCCTGCTCGCGTCGGCGCGCACCGACCAGGACGGTCGCTGCTCCGACTTGCTGCCCGAGAAAGAAGCCCTGACGCCCGGCCTTTATCGTCTCGGTTTCGAGACCGCAACTTATTTCGCCGAGCGCAAACTCGACGGCTTGTATCCGCAGGTCGAGATCACCTTTTGCGTCCGAAAAGGCCAGAAGCATTTTCATCTCCCGCTGCTCCTCAGCCCAAACGGTTTCACCACGTATCGAGGAAGCTAGAACATGATTGAGATCGTCGAAAATAAATATGGCAAGTCGCGCGTCCGCCTCGTTCAGGTCAAGCGTCGCGACAGCTGTCATGATCTACGTGAGTGGACCGTCGACGTCCTCCTCCAAGGCGATTTTGATTCCTGCTTTACCGAAGGCGACAACAGCAAAATTCTTCCCACCGACACTATGAAAAATACGGTCTACTCCTTGGCCCGAAATTCCGCCGCCACTTGCATGGAAGATTTCGCCAAAGAATTGATCGACTTTCTTCTGCACCGCAATCCCCAGGTCGCCGCCGCCGAAGTCTCTATATCCGAGAAGCCGTGGGAGCATCTAGAAATCGGCGAAAAACCGCATCCCACAACGTTTATTCAATCGGCCAGCGAAACGCAAACCACGAAAGTGACGCGAACCCGAACGACTGAATTCTCCGTCACCGCCGGATTCGAGAATATTGTCATCATGAAAACAGCGAATTCCGCCTTCGAGGGCTACATCCAAGATTCGCTGACCACGTTACCGCCCGCAAAAGACCGACTCCTCGGCACCGCCGTTAGTTCAAGCTGGAATTACACGCGCCCCGACGCCGCATTCAATTTTCTGCGCGCAAAAGTCCGCGAAATTCTCCTGGCTACCTTCGCCGCGCACAAAAGTAAATCCGTGCAGCACACGCTCTACGCCATGGGCAAAGCCGTGCTAGAAGAAATCCCCGCAGTCGAAGATATCGAATTGGCCATGCCCAACAAGCATTGCCTCCTGGTCGATCTTTCGCGCTTCGGGCAAGACAACCCCAACGAAATTTTTGTGCCCGTCGACGAGCCGCATGGCAACATTCAAGCGCGCCTTCGCCGCCAATAAATATGTGCGATAACGAAACTCTAGCCCGAGAGGTCATCGCGCGCTGTCAGGTGCTAGCCCGCTTCAGTGAAGACGTCGGCAGCATCCGCCGCACATTTCTAAGCCCTCCGATGCGCGATGTTCACCGCGCAATCGCCGAATGGATCACTCCGCTCAAGGCCACATCGCGAGTCGACGCCGCCGGCAATCTCCGCATCCTTTGTCCCGGCGCGGAAGCCAATGCTTCACGCTTGCTCATCGGTTCGCACCTCGATACCGTTCCCAATGCTGGAGCCTACGACGGCATCTTGGGCGTCGTCCTCGCCATTGCGCTTCTCACTGCAAGCAACGGCCGCAAGTATCCGTTCGCGATCGAAGTTATCGGATTCTCAGAAGAAGAAGGCATTCGTTTCGCCACGCCATTTATCGGCAGCCGCGCCCTCGTTGGTTCTCTCGACGAAGAATTGTTGAATCGCCAGGATGGGCGAGGAGTTTCCGTGCGCGACGCGATTGCGAATTTCGGTTTGAATCCCGCAGAAATTCCACAAGCTGCCATTGGCGACGACACCCTCGCGTACATCGAGTTCCATATCGAGCAGGGCCCAGTCTTAGAAAACTCCGGCCACGCGCTGGGTGTCGTCGACGCGATCGTCGGTCAAAGCCGCATGGAGTTCACCTTTGTGGGCCACGCAAACCATGCTGGCACGACGCCCATGCATCTTCGCCACGACGCGGTAGCCGCTGCCGCCGAGTGGATCAGCGCAGTCGAGCATCATGCCCAAACCGGATCAGGTTTAGTAGCCACAGTCGGCTCGATCCAGGCAAAGCCCGGCGCTGTCAACGTCATTGCCGGCGAAGCGCGACTGACCCTCGACGTGCGCCATCAAAGCGACGAAGCCCGCAATCAAGCGCTAGATTATTTCGTTAGTCAGGCAGCGGATGTTGCGACGCGTCGCCGCCTGCGCCTGCAATCGAAAAAGCTGATGGACCAGCAAGCCGTCCCGATGGATCCCTTTCTGACGAACCAGCTGGCAGAAGCCGTGCGTAGAGCGGGATGCGAGCCCTTTCGCATGGTAAGTGGCGCAGGCCACGACGCAATGATATTGGCCGCGAAGATCCCCTCCGCGATGGTCTTTCTCCGCACTCCCGCAGGAATCAGCCACGATCCCGCCGAAACGGTCGAAGTCGGCGATGTCGCGAGGGCGATCGACTGCGGAATCCATCTTCTCGATCAACTCGCATCCTCATCCGATTTCCTATCCCATCCGTCAAGGACGAACCGTGCATAATCTCGGCCAAACCCGAAGCTCCCAGCAATCGAATCATCTCCTGCTGACGCCCGACACATTTGTACGTACACCCTTGCCGGGTATGAAAAATTGCACAGCGATCGTCCACGGCAGCCCTGCCATGGGCGCCGCATTCACCCAATACACAGCGGAAATGGAAATTGGCGGGGAACTCGGCAGCACCACCGCGCAGCGTTTTATTTTCGTGATGGAAGGCGCTGTCAATCTCGACGCGAGCCGCAAACCGAGCGCACTCGGCGCGCGGGCCTACGCCTATCTGCCAACAGGAATCACGCACCGGATAACGGCCACGGAAAAGGCTCGCCTGGCGGTCATCGAAAAATCCTACGAGCCGCTACCTGACATCTCATCTCCGAAACTAATCGTCTCCCACGAAGACGAACTAACTTCGCATCCCCTGGGCGACGATCCCGATTTGCAGGTTAAGTGTCTGTTGCCCGACGAAATGAGTTTCGATTTTGCCGTCAACACCATGGTCTACCAGCCCGGAGCCGCACTCAGCATGGTCGAAATGCATGTCATGGAGCATGGCCTCATCATGCTCGAAGGCGGAGGAATTTATCGCCTCGGCGATTCCTGGTATCCCGTCACCGCCGGCGATTTCATCTGGATGGCACCGTGGTGCCCGCAGTGGTTCGGAGCCATCGGAAAAGTTCCCGCCAAATATCTCATCTACAAAAACTGGAACCGCCACCCACTGGCAGGTCAGCAACAATGACCCTCGAAGTCGACCAGCAGAAGTTGCTATCCGAGATCGAAGCCCTCGCCGCGATCTCCGACGCTGAGGCTCCAGCCGTCACCAGAATTGTCTTTACGCCCACCGACCTCAAAGCCCGTGCCTGGCTTAAAGTCCGCTGTCAAGAAGCGGCTCTCGCCCTTCGCGAAGACGCCATCGGCAACACCTTCGCCCGCTGGGAGGGTTCCGATCCCAAACTTTCCGCGGTCGGCACAGGCTCTCACATCGACGCGATTCCCAACGCCGGCAAGTACGACGGAGTAGTCGGAGTTCTCGGGGGCCTTGAGGCGATTCGAATTCTACAGCGCAGCGGATTTCGTCCCAGGCATTCCATCGAATTGCTGATGTTCACATCGGAAGAGCCGACTCGCTTCGGTATCGGATGCATCGGCAGCCGATTGCTCTCCGCAACACTATCCGCCGAAGCCGCGCGAAAGTTGAAAGACAGCGATGGCAATTCGCTCGATGACGTCCGCGAAAAAGCAGGCTTCACCGCGAAACTTGAAGCCGTCAGACTTCCGCCCAACTATTACAGGGCATTCGTTGAATTGCACATCGAGCAAGGCCCTCTGCTCGAGCGCCAAAAAATTCCGCTCGGAGTAGTGACTAGCATCGCCGCGCCCGCGAGCCTGCGTATCACCATCGAAGGTTCCGGCGGCCACGCTGGAGGAGTGCTAATGCCCGATCGCCGCGACGCCCTCTGCGCCGCCGCCGAATTAATTCTCGCCATCGAGAATTCAGCCCGCGCCAGCGGTGCCGTCGACACCGTAGCCACAGTCGGCATCTGCGAAGTTTTTCCCGGAGCCGTCAACAGCATCCCCAGCCGCGTTCGCCTCAGTGTCGACATTCGCGATACCGATCTTAAGCGCCGCGACGAAGTCATGCAAAAAATAGAAACCGCCGCTCAGGCAATCGCGGCCAAGCGGCAGGTTTCGCTAAGCACAGAATTGTTGAACGCCGACGCCCCCGCTCAGTGTGCGCCAGCCGTAATCGACGCTCTCTCCCAATCCTGCCGCAAACACAATCTGAATTTTCTTCCCATGGTGAGCCGCGCGTATCACGATTCGCTTTTCATGTCCCGTGTCGCTCCCACCGCCATGCTCTTCATCCCCTGCCGCAACGGATACAGCCATCGCCCCGATGAATATGCGTCTCCCGAAGACATCGTCCGAGGCACATTGGTTCTCGCCGAGACGCTCGCCGCACTTTCCCAATGAAAAATTTCTGCTGAGACTAACCAGGCCGCTTCGCCGAACTGCGAATCCTCGCATACCCCGGCTTGATCTTCGTGTAAATAAAATCGCAGCGCTGATCGTAAGGCAAGAAAGCGCTCTTCATCGCATTAATCGTGATCTTTTCGAAATCGTCCAAATTCAAATCAAAGGTTTCGGCCGCCGCCTCAAACTCCTGCGTCATCGTCGTGCTGCTCATCAGCCGATTGTCGGTGTTGAGCGTAACGCGAAATTTTTCCTGATAAAGAATCTTGAAAGGATGATCCGCCAAACTCGGCGTAGCCCCGGTATGCACATTGCTAAGCAGGCAAATTTCGAGCGGAATGCGCTTGTCGAGCACATACTGCGCGAGATCGCCCAACTTCACCGCCTCGCCGTCAACGACGGCAATGTCGTCAATCAGCCGCGTGCCATGCCCAATCCGGTGCGCTCCGCAATACTGAATCGCCTGCCAGATCGATTCCTTGCCATAGCCTTCGCCGGCGTGAATCGTGATATTAAAATTCTCCCGCTGAATGTAATGAAACGCGTCAACATGTTTCTTCGGAGGATGCCCGCCCTCCTCCCCCGCCAGATCGAAGCCCACAACTCCGCGCTCGCGAAAATCGACCGCCAGTTCCGCCATCTCCAGCGACACATCGAGGTTGCGCATGGCGCAGATAATCAATCCCGATCCAATTCCATAATCCTTGCGCCCGCGCTCTAGGCCCTTCAACACCGCTGAAACCACCTGCTGGTGAGTCAACCCCTTCTGTGTATGAAAAATTGGCGCGAAGCGAGTTTCAAAATAGACCACTCCATCTTTGCTCAAGTCCGCGGCTTGCTCATAAGCGACCCGCTCCAACGCCTCTTCCGTCTGCATCACCGCGATCGTGTGCGCAAAGCCCTCCAGATATTTCGCCAGACTCCCCTGATTCGCGCCGCGAAAAAACCATTGCGCCAGCGCTTCGGGATCGTCGGTCGGAAGCTCCCGATATCCCGCGTCTTTCGCCAACTCCACCACCGTCCGCGGACGCAGCACGCCATCGAGGTGCTCGTGCAACAGCACCTTGGGAAGACACTGCAACAACTGCCTGTCAAATTTCATCGAAAGGCTCTCTTCTCGCCCTAGTCTATAGCAGCGTTGCTTTTGGGTGGCACAGCGGTTCACCGCTGCGATAAAAAGGCTTCTCTCGAGCATCGGCCTAAGCCGCTGGGAAATGGTTTTTTTTCAAACTGCGCCAGTACCAGATTTTCTCTCCGTGCAACCCGCGCGCAGCCCGTGTTATACAATCCCACCCCAATGCAACTCAACCAACCGCCGTTAAGTTCCGCGCGAACATCGCTCGCCGCTTCGCCGCCAGCAGATTACGGTCTACGCCGCGAAATTCTTTCGCCCATGGAGACGCTGGCCCAATCCGTTTCCACCATCGCACCAACCACAACGCCCGCCGCCACCATTCCGCTTGTCTGCGCGCTAGCCGGCAATGGGACGTGGCTGGCCTATGCGCTCGCCACTACCGCCGTGCTCCTGGTCGCGCTCTGCATTGCCCGCTACGCCCGCCATTCCGCTTCCCCCGGATCGCTCTACACCTACGCGTCCATGATTCTCCCGCCCTGGCTCAGCGCGACCGTAGCATGGAGCCTTCTACTCGCCTATGTGGCCACCGGATCAAGCGTCATTGGCGGCTTCTATCACTACGCCAACCTGCTCCTCCACGATGCCACCGGCCACGTATTTTCCACCGCATTGCTCGCCACGCTAGTCACCGTCGTCTCCATTTGGATTGCTTACCGCGACGTAAAAATCTCCGCCCGCCTCATGCTATGGATCGAAGCTGCATCCGTCGCAGTAATCGTGATCGTTGTCGCACTGGTTCTTTTTCGCCACGGCTGGCACTTAGACACCGAACAACTTCATCTCCACGGCATGACCGGCAGCGGCCTGCGCCTCGGCCTGGTGCTCGCGCTCTTTAGTTTCGTAGGCTTCGAAAGTGCCACTACCCTCGGCTCCGAAGCGCGCAACCCACTCCAGACCATTCCGCGCGCCGTCATCCTAAGCGCGCTTTTAGCCGGTGTCTTCTTCATCATCTGCGCCTACGCCGAAGTCCTGGGCTTCCACACCGCAGGTCAGGATTTGGGCACAAGCCAGGCTCCAATGCACGTGCTCGCGAGCGTCGGCGGCATCCCGGTGCTAGGCCTGCTCATCGATATCGGCGCGCTCGTCAGCCTCTTTGCCGGGACCCTCGCCTGTATCACCGCCGCCGCCCGCGTCCTCCTGCTCATGGCTCACAACGGACTAGCCCACGACTCCCTGCGCAACACGCACGCGCAAAATCAAACTCCCAGCCGCGCCGTTATCATCACCGGCCTAGCCGCCCTCGCGCCCGCCGCCATCCTAGCCGCCCGCGGCGCCAGCGGCCTCGACGTCTACGGCTGGCTAGGTTCGCTAGCCACCTACGGTTTCATCGTTGCCTACGCATTAGTCTGCGTCGCGCTCCCTCGCTACCTGCGCGACCACCGCGTTTACCGCGCCGGGGCGCAAATCATCCCCTGGCTAGCCGCGGCCGCCATGCTACTCGCTCTAGTAGGAAATCTATATCCCGTCCCCGAAGGCACCTACGGCAAGTTGCCCTACGTCTACCTAGCCTACCTGGTAGCAGGCTTGCTCTGGTTCACCCTCCACGGACGCAAAGAAAACCGGGTGCCCCAGTCATCGCGCACTTTGCGATGAGTGGGTGCCCCGCGCATAAAAATATCTGATCTCCACCAAAGAAATTTTGACTACAGCAAACGCTTTCCTTCCGCTTCCAACTCGCGTAAATTTGCTCGTTCCTTTTTTGCGTCGAAACGCGAGCAACCCAGCCTTGCCGCAAGTATCGTTTTTATAACTTAAGAAATAAGCTGCAAGCGGACAAGTGTTGCCGTCGCGGTGTGTTTACTGAAGCACTCATACGAGGCCATCGATGCCAAAGAATTTGATGCTCAATAAAATCCGACTAGCCGTTCTCCTAGCCGCATCGTCACTTCTCATCCTGTCCTCCGCCAACGCCCAGCAGACTCTAGGCGGAATCACCGGCGCCGTCGCCGACAAAACCGGCGGAGTTCTCCCCGACACCACGGTCACCATTGTCGGCGACCAGACCAAGCTCACCCGCACGCAAAAAACCAACGCCAGCGGCGTCTACGATTTCGTTAACCTCCCGATCGGCACCTATACCCTCACCTTCACTCACGAAGGCTTCGAAACGCAAAAAATTCCCTCGATCACCGTGCAGGCGAATCGTACCGCCACCGTCAACGCCGTCCTCCCCGTAGGCCAGGTTGGAACCGTCGTCGAAGTTCAAGCCGATCCCCTGATGAACGCCGTCGACACTACCAACGGCTACGTGCTCGACGACCAGCAAATCCAGGATGTCCCGCTCCCCACCGGCAGTTTCACCGGCCTCGCCATTCTCACTCCCGGAGTCAACGCCGAACTCCCCGGCGGCACCGGCGTCAACAGCGGCCTCGGCAATCAGCCCATCTGGGCCAACGGTCAGCGCGACACCAGCAACAGCTTCCTGCTCAACGGAGTCGATGCCAGCAACCTGTTCAACGGGAAGAGCACCAGCCAGGTAGCCTCTGCCCGCATCGTCAACAACACCGGAGTAGCGAATCCCAACAGCACCACCGCCGCGCCCGTCCAGAGTACGGCCTCCGTCTATCTAGCCGTTGGCCAGGCTTTGCCCACCCCTGCGCCAGAAACCGTTCAGGAATTGCGCGTCAACGCTTCCATGTACGATGCCCAGCAGGGCGCTACCAGCGGTGCTCACATCGACATGAGCACCATGTCAGGAACCAACTTAATTCATGGCGAGGCCTACTGGCATCGCGGCACGGATTGGCTCAACGCCGCCCCCTTCTTCAACAAGGAAGACCCGAACATCCCTTCCTACGACAAGAACCCAGAACTCCATCGCGAGACCATCGGCGGCAAGGTTGGCGGCCCGATCATCAAAGACAAGCTCTTCGGCTTCATCAGCTACCAGCACATTCACGATTCCGATCAGGATATCGGCGTCTCCCGCTTGATCGTTCCGCAAGGCCTTACCGATACGAACCGCACGCCGCAAGGTTTGGCCCAACTCGCAAACACCTATTGGGGCACGAGCCTTACAGGGAGCGGCGACGTGAGTCCGACTGCCGTTGCACTCTTTCAATACAAATTACCCAACGGCCAATACCTGATCCCTTCCTGGGACGGCCAGACCGCCGATGCGACTTTCCCCGAGAACGCTTTCAGCCCCGGCACCGCCTATTTCATCGCCGATCAAGCCGTCGCGAATCTCGATTGGAACAAAAGCGCCAAGGACACGATCTCGGCAAAATATTATTACCAGCATGACCCGACCGTCGCTCCGTATGCGTATTCCAACGTCCCCGGATTTCCTCAACATCTCGATGCTGGCAGCCAGGTTGCATCCATCACCAATACCCAGGCGCTCAAGCCTAATCTAAGCATCACCGAAGTCCTCGGCATTCTTCGCGAGAAGGTCTACAGCACCATCGGCCAGCCCTTCTCGCCCCAATCCTTCGCGGGTCAAACCGGAACTGCTCCAATCAACACTTTCGGCTCCTCGTTTTTTCCGGGCATCAGCATCGTCGATCCTTTCGGAATAGCCAACTCGACGACGATCAACACCGGAGTCGGTCCCACCTGCGACGCTGCCTATCCCTGCCCCATAACCAACCAGCAGCCTCTAGTCATCGGCCAGGGCTCCGCCTCTCAGGGAGCTTTCACCGGAGTCTTTCAAAATCGCATCATGCCCTCGGCCAACGCCATTTGGATCAAGGGCAAGCACACTCTTAACTTCGGCGGCAGCTACGCCTACACCCAACTCAACGCCCGCGACAAGAGAACCGGCCAGGGCATCATTTCGAGCGCCGATTTTTCCCAGTTCATTCAGGGATTCGTCAACATCAACGACGACTTCACTACCACGAAATTCCTGCAAGGCAATGCCGACCGCTACTACCGCGCCGGCCAGTCCGGAGCCTACATCCAGGACAAATTTCAGTTCCGCACCAATCTCACGCTGACTGCTGGCCTGCGCTGGGATTGGGATGGCGGCCTCACCGAGAAATACGGCCGCATCTTTAATTTCGACCCCGCCCGTTACACCTACGACGACGCCACCGATACCATCGATCCCTCCGGCACCGGCCTCAATGGAATCATCATCGCCGGCAACAACAAGCTTTTCCCGACCAGGGGCGTCAGCAACACGACGCTGACCGGTCGCCAATGGGGATTCGCCCCGCGCTTCGGCGTCGCCTGGAGTCCCAAGCGCTTCAACGACAAGGTCGTTGTCCGCGCAGGATCCGGCATCTACTACGACCGCGGCGAACTCTTCTCCTACCTCTCGCCCGGCTACGCCGAAGGCGTCATCAATGGCGGCCCCTTCGGCGTCAACCAGACTCCGCCGTTCGTCAACTACACCGAGTGTGCGAACGCATATTCCAACTTGTACTTGAATTACATTCCCACCTGCCCCGCATCCGCCCCGCCGTACAACAACGCCAACGATCCATTCACCAATCCCTGGGGACCAACCCTCGGCCCCGCTCCCACCGGCAATCCGGCCAGTATCGACTCGTACCTCCCCAACCAGGCAGCCATCATCAACGGCGCATCGCTATTCTCCTTCGCCACTTATAACCGAGCGAATAAACTGCCTTACACCATTAATTACACCCTCGACATCCAATGGCAGCCACGTAACGATCTGGCCGTCGAAATCGGATACGTCGGCAACCTCGGGCGGCACGAAGTGATTCCCATCCCCTTCAACCAGCCCACAGTCGCCACGCCGAGCAACCCCGCTCATCCCAACTCTCAAAGCCCTCAGCAATACACGTACGGGTACACCGTACTCGACCCGAATACCTTCAACCCCATCAATCTGCCCAATGGTCAGCCCTTCCAGGCCAATTTCGAAGGCGGTAACGTCGACCTGCGCGTGCCCTACATCGGCTATTCGGCCGAATCAGAAAGTTATACCGCCGCTGGCATATCGGCCTACAACGCGCTTCAGACGCACGTCGAAAAGCGCATGAGCCACGGATTGCAGGTCGGCTTCTCCTACACCTATTCCCACGCCACCGACGAACAAAGCGGCATGGGACTTTTCTACAACGGCAACAACCCGCTCAACCTTCGCTCGGGTTACGGATCGTCAGACTTCGATCGCACCCACGTTTTCAATTTCAGTTACACCTATCAACTGCCCAAGTTCTTCGCACTATCTACTCTGAAAGGCAAAGTAGCGGACGGTTGGGCCATCGAAGGCACCACAGTTATTCAGAGCGGCCAGCCCTATAGCATTATCGACTACACCGGCGCCGTAGGCAGCATCTACTACAGCGTCTTCGATGGCATCACCAACCCGGTCGTTCCGCTCAAGGCTGGCTGTACAGCAAAAAGTGCGGTCACGGGTTCGACAGGAGCCTTTGGAAATGGCGACGAGGCGCTCAACCCCGCTTGCTTCACCCTGCCTCTGCTTCAACCCGGAGATCTCAATGGAGCGATCCCCGCCGGGGATACCTTCGAGACCAACTTCACCAACGGTCAGCGCAATATCTTCCGCCAGTCCTGGCAGCGCAGCGCCAACATCTCCTTCGCCAAACTCACCCAGTTCACCGAACGCTATTCCTTGAAATATACCTTTGACATTTTCAACCTGACCAACACCGCCAGCTTCGATGTCCCCATCGACGACGTTTCCCAGAACGAGTTCTACAACAATTTCCCGGTAGAAGGTCAGCCACTCTACAATGCACCCTCGGGCCTGGGCATAGTCAACAAAACCATAAGCGCCCCGCGCCAGATCCAAATGACCTTGCACCTGCTCTTCTAACGGATAATGAGAAAATCTTGTCAAGCCCCCGATTAACACGATTTCCCCCTAACCCGCTGAAGAGCAAGCAAAATAAAATCACAAACCGTGTCGGTGTAGGGTGGTAGGAGTGAATATAATAGATAATGGAGGCAGGAAATCGAAATCAAAACGTGCGAGATAAAATCCGCACCGTATATTACTACTAAGTTAACATACGCGGCCGCCCGTCATTCTTCGCCAATATCCTCGTTCCACACCGCCGGATTCCGCCGAATATATTCCCCCAACAACGAAGCGCATTCCGATGAATCCAGATCGACCACCTGCACCCCCAGCGACCGCAGCCACTCCATCCCGCCTTGAAAATTCCGGCTCTCTCCCACCACCACCGACCGAAACCCAAACTGCCGCACCAGTCCGCTGCAATACCAGCAAGGAGCCAGCGTGGTAACCATCGTCAGTTCGCGATAGCTGCGTTGCCGCCCCGCCCTGCGAAACGCATCCGTCTCCCCATGCAGCGAAGGGTCCCCATCCTGCACCCGCCGATTATGTCCCGCGGCAACGACCTTCCCCGACGAATCAAGAATCGCCGCCCCAATCGGAATCCCGCCCTCCGCCAGCCCCAAGCGAGCCTCCGCCAGTGCCACCGCCAACATCGCCGCATAATCAATCTCAGCCATAATGCGACCATTATAGAAAACTGGGATTAAATGGTCGGAAGAAAAGAAGAGGTAGTGTGGAGCGGACACTCCTTTCCGCTTGTCGGAAACTCAGAGAATCCAGCCAGTGAAGAAGAAAGCTTCAATCCGCCGGCATTGGCGATGGCCGAGCGACCATCCCAACCACCTGCAGCGGCGTTAGCGCATCAGCAGGCACTTCCATCCACTTCCGAACTTCCGGCAAAGCCGCGCGCATCGCGAGTTCACCAACCTTGATCAACTCGCCAGCCCGCTTGAAATCGTCATAATCGAAGCCCGCAACATCCGGCTCAATCACAATGTCAGCCGCGCTCCGCCACACCGAACTCATCATATCCTGCGCGATCGCAAACGACTGTCCAATCACATCGAAGAAATGCCGAGGCGCGCAGCCCTTCGACCATTGCCCCTTAAGATGCACGCCAATCACGCGCTCCGCGCCCATTTCGCGCAGCGGCCGCGTCGGCACCGGATAAGAAAGCATCCCATCCACCAGGCAGCGCCCCTCAAGCTCAACCGGCAAAAACATCCCCGGATAAGCGCAGCTAGCCCGCACCGGATCAATGATCGGTCCGGAAGTAAAGACTGCGCCGCCGCCCGTCTTGAAGTCGGTAGCCGTCACACCCAGAGGAATGCGCAGCTCTTCAAAGGAATACACCTTCAAAGTCTGCCTCAGAAACGAAGTCATCCGATCAGTCGAAGCGAAGCCAAAGCGCGAAAGCGTCCAGCGCGCGAAGGTCGTGAAGCGAACTTTATGAGCGATCTCTTCCAGTTCAGCGATTGTAAGCCCGCTGCAATAGGCCGCACCCATGATCGCGCCCACGCTAGTCCCCGCAACCATACTGACCGGAATACCTTCTTCTTCGAGAACCTTCAGAACGCCGATGTGCGCCATGCCGCGGGCAAACCCTCCGCCGAGCGCAATACCAATCTTGGGCATGTTCGATCTTTCGATCGCTCCAGGCCGGCGAGATAGCTCTCGCCCAAATGCCTGCACCGACCGGATCACCTTGCCCAGACCCTTCATTTGGAACCCCACGTTCCCGGTTTGCCGCGTGCCGCAAACCTTTTACATCTATTTCATAAGATGCCAGAAATGGGCCCGAGGTAACAGCCCACCATCGTGCTACCCCTAGTTACAGTAGAATATATTTCGAGTTACCTGAAGCAATGTATCTAACTAAGCCCACTCCTAACTCCTTCTATCTCCATCATTTCTCGATTCGGGGCTCCCAAAGAGGTCTCGTCCCGTTTATGACTGTTGAACGCTTTGCTCCCCGCAAAAATCGTCAGGATTCACGCGCCGCCCAACCGATCTACCGAACCCTCTGTCAGACGGGGCATTCGGTAACCGTAACTTCCGTCACCCCACAGTCACCTACGGGTGCTCAGTACATCTAACCCCGCTCTTCTGTTAAAGTCTCTGCCGCAGCCGTTCCTCATTTCGCGGCGCGCCTAAGCCCACTCGGATGAGCCGAAGCAGAAAGGAACCTCTCGGGAAGACAAAGCCAATGTCAGCGAGTTACATCGCAGCTCTCGATCAGGGAACGACCAGCACCCGCTTTATCGTCTTTGATCGCGCCGGCCGCATCGTGTCCTCAGCCCAAAAAGAGCACCGGCAAATCTACCCTCAGCCCGGATGGGTCGAGCACGATCCTGAAGAAATCTGGCGCTCCACGATCGATGTAATCCAAGAGGCAATGACAATCACGACCGCGCGCGCCCTCCGCCCGCAAGATCTAGCCGCCATCGGAATCACCAATCAGCGCGAAACCACCGTTGTGTGGCACAAGAAAACTGGCAAGCCAATTTACAACGCCATCGTCTGGCAAGACACACGCGTCGCTCCCATGGTCGCCGAGTTTGCCGGGCATGGCGGGCAGGATCGCTACCGCGCCAAAACCGGCCTTCCGCTGTCCACCTATTTCAGCGGACTAAAGCTTCGCTGGATCCTAGAGAATGTCGCCAATGCCCGAGCCCATGCCGAAGCCGGAGACCTTCTCTTCGGCAACATCGATACGTTCTTAATCTGGCATCTAACCGGCGGAACCCATAGCGGCGTTCACCTGACCGACGTCACCAACGCCAGCCGCACTCAGTTAATGAACCTCAACACCCTGCAATGGGATAAAGAAATCCTCAACGACTTCGCCATCCCAATCCAGATGCTGCCAAAGATTGTCTCGAGCAGCGAAGTCTATGGCACCGCGAACCTCCGGCCCATCGCTGGAGTTCCGATCGCAGGCGATCTAGGCGATCAGCAAGCCGCGCTAGTCGGTCAAGCCTGCTTCAGGCCCGGAGAAGCAAAAAATACCTACGGCACCGGCTGCTTCATGCTGATGAATACCGGCAACAAACCAGTGCTCTCAAACTGCGGGTTGCTAACCACCGTCGCCTACAAGTTCGGCGAGCACCCGGCCCGTTATGCGCTCGAAGGAAGCATTGCCATCACCGGCGCCCTTGTCCAATGGCTTCGCGACAACCTCGGCCTCATAGAAAAAAGTTCCGACATCGAGGCGCTCGCGAGCACTGTAAACGACAACGGCGGCGTCTACTTCGTTCCCGCCTTCTCCGGCCTATACGCTCCCTATTGGAAGGACGACGCGCGCGGCGTAATCGCCGGCCTGACCCGCTTCATCAACAAAGGCCACATCGCCCGCGCCGCGCTCGAAGCCACCGCCTTCCAGGTCCGCGAAGTGGTCGATGCCATGGCCATCTCCGACTCCAACTCCAACGACTCCGCCATCGGCCTCGCCCTCCTCCGTGTCGACGGCGGCATGGTGACGAACGATCTGCTCATGCAATTTCAATCCGACATTCTGGCGACGCCCGTAGTCCGCCCCATGGTCAAAGAGACCACCGCTCTAGGCGCAGCCTACGCCGCCGGCCTGGCCGTAGGATTCTTCCGTGACACAGATGAACTAGTCGCCAACTGGGCTGTCGACAAGCGCTGGGAACCCACGATGGACGCGCCAACTCGCGAGCGCCTCTATCGCTTCTGGAAAAAAGCAGTGACCCGCTCCTTCGACTGGATAGAACAGCCATAACAAACCACGTCACAATCCAAGGTGCCCCGTCCTTGTCGCGCTTTTCGCGACAGGACGGGGGTTTTGATCTTCTACCCCACCGCTAGGGAATGAACCCCGCTCGCGACTTTGGCCCGCCCACCGCGCAAGCTATCCTGCTCATCAGCGACTATGACTCGATCCGAAATGTGGCGTCGCCTCGAAGCGCATCCCAACCCCTGGGACATGATCGTCGCAGGCGGAGGCGCGACCGGAGCAGGTGTCGCTATCGACGCTGCATCCCGCGGCTACGACGTCCTCCTCCTCGAGCAAAGCGATTTCGGCAAAGGCACCTCCAGTCGCAGCACCAAACTGGCCCACGGTGGCGTCCGCTATCTCGAGCAAGGCAACATCGGCTTAGTCATGGAAGCCCTCAAAGAGCGCGGCCTCCTCCTGCAAAATGCGCCCCATATAGTCCACGATCTAGCCTTCGTCGTCCCCAACTATGATTGGTGGGAAGCTCCGTTCTATGGCCTGGGACTCAAACTCTACCAATTGTTAGCCGGCAAATACGGCTTCGGCGCGTCGCGCATTCTCTCCCGCGAAGAAACGCTCGAACACCTGCCAACATTAAAGACCGAAGGCCTCCGCGGCGGCGCCGTTTACTACGACGGACAATTCGACGACGCCCGCCTCCTCATCCACATGGTCGCGACCGCCCATGAGCAGGGCGCAACTTTGCTGAACTACGTCGAGGTCACCGGCCTCACGAAAGACGCTCAGGGCTTCGTCAATGGCATCACCGCCCGCGACGCCGAAACCGGCTACGAGTTCCGTGCCGCTGCCAAAGTTGTAGTCAACGCCACCGGAGCATTCAGCGACGCCCTTCGCCTCCAAGCCGAACCCTCGGCTACGCCGATGATGGTTCCCAGCCAGGGCATTCATCTCGTCTTCGACAAGAGTTTTCTTCCAGGAGAAAGCGCCGTCATGGTCCCCCACACCAGCGACGGCCGCGTCTTATTCGCGATTCCATGGCACGGCCACACCCTCGTAGGCACCACCGACACGCCCATCCCGAAGCCCACCCTCGAGCCCCTAGCCACCAACCAGGAAATAGAATTCATCCTTGCAACCGCCGCCCAATATCTTGCCAAGGCGCCAAAGCGCAGCGACGTATTAAGCGTATTCGCCGGCATAAGGCCGCTGGTAGGATCCTCCAACCCGGCCAGTCGCGCGGTGAGAACGGCCGCCCTCTCCCGTGACCACATCGTTCACATCGATCGCTGCGGCCTAGTCACCGTCACCGGCGGAAAATGGACAACTTATCGCCACATGGCCGAGGATTGCGTCGATCAAGCCGCTACCCTAGCCCAATTGCCAGAAAAGCCATGCGTGACGCGCCATCTCCACATCCACGGTTTTCGTGAAGACGCCAGGCAGTCCGACCCGCTCGCAATCTATGGATCAGACGCGAACGAACTCCGCAAGCTAATCGAGACCGAAGCACAACTAGCCGAACCGCTTCATCCCGCGCTCCCTTACATCAAGGCCGAAGTTGTCTGGGCAACGCGTCAGGAAATGGCCCGTACCATCGAAGACGTCCTAGCGAGACGCACTCGCGCTCTATTCCTAAACGCCCGAGCAGCACAGGAAATGGCGCCCGCAGTAGCCGACCTGATGGCCAAGGAATTAGGTTGGAACGAAGCAGAACAGACCAAGCAGCTGGCGGCTTTTCGCGAGCTAGCATCAAACTACATTCTTTGTCCCTGACGGGTTGCAGACCGCATCCACAGCGCTCATACTCCCCACCATGACACTAAAAACCGCAGCATTGCTAGCCCTGGTGGGGACGACGCTGATAACAGCTCTTCTACTGTGGACGTTCGTCTTCAACCTCCTTAACGTCTTGCGCGATTTGGTTCCGCCAGTAGCGCTATTCTCCTCGTTCATCGAGGCGTTCGGTTGTTTCACCGTGGCTCTTTTCTTCTACGTGTTCCACAAATCCCAATAGAGAATACTTCATTAGTGATGCACGTCACGGGCTCGACCCGCTCGAAGATGTTAGATTTATAGATTCATGTCGGCCCCCAATTCTCTCTTTGTGCGCGCGGCCAAGGCGCAGCCCACCGAACGCACCCCTGTCTGGTTCATGCGCCAGGCCGGACGCTACATGGCGGAATACCGCGCCATCCGCAAACAATATTCGTTGATCGAGATCTGTAAGAAGCCCGAAGTCGCAGCCCAGGTCACCATCGAAGCCGCCGAAATCCTCAAAGTCGATGCCGCCATAATCTTCGCCGACCTTCTGCTTCCACTCGAAGTCATGGGCCTACCCTTTCACTTCGCCGCCGGCGAGGGCCCAGGTGGTAGCGGACCAAAGATCGAGAAGCCCATACGCACCGCCGAAGACATCGCCCTTCTGCGCACCGATCGCGCCGCCGATCTAGGCTACGTTTCTGAAGCAGTGAGGTTGGTCTGTAAGCACTTCGGCGACAAGCTTCCCGTCATCGGTTTCTGCGGAGCCCCCTTCACCCTAGCCAGTTACATGATCGAAGGCGAAGGCTCGCGCAACTACATTTTCACCAAGAAGATGATGTACTCCGCGCCCGCCGCGTGGAGCGAACTGATGAAGAAGTTGGTGGCAGTGACGGCCGAGTATTCCGCCGAGCAGGTGCGAGCCGGAGCCGACACCATCCAGATTTTCGACAGTTGGGTTGGCTGCCTGAGCGTCGAAGACTATCGCCACTACGTTTTGCCGCATGTTACGGATCTAGTGAAGCGCCTGCAAAAGACCGGAGTCCCAGTAATCTACTTCGGCACCGATAGCGCCACGCTTCTCCCGTCGATGCAAGAGAGCGGAGCGGAAGTGATCGGCCTGGACTGGCGCATCCCGCTAGATAGGGGATGGCAGAGCCTCAATTACAAGAAAGCCGTGCAGGGCAATCTCGATCCCGTGCTGCTCTTCGCCGATTGGAAAGAACTAAAATCGCGCACCGAAATTATCCTGCGCCAAGCCGCCGGACGCCCCGGCCACATCTTCAATCTAGGCCACGGCATCCTTCCCGAAACTCCAGTCGACAATGTAAAAGCGCTCTGCAACTACATCCGCGAGCACTCGGCCGATTTCAAAACCGCTGCGAAGAGCAAGCATTGACACTTTCTTATGATTTGTCATCCTGAGCGAAGCGAAGGACCTGCTGTTAGCAATAGCGGACGTAGCAAGCGAGGTGAGAAATGACAGCCTGCCCCATAGCCCTCGCCAGCCAGTGCTATTGCGCGAATAAGATCGCCGCGTTTGCCACGAAGCCCGCGAAAACCGCCGTCCTCCTGCTAGCCCACGGCAGCCCCGAAAATCCCGATCAGATCCCCGAATTCCTAAAGTACGTCACCGGCGGAAGGCCGCTGCCGCCATCGGTCGTCGAAGAAATTCGCCATCGCTATTCGCTGATCGGATTTTCCCCGCTCGCCTGCTGGACGCGTCTCCAGGCCGAGCAACTCTCGCAGTCACTGAACATGCCTGTCTTCGTCGGCATGCGCAATTGGAAACCGTTCATCAGTGATGCCGTGAAAGCAATCGCCAGCGGCGGATACAAGCGCGTAATCGCCATTTGTCTAGCGCCACAAAATTCCCGTACCAGCGTAGGCCTCTACCGCAGCGCCGTCGTCGGCGAAGGCAATCTCCCCTTCAAACTGGATTTCGTAGACGAATGGCACGATCACCCGCTCCTAGCGAGAGCCTTCGCCGAAAAACTCCGCGGCGCCTGGCAAAAAGCGTCCGCTGAAAATGGAGCGAAGTTGCCGATAATCTTCACCGCCCACAGCGTCCCGGAGCGCACCATCACCGCCGGCGATCCCTACGAGCGTCAGTCCAAAGAAACCGCCGAACTGGTAGCGAAAGAAGCCGGCTTGACGTCCGAAGATTGGACCTTCGCCTTCCAAAGCCAAGGCATGTCCGGAGGCGCTGGGTCATCGAATCCATGGATCGGCCCCACCGTGGAAGACACAATCAGAAATTTGAAAACAAAAGGCCATCGCGGAGTCTTTCTCCATCCCGTAGGATTTCTCTGCGATCACGTCGAGGTGCTCTACGACATCGACATCTTCTTCAAACAATTTGCAGAAAAAGAAGGTATGCGCCTGTGGCGAGCCGAATCGCTAAACGGCTCAAAAACGCTAACCGCAGCCCTCGCCGAACTAGTAAGAAGTCGCTTGAAAGGTTCCGGCTCTTAGCTAAGAGCTAACAGCCAAGAGCTGATGCATGAAACGCATAGCCATCATCGGCGGCGGAATCTCCGGCCTCTCCGCCGCCTACGCGCTCGAACAAAAGCGCAAATCCGGCGCACCCGTCGAGTACGTGTTATTCGAATCGACGCCGCGTCTCGGCGGAGTCCTCGTCACTGACCACGTCGACGGCTGCATCGTCGAAGCCGGCCCCGATTCTTTCCTCACCGAAAAGCCATGGGCTAGCGACCTATGCAAACAGATCGGACTAGGCGATCAACTCATCGGATCCAACGACTCCGATCGCAAAACCTACATCGTAACCAATCGCAAACTCGTCCCAATGCCCGATGGCCTCATGTTCATGGTGCCCACCCAGATCATGCCGACGGCACTCTCGCCGCTTTTCTCCTGGCGCACAAAGGTTCGCATGGCGGCCGAGTGGTTTCACCCCCCGCGCAAAGCCACTGCCGATGAAACCGTCGCCCAGATGGTCGAACGCCACTACGGCCCAGAAATGGTCGATCTCCTCGCCGATCCTTTGCTCTCCGGAATCTACGGCGGCGAGGCTTCGCAACTAAGCGTGCGCTCCGTGCTTCCGCGCTTTGCCGACATGGAGTCCCAATATGGCAGCCTCGGCCGCGCCATGCTCGCCTCGCGCAAAAAAATAAAAGCTGCATCCAAAGGCCCCGCGCGCCCGCTCTTCACCTCGCTAAAAGATGGCATGCAGCAGATGATAGACGCGTTAGTCGCACGCCTCGATGCGAACGCTCTCAGAACCACGTCGCCCGTCGAGTCATTGCTCCCACAGAGCGACGGCAACGGTTGGACCGTCAGCGCCCGCTATAAGACCGATCGCTTCGACGCCGTGCTCATGGCGATTCCAACGCAATCCGCTGCCGCAGTGCTACAAACCTCGAATGAGACCTTTGCGAGAGAATTAGGCGGGATTGAATACGGTTCCTCGGTCACAGTCACGCTAGGCTACGATGAAAAAGTTCGCCGCTCTCTCCCGCCCGGCTTCGGACTTCTGGTACCGCGTAGCGAAGGCCGCCGCATGCTCGCCGCTACCTTCGTTCACAACAAATTCCCTCACCGGGCTCCCGAAAATCGCGCCATCGTTCGCTGTTTTCTCGGTGGCGCGCGTGACGAGCAGATCCTCCAATCGACCGAAGAAGAAATTCTCGAAATCGTTCGCCGGGAACTCCGCGAAATCATCGCCCTAAATGCCGAGCCTCTCTTCGCCCGCGTCTACAAATGGAAGTCAGCGATGGCCCAATACACGGTCGGCCATCTCCAGCGTCTGCAACGCATCGAGTCGCTGTGCCAGCAACTGCCAACCCTCGCGCTGGCCGGCAACGGATACAACGGCATCGGCGTTCCCGACTGCGTTCGCTCCGGCACCGAGGCGGCCGCGAAAGTCCTAGCCAGCCTGGGCTTCAGCAACGCCGCCTCGCTATCCCGCTGACAGTCATGAGTATTTGTTTTGTCATCCCGAGCGCAGCGAGGGATCTGCAGCCAGCCACAACATTACTCTTCAATTCAATTACCGCCGTAATATGTCTTCCAACATCACAGTTGCGCGCAACTACGCAGCTAAGGCAGGGTTAGTATAATTGCCACAAAAAGGGGTGGAAACTTTCATGAGAACTCTGTTGGCTCTGCTTTGCCTGACCGGCACGCTCTGCTTCGCGCAGCAAAATTCCTCGCAAGACATGAAGGGCATGAACATGCCCGGTCACGATATGTCGCAAATGGGTGGGCAAGATGCCAGTGAGGACACAGACGCGAGTATGCACGCCATGCATTCCATGGAAGGCCATCACATGGATATGGGCCCCCACATGAAGATGACCGCTCTTCGCACTCCGCAGCCCGGCGACGCCGAGAAAGCTCAGAAGGTCGCGGACACGGCGCGCGGCGTGATGGAAAAGTACAAAGACTACCACGTTGCGCTCGACACCGGTTTCAAGATTTTCCATCCGGAAATTCCGCAGAAGCAGTATCACTTCACCAACTATCGCTATGCATTCGAAGCGCGATCCGCCTTCAATCCCGAGCATCCCACTTCGCTCCTTTATGAGAAGGTCGGCGACGGTTATCGTCTTGCGGGAGTGATGTACACGGCGCCCAAGCGTTTCACCGAGGACGATCTAAACGAACGCATCCCGCTCAGCATCGCGCAATGGCACGAGCACGTGAACTTTTGCCGCGCGCCCGAAAGCCAAAGGGGCGAAGGCCTGCGTCCGAATCCCAAGTTCGGACTGAGGGGTTCTATCGTGACCAAAGAAGAATGCGACGCCAACGGCGGCCAATTCTATCCCATCGTCTTCAATTGGATGGTCCACCTCTATCCGCTCGAGAAGGACTCGGCAGCAATCTGGTCAGTCGATCGTCAGCACGCGGATTGATACCTCGCGTCATCGCTTGATCCGATGATAGGGTCATCGAAGATTGAGAACGATATCTGCCGCCCGCAGATCGCCCGATGGCCAGATGACCCGATCACCCGATGTTTCTTGCTATATCATCGGTGAATCATGAAATCAGCAAGCCTTCTTCTTTTTCTCTCACTAACAATCTATGCCTGCGCGCAGGCGCCAAGCACCAAAGAAGTCGATGCCGTCTATCCCGCCGCGCACGACCTATACATCGATCTTCACCAAAATCCTGAACTCTCTTCGCACGAGACTCAAACCGCCGCTAAACTAGCCGCTCGCTTGCGTAGCCTAGGTTATGAAGTCACCGAAAAAGTCGGCGGCACTGGCGTAGTCGCCATCCTTAAAAATGGCGCTGGCGCCACCGTCATGCTCCGCACGGAACTCGACGCGCTTCCCGTTGAAGAAAAAACCGGTCTGCCCTACGCCAGCAAAGTCCACACCAAAGACGACTCCGGACGCGATGTCCACGTCATGCACGCCTGCGGTCACGATCTCCACATGGCATCGCTCGTGGCAACGGCGGCAATCATGGCGCACAGCAAAGACACGTGGCACGGAACTCTGATGCTGATCGGCCAGCCCGCCGAAGAAACCATATCGGGTGCAAAGGCCATGATCGCCGATGGCCTCTTCACGCGATTTCCAAAACCGGATGTCGGTGTTGCTTTGCACGTCGGCAACGGTCTTCCCGCCGGTCAGATCGGCATCACTCCGGGCATCTACAACACGAACGCCGATTCCTTGCGCATCACAATCTACGGCAAAGGCGGCCACGGATCCGCGCCCCAGGCGACCATCGATCCCATAGTCATCGCCGCCCGCACCGTTCTCGCTCTGCAAACCATCGTCTCCCGCGAAGTGAAGCCCGGGGAAATGGCCGTCGTCACCGTCGGATACATCCGCGCCGGCACGAAAAATAACATCATCCCCGATCAAGCCGAACTCGGCCTCACCGTGCGCACGTATAAAACAGAAGTACGCAAGCAAGTTCTAGCCGCAATCACGCGCATCGCCAAAGCCGAAGCCGTAGCCGGCGGCGCTCAGCAGGAAACCCTAATCGAGCACTACGAGTCGACCGACTCCGTCTACAACGATCCCCATCTCGCCGATCGCCTGCGCGCCCCGCTCGAATCTGCACTGGGAAAAGACAACGTCATCACCACCGATCCCATCACCCCGTCCGAAGACTATGCCTTCTTCATCGAGCAAGGCGTCCCATCCCTCTACATGAGCCTCGGAGGCGCCGACCCGCAGAAGTTCGCCGAAAACAAGAATAGCGGCGACACGCTTCCCTCCAATCACTCGCCCTACTTCGCACCCGACGTAGATCCCGCGCTCCGTTCGGGCATCAAAGCCGAAGTAGCCGCGCTGCGCAACTTGCTCAACGGCGCGTAGCGAGCGCGCGCGAAATCCGCGTAGGGGCAGAGCCCGCCTTGAGCTTTGTCGAAGGGTGCCCTCACCTGTCCAGCCGAGCGAAACTCGCAACCGCGAGAGCATTTGAATCCAAATGGCAAGATGACCCTGATCGCCCGACGACCAACTGTCCGCACCCTCTCTGATATTCTGAGTTTTCCCGTTCCTTTATCCAATGAGCGCAACTCCCGCCAGCCAATGGAAGATCATTCTCGCCTTCGCCTTGGTCTACGTTTTCTGGGGTTCCACATATCTCGGCATCGGTATCGCGGTTGAAGAAATTCCTCCCGGCCTGATGTGCGCCACGCGTTTCCTGATCGCCGGCACGCTAATGCTGGCCTACTGCGCCCTGTCCGGACGCCGCATCAAATTTTCAGGACGTCAGCTTAGTCATTTTGCTGCCGTCGGCATTTTGCTTCTGATGGGCGGCAATCTCACGCTATCCTACGCCGAGCTCATCGTCCCCACCGGCCTGGCCGCGCTGCTGATCGCCGTGACACCTCTCTGGTTTCTCGTTCTCGATAGCCTGCTACTCGGCGACCATCACATCTCCCGCCGTGGAAAACTCGGCCTCGCGATTGGCATCGTCGGTGTGCTCGTTCTCATCCTTCCCGATCTCCGCCATGACAGTTCCTTAGGTCATCGCGAGCTGTGGTGGTCCCTCGCCCTGCAGCTAGGCTCGTTCAGCTGGGCGTTCGGTTCCGTACTCTCAAAAAAATGGCAGACGGCAGCCGCCGATCCTTTCAGCGCCATCGCATGGCAGGTATTTTTCGCCGGAATTGCGAATCTGATTTTCGCATTTGTAATAGAAAAACCGTCGACCGCCACTTGGACCTTCCGCGGAGTGGCCGCAATTCTCTACTTAGTGGTGTGCGGTTCCTTCATCGGATACACCGCCTACATCTGGCTCCTGCAGCACGTTCCCACCTCCAAGGTCTCCACTTACGCGTACGTCAATCCAGTGGTCGCCCTCTTTCTTGGATGGCTCGTCCTCCACGAGCGCATCGACCGCTACATCGTGATCGGCAGCGCCATTATCATAGCGTCGGTAGTGCTTGTAACCAGCGCCAAGGTCTCATCGCGTGGCGCCGAAAAAGAAGAAATCTCCGTAGTCGAAGCCGCCGGAGATTAACCTTGCCGCTGTTGTCATCCTGAGCGAAGCCGAGCCATTGCGCGAAGCGAATGGCCCGGCGTAGTCGAAGGACCCCTACCCATCCCATGCAGTCGACCACCTGCGGATTCCAGCGATAAGCGCGCGTGACAACAGGAATCGTGCAATTGACAACACGATACCTTGTAGTGCATAGTGTCTCGATGAAGCGACCCGATATCCGCGATCCCGAGGCCGCCGACAAGTGGGAAGTCCAGCTCCGTAAAGGCTGCCTCGAGCTAGCGATTCTAGCGTCGTTGTGGGACGGCAAGCTTTATGGCCTGGAGATTCTCCGCCGCCTCGAGAGCGACTCCGATCTCATCGTTTCCGAGGGAACCGTCTATCCGCTGCTCAGCCGTCTCAAGGCGCTCGGCTTGGCGCAAAGCGAGTGGGTGGAGTCCGACGCCGGCCATCCCCGCAAATACTATGCGCTCACCTCGGCCGGAAGACAGCGAGTCCGCGAGATGGCCGGGATGTGGACCCGGTTCTCACAGAGCATGTCCCGGCTGCTTGCTCCGGTAGTGAAGGGAAAATAAATGACTATCTCCGGCAACGCCCAGCCAAACGCACCCAGCGATGCACAAAAGACGGTCGACGCTTATCTGAGCAAGCTGCGTCAGCGCTTGCGCGGCCTCAACGACGAAGATGCCCGCGAGATTATCGAAGAACTCCGCAGCCACATCATGGATAGATCGGCAACCGATGGCCCGATAACAATCGCCTCGGTCGACGCGGCGGTGGCCGGCCTGGGCGATCCAGAAGAACTGGCAAGCCAATACACGACTGATAACCTGCTAGCGCGAGCCGAAGTCAGCCGCTCGCCTCTGCGTATCCTCAAGAGCCTGTTTCACTGGGCAAGCCTGAGCATCGCCGGCTTCTTCGTCCTGCTCGGCTCCTTTCTCGGATATTTCTTCGGCGTGGTTCTCATGCTGGTGGCGGCGTTGAAACTGATTCATCCCCATACCGCAGGGTTGTGGATCGTTCCCAATGGCACCGACGACTTTGAGTTGTCCGTTCGACTGGGTTTTGGCAGCGTGCCCGGGGCCGGAAGAGATCTGCTCGGCTGGTGGATCGTCCCGATTGGCTGGATAGCTGGCAGCGCACTCATCATGTTGACCACCTACATCGCAATCTGGTTCGTGCGGCAATACAGGAAATCGCTGGTGTTTCCCTAACGGCGATCCAGCCCCGCACTGCAAAAAGAGGGAGAAACATAAGCCATGAACGGATCCCATGATTCGATCAACTCAAATGGCGCACTGGCATCCAGCACGACTGATCTCACCGCGTCTCAACCCAGGCAACTAAGCCCCGCGCAGCGCTGGATCTCCCTTGCTGAGTTTCTAGTCGGCGCCACGATTGTGATCGGCCATAACGTCTATCACGTCATTCCTAACGAAGTGCCCATTCTTTTCGTGCTCGGCCTGATCTCACTACGAGTGCGCGATGGCGGCTGGAGCGTCATCGGACTGCGGTGGCCAGCCTCGTGGCGCCGAACCATGCTGTTCGCAATCGCAGCGGCCGCTCTAAGAATTCTGCTCAGTTCGCTGGTAGTTGATCCCCTAAGCAAACACTTCTGGCCGCCGGCCGTCGGGCCCAGCGGATTTGACGAAATCACAGGCCACTGGCTGGTGGCTTTCCGCTGGCTGTTCATCGTTTGGACCTTCGCCGCATTCGGAGAAGAGATCAGTTACCGCGGCTATTTGGTCACGCGCGCCGCAGATGTGGGCGGCAGGTCGAAGATCGCGTATTGGGTCGCAGTCTTGCTGGTCTCCGTCCTCTTCGGATATGGCCACTACTACAAAGGACCCGCCGGGATAGTTGACTCCGGCATGGCCGGCCTGGTGCTTGGATCCGCTTACCTTCTTTCCGGACGCAACCTATGGGTTTGCATTCTGGCCCACGGCTTCATCGATACGTTTGGAGTGATCGCCTTATTCTTCGGATGGAATTCCTAGATTCAACCGTTGAGGATTTTTGCGACGCGATTCTAGCGCTGCCGTCCCGGCGGGTGTCCCGCGGGCATCTTGCCCGCTGCGACCAGGCAACATCCGCTAAAAAATGACGAAGCGCCGCGGGTCGCCACTACTCCTCCGGTTCTTCCGCGTCGTTGACCACATCAACGGCCCGGCTGCCTATCGAGAAGACAAGCTTCGGCTCATCCCCGTGCTGAAAAGTCACCCGCACAGGTGAGCGCTCCCACGTCGGCGCCGAACACTCCGAGTCAGGCTCGTCGCCAGCGCTCGCCGCGCCGGCGTCTTTTTTCAGTATCGGTTTGCGCCGCCCTACCTGGAAGACTACAGCGTAAAGTTTCTTGCCATCTTCCGACACTCCGCAGTACGCAACATAATCCCGATACCAACTCGCCGTCGAATAGAAGGCATCAAACTCGGGTAGATTCAGCTGCGAGACGCGTCCCATAAGGCGGTCGATCAGCAACCAACCGCCGCGCTGCCACTGCCAACGCGGGCCGCCGGTCCTCGCGTCTGCGTTTTCGCCTGGCAATGCATCGTTTACGCGAAACGCCCGCCGCACCACAAAGAGGCGGTCCGTAAGTTCGTGCGGATTTCCAGTCGTGTATTCCTTCATCCGCGTATCCACAAACAACGCCCGCACTCTCAAGTCGATGAGCTTTTGCCCGGCAGCATTCGGCCATTTAGCAGAAATCCATTTCCCGAAAGTGATGACGTGCGGTTTCGGAACTGCTGCGCATTGGCTCCCCAACATCCAGACCGTCACAAACATCAAAAACGATCTCAGCAAGAATTTCCGCAACATGATGAGAGATTGCCATGACACTCAAGATCGCCGCCATGATGCCTGAACATCGAAAATGTTCAGTTTCGGGTGAAAGAAAATGCCGACGGCAGCGTTATTCCTCAAAGCATGCTGGCGCAGTTCAAGGCAGTGTGGGAAACTAAAAACACAGCAAACGCACACCGCTGCCCAGGAAGCGAGTGAAGCAATGGTCTTCCCACCACGAGAGCGCCGGACAACTTTTCCTCAGGAATCGGGCTCTTATGCCAGTATGGGCGATCTATTGGTGGGGCGGCGCAAGCAGTCGATCCTCGTCGTCGACGACAATGCGGTCAACGCCGCCCTGCTCAGGGAATTGTTGTCGAGCCGTGGCTACAACACCATCGCCGTGCAGAATGCCGCTGCCGCTGAGGTCGAAATTCGCCGCGATCCCCCCGACCTGATTCTGCTGGACGTGATTATGCCCGGCAAGACCGGCTACGAACTTTGCCGCGAGCTCAAAGACGATTCGAATACGCGCCTCATTCCTATCGTCATGATCACAGGCCTTAGCGCTCGCGAAGATCGCCTCATGGGCATCGAAGCCGGAGCCGACGACTTCCTGACCAAGCCTATTTACTCCGAGGAATTATTCGCCCGTGTAAATTCGCTGCTCAAGCTGAAGGAATTCACCGACGAACTGGAAACCGCCGATTCGGTTCTGTGCACATTGGGACTGAGCGTAGAGGCTAGAGATCCTTACACTGAAGGCCATTGCGAGCGTCTGGCGCGCAATGCTACCGATCTCGGCCGTTTTCTTGGCGTCGGCGAAGAGTCAATTCTGGCCCTCAGCCGCGGCGGCTACCTCCATGACCTGGGAAAAATCGCGGTGCCCGATGAAATTCTGAAGAAGGGAAGCGATCTCACTCCCGCGGAATGGCAGATTATGAAACAGCATCCTCTCACCGGCGAATCGATTTGCCGTCCCCTGAAGTCGCTCCGATTGGTGCTGCCGATTATCCGACACCATCACGAGCACTCCGACGGCAGCGGCTATCCAGACGGTTTGCGCAGTGGCGAGATCCCGCTGCTGCCACGCATTTTGCAGGTAGTCGATATTTACGATGCTCTTCGCACCGAGCGCCCATATAAGGCAGCGTTGAGCCACGACCAAGCTGCCGCAACCATGCGAACTGAAGCCCAAAGCGGACTCTGGGATGAAGAGCTAGTCTCCGAATTCTTCGGTATGCTAGACAAGCGCCAGCAAGTGGCATAGACCCTACTTCGGGTTATCGGATGATCGAGCCCTGTAAATTCAAATGCAACGGCTTTTGACTTTCGATCATCTGATGACTCGATCACGCGATGATTCAACGCCACCATTTCTCTCACGGACGAACTATTGACCTACTCGATCGTAATCCCCGCATATAACGAAGGCGTGCGCCTGCGCCCGACGCTTCACGCCCTCATTCGCCACGTCCAGGAGCAGAACTGGGATGCGGAAATTCTCGTCGTCAATGACGGCTCGACCGACGATACGGCGCAAATCGTCCGCGAATATGGCAAGACGCATCCGCAAGTCCTGCTCCTGGAAAATCCCGGCAATCGCGGCAAAGGTTTCAGCGTGCGCAACGGCATGTTGCATGCCCGCGGCGACATATGCCTGTTTTCGGACGCCGATCTTTCTTCGCCCATAACCGAAGCGCAAAAACTCTTCGACGCGATTGCTCAGGGCGCCGACATCGCCATTGGCTCGCGCTGGCTGCGGGCGGAATTGCAGACCGAGCGGCAGCCCCTCTATCGGCAGGCTTTCGGACGTATCTATAATCTGGTGTTGCGCATATTTCTGGGCTTGCGTTTCGCCGATACACAATGTGGATTCAAAGCATTCCGCCGCGATGCAGCGCAACGTATTTTTCCTCTACAGAGAATCGAACGCTGGGGCTTCGATCCCGAGATTCTTTTTCTAGCGCGCCGCGCTGGCTTGCGAGTCGAAGAAGTCCCCGTTCTCTGGGCGCACAGCGAAGGAACTCGCCTCCATCCCTTCCGCGACGGACTGCGCATGTTCCTCGAAGTGATAAGAATCCGGTGGTACGCGATGTCCGGCGATTACGCTGCGGACGCACTGCCCTCACCGGGAAAAATGTGAGATTTAGCGCCGCGGTTGCCGCAGAGTCGTGAGACGTCGGCTCATGAGGCGGCCGGTCTGCTCGTTCCAGCGGCCAGTCGCACGAACTCCGCAATCTGCCCGCCCATTTCCTCAGTCGAAACAGCTCGCTCCCCACTCCGCGCCAGATCACGCGTGCGAAAGCCCCCCATTAAAGTCGATGTGACTCCGGCCTCCACGCACTCGGCTTCCTTCGGCAAATGAAAAGTATGTCGCAGCATAAGCGCCACGGAAAGAATCGCGCCCAACGGATTGGCAATGCCCTGTCCCGCAATGTCCGGCGCCGAACCATGCACCGGTTCATAGAGACCCACCGCCCCCCCAATGCTGGCCGAAGCGAGCAGACCGAGCGATCCAATGACACCGCCCGCCTGGTCAGAAAGAATGTCGCCAAACATATTTTCCGTGAGGATGACGTCAAAGTCTGCCGGCTTGAGGGCGAGGGTCATAGCCGCCGAGTCCACATACATGTGCGAGAGATCAACGCCCGGAAAGTCACACGCAACGCCGGTCACAACCTCGCGCCAAAGCCGCGAGCATTCCAGAACATTTGCCTTGTCCACCGAGAGCAGTCGCCGCCGTCGGGTGAGCGCCAGTTGAAACGCGACCCGAGCGATTCGTTCAATCTCCGCCTCGCTGTAACGCATGGTGTTCAACGCACCGCGTTCGCCGCGATTGCCCTCAATAGATCGAGGTTGCCCGAAATATAATCCTCCCAGTAACTCCCGTACGATGAGGATATCGGTGCCCTTGACGATCTCCTCCCGCAGCGGCGAGCATGCAGCGAGCGCTGGATAATACACCGCAGGCCGAAGATTGGCGAAAGCTCCCAGCTCTTGCCGCAGGCGCAGCAGTCCGGCTTCGGGGCGAAGTTCACGAGGATTTTGATCGAACGCCGGATTCCCCACGGCTCCGAGCAGCACCGCGTTCGAAGCCAGGCAGGCCTGAATCGTCGCCTCCGGCAGCGGATCGCCAAACTGTGCCAGGGCCGCGCCGCCAATGTCCTTTTCGTCAAGCTCTAGATCGTGGCCAAACCCACTCGCCACTTCTTCCAGTACGCAAATAGCCTGCGATGTGACTTCCGGACCGATTCCGTCGCCGGGGAGGGATGTGACGCGCAGTTGCATGGAATCCTCGCTCGCCTAACCGTTTATTCGGAATCTTCCACTAATAGCACAATTATCACCCGCATTTGGGAAAGTTTTCCGTGACCAACGTCTCAGTCAGCCGTGATTATCGTCACATTTTCAGAGAAATCAGATTCTCGCGAAGGTCGCGCCGACAGCCGGCGAACGAATCGAGTATTAAGATGCAGGAAAGATTCCCCGAGGCGTATTCGGGCAGTCTTATTTTCTAACGTGCCGGATTGGTTTGTGCGGGGAACCAAATCCTCTGAAAGTTAAACACCCCACAGATAATCTTCCTGCTCGCCGTGATGGTCGCCGAGGGGAATCTTTACGGTCGCCTGTCCGGCACTCCCCGCTATCTGGGCGACATGAGCGTCACTTGAACTGGCCGCAACAGCAGCAGCGCGCGGCACAGGTAACGAAGCCGTGGCTGGCGGAAATTTCTTGCCTGTGCTGCTGACTTCGCTTCCGTTGCTGGCATTGCCTTCCACCACATCGCGGATCAACTCGAGCAGATGCCCATCCTGCACCTTCTTGATGCGGTCCGCTAGCACCACAAACCGCCGATAAATCTCATCCAGTTCGCGGCGTTCAAACTGATGCCCCAGCTGTTCGCAGCGCAAGGCCAGCGCATGCCGCCCAGAGTGCTTGCCCAGCACCAGTCGTGAATCCGGAACGCCCACCGATTGCGGCGTCATGATTTCATAGGTCAGCGGATTCTTCAGCATCCCGTCCTGGTGAATTCCCGCCTCATGTGCAAACGCATTGCGCCCCGTAATCGCCTTGTTCGGCTGCACCGGAACCCGCGTGATCTCCGCCAGCATCTGGCTCGCAGCAAACAGGTGTTCACTAGCGACCGCGTTTTCGTAAGGATAACGATCGCGCCGCACCCGCATCGCCATCACGATTTCTTCCAGCGACGCGTTGCCCGCCCGCTCGCCAATTCCGTTGATCGTGCACTCCACCTGCCGCGCCCCCTGCTGCACTCCCGCCAGCGAGTTCGCAACCGCTAACCCCAGATCATTGTGGCAATGCGTCGAGATCGTTACCTTCTCGATTCCGGCAACCTTCTCCTGCAGCGTCCGAATCAGCTGCCCATATTCCTCCGGCATGCTGTAGCCGACAGTGTCGGGAATGTTCACCGTCGTCGCGCCCGCCGCGATCACCGCCTCGACTACCTGGCAAAGAAATCCGACATCGGTGCGCGTCGCGTCCTCAGGAGAGAATTCCACGTCGTCGCACAACGACTTCGCGTGCGCGACCGCTTCCCGCGCCTGCTCCAGACACTGCTCCCGCGTGATCCGTAGCTTGTACTGCAAATGAATGTCCGACGTCGCCAGAAAAATGTGTATGCGCGGATGCGCCGCCCCTTGCAACGCCTGCCACGCGCGGTCAACGTCGCCCTTACAAGCGCGAGCCAGCCCCGCGATAATCGGCCTCCGCACTGTAGCGGAGATGCGTTCTACCGCCTCAAAATCGCCATCGGAGGCAATCGGAAATCCCGCCTCGATCACATCGACGCCGAGCCGATCAAGTTGTAGCGCCAAACGCACTTTTTCCTGCACATTCATACTGCATCCCGGCGACTGCTCGCCGTCACGAAGCGTGGTGTCGAAAATAGTGATGCGCGGGCGATCCATCGTTCTGTTTCCTCCGAAGTATCTGCTTGCTCCTTAAACTCTATCGGCCAGCAGGATAGAAGAAAAGATTATTATCTTTAACTAAGCATTAGGGGTTACGATAGTATTAGAGATGCTTATGAAGTACGTTGAATTGATAAAGGTATAGACAGGCGCTTGCATACCCAATCTTTGTGGTCGCAATTTGCGGCCGCGAACAGTGACCTGCTACGAGGCCGCCCGATGGATTTATCCCAACTCGAAGTTTTCCTCACCGTCGCTCGCGAACGCCGCTTCTCCCGAGCCGCCGAAAAGCTCTTTCGCACCCAATCCGCCGTCAGCCAAACCATCCGTAAACTCGAACTCGACATCGGCGAACCGCTCTTCGATCGCTCCTCGCGTGACGGAGTACTCACCGACGCCGGACGCGTTCTCCAGGAATACGCCGAAAAACTACTCAACCTCCGCCAGGATGCCCAAACCGCTCTGGTCGAGATGCGCGAATTACAGAAGGGCCAGCTGGCCATCGCCGCTAACGAATTCACCGCGCTTTACCTGCTGCCCGTCTTAGGAGAATTTCGTCGCCTTCATCCGACCATTAAAATCACGGTGCGCCGCTCGCTAGGCAGCCAGATCCCCGACGACGTGCTCAAGCACAATGTTGAGCTAGGCGTCCTTTCCTATGATCCCCAGGAACCGCAGCTGCGCTCGACCGTCGTATACCTCGACGAATTAGTCTTTGTCGTTCCTCCCGGCCATCCTCTCGCTTCCGCCGGAGAAGTCAGCATTCGCCAACTCGGCGCCGAGTCGTTCATCGCCCACATCGTTGCCTCTCCCTATCGCGAAAAAGTCATCGAAGCCTTCCGCCGCCACAAAACGCCGCTACACATGGACGTCGAACTCCCCACCCTGCAAGCCATTACGCGTTTCGTAAGCATGGGCAAAGGAGTAGCGCTGGTGCCCGAGATCAGCGTAGAGAGCGAGATCACCCGCGGTGAACTGGTTCGTGTTCCAGTCCGCGACCTGCATTTTCAACGCAAGCTGCGCCTCGTCTACCGGCAGGAATCCGCACTCTCTCACGCCGGGAGAGCATTCCTAAAGGTAGCCGAGCAAGCCGCCAAAGAGCGAGGCGGTCGCTATCGCTTTCAACGAGAAAAGTAGCTCCTGCTGTAAAGGTGGCCGATCTTGCCCAAGGGAAACGCTGGCAAGAACTGTGGTTCTTGTTTTTGATGGCACAGCGGTTCACCGCTGCGAGAATGATTTCGATCTCCACAGATGTCATCCTGAGCGCAGAGGAACGATTCGCGAAGCAATCGTTCTGCGGAGTCGAAGGACCCCTACTCCCTCAACATTCCCACTCCTCGCCCCCCATTCCGTTCACTGAATGGTGCCTCGAAAACTTGCCTTCGTTCCTGCTTTTGGGTGGCGCAGCGGTTCACCGCTGGGATAAAGGGTCCGTTTTCAATATCGGCTTCAGCCGCTGGGGGACACCGCTCGGCGCGGTCAGTCCGCGGTTTCTTCTATGCCGATTGAATTTCTTCCTGCACCATTGCCGCCATGGCCTCGGGAACACTGCCATAGACGTCAAACACCGCCACCAGATTGGTGATTTCGAAGAGCCGCCGCAGCGATCTCTTGGGGCTGGCAAACTTCAGCGAATACCCCGCCGCCTCCGCCCACATGTGGGTGAGCACCAACTCCCCCAGCCCGCCACTGTCCACCAAATCGACGCCCGCTAAATCCACCACCATCCGCCGCGCCGCCGGCAACACCTCAGTCACAATGCCGCAGAGCTCGCGAGCCTCGCCTTGAAAAATGATCCGCCCCTGACAATGCAGCACCACCGCACCACCAGAAGATCCCGCATCGAGCGTCAGCTTGATTTTCTTATCATGCGCCGTGGCATTCGTACGGTCATCAACCGAGGATGGGCGCGCACTGCGGTCACCCGGAGCATTTTCAGAAGTCATGGCTAGAACCTACAACCCGAGAAGCCACCGTTGGTTGCGCAGAGATGAAATTTCAGTAAATTCACGGTTCGTACTCAGTGGACTCTCCGCGAGACGCACTGGCAAGAAACCACCGCGTGACTTGAGAAACTGAAGAAGGCAGAGAACTTCGCACTGCGTCTGTTTGAATTCGCTTTGAAAGGGCACGGCTTCAGCCGTGCCATAACTGCCAAAGATAATGGCGGCTTTAGCCCCTGGGGAACGTGTCCTCCGCTGAAACGTTACTTGCGGCGGGAAGACTCCACGGTAGGCACCAGTGGTCGCCGCAAAGGCACCATCGCGCCCTTCGCGGGATCGGCCGCCGCCGAAGCCCGCGCCAGCACTTCGTGCTGTATGTACTGCACGAAATCCTGTATCTGGTGCTGCATCTCTTCCATGCGCTCGCGCATTTGCAGAATAATCGCGATCCCGCTGATATTCACGCCCAGATCGCGCGCCAGCGACAGGATGAACTCCAGCCGCTGCAAATCTTCATCCGTATAAAGGCGCGTATTCCCCTCTGTGCGGCTAGGCTTGAGCAGCCCCTCGCGCTCATAAAGCCGCAAGGTCTGCGGATGAATCTCATACATCTCAGCCACCGCCGAGATCATGTACGCGCCCTTGGATTTACGCTTGGAGGACATGGTCAGAATGAGCGCCTGATCTGCGACGCAAGAACCAACAGGTAGCAAGCCACGCAACGGCTCCCGGAACGAAGGGTGCAATTCCAATCCCACCGAAATCATGGGCCCACACCCAAACCAAAACGGCGCCGAGTGCAAACGCGAAGGTTGGACTTCGCCAGGAAGTGGAGTGATGCCAGTTAACTAAAATCGAAAAACAAATTACGAAACCGAGAATTGCAATACTTGGTGTCACAAAGAAGACGAGCAGAATAGTCTCACCGAGATCGCCGGCCCCAGGCCGGTGAAATTTTTCTAGGAAAAACAACTTTGCGAATGTTCCCAGTGTAGCGATCGCGAGCGCCGCCACAGCGGAAGTCAGAAGGGCGAGAGGCACCGCAAGGTAGCCCGGCGTACTTCGATACGCGCTCCGAATGCTCATGCTGAGACTAATGTAGCACCGCGAGCAAGAAAAAAGTGGGATGACGCTAGTCACCCCGCCTCCGTGTCCTCTGTGGTTAAAGGTTTTACGCTGCCAACTCCGGCTTCGCCTCCGGCCGAGCCCAGCCCGCCGGCTTCAGCGCGTGGTTGATCGCGTAGGCAACCACGCCCGCTCCCATCAGAATCAGCCCAAACCAGAATGCGCTCATCCCGAGGATCGCCTCATGCTCGCTGTTCACCACCGCGAACCCAAGCAGCAGTGTCGGAGGAATCCCCACCGCAATCGCCCCAAACAGCCCACCCGGCACGCGAAATGGACGCTTCAATTCCGGCTCGCGGATCCGCAGCGCAATCAGCGCCACAAATTCCAGCGTCAGGCTGACGCCATAAATCATAATGTCGAGCGTGACCAGACGTTCAAAGCCAAGATTCAAAGCCAGTCCCCATCCCACAGCCAAGGCCAGGATAGCAACCCAGGGCGCGCGCGATTTCGGATGCAGCTTGCCAAACACTTTCGGCAGCATTCCATCCTGTGCCATAGCCAGCGGTAGCCGCGAATAACTCATGACCAAGGCATTGAACATGCCAAAGCCCGACATCATCCCACCCGCCACCAGCGCGATTCGGAGCACCGGTCCGCCCATCAACTGCGCGATGTCAGCCCATGCACCCGTCTCCCAAGCCGAAGCCGGAAGCCCGGTAATCCACATCGCCGCAAACGGCAGCACGTAAGTCAGGCAGACGATCGCCACCGCCCACAGCATCGCCCGCGGATAAGTCCGCTGCGGTCTCTCCACCTCAGCCGCAATGGTCGAAGCGTTATCCCATCCCATGTAATTCCACATGCAGATGAGCAACCCGCCCAAAATATCGACGTTCGAAGTAGTCGGTTTGGTCACCGCATTTGCCAGCGCGTGAATCTTGAACGGAGCCAGCAAAAAAATCGCCGCGAACGGCGCCGACAACAAAAAGAACAGCCACAGCGATGTCGTCGACACGACCTTCACGCCCATAATATTGAGCGCCGCGCACGCAATCACCACCCCAAGCGCCACCGCCACGCCACGATGATTCTCCTGAAACCACGGAAACATCCGCGTCAGGTACGCGACAAACAGCGTCGGATAAATCGCCATATCGAAAATCGACGCGACCAGCGACAGCCACGCTTCCTGAAATCCCCAGAAATTTCCCATCGCGCGTCGCACCCAAGCGTAATATCCTCCCTCAAAGGGAAGCGCGCTCGAAAGCTCGCCGATCATGAACGCGGTCGGCAGGCTCCAGAGAAGCGGAGTCAGCAGCAGAATGAGAATCGCTTTGCCATATCCCGCGCCATGCACAATGTCTTCGGTCCCATAGGTTCCACCTGAAACCATAAAAAAGGTGGCGGCCACCAGCGGCCAAAGCGTGAGCCGGATAGATTTCTTCTTCGTCTTATCGTTCTGAGGGGGGACCTGAGGAGCGACGCTGGAAGTTGTGGCAGGATTCAAATCAGTCTGCGAAAGGTTAGGGCGTGCGGTAGCTGTTACCAATTTCTATGGCTTCCTCCTTAAACGACTCACTCTCACCACCGCGTCTCCCTTTAAGATGCTCTCGCGGTTCCCGAGTTGCAGCGATTCCCGGACATTTCGGCGAAGTTAGTTCGCATGTGTGAGATTACGGCAATTTTCCACAGATGCAAGATTTTTTTGCAATTTTTTTGTCAAGAGTAATGGCGAGACAGAGTTTCCCGCACAAGAAGGTTTTCGAAGCAGCTACGAGTATTCCCACCGTCGCGCCAGCCGCCGGGCGACAGCCCAAAACACGACTCCGATGCCGAGCAGCACCAGCACCTGCGGCCACAGATGCGAGATCGGTTCATCGCGCCAAAAGACCTTTGTGAAGCCGTCGATGGCCCACGCATTGATGGTGAATAAACCCGCCCGCTGCATCGCTTCCGACATGAAATATCGCGGGAACATGCTGCCGCCAACCGACGACATCAGCAAAATTAGCAGCGTCGATAGCGGACCAAGCTGGGCCCGGGTCCGGCAAATGCTGGCCAGCAACATGCCGAACGCCCCCACCGCAAAGGCAGTCGAGATGCCCATGACCACGAAGCCAGGAATATGCGAAATAAAGTCGACTTTAAAAACCAGCCACGCCCATAAAAACATGGCGACCAGCTGCAAAAATGCCAGCAACATGCTGTAGAGCAGCTTCCCCGCCAGCAGATTCCCCATGGTCACTCGCGAACTCAGCACCCGGTCAAGCGTTCCGCTTTCCGCCTCGTCCAACAAAGAACCGCTCGCCCCGCTGGCCGTGAAAAGCAGAAACATCACGCCGATCGCCGCCGCATAAAAAGACACCATTGGATTGTTCTTGTTTTCTCCCACCACATCGCGCGTAGCCACTACTACAGGCATTCCCCGATTCGAGTCGCCGGACGTGCTCGACCGCTCGTCCGAGTTTTCCAGCCGGCGCAGTTTTTCCAGCCCGTCGTCGATTCGCTTCCGCTGCTCCGCAGTGAACCCGCCCGCAAACTGATCCAGGTATTTCGATCCCTGCTCCGCCATAATATCCGGCATCGCCGTCATCACAACCTTCTGGAGCAGCCCCGCAACGACCTGGGGCGCAATCAAGTCGCTGCTGTCCTTCAGCAACTGGATCATCGGACGATTCTCGCCCGGAGCGCCAAACGAAATCGGATTCTCCCCGAACCCGTGAGGGATAATCAGCGCCACCGGAGCCGTGCCATCCTTCACCGCGGCCTCCGCCGTCGCTGCCGTGTAGTCGGCCTGCTCCACACCGTCTTTAGCGGCAGGCTTGTTTTTCACCGCCAGCGACCCTTCACGCTCCAGCCCCCGAATCAACCTCTGCGAAGCCGTGCTGCGGTCTTCGTCGACCACAATCACCTTCACCTTCGGCGTGCTGTCGCGATGCCCTCCAAAGATCACCGCAAAAATAGAGAAGAACGCGATCGGCAGGACGAAGCTCAACGCGAAAGCTCCCCGGTCACGCCGAAGCGCGATCAAGCCCGTCCTAACAATAGGGAGAATCAATCGCGCAACTCCCTTCCCGTCAAGTGCAGAAAAACGGATTCGAGATTAGGTTTGCGCAGCGAAATATCCGCGAGTTCATGTCCGGCTTTGCCCGCCGAGTCGAGCAATACCGCAACCTCACTAGCGTGCTCGATCGTGAACCGTGCCGTCCCATCCTCGAGCACTCCGGCCCGCTCTTTCACCCAACCGTCGACGCCGTCGCCCGACTTCGCGAACCGCACCACCACCTCGCTGCGCGAAGCAAAAGCGTTCTGCACCAGTTCATCCCTCGTCCCGAGCGCAATAACGCGCCCATGGTCGATCACCGCAACGCGATCGCAAAGCCGCTCCGCCTCTTCCATGTAGTGCGTCGTATACAGCATCGAGATGCCCTCGTCATGCAGCATCTCGATCATCTCAAATATGCGATTGCGCGATTGCGGATCGACTCCGACCGTAGGCTCGTCCATAAGAATCACTTTCGGCCGATGAATGAGCCCGGCCGCCATATTCAACCGCCGTTTCATTCCTCCAGATAAGTGCGCCACAGGTTCCAGCGCGCGGTCGGTGAGCGACGCCCAATCAAGGCACCACTCTACAGCCGCCGTCAACGCGGCGCCGCGCAGGCCGTGATACAGGCCAAACGATTCCAGATTCTCGCGACAAGTGAGCTTCGGATATAGCGCCAATTCTTGCGGAATCCATCCCAATGCCTCACGCGCACCGCGAGAGTCAGCCGGCGCGCCAAACACCGAAACCGACCCCGCGTCCGGAATCACGCGTCCCACAACGCTCCGAATCAGAGTGCTCTTTCCGGCGCCATTCGGGCCAAGCAATCCCAGGCATTCGCCGGCTTTCAATTCCAGCGTAACGCCGTTCACCGCAGTCAACCCGCCAAAGCGCTTGACCAGCCCCTCGATGCGCAAAGGCAGCAATGAAGATGGATTGGAAACAACAGATGCGGACGCCATTCATCCTCCGAACGCGGACTCAATTGTAGGCGATTAGCGGCGTGAGTGAGGCGGCGCGAAGAAGATTTCTGCCACAGTGTTACAGAGGAGAAAACGGATTACGGAATTCAGAGCGTCGATAGAGTTCTTACACTTTGCTCCACAGCTCTTCCCGCGGATCCTCAGGATTGAGCTTAGCCAGCTCCCGTAGCAACTCCTTAGTCTTCTCGTCGCGAGGCATAGGCACCGTGATCTTCACCTCGACAATCTCATCTCCGCGCACGCCGTCCTTCGTGGCCGAAGGCACGCCCTTCTCGCGCAACCGCAGCTTCTGCCCAGACTGCGTCCCCGGCGGAATCTTCAACACGCTGCGCCCATCGATCGTCGGCACTTCGATCTTCGATCCCAAAGCCGCCTCGACCGCCGTGACCGGCACGACAATCTGAATGTCGTCACCCTCCCGCCGAAACAGCGGATGCTCATCAATCCGAATAATCACATAAAGGTCGCCGCTCGGCCCACCACGCATCCCGGCATTGCCCTTGCCCGCAATCCGTATGCGCTGCCCGTCCCGCGTTCCCGCCTTAATCCGAATCTCCAGCGGATCGGTCCGCTCGATCGTGCCCTCACCATGGCACACCGGACAAGTCGAAATATTTTTCCCCGTCCCATGGCACCGCGGGCACGTCACATTAAACTTCATCCGCCCGCCCGTCTGCTCGATCGTTCCCTTGCCATGGCACTGCGGACACTCCCCCGGCGCCTCGACATATCCATTCCCGTGGCAGTTTCCGCAAACATCGCGGCGCGCGATATTCAACTTCATCACGCCACCGCGGATCGCCGTCCAGAACGGCACATTAACCTGATACTCGAGATCGCTGCCTTCCTCCGGGCCAACGTCAGCCGCATCGCCGCGCCCGCCGCCCGTAAAGATATTCGAGAAAATATCGCGAAAGCCGCCGCTCGATCCACTCGACCCACTTGAGCTTTTCCGTCCCCCACCACGCGCGCCTTCAAACAAATCAGAGAAATCAAACCCGCCAAAATCAACATTGCTCGGCCCGCCCGCGCGCCCTCCCGAGAAGCCTCCGCCAAAATCCGCCGGACCAGTTCCCGGCTGCCCGCCCCCACGCGCATAAGCCTCCGCTGTGGCCGGATCGATATTGTCCGAATAAAACCCAAGCTGATCGTAAATCTTTCGCTTCTTAGGATCGCTGAGAACATCGTTAGCCTCGGACAGAGTTTTGAATTTCTCCTCCGCCGACTTGTCCCCAGGATTGACGTCAGGATGATACTTGCGCGCAAGCTTGCGAAACGCCTTGCGAATGTCGTCCGTCGAGGCCGACTTCTTCACCCCAAGTACGCCGTAATAATCTTTGTCTTTAGTTGTTGTGGCCATCGTCTAGCTGCAGCGTAATCTGAGCTTGTCTTTCCCCGCCATGTTACGCCATGTCATTCTGAAGAAAAGTTTTTAGTTGTCATCCTGAGCGTAGCACGGCCCTCGGCAGCGCCGAGGGCCGCGTGAAGTCGAAGGACCCCTACCTCAACTCAACTTAATTGACAATTTCCTTCGCCTGCTCATCCATCTCCACCGTGAACGCCTCAAACGGCGCCGCATCCATCGATACCGGAATCTTCTGCAGTCCGGTCTCCGTCGGAGCGTAGCAGAACCAGCGCCCCTCTTCCGGCACGAAGTTCACAAAAAACATCTGTCCATTCACTTCGAATCTCAATTCACTACCCCCGTTCTCGCCCGTGATAATCATTTCAACCCATGAAGCAAATGGGGGCGCAGCACGCGCCCCCCAAGCCAAAAGCCAATGGCTAAAAGCCAGCAGCGTTACTTCTTGTCCTCAACGTCCACGTACTCAGCGTCGATCACGCCTTCGTCCTTCTTCTGACTCGCACCATTCCCGCCAGAAGCCGCGCCCGCTCCATCAGCCGGACCAGCCCCAGCCCCCGGAGCCGCCTGCGTCGCCTTATACATCTGCTCCGCCAGCTTGTGCGAAGCCGTCGTCAGCCGCTCGCGCGCCGAGTCCATCGCCGCCTTGTCGCCGCCTTCAATAGCCTTCTTGGCGTCCGCCAAAGCGTTCTCAACATCTCCGCGCTCCGAGCCCGAGATCTTGTCGCCATGCTCCTTCAGCATCTTCTCGATGTTGTAAACCATCGAGTCGAGCTGGTTCTTGGCTTCGATCTCTTCGCGCCGCGCCTTATCCTCAGCCGAGTGAGCGTCTGCTTCCTTCGCCATCCGCTCCACTTCTTCCTTCGACAAGCCCGAAGACGAAGTAATCGTGATCTTCTGATCCTTGCCCGTGGCCATGTCCTTAGCGGTCACGTTGAGGATGCCGTTTGCGTCAATATCAAACGTCACCTCAATCTGCGGCACGCCCCGAGGAGCCGGTGGCAATCCCGTCAAATGGAATTTCCCCAGCGTTCGGTTCTGCGCCGCCATCGGGCGTTCCCCTTGCAGCACATGCACCTCAACCGAGGTCTGACTATCGGCCGCAGTCGAAAACGTTTCCGTCTTCTTCGTAGGAATCGTAGTATTCCGAGGAATCATCGGAGTCGCCACGCCGCCCAAAGTCTCAATCGACAGCGTCAAAGGAGTCACATCGAGCAGCAACAGGTCCTTAACCTCGCCGCCCAGCACGCCACCCTGAATCGCCGCGCCCACCGCCACGACTTCATCCGGATTGACGCCCTTATGACCTTCCTTGCCGAACAGCTCCTTCACAATCGCCTGAATGCGAGGCATGCGAGTCTGTCCGCCGACCAGCACCACTTCGTTGATCTTCGAAGCATCAACGCCGGCGTCCTTCAAGCACTGTTTCGACGGCCCAACCGAGCGCTGCAAAATATCTTCGACCATCGATTCCAGCTTTGCCCGAGTCAGCTTAATGACCAGGTGCTTCGGCCCCGAAGCATCCGCCGTAATAAACGGCAGATTGATCTCCGTCTCCATAGTCGTCGAAAGCTCAATCTTCGCCCGCTCCGCCGCGTCGCGCAGACGCTGCAATGCCATTTCGTTCCCCTTGCCGCGCAGGTCGAGCCCTTCATTCTTCTTGAACTCATCAATCAGCCAATCCACCAGCCGCTGATCGATGTTGTCGCCGCCGAGGTGTGTGTCGCCATTCGTGGCCTTAACCTCGATGACGCCCTCGCCCACTTCAAGCACCGAAATATCAAACGTGCCGCCGCCAAAGTCGTAAACGGCGATCGTCTCGTCCTTGCCCTTGTCGAGCCCGTAAGCCAAAGCCGCCGCCGTAGGCTCGTTGATAATTCGCTTAACGTCCAACCCAGCAATCTTGCCGGCATCCTTAGTAGCCTGCCGCTGCGCATCATTAAAGTAGGCCGGCACAGTGATCACCGCCTCAGTCACTTTCTCGCCGAGATAGTCTTCCGCCGCCTTCTTCAGCTTTTGCAAAATCATCGCGGAGATCTCTGGCGGGGTATATTTCTTCCCCTGCGCCACGATCACCACTCCGTCGCCATCCTTCTCAACCTTGTATGGGACCATCTTCAACTCTTCGCTAACCTCGTCATAACGCCTTCCCATAAAGCGCTTGACCGAAAACACCGTGTTCTCCGGATTGGTAATCGCCTGCCGCTTAGCGACCTGCCCCACCAACCGCTCGCCAGTCTTGGTAAATCCGACCACCGAAGGCGTAGTCCGCCCTCCTTCTTCATTCGGTATAACCTTAGGCTCTCCGCCCTCCATAACCGCTACGCAGGAGTTCGTAGTCCCCAAGTCAATCCCAATAATCTTTCCCATAGCACATCCTCCAATACTAAATTAGTGCTTTATAATCAATGACATGATGATTACGCATCCGGCCATGCTATAACCTGAGCGAACCACTGTCAAGGTTTAGATGCGGTTGGAGGGCGAGCGGATTCCGATCAAAAAACCGATGCCATCAGGCAGGATCGCAGTGCCTTATGATCGCCGCCATTTTGCCTATGAAGTTTCTCCAGCGATCAGATTCCCATTCGGCGCCTCGCAAGCAATTGGCGTACCGCGTTACGCAATCGGCGACTTGATTAAGAAACTTTGTCGCGTTAAGAGTCAGCGATGCCGGTTCGAACATAGGACCTTTGCGGAGCACTCTCCAGCCACCCTTTGTCTCGCCCTGATGAAGAATCCCGCATCGAACGCAGGTGTAAATCGACCCTGCCAGCGGGTGCAGATCAGAGAACTTGGTGAAGCGCCCGAAGAAGTAGCAAAAGGCAACCTGACTCCTCGAAATGCGGTCTGACTTAGTATCTATGGGGCGACAATTGGGGTCAATATCATCGCGCTTCATGCGCTTGCTCGTGTCCTCCCACCCTCGATAGAAGGACTCCAAGGTTTCGATTAGCAGCCACGAAGCGGCAATCATAATGAAGCCGTTCTTATGGCAGGTCTGGGTCACAGGCAGGACGTACCTCTCTAGGAGCCTTTCTTCAATGAAGTCGGCTAAGCCTTCGCGATCTCGAGAGGATTCCATTGCACTGTACCGCGCTACGGTGACGGAACTCGAAAGCCGAACCTTCTGGCGATCCTGAGCACTCATCATCGTTACATTCCGCGGTTTCTTTTTGCTTTTAGTCCGCCCACAAACGACCACAAGAGCAAAACAGCGACAACCAATACGAAGGCACGCCAATGTTTAAATACGAACTCGATTGCATTGACGTAAACCCACGAGAGAGCCCAAGAGCCAAGCGCGAACGCCGCGATGATCGCGGCTAGCATCGTCAGCACCACGGCGGCCTTAAGGATGTAGACGAGCAGCCGATCTGCGAAACCCGTCTCCTTGCTGCTGTCAGACAGCAGGAAATCTTCGATCAACTCGAGCGGTGTTCTGTCCCGCGTATTCATCGCCGAACGCATCACATTCTAGCCTCATATCTCCGGATGATACACATCTCTTTATCTGCTGTGCGCCGGGGCCCCATCCGGCGGGTGGCCAACATCCCCGGCGCGAGCATAGCAAGAGTTTGTCTCTGAATGTTGACCGAGGAAAAACCGGAGGGTGCCCCAGGTCTCGCGCTTTTCGAGACCTGGGTTCCACGATCGCGTCAATCTTGGGTTTAGTCAGACAGTAGAACCGGCCCATCATTCCCTTGCCACCATCAGTCTTTTTTCGTACCCTTACGTCAATGGAAGTCCACTTCACCCCCGAGCAGCAAGCGCAGATTGCGCAGGTCGCCACGAAAGCCGGGACCGTCCCCGAACAGCTTGTGACCAACGTTGTTGTCCGCTATCTCGGCGAAGAGGCCCGCTTCCTGGCCGCCGTAGAAAAAGGATTAGCAGCAGCCGAGCGTGGCGAGTTTATCGAAGAAGAAGAAATGGACGCCCGCCTGGAAGCCATGTTCAAGTCCCGATAACGTATCCGCCCGATGCGCATACGCTGGACCGTCCCCGCCGCCGATGATCTCGAGAACATTAAAAATTATTTGCAAAAAAATCACCCGCACTTCGCAGAACCGACCGTGCGGGCAATTTATCAGCGTATCCGCCTTCTGAAAACCTCACCGAACAGTGGCCGACCCGGCCACCGGAGCGGAACCAGGGAACTGCCACTTCCGCCCCTTCCTTACGTCGTCGTCTATTCTGTTAAAGCCGACGCGGTGGAGATCCTGCATATCTATCACGGCGCCCAAGACTGGCGCTAATGACTCTGGCGCGTTCCCCTCGGCCAAACCGTCGCAAAAACCCGCGTAACATGCCAACTCTTGATTGGTCACAACGTCCCGCCGTGGAGAGCATGCTCGGCAAGCGCGGTGGCGCATGGGTCTTTCGCGACACACGGACGCCGGTCTCCGTTGTCTTCGACAATCTCGAAGTGGGAGCCTCCACCCACCTCCCGTTTCCGACGGCGCGGCGGATTTGAGCGGCGAGCGGCCAACTCTGACCGAGTTGCGCGCCCGCCTGCACAAACGCAAGCCGGTTACCGTCCGTCTCGATACAGCGCGACTGGTCCAAGAAGAAAACCCAGGAAGAACGTAGCGCACGGGAAATCGGCGACCGGTGATTTCCTCGAGGCCTCCGCATCTGGTCACGCCGTGCCGATCGAGCTGTTTTGAGTCGGCCCATTCTCCTAACTTCCCCGCTAAAGTTCTCCCCGCGAATTACCGAAGTTAAGATGAACGCCCAATCCAGATCCTTCCCTGTCAGGTGCGATCCCAGGGTAACGAGCGTGAGGAGCAAATGAAACTTACACTAGGCAAGCAACTGGGGCTGGGTTTTGGACTCGTGCTAGTCCTCATGCTGGCGAGCGCCGTCCTCACCTACGTCAAGACGAACGCCATCCGCGAAAAGCAGGATCGCGCCTTCACCGAAACCCTGGCCAAGCCGCTCGGAGAAATGGCTGATTCTTTCGAATCAGTCTTGCAAAACAGTCAGGCCGATTTGGACAAGGGAATGCGTTCCCTGAATCTGGCGCTGGCCTTGACTGCCCTGGCGGAATTGTCTATCGGAGCCTTCATTGCCATCTTCCTGAGCCGCGGCATCTCTTCCAGGCTCAAGCGATTGACCCAGATGATTCAGGATATCGCCGAGGGCGAGGGCGATGTCACCAAACGCCTCAGCGCGGCTGGCGGCTTCGGTAACGACGAAGTGGGCGAAGTCAGTCGCCTCTTTAATCTATTCATGGACAAACTTCAGCATATCCTTCGCGACATTTCATCTCACACCAATAAACTCGGATGCGCCAGTCAGCAGCTGCTTGAGGCCAGCGAGCAGATCACCACGAATTGCGGCGAGACCGCCACCCAGTCGAACTCCGCCTCCCGCATCACCCAGCAGGTCACCGAAAATCTCCAGAGTCTTTCGATGGGCGCAAACGAGATGACCTCAACCATCCAGAGCATTGCCGCTAACGCTCACGAAGCGGCCAAGGTCGCCGCCTCCGCCGTCAGTGCCGCCCAAACGGCCAACGCCACAGTGGTTCAGTTGGGCCAGTCCAGCAAGGAAATCGGCGAAGTCCTCAAAGTCATCACCATGATCGCGCAGCAAACCAACCTGTTGGCGTTGAATGCCACCATTGAAGCCGCCCGCGCCGGCGAAGCTGGCAAGGGGTTTGCCGTCGTAGCCAACGAAGTCAAAGAACTCGCCAAGCAAACTGCCAAAGCCACCGAAGACATCGGCCTGAAAATTACCGCCATCCAGGCAGATACCAAAGGTGCGGCGGCGGCAATCGTAACCGTCAGTAACGTCATCGCTCAAATCAACACCATTTCCGCCACCATCGCCGCCTCCGTTGAGGAACAAAGCGCTACGACCAGTGAGATGACCCGTAACAGCCGCGAAGCGGCCAGCGGAGCCGGTGACATCTCCGCCAACATTGCAGGAGTGGCGCAAACCGCCGAGGGAAGTCTGGCGCGTGCGCAAGAATCACAAAAAGCCGCGCACGACTTGGATTCCATCGCGACCGAGCTCAGCGCTCTCATGCGCCAGTTCAAGATCGAGCGCAGCGAGCGTAGATTCGATATCTCCCTGCCCGTCCGTCTCACCGCCACCGACGTCAGCGGACAGCCCCTAAATCAGGAGGTCGTTACCATCAACATCAGCCAAAACGGAGCTCTGCTGAAAGGTATCCAGGGCAAATTGCGGCTGGGTAGCAAAATCTCCTTGGCACGATCGCACAAACCTGAACAATTTCTGATTGCTTGGGTGGGAGAAAACGACAGTCCCGATGCTGGACAGATCGGTGTCTCTGCGGTCGCGTCGAACAGTTCCTTTTGGAACGACGTGCTGCAGTCGCAGTTTGAGGACGAACCGGCCGGCGACGAAAAGCATTCCAAGCCAAAAGCCATGGCGCAGCGAGCCTGAGAAATCGCGCAGCCGCACACTTCTCACCTAGCCAGCGCGGTCCGTTATGGGCCAATCCCGATCACGTGGCAGGCGCACCGCCTCCACGATCTCCAGCGGCTCAACCCGTTCGGTATAATCCTCATTGACCGAAGCCAATAGGACCACGCCATCGCGGTCAATCACATAAGTCGCCGGAATAGGCAATTCCCAACTCGAGTCGCCATTGGCAAAGGGCAGATTCACAAACGTCCGGCTGTAGAGTGCCTGCTGTTCCTCAGAAACGCGATACACCACCCCAAACTGCCGGGCCAGCCCGTTGTGGCCATCAACCAGCAGCGGGAAAGCGAGCTTGTGCTGGTCGTGCATAAAGAATGCCTGCTTCTGAGTCTGCGGAGAGATCGCAATCATCCCAGCCCGCGCCGCACCGATCTCACCCGCGACAGACGACATCGCCTCCATCTGCGCAACACAAAACGGACACCATCGCCCACGAATAAAAGAAACAACAACGCGCCCCGTGGCCAAGAGATCCGCAGAAGAAACAAGCTTACCGTTCTGGTCAGGAAGCTCGAAAGCAGGCGCGAGATCACCAACCTTGAGCGCCCGAGATGCAAGTCCCTCAGCTTTCAGGCTCGCAATGGTGCGGGCATGAACGGCTTGAACGTCAGCCGGTACGTACCGAGCAATGGCATCTTTACGCTCAGCAAAAATCTCGCGCAAAGGCCGAAGGTCACTCGACCGACCCGATTCCTGAAGAGATCGCCACTTCATAAAGAGTGCGGTCGTTGGTCGCTAGTCGTTCGGTGCCCGTGAAGCTGCGAACTTCTGAGACTCTGCGAACAACCAACGAAACAACCGACGACCAACCAACGACCAATGACCAATGACCTTCTACATCCCCGGGAACTTCATCCCCGCCATCCGCCGCGCGAAACTCGGTTTCCCCATCTGCTTGAACATTTTTTTCATTTGCGCGTACTGCCGCAGCAAATTGTTAACTTCCTGTACGCTCGTGCCCGAGCCCCGAGCGATCCGCTTGCGTCGGCTCCCGTTGATCGCCTCGTGATGGTTGCGCTCGAATCCGGTCATCGAATTGATGATGGCCTCGACCCGGTTGATCTGCTTTTCATCAACCTTATCAGCCGCCTTCTGCAAGCCGGAGAACGCCCCGATGCTCGGCAACATTCCAACCAGGCTTTGCAGCGACCCCATCTTGCGAACCTGCCGCAACTGGTCGCGGAAGTCCTCGAGCGAAAAGCCATCGCCGCTGAGAGCCTTGGTTGCAAGCTCCGCGGCCTTCTTCTTGTCAATCTGCGACTCAGCTCTCTCGATCAGCGAGAGAATGTCGCCCATCCCCAATATGCGCGACACGATCCGATCAGGATGAAACGGCTCCAGCGCGTCGTATTTCTCGCCGATGCCAATGAACTTAATCGGCTGCCCCGTGACCTGGCGAATCGAAAGCGCCGCGCCGCCACGAGCGTCGCCGTCCATCTTGGTCAACACCACGCCCGTAAGCGTGAGCTTCTTATGAAATTCATCGGCCGACTTCACCGCGTCCTGCCCAGTCATCGAATCGGCAACGAACAAAATTTCCTGCGGATTGAGCAGCCGCTTCAGCGACTGCATCTCGTCCATGAGCTGATCGTCGATGTGCAGTCGCCCCGCCGTATCGACGATCAAGACGTCGCATCCCGAGTTAATTGCCTCGCGCCGCGCTTCTTTAGCCAACCGCTCCACGGTAGCCGTATTCGCTTCGCCGACCTCGCCCTCATAAATATTTGCCTTGATCGCCGCCGCCACCACTTTAAGTTGCTCGCGAGCCGCAGGCCGGTAAACGTCGACCGACACCAGCAGCGGACGGTGTCCACCATTCTTGAGCCAGTTGGCAAGCTTGCCCGATGTGGTGGTCTTGCCCGACCCCTGCAACCCGGCCATCAGCACAACCGTAGGCGGCTGCGAAGCAAATTTTAATTTAGCGGTATCTTTGCCAAGCGTTGCCACCAGTTCGTCGCGGACAATTTTGATCACCTGCTCGCCCGGCGAAAGCGCGGTCAACACCTCCTGCCCGACTGCCTTAGCCTGTATGCGGTCGATCAGCTCTTTAACGACTTTGAAGTTGACGTCGGCCTCAAGCAGCGCCAGACGAATCTGTTTCAGCGCCTCGGAAATATTCTCCTCGGTAAGAACGGCCTGTCCGCGAAGAGACTTAAAGGCGCGTTGAAGTTTTTCCTGAAGATTCTCAAACATAGACTGGCCCTATTTTATCAGTCGCGGAATCGTCGGCATTGAGCGGGGCGCGATCAAGGCCGCCAAAACAGACGGCCAATCTGTGCGCCAACGTACAGACTATCGATCGCCAGCCGCTCAAAATAAAAAAATATAAAATTTCGCGCCCTAATTATGAAACTCTGCTTCTACTTCAGGCATCTCTAAAAATTATTCCAAATAGCGAGGAAAGGACATGGCTTCCGCAGCGCCCGCCAAATTCAGAATTGACGTCGACATTCACAACCTCCTGATGAATTCCGCCTCCTCTGGGCCAAGGCCAGCCGAGCCGCGAGGCGTGACATTACCCGAGCCGGTTTTCCCGCAGTATCCGGAATTGCTGAAAGACCCGGGCCCCGAAGTGCCTCCGGACAAACGCGACTGGACCTACCCCCAGCTCTGGCGCAAAGTCCGAGGCTGGCTTCTCCCCTACATGCGATCGCGCGTCATGCCCGGCGAGTTCCATCCCATCACCGCCTATCTTTTTCTCGATTACAAATGCAATCTCGACTGTTGGTACTGTTGGGCCTTCGATAACAAAGTGAAAGGCATGACCGAGGATGTCGCCAAGCGCTCCATCGATTGGCTTCACGACAATGGCTGCCGCGTGCTCGCGCTTATGGGCGGCGAGCCGCTCCTGCGCCCGCAAGTCGCCCACAAAGTCGTTTACTATGCGGCGAAAAAAGGCTTCTGGATTTACATTGGCACCAACGGCCGGCTGCTGCGGCCCGAAGTCGCCGATCGCCTTGGCGACGCCGGCGTCTCCGTCTTTAATTTCGCGCTCGACGCATGGGACGAAAAACCCAGCCTGCCCAAGGCATTCGTTCCCGGCCAGAAGCATCTCGAATACTTAATTCGCAAACAGTATGTCTACGGCTACATGGTGTTCTTCAACATCAACATCTGCCGCAACAATCACGAAGACGTAAAGAAGCTCACCGAATACGCGCACGCGCACCGTCTCGCCACCGACTACCACATCAACGAGACGCCGATGCTCGAGCAGGACGAGCACTTCAAGCATCTGAACGAAAATCCAACCTACATTCGCCCCGAAGATTGGCGAGCAACCGATGATCTTATCGACTGGCTCATCGAAAAGAACAAAGCCGGCTACCAGATGGTGAATTCTGTCCAGCGCCTGCAGGAGATGAAGGCCTTTATCCGCATGTCCTCAGGCCTCGACCTGAAAAAATACGGCTGGTATGGCGACGGCACCGGCACAAACGGCAACATCGCCGCCATGCTCTCGAAGACTCCAGGCATAGCGCAAGATACAAACGGCGAACTGCATTTTACCGAATGGAATTGCCGCGCCGGACAAAACAATGTAATCATCCGCACCGACGGCACGGTTGCTCCATGTTTCCCCATGTACCCCTCAACCTTCGATTGGGGAAATATCGACAACGCAAAATTTGATCAGCAGCAGCTCAAGCAGATGAAACACACTTGTGAGCGGCATTGCTTCTCCACTCTAAATCACAATCTCGGCTACTGCTACAACGACGCCCGCGTTATCAAGTGGATATGGAAACAGGTCGTGACCAACCGCATGAAGGGAGGAGCGAAGAGTTTCGAGGATTGAGGACAAATTATAAGGCCACTCGTTACTCGACCACAGGCCGCACCATCTCAAACCGCTCCGTGGTTCGCGTGTACTGCATGCCGCCCATGCGGCCGATCAGATCGAGCGCGTCCCGATTCAGCCGCCCTTCTTTCAGGCATCGCTCGTCGATGTGTGCCGACACGATCTCGCCAATCACCAGGCTGCCCCCTTCGGCCTCTTGGTTGAAGTCAAGAATCTGATAGAGCTTGCATTCAAAGCTCACTGGAGAATCCGCCACGCGTCGCGGCCGCACTGCCCTCGACGGCGCCGACGCAATCTTCGCCAATTCGAATTCATCAACGCTCACGTCATATTCGCCGCTGCTCAGGTTCATGGCTTCTGCGAGTTCGAAGGTCACCACATTGATCACAAATTCTCGCGTCTCGCGAACATTTCGCAGCGTGTCTTTAATGTGTACTCCAGGATGCCCTTCAGCCTCGTCGGTCGCCGCCTCTGATTTGTGCGGCGCGCGCATCCCCGTCGCAAACGCCAGCAGCGGAGGCTTGGCGCACACCGCATTAAAAAATGAAAAGGGCGCGAGATTAGATCGTCCAGAAGCGCTGACGGTCGAGACCCACGCAATCGGCCGCGGTACAACTGCATTAATTAGAATATTGTAAAGTTCACGATGCGAAAGTTGCGAAGGGACTACGTCCATGAACAGAAGTATAGCTTCTGCATTTCTTTTTTCACGGACGGCGCCTCTGTCACTTCTTGCCGCTAAACACTTCTGAGGCGGCGACGACAGTGTTCGAGTGAATCGTGACCGTATCTTTCACCTTCACCGCGTATCCGCCCGCCAGGGTGACCATCACCGGGATGCCGCGCGTCTTGGCGATTTGAAATACCAGAGCGTCGCGCTGTTTCAACCCCTCGATAGTCAGCGACAATCCACCAAGCTGATCTTCGCGATAAGGATCGGCTCCAGCGACATAACAGATAAGTTCCGGCTCGAACTTTTTCAGGGCGATACCGAGCGCATCGCCAAGACACGCCAGATAATCGGCGTCTCCCATCTCGTCGGGCAAATTCAGATCAAGCGACGAAGGTGGCTTCAACGCCGGATAATTATTGAGCTGATGGAGCGAGATAGTGAACACATCTCCGGCGTGGCTGCCGCGTTGCCTTGTCCTCGGCGTAGCTCCAGAAAAAATCGCAGCCGTGCCGTTACCTTGATGGACGTCGCAATCCACCGTCATCGCCCTACGAATTTTTTCGTCGCGCTGCATGCAGCGGATGGCGATGGCGACGTCATTGAGCATGCAGAAGCCCTCGCCGTGATCGGGGAAGGCATGGTGGAATCCTCCGCCAATGTTGATCGCCACGCCGTCGTTGAGCGCATGATCGGCGGCCAGCACTGAGCCTCCCGCAGCCAGCCAGAAGGCGCTCACCAACTCTGGCGAGTATGGAACTTCAAGTTCCAACTCTTCACGCGCGCTAAGCGTGCCGGTCTTTAATTTCTGTACGTACTGCTGAGTATGCACCAGCAGCACATCTTTGTCAGTGGCCGAACGAGGTGCGACAAAATCGGAAGCCGCCGCAATTCCGGAAGCGAGCAGGCGGTCGTGAATGAACCTGTATTTCTCCGCGGGGAAAATATGCGAACCGATGGGTAGGTAATAGTCGTCGCTGTAAACGAGCTTGAACGGCAGCATGGGCGATCAGAGTCCAGCACTTGAAGAGTAGCGTGCCGGAAAACTCCATATCATACGCGATTGCAACACGGTGAGTGGACAATGGCCGTTCGATCTGCGTACTTCACGGAACTGCTAAACTGAGCAGGTTGCCAGCCAGGAAAAAATTGTCGCCACCCGAGGACGCTGCGTCCACAAGTGCGCCCGCGCATTCGTCTGTTCCGGCAGGGACCAAGGGACGGATTTTTCTGATCGATACGATGTCTTTTATTTTTCGTGCCTATCACGCCATGGCGCGGCAGCGTCCCATGTCGACGAAGATAGGAGTTCCGACCGCCGCGACCTATGTTTTCGTCAACATGCTGCGCAAACTGCGTGACGATTTCTCTCCGGAATATCTAGCGGCGGTTTTCGATGTAGGCGCGCCCACGATCCGCAATCAGCAGGCGGAAGCGATTACGACCATCCGCAAATTCGATATAAAAACCCAGACCTTCAAAGAGTCGCAATACGAAGGCTATAAGGCGAATCGTGTCGAAATGCCAGGCGACTTGGTACAGCAAATTCCGTATATTCGGCGTGCACTGGAGGGCTATCGCATTCCGATTCTGCAACTCGAAGGTTACGAAGCCGACGATGTAATCGGAACCCTGGCGAAGAAAGCAGCGGCGGAATCCTATCAGGTATATGTGGTCTCTAGCGACAAAGACATGCTGCAACTGGTCAACGAGAAAGTCTGCGTGCTGAATCCGCCGAAAGATAATTTGATTTGCGACGCTGCCAAGGTGGAAGAAATTCTCGGCGTCCCTCCTTCGAAAGTAGTGGACGTGATGGCGCTGCGCGGGGATTCGATCGACAACATTCCAGGCGCTCCCGGAATCGGCGACAAAGGTTCGGTAGATCTGATCCGGCGCTTTGGCAGCGTCGAACAAGCTCTCGAACGCGCCGCCGAAGTAGAGAAGAAAACTTATCGCGAGTCACTGCAGAACAATCGCGACAACATCCTCTACAGCAAACAATTGGTGACGATCGACACCGACGTGGCGGTTGTGTTGGACGTCGCGGCGATGAGAGCGGGTGAGCCGGATGCCGGGTCATTACGCGCATTATTCGCCGAACTCGAATTTACTTCTCTATTGAAAGAGCTTTTGCCAGTAGTTGAGGTGAAAGAGGGCGACTATCGCGAGATCAAGACGAAGGCTGAGCTCGAAGAGTATTTGCAGGATGCGGATAAGAGCGCGCCTCTCGCATTCGCGGTTCCAACAGAACCTACCGCAAATGCCAAATCTGAGAATGTGGCTGAAGAAGATGAGCCGCGGCCGGCACAGTCGGGTTTCCTGGATCTGCAACCCGCGGATGCCAAGGGTCGAACTGCTAAAGCGGCAGAGAGCATCGCTATTTCTAATGCTCACGGGATTGGTGTGATGATAGCGATGGAAGACCAAGCCCTCGCCAACCGAGTGAAAAATTTGCTCGAAGATTCCGGCGTCGCCAAAACCATTCACGATCTTAAAGGCGCACTCCACCATTTCTCTAAGCATTCTCCAGAACGTGAAATCGCATTGGCCGGAGTGCAGCATGATCCCATGCTCTATTCCTACTTGCTCGATCCGACCTACTCTTCGCATTCACTGCCAGAGGTTGCCTTGCGCAGACTCAACTTAAAGCTAAGCGGCAACCTTGCGGAAGCCGCGGATGTCACGGGCAGGCTGGCAACGGCGCTGCGCAAGGAGGTTGACGAAGAGGGGCTGACTTCAGTCTATGAAGAGATCGATGCGCCGCTCGTGCCCGTGCTGGTGCGTATGGAAGACGCGGGAGTAAAAATCGACCTGACTGCGCTCGAGCAGATGTCCGGGAAATTACAGCGCGAGGCGGCAATCAAAGCGCGCGACATCTACGAGCGCTGCGGCGTCGAGTTCAACATCAATTCGCCAAAGCAACTAGGTGATGTGCTGTTCAATAAGCTGGCGTTGCCGATGCCGGTAAAGTACGGAAAAGGAAAAAAGATTTCGACCGCTGTAGATGTATTGGAAGGTTTGGCCGAAGCCCACGAAGTGCCGCGGCTAGTCCTCGAATACCGGCAGCTGACCAAATTGAAATCGACCTACGTCGATGCATTGCCGGCGCTCATCCGCAGCCATAGCGGACGCGTGCACACGACATTTGGACAGACGGGAACAGCTACCGGCAGGCTGTCTTCGGCGAATCCGAATCTTCAGAATATTCCGATTCGCACAGAACTCGGGCGCGAGATTCGCGCGGCGTTTATCGCCGAACCTGGGCACGTGCTGCTGGGCGCGGATTACTCGCAGATCGAGCTGCGGCTCCTGGCACATTTTTCAAAAGATAAATTGCTGGTCGAGGCCTTTCGGCGCGGGGATGATATCCACACACTGACCGCGTCTCAGGTCTTCGGCGTGCCGCCGCTGATGGTGACGGCCGATGATCGGCGCAAGGCCAAGGCCGTGAACTTCGGAATTGTTTACGGCTTGTCTGCGTTTGGCCTATCGCAGCAGTTAGGCATCGAGTCGTCAGAGGCCAGAAAATTTATCGACGCATACTTTGAAAAATACGCTGGTGTGCGAGCCTTTATCGACTCCACCCTCGAGCAGACGCGCCGCGATCAGAAAGTGAAGACGATGTTTGGGCGCATTCGGCCAATTCCTGACATCAACAGCAAGAATGCCACCCAGCGCGGGTTTGCCGAGCGCACGGCGGTGAACACTCCGCTGCAGGGAACAGCCGCCGACCTCATCAAGCTCGCGATGATTCGAATCGATGCGGAGATTCGCAAGCGCAGGATGAAGTCGCGGATGACTCTGCAGGTCCATGATGAACTTGTGTTCGAAGCGCCGGAACAGGAGGTCGAAATTCTAAAGCCGCTGGTTCGCGAGCATATGGAAAACGCGCGCTCGCTCGCGGTGCCGGTGGTGGTCGAGATCGGAGTCGGCCCAAATTGGCGCGACATGGAGTGACCGCGCCCTCCAGAACAAACTATTCAGCGTTTTCCTCGCAGGCTTCCGATATACTCTGTGCAACAACTCACACGCGCATGCTATTCGTCGTTCTTCCAGCCGGTTCCGTCCAGCCGCATGACATGATTCGCTATCTTGCGGAGGAAGTCTGATGAGTGCAGTTCTATCGTCGACGCTACAAGCAGCGCCGCAGCGCAATTTCCCCCGGCATCCGATCAGCATACCTCTTGACCTGATTATCTTGCGCTCCGGGGTCCCCGAGAATTTACCCGGTCGTTGCACTGACATCAGCGAAGTTGGCGTGGGCGCAATCATCGCGGGAGAGATGGCCGCAGGCCAGCAAGTGGCGGTTGAGCTGCGGTTTCCTAATGTTGGTGTGCCGGTGCGTGCTCGCGCCCTGGTGCGTTATCAGTTGCAGCTTCGTTGTGGTCTGGAATTTGTAGGGTTGCCGGCTGAGCAGAAGGAAATGATTCGGTATTGGATCTACCGCTCCGCCACAAAGCCTCTCGAGTTCAACGATCTCAAGAGAGTGGACCTCAGAAAGAATGAGAGTGTTGGGCTGACAAAGAACGAAGCGTACCCAGCCGCTGGCCAACCGGTCCCCACGCGAAAGCGGGGAGTTCAGATCGGACGCCGCGCACTTTATATTGTGATTGCCTCCATGCTCGCTCTCGCCGCCCTGGGATGGTGGGAGTGGCAGAGATCATGGAACGAACTGGAAAATCGACCGGCTGTCGGAGATTCGCTGCGAGTCTCTCCTGAAACTATGGAAAAGAGAATTCTCACGAAAGTTGAACCGATCTATCCAGAGGCCGCGCGCTTCGCCGGAACTGAAGGGCGGGTCGAATTAGGAGCGATGATCGGTCCCGATGGCAGCGTGGAGCGCTTGTGGGCCATCTCAGGCCAACCCGTGCTTGTTCAGTCGGCGACCGACGCGGTACGCTCCTGGAAATTTGAACCCTACCTCTCCAGCGGCAAAGCCGTTGAAGTCGAGAGTAGTATTTTGGTCGAGTTCCGTTTGAAATAGTGAAGCTTCAGTCAAATTTCTCCGCATCCGCAAAAGGCACGCCCATCTGGTCTTTCGGCGACACAATCGTCGAGGCCCCCGCCGTCGCCTCGGATTTTTCTCTCAGTCGCCAGTCGATCTTCAACGCTGGATCATTCCAAGCGACCGTGCGTTCGTGCTCGGGCGCATAAAAATCTGTCGACTTATAGAGGACGTGCGCATTCCCGGACACAACCCGGAAGCCGTGCGCAAATCCCCGGGGAATCCATAGAATATTTTTGTTCTCGCCCGAAAGCCTGAACGATTCCCATTTTCCAAATGTTGGAGAGCTTCGGCGAAGGTCGAGCGCGACATCGAGAATCTCTCCGGTAATGGCCCGCACGAGTTTCCCCTGTGCCTGGCGAATCTGATAGTGCAATCCGCGAACAACATCTTTTTCAGAAAATGAATGGTTGTCCTGTACGAAAGGCTCGCCAATACCGAGCGCGGCAAATGCACGATGATTGTAGCTTTCGAGGAAAAAGCCGCGGTCGTCGCCAAACACTCGCGGCTCGAGCAGCAGAACTCCCTGCAGACTGGTGGCGACGGCTCTCATCGAAAAGTTTTCATCACCTAGAAAACCCGCTCCCGCAGCATTTGCAGAAGATAGCCGCCGTACGCATTGTTGCGCATCGAATGCGCCAGCGTTTCGACCTGTTCGGCGTTGATGTAACCCGAGCGATACGCGATCTCCTCCGGGCACGCAATCATCAGGCCCTGCCGGTTTTGCAGCGTCTGAATAAATAGGGATGCTTCCATCAAAGCCTCATGCGTGCCCGTGTCGAGCCACGCCGTTCCTCGGCCCATCACGCACACATTCAATTGCTTGCTCTCGAGATACACACGGTTGACGTCGGTGATCTCAAGTTCGCCGCGCTTCGACGGCTTGAGGCTCGCCGCAATCTCGACGACCTGCTGGTCGTAAAAATAAAGTCCTGTCACAGCGTAACGAGATTTCGGCTGCTTTGGCTTTTCTTCAATGCTGAGCGCTTTGCCTTGCCGATCGAACTCGACGACGCCGTAGCGCTCGGGGTCATTGACGGGATATGCGAAAACACGAGCGCCTTTACCCTGCCGCGTCGCCGCCCGTAATTCCTTAACCAGGTCGTGACCGTAAAAAATATTGTCCCCGAGCACGAGCGCGCAACCGCTGGAGCCGATGAATTTCTTGCCGATCAGAAATGCCTGTGCAATTCCCTCCGGCTTCGGTTGCTGAGCGTATTCGAAATGGACCCCGTAGCGCGAGCCATCGCCGAGCAAGTGCTGAAAACGCGGCAGATCTTCTGGCGTCGAGATAAGCAAAATCTCGCGGATGCCCGCCAGCAGCAGCGTCGAGAGCGGGTAATACACCATCGGCTTGTCATACACTGGCAGCAGACTCTTTGGAAGTACGTGCGTGACGGGGTAGAGGCGCGTGCCTGACCCGCCTGCCAGGATGATGCCTTTATATTTCGGTTGCGTGGTTTTGGTCATGTTAAGTTTCAGGCCAACCCTTTTGCCTCATCGCTCGCTGGCGTAATGCTTCACCATCCATTGACGATAACTGCCGCTGGTCACATCGCGAACCCAGTCTTCGTGTTCAAGATACCAGCGGACGGTCTTGTCGATTCCACTCTCAAATGTTTCCAAAGGATGCCAATTCAGTTCGCGCTCAATCTTGCGCGTGTCCATCGCGTACCGGCGATCGTGCCCCGGACGGTCTTTGACAAATGTCACCAATTTGCTGTGTGGAACAACCGCATCGTTCGGCCGCAATTCGTCGAGCAATTGGCAAACAGACCCGATGATCTCCAAATTCTTTTTTTCGCTGCCGCCGCCAATGTTGTAGGTCTCTCCAATGCGGCCCTGTGCGAGCACGGAGCGAATAGCGCGGCAATGATCCTCTACATAGAGCCAGTCACGAACATTTTGGCCGTCGCCATAAACCGGAAGCTCTTTGCCGGCGCAGGCATTCAGGATCATGAGTGGTATCAATTTTTCTGGGAATTGATAGGGTCCGTAGTTGTTGGAGCAATTCGTCGTGAGCACCGGGAGCCCGTAAGTGTGCAGGTAAGCGCGAACTAGATGATCGGATGCCGCCTTGGATGCGGAGTATGGGCTGTTGGGTGCGTAAGCCGTGTTTTCACTGAAAGCCGCATCGTCAGGCCCAAGCGATCCGTATACCTCGTCAGTCGAAACGTGAAGAAAACGGAACGATGCGCGCTCAGATTCGGGAAGGGTCGACCAATAAGTGCGGGATTCCTCGAGCACGCTGAATGTGCCGCTCACGTTGGTGCGCACGAAATCATCGGGCCCGTGAATGGAGCGGTCGACGTGGCTTTCGGCGGCGAAGTGTACGATCGCGCGAGGCTGTTCGCGCCTCAGCAACTCGAACAGAAACTCGCGATCAATAATGTCACTGTGCTCGAAACGATAACGCGGATTCGATTCAATGGCGCGGAGGTTGTTGAGATTGCCTGCGTAAGTCAGTTTGTCGAGATTGATGATGCGAGATTTTTCCGAGGCGATCCATTGCAGAATGAAGTTCGACCCGATAAAGCCGGCGCCACCGGTGACAATGATTAGATCTTCCATGCCAGCAAAGCGGCGTCATCCCAGACCGCCGAATTCTGATTCTAATCGCGATTGCAAGCCGGTGCGAGATCAGTATTTTTCGGGCAATATTTCACGCAAGGCGCGGTTGTGGTATTCGACGCGCGCTTTTTAGAAGCGGATCACGCGACGGGACTTTGATTCCGCGGCGCTGCCGAAATCCCCGACGCGCGGATCATCATCCGATCCAGCGGCATCATCTTCCTCGGCATCCAGCCTAGCAAGTTGTAATAGGCTTCTTCAATCGAGTGAGCGACTTCAGGCCATAAATACTGTCCCTGTATCCGCTCGCGCCCGCGCTTCGCCGACTCGCGTCGAAGTTCGGGATTGTGGATGAGCAAATCAAGTTTGCCTTCCAGGTCCGCCTGGTCGCCCCCGCGGAATGTAAAACCTGCACCCTCCACCACTTCAACATTTTCCGGGATGTCGCTCGTCAGGACGCAAACTCCGGCTGCCATGGCATCGAGCAGCGCCAGTGACATACCCTCGATTTTCGACGGCAATACGAAAATAGCCGCGTTAGAGAGAAGCTCGTCGAGTTCATTTCCTGAGACCCACGGCAGGAAGCGAATCTGGTCGGATTCATGGCGGTGCAGGTTCTCGACATAAGAATCGGAATGGCTCGATCCCCCGGCCAGCACAAGTTTCATGCAACCGTTAACCTTTTTAAAGGCGTTGATGAGGAGGTCGCAGTTTTTCTCTGGCGAAAGCCTGCCCAGATAGAGTACATAGTTTTCGGGGTGAAGATCCCATTCGACGAGTTTTCGCGGAAAGCGCCGAAGTGCCACGGCGGCTCCGTTGGGCACATAGATGGTCTCCTGATCGTATTTTTGGCGATAATGTTGCTGCAACGTGCGCGAAACGACCATAGTCGCATTCGGTAATCTCACCGCGGCCGCTTCTCCCCAATGCAGCACCCGAGACGCGATCCATCCCCACTTGCCGCGTTGCCAATCGAGACCCTGCACGGTCACGACCGTCTTCTTGCCGGCCAGCCGCGGAAGAAAAGAAAATAGCGCCGGTCCGAGACAATGGTAGTGAACTATATCGTAGTCCGCTGTCATGGCGTGAGCCGTGCTGAGCAGAGTGTGAACGAAAGTCTCCAGATGTTTGGAGCGGATCGTCGGCAATCGCCGCACGCGCATGCCGTTGCGCGTCTTTATGGCAGGAGTGAAATATGTCCGACAATACACCGTGACATCATGTCCCAACCGGGCCAGTTCGTGCCCGGCCTGCTCGTAATAGGATTCGATGCCGCTATATTTCGAGACCACGCCTCGACCGCCAATGAACGCAACCCGGATGCCACGTGATGGCGCAGCCGCCTGGCTTGCTGCCGGAAAAGACAAAAGTTGCTTGGGAGATGCGAGCCGCTGGTATATCTCGAGCAGCTTTTCCATGTGTTGCTCGGGGTCGTGATGATTCTTAACGCGGCCGCGCGCATTCGCTCCCATCTTCTCGATAAGATCGGGCCGGTCGAACAGAAATCCGATGGAATGCGCGAGTTGTTCCCTGTCGCCGTCCTTATACAACAGGCCGGTTACGCCATGCTGCACGAGTTCGCGGCGCGAACCCAGGTCCGAAGCGATAACCGGGCGTCCCCACGCATAAGACTCAAGAATGGATTTCCCCAAAGTTTCATAGGCATGAGAAGGAAACACGGAAAAGCTGCAGGTAGCAATGAGTTTTTGAAGCTTTTCGCCATGCACCATTCCCGCAAATAACACCTGCTGCAGGTTGAGCTCGCGCGTTAGCGCCTCCAGTCGAGCTCGCTCCGGGCCATCTCCTGCAATTACTAGAGGAATATGTGGCAGTTGCGCCATGGCGCGCACAAGTTCATAGGCACCTTTCTCAGGAGAAAGCCGGCCAAAATAGAGCACGTAGCCTTCGTCAGTTTTCAACTCTTTGTCAGCTGGTAGAACCTGGAAATGGGGCAGCGTTTCAATTCGTTCCGCCGGGAACCCGCTCGCGATCAGCTTGGCGCGCACAAATTCGCTGGGAGCGAGGAACAAGTCGACGCAAGATTCGTAGGTTTTCAACCACTTGTGCAGGTACGCTTCGGCGGCCAGCACCATCGCGCTCGAGCGCGGCCCGTTATAGCATCCTTTCCTCACCACATTGTGGAAGGCACCTTGAGCGCACTCTTCGCAAGGTCGGCCGTCGGCCACAAAGTTATAAGTAGGGCACAAAATCTTGAAATCGTTGAGGTGATAAAGCACAGGTATTCTCTGGCGTTTCAGTTCCCACAAGATCGATGGCGACAAGTGATGGTAGATGCCGCGAACGTGAGCGAGCTCAGGCGAAAAATCGCCGAGGCACCTGCGCATGGCGCGGCGGACCGACGGCGAATAGAGAGCGTGCCCTGCCATCCTGACCTTCTTCAGAAAGCCCGCATTCGGATCCTTGAAGTCAATTTGCGGCACAAGATATCTGCGGCCGGAAAACGCGGGGGCGCGACCGTGGTCCATGCTGAACAGGGCAGTCTCGTGCCCGCGCGCCTCCATTCGTCCGATGAGGTCGAAGAGGTATGCTTCTGTCCCGCTAAACGGATAGTTGTATTTGTTGCAGTAGAGGATGCGCACAATCACGCTCCGATCGGGCAATACGAGCCAGGAATTGCTCCGCAAAATCGCAAAGGTTTTGCTGGCGATTAAAGGAAACGGCAATACTGGCCGCGGCCGCGCTCTGGACTATTGAAAGGGAACTCTTGTTCGCTTCAATCCATAGCACGGCGCTGACGAAATCCGGCAAGGAGTTGGGCTGATACAGAAATCCAGTTCGCTTATGCTCGACCAGTTCGGGAATCCCGGTGATGGCCGGAGCGAGCACGACTTTTTCGTGAGCCATGGCCTCCATCACGACCACCGGAATCCCTTCACTCTGGCTGGTCATAACCACCAAGTCGGCGTAGCGGTAGTAACCCGGCAGGTCAGCGCGCGGCACATGGCCGATCAAGTAAACGTGACCTTGAAGCCGCAACGCGGCGATTTGCTTTTCGAGAGCCGGACGTTCAGGTCCTTCACCAACAATCCAGCAGAGAAAGTCGAAGCCCCGCTCGCGTAGCACAGCGCATGCCTCGATGAGAAAGCGATAATCCTTCACGCGATGCAGGCGACCCACCGCGAGCAGACAAAATCTTCCAGCGCTCGCGACGCTAGCGTGATCACTGATGACGAAAGGAGCAACCTGATCGACCCCCAACCGTTGCACCATAATTTTGTTTTCCGGTGTGGAAGGGTATTTGCGAAGAACGTATTGACGGTTGTATTCGCTGACGGTCACGCAAAACTTGCAAGCGCGCAGCTTAGCGGCGAGCAAGTCGGCACGCCGCAGCAGATCGGAACCGTGCAAAGTAAAGCTGAAGCCGATGCCAAGCAGGCGCGCGGCCGCCAGTGCCATCCAAGATGCGAAGTATCCATGATGAGCATGGATGTGCTCCACCTCGAGCCCTTCCAGTTCTCCTGCCAAGGCGGCGCCCATCAATGTGTGACCGAGCGCAGGTACGCGAAGGGACGGCCGGGTTCCCCGGTCCCAAAGCAAAGGACGCAGGATCTGCCAGAGCCCGCGGCGATCCGAAGCAAGCCGGCGAGTTGCCCGAAGCAGTTCGTCGTCGCAGAGCGGCTGAAAAAACAGTGTCTCTTTCCAGAAGGCACGTTCCGCCAGGCTGAGACGATTCGGCGCCACGCGCTTACCGCTGCAACAGATCACTCGCACCCCGCACCGCCGCAATTCCGTGATTTCATCCATCACATAAGGTTCAAGCGGAGAAGGGAATTCATTCGCGATGTAAGCCACGGTGGTCACGCCCGAGATTCCTCGGCGGCGCAAAGCATTCCCGCCACCGTGAAAACGAGCCCAATGACAAACTGGTAAGCCATGTCGACAAAAAAAGCGTTCAGGAGATAGACGCCGAGCAAGACCGGCCACGCTTTACGCAACGCAGCGACCACCTCTGTCTCACCGTCAGAGGGATGCCATGACAAACGGAATAGGTTGAAGAAGAGAATGCCGTACAGCGCTAAGCCCGGAACACCGAATTCAACCAGCAAGGCGAGGTAGGTATTGTGAACATAAAAGGTGCGGAGGTGATACCCCTCCATGCGGCGACCGAGTTCGGCATACATATCGCGGGCCGGCCAGCCGGTGAACGGCCGCTCCAGAAACATCGCCCACCCCGCGTCGTACACGGCCAGGCGCGCCTCCACCGGCCCACGTTCACCAGTCCGATCCCCCAGTGCAATTTTTAGCGAGTGGCTGCTGAGGGCCATGACCATGCCGAGCACGACTCCCGCAGCCGCCAACAAACTACATGCCGCCAGCAATCGGCGCTTGAGCAGGCGGAACCCGAGGACGATTGTCGACACCGCGAACGAAATCCAAACCGCCCGCGTCATCGTAGCCAGCACTGCCAGAGGCAGCGCCAACCACAGCAGCTTCCCGATCACCCCGCGCCCGAGCGGAAACGCAGGCACAAGAATCCCGAGAATGTTCAACGAAACTCCATTGGCTACCGCTTGCAGAAATGGTCCGCGAGCTCGGTCCGGATGAAATCCGAGGCTTTGGTCGAGAATAAAACGCGGAAAGATGAGCGACCGGGCGTCCGCCAAAAAAGCAATGGCAATGAATACAAGGTAGGCGAGTGCAAGAAGGATGAATATTTCAAAGTGCCTGCGTTGCGTGGCGCCTCGAAAAACCAGCATGGCAATGTGAAAGAGGGCAAAAGGGACGATGTATTTGCTCGCGATAATGCTCCAGATTTGCGCATCGAACGGCTCCCTCAGAACCCGTAATATGGCGAGCGCCGTGAGTGCAAGCATGGGCAAACTGATTCCTGCGAAAAATGGGATCCTGTCGCGGAGCGCCATAGTGCGCAGCACAACGAAAAACGCCAAAACGCCAAAGGCGATTCGGTCGGCGTAATAGGAGAACAAGTCAGGCGGCCGAAATAAGAACACAGTCATCGCGGCCACATACAGAAGGGAAGGAAACGCCAAACCGAAATGAAGCGGGCGCAGCAGCAACCCCGCGCCGCGCCACAGCGGATTGTTGTCCCGATCCCAGATTAGAGTGCCGGTGCTCATAGCGTGAGTCAGGTCCCTTCCGGCGAGAACAGCACATGCACGGTTCTGGCGAGGATGTGCAGGTCCAGGCGCAGGCTCCAATTCTCGATGTAGGTGAGATCAAGGTGCATGTTGAGCTCGAACGACGGACAGTCACGCGCCGTAATCTGCCACAAACCCGTGATCCCCGGTTTCACATCAAGGCGCCGGAACTGGTGCAGTTCATAATGGTTAACCTCCTCGATCGGGTGAGGCCGGGGACCAACCATGCTCATCTCGCCGCGCAGGACGTTCCACAGTTGGGGCAGCTCGTCGAGACTAAAGCGACGCAGAATGCGCCCAATGCGGGTAATCCTGGGATCGTCGTCAATTTTGAAAATCGGCCCTTCTCTCTGGTTGCGCATACGCAGCTCCGCCTTGCGGGCTTCCGCGTCGCTCACCATCGAGCGAAATTTGTAACAACGAAAGCGGCGCCCCTTGGCGCCGGTCCGCTCCGCGGAGTAGACGATGGGTCCGGGTGAATCCAACCGGATGAGCAAAGCCACGATCGCCATCAGCGGACTCATCACCGCGAGAGCGAATGCCGCGCCGCCGATGTCCAGCAAGCGTTTGAAAAACAATGGCGCGCTGAGCACAGGCTCGCGATGAAGGGTAACGACTGGTATTTCTCCAATGCGATCAATACCCGAGTCTGGCCATAGCCCCGACGGCAGATCGGGTACGGCGCGAATATCCAGATGATTACGAAATGCGACCTCGGCCGCCTCTCGCGCCAGGGCCGGATGGTTCGGTAGAGCGATAATCACCTCATCGATGAATTCGGAACGAGCGAGCCATTCCAAATCGCCGATGCGCCCTAACACGGCCTGCGAGAGCGGCAGTTTGTCGTCAACGAAGCCACACACGGTTGAACGCCGAAGCGGGTCATTGCGCAGCGCATGAGCGATCGCCCGGGCGCTCGCGCCTCCACCGACGATGAGAACCTTGCGTGATTCCGTTTGGCATCGCCGCAGCTTCCATTGCATCTGCCGTAATCGGCGCAACAACGCGAGGGCGGCAAGATTGCTGCCAAATATTCTGGCAGCGGTTAGTGCATGCATTCCGTCCCATGCAGCGATGTAGACTAAGCTCGTCGCGAACAGGGTCGACCTTGCTAATGCTCCGACCGTCCCATCAGGAGATGGATCCCCCGCGCGTTTGTAGAGACCTTCCGAGAGCCCGAACAGCGTCGCCAAACCAGCAAAAATCGGTAGGTAAATCAATGGCAGGCCCCAGGCAGGACAGAACAGCGATAACCCGCCGGACACCGCCACCAACACCATCAAGTCGGCTACCATCAACTCGCCAAGCGTGAAACGATCGACGCTGGCTCGCGTGGGTGGGGGATGAGTGGCGGAGAGAACTCGTTTTGGCGTGGTCTGATCGGTCGCGTCCAAGGAACCGCGGCGCGGCACTTCAACCGCCTCTGCTCTCGGGGGCTGCAGAGCGGACGTCCCAAGAGTCATGCGGGCATATTTCGAGGGGCAATCTTTGGGGCCGGTATCCCAGACTCTGGTTGTGCTCAATTCGCCCATAAAATTCACAAACTCCGGTAGAGGCTCTGAGGCACGGGAAAACGTCGCTCCGTCAGGACTGTCCCAAGGAGAGGGATCTGAGCCTTGGCAAGCTGATCCTTGATTTGAGCGGCGACGAGTCGTCTGGTTTTGTTCGCTGTCAGTACCAGTACGAGTCCGTCGCATGCTTGGCCGATACTGGCCGTGATCCAGGAGACGGCTGCACAACACAAAATTGAAAAATCGAACTCGGTCGTGAGTTCGCGAAGACGGGTCAAGTTCTGATCGGTGATGCGCGCCCCACCGCCACCCGGTAGCCAGCTTTGTCGGGGAACCATCCACAGTCGTGGCGCAATCGGCCAGGTCGCCTCTGCGCGATTCGGAGAAGGAATTCGCAACTGCGTTTGCAGCGACACTGCCTCCGGCTGGGCATCAATCAGCCCAACGTCATATCGGTTTTCCTGAGCCAAAGCTGAGGCGATCTCGAGGCACAAGGCCGCCGTCTCACTAGTTGTTTCCATTGTGGAAAAACCGACATGCCGCACCGGCGTCGCTTCCCGTCCAAAGAAAAGTTGTTGGATTAGCGCATGGATTTGCTCCTCGTGAAGCAATGCCAACGGAGAAAGGGCTGTACGCTCAACTCGCACCCCAATCGGAGTTATAGTTTCACGCTCCGCAACCGTCGGGTCCTCGACAATCACCTCGCGTACGACGTTCACGGAGCCACCACCTTCGGCCCTCTAAGCCGCCATCTAGAAGCGCGCAGAGCCTTTGACTCCGAAGCTGGAAGCCATGCGAGCACAGCTACCTCCAATAGGCCGCGGGCTTCGTCGGGCGTGCGAATCGTCGGGTCAAAGTACTCCGCCGTAAACGCACTACCTATGCCGAACACAGTTCCCAATCCAAAAGCCAGCAGGAAATAAAGCAGCAGCGGATGAACCGGCAAGGCCGCAGCAACAGGAGGCTCCACGATCGCCACATTAAGGATGCGCCGTTCGTCGAGCGCGTCCCCGATGCGTGCTTCCTCGCGTTTGTGCAAATAGAGCAAGTAGTTATCTTCGTCGGCCTTCTGCGTGCGCATCAGGTCCTGCTGATCTATCGCATCCGATTGCAAGCGCTCGGCGAATGCGTGCAACGACAAAACCTGAGCGGCCGCGTCGCTTTGCCGAGCCCGCAAACCGTCCCACGCCACCTGAGCTTTTTCCAACTGCATCCGCGCCCACTCGTAGTTCGGATCCTTATCGCTCGTCTCATCGCGCACCGGCGTAAGCGCTTCGGCGGCGATCGAAGCTTGGGTTGCCGCGATCTCTTCTTCTACTTCCCGCACCAGTCGGTAGGAGGGCGCAAACCGGTTGCGCAGTTCGGTGCGTTTGAGTTGGAGTTCCAATAGATGAGTCTTCATCTTTTCCAGGGCTTCGGGATTATCGGCCCAGCGCTTAAGCGTCACCGAACGCGCGGGAAACGATTTCAGCTGCTCCCCGAGCGACGCAATCTGCTGCTCTGTATCGGTTCTGTCCTGGTCGATTTGGCGATAGGCCGCATCCGCTTCGCCTAATTTTTGCAGCGCAATATCCCGTTCGAGCGCTGCCGAGATTACCCCGCGAGCCCGCGTAAAGCGCACGAGGTCCGCTTCGGACTGATGCAGCCTCTTTTCATAGGCGGTGGTTTGCAAATCAAAAAACTGGATTTCCCCCGGTGGCCTCTGGAGATTCGTATGCCTCTTCACGTAGAGCGAAGCGAGCGCTGACATCACGCGAGCCGCTCGAGCCGGATCAGCATCCTTATAGCTGACTTGGATCAGATTCGACTTTTTCAGCGCCTCAACATCCAATCGTCTCGAAAGCTTGCGAACCGCCTGTTCAATCTCAGATGGGCGCTCTGATTTAGGAGTGTTGGGCGGCACGAGTTCAGCGGACTCAACCACTTGTTTCAACAGATCTTCGTCGCGCAGCAGTTCGACTTCGGAATTCAGCTCTTCCTCAGTAATGTCGGGGCGAGTGAAATCCATGGGGCTGGCTGGTTGAGAGGAGGCGACTGGGTCATACCGTCCGCGGCGGAGCAGAACCATGAAGTGCGACTCGTAGCGCGCCGAGAAGATCACGAACAGCATCGTTGCCAGCAACACCAGGCCAAAAGAACCGGCAACTAATCGCGGACGCCGGAACAGCGTGGCCGCAAGTTCGCGAGGGGTAGGCGTAGCGGTGGAGCGCGAGTTTGCGATCAGGTCGGCGGACATGGGTCGTACAGCGAGCAATCAGACCCGGCGAGATCTTAGGGAATCCGCCAGATTTTGGTGACGCAAATGAACGCTGCCACTCCCTTCTGCTAAAACTGCAATGGATTGACATACCAACTCATAGAGTTGGTTGGAACAAACTTCCGGATCTTTGAAATGCGGCTCTGCGGCACATAGATGAAGTCACCGGCCTGAAGATGAAAATCTTCACTGAGATCGTGAGAATCCAGCATCTTCTTCGAGTCGATCACATGGGTTTCGGCGACGTATGCCGAGACCCGCCGAAACACAACCACCTGCGAGTGCCGCGCCTGCTGCGTAAAGCCGCCCGCAATCGCGACCGCCTCGGCCACGGTCAGATCTTCGCGTAGCTCATACTTCCCCGGCTTCGCCACTTCGCCCGAAGCCAGAAAGAAAGGCTTGTCAAAATCCTTTAAGGTCACGGTAATCTCCGGCTCCAGCAGAAAGCTGCGATAAGCCCCGACAAGCGCCTGCTGCATCTCGGGAACCGTCAGCCCTTCCACGAATATCGTGCCCGCACCCCTCAGGGCCACGAAGCCGTCCGGTTGCACGGTTAATATCTGATTGAAATCTGGCGAGAAAGTGAAATTGACGTCCACAATGTCTGACTTCGAAAGCCGATAAAGCGGATGGCGCTCCCCTCCGAATGCAGGATCTCCCTGGCCACCCGCTTTCCCGGGTTGTGTGATCGCTCCGTCGGCGGAGCCGCTGGTGCCCGGCCGGCCCTGACTCTGCGAGCTCTCCGCGCCAGCTATCGTGCCGCTGGCCGAAGCAGAGGACTCAGGCGCCGGCCCAGACACCGGTGCAGCTGGCTGGGCGTTCGCGATCAAGGCTAGCTGCAGAATGAGCGTGCTTGCAGCTCGCAAAACGACTCGTCTGGAAAGTGCTCTCATCTCCGAACTCTCACCGTTGCTCATCCGAGCGGCGAACTAGTTGCAGCTCGAATTTCTGAGCTGTTGGCTCGAAGGTATCGTCGCCCGCAAAGCGCAACAAGACTTGCAAAGTACTGTCCACTGCAGTGCATGGCACCTTCCACCAATTGAAAGGGTGATGAACCTCGGATGGGCCGCCAGGCGTGGGTTTAGAGCGCTTCGCCCGCCCTCGCAGAAAGCGAACTGCCATAAAAGTTGTGCACCAGAGGGGCTCTCCTAAAGTAGAAGGCGGCGGCCGGATTCATCACCAACAGTGTGTGACGATGGCTACATACGGCGATTGCAACATGGTTGATACTTAAAGTGTGAATAACCTCCGCGCCACTAAACAACCTACGCCCCCGCTGTCCCTCCCGACAGAAATCGTGCACGTTCTCGTCGCCGATTCCGGGGCTATCCAGTCTCAACTCCTGGCCCGGGCGTTGAAAGCCCGCCGTGACTTCCAGGTTTCCGCCATCGATTTGGAGATGACCGCGCTGCAGAATTTCCTGCAATCCAATCATGCCGATGTAATCCTGATCGCCGCGAATCGTCTCCCCGATCTCAGCCTGCTGCACTGGCTGCGTCTCTCTTATCCGAAGATGTCTTCCGTCTTACTCGTCGACAGCGACGACCGCGAACTCGTAGTGAATGCCCTGCGCGCCGGCGCCAAGGGTATTTTTCTTTTCTCCCAAACCCCTTTTCCCATGCTCTGCAAATGTATCCAGTGTATTTTCCGTGGCGAGGTTTGGATCAACAGCCAGCAGATGAATTACGTTCTGGACGCGCTCTCAGAGGTGCCCACTCTGCGCGTCGTCAACTCCAACGGAAGGTTCCTGTTGACCCCCCGCGAAGAGCAGGTGGTAGCCCTCGTCGCCGATGGCTTGACCAATCGCGGAGTCGCCACCGAACTCGGGCTCAGCGAGCACACCATCAAGAAATACTTACTCCGCATCTTCGACAAAGTAGGAATCTCCAGTCGCGTCGAACTCGTTCTCTACGCCATGGCGCACGGCGAACACCGCCCCTCCGAATGGATGCCCGGCAGCAACGCATCGGCATAGGAACACACCATAGAAACCGGCATAGAAACAGGGCTCGACGTACAATGTCGGTATGCGAAGCCGGGAGATCGCGCGGTGAGCAGCGCCGAGCCGTCGACTCAATTCCAATCCAAGATCGCTCGCCGCTGGACGGTCATCGCCTCGGGATTGCTGCTGCTGGCGCTCGCGCTGGTCGTGATCTACACCGCTCCGAATGCTTTCTATAGCCCGGTCGCCCTCGTCACTGTGGCCGCAATCGGATTGGCCGCCTTGCTGCTCCAGGTCTGGTTTCGTCTCGACCTTCCCAACATTCATTCGCCACTTTGGCTGAATGTCCTCGGCATAGGGTGCGCCTTGCTGTCGCTCTTCGCGAACAACCTCCGCCTAACTCCGCGCCTTCTCGAACTGGTGGCGTTCACTGCCGTGATTTGTTTCGGCATCAGCGGATCGCTCATCCTCCGCGCCCTGCGGAAGCGCGTGCCCGCACCGCCATCAACTGCAACCGAGTAGAATCCGCGATTCGGGGTGGTGGGTCAATCTGCTTTGGCCTTGAAAGAGCACGGCTTTAGCCGCGCCGTGAGCGGCGGATTTCATTGCGGCTTCAACCGCTGGGGAAATGTACGTTTCCGACTGCCCCCATTACCCCGTTACGGTCCGACTAGATCCGAGTTATACAATTCAGATCATGCGCGTGACCCTATTCGGAGCCTCAGGTTTGCTAGGCCAGGAGTTAGTCCGTGAACTAAGGGCCGAGCAATTAACCGCGCTCTCCTCGAAAGACGCCGACCTCCGCGACCGCGCGCGCGTTCAATCCGTGATCCAAGATTCGGGCCCCGACTGCATCATCCTCTCCGCCGCCTACACCGACGTCGATGGATGCGAGTCCAACCGCGACCTAGCCTTCGCCGTAAATTCCGACGGCGCCGTCAACGTAGCCGAGGCCGCCCGCGAAGCCGGATCGCGCCTCATCTTCCTCAGCACCGACTATGTCTTCGACGGCACCAAACGATCGCCCTACGAAATTAACGATCCAAGAAATCCCACCAGCGTCTATGGCCAAACGAAAGCCCGGGCCGAAGAGCTCCTGCAAGAGATTCTGACCGACGTCTGCATAGCCCGCACCTCCTGGCTCTTCGGTCACGGAGGCAAGTGTTTCCCCGCAACAATCCTGAAACTAACCGCAACTCGCCCCGAGATCTCCGTAGTCAACGATCAGCGCGGCAGTCCCACCTTCACCCGCGATCTAGCCAACGCGATCGCGCAACTTCTCCGAGCAAACGCCAAAGGCATCGTGCACGTCACCAATTCCGGTAACTGCACCTGGTACGACTTCGCCACAGAAATCGTACGCGCCGCCGGTCTACGCACGAAAGTCAACCCCGTAACCACCGCCGAATTCCCCCGACCAGCACGGAGGCCCGCCTATTCCGTTTTATCGCCGGCAAGCCTGCGCGCCTACAACATTCACATGCCAGAGTGGCAGGATGCGCTAAAACGCTACCTCGAGAGCGCTCCGCATACATCAAGCCATGCGGCGAGGTAGGGCCATGCCTATCTCACTTCGTCGGTAAATGCCCGCGTCCACTCATGGCCAGGAACTTCAAAGGTCTTGGCTGGTGTTGTCCCTGCAGACGAAATTCCAGTGACTCTGATTCGCGTGACCAGACCTCCGTCCCGCAGCACGTCAATACGACGTGCAACTTTTACTCCAGCGAAGTCCTCGATCTCCAGTTGTCGTGTTTCCATTCCTTTGAAATATGTTTTTACTAACTGCCCGTTGCTGTCGAACCAGTAACCCCGTGCCTGCTCCGGGTCCAGTTTTCCCTCCGGGCTCTGGTACCCTGCGAGCACCCGCACGGTCGGAATACCGTCGACCGTGTCGCGTCTAATTCTCCAGTCCGACTCTGTAAACGTATCAATCGCGGGAATCGGCTCGAGCGCCTTCAGTACAATTCGCAGAATCACGCCGTCCTCTCCTTCCGAAAACTGATAGGCCTGCTCACCGTTTCTGGAGCGCACGTAATGGCTATTCGAAAACCACGCCTCCCTGCGCCACTGGGTGTCGCTCAACCACGTGTCCTCATAGCGCCCTTTTTCGGTCGTTCCCGACTTTCCCTTTGCTTCGAATTCCGCGCGCAGCACATACCCCGTGCCAGTTCCGGACGCTGGAAAACCAAGGTGTCGGCCGCGCTCAAAGAATGTACCGGCGCTCTCGAACGTCTCGACCCCTATCGGTCGGCTGGTCTTGAAAGGTATCGTGACCTGCGACATCGCTTGAACGGGCACGCCATTAACCACGAAAGGTTTGAACTGCATCGCCGCGAATAACTGTTTTCCCGTTTGATTCATGACGGAGTTTTCGGAGATAACGCTCCCCATTTCCCTTATCTTTCCTTCGCGATCCACCACCACGATAGTTGTGACATTGCCTTCGAACGGTCCGTCCTGAACTGGCGGCCACGCAGCCGGCCCCATCGGGAGCAGATTTCTTCGCAACGAAGTTTCGTCGAGCAACGCCGTCTGAAGCGGTTGCGCGTCTCCGCCGGGGGCAGTAGCGTCGAAAAATCCCGCCGGAGTGTTTCGAAGATCTTCAAGCGTTGTTACTTTTGCCGTGACCTGAGGACTTCCCACGTTTACAGTCCGGGCAATCATTCGGCCGTGAAAGCTCGCATAATCCTTAAACTCTCCACCCCACCCGAAACCACCCGCGTAAAGCAGCAGACCCGTGCCGTCGTGTAGAGCGACCGAGGACCTCAAGATGTTTTTCACTTCCGCGGTCCCACTAGTGGTCGTCCAGCCTATGTGCGTCATTGGCCCGATGTGTCGGATCTCCGCCGTCTTGACTTGATCGAGAACTTGATCCAGCGACCGCACAGGCTGGATTAACTCGATGGCAGTCTCGCGCAGCCACTCAGGAAAATAATTGCCTTCATTCTTCTGCCAATCGTGCGCACCGTCCACAATCTCAATCTGGTGAAACTCGGGCGAACGTGATTCCCGCCTCCACTGAGTCGGCGAAGCCCACCATATCTCCACCTCGCCGGTTCGACCGGAATCCTTGTCTCGCGCAAAGCTCGGAGTCACCACCGCTCTGAGGTGGAAAGGCTTCGTGCCAGGCTGATCCAGCGTGCTTCGCTCTACAGCCTTTCTGACGTCTTTGACTAAGTCTTCTGTATGGCCAATAGATGAGCATGTAAGCAACGCTGCAAAGACAAGCACCCACGATTGCTCTCGCATACGCAAAAATGTACATCAAAACGACTGGGGAAAAAACGATAACTGTCCAATCCTTGCCATCGTGGTTTATCCTTTCTCTTCTCTTTAAGTCGTATTCGAGTTTCGTCACAACCGAGGATCACCCGTGAATAAGCGTTTCTGGTTTCCGCTAGTCTCCCTCTGCGTTTCGCTCTTTCCCCTTACACTCTCCGCCCAGCCCTACGACCCCGCAATGTTTCAGGAACTCCACTGGCGCCTGATCGGCCCATTTCGCGGAGGCCGCACCGTCGCCATGGCCGGCATTCCCGGCCAGCCCAACGTCTTCTATATGGCTCCCAACAACGGCGGAGTCTGGAAGACGACCGACTTCGGCCACACCTGGAACCCGATCTTCGACAACCAGCCTGACGATCCTCAACACTCCGGCTCTATCGGAGCCCTAGCCATCGCGCCCTCCAATCCCGACATCATCTACGTAGGCAGCGGCGAAGGCCTGCGCCGTCCCGATCTCTCCACCGGCGACGGCATGTATAAATCGACTGACGGCGGCCAAACGTGGCAACATCTGGGTCAGCGCGATGGCACCCTGCGCGATGCCCAGCAGGTCGCTTCCATCATCGTCGATCCCAAAGATCCGAACCGCCTCTTTGTCGCCGTGCAAGGCCATCCCTACGGCCCAAACTCCGAGCGCGGAATCTACCGCTCCCTCGATGGCGGCCAAACCTTCCAGAAAGTTTTCTACAAAGATGAAAACGTCGGCGGAATGGATCTCCTCTTCGATCCCCGCAACTCCCAGGTCATCTTCGCCAGCATGTGGTCCTCGCGCCGTCCCGTGTGGACAACCGGCGGCGGCTATAACGGACCCGGCAGCGGCCTCTATAAATCCACCGACGGTGGCAACACGTGGCAGCAACTCACCAAAGGTTTACCCGGCGAAGTCGAAGGCATCGGCCGCATCGGACCCGCCATCTCTCCGAGCGATCCCGATCGAATGTATGCGTGGGTCAACTCGAAGAAGGGAAGCGGCATCTACCGCTCCGACGATGCCGGCGAGAGCTGGCAGCAGGTCAACGACGAAGACCGCATCTGGGGACGCGGCGACGACTTCGGCTGCGTCCGGGTAGACCCGCGTAATAAAGATGAGATTTACGTCGCCAACACTTCGACCTATCGCTCCACTGACGCCGGCAAAACATTCACCGCCATCAAAGGCGCTCCCGGAGGCGACGACTATCACACCATCTGGATCAATCCCGACAATCCCGACATCATCGCCATCGCCCTCGATCAGGGCGCAACCATCAGCGTCAACGGCGGCCAAACCTGGAGTTCCTGGTACAACCAACCAACCGCGCAGTTCTATCACGTCATCACCGACAACCAGTTTCCCTACTGGGTCTATGGCGGACAGCAGGAGAGCGGCTCCGTAGGGACCGCTAGCCGCAGCGATTTCGGCGAGATCACCTTCCGCGATTGGACGACAGTAGGCACCGAAGAATACGGCTACGTAGCGCCCGATCCACTGCATCCCAATCTGATCTACGGCGGCAAAGGAACAGTCTTCGATCGCAACACCGGCCAGACACGCAACGTTGAGCCCGTCGTTCTGCGCACCGGCAAGTATCGCTACAATCGCACGGCGCCGCTGATCTTCTCGCCAGCCGATCCGCACATCCTTTATCTAGGATCAAATGTCATCTTCTCCACCCGCGACGGCGGCAACAGTTGGCAAATAATCAGCCCCGACCTCACCCGCGAAGATCCCGGAGTCCCCGCAGTGCTAGGCCCATTCGTAGCCGACGATCCGGCGAAAGGCAAGCATCGCGGCGTGGTCTACTCCATCGCGCCGTCAGCCAAAGACGTAAACCTGATCTGGGCCGGAACCGACGACGGCGTAATTCAAGTAACTCGCGACGGAGGCAAGAACTGGAAAAACGTCACGCCTCCCGAGATAACGTCGTGGAGCAAAATCGCGCAACTAGACGCATCGCACTTCGATACCGCAACCGTCTACGCCGCGATAAATCGCTTTCGCCTGGACGACCTGCATCCATATATCTATCGCACCCACGACGGCGGAAAGACGTGGCAGAAAATCGTCACCGGCCTGCCCGACAACGAACCAGTCAACACAGTCAGAGAAGATCTCGAACGCAAAGGCCTGCTCTTCGCCGGAACCGAACGCACCGTTTATGTGAGTTGGGACGACGGCGATCACTGGCAATCGTTGCAACGCAATCTGCCGCCAAGTTCGATCCGCGACCTGGTAGTCCATCACGACGATGTAGTAGTAGGAACTCACGGCCGTTCGTTTTGGATCCTGGATAACATCACGCCGCTGCGCCAGTTCAGCGCCGAAGTCGCGAATGCATCCGCCTATCTATTCAAGCCGCAGCTAACCTATCGCGTGCGCCGCAACAACAACACCGACACCCCATTGCCTCCCGAAGAGCCCGCCGGCCAAAATCCTCCCGATGGAGCGATGATCGACTACTGGCTGAAAACGCCCGCCGATGGCCCAGTCACGCTGGAAATCACCGACGCAGCCACCGGAAAAGTCGTCCGCCATTTTTCCAGCGCGGATAAAACCGCGATAGTCGATCCCAAAAAATTCAACGTTCCCATGTATTGGGTGCGCCCCGCGCGAACCTTGTCGGCAGCGGCGGGAATGCATCGTTTCATCTGGAACCTGGCCTATCCAGCCCCCGAAGTCCTGTCGCGCGACTATCCAATCTCAGCCATCTACCATGACACCCCGCTGCACCCGCTGGGAGCAACCGTACTTCCCGGACACTACAAAATCACGCTAACAGCAGGCGGCCAGAGCTACACAAAAACGCTAGACATAAAAATGGATCCCCGAGTAAAAACGACGCCCGCAGACTTGCGCCGTCAATTCGAGCTCGACCGCAAAATAGCCGACGCGCTTCATAAAGATTACGAAGCCCTGCAACAGCTACGCGGCCTGCGAGTGCAATTGAATTCTCTAGACGGACGCGCGCCCGCTGAGATCAAGAAAGCGGAAGAAGATCTGCAAGCCAAAGCCACAACCATCCAAGGCGAAGGCGGAGGATACGGCGCGCGCTTCCTGACCACTCCCGAAGGCCGCACCCTGTCCCGCCTGAACAGCGGCTTCGACGCGCTACTAAGCGCCCTGGACACCGCCGACGCCGCCCCCACCACCCAGCAACAAGAGATGTTCGGCGAACTAAACAAAGCGCTAGAAGGGCAGCTCTCAGCCTGGGGAGAACTCAAATCAAAAGACATCCCAGCGCTGAACGACCAACTAAAGAAAGCAGGACTGCCAGCAATCGATCCCGAGAAACCGCTTTCAGGCGCCAGCGAGGAGGAAGCGACTACCCAAGATCGCGACCAAAACGAAGAATAGGAAGAATAAAGAATGTCATCCTGAGCGAAGTGGGTGCTTCGCGAAGCGAAGCAGCTGCGTAGTCGAAGGACCCCTATTGCGCGACCCGGTCTACGTTGCCTTCGGGTCTTCTGTTTTCAAATCGCGGAGCAACTTCTCAAACCCCTTTGTATAGGGATCGTGATTCCTCCAGTCGGTGAAATCTGGAATGAAGTATTCGCGAATCTCGACCGCCAAATCCTTCCCTTCGTCCGCGTCGAAAAGCTCCCAATCCCGAATCGCCTCAAACGAAACCAGGCGGACAGGGAACAGCACGCGCTTTTTCTCTGCGCGCTCCCGCTTGCGAGCCTTTCTAATTTCCGTCTTCACCCATTCGCTGTTCATGCTGTTCGGCGAGAGGATCAGGAGCAGGCGCTCATATCTTCGAATCGCCTCGTCGATCTGTTCATGAAGTTTCTTACCGGCCTGAACATCGTGCGGCGCGAACCAGCAGCGGACACCCTTGTTCTGCAAATCTGCATGCACGCGGTCGGCGAATTCCTGATCTTTCGTGGAATAGCTGATGAAGCAGGAATAAAACTCAAGCGACTTCCCGGTGAGGGAGCCCATATATTCAATAAAGTTGTCCGGGACTCCCGCCCCACGTAGGAATTCGAGCGGAATTTTGCCTTTTGATTTGTAGACGGTGTCGATACCGATGGTCGATGGGCCGGCGTGCAGGACCGTCTCAAGACCCTTGGCTCTGCTCAGGTCGCAGTCCCCAAAAGCCGTCCATCCAACTGTTGCCCGACCGAAATCCGCTCCGTCGAGGCGTGCCCCGCCAAGGGACGCCCCAAATGTTGTCTGCCCGGTATCGACGGCCCACACGGTAGTCGGACCGCTAAACGCTGTTCCGAACGGGTTTGCCTCGCCTAATCTCGCCCCACTCAAGTCTGCCCTCGCGAGGTTCGCCCAGCGCAAATCCGCGCCAGTGAGGTTCGCTTGGATGAGGTTCGCCCGGACGAGTTGCGCCCTGCTGAGGACCGCCTTGCTGAGGCACGCCTCCCTAAGTTCCGCAACCCTGAGGTCCGCGCCGGAAAGATTCGCTCCACGGAGGTCTGCCTGGAACAGCTTCGCTTCACTAAGGTTTGACCCCTTGAGGTCAGCCCCGCTTAGATCCGCGCTCTCAAGATGAGGGTAGGTCTTAGGATGCAATCTGCGGTACGCGTTCCATGCTAGGGCACCCTTTCTGAGCTCCGCAAGATGTCTGCTGCTTGCCATGACGCCAGCCTTTCATTGGCGCTCATCATATCCTTCCCTAGCGAGACGGTAAATCATCTATGACAAGGCGAAGTCTCTCTGGCAGTGGGATCGCGGTTTGCCGCAAACAGCAACTCCTTCGCTTCGCTCAGGACCTCAAATTTGCTGACGGTACTACTCCTGTTGAAGCTACCCCGGAAACTCCCTTCGCACATACTCCACAGCCGCCTCGCGCGACCCAAGCCGCCCCTCCAACTGCGCATCCTCCACCGCACCCAAAATCTCCTTAAACCGCGGCCCCGGCTCATACCCCGCCGCAATCAAATCGCGGCCCGTGATCAGCGGAGCAGGCCGAATCTCCTCAGCCGGCATCGACTGCAATTGCTGACGAGCGTATTCATACGCTCCCAGCTGCCCATGGCTGGAGAGGCTGTCCAATCGGTGCAACTCCAGGTGCTCGTCGAAGCCGGGCAGTCGCAGAAATTTCTTGAGCGTCGATTGATTCATCTGCTGCACCTGCCCAAAGCGCATGTGATGCTCCACCAGCGCGAGAATCTGATCGGTCTCGTCATTCGAGAAGCGCAGCCGCCGCAGGATATCCGCGGCCATCTTTACACCTACATCAACATGCCCATCAAAACGTATGCGGTCAGGCGCCACGCGAAAAGTGGGCGGCTTGCCGACGTCATGCAGCAACGCTCCCCAGGCCAGCGTCTTCGAGGCGCCGGCCCGCAGTTTGTCGAGCAACAGCAGCGTGTGCACGAAAACATCGCCTTCGGGATGGTACTGCGGCGGCTGCTCGACTCCCTTCATGGCGGCAATTTCGGGGAGGGCATCCCGAAGCAGCCCAGTCGCGTCGAGTAGTTGAAACGCCCGTCGGGCGCGCCCCTCGGTCAGCATTTTGGTAAGCTCTTCGCGAACGCGCTCAGCGGACACCTGGTGCATCTTGCTGGCGAGTTTTTGAATTGCGGCCAGAGTAGCAGGCTCGATCTCGTAATCGAAGCGAGCCGCAAAGCGCACCGCGCGCAGCATGCGCAGTTTGTCTTCGGCAAAACGGCGCTCAGGGTCGCCAATGGCGCGGATGATTCCAGCCTTAAGATCGGCGCGACCGCCGACGAAATCTAAAATCTCGCCGGTAAAAGGATCAAGCATCATCCCATTAATAGTGAAATCGCGGCGCTCGACATCTTCGCGAGGATTCTTGGTGAAGCGCACCTCATCGGGATGTCGCCCATCGGAGTAACCAACATCCGACCGGAAAGTGGCGACCTCGATTGCGCCGCGGTGATGAGTGGAAGTTTCCTCCGAGCTAGCCGAAGCGCCAATCGCAAAATCGTCTTCGGCATAAGGCACCAGCACCACTCCAAACTGTTCGCCCACCGCATACGTCTGCGGGAAGATTTGCATGACCCGCTGCGGAGTCGCGTCTGTCGCCACGTCATAATCGGCAGGCTCGCGATGGAGAAGAAGATCGCGGACGCATCCTCCAGCCAGATAAGCCTGATGCCCGTGCGCACGCAAGGTGCGAATGATGTCTGCAGCGAATTGTTTGGCGTGAGACAAGAAGCACTCAGCATTCAGCACTCAGCATTCAGCAACCGCAACGCGGAGTGCGAGAGGTCAATTCGAAATCGTCTAAACTGAAAGCCTGAGCTAACAGCCAATAGCCAAAAGCTAATAGCCAACGCCAATTATGCCTGATGCATACATCCTCGGCATCGAAAGCTCCTGCGACGAGACAGGGGCAGCGGTCGTCCGCGCGGGGCGCGAGATTTTATCGAATGTGGTGGCCTCGCAGATTGCCACTCACCAGCCCTACGGCGGAGTAGTTCCCGAACTGGCGTCGCGCGAACACCTGCGAGCGATTGTTCCGGTCGTCCGGCAGGCGCTGGCCGAGGCAGGACAAACTTACGCTTCCGTCGATGCGATTGCCGTGACGCAAGGCCCGGGGCTGGCGGGCGCTTTACTAGTTGGCATCAGTTTTGCCAAAGCGCTGGCGTTCGCCCTCGATAAACCTCTGATCGCAGTCAATCATCTCGAGGGCCACATTCACGCCGTCTTGCTCGATCAGCGCCTCAGCACAGAACGCGAACTGAATTTTCCCGTCCTCGCGTTAGTCGTGTCAGGCGGACACACCCACCTTTATCTAGCCGAGGAGCGCGAAAATCTGTGGTCCTACCGCAACATCGGCCACACGCGCGACGATGCCGCCGGAGAAGCATTCGATAAGGTCGCAAAACTGCTGGGGCTGGGATATCCGGGCGGTCCGATCATTGACCGCCTCGCTCCGCACGGAGATGCGCATGCGGTGAAGTTTCAATCTTCCCAGATCAAGCATCGCGACCGCCGCGATCATCGACAAGAGGCGCGAGCACAAGGCGAGCAAGTGCAACCGTCGGCGCAAGCCGCTGGCCCGGATTTTGACTTTTCCTATAGCGGAATCAAGACGGCCGTTTTGCGTTACGTCGAGACGCACGACCTGAGGCCGTCAATCGCAGCGCGGCAGCAGGCGCTGGCAGAAATCAGTTCGCCGACCATCGAAGATCTGCTGCACGTTTGCGATCGGCAAGCGCTCAACCTGGTCGCTTCTTTTCAGCGGGCGATGGTTAGCGATCTGGTAGCGAAGACGCTGGCAGCGGCTAGGGAATATGACGTTCGCACGCTCTTTGTCAGCGGAGGCGTGGCCGCCAACCGCGAATTGCGGGCAACGTTCGAGCGCGAAGCCGCCATGCAGGGACTGCCCGTTTGCTTTCCGTCGCAAGCGCTTTCTACAGATAACGCCGCCATGATCGCGGCCGCCGCGTACCCAAAACTTATGCGCGGAGAATTCATAGCAATGGATTTCTCTGCCGAAGCGGGAATGGCCCTGCGCTGATTGTCGATAACGCGCCGGTCGACGAACGGCGCAACTCGAATCGTTTGCTCCCGTCGTCCAATAGCTACAACGCGCTCTTCAATTTCTTCGACTTCTCTTCCACCCCGCGTGCAAGTTTTTCCTTGTGCGCCACTAATTTCTCCGCGATCGCCGCATCCGCCACGCCGAGAATCTGCGCCGCGAGAATCCCTGCGTTCGTGGCTCCCGGCTTGCCGATCGCGACAGTTGCCACCGGAATGCCCGCCGGCATCTGCACCGTCGCAAGCAGAGAATCCATCCCTTGCAGCGAGGTCGACGGAATCGGCACCCCGATCACCGGCAGCGTAGTGTGCGCCGCAATCACGCCCGCCAGATGCGCCGCTCCGCCCGCGCCAGCAATGATCACGCGAATGCCGCGCTGCGCCGCGTGCCGCGCGTACTCCGCGGTGCGATCAGGAGAGCGATGGGCTGAAGTCACGTCCATCTCGTAGCCGATCCCAAACTCGTCGAGCGCCTTGCCCGCTTCGCGCATAATCTCTAAGTCAGAGTCACTGCCCATTACGATTGATACTTGTGGTTTAGCCATCTCCCGCCCTTCTATCTATGAATGCAATACTGGACTTCCGGATCTCCGCCGATCAGGCGCGTATCTAGCTTTTCTTCAACGCCCGCGCCGCAATGTCCTTGCGATAATGCGCATCAGCAAAACTAATCTTCGCGCAAGCTTCGTATGCGCGTTCCACCGCAGTCTGCAACTCAGCAGCTCGCGCCGTCACTCCAAGCACACGCCCTCCTGAACTGTAAAAAGCCCCATCCCGCTTCGTCGTCCCAGCATGAAAGACCTTCACTTCGTCGAACTTCGCCGCATCATCGAGTCCAGTAATCTCCTTCCCCACCTCATAACTTCCGGGATAGCCGCCCGACGCCATCACAACGCAGACCGCGGCATCATCTGACCACTTGAAATCGCCGTCGCTGGTGCGCCCGTCAATCGACGCCTCCATCGCCTCAAGCAAGTCGCTTTCCATGCGCATCAGAATCGGCTGTGTCTCTGGGTCGCCAAAGCGGCAGTTGAATTCCAGCACCATCGGTCCGCGCGCCGTCATCATCAGGCCGCAATAAAGAACGCCCTTATACTCCGCTCCCTCCGCCTTCATCCCGGCGACAACCGGCCGCGCAATGTGGGTGACCAGCCAGTCGCGCATCTTGTCGTCGACAATGGCGCGCGTACTGTAAGCGCCCATGCCGCCGGTGTTCGATCCAGTGTCGCCATCGCCCGCGCGCTTGTGATCCTGCGCGGCGACCAGTGGAGCCACGCGTTCGCCATCGCTCACAACCAAAAACGACAGTTCATCACCCTGAAGAAATTCTTCCAGCACCACGCGTGCGCCCGCCTCGCCCAACATTTTGCCGCTCAACATTTCAGCGGAGACGCTCGAAGCCTCATCTTTACTCTGCGCGATCACCACTCCCTTGCCGGCTGCCAATCCATCCGCCTTCACCACGATAGGAGTATGAAAATGCGGCAGCGCATCCCGCACTTCATCCGAAGAATTACAGATTGCGTAATGCGCCGTGGGAATGTGGTGGCGTTGCAGAAATTCCTTAGCAAAACTTTTGCTCGTCTCCAGTTGTGCGGCAGCCCTGGTAGGGCCGAAAGTACGCCAGCCGCGGCGCGTAAACTCGTCGACCACGCCGAGCAGAAGCGGCAGCTCCGGCCCGACCACGGTGAGATCGGGTTGAATCTGATTCGCCAGCGTGACCATGGAGTCGAGGCTCTTCACATCAACCGCGACGCACTCCGCATCGTCGGCGATGCCTCCATTGCCCGGTGCACAATAAATTTTCGTGACCCGCGGCGACTGCCGCAGCTTCCACACCAAAGCGTGCTCGCGTCCGCCGCTCCCAATGACGAGAATCTTCATGATTGAAAGATTTAAGCCTAGGGGCGAACGCGGATGATGTCAAACGAGAAGAGAGATTGCAGAGGTTAGAGATCAGATTGCAGAGGTAGGGGTAAGCAAACCTGGCGGCCGAATGATGAGCTGGTTCTAACCTCGGCCCTCTGCCCTCTGACCTCTGCAATCTCCCCTTAACCATGCTTAACCCGCCGTATAATACGACTCACGTGATTACCGTCTCGAAAGAAGACTATCTTAAAGCGATTCTCGGGGCTGAGAGCGAAGGCGAGACCGTCATCTCCGCGACCCTAGCGCACTGGCTCAAAGTTTCACCGCCGGCTGTGACCATGGCGGTGCGACGGCTGAAGAAGGACGGACTGGTGCGTGTGAATACCGACGGTCGTGTCCGTTTGACCGCTGCCGGCCGAAAGATCGCCCGTAAACTGACTGTTCGCCATCATCTGATCGAACGCATGCTAGCCGAAATCTTCGGTATGGAATGGTTCAAGGTTCACGACGAGGCAGAGCGTTTGGAGCACGCCGTCTCGCCCGACTTCGAAGCCCGCCTACTGTCGAAACTCGGCGCGGGATTCGCCTGCCCGCACGGCAATCTGTCAGAGCTTGAGAGTCCCGCGAGTCGCCGCCGTCGTGGATTGCTCCTGCTCGCTCAGGCCGAACCCGGACAGAATTTTCAGGTCAGCGGCATCTATGAACGCGACCGCCATCTGCTCGAGTTCCTGGAGCAGCGCGGCATTCGGCCAGGGGCGAAAGTTCACGTCGCGCACCGCAATTACGATCAGACCCTAACCCTGACCACCGGCGCAGGCAGAGTTTCCCTCGGATTATCTGCTGCAGAGAAGGTGTGGGTTAAGTCGGCGGACGGCAAGGTTGCCACGAAAAGCTAAAAGCCCTAGCTTACTTTACCGGGTTAATTATGAGATGGCGTGGCGTCTAAATACTGAACCGTGGCATCGATCCCGCCAGCCGTCGCCACCGAAAATCTAATATCCGCAATCGCAAAAGCAATTAACCATAGTTTATTTGCTGAGCTATACTTAGGCTAATTGTCCGCCGAGCGAATGCTGCCTCTCGCCCGCGTCAGCGAATGAAAGAGCGAAATACAACGCCGGAGCGCGGAAGTCAAAACGCTCCACGATCTATCGCCCTCCGCGATCGCGTATCGAATATTCAAGTGTCTTCCGCCAGCGGCGTTGTCATCACCCACGAAGATATCGATCGCGCCCACGACCGCGAACAGGTCTCCGCAACGCGCGCACGCCGCGGATTCCGCCCCCGTCTCCGCTTGTTCTGGCTCCTGATTGGGCCCGGCATTCTCGTGATGCTCGGCGAGAATGACGGTCCCAGCATGCTCTCGTATGCCGCGACCGGCGCGCGATTTGGCGTCGGCTTCTTCGTCCCCTTCGTAGTCCTCACCTTCCTCATGGCCTGCGTCGTGCAGGAAATGACGGTGCGTCTAGGCGCCGCTACCCATCGCGGCCACGCCGAATTGATCTTCGATCGCTTCGGTCCCTTCTGGGGATGGTTCTCGATGATCGACCTGATGGTCGGCAACTTTCTGACCCTGGTCACGGAGTTCATCGCCATTCGCGCCGGCCTCGGATTTTTCGGCATACGCCCAGCAGTCGCCGTCCTAAGCGCATTGCTAGTTCTCTCCGTCGCGCTCATGACCCACCGCTACTGGACGTGGGAACGCATCATTTTGGGCGCCGCCATTTTCAACCTCGTGTTTGTGCCGGTCGCACTGCTCGCGCATCCCCACTGGCACGACGTGGCTCGCTCACTGCTGACCTGGAAACCATTGCCCGGCGGCCTCACCCAGGAAACAGTCCTGATCCTCCTCGCCAACATCGGAGCCACCGTCACTCCCTGGATGCTCTTTTTTCAGCAGAGCGCGATCGCCGACAAAGGCCTTACCACGCATGACATCCGCATGAGTCGCGTGGACACCGGGCTAGGCGCGCTTTTGGCTACCACCGCCGCTCTGGCAACCATGCTCGCGACCGCTCCGCTCTTTGTGCACCACATGGCGGCCGCGAATTTCGAAGCCGCGGAATTCGCGCAGGCATTGCAGCCGTTCGTTGGCCATTGGGGAGCGGCGCTCTTTGCGCTCGGCATCTTCGAGGCTGGCATGGTCGCAGCCATCACCATTTCAACTTCGTCTGCTTACGCCTTCGGAGAAGTGGCGCGCCGCCCCCACAGCTTGAATCTCCCCTTCAATGAAGGCAAGGCGTTCTACCTCGTGTTGCTCCTCGAAGCAGCGGCCGCTGGCGGATTGGTGCTCATTCCGGGAATTCCGCTGGTCTACATTGTGCTGCTAGTGAACGTGATTGCCGTCCTGGCCATGCCTCCAGCGCTTCTCTTCCTTTATATGCTGGTCAACGACCGCGAAATCATGGGCAATCTGGTGAGTCCGCTCTGGGCAAATGTTCTCGCCTTGGGAGTTGTAATCATCCTCATTGCCGCCGGCCTGTTATTCGGCATCAGCGTGATCGCGCCCAATGCGCTGGCCATGATCGGGGCGAAATGATTGGAGCGAATCAACAATGATTGGAGGCAAGTAGATGGATAAGCATTTGGATTCCAGACCCGACCACGAAGTCAGCCGCGAGGAAATCACTTCCGTGATGACCGCCCTCGAGCCCGACCAGCTGATCTTCGCCAAAGAGCATCATCATTGTCCGCGCCGAAAGCTCACGCCGGTCGAAATGATTCTTTTCTGGGCGCTCAGAATTTACCTTATCTTCATGGTCGGCGTGGTCGTCTATCAGATTTGGATGGGCGTCCGCTAGGGCGTCGTAGATCCCGCGATTTTCTGAAAAACCGCGCGTAACGCTCGTTACAATCACCAACCCCGCCAAACGAATTACACTATAACCGTGGGTTCCGGCCCTCTTGCCGGAGCTTGTGAAAGAAGGTCAGCGATGTCATCGAACAGTTTTGGCGCCCGCGCAAATTTCAAAGTTGGCAAAAAAGAATACGAACTCTACCGCCTCGATGCCCTCGACAAGCAGGGAATCTCCACCCGCCACCTGCCGTTCTCGCTCCGCATTTTGCTGGAGAACCTGCTCCGCACCGAAGATGGTCGCAACGTCACGAAGGACGAAATCCGCGCGCTGGCCGCCTGGAACAAAAATTCCAAGCCCGAAAAAGAGATTGCCTTCACGCCCAGTCGGGTCTTGCTCCAGGATTTCACCGGCGTGCCCGCCGTAGTCGATCTAGCCGCCATGCGCGATGCCATGAAGCGCCTGGGCGGCGATGCCAAGCTGATCAATCCGTTACAACCTGCCGAACTCGTAATCGACCACTCCGTGCAGGTCGACGAATTCGGATCGCCCAACGCCTTCGACGTAAACGCGCTGCTCGAGTTTCAGCGCAACAAAGAACGTTACGCATTTCTGCGCTGGGGTCAAACCGGCTTCCGCAATCTCGCCATCGTGCCGCCGGACACCGGTATCGTCCACCAGGTCAATCTCGAATATCTGGCGCGCGTAATTTTTGTGAATGAAGAGGGAAGCAAGCGCACCGCCTATCCCGACACCCTGGTAGGCACCGACTCGCACACGACAATGGTCAACGGACTAGGTGTGCTCGGCTGGGGCGTAGGCGGCATCGAAGCCGAAGCCGCGATGCTAGGCCAGCCCGTCTCCATGCTAATTCCGCTAGTCGTCGGCGTGAAACTTTCCGGCCGTCTCCGCGAAGGCACCACCGCGACCGATCTCGTTCTCACCATCACCGAGATGCTGCGCAAGCATGGAGTAGTCGGAAAATTCGTCGAATACTTTGGCCCCGGCCTGCAAGACTTGCCGCTGGCCGATCGCGCCACCATCGCAAACATGGCTCCCGAATACGGCGCCACCTGCGGCATCTTCCCCATCGACAAAGAAAGCCTGCGCTACCTGAAACTCACCGGCCGCAGCGACGAACAGATTGCGCTAGTCGAAGCCTACGCGCGCGAACAGGGACTATTCCACGATGCCAACACGCCCGAAGCCGAATACTCCGAGTTGCTGAGCCTCGATCTGGCGACCGTCGAATCGAGTCTAGCCGGACCAAAACGCCCGCAGGATCGCGTCGTATTATCGAAAGCTGGCGAATCGTTTACTCAAGCGTTGCCGTCGCTGATCAAACCAAAGGCCAAGGCCGCCGCCGCCGCTCCCGCCGACATCTCCGGAAAGCAATTAAGTAAATGGGAACAAGAAGGTGGCAATCCAGCGGCAGTTGGTGTCGAAGATCCAAACGTCCACGAACATATTTCTGGTAATGGCAGCACGTTGAAGCACGGCAGCGTGGTCATCGCCGCGATCACCAGTTGCACAAATACATCGAATCCATCGGTGATGCTGGCCGCCGGTCTCCTCGCGAAAAAAGCGGTTGAGCGCGGCCTCGAAGTTCCAGTCACGGTCAAAACTTCGCTAGCTCCAGGATCGAAGGTTGTTCTCGACTATCTCCAAAAGGCCGGCCTGATGCCTTATCTCGAGAAGCTGAAATTCCACATCGTAGGCTACGGTTGCACCACCTGCATCGGCAACTCCGGCCCGCTCCCCGTCGAAGTCTCGAAAGAAATCGACGAAAGAAATCTGGTCGTCGCTTCTGTGCTCTCCGGCAATCGCAACTTTGAGGGCCGCATTAACTCAGAAGTCCGTGCCAACTACCTGATGTCGCCGCCGCTGGTGGTCGCCTTTGCGCTCGCCGGGCGCATCGACACCGACCTGCGCAAAGATCCCCTTGGCAAAGGAAAAGACGGCAAGCTCGTTTATCTAGCCGACATCTGGCCATCGCAGCAAGAGGTAGAACAGTCGCTCGAGAGCGCGATCACCTCAGAGATGTTCCGCAAGAGCTACGGCGAGGTCTATGCCGGCGATGAACGCTGGCGCAGTCTCCCCGTGCCGAAGGGCGAGACCTACGCGTGGGAGAAAGACTCAACCTACATAAGGCAGGCGCCCTACTTCGATGACATGGCTCTAGAGCCATCAGCGGTAGAGGACATCAAAAGCGCACGCGTCCTGGCCGTGTTAGGCGACAGCGTCACCACCGACCACATCTCTCCCGCAGGCTCTATTAAGAAAGATGGACCCGCCGGCAAATATTTAATCGCTCATGGCGTGCAGCCCGCCGATTTCAACTCCTACGGATCGCGCCGCGGCAATCACGAAGTCATGGTGCGCGGCACCTTCGCCAACGTCCGCCTGCGCAACAAAATGGTCAATACCGAAGGCGGATTCACCCGCCACTTGCCCGACGGCGCCGAGATGTCGATCTTCGATGCATCCGAAAAATATCGTGCCGAGAAAGTGCCGCTGGTGATTCTCGCGGGCAAGGAATACGGTTCGGGATCATCCCGTGACTGGGCCGCCAAAGGCCCGCGCTTGCTGGGAGTCCGTGCCGTGATCGCCGAAAGCTACGAGCGCATTCATCGCTCGAATCTAGTAGGGATGGGCATCCTGCCGCTACAATTCTTGCCCGGAGAAACCGCCGAGACCCTGAAACTAACCGGCGAAGAAGTATTCGAGATCGCTGGCATTCGCGAAGCGGTCGAAAAATTTTCATCCGGCCGCAAAATCGCCGTCCGTGTGAAAGGCGGCGAGACACAAGAATTTCAGGCAATCGTGCGCATCGACACTCCGCAAGAAGCGCTCTACTACGCCAACGGCGGCATCCTCCAATACGTACTGCGGCAATTGCTGGCAGGGAAGGCGCAACCGGAGGCGGTCACGGTTTAGCCCTCGCTTCGAAATACGGCTCGCCGTTTCACCGTGCCACGAGGACCGGCAAGCTCATTTCTGTTTCGCTCTCGCATGCTAATCTCAAATTCCCATGCCCCTTGCAGCCCAATACCTCCCCGCGGCCTATAGCCTGACTGCGTTCGGCGTCTGGGGCGCCAGCGATTTTCTCGGCGGAGTCGGTGCCCGCCGCGCCAATGCATTCCTCTTCACCGCCATCGTCCATCTGAGCAGCCTGCTCGCCGTCGGCGCAGTCGCATTGATGATCGGCGGACCATTCCTCGGACACGCCAGTCTCGCCTGGTCCCTTCTCGCCGGCGCGATGGGAGGCTTCGGCCTCGCTATTTTCTACCGTGCATTGGCCCAGGGAAACATGGGCCTGGTCGCGCCCGTAGCGGCTGTGCTGGGCGCTGCAATCCCCACGCTGGTGACCGCCTTCTACGAAGGCTTTCCGAGCCGTCGCCATCTATTAGGTTTCATTCTCGCTGGCATCGGCGTCTGGCTAATCTCACGCACCGAAGCCGGCAGCGGCCGACCCGAGGGCCTAGGCATGGCCGTGCTCTCCGGGATCGGCTTCGCCGGCTTTTATCTTTGCTCTCATCAGGCCGGCAACGCCTCGGCACTCTGGATCGCGACCTGCTCCCGGGCCGGTTCTTTGCTAGTGACCGGGACCATCGTTCTATTCGCGCGTCATCTCCGTGCCGTGCCCGCCCCAGTGTTGGGAATTGCCCTCGCCGCAGGCATCCTCGACGTGGCCGGCACCGTCGTCTTCATCCGCGCATCCCAGATCGGGCGTCTGGATGATGCCGTAGTAATCAGCTCTCTCTATCCCGCCATCACCGTCCTCCTCGCGCGCATCTTTCTGCACGAGCATTTCAGCCGCGCCCGTACCATAGGAATGGTAGCGGCCCTGGCAGCCGTGCCCATGATCGCCGGATAACGATCGCTGGATAACGATCGCCGGATGATGATCGCGCGACGAGAGTATGTGATAGACGAGAAGAATCCCCGCAATTATCCGGAACAAAACTCGCCAGTCGAACGTATGATCGTGTAGGGGCGAGAGGCTCATGCGAACGCTTAAAATCACTTTGATTGCAACCCTGATCGCGACCGCTTTCGGAATCTGGGCCGGGCAGTTGGGATTGATGCAGAAAATTTGGCCGGAGCATCCTCAGTGGGCTGGCTTTTTCCTCACCTTGGTCACCTGCATCGTTGTACAAATCGCCTGGCCCAAAGAGTGGCTGGGCGGCCGGCACGACAAAAACTGACAGACAGAAACTGACGCGACAAAACCTGCCACTCGCCGCGCGCAGCTGCTAATCTTTCTGCGTGCCTCTCGTCGAAATCCGGAACCTGACCAAAACTTTCGACCTCGCCGAATCCGCCTTCGGCGCCCAACAATCAGGCAAAGTTCGCGCCGTCGACGACGTCTCCCTAGACATTCATCAAGGCGAAACTCTGGGCCTGGTGGGTGAATCGGGCTCCGGCAAGAGCACGCTAGGCCGCCTCATCCTCCGCCTGATCGAACCCACTGAAGGCGCAATCCTCTTCGATGGCATCGATCTAGCGAAGGCGGGCAAGTCGCAACTGCGCAGCGTTCGCCGCGACATGCAAATCATCTTCCAGGATCCCTTCGGATCGCTAGACCCGCGCTACCGCGTCGAAGACATAATCGCCGAGCCCCTGCTCCTCCATCAGAAAATTATGCAGGCAAGCACCAGCCGCGACGCCCGCCGCCAGCGCGTCCGCGAACTCCTGCATTCGGTCGGGATGGACGAATCCGCCATGCCCCGCTACGCCCACGAATTTTCCGGAGGCCAGCGCCAGCGCATTGGCATCGCCCGCGCGCTCGCACTTCGCCCAAAGTTCATCGTCGCCGACGAGCCAGTCTCCGCCCTCGACGTAAGCGTCGGCGCGCAAATCGTCAATCTTCTGCAGCAATTGCAGCGCGATTTCGGCCTCACCTATCTCTTCATCTCCCACTCCATGCCCGTCGTCCGCTATCTCTCGAGCCGCATCGCGGTAATGTATCGCGGCAAAATCGTCGAGATCGGCCAAACTGACCAAATCACGCGGTACCCGCAGCACGATTACACCCGCAAACTGCTCGCGGCCACGCCCGAAATGGCAGCGTCGTAACATTCCGCGCCTTCCTGTTGTGCTTCTGTCGTACAATCTTGCCTATTTGGGGAGAGGACATGGCAACCAACCCTTCCGTACCATCGCAAGCACCTCAGTCAGCGCAGCTATCTCAGGAACCCGCGCCGCTGTCCGAAGGGCAGCGACTCATTGACGTTTTTTTCGCGCCCGGCAAAATTTTCACCGACCTCCGGAGGAACGCTAACTGGTGGGCGCCATTTCTGATCTCCGCGATCGTTTCCATTTCTTTCGTGTATGTGGCGGATCAGAAAGTTGGATTTCGCAAGATTGCGGACAATCAACTCCAAACCCAACCGAAACAGGCCGATCAGGTTGAGCGCATGGCGCCCGCTGACCGCGAGAAGAACGCGCAGGCGCGAACCACAGTCACCAAATGGGTATCCTACGGGTTCTTTGCGTTGGTACTGATCTGGTACGTCGTTGTGGCAGCCGTCCTTCTCGCGACGCTCAAGTTTGGCTTAAGTGCCGAAGTGAAATTCAAGACACTGCTTGCCATGGTTGTCTATGCAAGTCTTCCGAACATTCTGAAAGCGTTCCTCGCGGCCGTGTCGCTCTTGGCTGGAGTGTCAGGGGACGCCTTCACGTTTCAAAATCCCGTCGCCACTAATCCCGGGTACTTCGTGGATGCCGCTACCAATCCCGTGCTCCACGCCTTCTTGGCGTCGTTCGACGTGTTTGGCATTTGGACCATGATCCTGGCCGCCATCGGTATTACTTGCATTAGCAAAGTCAAGTTGGGTACCGCTTTCGCCGTAGTGTTTGGATGGTTCGCTATCCTGATACTGATCGGGGTTGGGTTTACCGCGGCATTTTCCTAGCTAGTCGTCCAGGCTAGTCGTCCAGGCCAGTCGTCCAGGGTGGTGCGCTGGCGGGGCTTTGCCGCGCCGGGACCGGGCCCTTCAACTCCGCTCACGGCAGGCTCCGCCCCGTCGCCAAGCGGGCATTTATTATTACCTCGCACCATGCACACAGCAGATGTCGTCCTCGTCGGCGGAGGGATTGTCGCCTCCAGCATCGCCTGCCATCTCGCCGCCGCCGGCTGCAAGAACATTCTCGTCATCGAGCGCGAGTCCGCGCAGGGCAAGGGATCCACCGGCAAGAGCATGGGCGGAGTGCGCGCCCAATTTTCCACCCCCGTCAACATTCAGATGTCGCTCTACTCGATCCCCTTTTATGCGAGCTTCGAAGAGCGCCTAGGCTACCCCTGCGATTACCGCCCCCAGGGATATCTTTTCTGCGCGACCAACGAAAACCATCTGGCCTACCTGCGCGCCAATTACGAAAAGCAAATCGCCATGGGATTAAAGACCGTCCGTCTAGTAGCGGGCGATGAAATCCGCAGTCAGTTTCCCCAACTTCGCGGAGATGACATCGTCGGCGGCAGCTTCTGCCCCACCGACGGCTTTGTCGATCCCTATAGCGCGATGATCGGCTACATGACATGGGCCAGCGACCATGGCGCCGCGCTATGGAAGAACACGGTCGTCACCGGAATCGCCCGCAATAAAGACGGGAGTTTTGCAGTCGCAACTACGCGCGATACACTCTCGACCCACACCGTTGTCAACTGCGCCGGAGCATGGGCCGCGCCGGTCGCGAAAATGGTCGGCATAGATCTGCCAGTCGAACCCCTGCGCCGCATGTTAGTTCCGACCGAGCCCTTCGACCAGTTTCCCCACACCGCGCCCATGATCGTCGATATGTCCACCGGTTTCCACTTCCGCCCCGAGAGCCGAGGATTTCTATTGGCGTGGAATGATCCCGAAGAGACGCCGGGCTACAAAACCGATTTCGATCCAAACTTCATCGAAAAAATTCTGACTCGCGCCGCCGACCGCGTACCCGTCTTCGAAAATATCGCCGTCAATCCCAAGCGAGCCTGGGCCGGCCTCTACGAGATGACGCCGGATCATCATCCAATCCTCGGCGAGTCGCCCGAAGTCCCCGGCTTCTTCTTCGCCAACGGCTTCAGCGGCCACGGAGTGATGCACTCCCCCGCGACAGGAAAAATTTTGAGCGATCTGATCCTGACCGGAAAGACGGATTTGATCGACGCGTCCTTGCTCAACTTTTCGCGCTTTGCCGAAGGACGCACGATTCACGAGACAGCGGTGCTCTAGCTTCGTGTACCTTAGTGTCCTTGGCGGTAAAGAAAAATGCCGCAACCACCAAGGCCGCTAAGGCAAATAGAAAGAAGAATCAACCTTGCCGCAGGAACTCAACTACTGGCTCACCACCGTTCAGCTGCCCGTCCCGCCCGAGCAGCCGCTGCCCGAGACCGCCGAAGTCGCCATCATCGGCGCTGGATTCACCGGCCTCTCCGCCGCGCTAGCGCTAGCCAAACGCGGGGCAAAAGTAGTCGTCCTGGAATCGGAGACAATCGGCTGGGGTGCAAGCTCCCGCAACGGCGGCATGGTGCTCACCGGATTGAAACTCGGCGTCAACCAGCTCATTTCGAAGTATGGACGCGACCTCACGCGCCGCATGTACGCCGCGTCCCTCGAGACCATCGATGTCGTAGAGCGCATCGTCAAAGAAGAAAACATCGCCTGCGATTTTGTCCGCACCGGCCATCTCGAAGTCGCCTGCAAGCAAGCTCACTTCGACGACTATGCCCGCCAGGCCGAAGTGATCGCGCGCGAATTCAATCATCAGTTGCGCATCGTGCCGCGTAACCAACTCCAAAGCGAAATCGGCTCCGACATTTATTACGGAGGCATGGTCGATGAAATTTCCGCCGGCCTCAATCCCGCGCGCTATGTTGCCGGCCTCGCCGCCGCCGCAATGCGAGCCGGAGCCCAGATCTCCGAGCACACCCGCCTGCACAGCATCCAGCGCCAGTCGCGCAATGGCGCTCCCGGTTTCAAGCTGAACACTTCTCGCGGCGCAACCTGGGCGCGCAACGTATTCGTCGGCACCAGTGGCTACACAGGCGTCGCGACTCCCGCGCTGCGCAAGAAAGTCATCCCAATCGGCTCATTCATTATCACCACCGAAGTGTTATCAGAAGCGCTGGCCCGCGAACTGTGCCCCCGCAACCGCCAGATCTACGACTCGAAAAATTATCTTTATTACTATCGCCTCACTCCCGACAACCGCATGTTGTTCGGAGGCCGCGCCGCCTTCTTCCCGGAGACCGATCAGACCATCCGCAAAAGCGCCGAGATTCTGCGCCGTGGCATGATCGAGGTCTATCCACAATTGCGCAACACGAAAGTCGACTACGTCTGGGGAGGCACACTCGATTTCTGTTTCGACATCATGCCCCATGCCGGTCAAATCGACGGTATCTATTTCGCCCTAGGTTATGCTGGGCACGGCGTAGCCATGGCCACCTATCAGGGTCAGAAAATGGCGGAACAAATCGCAGAAGACACCGCCGGCAAGAAAGACGCAGAGAAAAAAACCGATAACCCCTTCACCGAAATCCCGTTCCCCGGCGCGCCGCTAGGCTTCTATAACGGCAACCCGTGGTTCCTCCCATTCGCCGGCGCATACTACAAAGTCTTAGATTGGATATCGTAGGAAGAGCAGGAAAAGCAGGAAACAGGAAAAGCAAGAAGGCGGGAAAAACAGAAAAAAGGAAAAGCAGGAAACAGGAAAAGCAGAAAGCAGGAAAATCAGGAAACAGGCGACAGGAAAACCGCGAAACCGTGAAAAAGAAGATTTTGTTTTTCCGGTTTCTTGCTTTTCCTGCTTTTCCCGGTCCTGCCTTTCCTGTCACCTGCTTTGAGGAGCCCCCATGTCCCTCTTTGGTCTCATCGAATACGCCGACGCCAGTCCCGAAGTGCGCGCCATCTACGACGACATCATGGCCACGCGCAAAACTGATTGGATCAACAATTTCTGGAAGGCAATCGCCCACGATCCCGTCCTGCTCAAGCGCACATGGCACGACATCAAGCAGATTATGGCCCCCGGAGCGCTCGATCCGCTCATCAAAGAAATGATCTACGTCGCCGTCTCCGTCACCAATCAGTGCGAATACTGCATCGCCTCCCACACCGCCGCAGCCACGAAAAAAGGTATGACCGACGCCCAATTCAAAGAACTGATGTCCGTCGTCGGCATGGCCAACGAAACCAATCGACTCGTAGCCGGATATCAAGTAGAAGTAGACGAGCGCTTCAAAAACAAATCGTAAGTGCGAGGTCGAAGGCGCCAGGTCGAGCTTTTCCTAAACACCTGTCACCCGTCGCCAAACACCCAGCACTTTCCCGCTTCCCGCGAAGCTCTATAATCATCAAACCATCATCAACTAACGACTAACGACCAACGACGAATTCGAAAGAGGTGGGCCATGTCCGAGATGACAGTGACTCCAGTTGCCACTCATGGTTTTTTTCTGGACGGCAAGTGGCTGGAAGAAGGTGACATCGTCGACATCCGCGCTCCATACGACGGAGCTCTCATCGCGCACGTCCACCGCGGCCATCGCGCCCACGCGGAAGCCGCCGTCGCCGCCGCCGTCAAGGCCTTTGGAACCACCCGTCGTTTGCCTGCCTTCGAGCGCCAGCGAGTTCTCCGCCAGATTGCCACCGGCATTCACGATCGCAAGGAAGAGTTCGCCCACACCATCGCTCTCGAAGCTGGCAAGCCCATCAAGAGCGCGCGTACCGAAGTCGATCGCGCCATCTTTACCTTCAACATCGCAGCCGAAGAAACTGTCCGCAACTACGGAGAATATCTGCCGCTCGATTGGCAGCAGTCGACCGCCGGACGCTGGGGCATCGTCAAACGTTTCCCTCTAGGCCCGATTGCCGGCATCACTCCTTTTAATTTTCCGCTGAACCTGGTCGCGCACAAAGTCGCGCCCGCCATCGCCGCCGGATGTTCCATGGTTCTCAAGCCCGCGCCCGAAACGCCGCTCACCACACTGCTTCTCGCCGAAGTGATCCAGCAAGCCGGATGGCCCGACGGCGGCTTCAACGCCATCCTGCTCGCGAACGAAGATGCCGGCTTTCTCGTCTCCGACGAGCGCATCAAGCTCATCAGCTTCACCGGCAGCGCCGCCGTCGGTTGGGCAATCAAGAATAATGCCGGAAAGAAAAAAGTTGTGCTCGAACTCGGAGGCAACTCCGGCGTCATCGTCCACAGCGATACCGATCTCGCCTACGCCGCCGAGCGCTGCGTCACCGGAGGCTTCGCCTACGCCGGACAATCCTGCATCTCTGTGCAGCGCATTCTGGTCGAGCACTCCGTCTACGGAAAATTCACCGAACTTTTGCTGGCCGCGACCGGCAAACTAAAAGTCGGAGATCCGCTCAAGGAGTCGAGCGACCTGGGTCCGCTCATCCGCGAATCTGACGCCATCCGCGCCGCCGAATGGGTGCAGGAAGCGGTTCGCGGCGGCGCCCGCCTGCTCTGCGGCGGCAATCACAAAGGTTCGCTCTTCGAGCCGACCATACTCACCGGCACCAAGCCCAATATGAAAGTGAATTGCCAGGAAATCTTCGCGCCCATCGTCACCGTCGAGCCCTACACCGATTTCACCTCCGCGCTCAAGCAAGTCAACAGCTCCGCCTACGGCCTGCAAGCCGGACTCTTCACCCGCGACGCGAAATTAATTTTTCAGGCCTACGACGAATTAGAGGTTGGAGGCTTGATCGCCGGCGATGTGCCAACCTTCCGCGTCGATCACATGCCTTACGGCGGAGTCAAAGATTCCGGTCTCGGCCGCGAAGGTCTGCGCGACGCGATCCATGAAATGACGGAACCGAAATTGTTGGTCATGAACCTGCGCTAATTTTTTTGCCAGCCGAGCTTCGATGACGAATCAATGCACAACATTCAGTCTCAATCTGCATCTGCGCGAATTGACAGTTCTAAACTGGCATGAAGAATTGCTGCACGACCTATTCCATTTTCGAAGTAGCTGTTATACTCTCCTGTTTTAGTAACGCGCGTCACAACCGCATGTGACGTAACTCATAATGCGTTTAGCCGGGTGCGGCGCGAGCCAATCTCGTATTTATTAAATTTCATAATCAATGCAGATCTTTCCGCGCAGCAGCAATGCCATTGCACGGGCCTCTCTGGCTCTCGTTGTCCTTGCCGTGGGCGGGCTGGGCTGGGTTGTGCTGGAGCTAGAGCGCACTCCTTACATCACCAACGCCGGAGTTCGCAAAGAGCAGCCGGTGCCCTTCAGCCACGAGCACCACGTCACCGGCCTCGGCATCGATTGCCGCTACTGTCACACTTCGGTTGAAACCTCAAGCTTCGCCGGAATTCCTCCCACCAAGACCTGCATCAACTGCCATCAGCAGATTTGGACTAACGCCGCCTATCTCGAGCCAGTCCGTGAAAGTTACCGCACCGGCCGTTCGCTTGAATGGACGCGCGTCAACCAGCTGCCCAACTTCGTCTATTTCAATCACAGCATTCATATCAACAAAGGCGTCGGATGCAACACCTGTCACGGTCCCATCGACCACATGCCGCTGACCTATCAGTACGCGTCGTTGCAAATGGAATTCTGCCTGGACTGTCATCGCAACACCGAAAAATATCTCCGCCCGCGCGACCAGGTCTTCAACATGCGCTATGAGCCGCCGGTCGACGATCCGCTGGGCAAGAATGCCGTTGCTTTTAACGGCAAGAACTACAACAACCAGATCGAGCTAGGCAACGCGCTGAAGGATGCGTACCAAGTGCGTTCAGTCAAAGACATCACCAGTTGCAACACATGTCATCGGTAGGCGAGTTTTTACTGAAAGCTGAGAGCTGACGGCTGAAAGCTGATTTCTGATGAGTATCGAAGAGCACAAAACGAGACTGGTCGCTGCGCAATCTGCTGCGCGAGCCGACGTTTGCCCCAGCAAGCGCAAGCAACTCGATCTCGCCTCCGTCCGCGAGCAGATCGAGGATACGACCGGCCCCGAATACTGGCGCAGCCTCGAAGAGCTGGCCGGCAGCGAAGAATTTCAGGAGATGCTGCACCGCGAGTTCCCCAAGGGCGCCTCCGAATGGCTCGACGGTTTCTCCCGCCGCGGATTTCTCAAGACCATGGGTGCCTCGCTCGCGCTCGCCGGCTTGACCGGCTGCACGCGCATGCCGAACACCGAGATCGTGCCCTACGTGCGCCAACCGGAAAATGTTATCCCCGGCCGCCCCAAGTTTTACGCCACCGCGCACACCATCGGCGGCTACGCCTCGCCCGTTCTCGTCGAGAGCCATCTTTTCCGCCCGACAAAAATCGAAGGCAATCCGCAACATCCCGCGAGCCTCGGAGGCACCGACGTCTACGCCCAAGCCTCGATTCTCGATCTTTACGATCCCGATCGCGCGCAGAGCATCACCTACATGGGCGACGTGCGTTCCTGGAACGCTTTCATCTCCGCAGTCAGCGGCCCCATGATGGCGGAGAAAGGCATGGCCGGAGGCGGCGTTCGCATCCTCACCCAAACCGTTTCCTCGCCCACGCTTGCCGCCCAGATTAAGGATTACCTAGCCGCGAATCCGAAAGCTAAATGGCACGTCTACGAGCCCATCAACCGCGACAACGTAGTCGAAGGCGCGAAGCTGGCTTTCGGCGAACCAGTCGAAACGCGCTATGACCTGTCGAAGGCCGACGTAATCGTCTCGCTCGACGCCGATTTCCTCTACGCCGGATTCCCCGGCTCCACCCGCTACACCCGCGATTTCGCTGCCCGCCGCAACCCCGATGCGAACATGAACCGGCTCTACGTAATCGAGAGCACGCCGAGTTCAACGGGGATGAAGGCGGACCATCGGCTGCCGTTGCGGGCTGACGAGATCGAAGGTTTCACGCGGCTCTTGTTCTTGCCCCAACACGCTGATGAATGGGGGCGTCTCCTAGGATTGACCGAGCAACAGCGGCGATTTGCCGCCGCCGTTGGAGGGGATCTGGCGAGTCATCACGGTGCAAGCGTTGTCGTCGCAGGAGACCACCAACCTCCCGCGGTGCACGCGCTGGCTCACGCAATGAATGCCGCATTTGGCAACATCGGAAACACGGTTTTCTACACGGAGCCGGTCGATGCCAATCCGGTAAGTCGGGGCGAGTCGCTGAAGGCGCTCGTCGATGATATGCACGCCGGCAAAGTTGATCTGCTGCTGATTCTCAGTGGCAACCCCGCCTACGACGCACCTGCCGAACTGGAATTCGCTTCATTGCTCAAGTCACCAGCCGTCGCCACAAAAATTTATCTCGGCTCCCATCGCAACGAGACCGCCGAACTTTGCCAGTGGCATGTTCCCGAAGCCCACTATCTCGAATCTTGGAGCGACACCCGCGCCTACGACGGCACCGTAAGCATCATTCAACCGCTGATCGAACCGCTCTACAACGGCAAGAGCGCCCACGAAATCATCGCCGTCATCTCCGGAGACTCCGCCTCTACCGGACACGATCTCGTCCAGTCCTACTGGCAAAAACAGCACACCGGCGCTGACTTCGACACGTTCTGGCGCAAGTCCCTGCACGATGGCTGGATCGCGGGAACTACGTTTGCTCCGAAAGTTGTAACGGGGAAGGCAGTGGGTCTCACGGGCGAACCAGTAAAGGCCGGCGATGCCGTCGAGCTAAACTTCCGCCGCGATCCCTCCATCTATGACGGCCGCTTCTCCAATAACGGCTGGCTCCAGGAACTCCCCAAGCCGCTAACGAAGCTAACCTGGGATAACCCAATCATGATCGGCCCCGCCATGGCCGAGCGCCTGAAGCTGAATTTCAAAGACGTAGCCGAACTAGAATTCAACGGCAAGAAAGTAAAAGGCGCAATCTGGATTCAGGCCGGCCATCCCGACAACTCGATCACCGTCTTCCTCGGCTACGGCCGCAAGCGCGCCGGCCGCATAGGCAGCGAAGCAGGCTTCGACGTTTATCCGCTGCGCACCAGCCAAGCTCCATGGTTTGCCGACGGCGCGAAGCTAACCGCCACGGGCGAAACCTACAACCTGGCCAGCACGCAGGGCTACCAGACGATGGAAACGCCCGACGGCAGCGAGCGTCCGCTGGTCCAGGAGCGCAGCCTCTCCGAGTATAAGAAAGACCCAAACTTCGCGAAAGAAGACGAGCCGAAGCCCGACCTGACTCTCTATCCCGGCTTCGATTACTCGAAGGAAGCCTACTCGTGGGGCATGGCGATCGACCTCAACGCCTGCGTCGGATGCAACAATTGCATCATCGCCTGCCAGTCGGAAAATAACATTGCCGTAGTCGGCCGCGAGCAGACGCTCAAAGGCCGCCACATGCACTGGCTCCGCGTCGATACCTACTACAACGGACCGCGCGAAAATCCCAAAGGTTTCTTCCAGCCGCTCCCCTGCATGCAGTGCGAGAACGCCCCCTGCGAACTGGTCTGCCCTGTGCAGGCCACCCTGCACAGCAGCGAAGGCCTGAACGATATGGTCTACAACCGCTGCGTCGGCACGCGCTATTGCTCCAACAACTGTCCTTACAAAGTTCGCCGCTTCAACTTCCTGCTCTTCCAGGATTGGGAGACGCCGCAATTCAAGCTCATGCGCAATCCCGACGTCACCGTGCGCAGCCGCGGCGTCATGGAAAAATGCACCTACTGCGTGCAGCGCATCGCCGAAGCGCGCATCGATACAGAAACTGCTACCGTGCGCGAAGGCAAAGAAATTAAAATCGGCGACGACTTGCAAACCGCCTGTCAGCAATCCTGTCCGGCAAATGCAATCGTCTTCGGCAACCTAAACGACCCGAACAGCCAGGTAAATAAGTGGAAGGCGCAGCCAAGAAATTATTCGCTGCTAGGAGAACTGAATACACGGCCGCGCACGACCTATCTAGCGGAAGTGCGCAATCCGAATCCAGAATTAGAAGGCTCCTAAAGCGGTTTTGAAAAGTGATTTGAAAGGGCACGGCTTCAGCCGTGCCGCCAAGGGCCATAAAGACGGGGCTTTAGCCCCTGAGGGAATTGACGCAGAAGCGAGTTAGAAGTATCCGTGGAGCGCAAGTAACGCATGGCTACGAACACGCAAATACCGGTGGATGACAGGCGAGTTCCGGTAATCGCGCCGGGCCACACCTTCTCCACCATCACCGAGAAGATCAGCAACATCGTGCTGACCCGCCCCATCTCTCTCGGGTGGATCCTCGGCTTCCTCATCGTGTTCGGCATGATGAACATGCTCATGCTGGCCCTCGGTTACCTGTTCATTAAAGGCACCGGCATCTGGGGCATCAATATCCCCATCGGCTGGGGCTTCGCCATCGTCAACTTTGTCTGGTGGATCGGTATCGGCCACGCCGGCACGCTCATCTCTGCCATCCTCGCCCTGCTGCGCCAGACCTGGCGCAATTCAATCAACCGCTTCGCCGAAGCGATGACTCTCTTCGCCGTGGCCTGCGCCGGCATCTTCCCGCTAGCTCACACCGGGCGTCCCTGGCTTGCCTACTGGCTCTTTCCCTATCCCAACACCATGCGTTATTGGCCGAACTTCCGCAGCCCACTGGTGTGGGACGTCTTCGCGGTTTCGACCTACCTGACAATTTCGCTAGTCTTCTGGTTCGTAGGCTTAATTCCCGATCTCGCCACCCTGCGCGACCGCGCAGAAAAGCCGTGGAAGCAGCGCGTTTTCGGATTGCTCGCCATGGGCTGGCGCGGCTCCGCTAAACACTGGCACCGTTACGAAACGGCCTACCTGCTTCTCGCCGGTCTAGCGACGCCACTAGTCCTCTCCGTGCACACCGTCGTGAGCTTCGATTTCGCCGTCGGCATCGTTCCCGGGTGGCACACCACCATCTTCCCGCCCTACTTCGTTGCCGGAGCGATCTACTCCGGATTCGCCATGGTGCTCTGTCTCGCGATTCCTATCCGCGCCATCTACAAGCTCGAAGATTTCATCACCATGCGCCATCTCGAAACCTCCGCCAAGGTGATGCTCGCGACCGGCCTCATCGTCGCCTACGGCTATGGTATGGAAGCCTTCATGGGCTGGTATAGCGGCAATCACTTCGATTCCTTCCTGCTCTGGAACCGCCTGCACGGCCCCTATCGCCTCTTCTACGCGGCCTTGCTCGCCTGCAACATTTTCATCCCGCAGGTGCTGTGGCTGAAAAAGTTCCGCGTCTCCACCGGTTGGCTCTGGATCATCTCCTTCGTCGTCCTCGTCGGCATGTGGCTGGAGCGCTTCATCATCATCGTAGTCAGCCTGAGCCGCGATTTCGTCAACTCCTCCTGGGGCCAGTACTATCCCACCAAGTGGGATTGGATGACCTTCTTCGGCACCATCGGATTATTCCTCACCGGCATGTGGCTCTTCGTCCGCGTCCTGCCCATGATCTCAATTTTCGAAATGCGCACCTTGCTGCCCGAGTCGCACGCGCATGAGGCAACGGAGGTCAAACAATGATCCCCGAGAACCCAACCTACGGCCTGATGGCCGAGTTCGATTCGGCGCAGGCGCTACTCGACGCCGCCCACAAGACGCACGAGGCCGGCTACAAGAAGATGGACGCCTACAGCCCGTTCCCCATCGAGGGTCTAGCCGAGGCCATCGGCTTCCATAAGAATCGTGTGGCCCTGGTTGTTCTTCTCGGCGCCCTCACCGGAGGGATCTCCGCCTTCGCGCTGCAATACTGGGTAGCCGTGATCACCTATCCCACCAACATCGGCGGACGCCCGTATTTCTCCTGGCCATCGTTCATCATCGTGACCTTCGAGCTGACCATCCTCTTCGGAGGCATTTCCTCCGCCGTCGGCATGATCGCCCTCAATGGATTGCCCATGCCGTATCATCCAGTCTTCAACGTGGCCGAGTTCGCCAAGGCGACGGAAAACAAATTCTTCCTGGTCGTCGAATCGGCCGATCCAAAATATGACGCCAATGCGACGCGCGCTTTTCTCAATGGACTAGCTCCCCGAATGATTGCGGAGGTGCCAAGCTAAATGGCTTCCCCGCGCAATCTCCGAAAAGTCCTGCCCGCTCTTCTGGCCCTCCTGGCTGTCACCGCCGGATGCCGCCTCGACATGCACTTACAGCCCTACTACCGCCCCTTCGAGAAGAGCGACTTCTTCGCCGACGATCGCTCCGCCCGCATGCCGGTCGAGGGCACGGTCGCCCGCGGTGACCTCCACGAAGACAGATACTTTTACACCGGGAAAAACGGTGACATCCCCGGCGACGCCCTGCCCTTTGCCGTAACCAAAGACGTCCTCGATCGCGGCCGCGAGCGCTTCAACATCAACTGCACCCCCTGTCACGGCCGCGTCGGCGATGGTGGAGGATTCATCCCCACCCGCGGCTTCCGCCGTCCGCCGTCCTATCATATCGAGCGTTTGCGCAATGCGCCGATCGGACACTTCTTTGACGTCATGAGCAACGGCTACGGCGTCATGCCCGACTACGCCAGTCAGGTCACACCACGCGACCGCTGGTGCATCGCCGCCTACATTCGCGCCTTGCAGTTGAGCCAGAATGCAACCGCCGCCGATATTCCCGCCGGCCAGCAAGTCCCATCGCCGCCGCCGCAATTCCGCGACATCGGCAACGGAGCCACGCTGCCCGAAGTTGCCACGCCCGCCACTGCTGAAGGGGAGCCGAAATAAATGATGACGACCGCAATCAAACTTAACCGGTCCGATCTCATGGCTCCGCCCGTCGCGCAACTCATGCAGCAGCGCTCGCTCATCATCGGAGTCATCGGAGCGATCGCCGCCATCGCCGGCGCCTTCCTCGCGCCCGCCAGCTTTTACTCCGCCTACCTGACCGGCTTCATGTTCTGGCTCGGCCTCTCTCTCGGCTGCATGGCTATCCTCATGCTTCACCACCTCGTCGGCGGCTCGTGGAGCATAGTCATTCGTCGCCAACTCGAATCCGGCATGATGGTGCTGCCGTTGATGGCAGTCCTCTTCATCCCCATTCTGCTGAATCTGCCGAAGATATATTTCTGGGCCCGCCCCGACGCACTAGCTGATCCCAAAATCGCCGACATCGTCCACAGCTACCTGAATTTCAACGGCATCCTGATGCGCGCCATCCTCTACTTCGTCATCTGGTTCGGCATGGCTTATTTCCTCAACCACTGGTCGACCGAGCAAGACTCCATCGCCGGACAAAGCACGCTGCGCTTCCGCGCCCTCAGCGGAATCGGCATGGTCGTCTACTCCTTCGCGACCTCCTTCGCCGTAATCGACTGGGTCATGTCGCTGGAGGCGCGCTGGATCTCAACCATCTACGGCCTGCTCTTCGTCGCCGGAGAAGCGCTCTCCGCCTTCTGCTTCTGCGTGCTGATCGAAACCATCCTGGCCAAGCGCAAGCCCATGTCCGACTACCTCACCGACACCGAAGTCCACGACCACGGCAAGCTGATCCTCGCCTTCGTCATGGTCTGGGCCTATTTCAATTTTTCACAATGGCTCATCATCTGGGCCGGAAACCTGCCCGAAGAAATTCCCTGGTACAAGGCGCGCCTCAATGGCGGATGGCAATTCGTTGGCCTCTTTCTCGTCATCTTCCATTTCGCCGTCCCCTTCGCGCTCCTGCTCTCGCGCCAGTTAAAGCGCAAGGCAGGAACGTTGGTCTGGCTGGCTTCCTGGCTCATTCTCATGCGCATCCTCGATATCTACTGGCACATCGAACCGGCCTTCCATCGCGAAGTTCACGTCAGCTGGGTACTCTTCGCCATCCTCGCCGGGATGGGCGGTCTGTGGATGGCCTACTTCTTTCACAACCTGCGAGCGCGTCCCCTGCTCCCCCTGAACGCGCCGCAAACCCTGCGCCTGCTGGAACGGGAGCACTGAGGGTCGATGGGACGACCGACGACGAACGACCAACGACGGGTATGAAGATATGAGCGACGAAACCACGAAGCACGGACTCCCGGCCGACGACACCGGGTTCGAACATGAAGACTTAAGCACGCGCGGCATCGTCGCCTTCATGATCGGTCTCGCCGTCACCGGCGTGGTCATTTATTTCATCATCGTCGGCATGTATTCGTTCCTCGACAACTACGAGCGCTCGCAGATGTCGACTGCCAGCCCGCTGACCACCACCAAAGGAGCAATATCGCGGGTCGTTACGCCGGCGGAAATGGAAAAGACTTTCAAAGACAACGGCGCTCCCATGCTCGAAGAAATCGAAGGCGTCGAACTGCGCAAAGACCTGATCAAACAGGAAGAACAACTCAACACTTACGGCTGGGTCGACCAGAAGGCCGGAGTTGCGCACATCCCGATTGATCGCGCTATGGATCTGATTGCCCAGCGCGGGTTGCCGACCGTTCCTCCAGCCAAAGCCGGAGGAATCACGACTCCCGCCGGCAAGGAACCGGAGAAACAAGGCGTGGAAGCGCCGCGGTAGCGTTTCGTTTCTTCAACTGATGCAGAACAATCGCTCCGGCCGGATCGCAGAAAAAAGATCGCCGGAAAAGGAAAACGCAGTGCGTAGTAAAAGCAGGTTCTTCAACTCGATTGCGGTCGTAGCTTTGCTGGGGTTGCTGCTTACTCTCGCGCCCGCCCATCTCCATGCGCAGATCCGCGGCCCCATGTCGGGAGGCATTATGACTCCTCCCGCCAATCAGCGTCCGCCGGGGCTCCAGTTCGTCGGCATCGACCAGCACCTCAACGCCGAAGTCCCCGTCGACCTCCGATTCCGCGACGAAACCGGCCGCGCCGTCACCCTTGCCGATTATTTCGGCCACGGGCGCCCCGTCATTCTGAATCTCGGCTATTACCAGTGCCCCATGCTCTGCAGCGAAATCCTGCAGGGTTTGGTTGGCTCCATGAAAGCGCTCACTTTCAACCTCGGCCAGGATTTCGACGTAGTCACCGTCAGCTTCGATCCCAGCGAAACTCCGGAGATGGCCGCCGCTAAGAAGCGCGACATCATGAAGCGCTATGGCCGCCCCAATACCGATCAGGGCTGGCACTTCCTCACCGGACAAGCCGACCAGATCAACGCGCTCACCCGCGCCGTCGGCTACCAATACCAATTCGATCCGAAGACCGAGCAGTACGCGCACGCCGCCGCCATCGTCATGCTTACGCCCGATCACCACGTTTCGGGATACTTCTACGGCGTCGAGTTTTCTCCAAAAGATTTGCGCCTCGGCCTGGTGCAAGCCTCGCAAAACAAAATCGGCAACCTCGGCGATCAGGTGCTGCTCTACTGCTACCACTACGATCCGCGGACTGGAAAATACGGCGCCGTCATCAGTAATATCTTGAAGCTGGCCGGTGTGGTGACGATCCTGATTCTGGGAATCTTTATGTTCGTCATGTTTCGCAACGACCGCCGATCGGCTCTGGCTTCCGCTCATATTTCCGGCGGGCGGCCAGGTCACGACGGTTTAAGAAGAGTCACGTAAAGAGTCACGTAATTATGTCGAAATATTTACCATTGTGGCCCGATTCGGCCTCGACCATGGCAGGCCAGGTGGATGCCGTCTACATCTACGTGCTGTTCGTCTCCTGCGTCATGACGGCGCTCATCTTTCTTGCCGTGACCGTGCTCGCGATCAAATATCGTCGGCAACCGGGCCGCGAAGCGGTCCAGATCGAGGGCTCAACCATTCTTGAACTCAGCTGGTCGATCATCCCCTTCTTCGTCATGCTGACTTTCTTCGTCTGGGGAGCCGTCATCTTTTTCAAGGAGCGCACGCCTCCCGCCGACTCCACCGAAGTCTACGTCGTCGCTAAGCAGTGGATGTGGAAGATCGAGCACATGGAAGGCCAGCGCGAGATCAACGAACTCCACGTCCCCACCGGCCAGGACGTCAAGCTCATCATGACCTCGCAGGATGTTATTCACAGCTTCTTCATTCCCGCCTTCCGCCTCAAGCAGGATGTCCTGCCCGGCCGCTACACTACGCTCTGGTTTAAAGCGACCAAGCCCGGCCGTTATCATCTATTCTGTGCCGAATATTGCGGAACCATGCACTCCGGCATGGGCGGCGACATCGTAGTAATGGATCCGCAGGATTACGCGCAGTGGGCGGCAGGAGGAGCCTCGGCCCCTTTGCAGGAAACGGGTAAACTGCTATTCGCCGCCTTCGGATGTTCCACCTGCCATCGTGCCGATGCTCAGGGCCGCGGCCCCGATCTGCAAGGTGTTTACAACAGCCCCGTAGTCCTCGAAGATGGACGCACCGTTACCGCCGACGATAACTATGTCCGAGAATCGATCCTCGACCCAACCGCAAAAATCGTAAAAGGATATAAGCCCGTCATGCCCGCTTTCCAGGGCATCGTCAGCGACGAACAATTGAATGCGCTGGTGGCCTACGTGAAATCGTTGGCCCAGGCACCCACAGGGACCGCCGGACTGCAGAACCAGCCCGCCGCTTCCCCAGCACAACCACAGAATACGCAGGTGCAATAGTCATGGCGAGTAACGCAGCGACGACCATAATCCCGGCTCCAGCACCAAAGCTGAACTATCTCAATAACGGCCACACCCTCAAGTCGTGGCTCTTGACCACTGACCACAAGCGCATCGCGCTGCTCTATCTGCTTTCGGTGACGGCCTTCTTTTTCCTCGGCGGCTTCTTCGCCATGCTCATCCGCCTCGAGCTTCTCACGCCGGAGGGCGACCTGCTCCAGGCCGATACCTACAACAAAGTTTTCACCATGCACGGCATGATCATGGTGTTCTTCTTTCTCATCCCCGTCGTGCCCGCCACGCTCGGTAATTTCCTCGTGCCCCTGATGGTCGGCGCTAAAGATCTTGCCTTCCCGCGTATCAACCTGCTGAGCTGGTATCTCTACATCATCGCCGGAACGCTCTTCCTCCACTGCATGCTCAATGGCGGCGTCGATACCGGCTGGACCTTCTACACCCCCTACAGCACTGTGGGCAGCAACACCAACGTCATCGAGGCTGGGCTAGCCGTCTTTATCGCCGGATTCTCCTCCATTTTCACCGGACTCAATTTCATCGTCACCGTTCACCGCATGCGCGCCCCCGGCCTCACCTGGGACCGCCTGCCGCTCTTCATCTGGGCCAACTACGCCACCAGCCTGATCATGATTCTCGGCACGCCGGTCGTCGCCATCACCATCGTCCTCGTGGCCGTCGAACGCGCCTTCCACCTCGGCATCTTCGATCCCCGCCTCGGCGGAGACCCGCTCCTCTTTCAGCATCTTTTCTGGTTCTACTCCCACCCTGCTGTCTACATCATGATCCTGCCCTCGATGGGCGTGATCAGCGAACTCATTGCCTGCTTCGCGCGCAAGCGCGTCTTCGGATACAAGTTTGTCGCCCTGTCGAGCGTCGCCATTGCCGTTCTCGGCTTCCTGGTCTGGGCGCATCACATGTTCGTGGCCGGAATTTCTCTCTACGCCGCCATGATCTTCTCCTTCATCACTTTCTTCATCGGCGTGCCTTCGGCCGTAAAAGTTTTCAACTGGACGGCCACGCTTTACAAAGGTTCAATCACTTACGCCACCCCCATGCTTTACGCCTTTGGCTTCATTGGCCTGTTCACCATCGGCGGATTGACCGGCCTCATGCTGGCCACCCTCGGAATCGACGTTCACGTCACCGACACCTACTTTGTCGTCGCCCACTTCCACTACGTCATGGTCGGCGGCGTCCTCATGGGTTTCCTCGGAGGGATACATTTCTGGTGGCCCAAGATCAGTGGCCGCCTATACCCCGAAGGCTGGGCCAGGCTCTCGGCGCTCCTCGTGTTCGTCGGCTTCAACCTGACCTTCTTCCCGCAATTTATTCTCGGCTACGTCGGCATGCCCCGCCGCTACTGGCAGTATCCGCCGGAGTTCCAGGTACTCAACGTGCTCTCCACCGCCGGCTCAAGCGTCCTGGCCGTCGGTTATCTGCTGCCCATGATCTATCTCCTCTGGTCGCTGCGCTACGGCCCTATCGCCAGCGACAATCCCTGGGGAGCCGCTGGCCTCGAATGGAAAACCACCTCCCCGCCGCCAACCTTCAACTTTGACGAGACTCCCGTAGTCACCTGGGAAGCCTATAACTACGACGAGATTCCCGAACCTAAGGAACTGGAGGCTCCCGTTGCAAAATAGTCCTGCCGTCGACGGTCAAGCCAACCTCAGCGTCGAGCACTTGGAACATGTGCACAACCCGGCGCTACTCCACCACTTCGCCGACGCGCAACAACAAAAGAACGCCGCCTCGCTCGGCATGTGGCTCTTCCTGGTCACGGAAATCATGTTCTTCGGCGGCATGTTCTGCGCCTATCTCATCTACCGCCTAGCCCACTTCAACGCCTTCGCCGCCGGCAGCCAGCAGCTCAGCATCAAGCTCGGAGCCTTTAATACCGCGGTCCTCATCATCAGTTCGGTAACCGTAGTCTTGGCCGTCAAAGCGGCGGAAGCAGGCAAGCGAAAACTGCTAGTCTCCTACCTCGTCGTCACCGTACTTCTCGGCCTTACCTTCCTTGTAGTCAAGGGTTTCGAATATAGAGAGAAATTCGAAAAGCACCACGTACCCGGTTCGACCTTCAACTTCACCGACACCTTCGACGACAACGGCCAGAAGATCCCGGTCAACTCCAAAGAAGCCGAACTCTTTTTCTCTATTTATTTCGTAATGACCGGAATGCACGCTCTACACATGATTATCGGCTGCGGACTCTTCACCGGCCTCGCGATCCTGGCCTGGAAAGGCCGTTACTCACCCGCATACTTCACGCCCATAGAAAATGGCGGTCTGTATTGGCACTTGGTCGATATCATCTGGATCTATCTGTTCCCATTGCTCTACTTGATAAGCCGGCACTCATGACAAGCGTTTTTACTAATATCTGACAACTGACAACCGAGAACTCCTTTATGTCCGAACACCAAGCGCACGAAGCACACGAAGAGCACACGACACACTCGCAGGGATTCTACTTACTAATCGGCGCGATCCTACTCGTCCTGACCGCAACCACCGTCGGCGCCGCCTTCGTCAACTTAGGCCCCTTCAATCCCGTTGTTGCGCTCCTAATCGCCACCATCAAAGCCTTGCTCGTAGTCCTCTTCTTCATGCACGTCAAAGGCGCCAGCGAAAAACTCACCGGAGTAGTAGTCCTCTCCGGCTTCTTCTTCCTAGCCATTCTGCTAGCCCTATCGCTAGCCGACTACCTGACAAGATCCTGGCGCTAATCTTTTTTCGCATCAGTACGAAACTCTGTCATCCTGAGCGAAGCCGCGCCGGGAGCGAAGCGAATGGCGCAGCGCAGTCGAAGGACCCCTACCCTAACCACAAAGCCCCCGTCGCTTTGGCCTTTGCGCGGGGCAGTCGAAGGGCCTGCCCTGAGCGAAGCCGAAGGGACCTTATGTTTTCCCAAGAATCTCCGCGTTCTCCGCGCCCTCCGCGGTTAAAGCAGCACTTGCATCCAACGCCCGCATCCTCGAAGATGTTGAGTGCCCCATGCCGCCGACAGCTCCGCCAGCGCAACTAGACCCCACCGCCCTTGAAGCCGCCCTCCGCCGTCACCTTCGCGGAGAAATCCGCTTCGACAAAAGCACTCGCGCCCTCTACGCCACCGACGGCTCCAACTATCGCCAGGTTCCCATCGGAGTAGTCATCCCCCGCGACAAAGAAGACGTCCGCGCCACCGTCGCCATCTGCCGCGACCACCACGCTCCGCTCCTACCCCGCGGAGCCGGCACCGCCCTAGCCGGCCAATGCTGCAACGCCGCCGTCATCCTCGATTTTTCAAAGTACATGGCGAGCATCCTCGAGATCGATCCTGCCCGCCGCATCGCCCGCGTTCAGCCCGGAGTCGTCCTCGACACCCTCCGCGCCGCCGCCGAAAAGCATCACCTGACCTTCGCACCCGATCCCGCCACCCACGACCGCTGCACCCTGGGAGGCATGATCGGCAACAACTCCTGCGGCGTGCACTCGATCATGGCTGGCAAGACCGACGACAACATCGAGGCCCTAGAAATCCTCACCTACAGCGGCCACCGCATGCACGTCGGCGCAACCAGCGCCGAAGATTTCAATCGCATCCTCGCCGAAGGCGGACGCCGCGCCGAAATCTACGCCGGCCTCAAGTCCCTAGCCGATCGCTATGGTGACCAAGTCCGCCGCCAGTTTCCCAACATCCCGCGCCGCGTCTCCGGATACAACCTCAACCACCTGCTCCCCGAAAACGGCTTCAACGTTGCCCGCGCGCTCGTCGGCTCCGAAGGCACCTGCGTCACCATTCTCGAAGCCACCTGCCGCCTGGTCGAGAGTCCGCCAGCCCGCGTGCTCCTCGTCATCGGATGGCCCGACATTTGCATCTGCGCCGACCACGTCCCCCAGATTATGGAGCATCGCCCCATCGGCCTCGAAGGCTTCGACGACATCATGGTCAACGCCGCCCGCCGCAAAGGCGTCAACCTCGATGCCCTCGCCATGATCCCCGAAGGCGCAGGCTGGCTGATGGTCGAGTTCGGATCGAACGACATAGCCGAAGCGGAAGCCCAGGCGCGCCACCTGATGGAAGTCCTAGACCGCTCCGCCACCTCGCCCAACATGCAACTCTTCACCGACCCGCGCCTAGCGCGCCGCATCTGGGATGTCCGCGAATCGAGCCTAGGCGTAACCTCGCACGTCCCCGGCCAAGCGGTGTTTTGGGAGGGTTTCGAAGATTCCGCCGTAGCGCCCGAAAAACTAGGCGCCTACCTCCGCGACCTGCGCGCCCTGATGCAAGCCTTCCACTATGGCGGATCTTTCTACGGCCACTTCGGCCACGCATGCGTTCACACCCGCATCGACTTCGATCTCGAATCCGCCGAAGGCGTCCGCAAATTCCGCCAGTTCATGGAAGAGGCCGCCGACCTCGTAGTCCGCTACGGAGGCTCGCTCTCCGGCGAACACGGAGACGGCCAATCCCGCGCCGAGCTTCTCCCGAAAATGTTTGGCCCCGAATTAATGCAAGCCTTCCGCGAATTCAAATCCCTCTGGGATCCCGATTGGAAGATGAATCCCGGCAAAGTTATCGATCCCTACCGCCTCGATGAAAATCTCCGCCTCGGCGCCGACTACGATCCCTGGCAGCCCGAAACCCATTTCAAATTTCCCGACGACCACGGCAGCCTCGCCGCCGCCACCCTCCGCTGCGTAGGAGTAGGCAAATGCCGCCGCGATTCCGGCGGAGTCATGTGCCCAAGCTACCGCGTCACGAGAGAAGAAGAACACTCCACCCGCGGCCGCGCTCATCTGCTCTGGGAGATGACCAATCGCGACGTAATCAAAGACGGCTGGCAAAGCGAAGAAGTAAAAGAATCGCTAGACCTCTGCCTATCCTGCAAAGGCTGCAAAAGCGATTGTCCCGTAGGCGTAGACGTGGCCACCTACAAAGCCGAATTCCTCTCCCACTACTATGAAACCAATAGCCGTCCGCTAAACGAGTTAGTCCTTTCGCAATTCGAACTATGGCTAAGCGCCGCTGCTCACGTCCCAGGCTTAATAAATCTAACCACCCAACTCCCCGGCCTAAGCAACCTAGCCAAGCGAGCCGCTAAAATCCCAGCCCAGCGCCGTATCCCCCCACTAGCGCCGGAAACGTTCCAAAGGTGGTGGGAGAAGCAAGCGACACGTGAATCAGAAGGGCAACGTGAATCACGTAGGGACAGACGCCCTCGTCTGTCCAGTCGAGCGAAGCTCGACAGCGCCCGTGGCGCAACGATGCACGCCGAGCCCGCCGAAAATCCCGTCCTCCTCTGGGCCGACACCTTCACCAACCACTTCCTCCCCGCGACCGCCAAAGCCGCCGTAGAAGTCCTCGAAGCCGCCGGATTCACCGTAACCGTCCCCCGCGCCCACCTCTGCTGCGGACGCCCTCTCTACGACGTCGGAATGCTAGACCGCGCCAAGCGTCTCCTCCTCCAGATCATGGACGAACTCCTCCCCGAAATCGAAGCCGCCACGCCCATCGTAGTCCTAGAACCCAGCTGCGCCAGCGTCTTCCGCGACGAACTCACCAACCTCTTCCCCAAAGACGAACGCGCCCAGGCCCTCTCAAAGCAAGTCTTTCTGCTAAGCGAATTCCTGGAGCAGCGCGCCAAAAATTTCCCGCTTCCCAAACTCTCGCGCCGGGCTCTAATCCACGGCCACTGCCACCACAAAGCCATCATGAAGATGACCGCCGAAGAATCCATCCTCCACCGCATGGGTATCCACTACACCGCTCCCGCCCCCGGATGCTGCGGCATGGCCGGAGCCTTCGGCTTCGAAAAAGATAAATACGCCATCTCAAAAGCCATCGGAGAACTAGAACTCCTCCCCGCTGTCCGCCAAGCCCCCACCGACTGGCTGATCGTAGCCGACGGCTTCAGCTGCCGCGAACAGATCGCCCAGGAGACCGACCGCCACGCCTTGCACCTAGCCGAAATCCTCCAGATGGCTCTCCGCGAATCCACCGAAACCCCCGAAGGCTACCCCATGTTCGACCCCGCCCCACAACACTACCCCGAAGACGCCTGGGCAAGGCCGCATCAGGAGGCGATAGACAAAAGCATGAAACACACCGCCCTAGCCGCAGCCGGAATAGCCGCCGGAGCCGCCCTACTACTCACCCTAGCCAGAAGACGCAAATGAGCAATGCTCTGCCGGTGTGGAGCGGACACTCCTGTCCGCTGCCGTTGACCTTGATTTTGACGTAGTCCTGATCCGCGCTTTCGATCTCGCCGACACAATCAACCCAGAGGGTGCCCCATCCTTTCGCGGCTTCATCGCGAAGGGTGGGCCGCCAAACTGATAGCAGCGCAGAGGCACAACGAGATGATGGAAGTAGCGAAGGCCTTTGATCCATCCGACACAATCAACCCCGACTGTGCCCATCCATCGCGTTTTGTGCGATGAGTCGGCCGCTACACCGATAGCACCGGGTATGACCGTGTGGAGCGGACACTCCTGTCCGCTTCTGTTGACTTGATGTTGACGTCGACCCGGTTCTCGATATGGGCAAGCGGCGATAACAAGAACACGTGATAAAGTGCAGGTAATCGGCACCGCGAGGGAGTTCCTGTTGGATTTTCTGGCCAAGCTGGGCGCTGAGATGATGAAGCCTTGAATCCCGGGACGGAACTCTGGGGACAGACTCCACATCCCCACAACCTAGCCTGGATCACACCCAAGCGAGAACCGCAGAGCGGCGCACACCTCCTTCATCCGTGCGGAACTAAGCTGGCCCACACGTTTCCCCAACCGCTCTTGCGCCACCGTAACCGCATTGTGCAGGTTCACCGCGCACGGGGACTTCATCCCGTCCTCCTCACTCAGCGCCACCTCCGATGGCACGCCGCGGATCGTCGAGGTGACAGGCGCAACCGTGACCGTGGATAAATACGCGATGGCGCTGTTGCGGGTCAGCACGAGCACTGGCCGTTTCTTGTCGGGCGGAGCAAACTGGTAGAGCCGAACTTCTCCTCGGGATATCCGGCCTCGGCTTATTCTTCCGGCCACACCGCCTCCGCTTCCCACCCCCGCGCATCCGCGCCAGCCTGCGGATTTCGCGAGTACCCCTGCCGATCACGCTCTTCACTGGCAAGCAATTCCAGCCGCCGGAGATGCTCCCGCAGCGCGTCGCGTACCAGAGCGGACCGGTTTCGCCGAGTCCGCTTAGCCGCCCGGTCAGCGGCATGTAGCAGCTTCTCATCCAGCACGATTTGAACTATTTGCATATGTGGAACTCATTCCACAGCATATTATACAGTTTGATCTAGCGGACACAATCAAGCAAGAGGGTGCCCCATCCTTCGCGGCTTTATCGCGAGGGTGGGCGCCAAACTGATAGCACAACAGAGAGAATCCCCATGAGAGATTTCACCGGCGCCTGGAAGGCAAATCTAGAAAAGTCCAAATTCCAAGGTCCCCAACCCAAATCCCTCACCATGAAAATCGCCCACTCCCAGACCGAGCTACATCAAGAGATCGTAGTCACCAGGCCCGACGGCAACGAAGATCGCGTGGTCTTCAAATGCTGGATCAATGGCGACCAGAATAAAAACTCGCTAAACGGCAAGCCAATTCGCGGATCAGCCCGCTGGCAAGGCAACGAACTGGTCATCGAGTCATGGCTGCACGCCGGAGCGCGCGAGCTCCACTTCCGCGACCACTGGTCCCTCTCCGACGACCGAAAAACACTGATCATGGAACACAGAGAAGACGATCTGGCCGGCCAGCGCACGGTCCTGGAAAGGGTCGAATAATCTCGAAATTGGGCAAGAACTCGCCCAATCAGCCATCGTAAGCGGTTGATAATACAAGATATAAATAGACGACTGCCCATTCCGCCCCATTTCTGGGACAATAGACAGTAGACAAGATAGCAGGTTCACGTAGCGGCCCTCGGTCCACGTCGCACCGCCACACGCCGCATCCTTTAATAGAGACCTGAAACCAGAAAGTTGAACCCTATGGAAACCGTGAATCAGACCCTCGTGGCGCCCACCCCAGCGCACTCGGCCCTCGCCGCCCCTGCACATAACAAAATGTTGCAGGGCTCGGTCCTCGTCCTAATCCAGTTCGACGTCTGCGAGGAGATCAACCTCGACTCCCTCCGCAAGATCTTTGGAGCCCGCCGCCAGGAGGCCAGCTTCAAGCACCCCGCTCCCGGATACGTCCGCTTCCAGCGTCCGCCCGTGGTCGAGCAGGTCGAGCCGCTGATCCTCGAGAGCGGCGAGCGCCTAGACGTCCAGATCAAGTACTACGATTACGGCGTCCTCAGCGTAGTCTTCGAGCTGCCATTCTCCGGCGACTGGGATACGCTGGTCGGCCTAGCTGGCCGCTGGGTCTGGGATACAGACTTCACCAGCTTCGCCCAAAAGATTGTTAAACAAAAGATCGAACGCGCCCGCCCCGCCCTGATCAAGCTCTACGACAGCTGGCTGCACGAAGATTACTTTGTCTTCCATGTTCGCGACATCGCCGGCAATCCATCGGCGGCCGAGCTGCTAGCGGCCCAGGGAGGACGTATCGCCCAAATCGTTCGCGGCGAAAGCATGCCGCTCTCCGAAGGCGAGCAAGCCGAGATCATGCAGTCAAAGATCTCCTACTATCCAAACGATCTAGCCGTGATCAGCTGGAATGGCGCTTTTCTCTACGACTCTACGGCCGGTGCAGAGACCGTCATTCAGTTGCTCGAGTACGCCAACTCGCAGCTTCTCGAGTTCCGCCACTACGACGAGCTGCTCACCCGCGAGCTCGCCAGCGTTTACGATTTCATGGACCACGGCTCGGGCATCTGGGCCCGTTGGCGCACCGCCCGCCGCGCCAGTCGCCTCCATACCGTCCTCCTCGACGTCGACGAACTGACGGAGCGCGCCGACAACGCCATCAAGTTTCTCAGCGACATGTTCTCCGCCCGTCTCTATAAAGTGGCCGCCTCGAAGATCGGCGTCACCGATTACAAAGACCTGGTCAACCAGAAGGTTCATACGGCTGAAGAGCTCTACCGCTTCATGATCGACCAGTTCCACCAGAGCCGCGCGTTTGTGCTCGAACTGATGGTGGTGATCATCCTGATCATCGACCTGATCTGGCTCTTCAAGGGTCGGACCCCGATCTGATTGTACATACAAATGTTCCACAAGGAACACTTTGCAGATGATTTTATATGTACGGAATTGTATGTATGTAGATTATCTCGAGTGTATTCAGGCCGTTAGCCGTCGACTTCGGCGAACCTCGACCAAATGCCGTTTCAGCCGGGATAAACTGATCACCAGGCCCGCAGCCATGCACGACCCCAGAACGGCGAGCGTCGCTGTCGAGACTCCAACCTTGTGGAGGAAGACGAACCAGCGATCCCAGCCGAGCCCAAGTCGCGCTGGCTCACCGCTAGTTAGATATTTCCAAAACAATTGAATCTGTCCTCCCAGCGAGTAGTCGAGACGATAGTTCCAGTTGCCATCGTAGTAGTGTCCGCGCGGAACTTGATCCTCCATAAAGCTGGTGGCGAGCGAGACGCATTGGACGAAGGCTCCCAGAGCGAGCGCGAAGATGGCGAGCCTTCTTGTGTTCGATGAACCCTCGGCCAACATCGGCCCTAATCCCAGACAGAGCAGCGCGATTGACGGCACAAGATACCGCGGCCCGACGCAGTACCCGCCCTCCCACTGTGTGTAGCGCGCAAAGAAAAATAAATAGACCAAGGGAAGCGCGATGGCGATGGCCGCCACTCCGCGCTCCAGTTTCCAGAGGCGCCGGAGTCCAGCCAGAGCCAAGATCACCGGCGGCGCAAAAATGAATGCCGATTTACCGGGTGATAACAGAAATCCGTAGAGGCCTTTCCACAGCGGCGTGTCGAAGCTATTCAGCCGCTTGGCGTCTTCGGCGGCCGTCGGATATCCGAACTGAAATGGGCCGCCGAACAAGATCGCATTGTGGGCAAGTAAAAGCACTACTCCGATCCCTGATGCGGCGCACAAGAGAAATGCGGATCGCAGCGCGGGCTTTCCGTCGCGCACCAGCACCGCGGCCGCAAATACAGGAATGGCTAGAACGTCGGTCGGACGCACGATGGTAGCGAGCCCGAGAACCAATCCGGCGATGAACGCAGCCCGCCACGTAATGGCTCGTCTTCCGCGCCCGAAAAGAAGCAGCGCCACTCCCATGAAAATCGCCGCCGTTAAAGGCTCGGAGAAAAGCCATCCTGAATAAGCAAAGATCGGTGTTCCCAGGCCGACGATCATCGCGGCGAACAGAGCCGCGCGCAAAGGAATCCCAATCCCACCGAGCAACAGAAAAAAGAACGCGACGGTCAGCGCAGAAAAAGTTGCGCTGCTCAGGCAGGAAGAGAACGCGACGATGAGATCGGTGTCGTCGGCCGGCACGCCAGGCAGGCGCGCCAGCGAGTATTGCCCAAGGGCGTACCAGGGCGCGCACAACAGAGCTTGTCCCGGCGGATACGCCGCTCGTGGTTGCCCCATCCGATCATAGCGCCCGTAAAAATTGTGTAACCGCACCGCTTGCGGAACCGCGGTAGAGCCGCGCAGCACAAGGCTTTCCGTGGTGTAGAGGGTGTTGTATTCGTCGGGCGTTCGCACCCGGCCGCTCGACGTCAGCAGATAAAAAAACTGGAAGGACAGAAAAAGCCAGACCGCAACGCGCCGCATCGAAGGCGAGTTCTGGTGTGACGGATGCGCGCCAGACGCAAGCGGGATGCTGGAAGTGGCCACCGTGATTTGATCGTATCAATCGTATTTGGCGAATGCGACGATTTGTGAATCTGCGGGGTTACTAGCGGCGCACTGCAGCCGGCAAGATGCCAGCGCTCATTTCCTCGCAACGGAAAAGCCTCTCAAGAGGTGCTTCTCTGGAGAGGCTTGGGGGGAAATCTTAACCGGTGTCCTTTGGCCTAGTGTTTCTTTTTCTTGGCGGCTTTCTTCTTGGTTGCCATGAAGTGTTTCCTCCGTTTGAACGATTTGTTCTCCCAAGGTTCTCGACTGGGCACCTTGATGCCCGGGCTACTCAACTACTTGTATGAGCAGCTGTCCTACCACAAGATATTGCCATGAGTATGTAATTTGTCAATGAAAATATCGCACTCAAAAGTGTTTTTGGTGAAACGCGTGCTCAGGTTCGCAGACGATCTTGCGCGAAAATTTCAGCCAAGCGCAGCCCATGCTCCTCGCCTGCCCGATGAATCCGCTTTACCTGTGCGATAATTTCAGAAGAAATCTATGTCCGCACACAAGGTATTCTGCGCAAAATTGAAACAGGAGCTGCCCGGTCTCCCCGAGCCTCCGTTCGACAATGATCTGGGAAAAAAGATCTACGACAACGTCTCGCAACAGGCGTGGGGCCAGTGGATGGAGCACTGCAAGATGCTGCTCAATGAATATCGCCTGAATCCGGCGCGCACCCAGGATCAGGAAGTGATCGTGCAGCAGATGGAACAGTTTTTCTTTGGTGAGGGTGCTGCACGTCCCGCCGAATACGTTCCTCCAACCCACTGAGCGTGCGACGCCGCGCGCATCGTCGACGAGGCATCTAGGCGCTCCTCTATTATTGGTATTGACGACGGAGGCGGTTACTGACGAGTTACCCTCGACCTCGAAACAATAGCCAATTCATCATCATGTAACACTCTGCAATGACAATTAAAGTGTGGCGCCGCCTGTTTACGACACGCTGATCCTCTCGGATCTACATCTCGGCGCGGACATGAGCCGCGCTCGGGAAGCCTTGCACGTCCTGCAGGACAATCAATATCGCCGCCTGATCTTGCTCGGCGACATCTTCGCAGACCTCAATTTCGGCCGCCTGAAAAAAGAGCACTGGAAATTTCTAGGCTACATTCGTAAGCTCTCCAATCCCAAGCGCAAGGTCGAAGTGGTGTGGGTCGAAGGCAATCACGACCACGGCCTCGCCGAAATCATGTCGCATCTGGTCGGCGTGCGCGTGTACCAGGAATATCGATGGGATTATCAGGGTAAGCGCCACATCGCTGTGCACGGCCACCAGTTTGATGGCTTCGTGGTGAGCAATGTTCACGTCAGTTATCTGATCGGGACGCTCCTCTACCTGCAACTCCAAAAGTGGGATTCGAAAAACAAAACCCTGACCCGTTTCCTCGATCGACTAGGCACAAGCTGGCAGCGCCTCTCGCCCAAGGTTGCCGACGGCGCGCTCGCCTATGCCCGTCATCATCACGCGGCACGCATCTTCTGCGGCCACACCCACGCCGCCATGCAAAAGACCGACGCCGAGCATGGCATCGAATATTTCAACTGCGGCGCCTGGATCGACGCGCATCCCACCTATATCACCGTGGACGAAGAAGGAGTACGGATTCGCGAATATGTCGAACGGCCCGACGATCCTCACACGGCGGGCGAGCAGGGCGCATCTGATATCGAAGCTGCGGAATTCGGCGAACAGGCGGAATCGCTCGAAGACGGTGAATTCGAAGGTGTGGCAACTTAAACTCGTCTTCGTCGACGCGATAATTCTAGAAACAATTCGTGGGAAAATAAATCGTCGCCCGGAAACGAGGCAACCGAAAACTTGCGCAAACTAACTATCGTTTTCCACCACGCCGGCGGAGGACATCAAAGCGCGGCAGAGGCCCTTAAGGCCACGCTCTCCACGCAAGCGGATCCCTGGGACGTGAGCCTCCTCGACATTCAGGAATTACTTGACCCACTCGACCTCATTCGGCGCGCCACCGGCATACGCATTCAGGACACCTACAACCTGATCCTGCGCAAAGGTTGGACGCTCTTCACTCCGCAGCTCCTGCTTGTTTTGCAGACGACGATTCGTGTCTACCATTCTCCGATCGTGCGGGCACTGCGAGCTTACTGGACTGAACATCCAACCGACATGGTGCTGTCGGTTATTCCGCATTTCAATCGCGAGATTGCCGCAAGCCTACAGTCGCAGAGCGCGGGAAAGCGTGATGGAGAGACGTCCGCGATTCGAATACCTTTTGTCACACTCATCACCGATCTGGCCGATTATCCGCCGCACTTCTGGATCGAGCGCGAATCCGAATACATCATTGCTGGGACCGAACGTGCGCGGCAGCAAGCTTTGACGATCGGCGTTCCCGCGGGCCACATCTTCCGCACCTCCGGGATGATTCTGAAGCCGAAGTTCTACGAGAAGAGCACCGTCGATCGCGTGACGGAAAAAAGGAAGCTTGGACTGGAAGACGATTGCCCGACTGGCATCGTCCTCTTCGGAGGGCACGGCTCGCAGGTGATGGTGGACATCACGCGCAACCTTAATGACAGCGGCGTGCAGTTGATTCTGATTTGCGGGCACAACGAGAAACTCGCCGCCGAGCTTAAGGAATTGAAGACGGCGAAGCCCAAGCTCATCGTGGGATTCGCCAAGAATGTCGAATACTATATGGCGCTGGCCGACTTTTTTATCGGCAAGCCCGGGCCGGGATCGATCAGCGAAGCGCTGCAGTTTCACTTGCCCGTGATCGTCGAGCGCAATGCGAAGACGCTGCCGCAAGAGCGCTACAACGCCGATTGGGCAACGGAGAACGGTTACGGAATCGTGGTGCCGAGCTTCAAGAAAATTGCGCCCGCGGTGCAGCGTTTGCTCGAGCCCGCGACCTTCGGCGAGTTCCGGCGCAAGGCCGGCGAGTATTCGAATCGCGCGTTGTTTGAAGTGCCGGCGATTCTCGAAAAATGCGCGGAAGGAACGCCGGCCGCGGCGCAATCTCAGCCTGTTTAGCCAACGTAAGGCGCGCTAGAAGTGCACTGCGACGCCAGTCGAGAAGCGCACGCCGTTCTGGCCCTCGCCGTAGAAACGAGTGTTGATCCAATCAAGTTCTCCACGCACCGCCACCGGCCCGATGATTTTGTAATCGAGGCCGCCACCGAGCCCGTCGACGAATGAAGTGTTGGAGTCGGAAAATCCGTTGCTGCGGCTGACGTGGCCCACTCCGAATAAAAACTCGGCGAAGGGACGGAAGCGCTGCACCTGCACCGAAACTCTCGGGCCGAACAAAACATTGTGTTCGGCAACATCGGCGGTTATAGGACATCCGACGCCAGGGCAATCGTAAGTGTGGCTGCCGTAGTGGCCATCAACGTCGACCACCACGCCTATCCAGGGCAGAAATTTCCCTTCCAGCGTGGCATCCCATCCATTCAGATTTGAAGTGTCGTTCGAAACGATAGGCGTGCGGTCGTAAGAGTAGCCGAAAAATACATTGCCTTTGGTTGGAATCTGCGCCCAAACGGCGCTGGCCATCGTCATTAACAAAACAAGAGTCAACACTCTTCGCACAGGTCGTTCTCCTTGCATGCGGTCGATCGTTATTCAATTTGAGACGCGGCGTGAATGCCTTGTTGGGAAATAGATGCGCTCGGAGCGCAAAACTTTGCCTGTCGCGGCGATCTAAGTTGTTCGATCGGTCAGCGAAACAGCGCCGCAAAAAATCCGCCAAGTTTTCTAAAGAAGCCGCGCTTCGGCGGTGGATTGGCCGATGCGGTTTCGCCGTTTGCGGTAGACGAATTTTTGTTCACCGGCGGAGGCAGCGGAGACGCCAATGCCGGCACGGCTCCGGGACGCGAATCGAGCGGCAGCGCGCGCACCTCGTCGAGTGGCGGCGGTGCCGGGCCGGTCGCGTGGAACACTAGAGGCGCCTCCACTTGCACATGAAGTTCGTTCGGAGCGACAGATGCGTCGAGTGGAGCGGCCGTTGGCGCAGCGGTCGACGCAGGTATTCCGGTTGACGGCGCACTCTCGGCGTGCGGAGTCTGCGCGGCCGGCTCCGGGTTCGTGTTCAACGGCGGCAGCGTCACACTCGGCGGATTCGGCGTTTCGCTCTCCACAGGCAGATTGTTGGTCGCGCGCTGCGTGGCGTTGCGCGGAGGAGGGCATCCGCACTCGAGCGGCACCGCCATATCTACACGATCGAGTTGTCCGGAATGAAACATGAGTTGATCGGTGGCCTTCACCTGATAAGTGCGGTCGCCGATTAACTCGCTGACAATTGCCGCCGCCGTGTTGCCGGGCAACGCACGCACACACGTGTTGCCCTGATTGTCGGCGCTGATCGCGTAATGAAATTCTCCCGGACCGACCAGCAGGATGCGGAAATCCGGAGTCATCACGGAATCGGAAGATGCGTCGAGAGGGAAGTGCGCCTCGAGTGCGCCCGTGTTCATGCTGAGCATTACGTTGTGGCGATTTTGCGACGGAGTCAAAGAGACCGTCGTCCCCGGGCAAACGTGGACCTCGCCGCCGGTCGTCAGGTTGACCACCGCAGTGTCGGGTCCGGCGGTGATTGTAGAGCCAGAGCCCGCATCCTTTCCCGTGAGTGCGACCGGGCTTGCCGTGTGCACAGAGGCGACCACCGGCGGCGGCGACGGCGTAAGACTCGGAACTGACGGCGGCTCAAACGGCGAATTTCTTGCCTCTCCAGAAGCCCTGCCAAGATGCACCACCAGGCGATTGCCTGCGGCATCCCATGTGTACGCTCGCGGCGCGAGAAGATCGACGACCACGCGAGCGATCGGCGGATTCTGCTGAAACTGATCGGCCCGCAGCGACCCTATCTGATCGGCCTGCACGCTGATTTTTTTCTGTGGCGTATCGAGGCGCGCGTTCGGCAGATCGATGACAACCCGGTCCGGATTGCTGATCGCCTGGATAGCCGGAATCAGCGGTCCCGTCGATAAAATCTCAACCGCCTGTCCGTCTTTTTCCTGCACGATGCGGAAGCTCTTGATCGCCGCAATCTTGCTGGAAGTAGTTTTGTTGACGGCCGCCTTCGAATCCGGATTACTCGGAGCCTGCGCGTAAAGCGGAAACGCGGCCAGGACAAGCGCTCCCAGCGCGCACAAGCGGCTGCGAGACGGTAGTTCGCGAAACACAAAAAACAGTAGGGAGTTCTTCACAGCAGCGCTCGAGTGTAACTCAAACATACCACTCGCGGCTTACCGGAAGAAAGTTACACGAGTTCTCGCGAATTGCGAAAAAGTAGCGCCGGCATCCTTGTCGGCAGTAGGAGTTTTTTCGGAAGCCTTCGGCCGATATGCGAAACATCCTGCCCGCCGAGGCGAAGGCGAGGACTCCCGGGATCACGAGTCGGCCAGAAACTCATACTCATCGATGACCGCGGCAACAGCCAGTTTGCCGGCCGGCTCTCCCCCTTCGACTCGCATGACGCGGCCCTTGCAGCGCACGCGTATGCTTTCCGTCAGCGTGATCTCGGGCGGTAGGGTCAGTGTGAAGTCAATGGCGGATCCGGCCTGAATCGCGGAATCGACGTAGAAGCAGATCCCCCGCGCGCTCACGTCGCGTGTCTGCGCCACGTGCTCCTCGTGGTCTTCTCCATATCGAACGCTCACCGGCAGGCGAAGCGCAAAGCGCCGCGTGGCCCGCTTGTCACTGTCCTGGTCGCGCTGCGTGTCAGCCATCGACTAGCTCCAAAAAGTAAGGTTTCAGAGTTTCAATGTTTCAAAGAGCCCGTTTGAACCGCCTGTAAGCATGGCAATTGAATGCCGGACTGTCAAGCAGGGGCAAGGTTTCAAAGTTTCAGGGTTTCAATGTTTCAAGGAAAGAGCGAGCCTTTAAAGTGGAACCTCTGAAACTCTGAAACCTGCCTCCAGCGCTACAATAAATCCGTGGTCTTCGTCCTCGACAACTACGATTCGTTCACTTACAACCTGGTCCAGTACGTCGGTGAACTGGGCCTGAAGGTCGAGGTCCGTCGCAATGACGAAGTAACTGTCGACGAGATTGAAGCGATGCACCCCGAGCGCATCATCGTTTCTCCCGGACCATGCACGCCGCAGGACGCCGGCATCAGCATCGATGTCATCCGCCATTTTGCGGGCCGGTCTGCATACCAGGTTCCACTGCTCGGAGTCTGCCTAGGGCATCAGGCAATTGGCGCGGCCTTTGGAGGGAAAGTGGTCCGCGCAAAAAATCTCATGCACGGCAAGACGAGCCAGGTTGAGCACGACGGCAAGACCATCTTCCGCGGCCTCTCCACGCCGATGACCGCAACCCGCTATCACTCCCTGATCGTAGCCGAAGACGGCCTGCCCAGCGATCTCGAAGTCAGCGCCTGGACCACGGACAAAGATGGAACCCGCGTAATCATGGGCCTGCGTCACAAGAAATTCCCAGTCGAAGGCGTGCAGTTTCATCCCGAAAGCGTGCTGACAGACGAAGGAAAGAAGCTGGTGGCAAATTTTCTGCGGAGCTGATCATGCTTAGCCGTCAATGACTGTAATCGGGATTACGCCAACCAACGCATAGCATCGGACCCGGTGAACCGCCCGACTACTGCACCTTTATCACACCCGGCGGCTGCCATGTGCCCTCGCCCGCAGGAAGAATTGACGGCGGCGTTTCCTTCGGCCAGTACAGTCGCAGTACTAGATAGATGGGACCGTCGGGCGCTGGCAGCCAGTTGGATTCCTTTGCCTTGCCGGGCGAGTCCTTCTGGATGTAGAGCGTCAGGGAGCGATCGGGGTTCATCTTCATTTCCGGCAGCATCGGGGAGTTGATGAGATAGCGGTTTATCGGATTGTTAATCAGGAATTGGGTCTTGCCGTCGTACATGGTCACCGACCAAAAAGCGTTCACGGGCGGGAACTGGCCCTTGGCGAAAGTCAGCGTGTAGTTCTGTTTGCTGCCATCGAGTGTCTCTCCCTTGGCGGTTACCCGCGTTAACGGATACATTGCCTCAATGGCGCTATTGCCAAAAATTCCCCCCTTCGCCGCCGCCGCCCGCTTGAGCCAGTCTCCGTTGTAGAAGGCGCGGTCGCCGAAGAACGAGCCAATATTCCAGCCGTTGATGACCTTTCCCCCGCCGGCGATGTATTTGTCGATCTGATCGTCTCCAGACTTCATCCCGAGCAGAACCGCAGCCTTGTGCTCGAGGGAGAGATCCTTCATTTCAAATGTTTTGCCGGGACCGATGCCGATACTCGCAAGCCTAGCGCGAATCCCGGCCTCTTCCGGGCTAGGCGGAATATACTGCAGCGCAAAATCGAGCAACTCGAGGAAGTTCGATCTTGCGATCTCCGCATTGGCCTTCATGTAGTTGATGGTCGGAGGTGCGGGAGGCGCGGGTTGCTTGAGATACGTGGAGAGTGGCTGCACCTTGTAGCCAGCCTGAACTTTTACTACGTTCGGCATGTCCGCCGCATTGAAGAGTTGGGTGCGAAAAGCCACCACGGAGAATGGTGTGGTCGAATGGAAGACCTGCTTAATGTGTGCGGGCGTCTCACCTTTCCAGTCCGGGCCGACAACCATGTAGTCACCTGGCCCGTTGCCAGTGGCCCGGCTGCCCATGTACCCGTAGTTGAAGGTATTTGCATCGGTCAACATGACGGAGTAGTAGCGCGGCTTGGGGACGGCCGGAACCGAGATCACTGTCGGTTCGGCACGCAAGTCTACCTCCATCAACGAATACGGTGTGTCACTGTTCGGAGTGATGACCGCAGTGTCCTTGTAAGTGAAGACTCGCGCTTCATTCGTCAGCTTGCCGATAGGAGCCTTGTACTGCGACGAGGTTGCGTCGACAAACAATTCATAAGTCGACGTGTAGTACATCACGATGGGCAGACCGTAGATGAAGCCATCTTGTGCGATAGCTTTGGTCTCTTGGATGCTGGGCCGTCCGCTTTCCGCTTTCTCAGCGTTGGATATCGCATCGTTCTTCGATGAGCACGCGACAAGGAAGAGCGTCGCGCTGACAGCGGCCAACCCGAAAGAGATTCTTTTTATCGTTTTCATTTTGGGATCACCCAGATGCCCATTTTAGAAGCGAGTGCAGTCTATAAGCATCGCGCTGCCTCCGTAACTGTCAAAACTAGGAGTTGGGCAATTGGTAACTGTTGCTAACAGGCGATTTACACTCAACCCCTCCGCCAAGGTCAACGAGTCCTATCGCGATTAGCCGCCACTCGATAGATAGCCTGCGGCTGCCTATTATTTTTTGTATGTTGCAGTTGCAACATCGATATGTTGTAATGGCAACATAGAGGTGAGAGCCATGAACGAGACTCTGGATGCGATTTTCCAAAGGCGAGCGGTTAAGATCTTTGAGCCCGTCGAAATTTCCGAAGCGCTACGCGAGAAAATTCTCAATGCCGCCCGCCATGCCCCCTCAAGCTTCAACAGCCAGCCTTACAAGTTCTATTGGGTGCAGTCCGCGGCAGAGAAGGTCGCGGTAGCGAAACTGTGCCTCGGACAGAAGCCCGCGGAAACCGCGTCCGCATTGATCGTGGCCGTCGCCGACCTCGAATCGCTGTCGGCCACGGCGCAAGGCCAGTTGCAGTGGATGCGCAGGAGCAACTTTACCGAAGAAAAAATTCGCGACTACGAACTGAAGGCAAAGATCGGCCGGATCCTGTTCATGCCGGGGCCATTCGGAATGTTTGCTGCGATCAAACGGGCCCTTTTCCAGCTGCTACATCTGCGGATGGTCGTCGGGATGCCGCCCCTCTCCCGCCAGGATTTGTTCAAGTGGGCAACGAAGAGTACATCGTTGGCTTGCGAGAATCTGATGATCGCCGTCGAGGCGATGGGAATGAACACTTGCCCGATGGAAGGCTTTGATGGCCGCAGGCTCTCCCAATATCTGGGATTATCCGGCCGGCACCACGAGATTGTGATGGTGATTGCGATCGGAAAGAAGTCGCGCGCCTACAATGATCTCCCGCAGTGGCGAAGGCCTCTCCACGAAACGGTGACCGTTCTATGAACATCATCCCAAGGAAAGAGATCCCCGACAGTATTCTGAAAGACTCGGTACTCGCGCATATCGCAGCAGCATATTTCTCGGCGGGAAAAAGACTGGAGCAAAAAACCCAGTGCTCGGCAACACGCGCCTTTATCCTGTCGACATTGCGTGGCGGAGTGGCGCTGAATGCGAATCAGATCGCCACGCTCCTCGGTCTCGACCGGACCGTCGTGCACCGGGCGATCAAGTCACTGGTCAAGGAAGGACTCGTGTCGGAGCATAAGGCAAAATCGGGCAGAGCGATCCTGGTCCAGCTGACGGCCAAGGGAAGGAAGTACCGGGAACGGCTAATCCAAGCTCGGGTGGCCGCCGATGAGAGGGTCCGGCAGCAAATGACCTCCGAGGAGCGCGAGACGCTTCTTAGACTTTTGCAGCGAGTTGTTGAATGTGAGTTCTGAGGACGGCTCGCCTTAGTCCATCTTGACAAGACCGGCAAAGCTCGAGGCCGAGGAACTCGCCTCCTTCACGGAATCGCCGTCAGCAGGTCGCTAACCGCAGCGTTGTCGCCAAAGGTCTGGCTGACGTGCCGGTACAAGTCAATATTGCCGGGAGCGAAAACAAAGCTGCCTCCGAGCTGAAACGGATTCTTGCCCAGCTTGTGTTGCCGGTGTCCAGCAGCCGCGGCCCTTTTCCGCGCCTGGGAATTGTCGCGGCGCAGAAGATGCAAGAGCGAGCCCTGCAGCAGGCCGACGGCGCGATAAGCCTGCCGCTCGGCGTCGACCAGAAGTGGGAAGCCGATTCCAGTCTCCTCGCGAAAAATCTGAGCGTAGTAAGCGTCGCCGAGACCAATGGCAGCCAGCCCCGCACCTTTGTCTCGGAACGCCTCTTCGTGGCCGCGCAACTGCGCGACGTGCTCGCGGCAGAATATTCATCCGTAGTGGCGCAGGAACACAATCACAGCTGGGCGGTCGGCCCAGAGCGAGCCAAGGCGCACCAGCCGTCCGGCAGAGTCGGGCAAAACGATCTCCGCGAGCTTTGCACTTATCGTTGATTGTGACGACGACTGCGACGGCTGTGGCACGGCCTCATTCTCAAGTGCCTCATCGGGACTGTCAAGCAGGGCAGTGGCGCGCCAGAATAGGCCAGCTATCCAAAGCGCCGAGAGCTCTCCCAGTAGACCGGCCATGACATGCGGAGGTTTCGGCAAAGCAGAATGTCCGGATGGTCTCGCGATTCCTCGTTTTCCACGCCAAACGGATTCGTGTTCTTTCCAGCGACAACGCAGCTCTCAAACAGCTTGCTCGCCTCGTCGAGATCGAAGCCAGTGAGGATCACGGTTTGCGGAAGCCGCGGATCGTATCCGCGATACCAAAAAGAATTGGTCAGGCTCATCGCGTGGGGCAAGCCTAGCCCAGGACCGTAAAGATTCAGAGCGCCACCTTCTCCGTAATTCCCGGTGAGAATTCCTGCATGCTCGCGCTCGTTAGCAGACAATGACCGATACACCGTGGCGACGGAAGCGGCCAGGTCCGGCCATCCAATCTCTTCACGAAATTGATCGTGTAGTTTGCTGGTGATTTGCCAGAGATGCGAGCCGATGGGAGCCACCGGCAACAGGAGGAGCGCAAAGATCACCCCCAGGACAACAATCGCCGTCCACTGCGCGCCGTAAGCAAGTCGCGCCCACGTTGGACGCAGGCTGCCGACGAGGTTTCCAAAGAGGACGCAGCCTCCCGCAATCAACATCGGATAGAGTGGCGCAGTGTAATAGGCACGCGCTCCCGCCACTGCGAACAGCGCGAACGTAATAACGAACGTCCAGCCTAGCAGGCGATAGCGCCGACCCTCCTCGCGCACGAAATAAAACCACGCGCCGCGAAGAATCAAGGGAATCGTAGCAACGTTCACACAAACCAACAGTTGCTCCCGATAGAATCCCCGATATCGACCCTGCCGCAAGTCGCGGGCGTGAAGATAGGACAGGAAATCTAGTGCGATGAAGTGATGGCGCGCCTGCCATATAAGGTTCGGTAGAAAAAGAAGGATTGAAATGAAAACGCCAATCCAGAGCCAACGGCTGCGGAGGAAACGGCGTGCCGGCGTAAGGACCACCGCTGCCGCGAGACCCAGAGCGAGAAAGCCCATCGTGTAGCGCGTTTCCATTCCGATCCCGAGGACGGCGCCAATCGGCACCCACCATCGCGGATCGTCCGACTTCAACAAGCGGACAAGAAGATACGTAACGGCGACGCCCCACAGATAATCGAACGACACATATTGAAATACCGCACCCTGGACAAGCGAGACGGGAGCGATCGCCGCGGCTACGGCCGCCAGCAGTTGAACGTGCCGCTTTCCGCCGAGTTCTTTCGCCATCAATCCTGTCAATAGCATGACCAGGCTCACGGCCATCGCGGAGAAGACTCGAAAGCCGACGAGCGAGGTCCCGAAGAGGATCAACTCTAAGCGGCCAATGAGAGGTGTTATTGGCGGATACGCTACAAACCCCCAGTCAAGGTGGCGGGCGTCGTCGAGGGTCTGGAGTTCGTCCCGGTGAAATCCATACTGGCCATTGGTCGCGACGTGCAACAGAAAAACACTCGCTGTGGCAAAAACCACAGCCGCAAAATCGGAGCGGCACAAATCCGCGATTCGTTTCCACATAACGCGAGGAGTCCTGACCGATCGGAAGGTGTTGTAAGCGGTTGCTTCGGCTCAGCGCCAGAATAACCAATACAGGCGCGGGAATGCATTGTCAAAAAGAGGTAGAGACAGGACTCGGTCGGCGAACCTAGCGGATGGCGAACGCTGCGCTCTGATCAGCTCCCGGCAAGCGGCAACAATCTCGCCGTCACCACAGCGGCGCGACTGGCTCTTCCTGGAACACCGGTGCCGGGCCGCCTTTATTCGAGAGTCGTATCGCCGTCATGTACGGCTTGGCTTGCGGATCGTAGGTCACAGTAATGCTTCCGCCTTTTCCAGGCGGACCATCGAAGCCGCTGCGTCCGTCGGAGCCGCTGCTGCCGCTGCTTCCGCTCGGCGTTCCCATCCCTCCTGAGCCGCCACTGCCGCCGCGCCCACCTCGGCCGCCAGACCCGCCCGGGCCGCCATCAGCCTTTATCGTCAGCGAACCGCCCTGCGGATCGACGAGGTAGAGCTTATCTTTGCCCAGCGCGGACACCCCTACCTGTAGCAGAGGATGGTTGCCAGCTCTGAGCGCGATACGAACCTGCACCGGTGGCGCGTTTCCGCCCGGGCCTCCATCCTCGCCGTTCGACCCATCGGTTCCGTTTCCGCCATTTCCGCCGGGGGATGGATTATTCGGATCCATCGAGCCGCTGCTACCGCTCGCGCCGTTCATTCCATCGCTGCCGTTCATGCCACTGGAGCCTGCGCTCCCGGAGTAATTCGAAACGAAGGCGTAGTTATAGCGCACGGGAATGTCGAGTTCCGCGCTGTGAATGTCGGCATGGCTCGGCACCGCAACGGATACATGCACTAACTTACCGTCGCTGATTCTCGGATCCTTGGGAAGAGTGAGAACGCCTTTCTGGTTCACGGTCGCGACTGTGGCCGTGACCTTGAGGTCTTTCCACATTACTTTCCCCTTGCCCGCCCCTTCGGTTTGCAACGTCTTGCCATTGGTTTGGGTAACCGCGACCACAAGAGGTGACTTCTCTCCGGGCGCGATCCCCGGGCCATTCGCCGTACTGACCGCGATGGAAGCCACCGGAATCTTGGCCAGGTAAACCTTCATTCCCATGTGGACCTTGATTGACGTGCAGCCAGCTAACGCGAGCAGAAGGGCCGTTCCAAGGCAGGCTTTAGAAGTTGTAATCATGCAATCCGGAATCGATAGCGAAGCCAGTGACCTGAACCTGCTCATGATTGAGCTCCTTTGGACGGTCCACGACATTGAGGACTTACTCCAGACTCAACGTAATGAAAATTTAGAGTTGATCGCGCATCTCGGGCCTCATTCTAAAGAATACTTTTTCGAGATGCTTGATGAATCGAACACACAATCAACCTCGATGTTGTGGATCAAGGAGCATGCGCAGGTAAAGTTTTGTGAAAGTTGCGTGTTGATTTGTCAGGAGCGGAGTCACTGGTGGAGTTACTGCGAAGTCGGAGGACTTGCTCGCAGCCCCATCGCGACGTCGGAATACACGGCATCGGGGTGAGGCTCGCTGAGTTACTTTGCACTCACCTGCTAGTTGTTAGTGACCTCGTACACAATGCCAAGGTCGTACGATCCGCCATATGCCGTCGTGCCGTATACATTCCCGGCGCTGTCAAGAATTACGCCGCCATAGGGATTGATTCCACCCGCATCGGCAACGCTGGCGAGAATCGCTTCTCCGTAGGAGCCGTCTTCGAAGTTGAACAGCTCATATACGGTCCCATAGCTGTACATGCCTCCCGCGAGCGTGGTGCCGAAAACGTCGCCGTCCTTATCCAGCGTTACGCCGGCGAACGGATTCGCTCCATCTCCATTGGCTTCTCCCTTGAAAGCGTAGAGAACTTTCTTTCTCCACTCGGCTCCCTTGGTTCGGGTAAGGGGAGGCCGCAGCTCGAATACGGTGCCGAAGCTTTTCAGTTTGCCGGTGCCAACAGTTGTGCCGTAGATGTTTCCTTCCTTGTCGAGCGCGAGCGTACTCTCTGGACCCGTCCCCGGTTTAAATGCAGGGAAGGTGTAGAGCGTCGCCGCCTCCCACTCCCCTTGCAGATTTTGTGAGAGTTCGTAGACAGTAGGATGATCGCCGACAGAACCGATGCCATAGATGTTACCGGCGAAATCCATTGTCAAGCCGGCGTCATTGCCCTGGGGATACGCGTAGAGCAGTTGCTCGGTCCAAACGCCGCCAGAGAGGCTAAGCTCGAAAACCGCGCCCGTTCCGGTGCGCGGGTAGGTTGTGCCGTATAGGTTGCCCGACGAATCCATGATAAGACCGTTGATGGGCGTGGCATCATATGTGCCACCCGCAAAGCTATATAGAACGGTCTCTGTCCAGCCCGATCCCGTTGGCGTAAGTTCGAACACCGTCCCGTACCCGTTCGCGCCTCCTGCCATCGTCGTGCCATAAAGATTTCCGGAATGGTCGAAGATCAATGCGCCATAGCCGGGCCCGCCGCCGTCCGCTCCGCCAGTGAAACTATAGAGTGTGGTTCCGATCCATCCGCCGCTGCCATTCGGCGATATTTCAAATACGGATCCTTCGTCGATGCCACCATTGTTGGTGGTGCCATAGAAGTTGCGCGAGCCATCGGCGACAAGGTTGGCCAGCGAGCCCGTGCCATAGGGATCGCCGTTTTCCGGCGGATCGTAGAGGTCCGTTATGGTTTGCCCCGACGCGGGTCGCGCTGCCATGAGCCCTGCTAACAGCACAGCCACCGCCAACGTTATCGCCAGTTTATTCGAGCCGAATTTAGGCTCTACAGAAATATTAGAATGGTATGCGCCGCGCTTCGCGGCTGCTGCCGTGGTTTCTGCGGAATTCATACTACCCTCCCCGATTAATAAGCCTCCGCCGTCCGAGCACTCGAGGTTCGCGAACTTGTTTTTTCGCAGACTGTTGGCCGGCCACAGGGAAGATCGAGGCTCGCACTTGGCGAGGCGTTGATTCGGTGCGAGTTCAGTGCTGGGGGTTGCAAAGATCGGCCATCAGGAAAATCCCTACGCCGCAAATGTGAGATTGCGGTTTCGAAGCATCGTGAGGGAGGAGCCTTCGGACCCTACTCCGATCCCTACTCTGGCCTCTACTCCAGGCCTCGGGCCATCTCTACCGCGCGCAGCACGGCGCGGGCCTTATTTTCCGTCTCTTCAAATTCGCTCTGCGGATTGGAGTCGGCGACAATTCCCGCGCCCGCCTGCAGGGTCGCCTTCTTGCCTTTCATCACCATGGTTCGAATTGCGATGCAGGAATCGAGATTGCCGGCGAAATCGGCGTAGAGAACGGCGCCGCCATAAACGCCCCGCCGCGTCGGCTCCAGTTCTTCGATGATCTGCATGGCGCGAACCTTCGGCGCTCCGCTGAGCGTTCCGGCAGGGAAGCAGGCGGCGAAGGCGTCCATAGCGCTCAGTTCGGGACGCAATCGGCCCTCAAGCGACGATACGAGATGCATGACGTGCGAGTAGCGCTCGACATACATCAGGTTGCGGACTTTGACAGAACCGTATTCGCTGACGCGGCCGAGGTCGACCAGCATCACGTGCTCGGCGCGTTCCTTCTCGTCTGCCAGCATTTTCTTTTCGAGCGCAGCGTCGGCCGCCTCGTCGCGCCCGCGCGGATGCGTCCCGGCAATCGGACGATATTCGAGTTTGCGTCCTCCGGCCGAAGCGCGCACCAGCATTTCGGGAGACGAGCCAATAACGTGCATACCCGGATTTGCTTTCTTGCCGTCAGCACGAGTGCCAGCGCCCGCGCCGATGCGCAGAAAATACATGTAAGGCGATGGATTCACCGTGCGCAACGCGCGATAAAGATCGAGCGGAGCGACGCCCGGCTCGAAATCCCAACGCTGCGAAAGCACGACCTGAAAAATATCTCCGGCGGCAATGTATTCTTTCGCGCGGCGGACGCTCTCCAGAAACTTCGGCTTCGGAGTGCGCGCCAGCGGCTTCAGCTTCGATTTCGCGACGCTCTTACGCCAATGCGCTGGCTTCCATCCCGACGCCAGTCTTCGTTCGATGCGCGCGATATCTTTTATGGCGCGCGCATAGGCTGCCTTCGGCGCTTCCCGCGTAACGTCCGCCGACGCCACAATGTGGATCTGGTGGCGCAGATGGTCGAAGACGAGCACGCGGTCGAAAAACATCAACACACAGTCGGGAACGTCGAGATCGTCGGTGGCGTGCTCTCCAATGTCTTCCAGTCGCCGCACAATATCGTAAGCGCAATAGCCCACTGCGCCCGCGGTGAACGGTGGCAAGCCTTCCATGGTCGCTGGGCGATGCTGCTGTAAGAGCTCTTTGATGACATCGAAAACATTTCCCGTGCGCCGTTCGACTTGGCGGCCGCGCGCAATCGTGATTTTCGCGCCGCGCGACTCGAGTCTTAGAAATGGACGCACTCCGAGAAACGTATAGCGCCCAATTTTTTCTCCACCTTCTACCGACTCTAGTAAGAAGGCATCCGGCTCTCCGTCGGCTACCGCGAGGAAAGCCGAGACAGGCGTCAGCAGGTCGGCAGAGATCGACTTCGCCACCGGGACCAGCGTGGCGTCACGGGACAGGCGTGAAAACTCTTTGTAGTCGGGTCGGATCATCTATGTTTCGCGGTTATGCTCACACCTTATGTTTTGTTGCAACGCTTAGGATCGCACGAATTTGTTATGAGGGGGAACTCGGTCTAGATGAGCCATGTTCCTGCGTTGAATCCTAGTCTTTGCCAACGAGCGCCTTCGCCGCTTCTGCCACCGTAATCATCAGAGTCATCGCGTCCATCGGCGAGGCGACAAATCCGCAGTCTTCATAAAACTTCCGAGCCCGCTCGGAAATCGCATGCACCAAAAGCGCGCGAATGCCTGCAATCTCCGCCGCCTGCAAAGTTCGTAATACGGCGTCGCGCAGCAGCCCTGGCCCGATTTTTCTCCCTTGATAATCTTTGTGGACAGCCAGCCGGCCGATAATCATGACCGGCACCGGGTCTGGCATGTTGCGCCGAACTCGGCCCGGTGCTTCGACGTGCGCCACGGCTCCCACTGCGAGAGCATAATAGCCGGCTACCTGCTGTCCGGCGCAAACCACGTACGTTCGCGAAGCGCCGCTTTCTTCGTTTTGAAGGGCTCGCCGCCGCAGCCAATCGTCGAGGGACGGTTCGCCAGAGTCGAATGGTGTGAGGTCGTGATCCGCGCGTAATTTCTCGGGCGCGCTGAGCGATTGCTCGCCTCGGCTCATAATTCCCATTCATTGTTCCCAGGGAGCTTTCGTCTTGAGCAGTCGCCGCAGCTTCGTGTTGCTGGCGGGAGGCTTGTCGAGTAGGGCATTGAACCGTCTGAACTCGTCGCTCGACAATGCAAAATAGCGGCGGTCGAGCAGGACGGCCTCCGCTTCGCGACATGCGGTTTCGAGCATAAAATCCGAGCGGTTGCGGCCGAGCGCATCCGCCGCGCGATCGATTAGCGCTTTCTGGCGGCGGCTGGCGCGCAGGTTGATGGTCTCTTCCCGGTTTTTCTTTGTTTTTGTTCCGGTGGCTGGCATGGCTTTGCGTGTATACACATTGAGTGTACATCACCGTGCGCACGTTGTAAATACACGGTTCCCCTTTCGGCACTCCCTTCGCTTGCCTACCCTTCCACGGCGGCCATATACTTTGCGAGGCTTACTCGATAATTAAGCCGTAACGTAATTGCAATATTTGCGGAGACTTTATGACGACATTGTTAGACCTTGAGCAGGAAACTAATCCGTGGAAGGCGCAAGCTGCCCGATTCGACCTGGCCGCGAAAAAGCTGAATCTCGATGAAGGCCTGTGGCGGGTGCTAAGCAGTCCGAGCCGCGAGATCATCGTGCACATCCCGGTGCAACTCGATAACGGGCGCCTCGAAGTTTTTACCGGATTCCGCGTCCAACACTCAATCGCGCGCGGCCCCGCCAAGGGTGGATTACGTTACGCCCCCGATGTCAATCTCGACGAAGTACGCGCGCTCGCCAGCTGGATGACGTGGAAGTGCGCGGTGGTGAATATCCCCTTCGGCGGCGCCAAAGGCGGCATCATCTGCGATCCGCACAAAATGTCGCAGGGCGAACTTGAGCGCCTCACCCGCCGCTATACCGCGGAACTCTTCGAATTCATCGGCCCGGAAAAAGATGTTCCCGCGCCCGACGTCAATACCAACGAACAGACCATGGCCTGGATCATGGATACCTATTCCATGCATGCGCGCCAGACCGTCACCGCCGTCGTCACCGGCAAGCCCATCAACATCGGCGGCTCGCGCGGCCGTCGCGAAGCCACCGGACGCGGCGTACTCATGGTTTGCGAGCAGGCGATCAAGAAGCTACGCCTGAATCGCGACACCTGCCGCGTCATTATTCAAGGTTTTGGCAACGTAGGGTCAAACGCGGCCCGCCTGATGGCAGCAGCGGGATACAAAATCATCGGCATCCTCGAAGTCGGCGGCGGCCTTTACAACCGAAACGGCCTCGACCTCGAAGCGCTGTGGGAATTCCGCCAGCGCCAGGGCACGATACATGGTTTTACCGGCGCGGAGGCATACGATCCGGAAGAACTGATGCTCATGGAGTGCGAGATTCTGATTCCGGCAGCGACCGAAAATCAGATCACCAGCCGCAATGTCGATCGCGTGAAGTGCAAAATCCTCGCCGAAGGCGCCAACGGACCCACCACCGCTATTGCCGACGATGTCCTGGCTGAGAAAAAAGTTTTCGTGATTCCTGACATTCTGGCGAACGCCGGCGGCGTCACTACTTCATACTTCGAGTGGGTGCAAGATCGCCAGGGCTACTTCTGGAAGGAATCGGAAGTGAACGAACGCCTCGGAGACATCATGGTGACCGCGTTCGATGACGTTGTGCGCTATGCGGAGACCCACGGCGTGAACAATCGCATCGCGGCCTACATGCTGGCGATCGATCGCGTAGCATATACGATTCGGCAGCGCGGAATCTACGCCTAGCGTCACGCGAGTAGCGAGAAAAGAATCACGAGGAAATATGAATCGCTGCGCCGGCAAGACTAGTTTGCGGATCGCCGTCTCCTGTCTCCTGTCATGTCTCGTAACCATCGCCGTTGCGGCGAGTCTGCTCGTGGCGCAGGCGGATTCGCAGTCAACTTCATCTAGTCCCAGCGCGACTCCCGCTCCTTCGGCGTCCTCCAGCACTGTCCCAGCGTCCAAGGCGAGTACTACGTCCCCTGGCGCTCCGACGGCACAAGATATTGCAGCCGCGAAAGCCAGCGGCAAAGTCTGGGTTAACACCGAGACCGGCGTCTACCACAAGGGCGGCCGCTGGTACGGCAAAACCAAAGCCGGAAAATTCATGACTGAATCCGATGCGAAAGCCGCCGGCTACAAGATCGCTAAGCGGGACTGAAGGATTTAAATATCTGCAATAAAATGCGAGGAGAAATCACGATGACCCGGAATCTCATCAACAGAGTCCTTATTGCCTTGTTCGCCCTAACCCTCCTAAGCGGAATGGCCGCCGCGCAAGCCACTAAAACTCCAGCCTCGACCACGGCAGCGACCGCCAAGGCCGACCTTCTCGACATCAACTCGGCGACGAAAGATCAGCTTCAGGCTCTACCCGGCATTGGGCCGGCGTACTCGCAGAAAATTATCGATGGCCGTCCCTATACAAGAAAAGACGAACTGACGAGAAAGAAGATCATCCCGCAGGCTACATACGACAAGATCAAGGATCAAATAATTGCCAAGCAGAAGTAGGGAGGCTTGCGGGGGCGCGAGATTACGGAGCAAGCTGAGAAAGACTTAGAAAATAAATCCTCAGCGAACTCAGCGTTCTCCGCAGTTAGCAATTTCGCCGGAGTCGCCCTGAAGATCACGCCCTCCCGTCCGTTGCCTTGAACTGCGATGTGGAGGATAATCATAAAAGTTCGCCTCTGAGGCTCCTGACTTCGTCATCGTCATTGTCATCGCGTGAATCTTCCCAACTCCATCACGCTCACACGCATCGCGGCGATTCCACTACTTATTTGGATCCTGTGCACTCCACGCTTAAGCGACCGGACCGGCGAGCGAGAAATCCTGGCCTCAGCCGTTTTCATCCTGGCCTCGATTACCGATGGCATCGACGGATATCTCGCGCGCAAACGCGGGCAGATCACAACCATGGGAATTCTGCTCGATCCGCTCGCCGATAAATTGCTGGTTGCTGCCGCCTTCATCACGCTGGTGCAGTTCAACCCGGCGCTGGTGCCGGCGTGGATGGCCGTGGTCGTCATCGGCCGCGAGTTTCTGGTGAGCGGTCTGCGCTCGATCGCCGCTTCCGAAGGCTTTACGATTGAGGCCAGCGAGCTCGGCAAGTTCAAGATGCTGGTGCAGATTATTTCCGTGGTCGCTGTAATCCTCGCCCGCCGCTGGCATGAGTGGCCACTCTTCGGCATCTATATTTTCCCGGTTTATTGGATTGCCTTCGTTGCCATCTGGTTCATGGTGCTGCTGTCGCTCGTTTCCGCTCTCGACTACTTCGTGGCCTTCTGGTCGCGCATCGATCGCAAATCGGAGAAGCGGCGCCGTCGTTCCTTCGTCCTCGCCCGGCGGAGAAAAAGCAATGTCCAAGCTGTCTGAAACTTCGTTGGAAAAAGCGTCTGCGATTCTGGCCGCGCCCGTTTCTGCCCCACTCCCGTCGCAATCGCAATTGTCTCCAGAGCAGCGGCGCACTCTGCTCCGCATCGCACATCAAGCAATCCTTTGCGGCTTAGAGCACCGGCGATTCGAAGAATCTCCACCCGCATCGTCCGAACTATGGGAGATGCGCGGCGCCTTCACCACTCTCTACCTCCGCAGCGATCACCCCGACGCTCTCCATCGGGACCCGCACAGCGAATTGCATCTTGAACCTCATCGTCAATTGCGGGGTTGCGTCGGCTACGCGCTGCCCGTCGCCCCTCTGCATCGTGCCGTAGCTGAGACCGCTCGCGCCGCCGCCTTCGACGATTCACGCTTTTCGCCAGTCACGCTCGAAGAAGCGCCACAGCTGGAGATTTCGCTCAGCGTACTCTCGTCTCTTTTCCCCATTCATCCCGGCGCGGTCGAAGTAGGACGCCATGGTTTATTGATCTCGCAAGGTCCTCACCGCGGCTTGCTCTTGCCCCAGGTTCCCGTGGAACAGAATTGGGACCGCAAAACTTTTCTCGAGCAAACCTGCCGCAAAGCCGGTTTGCCGCTCGATGCCTGGCGCAAGGACGCAACCATCGAGGCGTTCACCGCCGAGGTTTTTGGGGATTCCGATGTCGAAGTTGTCGGCTGAATCGACGGAGAAAACCGTTCACGGTTGGCTTCCCTGAACCGCTCCCCGCTGCCGCGTACCCAACTTTGGCACGGGGCTGCTCTGAATTTTGATCCGGCTTGTGATTACGGCATGCTGGAAGCCTATGAGCAGCAGCGAGGGCTGAAAGAGCGGCTCCTGCTCCCTTTCTGGTTAGGCACGGCCAGCAAGTTCTCTCGCAAAGGTGGTGGTTACCGCCTCCTGCACTTCAGCTACCGCTGAAGAAACTGCTTCCCGCACTTCGCTGGCAGACGCTGCTGCTTCAGGCTTATTCAAACGCACCCGGAATTCGATGCGTGCACATTTCGACATACTCTCATAGAAGGCGCGGTAAGCATTGAGTTGCTCTTTCAGATCAACCTCCAGCTCAGTGTTGCACACGGCGCACTTGGGCGAAATCAACTTTTCCTGATAGTCCTGAGTTTCAAAATCGAAGATCGTCCCATGGCCACAGTTCCCGCAGGTGAGGCTTAATACATGAAGTTCTTTAATATTGAAAACCAGTTCCTGTTCGCTCATTTATTAGCTCCTCTTTGGAGCTATCGGGTGCGCCTCGCCTGAGGGAGAGTTACAAAGGTCCCAGTGGCCCAACTACCCCCACTTTCGTACCCTTGTGTTCTAGCTAAAACGAAGTAAGCTGATGAGCTGGCGCTTTGCTGTAACTAGGCCGTTGTGAGGCAGTATGGAATTAGCCGTTGTGATCGTAGTGGTAGTCGTCGCCAGCGCGATGATTCCCGGCAACCCAAAAATTCGTTTCTTCCGCTGAGTGTCCTGCGTTTCGCCTTGTAGGCCAGGCTTTCCCCCTCTCCTCTACCACCGAGGAATTTCTCCGCCCAAAAATAAAGAGACGCGGCAAGCCGCGTCTCTGTCAATGTTTACAGTTAATTTTCGCTTTACTGCTGCTGCTCGTCCAGTTCGACCGTGTCGCCCGCGTAAACATCTTCCAGTGCGAAGACGACCATCGCCGATGAGGCGGTTGGAGTGACGTTCAACACCACCACTTCGCCGACGGCGCGCTTCGGCAAGTCGGCCACATGAATGTTTGGGCCTTTGGTCTTGGTGAAGCGGCCAGCTTCAAACGTGGGCGGAAACATCTGCGTATCTTCTGAAGTCTGCGCCTTAAAGGAGAGCGAGTCCACCGGGTCGGCGAGCGTGGCCGTATAAGGACGCACGACGCGAAAATAATCGCCCACCTTCACGCCTTGGTTCGAACCCATGTTGAGATAGAGCTTCATGCCTGTGCCGAGGAAGCCGTCAAAGTCTTTGCCGAGCACGACCCTGCCCGTCAGCTTGCCAGAAGATGGCGCGAAGCGATCAAAATGCCCCGGCACGTGGAAAGAAACGCGCGGTTTTTCCACGAAAGGTACGGCGATGTCGCCGGGATTGATGGGATCGCAACTGTACTCCACCTGGGCGATGGCGCTGTGGCTCCGGGTATCGACGATTCGCACCCGGCCAATGTCACTATATGGGCGACCGGCGTTCGCCAGTACCTTGTTCTGGCCGGCATAAATCTCGTACTCATTGACGTCGCGCACTTGGCGCACGATCGAATAGAGCTGGCCCGCCTGATAACCGCTCCCCGCGAGGTAGATGAGTTCCCCAATTTCGAACTTGGTTGAGGTCGGAGTCTCCAGACCGCCATCCACATAGTTGGCATTGGGAATGCGCTCTTTGGTAAGAAAGCCGGCGCAGTAAATGTCGGCCGTAGTTGGCGTCTGGAAGCGCACGAAGGGTACGTTAACCGCAGTGTGTACGATTCCGTCCGCGTCGGGCGTGCTCGGCTGCGTCGACTGCTGCGCCGCGGCGAGCGTTGCCGCCAGCGTCAGTAGCATTAACAATCCTGTTTTCTTCATCTTACCTCCGACTGCCGATTCGTCTGCGTGTGCTCCCGCTATCTCTCTCGCTATCTCTCACGGAAGACTAGGGTTACAGCCGAAAAGTAACAAGCGCTGGGGTAACGGTCAAGGTTACGAGGGTGTTTAGCCCCTTTGCCCAAAAGTGTTTCCGAGCCCTTTGAGAGTCTTCATTCTGGCGCTTTTGGCAATCCTTATGTTGCATCTGCGCTTACGCCCCTGTAATATCGCGCCGTCACTAAGAACAGTAGTTACAGCAAGTAAGAACAAAATGGCCTTAGCTTTATCGTCCACTGTCGCGCCCCGTTTCTTGCCCCAGCGCCTGCCCCGAGTCTGCCTGGCCCTCGGCGACGACACGGTAGAAGAAATGCTCGCCACCGCCGAGTCTATGGCGCGCGATAACCCCTTTCTGGAGTTTCGTTTGGATTACCTCAAACAGCCCCTGGCCGCGCTGCCGAAGATCCATCGTTTTCTAGAAACCCACCAGTACGTGACCGCCGTAGGCACCTGCCGCCGCGTTGACAATGGAGGCAAGTTCAAGGGCTCCCTCGCCTCCGAATTAGAGATCCTCACCAAGGCCCGCGCGGCGGGCTGCCAACTCGTTGACCTCGAAATGCAGAGCGCGCTGAAATCCAAGCCCGACGCCATCGCCCGCCTGCGCAGTCGCGCCGGACTCATCATCTCGTTCCACGATTTCCACGCCACGCGCAACCTCGACGAAACGCTCGCGAAAATGTTGAAGGTTCCCGCCGACTTCTACAAAATTGTCGGCACCGCGACCACGCTCTCCGACAACGTAACCATGATGAAGTTTCTCCAGGCAAACAGCGGCCAGCATGCGCTGATCGGCGTCTGCATGGGCGAGCAAGGCGTCATCAGCCGCGTCCTCGGAGTGCGCGCCGGCAGCGCATTTACTTTCGGAGCCGTCGACCCCAGCGCCGGCCTCAAAACCGCGCCCGGCCAGATCAGCGCGCGCGATCTGCGCAGCATCTACCGCATCGATCAGGTCGACGCCGCCACCCGCATCTATGGAGTCGCCGGCGATCCCATAGGCCACTCGCTCTCGCCTGTCATCATGAATACGGCGCTGCGCCGCGAGAATGTCAACGGCGTTTATCTCCCGCTCCACGCCAAAACGCTCAAGGATCTTCTTTATTGCGTGCGCGAGATTCCGCTGCACGGGCTGAGCATCACCATGCCCTACAAGCAGTCAATCGTTCCGCACCTAGACAACACCGACGCGCACACATCGAAGATCGGCGCCTGCAACACCGTAGTCCGCGGAGCCGAGGGCAAGCTCTACGGTTTCAATACCGATGTCGCCGGAGTGGTGCGACCGCTAGAACAACGCATCACCATCGAGGACGCGAAGGTTCTGGTGCTAGGCGCGGGAGGCGCGGCGCGCGCCGCCGTCTTCGGTCTAAAAGAGCGCGGAGCCGAAGTCTGGGTCCTCAATCGCACCTCCGTCAAAGGACAGAAGCTAGCCCGCCAGGCCAAAGCGCACACTATCAAACGAGCCGACCTGCGCAAGGTGGCCTTCGACGTCATCATCAACGCCACGCCCGTCGGCATGGGAAACACGCGCGATTGCCCTCTCAAAGACGAAGAGATTCAGGCCAAGGTCGTCTTCGATATGGTCTACGACCCGGTCGAGACGCATCTGCTGCGCGTAGCCCGCACCAAGGGAATCGCCGTCATCCCTGGAGTAGAAATGTTCGTACAACAGGCCGCCCGCCAGTTCGAAATCTGGACCGGCAAGCCCGCTCCCGCCGGAGACATGCTGCGCGCAGTCACGATCGCCTTGCAGGAGCGAGCCGCCGCGCAGAAAAAGTAACTTGCGAATCAGCTTCCTCTTCCCATGATCGGACAAACCATCTCGCACTACCGCATCGTAGAGAAGCTGGGGGGCGGCGGCATGGGCGTTGTCTACAAGGCCGAAGACACGCGCCTGCAGCGTTTTGTTGCGCTTAAATTTCTGCCAGAAGACGTGGCTCGCGATCCCCAGGCGCTCGCCCGTTTTCAACGCGAAGCGCAGGCAGCATCGGCACTGAATCATCCGAACATCTGCACGATTTATGACATCGGCGAGCAGGATGGGCAAGCGTTCATCGCCATGGAATTTCTCGATGGCACGACGCTGAAGCACCGCATCGGCGGTAAGCCCGTCGAGTTCGATGTATTGCTCGCTCTGGCCATTGAGATTGCCGACGCGCTCGATGCCGCCCACGCCAAGGGAATCGTTCATCGTGACATCAAGCCAGCCAACATCTTTGTCACTGAACGTGGGCACGCCAAGATTCTCGACTTCGGTTTGGCGAAGGTCGCAGCCGGAGGTTCTTCGACTCTGAATGCGGCGAACACCATGACCGCCGTCGGCGACGAGCATCTCACCAGCCCCGGCTCCACGCTCGGCACAGTCGCTTACATGTCGCCGGAACAGGTGCGCGCCAAGGATCTCGACGGCCGCGCCGATTTGTTCTCGTTCGGAGTCGTCCTTTACGAGATGGCGACGGGCGTATTGCCTTTCGCGGGCGACAGCACTGGCGTGATTTTCGATGGAATCATGAACCGCCCACCAGTGTCAGCGCTGCGACTGAATTCGGCGCTGCCCGCCGAATTTGAGCGCGTCCTCGAAAAGGCGTTGGAGAAAGACCGAGCCTTGCGCTACCAGTCCGCCGCTGAATTGCGCGCCGATTTGAAACGCATTCAGCGCTCGTCGGAGTCGGGGCGAACCGCTGCGGCGAACGTGCCGGATCAAGCTCGGCACCGATCGAAACGCGGTCCAATTTTGGCGACGATTGCCGCGCTGATTCTAGTCCTCGCGATCGGAGGCATCGCCTGGTATGAGAGACATTCTCCGGCGCAGTCCGGCGCAGCAGCCACCAAGCCGTCCGTTGCCGTCCTTCCCCTACAAAACCTGAGCGCTGAGCCGGACAGCACTTACTTCAGCGATGGAATGACGGATGAAATCACCACCAAGCTCGCCAAAATCGAAGGCATCGACGTGGTCTCGCATTCCTCGGTCATGGCGGTAAAAACCTCCGACAAGAGCGCCGCCGAGCTCGGCAAGGCCTTCGGTGTCCGCTATTTGCTCGAAGGAAGCGTACGCAAGGCGGGCGACCAGGTCCGTATCAACGTGCAACTGATCGACTCAGCCTCCGGATTTCAGGTGTGGGCCGACGATTTCACAGGAGAGATGAAAGACGTTTTTTCGCTACAGGAGCAAACGGCGCTAAAGATCGCGCAGTCGCTCAACCTAAAGCTCACTCCGCAAGAAGAGCAGGCCATTCACCACCGCTATACGGGAAACGTGCAAGCCTACGACGCGTACTTGCGCGGTCAAGCGCTGGTGCAGTATCCCGATCAACCGGAAAAGATTGAGGCGGCTCGCCGGGCCTTTGAGGAATCTCTTAAGTCGGACCCGAATTATGCTCTTGCTCTCGCCGGGCTGGCGTGGGTAGAAGTGCAGATCTATCGCAATCTTGACTCAACGCCAGCGCACCTGCAGCATGCCGAGGAATATGCGCAGCGAGCGCTAGCCGTCGATCCCCGATTGCCTGAGGTTCATGTGGCCCTCGGATCAGTCCTGATGAGCAAGTACGAATATGACAACGCAGCCAATGAGTTTCGCACTGCTACCGGGCTGAACCCAAACAGCAGCCATGCCTGGGACCAACTCTCGTGGGCGCTCGGTTACAAGCAGCCGCCGGATCCCGTCGGGGCTGAGAAGGCCGCACGGGAAGCTTTGCGCCTGCAACCGTCGTTCCCTCCCGCGTACTATCATCTTGGCCGCGCCCTCCTCCTCCAGAAGCGCTATGCGGAGGCGCTTGCCTCTTTCCAGCACGAGAAAGAACTAAGTCCGAACAGCCTGATGGCGGACATGGGCCTCGGGCAAACCTATCTGGCACAGGGAGACTATGACCAGGCGATCGTGGCCCTGGCGAAAACTGCTGTACCGTCGGCCATCAACTATTACTTCTTGAGCGCGGCATACGCAGCTCACGGCGACAAAGAGAAAGCTCTCGCCACACTGCAGAAGACCTTCGAATTGGGATTCCACGACTTTGCCGCGCTCGATGGCAGCCCCTACTTCTCCTCGCTGCGAACCGACCCGCGCTTCCAACATTTAGAGCAGCGTTATCGCAAGTAACACGCTCTTAATAATTGACCTGATAACTCTTCGCCGGAGCGGGCAAACACCGAAAGCCTGAAGCGCGAGGCCGGACGCCTGCCCCCAAGATTGTACATACAAATGTTCACGCAACATTTGTCGGTTCATGTTTGTATGTATCAAAATGTACGTAGCAAGTGCATTATCATGTGAGATCAGTTTGTGGCTAAACCGACACGTGTGGGTAGTTATTACGCTGCGATCAGCACTAGACTCATTGTCCGGGGGCGGAAATGGATGTTTGTGGAACTGCCGTTAGAGGTTGGTTTAGTCTTTTAAGCCCACCCGGCTAAGCAGGTTCTGAAAGCGAGCGTCGGAGCGGAGGTTATCGATCCGCAAATCAGCTTTCAGATGCCAGGACATCTCCAGCGATTTTTCCCTATAGGCTTGGTCAAGCAACTTGAAGGCTGTATCTTTGTCACCGAGCGACGCATATAACGTTGCGATCAAGTAAGGCGAGACAAAGACTTTTGTGGATTCTTTCTGTAGGTCCTGAAGCATCTTCTGAGTTTCAGCTTTTCGCCCTATACCCGCGTAGGCGTGCGCGAGCGCCGCTGTGGCATCCTGATCGCCGCCAGACAACTCAACGGCTTTCTGGTATTCAGCGATAGCCTCCAATCGTTTTCCCGTGCCCTCATAACCGATGCCCAGAAACAAATGCTCGACCCACTCATCAGGATTTAAAACGATTCCTCTACGGCTGGCCTCGACCAATTTATCGAAATCGCGCAGTTGGTAATAAACCGCCGCTTCCGTCATGGCCGAGCTGACGCTGGTATCTAATTCGAGACTCTTGGCCACCTCCGCTTCAGCCTCAGACCGACGCCCTCTGAAGGCGAGGTATGCGGCTCGATCCTCATGGGCGCAAATGTAGCTCGGCACCAACGCGATCGCCTGGTTAAGCTCTCGTTCGGCTGCCGCCCAATCCCACTTGTACCGCCAACTGATGACCGCGAGCGTGTCGTGGATTTCGCCGACATTATCGTCCAGCCTCTGCGCGTGTCGAAGAGCGTCTTCCGCGGGGCCGTAAGCGCTCTCGGGCGACACTTGCCGGAAGAGCGCGGAATAAAGGTACGCGTCCGCCACGCCCGAGTAAGCCAGCGCAAATCCCGGATCTTTCTGAACCGCCTCTTCGAAATTGGTCTTGGCCAGGGCAAGGTCCTGCGGCGTAGTGAAGGCGTTGAAGAAGTAATAACGTCCCCTCATGTAAGCGTCGTAAGCCTCCGGATTTACCGGATGCACGGCCTTCAAACGAGCCTGCAGCTGCGGCGTTACCTGGGCGCGGACTTGCTGCGCGATCGCCTGCGCCACCTCGCTTTGCAAACTGAGGACGTCCCCAAGGTCACGCTCATAGGTCTCTGCCCAAAGATGCTTGTCCGTGGGTCCGTACAGCAACTGCGCCGTAATTCGCACGCGCTGCCCCGAACGCATGACCGATCCTTCGATGATGCCATCCACGTTCAATTCTCGAGCAATCTCTGGTAAGGCCTTCCGCGTGCCCTTGTAACGCATCACGGAAGTTCGGGAGATAACACGGAGGCCGCCGATCTTGGCCAGATCGGTAATCAACTCATCCGTCATGCCGTCGACGAAATATTCCTGCGCGGGATCTCCGGAGAAGTTATCGAGCGGCAGTACGGCGATGGAACGCACGGTAGTTGTGGCAGCTGCGCGATGCGAAAGAATCGGTCTCAGCATCACAAGCCCCGCGACGGCTAGGATCGCCAGAAGGGCAGCGATGAGGAGAGTGCGGGTCCAGCTTTGAGTCGGTGCAACCGGAATGTCCGTTGCAGGCTCGGTTAATGTGGGCGGCGATTCCTCAATGCCAACTGTCTCCACCGCGCCTATAAATCTGTATCCCCTGCGCGGCAGGGTTTCGATGTAATGCGGAGTTCCTGCGGAGTCTCCCAGCGCTTCACGAATTCGCGCGATGGCATTGTGCAGGCTGTGGTCAAAATCGACGAAGGTTTCCGCCGGCCAGACCTGGGCTCGAAGTTCTTCCCTGGTCACCAGCTCACCGGCGTTGTTCAGCAACGTGGCCAGTACTTGTATTGGTTGACCTTGCAGGCGGATCTTAACTCCCGCCTTTCGCAGCTCGGCGGCCCGAACATCGAGCTCAAAATTATCGAATCGAAGGACACGGGAGGGTGGCGCCGCTGTCAACATACGAACTTCCGGTAAGGCCACTAAGGCTACCACAGTTCTTTCCGCTTGCGGCCTACAAGCAGAGGCCATCTTCATAAGGGGTCAAAATCCCCGCCTTGTGTATACAAAGGCGCAGACATAAGGACGGGGCACCTAGTGTTTTCTTAGAGTTATCAGATGGAGGAAATTTTGGGGAACGAAGGAGGAGGCGGGGATTGCTCGCCCTCCTGGTTCAATGCAAGATCGGCGGAGTCGAGTCCGCCGCACAAGCGATTGCGGCGGACAATCCAACGATCAGTGCATAAACGATCAATGCATGTAAGGAAAAAATTATGACAGCGCCAATCTCCCAGCTCATCCAAAGATCAGTGTCGCAACGATCAGTTTCACAACGATCAGTTTCACGAACCGTAAGTCTGGCCTTGTTTGGCAGCCTCTTCATTGCCACCCCACTTCTGGCCTCCGAGAAGCCTTCCGATCACGCAGCCGCTCATCAAGCCTCGCAACAGGCCTCGCTGGTCAAACTGGTTCGTGCAGGAACGCGTCGGTATGTCGATGTCAACGACGCCACGGCAGCCGGGTACGGACCATTTCTTGGTTGCGTCGCCGGTACGGACCACGGGGCGATGGGCGTGCACTATGTCAACGGCACGCTGCTTGGCAACCTCACGCTCGATCCCGCGCAACCGCAGGCACTCATCTATGAGCCTTCGAATGGCAAGATGACGCTGGTAGGGGTCGAGTTCATTCTGGACTCGGCGAGCTGGCTCGCCGCCAATAACAACACTCCTCCGGTGCTCGACGGGCAGGTCTTCAATTTCGTCGGTGCCCCAAATCGCTTCAACATTCCGTCATTCTTCGAGCTGCACGTCTGGGCCTGGCGCGGTAACCCGCAAGGCGCATTCGTCGACTGGAACAACGATGTGACCTGCGATGGTCAATAGCTGAAGACAAACAGCCCGGGGACAGACCGGACGTTTGCCGTTGGTTTGAGGGAACGTCCGTCTGTCCCCATTGGTTCCTGAACCCGTGCGCCCGACGTTGTACATACAAATGTTCCACGTGGAACATTTGCGTTTATTGTTCGTCCGTACAATTATATAGTTACATCGCATCCATAATGATCTATATGGGGTTAGAAGTCCCCACTCTAAATTTCGCAAAGAGCGCGAAATTTAGAATGGGCCACCCGCCTTCGCTTCGCGATAGGACGGGCCACCCGCCAATGACGATACCGCGTCAGGCAGCCATCTCTTCGGTCTTGGCGAAGGCCAGCAGCTTCATCAATTCGCTGATCTGGATGTTCTCCAGCGAACACACGGCAGCTTTGATTTTTCGGCTTAGTCCATCGTCTATGCGCGCCGCGACCATCTTGTCGAATTTCGCGTCGATCTCCTTCCAGGTGAATGGCCGCGCAGGGGCACCGGGGAAATCTGAGATTTCCTGGGTGAACGACGTGCCACTCTTTAGCCGGACGGTCACTCGGCTCGCGAGGTCGGCCGGGTAACGGGCCGTAAGGCCAGCGTCAGGTCTCACCGTGACCTTCTGCATCAAATCTTGGACATCTCTCTTTTCAATCCGGCTGGGCTCGAGTTGCGCCGGCTGCACATCGCCGTCCAAGAGCGCGACAGCCATGAGGTACGGCAGGCTGTGGTCGGCATC